>NZ_LMUQ01000037.1:153517-214260 GCF_009765865.1 Acidisoma sp. L85
AGCAATTTGCCGCTGATGGATTTCGTCGGCGACTATCTGCGCGCCCATGGCGTGCCTTTCCGCGTCAGTCACGACCCCACCGGGCAGAAGGCCAATATCCATGCGGTGATCGGCACACCCGGGCCCGGTGGTCTCGCGCTATCCGGCCATGTCGATACCGTGCCGGTCGAGGGCCAGGACTGGGCGAGCGACCCTTTCCGGCTGCGGCGGGACGGCGACCGCCTGTATGGGCGCGGCACCGCTGACATGAAGGGCTTCGTCGCCGCCTGCCTGAGCGCCGTCCCCGATTTGCAGGCGGCCCGGCTGGCGCGGCCCGTCCACCTCCTCATCACCTATGACGAGGAAGTCAGCTGCGACGGCGCCCGGCGGCTGATCGAGGATGTTGCCGAAAGCGGCTGGCAGCCGGCGCTTTGCGTGGTCGGCGAGCCGAGCCTCATGCAGCCGATCACCGCGCATAAGGGCCGGATGGCTCTGCGCGTCTCGGCGTGCGGCCGGGCGGGCCACTCCTCCACTCCGGATCGCGGGGTCAATGCCGTGACCGCCATCGCCGAGGCGGTGCGCTGGGTGGCGCAGCGGCAGCGGCGATTTGCCGCCGAGGGTCCGTTCATCGCGGGTTTCGAGCCGCCGCATAGCACCGCCCATGTCGGGGTGATGGGCGGCGGATCGGTGATCAACATCATTCCGGACCAGGCCTGGTGCGACATGGAGTGGCGCACGGTGCCGGGCGACAACTTCGACCGCGAGACGGCGGCGCTGCGCGCCTATCTCGCCACCGAGATCGAACCCGCAATGCATGCGGTCGATCCCGAGACGGGGTTCACGATCGAGGTGCTTAATTGGATTCCCGGTCTCTCGACCGCGGATAATCACGCGGTGGTCGATCTGGTTCGCCAGGCGACGGGGGCCAACGGGGCCGGCAAGGTGTCATACGGCACCGAGGCCGGGCTCTATGACGCGGCGGATATCCCAACGGTCGTCTGCGGTCCGGGTGATATCGCGCAGGCCCATCAGGCGGATGAATGGATCGCGGAGAGCCAACTCGTGGCCTGCGACGCCTTCATTCGCCGCGTCGCCCGTCTGGCCTGCGGATGATCGCGAGCGCCTCCCTCGCATTGCCGCCGCTGCCGCAATTCGCGGTCGAGCTGACGCCGCCCGATCTCTCGCCCTGGAACGCGGGCAATACCGGGATCGAGGGCTTCACTACCCGAGACAGCGGGTCGCCGGGTCCGCATCTTGTTCTCGTGTCGCTGATGCATGGCAACGAGCTGGCCGGGGCGATCGCGCTCGACCGGCTGTTGCGGGCGGATCTGCGGCCGGCGCGCGGGAAGCTCACCTTCGGCTTCGCCAATCTCGCCGCGTTCCGCCGCTTCGATGCGGCGGAGCCTGTGGCATCGCGCTATGTCGAGGAGGATCTCAACCGCGTCTGGGATCCGGCTTGGCTTGAGGGCGGGCGGCGGTCGCTGGAGATCGACCGGGCGCGGGATATGCGGCCCCTGATCGATACGGCGGATGCGCTGCTGGACCTGCATTCGATGCTGTGGCCCTCCATCCCGCTCATCCTGTGCGGCCCCACCGCACGCGGCCGCCAACTGGCCCAGGCGGTCGGAACGCCGGGGCTGGTGGTGTCGGATGCCGGTCACGCCAATGGGCGGCGGCTGATCGACTATGCGCCCTTCTCCAATCCGCATACGGCGCAGCGCGCGATCCTGGTCGAGGCCGGCCAGCATTGGGAGGAGCCGACCGTTGCCGCGACGCTGCGCGCGATCGGCGGCATGATGCGCACCCTGGGCATGGCGGCGAAAAACGAGCCAAGGCTGCCTCCCGTGACGGAGGATCCCCCTTCGCTCGCCGAGGTCACGGCGGTCATTACCGCGAGCACCGGCAGTTTCACCTTCACCCGCCCGTTCCGTGGCGGAGATCTGATCCCTCGCCGCGATACCCTGCTGGCGCTGGATGGCGGCATCGAGATCCGCACGCCTTATGACGACTGCCTGCTCATCATGCCAAGCCTCCGCCCCAGCCGAGGCCACACTGCGGTGCGGCTGGCGCGGCGGATGGGGTAGTATTCCGGGATTTCGTTGCGCGCCTCCCAGAGCGGGCAAGGTTTTCTTCGGAGCAAATCCCGGCGCGGATGGATGTCCCAGAGCGAGATGATCGACTACTGAACGGCGACAAGGTTTCGTCATGGCACGCGAAGGCCTGCCATCCACGCCTTCACCTTCGTGGAGAAAGGAAGCCGTGGATCCTCTGCCTTCGCCGAGGATGACGATACGGAACGAGAACCGTTCAACCAAAGACATCGTGCTCTAGGACCTTTGTTAATGCCTTGGCTCGTACCTGCGTGTTTCTGACCAACTGATCAATCCGGCACTCACTGACAGAGCATCAGCCGTCCTTCGGCGAACTGCGTATGTCCCGAGAATTTGCAGCGTGAAAGCCACCCATGCCCCAGCCGGCGCCGAGCCATGATCTGACGCGGACCGTCTTCGCCGTCCTGATCATCGGCATACTCATCATCGTCACGCTTTGGGTGGTGCGGCCCTTCCTGCCCGCTTTCATCTGGGCTGTGACGGTTTCCGTCGCGACCTGGCCGCTGCTGCAGCGGATGCAGCGGTTGCTGTGGGGAAGTCGTGGATTGGCGGTGGCGGTCATGACGCTGATCGTCCTGATCGTCTTCGTGCTGCCGTTCTGGCTCGCGACCATCACCATCCTCGGGCATGCGGGAGATCTGGCGGCCCTGGCGCAGGCCGCAGTCAGCTTCCGGCTGCCGCCGGCGCCGCATTGGCTCGAGACGCTGCCGCTGGTCGGTCCCAGCTTGGCCGAGCTGTGGCGGGATATCGATGCAAGCGGCCTCAGCAAGCTTGCGCCGACGCTACGGCCCTATGCGGGTTTGGCGATCGGCTGGCTGCTGGGCAGCATCGGCGGCCTGGGGCGCCTGCTGATCCAGTTCCTGCTGACCGTCGTGATTGTCGCCCTCATCGATGTCCATGCCGAAGCCGGGGTCCGGCTGCTCGACCGCTTCGGCCGCCGGCTCGCCGGAGAGCGCGGGGAGGAGATGGTGCGGCTGGCCGGGCGCTCCATCCGCGCCGTGGCGATGGGAGTGATGGTGACCTCGCTGGTCGAGACGCTGATCGGTGGCCTGGGGCTTTGGATAACCGGTGTGCCCTTCGCGGTGGTGCTGACGGCGGTGATGTTCGTGGTCTGCGTCGCGCAGGCCGGGCCAGGGCTGGTGCTGATCCCAGCCGTGATCTGGATGTTCGTCTACGGCGGCACAACGATGGCGGTGGTTCTGCTGCTGTTCACGATCCTGGCGATCGTGCTCGACAACGTGCTGCGGCCGGTCCTGATCAGGCGGCAGGCGGATTTGCCGCTGCTGCTGATCCTGGTCGGCGTGCTCGGCGGGCTTGTCGCCTTTGGCCTTATCGGATTGTTCATCGGCCCGGCCATCCTGGCGGTCAGCTACACGCTGATGCAGACCTGGATGGGCGATCCGCCGGCGAAGCTCAGCGCGGCCGACGGGAATGCGACGATCGCCCAATAAGGCTCGCGACGGGCTTCTTACCCCGATGTCGTCAGCCGCAAGCCAATGGTCCCGGCGATGATGGCGGCGATGGAGAGAACGCGGGCCACGGTGATCGGCTCGCCGAGGAGAATGACGCCGGTCACCGCCGTTCCGATGGTGCCGATGCCGGTCCAGACCGCATAGCCCGGACCGAGCGGCAGGCTCTTGAGCGAGAAGCTCAGCGCGAGGAAGCTCATTCCGGAGACCACTAAGGTGATCGCGGACGGCAAGAGGCGCGAAAAGCCTTGGGATTGCTTCAGGAAATAGGTCCAGACCGGCTCACACAGGCCAGAGAAAACGATCAGCAGCCAGGCCACCTCAGCGCGACCGCGCGCGCGTGGTCGTCACACCGGCTCTCCCTGAATGGGCGCCAGGCCGAGACCCGCCATGAGGGCGGTGACATCGGCCGTCGCCGCCTCGGCCTCCGTGACATCGGTGCCCTTGCTGACGATGGCGACGCCATGGCCGGCGTCACGCGCGAAGGGATAGCTGCCGACATCGAGCTCCGGATAGCGGTTCTGGATCGCCTCCAGGCCAGCGGCGATGGTGCCCTCCATCAGTCCCATCGCATAGACGGCGCGGGAAATGACCGGCTTGCCGCCAGCCAGGGTCGGCGCGAGCGCGTCGAACATCGCCTGCATGATGCGCGGCACCCCGGCCATGACATGGACATTGCCGATGCTGAAGCCAGGCGCCGCGGAGATCGCGTTTTTGATCAGCGTGGCGCCGCGCGGCATCGTCGCCATGCGGCGGCGGGCGGCATTGAACTCGCCTTTGGCGTAGCGCGCCTCCATCAGGGCGAAGGCCTCCGGGTGGATTTCCCAGGGCACGCCGAAAGCCGCCGAGATGCATTCGCTGGTGATGTCGTCATGGGTCGGCCCGATGCCGCCGGTGGTGAAGACATGGTCGAAGGCGGCCCGCACTTCGTTGACGGTGGCGATGATGGTCGCGGCGATGTCGGGGATGACCCGCACCTCGCGCAGCGGAATACCGATCTCGCCGAGGCGTGTGGCGAGGAACTTGATGTTGATGTCCTGCGTGCGGCCGGAGAGTATTTCATTGCCGATGACGAGAAGGCAGGCGGTCGGGTTAGGCATGGAGCCGGAGCCTCCTTCGGGGTCGTTTTCGTGCTTACAGGAAATCGCGCAGCATCGGCAGCAAGGGTTTATCGGCGGGCAACATAGGGAAATCGGCGAGTTCATCCGCCCGCACCCAGCGCAAGGTTTGCCCTTCCCTTGCCGATGGAATGCCCTGCCAGCGGCGGCAGAGGAATAGAGGCATGAGCAGATGAAAGCGCTCATAGGCGTGCGAGGCGAAGGCGAAGGGCGCCAGGCTCGACCGTGACAGTTCGATACCGAGTTCCTCGCGCAGTTCGCGGACCAGCGTCGCTTCCGGGCTCTCGCCGGGCTCCATCTTGCCGCCGGGGAACTCCCAGAGGCCCGCCATGGCGCGGCCCTCGGGACGGCGGGCGATCAGCACGCGGGTCTCGGCATCGACCAGGGCACAGGCGGCGACGAGCAGCATGGGCAGCCCGTTCTCCAGCGCCGGCGGGCTCGGGGCAGGCGTCTCCAAGGCGGCGAGAGCCGGGATATCGGCCCTTGTCGCGGTGAAACTCAGCACCGGCTGCTTGCTGCCGCGCGCGCGGAACATCTCGCGCCCGGCGCCCGTCTCGCGGAAGCCGATGCGGCGCAGCACGGCGGCGGAGGCGGGGTTGTTGGCCGCCGCCACCGCCTCGACCTCGTCGAGGTCGAGATTGGCGAGGGCCCAGCGCAACATGCGGCCGGCGGCCTCGGTGGCGACGCCATGGCCCCAGTAGCGCCGGCCGATCCAATAGCCGAGCGTGGCGCGCCGCTTGCCCTGCACCAGCTTGAGGCCGACCGCGCCGATCAGGAGTTCGCTTCCGTCCTCCCGCCCCGTGATCGCGAGGTGGAAGGCGCGGCCCTCCCGTCGCTTCTTCACGGCATCGGCGAGCCACTCCTGCGCGTCCTCGAGGGGATAAGGGAAATGGACGGTCTGCAGCATCCGGCAGACCTCCCAGTCATTGAGGAGGCGGTGGAGGTGTTCCGCATCGGCGGGTTGGAATGGGCGTAGCAGGAGACGCTCGGTGGTGAGGGTCGGATACGACTCCTCCGCCGCGCTTTCACTCGCGCTGGTTTTCACGCTGAGGGGGGCCTCAGCTCCGATAGCTTCCATTGATGTCGATGTAGCCGTGCGTGAGGTCGCAGGTCCAGACAGTCGCGGCGCCTTCGCCGAGGCCGATATCGACGGCGATGAGGATCTCCCGCCCCTTCATATGGGCGACCACCGGGGCCTCGTCATAGCCGGCCACCACGGTGCCATCGCGGGCCATCCAGGTGCCGCCGATGCCGACCGCCAGACGGTCGCGGTCGGCGGGTTCCCCGGCTTTGCCGACGGCCATGACGATGCGTCCCCAGTTCGCGTCCTCTCCGGCGACGGCGGTTTTGACCAGGGGCGAATGGGCGATGGCGAAGGCGATGCGCTTGGCCGAGATGGCAGAGACAGCGCCCGTCACCTCGATGCGGATAAGCTTCTGCGCGCCCTCCCCATCCCGCGCGACTTGCAGGGCGAGATCGGCGAGCACGGCGTTCAAAGCCTCGGCGAAACCCGCAAGGGCGGGGTCGTCTGCGCTGCTGACCGCCGGATGCGCCGCCTGGCCGGTGGCGAAGAGCAGAAGGGTGTCGCTGGTCGAGGTGTCGCTATCGACTGTGATGCAGTTGAAGCTGGGCGCGACGCCGCGCTCCAATAGCGTCTGCAGCACGCTCGCGGGGATCGCGGCGTCGGTGGCGACGAAGCTCAGCATGGTCGCCATGTCGGGGGCGATCATGCCGCTGCCCTTGGCGATGCCGTTGATGGTGACCGCCGTGCCGCCGATGCGGGCGCGGCGGGTGCTCGCCTTCGGAAACGTGTCGGTGGTCATGATGGCGCGGGCCGCGTCTTCCCACCCGTTCTCGCCGAGGGCGGCGTGGAGCGCGGGGAGTGCCGCGGTCAGGCGCTCATGCGGCAGAACCTCGCCGATCACCCCGGTCGAGGCGACGAAGACCGCGGCGGGCGCGCAACCGGCGAGTGCGGCAGCGGCCTCGGCGGTGGCGCGCACGCTTTCGGCGCCGGCGCGGCCCGTAAAGACATTGGCGTTGCCGGCATTGACCACCAGCGCGCGGGCGGCGCCGGCGGGCAGCACCTCCCGGCACCAGTCGATCGGCGCGCCGGGGCAGAGGTTGCGGGTGAAGACGCCAGCGACAGTGGTGCCGGGCGCGAAGGCCATCATCATGAGGTCGCGGCGCCCGCGATAGCGAATGCCGGCCTCCGCGGCCCCAAGCCGGACGCCCGGCACGGGGCCGAGCAAGGGCAAGGGAACCGCGAGGGGCGAGACCTCGGTGATCTTGGCCATGGCGCCGGCGCGGCTACTGAGCCGCGGGCTTCGCGGGAGCCGGTGCGGCGGCTGGCGCTGGCGTGGCGGAGGGTGCCGCGGCAGCCGGTGCGCCGGGGGCTGGGCCGTTGGGTCCCGCCATCGGCGTGCCGTCCGGGCCGAATTCCTTGATCGTCACCTGGCTGCGCACCTGGGTCAGCAGCTTGTGGACATTCTCCTGGATCAGATCATTGCGGATTTTGTCATGCACATCGGCGAGGCTGGGCGCCGGATCGGTCTTGTGGCCGAGCACCTGGATCACATGATAGCCGAACTGGGTGTGAACGGGGGTCTGGGTGATCTGGCCGTCCTTCAACGAGAAGGCCGCCTCAGCGAATTCGGGCACCATATCGGTCTTCTTGAAGTAGCCGAGATCGCCACCGTTCGCCGCACCGGGATCCTTGCTATATTTCTTCGCGAGCTTGGCGAAATCCGCGCCATGGTCGAGCTGCTTGATGATGTCCTTGGCCTGCTGCTCGTTCGACACGAGGATATGGCGCGCATGCACCTCCTCGATCCCCGGCTTATCGGCGTAGTCCTTGGCATAGACGGCCTTCACGGCATCCTCGGTGATGGCCGGGCCGACAACCTTCGAGACGAGGGCGCCTTGGAGCACCTGGTCGATCCCGACGGCGATGCGCTTCTGCACCAGCGGGTCGTTCTGCAGACCATCCTTGCGGGCGGCGATCGCCATGGCCTTCTGATCGACGAGCTGCTCGAGCAGGATCGGGTAGAGCTGATCGGGCGGCATGCCCTGGAGCTGCTGCGGCAGGTTGCGCGTGAGTTCGGAGACATCCGCGAGGTGGATATCCTGGCCGTTCACAGTCGCGACGACGGTGTTCGGATCGACGGGCGCCTGCGCCTGGGCACCGGCCGGGGCGGGTGCCATGGTGCCCGGCGGGGCGCCGGCGGCCGGTGGTGACTGCGCGCTGGCAAGGGATGGGAGGGCCAGCGAGAGGCCGCTGGTCACCAATGCGGCTAGGCAGGCACGCGAAAAAAGGCGGTCGGAACGCATGAGAGACCTCGCGGGGCGATGGCTGGGGCAGGATGGGGCGGGACAATGGCGGAAGAGCCATGGCATCACAAGGCGGCGGGCGTTAACGCTTGTTCATAACGCTCGCGTTGACCGGTGCGGGCCAGGATCCTATCACTGCGCCCCTCCGCACCGGATGAGCCCGGGCCGTGCCACAGACCGGGCGGCTCCGCGGATGCCGGCGGGATCGCCTCCCGGCCCTATCTGACCCAAGGTTCACATGTTCGGATCTCTCGCTCGCGCCATTTTCGGAACCAGCAACGAACGCGTCCTCAAGGGCTATCGCCGGATCGTGCCCGAGGTCAATGCCTTGGAGCCCCAGATCTCGGCGCTGACCGATGAGGCTTTGCGCGGCAAAACGGCTGAGTTCCGCCAGCGCCTGGCCGGCGGCGCCACGCTGGACGAGCTGATGCCCGAAGCCTTCGCGGTGGTGCGGGAGGCGTCCAAGCGCGTGCTCGGGCTGCGCCACTTCGACGTGCAGCTGGTGGGCGGCGTCGTACTGCATTCCGGGCGCATCGCCGAGATGAAGACCGGCGAGGGCAAGACCCTGGTCGCCACTCTGCCCGTCTACCTCAATGCGCTGCCCGGCAAGGGCGTCCATGTCGTGACGGTGAACGACTATCTGGCGCGACGCGACGCGGAGGATATGGGCCGGCTGTACGGCTTCCTCGGCCTTTCCACCGGCATCATCGTGCACGGGCTGGAGGACGGGCAGCGCCAGGCGAGCTACGCCTGCGATATCACCTACGGCACCAACAACGAATTCGGCTTTGACTACTTGCGCGACAACATGAAGTACCGGCTGGAGGACATGGTCCAGCGCGACTTCAACTACGCGATCGTCGATGAGGTCGATAGCATCCTGATCGACGAGGCGCGCACGCCGCTCATCATCTCCGGCCCGGCCGAGGATAGTTCCGACCTGTACCGCCAGGTCGATCTCATCGTGCTGCAGATGGCAAAAGAGCCGGAAACCTTCGAGAAGGACGAGAAGGCCCGCAGCGTGACCCTGACCGAAGCGGGCAACGAGCGCGCGGAGGAAATACTCCGCGCCCACGGCATCCTGCTCGAAGGCAATCTCTACGACGTCCACAATATTTCCATGCTGCATCACGTGCAGCAGAGCCTGCGCGCGCATGTGCTGTTCACCCGCGACGTCGATTACATCACGCGCGACGACAAGGTGGTGATCATCGACGAGTTCACCGGCCGCATGATGGAAGGCCGCCGCTATTCCGAAGGGCTGCATCAAGCGCTCGAGGCCAAGGAGCACGTCACGGTCCAGCCCGAGAACCAGACACTCGCCTCCATCACCTTCCAGAATTACTTCCGGCTCTATCCCAAGCTCGCCGGGATGACCGGCACGGCGATGACCGAGGCCGACGAGTTCGAGGAAATCTACAAGCTCTCGGTGGTCGATATCCCCACCAACGTAGGCGTGGCGCGCAAGGATGAGGACGACGAGGTCTATCGCACGGCGGAGGAGAAATACGCCGCCGTCGGCACGCTGATCGCCGAGACGCGGAAACGCGGCCAGCCGGTTCTGGTCGGCACGACGAGCATCGAAAAGAGCGAGCTGCTCAGCGAAATCCTGACGCAACAGAATGTGCCGCATGCGGTGCTGAACGCGCGCTTCCATGAGCAGGAAGCGGCGATCATCGCCCAGGCGGGCGCGCCGGGCGCCATCACCATCGCGACCAACATGGCCGGGCGCGGCACCGACATCAAACTCGGCGGCAATGTCGAGATGCGCCGCAAGCTCGAACTCGCGGAGATCACCGACCCTGAGGAATACGACCGCCGTAATGTCGAGCTGGTGGCCGAGATCGCGCGCAACCACGATGCGGTGGTCGCGGCCGGCGGGTTGTATGTCATCGGCACGGAGCGGCATGAGAGCCGGCGTATCGACAATCAGTTGCGCGGGCGATCGGGCCGTCAGGGCGACCCTGGGCACAGCCGATTCTTCCTGTCGCTCGAAGACGACCTCATGCGCATCTTCGGTTCGGACCGGATGGGCGGGATGCTGCAGCGCCTCGGCCTCAAGCCGGGTGAGGCGATCACCCATCCTTGGATCAACCGCGCGCTGGAAAAGGCGCAGAAGAAGGTCGAGGCGCGCAACTTCGATACCCGCAAGACGCTGCTCAAATACGACGACGTGATGAATGACCAGCGCAAGGAGGTCTATGCCCAGCGCCGCGAATTCATGAAGTCCGAGGATGTCTCGGAGATGCTTTCGCAGATGCGCAACGAGGTCATCTCCGCGGTGGTCTCCCGCCGCATTCCCGAGAAGGCTTTCGCCGAGCAGTGGGAAACCGCGGAGCTTGCCGAGGATGTCGAGCGGTTGCTGAACCTGTCACTGCCGATCGTCGATTGGGGCCGCGAGGAGGGCATCGACGAGACCGGTATCCGCGAGCGCATAGAGTCGACGGCTGATTCGATGATGGCGGCGAAGACGGCCAATTTCGGCCCCGACCTGATGCGGATGGTCGAGAAGTCACTGCTGTTGCAAACGCTCGACCAGGTTTGGAAGGAGCATCTGCTGAACCTGGATCACTTGCGGCAGGGCATCGGGCTGCGCGCCTATGGTCAGCTCGATCCGCTGCGCGAATACAAGTCCGAGGCGTTCTCGCTGTTCGGGGCACTGCTGGAGGATCTCAAGGAGAGGGTTACGTCGATCGTGTCGCGGGTCGAGCTTGGGCGGCCGGTGGAAGCCGAGCCCGCTTTGCCCCCGATGATCGAGAGCCATCCTGAGCCGTCGCTGATGTCGATGATGGGCGATCCGGATTTGGCGACGGGCTCACCCACGGGCCTCGCCGTCGCGGTGGCGGAGAGCGGCACGACGCTGGCGGAATTGCCCGCCGAGTGGCGCGCAACGCCGCGCAACGCCGCCTGCCCCTGCGGGTCAGGGAAGAAGTTCAAATACTGCCACGGGAAACTTTAAAGCCGCTGAAGCCGAATTAGGCGCGGCGGCTCCTCAATCAGCTGGTTAGGGCGGCTCAGCTGGCGCAAGCGTGCGCAACACATACTCCAGTGGTTCAGCCGAGACCCGGATGCCGCCCGAGAAGGGGTGGTCGAGGGCGACGACCATGAAGAGCGCCATGAAGATGACAGCAGCCAGCATGCCCGCCATCAGGGTTTGCGCGAATAGATTCTTGGCGCCGAAGAAAAAAGTGAAGGACAGCGTCAGCAGCGCGCCGAAAAACAGCACGAGCCACAAAACACCGGGCACGATACCGCCGGAAAGCTCGAACCTCGCGCGTCGGCCTTCGGTCATGGCCGTGAGCTGGTTGAGCATCGCCTGCATGACGACTTCGTCTCGTGTATTATTCGGGGAGACGGCAAGCACGGCAGTGTAGATGTCGGTAAGTGCCTGCGTCGCGACGGGACTGATTTTGCCGCGATCCATTGCGGGCCAGTCATCTTTCCCGGCGCTCTCCAGATAGTGCGACAGCGCGCGGTCGATCGCAGGGCGATGGGCGGCGTCGACACCGGGCGACAAGCGGTAGATCGAGGCAGCGGCGGCGGCTTCCTCCGTCACCGCCGCTCCCGCATCGCGAAACCTCTCCCAGACCACGATGACGGCGAAGCCGAGCAGCACCGCGTAGATCACGCCGAGCACGGCGAATTTGAAGCCGGCGACCTCGTTGTTGGTGATCAGCCGGTCCAGTCCGAAAATCTTTCGGACGAGATACGGGCCGACCATGGTGAGCCCGGTCATCACGACGACAATCAGCAGCGCCGAAAGCCAAAGCGGCAGCTGGGATAGCCAAAGCGTCATGCCGTGGCAGCGGGCGTGGGCGCCGGAGGTGTCACCGGCTTGCGGGCGCCGCTGCGCCACTCATCGAAGCGCTGCAGCACGACGAAGAAGGACGGCACGAACAGCACCGCGAGCAGGGTCGAGGCGGCCATGCCGCTGAACACCGTGATGCCGATGGTCTTGCGCGAGTTGGCGCCCGCGCCGGTCGCGAGGATGAGCGGCACGACGCCGAGCATGAAGGCGAAGGAGGTCATCAGGATCGGCCGCAGACGGGCATGCGAGGCGGCGCGGGCCGCTTCCAAGATCGACAGCCCATGGATCGCTCGCTGCTCACGCGCGACCTCGACGATGAGGATGGCGTTCTTCGCGGCGAGCGCGATGAGCAGAAGCAAGCCCACCTGCGTGTAGAGATTGTTGTCGAGACCGAGCAGCCCCAGTACCAGCGCGGGACCCAGCAGCGCGAGCGGGACGGCGAGCAAGACGGCGATGGGCGTGATCCAGCTTTCGTATTGGCCGGCGAGCACGAGATAGACCAGCAGCAGCGCGAAGCCGAAGGCGTAGATGATTTGGCCGCCGGCGGCTTTCTCCTGATAGGACATCGCGGTCCAGTCGAAGGCCGAGCCGCGCGGCAGGTTATGCGCCGCCACCTGCTGCATGAGATCGAGCGACTGGCCCGAGCTGAAGCCCGCCGCCGCGCCACCGACGATCGTCGCGGAGGGGTAGAGATTGTACAGGCTGATCAGCGACGGCCCCACCATCGGCTTGATGCGGACCAGGGTGCCGAGCGGGATCATCGTCGTGCCGTCCTCGGCCCGTACCTGCAGCTGCTCTAGCTGATCCGGGCGCAGGCGATCGGGTGCATCGGCCTGGGCATAGACCTGGAAGGTCATGCCGAATTTGTTGAACTGGTTGATGTAGGTCGAGCCGAGATAGGAGGAGATGGTCGCGAAAATCTCTCCGATATTGACGTGCAGGGTCTCCGCCTTCACGCGATCGACCACGACCTGATACTGCGGCACCCCGGCGCGGAATGAGGTACTGGGATGGGCAATGCCGCTCTGGCCCGCCGCGGCACTCACCATGGTTCGCGCGATGGTCTGCAGCTTGGCGTAGTCGGCGCTGCCGTCCCGTAGTTCCACGACCATGTCGAAGCCGTTGGAATTGCCGATGCCCTGGATCGCCGGCGGCACCAGGACGAAAGTCGCGGCCGACTGCACCGCCTGCAACTGGCGCGTGAGGTTCATGTAGATCGAGCGAAGATCCTCGCCCTTACCGCGCTTGCTCCAGTCCTTCAGAATCACATAGGCGACGCCGGCATTGGCGAGCGTCGCGCTGTTGTCGAGAATCGAGATGCCGTTGATGTTGATGACGGTGGCGACGCCCGGCGTGGCTTGCGCGATCTGCTGGATCTTGGCGAGCGTCTGCGTCGTCCGGCCGAGCGAGGCACCATCAGGCAATTGCGCGCCGATCAGGAGATAGCCCTGATCCTCGGTCGGCAGGAAGCCGGTCGGCAGCCGCGCGATGCCCCAGACGGCGAAGCCCATCAGCACAAGGGCGATCAGCGCCATCGGGCCGGCATGATTGGTCATATGGGCGATCAGGCCGGCATACCATCTGGCGAGGCCGTCGTAGCCGTGGTTGAAGCCGCGGGCGAGGATGTTGCGCTTCTCGGGTGCCTTCGGGACGCGCAGCCAAAGCGCGCATTGCGTGGGCGTGAGCGTCGCGGCGTTGATGGCGCTGATGAGCGCCGTCGCCGCGATCACCAAGGCGAACTGCGCATACATCTGGCCGGTGAGGCCCGGTGTCATCGAGGCCGGGATGAACACCGACATGAGCACCAGCGTGATGCCGACGATCGGGCCGAACAGATCCCGCATGGCGCTGATCGCCGAATCGTGGCCGTTCAGCCCCTTCTCGAGGTACTGGGCGGCACCTTCCACCACCACGATCGCATCATCCACCACGATGCCGATCGACAGCACGATGGCGAAGAGCGTCGACATATTGATGGTGAAGCCGAGCGCCGACATCGCCGCAAAGGCGCCGATGACGGTGATCGGCACCGTCGTGGCCGGCACCAGGGTCGCGCGCCAATCCTGCAGGAAGACCAGGATGACGACCAGCACCAGAATGCCGGCCTCGATGAGGGTCTTGTAGACCTCCTCAACCGAGGCGGAGACGAAGAGCGTGGTGTCGAAGGGAATCCCGTAGGTGAGGTCCTGCGGGAAGGTTTTGGACAGCCCCGCCATCGCCTTCCGCACTTCGGTCGCGACCTGGAGCGCATTGGCACCGGGCGTCTGGTAGATGCCGATACCCGTGGCCGGCTGACCGTTGAGCGTGAAAGCCTGGCCGTACGTTTGGGCGCCGAGCTCGACCCGCGCGACGTCGCGCACCCGTGTTACGAGCCCGTTCGCGCCGGGCGCGGTCTTGACTATGATGTCTTTGAATTGGTCGACGTCGGTCAGGCGCCCCTGGATATTGATCGTGTATTGGAAAGCCTGCCCGGCCGGTGCCGGGGGCGCACCGATCTGACCAGCCGTCACGGCCTGGCTCTGCTGCGACACCGCGTTGATTACGTCACTCGGCGTCAGGTTGCGCGCCTTGAGCGCATTTGGGTCGAGCCACAGGCGCATCGCGTAATTGCCGGCGCCGAAGACCGCGACATTGCCGACACCGGGCAGACGTGCCAGCGGATTGACCAGGTTGATGGTGGCGTAATTGCTCAGATAGAGGCCGCTGTAGCGATTATTCGGCGAACTCAGCGTGATGATCTGCAGGATCGCGGTCGATTTCTGCTGGACGACGACGCCCTGCGCCTGCACGGCGGGCGGCAGCTGGGCGAGCGCCGCGGAGACGCGGTTCTGCACCAGCACCTGGGCGAAGTTGAGGTCGGTGCCGATCTTGAAGGTGACGATGAGGTTGTACGTGCCGTCACTGGCGCTGGTGGACTGCATGTACAGCATGTCCTGCACGCCGTTGACCTGCTGCTCGATCGGCAAGGCAACAGTATCGATCAGGGTGCGGGAGCTGGCGCCGGGGTAACTGGTGGAGACCTGCACGGTCGGCGGCACGACATTCGGATACTGCGCGATCGGCAGACCGAGCAAAGCGACGAGGCCGATCACCACGAAGACAATGGCGATGACGTTCGAGAGAACGGGCCGCTCGATGAAGAATTTCGAGAACATGCGGGGCTACTGGGCCGCGGGCTTGGCGGGTGCGGCGGCCGGCGCAGGGGTATCAGGTGGCGCCGCAAGCGTGGTCAGCGTCGGCGTCACCTTCTCGCCAGGTATCGCGCGCTGCAAACCATCCACGACGACATGGTCGTCTGGCGCGAGGCCGTTATCGATCACCCGCAAGGTGCCGACCAGCGGCCCTGTGGTGACAGTGCGCTGCTGCACCGTATTGGTGCCATCGACGACCATGAGATAGGAGCCCGCCTGATCGGAGCCGAGCGCCGTGTCGGGCACCAGCATGGCGTTAGGTTGTTTGCCGAGCGGCACGCGCACCCGGACGAACATGCCGGGCAGCAGAACGTGGTCTGTATTGGACAATTGGCCGCGTGCGGAAAGGGTGCCCGCGGTCGGGTCCACTGTCGGCGCGGTGTAGTCGAGGAGGCCGGCATGCGGGAAGCCGGTTTCGGTTTGCAGCCCTACATCGACCGGCACGTTCTTGATCTCAGCGAGCGAGATGCCGCGGGCGCGCAGATTGGCCCGGATCCGCTGCACGTCCGTCTCGCTGACCGAGAAGTTCACGTAGATCGGGCTGAGTTGCACGATGGTCGATAAGGTCGTGGTGGGCGAGGAGGTCACCATGTCACCGACAGAGACAAGGTGCGCTGAAACCAGGCCGTCGAACGGCGCCTTCACCTGGGTATAGGAGTAGTTGATTGCGGCGAGCTGGACGCTGGATTTCGCCTGATCGAGATCGGCTTGGGCGCCGTCCATCTTGGCCTGGGCTGTGTCGAGATCGGCGACCGAGTTGACGCCCTGGTTCCGCAAGGTCGATTGGCGGGCATATTGCTGCTGCGCCTGGATAAGCGCCGCCTGCTGCGCGGCCTGCTGCGCCTGGGCCTGCTGCAACTGGGCATAATAGGGCGGCGGCTCGATGGTGAAGAGCGTGTCGCCCTTCTTCATCTCGGTGCCATCGACGTAATTCTGGCTGTAGAGGAAGCCGTTGACGCGGGCGACGAGCGGCACCGTGTTGATCGCGGCAATGTTGCCGGTGGTTTCCAGGTAGCGCGTGACTTCCTGCTTCAGCGGCACGGCCACACTGACCTGCGGCGGCGGCGGCGCCACGTATTCGTTGGACTTTTTGCATCCCGCCAGCAGCCCGGCAAAGGCCAGCGCCAGGAATACGCCGCGACACACTGTGCTCGGACTGGCGGAGATGTGATGGGCGGGCGAAACGCGGAGGAAAATGGCCAAACGAAGCCTTCCCGCGCCGAAACGCGCGAAATCACAGGGATGAAATGCCAAACGCAGCAAGACTCGGCGCCGAGGCCGGAGGCACCCTAGGTGCCTTGACGCTGAATCTGCAAGAGAATTTCCGATGGTTTCGGCTTCGCACGCCAATTGGTCACAAAATCGCGATGCACCAAGCTGTCGGCAGCGGGGAATGGCACGGGCGCGTAAGGCAGGGTTGATCCGGACGCTCGCAACCGCACATCGGCTTCAGCCGCCTGGCTTCAGGCGACTCATTTTGGAGGAACGGCAATGGTCGATACATCGAAGATCATAGAACATTCGGAGGTCGTCGGGTCCGACGGCCAACATGTCGGAACCGTCGACCATCTGGACGGCAGCCGCCTCAAGTTGACCAAGAAGGACCCGGCCGCGCATGGCGAGCATCACTATATCGATCTCAGCCTGATCGCCTCCGTCGGCGACAAGGTGACGCTGAACGTCTCCGCCGCCGAAGCCCAGAAGAAAGCCGCGACCGCCTGAACCAATGGGGCGCCCTAAGCTGGGCGTCCCATCCTGGGTTATTTCGGCACAATGGCGTTGAGGAAGAACGCCACCGCGGCGAAGACCACGACGCTCACCCCGTAGATCGCCACGAACCACGCCCAACGCCGCAGACGAGGCCGCGCCACGAACCACTCGGTGCGCGCACGCGCCCCCGGTAGCCGCGAGGTGGCGGCGGCTAGACGGTCGAAGGCATCACGCCTGTCAGTGGTAATGCGCACCGGGTTCCACCTTGCCACGGAAAATATAATACGAGAGCGCGTTGTAGCCGAGGATGAGCGGGATCATCACCGCCGCCCCGACCAGCAGGAAGATCTGGCTGGAAGGCACGGAGGCCGCCTGCCAGATATCGAGCGACGGCGGCACGATCATGGGGAAGATCGAGTAGCCGAGGCCGAGGAAGCCCAAAACAAACCAGCCGAGCGCGCAGAAGAACGGCCTGCGGTCGTGCTGTCCCTCCTCTTTCTTCAAACTGGCGAAGAAGACGAAAGCCAGGACAACGGAGAGAATCGGGGCGACGGCGGTCGCGAGGATGCCCGGCCAGGCAAACCAGCGATGGGAGAAGCTGGGGTTGAGGGTGGGTGTCCACAGGCTGACGACGAGCAGCATCGCAAGCATGACGATGCCCAGCACCTGCGTGTGCCGCCGCATATTGGTATGCAGCTTGCCCGAGGTGCGCCACAGCAACCAGCTCGACCCCAACAGCGCGTAGCCGAAAACTACCGCGATGCCGCAGAACACCGTGAAGCCGGTCAGCCAATCGAAGGGACCGCCGGAGAACTGAAGGTCGGCCGACGACTTCGTGCCCTGGATCAGCGCGCCCAGAATGGCGCCCTGGCAAAACGCGGCGAGCACGGAACCGCCGAAGAAGCTCCAGTCCCAGCGGCGGCGCTGGCTCTCGATCGCCCGAAAGCGGAACTCGAAGGCGACACCGCGAAAGATGAGCCCCAGCAGCATGAGGATCACCAGCGGATAGACCGATGGCAGGATCACGCTATAGGCCGCCGGGAAGGCGCCGTAGAGGCCGCTGCCGCCCAGCACCAACCACGTCTCGTTGCCGTCCCATACCGGCGCGATGGTATTGACCATCACGTCGCGGTCATGCGGCTCGGGCTCGACCGCGAAGAGCATGCCGACGCCGAGGTCGAAGCCGTCGAGCGTGACATAGGCGAGGATGACGAAGGCCAGGATGCAGGCCCAGATGACGGGCAGAATGGGATGCCCAGCCAGATCGGCGATCATTCCGCGGGCACTCCTTGTGAGCGGTCACCCGCTCCGGGGTGGGGTTCGGTTCGCTTTCCCGTGCCGCCTGCCGGACCGGGGGTGATGCCCTGGGTGCGCTGCGGCGGATCATTCGACGGCGGCGCTTCGTCGAGACTCGGCGGATTGGCCATCATCGCCAGCAAGTAACGGATGCCGACACCGAAGACGACGAAGTAGATGATCAGGATGAGGGTGCAGGAGAAGATCACCATCGGGAGCGTGACGGGCGACGCGCTGTCCACGGTTCGCAGCAGGCCATAGACCGTCCAGGGCTGCCGCCCGGTCTCTGTCACCGTCCAGCCTGCTAGGATGCAGATGAAGCCGGCCGGACCCATGGCCGTGATCAAGCGGTGGAATAGCGGCGTATCGTAAAGTCTTCCTCGGAAGCGGAGCCATAGGCTGAGGAAGCCAGCCAGCATCATCAGCACGCCGAGACCGACCATCACGCGGAAAGCCCAGAAGGTCACGAAGACGACCGGCCAGTCATTCTTGGGGAAGGCGTCTAGCCCTTTGACGGTGCCGTCCCAGGTATGGGTCAGGATGAGGGAGCCGAGGTGGGGCAGCGAAATCGCGTAGTCGTTGCGGGCGGTGTCCACGTTGGGCAGGCCGAAGAGCACCAAAGGCTGGCCGGCCAGCGTGGTGAAGTCACCCTCCATCGCCGCGATTTTAGCCGGCTGATATTGCAGGGTGTTCCGGCCCTGCGCGTCTCCGGCGAATAGCTGGACCGGCATGCCGAGGGCGGCCATCCACATCGCCATGGAGAACATCAGCCGCGCCACCTCGTTGCGGCGATCGCGCAGCAGGTGGAATGCGCCGACCCCGCCGACCACGAAGGCGACCGACATATAGGCCGCGATGACCATGTGGACCCAGCGGAAGGGGAAGCTCGGATTGAAGCAAATCGCCAGCCAATCCTTGGGCACAAACTCGCCATGCTGACCGATCGCGTAGCCGACCGGCGTCTGCATCCAGGAATTGGCCATCAGGATCCAGGTGGCCGAGATCAGCGTGCCGATCGCCACCATGCAGGTCGCGAGCAGATGCAGCTTGGGTCCCACCCGCTTCAGCCCGAAGATCATGATGCCGAGGAAGCCGGCCTCCAGGAAGAACGCGGTGAGCGTTTCCCAGGCGAGCAGCGGGCCCAGGATGGGGCCGACTTTCAGGGAATAGCCGCTCCAGTTCGTGCCGATCTCGTAGGCCATGACGAGGCCGGAGACGACGCCCATGGCGAAGCCCACCGAGAAGATCTTCAGCCAGTAGCGGTAGGCCGCCATATAGGCTTCCCGCCCGGTGATCGACCACAGGATTTCCAGCACCGCGAGGTAGCTGGCGAGGCCGATCGAGAAGGCGGGGAACAGGATGTGAAAGGCGATGGTGAAGCCGAATTGGCCCCGAGCCAGCACCACCGCTAGGGCGGGCGCATGGGCGATCATGGCAGCATCTCCTGATCCTCGTCCTGTTCCTGATTTTCGCTGGTGGCCAAGGTACCCCCCGCGCCAGCACGCCGACGCCGCTGTTCGGAACCGAGCAGCGGAAGCCGGTTCTTCAGTTCAAGCAGCCGCACGACCTTGCCCCCGAGTTGGAGAAGCTGGGTAAGCTGATCGGTTTCGAGCTTTTGCACATCCTCGGACCACCTCGTTATCAATTCGATCAGGTCGTGCATCTCCCGCATACGGGATTGGGCATGGCGATCACTGGCGGTCGCCGCCTTCTCCATAAGGAGATCGCGCAGCACGGAAAGGGTGGGATCGATTTCCCGCCGCCGCCGCTCCTCCGCCAAGGTCCGGACGATCTGCCACACGTCGTCCGGCGTGGAGAAATGCTCGCGCCGGTCGCCGGGCAGATGCTGCAGGCGGACGAGGCGCCACGATTGCAGCTCCTTTAAACCCATTGAAACGTTCGAGCGGGAGAAGCGCAGCACCTCGGCGATCTCATCGGCGGGTAGCGGACGGGGCGAGACGTAGAGCAAGGCGCAGATCTGGCCGACCGTGCGGTTGATGCCCCAGCGGCTGCCCATCTCGCCAAAATGCAGGACGAAAGCCTCGGAGAGCGGAGACAGCTCCACGGCCAGAACTTTCAGTAAATTCTGAAATTAAGATATCTACAGTAGATTCGCTCGTCAAATGACGGTTTGGAGCGGTCTGTCATCGCGGTCAGACCACGTTGTCGGGGGTCAGGCGGCAGACCGCGTCGTCGATCTCGATCTGCAGCGTGGCGTGGCCGATGCGGAAGCGTTGGCGAAGTTCCTGGCAGGTGCGTTGCAGGAACACGTCGCCGGGATGCGGGCCGGGAATGACGAGATGGCTCGTCAGCGCGGTTTCGGTCGTGCTCATGGCCCAGATATGCAGGTCGTGGATGCGCTCGACCCCTGGGAGGCTTTCGAGGTAGCGGCGCACGGCGGCCGGCTCGATCGCCTCGGGAACCGCATCGAGCGACATGCCGAGCGATTGCCGCAGCAGACCCCAGGTGCCCCAGACGATGACGACGGCAATCACGATGCTGATCGCCGGGTCAAGCCGGTTCCAGCCGGTGAAGGCGATGACGATCGCCGCTACCACGACCCCGGCCGAGACAAGGGCGTCGTAGGCCATGTGCAGAAAGGCGCCGCGCAGGTTGATGTCATTCTTGCTCCCGGAGGCGAAGAGCCACGCGCTGATGGCGTTGATCGCGATGCCGACGGCGGCGACGATGATGACGACGCGTGGCGCCACCGCTTCCGGCGTGACCAGCCGCCGGATCGCCTCCAGCAGGATCGCCCCCGTGGCGAGGAGCAACAGGCCAGCGTTGAAGAGTGCCGCCAGGATGGTGCTGCGGCCCATGCCATAGGTGAAGCGCGCGGTGGGCCGCCGCCGCCCCAGCACCGTCGCCAGCCAGGCGGCGGCGAGGCCGAGGACATCGGTCAGGTTATGGGCACCGTCCGCCACCAACGCGACCGAGCCACCCAGGAAGCCATAGACGACCTCCAGCACCACGAAGCCGATGTTGAGCAGGATGCCGATGAGGAAAGCCCGCCCGAAACTCGCCGGCGCGTGGACGTGCCCCGCATGGGAATGCCCCGCATGGGAATGGCCCTCATGCGAATGCTCGTCGTGGGCGTGGCCTTCGTGCTCATGGTCTTCGTGCTCATGGTCTTCGTGCTCATGGTCTTCGTGATCGTGGTCTTCGCCTGATCCGTGCCCATGTGAGTTCATCGGCCGAGACCTCCCGGGGCGGCGCCCGGTCCTTCCTCTTGCGGCGGCAGTAATCCGTGGCCACAAGGGCGCCGTAATGAAAGCCCCTCGCCCATGCTAAAGCTTCGCGTAATTCCCTGTCTGGACGTCAAGGACGGCCGGGTGGTGAAGGGCGTCAATTTCGTCTCTCTCCGCGATGCCGGCGATCCGGTCGAGCAGGCCGCGCTGTATGACGCGGCCGGCGCCGACGAGCTAACTTTCCTCGACATTACCGCAAGTCACGAGAATCGCGACACGATCCTCGATGTCGTTGCCAAGACATCCGCACGCATCTTCCTGCCGCTGACGGTGGGGGGCGGCATCCGCTCGACCGCCGACATGCGCCGCCTGCTGCTGGCCGGGGCTGACAAATGCAGCATCAACTCGGCCGCCATCGCCCGGCCGGAGCTTGTCGCCGAGGCGGCCGAGAAGTTCGGCAGCCAATGCGTGACCGTGGCTGTCGATGCGCGGGCCGTGCCAGGCGGCGGCTGGGAGGTTTTCAGCCACGGCGGCAGGGTCGCGACAGGGCTCGATGCCGTGCAGTGGTGCCAGCGGATGGCGGCGACGGGTGCGGGCGAGATCCTGCTCACGAGCATGGACCGGGATGGCACGGGCCGCGGGTTCGACCTCGATTTGTTAGCTCAAGTTTGCGGCACCGTAACGGTTCCGGTGGTAGCGTCCGGCGGTGTGGGTGAGCTGCGGCATTTCGTGGAAGGCGCGCGCGCCGGCGCTACCGGCCTTTTGGCCGCAAGTGTTTTCCATTTCGGACAATTTACGATTTCGGCGGTTAAGATGGCATTGAATGAAGCAGGCTTGGCCGTGCGCCTGGCTCAGTAGATCGAGGATACCGGGACCTTATGGCCAAAGCGACCAAGACCAAGCCCAAGCTCAAGACGACGAAGAAGGCAACGACATCGAAACGCGTTGCTGCAAAGGCCAAGGCGTCGCGCGTTACTGCCAAGAAAGCCATGCCGAAGACGCCGGCGGTTTCTTCCTTGGCATCGGCGGACGCGACGGTGCTCGACCGGCTCTGGGAGACGATTGTCAGCCGCCGCGAGGTCGATCCGGCGATCAGCCATTCCGCGCGCCTGCTATCGCGCGGGACCGCGAAGATCGCGCAGAAATTCGGCGAGGAGGCGGTGGAATGTGTGATCGAGGCGGTGTCGGGCGCCAGCCGCTCGGCACTCGTCGGAGAAAGTGCTGACGTGCTCTACCATCTGCTTGTGCTGTGGGTGGATGCGGAAGTGGCGCCGGAGGAGGTTTGGGCGGAGCTGATGCGCCGCGAAGGTATCAGCGGCGTGGCCGAGAAGGCGTCTCGGCTGAACAATTTGCGGAGCAGGGAGCAGATCGCGAGTACGAAGATTCCTTGAGGGTTGGGCGGTACGAGCGTTTGGCCGAGTTCCGCGCTCGGCCATTCAGCGCCTCAGCCTATTGCCTATTTGTCGTAAGATGCGCTCACTCTTGGTGGTGCCGGTGGAGCTTGCCGTCGCGCCAATGCAGCTTGGCGCTTCTCCTCTAGATCTCGAAAATGGCACCAGACATAATCTCCCTCGTCGCCCGGCCGAATGAGAGATTCGCCGTTTCGGTTGCGAATCTCCATGATCCGCTTCAGACCTGCCTCGTTGATGGTGATCATGGGGATTTCGACGACCCGGGTGACACCGTCGAAGTCGGTGTAATTTATGAGCTTGTTTACTCCCAAATGGGAGAGGCTGTAGTATTTGCCTGGAGCGGAGCTCTTTACCCAACAGTTTAGCTGTTCGTTTCGCAGCTCTTCCGGAACGGAGTAATACGTCGCTCTCGGCTGCAATGGCGTCAACGACGGCCATTCGTCCAATGCCTCACGAATGGTGAAATTGTATTGCTTGAAAGGTGACCGCGGTGGCCGGCCGCCGTGCGGGGACGCCAGTGGAACGCCTGTGTATCGGGCGGGCAGGCGAGCTCCAGCGGGCGGGCGAAACACGGGAACGTCCTGCTGCGCCTGGACTTCGAGACGACTTGGACCATTAACACTCAGGGACATGACTGCGCTCCTTCGATCAGCGCATTATCCGCACAATCGTTAACATCTCTTAAGCATCGCGGTCGTTAGAGGAGTGACTCGTGTGCCTAGGCGCCACGCGATGGGCCGGTCGGAGTGGCTCCGGCGGGTGCCGCCGCTGTCGGCATTTACTTTAGCGGATAGGGCGGAGAAACGATCCGTCGGAAGGTAGCATAGAGTTTCTCATTTTCCTTCTTCGCAGCTTGACTATGACGCCAGACCACATCGGCATCGTCGCCCACCAGCATAGGCTCTTCGCCGCGCGCCTTGCGTGCCGCAATGATGTGTTCGATGCCCAGCTTGGACACAGTAACTTTGTTCGAAAATAATAAATTGATTCTGTAGTATTTGTTGCCGACAGAGCTTTTGCCGTTTGTCAGCTCCTTTTCGCGTAGCTCCTTGGGAACTGACTCGACCAATTTCTGCCACGCCTCCGACGATAGGTCGAAAAAACGAAGCTTCGCATCATCAAGATTTGCAAACGAGTTTCTACCTGCCCATGGCAGCCTCGGCTTTTGCGGTTTCCGCGTTTCAGCAGCGCGTTGTGCCGGTGAAAGAAGAGAAAACTCCGCGCCGGATCCGCCAGAGGAGTGGCTGCTAGCGGCAGTCAGATACAAGCCAAATTCATCGGGCTTCCAGTAGGCGGAAAGCTGTCGAACAGGTAGGTTCACGGTCATAACAGCCCTCCGCCAATCAGCCCATCAAAGCAGAGAATTCCTTAACGCACTCTCAGCGCTCCAATATCAGAGCAGAGACTCCTGTGCCGGAACGCCGCGCCCAGCCCCGCGCCGGGTCGGCGCGCCTCCGGCCGTTGCGGCCACCGCGCCATCCTCGAAGCGCAGGTTGAGGCGGGCGCCGGGGGATATGCCGGCCGCCGCCGTCACCGCGTGGCCGCCCTCGTCCGTCACCAGCGCGAAGCCGCGCGCGAGCACCGCCATGTAGGAGACCGAATCGAGGCGAGCCGCGAGACCGGCAAGCTGTGCCGAAGCCTCTCGCCTTTGCGCGAGAACAGGTCCCGGATGCAGCCGCGCGCTGATGCGGCCCTCCAACTGCCGGGCCTCGCCGATGCGATGGCGCCCGCAGGCGATCAAGCCTTGCGCCGCGAGGCCGAGCCCATGCTGACGCAGCCCCAGAAGCTGCGGCAGACCGATGCGCAGCCGTGTCTCCTCCTCGCGCAGATGCCGTGCGAGGCCGTCGAGCCAATGGCCCGAATCGGGCAGACGCCCGACCACCTGACGCAGTTCGGACCGCCGGCGTTCCAGCAAGTTCGGCAAGGCGAGGCGCTGACGCTCGGCCCGGTCGTCCAGCCGCTGGCGCGCATGGCCGAGCGCGGTCGCCATATCCGGCAAGCCGCGCGCCCCCGCCGCCAGGTGCAGACGGTTCTCGCTCATGAAGCGCGCGAGGGCGGCCGAGATGCGTCCGCCACGCTGGGCGACATCGGCGATTAGCTCCATCCGCGCGGGTATTGCCATCTCGGCCGCCGCCGTGGGCGTGGGCGCCCGGCGGTCAGAGGCAAAATCGATGAGCGTGGTGTCCGTCTCATGGCCCACGGCGGAGATCAGCGGAATGGTGCAGGCCGCCGCGGCGCGGACCACTGCCTCGTCGTTGAAGGCCATGAGGTCTTCCAGACTGCCACCACCGCGCGCGACGATCAGCACGTCGGGTCGGGGAATCGGGCCGCCATACGGCAAAGCGGAGAAACCGGCGATGGCGGCGGCGATGCGCGCGGCGGCGCCCTCGCCCTGCACCGCCACCGGCCAGAGCAGGATCGGGCGGGGGAAGCGGCGCGCGATGGTGGTGCGGATGTCCTGCAGCACCGCGCCCTGCTCCGAAGTCACGACGCCGATTACCGTTGGCAACATGGGCAAAGGCCGCTTGCCGGCGATGTCGAACAGACCCTCGGCGGTGAGGCGCTGGCGCAAAAGCTCGATCCGGGCGAGCAGCGCGCCGGCACCGGCATAGTCCATCCGCTCGACGATGAGCTGGTAGCTCGAACGCTCGCCATAGGCGGTGATGCGGCCGGTGGCGATCACCTCGACACCGTTTTCCGGCACCAGCCCGAGACGGGAGACGGAGCCTTTCCAGACGATGCCGGCGAGCTTGCCGTTCTCGTCCTTGAGCGAGAAATACATGTGGCCGGAAGCGTAGCGCTTGAATTCGGTGATCTCGCCGCGCACGCGGACACGGCCGAAGGCGCCCTCCAGCGTGCGTTTCACGGCGGCGGAAATCTCGCCGACCGAATATTCGGGGATATTGCCGGTGAGGAGCGTGGCGGAGTCGTCGGTTTCGGGCATGGCGGCAGGATATGCTAGAGGCGCCCCGACATGAAGATTGCCCGATGGGCAGGAGGGGCGGATGCGCGTTCTGGTGGTAGGCTCCGGCGGCCGGGAACACGCGCTGGTGCGGGCGATTGCGCGCAGCCCCCTGGTGACGGGCCTCTGGTGCGCCCCGGGCAATGCCGGAATCGCGGAGCTTGCGACGCTGGTGCCCATCCCCGCCGATGACGTGGAGGCGCTGACCGCTTTCGCCGCCACGAATGCCATCGATCTGGTCGTGCCGGGACCGGAGGCGCCGCTGGTGTTCGGTCTCGCCGATGCCTTGCAGGAGCAGGGCATACGCTGCTGCGGGCCGACCGCCGAGGCGGCGCGGCTGGAGGGCAGCAAGCAATTCGCCAAGGAGGTCGCCGACGCGGCGGGCATCCCGACGGCGCGGTGGGAGGCTTTCACCGATACCCATCACGCGCTCGAATTCGTGCGGCGGCGTGGCGCGCCGCTGGTGGTGAAGGCTGATGGTCTGGCGGCCGGCAAGGGTGTCGTGGTGGCGCAGACCGTCGAGGAGGCCGAGGCCGCGGTGATCGCCTGCATCCGCGAGGGCAGCTTCGGCGCTGCGGGGGCGACGGTGGTGATCGAGGAGTTGCTGGAGGGCCCGGAGGTTTCGGTCTTCGCCCTGTGCGACGGCACCGATGCCATCTTCCTGGGCGCGGCGCGGGATCATAAGAGGGTGGGCGACGGGGATACGGGGCCAAATACGGGCGGCATGGGCGCCATCGCGCCGCCGCCGAGCTTCACCCATGCGACCCAGCTTCAGGTGATGGAGAGCATCATCCGCCCGACGCTGGAGGAGATGACGGCGCGGGGAGCGCCGTTTCGGGGCATCCTGTTTGCCGGCATCATGCTGACCGCAGCGGGTCCCAAGCTCATCGAGTTCAATGTCCGTTTCGGCGATCCGGAATGCGAGACGCTGCTGCCGCTGCTGGAAAGCGATTTGCTGGAAGCGCTGCTGGCCGCCTGCGATGGCCGGGTGGCGGAGATCGAGCTGCGCTGGCGGCCTGAGGCTTCGGTCTCGGTCGTCATGGCGGCGCGGGGTTATCCGGGCGCCTATGCGCGCGGCGAGGCGATCGGCGGGCTGGATGGGCTGGCGGCGCTGTCCGATGTCACCGTCTGCCAGGCCGGAACGCGGGCCGAGGCGGGCGGTGTGGTTTCCGACGGGGGGCGGGTGCTGGTGGTGACGGCGACCGCGCCGAGCCTCGCTGCCGCGCGGGCTCGGGCCTATGCGGCGGTCGATGCGGTGCATTGGCCGGGCGGTTTTTGCCGGCGCGACATTGGGGATGCGTTGGCCCTGCGGGTTTGACTGAGGTCAGCCAGCGTCATCCGGCAAGCTGTCATCTACCCCAAATCCCGCCTTTGCCACCAGCGACGACAGCCGCGGCGGCTCGTTTATTCACCCGAGGGCGCATTTGGGGTCCATCTAAGTAGCGAGAGCGGTATGCCCAATGCGCCGAGAGATGGCACGCGCCGTGCATGGACAGAAACGACCGAGAGGCTAGTGTAGCTCGGTAAGCGTCCACCGCATTCCAGACCCTCGGAGAATGGCCAGTATGGTTTCCTCGCCGTCCGGCGCCACGGCCCCCACCGCCGCGATCGTCATGCCGAGCGCATTTCCGGTAACGGCGCCCGGCACCCAGGGCGACCGGCTGATTGAGATCGCTGGAGTCGAAAAGGTCTTCGGTGATCCCAACACCGGCCACCGCGCGCTCGAAGCGATCAATATTTCCATCATGGAGAAGGAATTCTTCACGCTGCTCGGCCCCTCGGGCTGCGGCAAAACGACGCTGCTGCGCATGATCGCGGGCTTCGAGAATCCGACGACCGGCGAAATCCGGCTGCACGGAAAGGATGTCGCAGCACTGCCGCCGCGCGAGCGGCCGGTGAATATGGTGTTCCAGAACTACGCATTGTTTCCGCATCTGACGGTTTATCAGAACGTCGCTTTCGGACTTGAGATGCTGAACTGGAAGAAGGCCGATATCACGGCCCGGGTTGACGAGATGCTTTCGCTGGTGAAACTTTCGCAGTTTCGCGGCCGCAAGCCGACGCAGCTTTCCGGCGGACAGCAACAGCGCGTGGCTTTGGCCCGTGCCCTCGCTCCTCGCCCCCAGGTGCTGCTGCTGGACGAGCCGCTTTCGGCCCTGGATCTGAAGCTGCGCAAGGAAATGCAGTTCGAACTCAAACGCCTGCAGCGCGAGACCGGCATTACCTTCGTGCTGGTGACGCATGACCAGGAGGAAGCGCTGGCGATGTCGGATCGGCTGGCGGTGATGAATACCGGCCGGGTGCAGCAGGTCGGCACACCGGAAGAGGTTTACGATCAGCCGCGCAATCGTTTCGTGGCAGATTTCATCGGCGAGGCCAATCTCATCCACGGCGCGACCCTCGGCCGCAATGCGGATGTGATGGTGGCGGTGCGGCCGGAGCGGATCGAACTCACGATGCCTGGTTTTCAGCCACGTATCCGGGGTGTGGTGGAAGCCGCGACCTTTCTTGGCTCCGACACGTTGCTCGAGATTCGCGCCGGGGAGGATCGGCTGCGCGCCCGGATCCGCGGCGCGGTGAGGCTGGAACCGGGAACCAATGTCGGGCTGAGCTGGCCCGACGATGCCGAGCGCCTGTTGGCGGATTGAGCGGGAGACTGGGCATGCGCTTCCGCACCACTGGTTTCCTGCTTTTGCCGGCGGTCGCCGTGATCTTTATCTTCATGGCGATCCCGATGCTGATCTCGCTGACCTATTCATTCCTGACCGCCAATACCTATGGGGGCGTCACCGGACCGCTCAGCGTCGGCGCCTATATTCAATTGCTGTATGACCAGGATTTCGACGGCAGCCTGGTGTTTATGCCGGATTACATCTGGATCATCCTGCGATCGGTCTATCTCGCGGTCTTCACGACGATATTGAGCCTGGCCGTGGGTTTTCCTGTCGCCTGGTATATCGTCTGCCAGTCGGCGAACCGGCGAAAAGTCCTGTTGACGCTGGTGACCCTGCCGTTCTGGATCAATACGCTGATCCGCACCTATTGCTGGATCCTGATCCTGCGCGACGAAGGCCTGATCAACAATTTCCTAAAATGGACCGGGCTGATCACGCACCCGCTACCCTTGCTGTACAATCAGGGCGCGATCCTGCTCGGGCTGGTCTACACCTTCCTGCCGTTCATGGTGCTGCCGATCTACGCGACGCTAGAGCGGCTGGATCCTCGGCTCATCGAAGCCGCCTACGACCTTTACGCGAACCGGGTGCAGTTGTTCCGCCGTGTCGTTTGGCCGCTGACTAAGCCCGGTGTGGCAGCCGGAACCGTGCTGGTCTTCGCGCCCGCGCTCGGCGCCTTCCTGCAGCCCGATCTGCTTGGCGGCGGCAAGCAATTGCTCATCGGCAGCCTCATCGAGATGCAATTCACCTCCTCCCGCAACTGGCCCTTCGGCGCGGCACTGGCGACACTGGTGACGCTGGCCGTGGTCGCGGCACTGGTGTGGCAGAACCGACGCGGCAAATCCGTGGAGGCGCAAGCATGAGCGCCGCCACCAATGCCAGCCACGCGATCCATGCGAAGTCCGCCGAAGCGAAGCGGCGCCGGCGGCGGCCTTTCGACTGGCGGCATAATCCGGGGTTCGGTCCCTTCACGCTGCTGGTGATGCTGTTCCTCTACACGCCGCTGGTTGTGCTGGTGATCTTTGCCTTCAATGCCAACCGGCTGGTGACGATCTGGAGCGGCTTCAGCTTCAAATGGTTCGTCTCCGTAGCCAATAACGGAGATATCCGGCACGCCGCCTATATCAGCGTGCTAGTCGGTGTTCTCGCGACGATCTGCTCAACCGCGATCGCCATCGCCGCCGCCTTGGGTTTCGAGCGCGGCGGCTGGTTTCGCGGACGCGGCAGCGCCATCGGCCTGGTCACCATGCCGCTGGTGGTGCCCGAGATCGTCACCGCCATCACCACGCTGATTTTCTTTTCCGCGATCGGCTTTCACAGCGGCGTGCTGAACCTGGTCATCGCGCATACGGTGTTCTGCATTCCCTTCGCGATGCTGCCGATCCAGGCGCGTCTCAACACCTTGGGCGCTGGATATGAGGAAGCCGCGCGTGATCTCTACGGCAGCGAATGGCGCATCTTTCTGCGCATCACGCTGCCACTGATGTCGCCGGGCATCATGGCGGGGGCGATCCTTGCCTTCGTCACGTCGCTCGACGACTTCCTGATCAGCTTCATGGTCAGCAGCGCGGGCTCCACCACCCTGCCCGTCTATGTCTACGGCATGATGCGACTGGGCGTGACGCCCGAGGTCAATGCGATCTCGGCTGTCCTGCTCGTGATCTCGGCGGCGCTTGCCTTGGTCGCGTTCATCATCAGCCGCCCAAGCGAGGCCGCGACGGCCGCCGCTGCGGGAACACCGCAGACGGCCGCCACGCTCTAGAACACTCACCAACCGGAGACTTCCATGACGCCGTTCCGTTCGCTCCTCGCGCTCTGTCTGAGCGCCACCGCTTTGGCGGCGCTGCCCGCCGCACGGCCCGCCCAGGCCGCCGATCCCGGCATGCTGCATATCTTCAACTGGACCGACTACACGTCTCCGGACATGCTGAAGAAGTTCACCAAGGAGACGGGCATCAAGGTCACGCTCGATACCTATGATTCGAACGAGACTTTGCTCGCCAAGCTCAAGGCCGGCACGACGGGCTACGATATCGTGGTGCCCAGCAGCGACTTCGTGAAGATCTTCGTGAGCCAGGGGCTGCTGCAGAACGCCGATGTCGCCAGTATGGCGAACTTCAAGAATTTGGAAGAGCGCTGGAAGACCCGCGCGTGGGATCCGCAGGCCGAATACACCGTGCCATGGCAATGGGGCACGACGTCCTTCATCTATGACACCAAGGTCTATCCGGGGCCGGTCGATAGCCTCGAGACGCTGTTCAAGCCGCCGGCGGTGTTCAAAGGTCAGGTCGGCATGTTCGGCTCTCCGAGCGAGGTCATCAACCTCGCGCTGATCTATCTCGGCAAGCCGGTCTGCAACTCGAACCCGCCCGACCTGAAGGAAGTGAATGCGCTGCTGGAGGCGCAGAAGCCTTTCGTGAAGGTTTATAACTCGGACGGCATCGAGGATCGTATGGCATCGGGCGAGACCACGATGCATGAGGTTTGGTCCGGCGATGGCGAGCGTGCGCGCGTGCAGCGGCCGACGCTGAAGTATGTCTATGCCAAGGAAGGCGGCATCGGCTGGATGGACAACCTCGCGATTCCGGTCGGCGCGCCGGATGTCGAGAACGCGAAGAAGTTCATGAACTTCATGATGGACCCGGAAAACGCGGCGCTTGAGAGCGATTTCGCGGGATACCAGAATGCTGTGGTTGGTTCGAACAAGTTCCTCAAGCCGCAGCTTGCCTCGGCCCCGGAGTTCAATCCGCCCGCCGATTATAAGATCACCTTCGCGCCGGGCTGCCCGCCGGCCGCGACGAAGGATTACGACCGGATCTGGACGCTGCTGCGGAAGTAGGTGGTTCAGGCCTGCCCGCCTCATGTGTGAGGCGGGCAGGCTGCAGGACATCTATTGTTCGAACCGTTCTCACACCATTCCGTCATGCTCGGCGAAGGCAGAGCATCCAGGTCTTGCTTACGGCGCCAAGGAAGGACGTGGATGGCACGCCTTCGCGTGCCATGACGGATCTTGAATTACGGTTCGAGAATAGATCATCACGCGCCCGTCCGGTAAGCCACAACCCCATCGCATATCGTCATCACAGGACGCAACTCTCTCACCGCCTCGGGCGCCGTCTTCACGATGTCGCCTGACAGGATCACGATATCCGCGAGATAGCCTGGCGTGAGCTGGCCCTTGCGGTCCTCCATGAACTCCACCCATGCGCTGTCTCGCGTATAAGCGGCGAGTGCCTGATCCAGGCTTGGGCGGTGGTCGGGCAGGTCCGCGCGCCACGGCTTGCGTGTCAGGGCGTCGCCGATCGAGGCGAGCGGGTCGAGCGGGGAAACCGGCCAGTCGGTCGCGAAGACCAGCTTGGCGCCGGCGTCGCGCAGCGTCTTCCAGGCGTAGGCGTAGGGCCACTTCGCCTCCCCGATGCGGGAGATCGTGGGCTGGAGCGGCAGACCGGCCGAGCCGGGCGGATGCGGCGGCTGCATCGAGGCAACAACTCCGAGGGCGGCGAAGCGCGGCACGTCGTCCGGGCTCACCACTTCGATATGCTCGATGCGGTGGCGGCTGTCTCGCGCGCCATTCGCCTCGCGCGCCGCCGCGTAGCCGTCGAGCACGATGCGGACGGCGCCATCGCCGATCGCATGGACAGCGATCTGCAATCCGCGACGATCGGCCTCGATCGCGACATCCCGGAAGTGTTCGGCGGTGAACAGGGGCTCGCCGCGCCAGCCGGGGCGGTCGGCGTAATCGTTCAGCATCACGGCGGTCCATGAGTCGAGAACCCCATCGACGAAGACCTTCACGAAGCCGGATTGCAGCCGGTCATCGCGGTAGTCCTCGTTCATCCGGGAGGCTCGGGCCAATGCGTCGAGCGGCATGAACTCCTTCATGTGGAAAGGCACGCGCACCCGGGCGGTGAGGTCGCCAGTGGCGTCGATCTCGCGCAGCAGGTCGAGGGTGTAGCGATTGCCGTCCATGTTTTGGATCGAGGTGATGCCATGTTGCGCGCAGTAATCGAGGCCGCGCTTTAACGTCGCGCGGTCAGCAGCGCGTTCGGCCTCGGTCAGGCTCGCATCGGGTTCAAGGCCGGCGATACCGAGCCTGGCGCGTGCGCCGGCGCGGTCGAGCCCATAGACCGGATCGAAGGCTTCGCGCTCCCGCAGCTCGCCCTGGGCGAGACCGCCCGCTTCCATCACGATTTCATTGCCCGGACCGAGCTTGCGGCCGTGCAGGATGCCGGCCTGGTCGAGCGCGATCGTATTGGCCCAGGCGGTGTGAGAGTCGGGTGCCAGAAGCATCAGCGGGCGGTTGGGCAGGATGCGGTCGAGGTGATGGCGGCTGAGTGGCTCGGTCGCTGACAGGATGGTGTAGTCGGCGGATTGGCCGATGATGAGGCCGTCCCCGGGATTGGCGCGGTCGAAATCCTGGATCGCGCGTTGTAGGTCGCCGAAGCCTTGGACGCCGCGAAGCTGGAGATGGGACAGCGCTGCCGCGCCGAGGAAGAGGTGCATATGGCCTTCGTTGAAGCCGGGGAGCACGGTGCCGCCCCCCGCCTCGATCACGCGGGTTCGCGGGCCGCGCAGGGCGCCGATCTCCTCCGCGGTGCCAACGGCGGCGATGCGGTTGGCGATGATGGCGATCGCTTGGGCCGTGGGGCGTTGGGGGTCCATCGTCAGTATTTGACCGCCCTGGATGATGATGTCCGCCGTATCGCTCACCGCCATCCCCTTTGAAACCTGGCGCGGCGCAGATAGCATGGTTCAGGAATTTTTAAGAGATGAGGTGCCCCGCCATGACCAGTTGGAAATCCTGGCTAGGTCTGACAATCGCCGCAGCAGCCTTCGCCGTGCCGGCGTTTCAGGCCGCGCGGGCGGCGGATGCCGGGGTGCTGCATATCTACAACTGGACCGATTATACGGCGCCCGATCTCCTCACGAAATTCACCAAGGAAACCGGAATCAAGGTCTCGCTCGATACCTATGATTCGAACGAGACGCTGCTTGCCAAGCTGAAGGCGGGGGCAACGGGCTATGACGTGGTGATCGCATCGAGCGATTTCGTGCCCATTCTGATCGACCAGAAGCTCATCCAGCCTGTCGATGCCGCGAGCATGAGCAATTTCAGCCATCTGGCGCCGCAGTGGAAGGCACGGACCTGGGATCCGAAGGCGGAATACACGGTGCCGTGGCAGTGGGGCACGACCTCGTTCGTGTATGACACCAAGGTCTATCCCGACCCGGTTGACAGCATGGCGACGCTGTTTACCCCGCCTGCCGTGTTCAAGGGCCAGATCGGCATGTTCGGCTCGCCGAGCGAGGTGATCGGCATGGCGCTGGTTTATCTCGGCAAGCCGCCCTGCAATGAGGATCCCACGACCTTGAAGGCGGTGATGGCGATGCTGGAGGCGCAGAAGCCGTTTGTGAAGGTCTATAATTCGGATGGAATTCTCGACCGCATGACATCCGGCGAGACAACGATGAGCATGGAGTGGTCAGGCGGCGCCGCCCGCATCCGTGCCGCGAAGCCGACAGTGCGTTACGTTTATCCGAAAGAAGGCATTGTCGGCTGGATGGATAATCTCGCTGTGCCGGTCGGCGCGCCCGATGCCGAGAACGCGAAAAAGTTCCTCAACTTCCTGATGGATCCGCAGAACGCCGCCATCGAGACCAATTTCGCTGGCTATCAGAATGGCGTTGATGGCAGCAATGCTTTCGTCAAGCCGGAGATCGTCAACGCGCCTGAATACAATACGCCGAAGGATGAGAAGCTCAGCTTCACGCCGTCCTGCCCCGCCAAGGCGACGAAGGATTACGATCGGATCTGGACCCTGCTGCGCAAGTAATCGGGAGACAGGGGATGGAAACGATCTTCAGCGCGGACCACGCGCTGCATGCGAGCCCGGGTGAGTTGATCTCGGGCGAGTTCTCTCCGGCTTTCGAGAAACCGGAGAGAGCGGAGATCATTCTGGCGCGGGTCAAGGAAGTCAGGCTTGGCGCGGTACGCGCGCCGGATCGCTTTCCGCGTGAGGCGATCACGCGGATTCACGATGCGCGCATGGTCGATCTGCTGGAGACGGCGGCGGCGGATTGGGCGGCGCTGGGACGTAAGGATGGGGCTTTTCCATACACCTTCGCAGCTGACGGCATGCGTGCGGACCGTTTATCTAAGAATGTGGAAGGCCGGCTTGCGCGGTATTGCTTCGACGCCGGGACGCCCATCACGAAGACGAGCTGGCAGGCGATCCGCAGCTCGGCCGATGTCGCGCTGACGGGTGCGAAGGCGATCACGGAGGGGGCGCCGGCGATCTTCTCGCTTTGCCGGCCGCCCGGCCATCATGCGGGGTCGAACCATTATGGCGGCTATTGTTTCCTCAACAATGCCGCGATCGCGGCGCAGGCTTTGTTGGATGGCGGGGCGAAACGCGTTGCTATCCTGGATGTCGATTACCATCACGGCAATGGCACGCAGCATATCTTCTACGACCGCTCCGACGTGCTGGTGGTGAATATCCACGCCACGCCGGATCAGGAATTTCCCTATCTGCTGGGCTTCGATGACGAGCCCGGACGCGGCGCAGGCGAAGGCTTCAACCTTAACCTGCCATTGCCTTGGGGAAGTGGCTGGGAAGAATGGGGCGCGGCTTTGGAGACGGGGTGCCGGAGGGTGGAGGAATACGGGCCGGATGTCGTGCTCGTGTCGCTTGGTGTCGATACCTACAAGAAGGATCCGATCTCGCATTTCAAACTCGACCACGATGACTTCATCCGGATCGGCGAGCGAGTCGCGAAGCTGCGACGCCCGACATTGTTCGTGATGGAGGGCGGCTATGCGGTGGTGGAGATCGGCATCAATGCGGTGAATGTGTTGACGGGATTCGAGGGCTAGAGACGGACGTCCGACATATGCGCGCTGCTGGTTCCCCGATTGACGCGATTCTGCGCTTGACGGGGAACCAACAACAGCAGTCTCCAGCAAGTTCTACGTGCAGATAGCCTCAGGCACATGACTATGCGATTTGACGTGCGCCGGTGGCTAGTCGCTGAAATGCGGCAAGGTTTATCACCTGCTTAGGTCAGCAACTGGAGGCACCCGCCAGCCGACTATGCTTTGCGGTCGGCAGCAACCCGTTGGACCTGCCCTTGAAGGGGCTTCCGTTTTGGCACCACAATTGGCAACTCGAGGTTCAGGACGTTTGGGTCGCCGTTGGGATTCTTCGCACCACGAGGAAGCTCGGCCGCGATCTTTGCAGCCTGTTCCGACGTGAACTTACCAGTGGGGCTGATGACTGCGACGCGACGGTTCGTTACCGGCAGACCCTCTACCTTACGCTTTGGCTCGAATTTCTCGACCGGCGTCTCGTTATGGCGAGCCTGCTGCCCCGCGCGGCCTGCTGAGCCTACGCCCCCTGATCCTGACATTTTCAATCCTTACCGAAGTTGGTTCAGGGACGTTTCCCTCCCCCGGTGGTACGCTCAGAATCTTGCCAAGAGATTTATCGATACGGGTCGGCCACCGTTGTGAAACAAGCTTCACGATGGTGCCGCACCGTCTCGCGGTTATCCCTTATTAAGGGCGTATCGATACGCCACGGCGGCCGAGCAGTCTTGACACATCGGCTTCGGCGAAACCACCTCCCACTCAGTTTCGGCCTGTCGCGATGCCGGCGCCTCGGGGGTCGGTGACCCAAAGGCAGGTCTTGAAGCTGCCTGGGATGAAGTCGGGGCAGCCGATGGCATTGGCGCGGCCAGGTTCCGGCACCGGCTGGCCGATGTCTCGCCCGCCATGGCGTAGCGCGTTGTCGGTGGCGACGGCGACGGCGAGCGGGGCGCCCTCCTGGCCCGAAGCGGCCACCGCGGCGCGGAAGGCGTTCAGCGGGCGGTTCCATACCAGCGCAGCGCTCAGCAGCGGCACCTGGGCATGCGCCGGGGAAGCGGCGAGAAGAATGCCGGTGCCGGGAGCGATGCGGCCAGTGCCAAAGAGATTGTTCATCGTCAGCGTGCAGGCGACGGCGCCGCCATATTGATCCGCCGTCACGAAGCTGGTCGAGGCCGCGAGTTGCGGCAGATTGCCCTGCGGCAAGTTGGCGTCCTTGAGCAGCGCCTCGGGATTTTCGGCGCTCATGCCGTGACGCCAGGCGGTGGCGATGCCGAGGGCTGTCGCCTGGGCGCCGCCGAGATCGTTCTGATTCGCCCGCAATATGTTGAAGGCGCCCTCGGCGGCGAGACCGCCGTCGGCGGGCGGCGGCAGAAAGGCGACCTTGGTGCCGCCGAGCGGACGTTCGAGCGGCATTGTCTGCGTCGGCACAGCGGCGGCGAGGTCGGCGGCGCTGATGGGGCCGCCCGCCTGGGACGAGCCATCGACGAGACGCTCGGCGAGCCGGCCCTGGTAGAGATCCGTGACGCCCCGAAGGCGGAGCTGGTCGAGCGTGGCGGCCAGGTCAGGCTGGGTCATCGTCGCGCCCACGCCGAGCGGGGCGCCCGCCGCATCACCGAAGGCCGCGCGGGCGATCGGGTCACCGAAGAGCGGACCCGAAACCACGGCAAGGTCGCTCTCGAAGGCCTGGGACACCGGGGTGCCGAGGGCGGCCAGGCGCTGTGCCGGGCCAATGAGCTGGTCGATCGGCTTGAGGCCATAGACCGCCTGCATGAGTAGCAGGCCGCGCGCCGTCATCGGCACGGCGGCCGGACGGCTGCCACCTCCGGCGGCGGCGGGCGGCAGGAAGAGGAACGCCGTCGGACCCTCCTTCTTCCCCGGCTTCACCGACGGCGAGAAGGCGAGGCAGGCGCCGCCGCCGCCCAAGGAGGCGCGGGACGGCAGGGTGACCATCAGGGTGAAGGCGAGCGCGGTCGCGGCATCGGCGGCATTGCCGCCGGCGGCGAGAATCGACCGGGCGACCAGCGCCGCCGTCGGCTCATCAGCCGCGGCTGCTCCTGCCCAGACCGCCGGCGGTCCGCCTTCCGCCGAGGCCGGCGGCGGCTGCTCCGGTCCGGCGCCAATGAGGCGATTGTGGAAGAAGCCGCAGCCGCTCAGGGTCATGGAGAGGGCGACGAGCGTGGCGGTCGAGCGGAAGAGGTGGCTCGCCGCGCGGGCGCGCGACCGCGGCAGGCCCTGCGACTGTGACATCTTCATCCCTTCGCCGGTCCTCCGGCGCCATCGGTGGTTTGCATTTTGAGAATCTGCCATAACCGCCTTCAGGTAACCCGGCAACCACGGCCCCTAAAAACCTGGGAGCCTTTCGGCGACCCAATGCCGTGCTCGAAGGACAAATGCTCATGACCTTACGGCCGCTTCTCGTCGCGCTTTCCGCCGTGGCGCTGCTCGTTGGCCTGGCACCTGGGCGTGCAAGCGCGCAGCAGAGCACCGCGCCCGGCATGATGGCGCCAGCCACGCCGACGCTCGGCGGCAACAGCTTCTCAGCGGCCCAGCGGGCGGAGATCGTGTCGATCATGCGACAGGCGATGATCCGCGATCCCTCGATCCTGCGCCAGGCGGTCGCGGCGCTGCAGGCCGATGACCAGCGAGCGCAGGCCAATGCCCAGGGCCAAGCGATCGCGGCACAGCGCGACGCTTTAGTGGCCGACGCGTCGGATCCGACTATCGGTAACCCGCGCGGCGACGTGGCGGTTGTCGAATTCTACGATGTGCGCTGCCCCTATTGCCGCCAGGTGCGGCCCTTGATCGAAACTCTCGCCCGCGAGGATCCCAAGGTCCGGGTGGTGTTCAAGGATATCCCCATCCTGGGGCCGGCGAGCGTTATCGGCGCCCGGGCCTTGCTCGCGGCGCAGCGCCAGGGCGGCTATGCCAAGATGCAGGAGGCTTTGATGTCCGAAAGCGCGCCGGCGACGGAGGACAGCATCAGCGCCGATGCGACTCGCCTGGGGCTTAACGCCAAGATGCTATTGCGGGACATGAACAGTCCGGCCGTGACGGAAAAGCTTGCCGCCAATGCAAGCCTCGCCCAGACGCTCGGCATCAGCGGCACGCCGGCTTTCGTGATCGGCGACCAGCTCGTGCCGGGCGCTGTTGGCCTCGCCGACCTGCACAAGCTCGTGGGCATGGCCCGCGCGAGTTAAGCCGGATCGGTCTCGACCGGGTTAGCCGAGAAGTGGAAAGCGTTCGACGAGCAGGAAAGATTTGCCTGGGCCGCTCTGGGTGAAAAGCGCAAGACTTTCGACGCGGCGCGGATGGGCCAGCGCGGTGGCGAAATGGGCCTCGGCGAGAGGTGCTATTCGGGCGTGTTCCTCCGAGTCTAGGCGTCGGGTCAGCGTCATGTGGAAACGCCAGGCGCCGAAGACATGCGGATAACCCCAGCGGAGGAGCATCGCCTCCTCCGCCCTCGGTAGCCCTGCACCGCGCCGCTTCTGGAGTTCCGCCGCATCAGGCGGCATGCGAAAGGGATCGAGCGCCGCCACACTCAGATCGGCCAAGGCTTGGAGCGCTGGGCTGGGTGAGGTTTCGCGCAGCGCCAGGAAGCCCGCGAGGTCGGCGACCGCGAAGGCCGGCAAGGCGAAAGGCGCGATTCCGGCGGCGAGGGTTGCCACTGCTTCCTGAAGCGAGCCCCAGGTTGAGACAGACGAGAGACGGAAGGGCGGTTTGAGCGTGGCATGGAAGCCGTAGGCGGCGGGCTCACGCGTGAGATCCGCTTCTTTCAAGCCGGGCGGTCGGTCGCGCGTCGCGCCGGTCTCGGGGTCGCGGCCTAGCCAGGTCGTACCGGCGTGCCATAGCGGATCCGCTGGTTCAGGGACGTAGTAGACTGCTGCGCGGGCGAGGCTCGATCCGCTCATCCGTCAGCCCACTCGGACGCCGCGCCGCCAGACGGCTCGGACGGCGGGAAGGCCCTCATAGACGCGCAGCTGCACGAGGTCCGCGGCGAGACCGACGGCGAGGCGGCCGCGATCAGCCAGATTCGCCATACGCGCGGGACTTGCGGTGATCAGGCCAACCGCCTGGGGCAAAGGGATGCCTGCAAGCCGCGTCGCCATGAAGGCGGCCTCGATGAGGCTGCCGGGCACGTAATCCGAGGCAAAGGCATCGACCGTTCCTGCCCGCAGCAGGTCGATGGCGGCGACATTGCCGGAATGTGAACCTCCACGGACGATATTGGGGGCGCCCGCGATGACCGTCATGCCATGCGCGCGCGCCGCCTTTGCCGCTTCCAATGTGACGGGAAACTCCGAGATGCGGATGCCGTCGGCGTCGTTTTCGGCGATCTCTTCGGCCGTGCGATCGTCGTGGCTCGCAATGGGAATAGCGCGCCCGGCAATCCCGGTGAGAACGGCGGACCGGTTGGGGCCGCGCCAAAGCGCGCGTAACGCGCGGTGGTGTTCGAGCTTGCGGTCGATCTCCGGCTCGGTGGCGCCTTCTCGCCGCCGGTTGGCGCGATACTGCGCGACATCGCCCCATTGGCCGACGCCCGGGGAATGATCCATCACGCTGACCAGGTGAAGCTTCGGGTGGTCGATATAGCGGCGGAACTCGTCCTGCATGTCGGCGGCCGGAAGCTCGCAGCGCAGATGCAGGAGGTGTTCGGCTTTCAGGAGGCCGGCGGAAGCGAGGATGTCGAGATCGGCGACGCCGTCGGCCAGGGTGCGCTGGCGGTCTTCCTCGAAGCCGAGGTCACCGACGCAGAAGGAGTCGAAGACGGTGGTGACGCCCGCCACAGCGCATTGTGCGTCATGCGCCAGGAAGGCGGAGCGCGAGGGCCAGCGCGCGCTGGGCCTTGGCTGAACCTGACGCTCGAGGTTGTCGGTATGGAGATCGATGACGCCCGGGATGAGGAAGTCACCCTCGAGGTCGATGCCGCCCGCGCGCGAGCCGCCTTCGTCGAGGGCGGCGATCAGTTCTCCTCGTATGGATAGGCCGCCGTCGAGGATGCGGTCAGGCAGAACGAGGCGGGCATTCGATAGCCGAATTTCCGGCTTCATGAAGGCTTGATTTCAAACGGTCGCATGTCCGGACACAGGAGTCCGCGGCCGGTTGCCGTGATGACCATTTCGGCGCGCTCATTCCAGGGTTGGCGCTCTGCGTGACCCGGTCGGGCCAGAAGGGCTTCTTGCTGACCGCAGGCTATCCAGCGCTCTCAGAAAACACAACCCGGCTGGCCTTGGACGTTGCATGCGGGGATCCGCCCTGGCGAAACTAGGCCCCGATGGCATTCTTAGGGTGCTAGACCGTGATGATCTAATAGTGAGCCGCGACCCAAAGAGCCGTCGTGGCACGAAGGCGTGCCATCCACGCCTGCCTTCGTGAAGCAAGCAAAGGCGATGCCCGGCCTTCGCCGAGCATGACGTGGTGGAATGAGCGCGGTTCGAATCAAAGACATCCCGCGCTAGTTCGTTGATTTATTCCCCGCAAGCTCCGCGCCATCGACAAAGAAAACTCTCCGCAGCCGGTCTCCGCCGATCGCTTCGTTCAGGACGCGGAAACCGAAGAACGGAATCAGAATCAGAAGCATGATGAGGAAACCGGCAAGGGTTTCCTCTAACCTTCGGCCGAAGAGATCACCGAGCGAAGCGGAGATCGACAGACCGTGGAACAGCCCGACGACCACCTCCTCGAGGCTGGTGAGGATCACGAGCAGCACCAGGAAGGCGGCTGCCTTGTGCAGGGTCGGCCAGATCAACGGACGGTCCTTGTAGCGTTCGCCGAGTTTCAACCCATTGCCGATCAACATGAATTTCGCAAGAAGCAGGGCCTTGACGATGGCGATGCCCCAGAGAGCGGAGTGAATGCCATGCGTGTGCAGCACCGCCGCTTTCATCAGGATAACCGCGCCGAGCGTCACGTAGAGATAGGCCGTCAGGATCACGAACTCTCGTAACTCGTGCACGGCCCGCTGATTCAGCGTCGCTTTCGCGTGGGTCTCGGTTGCCACGAGTATCTCCTGCCGTGTTGTGCCGCTTTCGCTATCAGGCTGTCTTGCAAGCGGTGTCCGGTTCTGCTGCCCGGTCTACCGCATCGTCTTTCAGCGCCTGCAGCCTCGCGGCAAGCTTAAACGGCCGCCTCGGTACCGGCAACCTGCCGGCTCGATCGCGGCCGTTGCCTCGCCCATGATCGAGCCGGCCTATTCGTGCACGAGTTCCTCATCATGCGGGTGGTCATCCTCCACGACGAGATGCACGCCCAAAGGATCCGGGGGGTCATATTCGCCGGCCTCATGCCAGTCAGTGTCGAAGACTTTCTGAAGCGCGGCAACCGCCTTCGGATCCGCGACAAAGCAGCCGAGCTCACGTCTGAGGTCGAAGGCGCTGCGGTCGATATTCATGGAGCCGACGAGGGCTCGCTTCTCGTCCGCCAGCAGGAGCTTCGCGTGAAGGCGCAAATGCTTTTGCTTGCGGACCTTGATGCCATTTCGCGTCATGAGCCTGAGGGAGGCAAATGTGTCGAGGATGTCCCAGGTGCTGATGCCATGCTTGCCGCCACAGATCACGCGCACACGAACGCCCCGGCCATGCGCCTCGATCAGCCGGTCCAGCACCACGGCATCGACGAATTTCGGGTGCTGCACATCGAGCGTATGCTTGGCCTGATCGATGAAGGAGCACATGAGGACGCGTGAACCGCTATTGCTCCACAGCAGGGCGCTGTGACTGGGACGACTATACGGCTGGCGCTGCCAATCATGCTCGAAGCATTGCGCGATCTCCGCGACCACCGCCGCGTCTTCCGTGACGACCCCGTAGTCGCGCGTGAGCGTGAAATACTTCACGCCGTAGTTGAAGGTGGCGATCAGCGCGAGACGGCTGTCGATCACCATGGATTTCTCGTGGGTGACAGCGAAATCCGGGCTGCTCCAGTTCAGTTCTATCCCGCCGGCTTCCAGCCTCTGTCGCATATCGTCATTCGCCCGGCTACCAGAGGAGCGAGCGGGATTGAGCATGACCCGCACCTTGACGCCCCTTTTCTGTGCCCTGATGAGCGCTTCGGCGATGTCATCCGACGTGAAGGTGAACATCTTCAGGTCGATAGTCTTTTTCGCGCCATCGATCAGGTCGAGCACCGGCTTGCTGCCGTCCTGAGGCTGAACGATCGCGTGCCCGCTCGAAATCCAGCTAATCTCTTGGTTAATTTCCATACGTTCGGCCCTTCACTTTTATTTTGGTTGAGCCCGCAAGAAACGGATGAGCCAACGGGCGCCTAGGGCTTCCTACGCGGATCATCCTCACTAATCTTGCGAGGAGAGGTTTTCGAGTGTGTATTTCAGCGGCTCCACTGAGACCTTGAGTCCCCCCGTGAATGGATAGTTGATATTGATCACGACGAACAGCGACATGAATATAACGGCAGCGAGCATCCCCGTCATGATGACCTGGGACATCACGTGCTTGGTGCCAAAGAAGAGAGCGAAGGCGATGTTGAGGATCGCGCCCCCCACCAGGACAGACCACAGGATGGGCGGAGCAGCGCCGCGGCTTAGTTCCAGCCGCTCGCGCCGGGCCTCCGCCAGCAAGCGCAGGTCGTCGAGCGTTGCCGAGAACATATCGGATTCCTTAGCGTTGGTCGGCTTTGCCGCCAGCACCGATGTATACAAGTTATTCAAGGCGATAGTGGTGGAGACGTCAGCTTGGCCGGTCTCCATGGTGTCCGCCTCGCGCCCCAGCACGGAAGTCAAGTAATGCCGGACGCCCGCCTGTAGAGCTGGGCGATACGTGCTCTCGAATTCATCCGCCAGGCGATAAATCCCCGCAGTGGAGGCGGCTTCCGCGGTCACCGCATCCTCCGCGTCCTTGAATTTCTCCCAAACGGTGATGATCGCGAATCCGAGGAGAACCGCGTAGACCACGCCGACTACCGCGAATTTAAACCCGGCGACCTCATTGTTGCTGACGAGCCGCTCGAATCCGACATTGCTCCGGACGAAAACGGTGAGAATCATCGCTATGACCGTGGGTATACCCACCACAAGCAAGGCGCATGTCCAGATCGGTTGGCTCGCTAGCCAGAGAATCACGAGGCGGTCCCTTCTTATCCCGCGATCGCCAGGTGCGGCCACGTCTCGCCACGAATTCCCCGCACGCGCGGCCTGGGGCGCCGAGTGCCCGAAGGAGGCTAGCAACCGGGTTCCCCGGAGGCTATTTAATTCGGAGATGGTCCGTTTCGGGGACCGGCGGCGGTTCCGAGAAGCCGCCGGAAGCCGCCGCACGATACGTCATTGCCGTTCCCTGGTTACCTGTCGTAGTCCAACTTCGGATACCAATCCCCGCCCCGCCCGTCCGGCGTCGAATCCAATACCATCCACAGCGGCGCGGCATCCGGGGCGCCCCGCGGATCCTGGCCGGGGTCCGCCGTGGTGTCCGTCATTTCGGCGGACCAAAAATGGCGGATTTTGCCGTCGCGACGCGTGAACACGTTGAACGCGGGAATTTCCTCACCGTCCGACAATAGGCCGAAATAGTCGCGCGAGTAGTTGTCGTTGAGGTCGCTCAATAAGCGGAGGTCTTTCCAGCCGCGTTCGCGCTTCCAGCCGACAAGACGGTCTATGGGTGAGCGGGCAACAACGGCGAAGGCGATGTGCTGGCCGATGTCGGTGGCATTTCCCTCCCAGGCGTCCAGCATATTGGTGCACATCGGACAGGGGCGATCACGCTGAGGGCCGAACATGTAGCTGTAAAGCGCGAGCGTCGATTTGTCGCCGAATAGCGCAGCGAAATCCATAGCACCATTCTCGCCCTGGAAGCTGTACTTGCCGATGACTTCGCCGCCGGGTGGCAAGGCGCGGCGCTGCGCGGCGACACGCTCGATATGGCGCCGCAGTTCGATTTCCTCGGCCAGGAGCGCGGTGCGGGCAGCACGGTATTCGGCGCCCTCGTTGAGAATTCGAACCCGGTTGTTGCGCGCCAGTTCGCTCGCCGGAGTGAGGGTCTCCGTTTTAACGTCCATCTGAAACTCCCAGGTTTTGAAGCGGATGGCGACGAACGCGCCCATCCGCTTCCGTTGTTTCAGCGCTTCGGGGCGACCAGGGCGAAATGCGCACCCTGCGGATCAATGCATTGCACGATCCACTGACCACCGGGAACTTCCGTCGGACCCATCAAAAGGGTGCCCGCGGCGGTCTTCACGCGCTCGACCGCGGCATCGATTGCCGGGACGTTGAAGTAGTAGCCCCAATTCGGATACGGGACTGCTTCGGGCTTTGTCATCATGCCGCCGGCTGGCTCCTCGCCGGTCGCAAATAGCTGGTAGGTGCCCATCGGGCCCATATCGAAGCTGTCCGCCTTGGTCCAGCCGAACATCTTTTCATAGAAGGCGAAGGCCGATTTCCATTCGCCGGCATAGAGTTCGCGCCAGCCGATCGTGCCGGGCGTCCCTAGGGGCAAGGCAGGCGGTGCTTTGTCGATAAGACCCTTGGCGACATAGAAGACGGCGCCTTGCGGATCCGCGACGACCGCGAAGCGGATGATGCCGGGAACGGTTTCCGGCTCGTGCTTCACATTGCCGCCTTCCTGCTTCAGCTTGGCGACAGCCGCGTCGACATCATCAACGGCGACGTAGCCAAGCCAAGCGGGCTTTACCCCGCGCTGGGCCACTTCTTCCGGAGTCGCCATGAGACCCGCGACGCCCTGACCGTCGACAGTGAACAGCGTGTAGTTCTTGCCGCCGCTGCTGGCATCCTGTGTGTCCCACCCAACGACATCCGAGTAGAATCTCGCTGCCGCCTCCGTATCGGTGGTCATGATATCGTACCAGAAGAACTTCCCGTGCATTTCGCTTCTCCCTTTCGTTCCCCCAACTCAATTGACATTATGGGTTGATGTCAACATATTAGTTTTGTGGATGATGTCCCCTTCGAGATTACACTGCAGGTCCGTGATACCTGCCTGTGCCTCGCCGCCCAGCGGGCCGCGCGGGCTCTGGCGCGGCGGTTCGATGAAGCGCTGCGTCCTTTGGAACTGACGAACGGACAGTTCTCGCTCCTAATGTCGCTCAATCGGCCGAAGCCGGCAGCAATGGGGCCCGTCGCCGAGTTATTGGCGATGGACCGCACCACACTGACGGCCGCGCTGAAACCGCTCGAGCGCCGAGGGTTGGTAGAAGTGACGGTTGACCCCAAGGATCGCCGCGGTCGCCTTTTGACGCTGACGACCGAAGGCCAGAGGCGCCTCGCGGAGGCGGTGCCGATATGGAAACACCATCACCGCGAAATCGAAAAACACTTGACCGCGCCTGACGCTCTTAGGCGCGATTTGGCAATCTTGAGCAGCATCGAGCGTCGGTGAGCGATCGGCGCATCGAACCCTAGCGAACGCCGTACTGCCTGAGCCAGGCGATGGCGCGGCCCCAGGCGGCTTCGGCATCGGCGTGGTTGTAGCTGGGCCGATAGTCGGCGTGGAAACCGTGGCCGGCATCTGGGAAATAAACGATCTCGACTGTCTTGCCGGCGGCTTGAGCGCGCGCTTCGGTTGTGAAGACGTCAGCCTGGGCGATGCTCGGATCCTCGCCTCCGTAAAGACCCAATAGCGGGCAGTTCAGTTCCGCCGCCATGTCGATCGGGTTGCGTGGTTGGATGGTGCTCGTGGGACCCGCAACCGGCCCATAGAAGGCGACCGCCGCGCGCAGCCGCTTGTCGTGTTCCGCGAACAGCCAAACCTCCCGGCCGCCACGGCAGAATCCGATTGTTCCAATCCGAGCGGCGTCCCCCTGATGGGCCGTGGCCCAATCGATGGCGGCTCCCAGGTCCGTCATTACAGTCGCGTCCGGCGCCTTGAGGATCACATCTCGGAAAATCTTCTCCCCGTCGGTCATTTTCGAGAGGTCGGCCAGTCGCGCATAGAGCTCCGGCGCTACGGCGAGATAGCCAAGCTTAGCGAGGCGGCGGCAAACATCCTTGATGTAGTCGTGAACACCGAAGATCTCCTCCACCACCACCACGATCGGAAACGGTCCCGATCCTTCTGGGCGTGCGAAATAAGCGGGAAGCAGACCGTCCGACACCGGAATCTTAGTCTCACCAACCGTCAGACCCGTCGCATCCGTGTGGATCTGCTGTGCTTCGGCGCGCGGCGTCGCCAAAGTGAGGCCACTGATCAGGCTGGTCATTACAAAACCACGGCGGGTCAGGATTGAGAGATCGTCTGGTGTCACAGGGTGTCCTTTCGATAGCATTGTGAAACCATAGCCGCGACGGTCATGCGGCGGCATGCAAGTCATGCGGCCCTCATGCTTGTCAATGTCGCAGCTGGAGAACGAATAGTTACGCTTTACGATCTTGGCACATGAAAGCATAGCCTTCGCAGCGAGCGGGTTCAGGGTGCATGATACGCCGTCCCGTCAGCGAAAGGTTAGACCATGTCCGCCACCGAGGCCCCGACTTACGTCGTCGACGAACGCAACCGCGTGAAGCGCCGGCATGACCGTGGGTCCTACGATCACGAGACGGTCCACCGGCTGCTCGATGCCGCGGCACTCTGCCACGTCTCCTATGTCGTCGATGGTCTGCCCTACTGCACGCCCACCCTCTTCTGGCGCGAGGAAACGCGGCTCTACTGGCACGGCAGCAGCGCGAGCCGCATGTTGCGAAACCTTTCGGACGGACAGCCGGCCTGCCTCACGGTGACGCATCTCGACAGCCTCGTTCTCGCGCGCTGCGGTTTCAACCACTCGGCCGACTACCGCTCGGTGATGGCTTTTGGGCGGGCTCGGCTCGTCACCGAGCCCGAGGAAAAACGCCGCGCCCTTGTGATGATGGTGGATCGTTTCTTTCCTGGCCGCACGGCACAGTTGCGCGCGAGCACGGACCAGGAAATCAAGGCGACGTCAGTTGTGACGATGGAAATCGAGCGGGCGTCAGCGAAAATCCGCGCCAAGGGCGTTGCGGATGACGATGAAGATTACGCGCTCCCGATCTACGCGGAGCGCCTTCCGGTCCACACCGTCATTGGCGAGCCTGAGGCGTGCCCCCGGTTGCTATTGGGTGTCGAGCGGCCGGCGAACCTTGCGGGCTATCTGGCCGAACGGCCGCTCGAGGAGGCACTCGCGGAGGCCTATGCCGAGGCTTACGCGCGCGGCTAGGACAGGATGACCTGATACTGAACGGCGAACCAAAGATCCGTCATGGCATGCGAGGCGGGGCGGCCCCCCGCATGCCATCCACGCCTTGCCTTCGTCACGCAAAGCAAAGGCGTGGATGCTCGGCCTGCGCCGAGCAGGACGTGGAGGAATGAAAGGTTCAGACCAGAGATATCCGGCTAGGAAAGACCCAGCATGCGCTTCACCCCGGAACGGCCAGCCTCCTGATCAATGAAGTCCTCAAAGGTCGAGGTACTCACTTTGATCAGATGATCGGCGATAAACTTGGCCCCTTCCCGCGCGCCGTCCATGCGGTCCTTGATGGCGCATTCCCATTCTAGAACCGCCCATCCGTCGAAACCATGAACTGAGAGCTGCGAGAAGATCGAACGGAAGTCGATGTCACCATCGCCAAGCGAGCGGAACCGTCCGGCGCGATCCGGCCAATCCGAGAAGCCGGAATAGACGCCTTGCTTCGCCGTTGAGCGCAACTCGGCGTCCTTAACGTGAAAGGCTTTGATTCGCTCGTGATAGACGTCGATGAAGCCGACATAGTCCAGGTTCTGCAGGCGGAAATGCGACGGGTCATAGGCGATGCAGCAACGCTTATGACCATCGAGCAGATCCAGGAACCGCTCGAAGGTTGTGCCATCGAAAAGATCCTCGCCGGGATGGAGCTCGAAACAGGCATCCACGCCATGCTCCTCATGCTCGTCCAGGATTGGGCGCCACCGGCGCGCGAGTTCCTCGAATGCCTCCTTGATCAGGCCAGGGGGGCGAGGCGGCCAAGGGTAGACATAGGGCCAGGCGAGACCACCCGAGAAGGTGACGTGCGACTTGAGACCCAGATTGCGGCTCGCTCGGGCACCGAACTTCACCTGTTCCACCGCCCATTGCTGACGCGCCGCGGGATTGCCTCGCACATGAGGAGCCGCAAACGCATCAAAGGGTTCGTCGAAGGCTGGATTGACCGCCACGAGCTGCCCTTGCAGATGGGAGGCGAGTTCGGTGATCACCACGCCGCTTTTATCCGCGGTAGCCTTGAGGTCGTCGCAATAGGCCACGCTCTCGGCGGCTTTTTGCAGGTCGATGAGGCGCGTATCCCAAGCGGGAATTTGGACGCCCTTGTAGCCAAGTGACGCGGCCCAGCCACAGATTTCAGCGAAACTATTGAACGGCGCTTCATCGCCGGCGAATTGAGCCAAATAGATCGCAGGTCCCTTGATCGTCTTCATTTTTTTCTCCCCCGGGCGAGGTTGCCGCATACGCCGGCTATTTGCAAAGCAATGTAGACCGGTTTTCCGGGGGCGAACCAGAACACGGCCACGCGCGCGGCCACTCAATGAAACCTGTGCAGCGGTTCGGTGGCAGCGGCACGTCAGCGAAGTTACGGCAAGGACGCTGCCCGCAAAGCCGCCTCATATGCCATCCGCACCCACTTCGCCATGATATCGGGGTTGTCGAAGGCGTCTTCTGGGATCGACCAGTAAGGCATTTTGACCGCCTTCCTGGTCTTGTTCTCGTACGCCCATTGCGTCGCGCCGGCGGCCTCGAACTTCGGCGCGCTGAGGGCGTCTGCCTTCAGCAGGATCTCGTCACTGACTTCGAGCGCCAGGATATGGCCCCTGTGATAGATGCCTTTGCCACCAAACATGCGCCGGATGGTGATCGGGCCTAGGGAAGAGAACATCTCCTCTATTTCAGCGTTGTCCATCTGGCTTTCTCATAGGGCGCGGACCTGGTGGGCCTTTCGCTTCAGGGCTTACGAAACAGCAGCACGAAGTTGTCAGCCTCGCCGACCGCTGCATAGCGGGCGTGGTCTTTCTCGCCCAAGGCGAAAGTCGGCGGCAGTGTCCAGACGCCTTTCGGCCAATCCGTCGTGTCTTTCGGATTGGCGTTGATCTCGGAGCTGCCGACGAAGACGAAACCGGCCTGTTGCACCAGGGCGATGGCGTAATCCTGGCGTACATAGCCGCTGACCGCATGCGGATCCTGCGGCCGGTCGGGGCGAGCGCGATGGTCCTCGACGCCCAAAACCCCGCCAGGCTTCAGGGCGACGAAGAAGGCCGCGAGCATCTGGCTCGCCTCATTCGTCGCCATCCAATCATGCAGATTGCGGAACGTGACGACGACATCGGCCGAGCCCCGCGGGGCGATGGTGTAATGGCTGTCCCCTAGCTCGGTGGTTTCGGCTTTTGGAAAGCGGGTGCGAAACGACGCTGCCTGCTTGCCGGGCGGCAGGGCGGCGACGTAGTGTCCGTGGCCCCGCAGGTAAGGCATCAGGATTTCCGTCCAATAGCCGCCGCCGGGCCATATCTCGACCAGCTTTGCGTCCGGCTTCACGCCGAAGAAGCGGAGTTCCTCCGCCGGATGACGCACCGGGTCACGCGCGATGAAGGCGGCGCTGCGTGCCGGCGAAGCGATGGCCTGCTGGAGGGCGTTGTCGTCGCTTTGCGCCAGGGCAGCTGTCGCCACGGACATCAGTGCCGCCGTGCCGGCGAGCAGTCGTGCAATAGAGGTCATGGATTGGTTATCTACCTCTCGGTCGCGGGGATCCAGGGGCGCCACGATTACGGGGCGTGATAGGCGCCTTGCGCCTGGCACAGCCGGGGTTACGCTTTGTAGCGTCCCGGGTTGCGAATTTCGGGCTACCGCTTGTCCCCATTGGGGGCGGAGCAGAGAAAGCGATGCATCCGGAGTTTCGAACGGTCCTATGGTTCGTCGCGAGGCTTCTCGCGGGGCCGGACCACCCTGAAGATGGCGGGTTCGACAACGAGCCGCCCAGCCGGCGAGGCGCCGTCATCGCGCTCGTGTTCCTTGTGCTGCTGGGCTTGTTCGGGCTCTGGATCAGTCGCGCATTGCGAGATACCGGCAAGTTGCAGGATTGTGTCATGCAGGGGCGGACGAACTGCGTGCCCAGCCAATAACCAATGCGGGAGTGAACCGTGACCGAGTTCGAGAATGAGCTGATGGACCGGCTGCAAACGATCGCGGATCAGAAATTCGGCGGCCATCTGACGATCCTGAAATTCACCACGAACTGGCGCATTTGCTTCGGCTCCCCGGAGGGGGAGGATCTCTGGAACGACATTCAGAAGATGCCGGTTGGCCGTAGTTTCGCGGAGGCCGCGCAGAAGGCGGTCAATGATCCGCGTACTTTTGGAGTGGAAGCCTAGGGGGATGTCTTCTGTTGAAACCCTCGCTATCCCACCACGTCATGCTCGGCGAAGGCCGAGCATCCACGCCTGCTTTCGTCACGCAGGCAAGGCGTGGATGGCATGCCTTCGCATGCCATGACGCATCTTTGCCTCACGGTTCAGTATCAGATCATAACGCCGTAAGAAGAAGCCACGCCTCTTCCTAGCGCGACGACTCCTCCGGCGTGGAGTGGCGTATGGGCTTCGTTCGACTCAGATAAACGCCGGCCGCACCGAGCACCATCAAGGCGGAAGTGCCGAGAAATACCGCGCGCATGCCGATGCGGCCGCCAACCAAGCCTCCGAGTAGCGGCCCGGCCACCTGCCCGACAAATTGCGCCGAGGTCGAATAGCCGAGAATGCGGCCGGCCATGCCATCCACCACACTATGGCGAATGACGCTCGTGACGCAGGGCAAGAGACCGCCCAGCGCCAGCCCCATCAGGAAACGGAGCCCGATGAGTTGCCACGCCGCCGTCACGAAGGCTTGCGGGATCAGCAACAGCCCGGAGACGAGAAGCGCGCCGATGATCACGTTCCAATGCCCGATGCGATCCGCCAGCTTCCCGAGCCGTGACGCGGACAGGATGCTCCCCAAGGCGGCGGCGGCCATGACGACACCCGACACCAGCGTCACGCGCGACGAATTTTCGACGAGATGGGCGACGTAGAGCGTGATGATCGGCTCGATCGACATGGTGGCCAGCATCAGCAGCAGCCCGGTCACCAGCATGGCGATGATCGGCCGCTTGTTGGGGAGCGCTTTCCAGCCGCCGCGCGAGATGTTGTGCCGGGCCCGGGCAGGGCGCGGTTCCTCCTTGATGAGGGTGGTGGTCGCGATGAAGGTCAGGAAGATGACGCCGCCGGCCAGCCAGAAGGTGCCGCGGATACCGATGAGCGGGGGCAGCACGCCGCCGATCAGCGGCCCGACCAGATTTCCCGCCATGATGCCCGAGGACAAGGTGCCCAGCGCCCAGCCGGAGCGCGCCCTCGGGGTTTGGGTCGCGACAAGGATCGTCGAGCCAGACGCGTAGCCACCCGCGAAGCCGGCCAGCAGCCGCAGCGCCACCAGCTCCCAGACATTATGCGCCATGCCGATCAGGGACATGACCACCGCCATGCCCAGGCTCGCCCGGATCAGCATGAGTTTGCGGCCGTAGCGGTCGGCGAGGCGTCCCCAGATGGGTGCCACCAGCGCCGCCGCGAAGAAGGTCGCGCCATAGGCGATGCCGGACCACTGCGCGATGGCCGCGTGACCCGAGACGCCGAGCTGCTCCACGTAGAGTGGCAGGAACGGCAGCAGCAGGGTCATCGCGACGATGGTGGTGAAGGAACCGACAAGGCAGACGGCGAGGTTCCTGCGCCAATGCTTGTCTTCCCACTGGTCTGGTGACTGTTCGTCTGGCGCTGACATCCATGCTTCCTGCGCGGGGCGATGCCCTGTTCCATCTTGTTTGAACACAGGTTCCGGGTGCCGTCTTCGGTGGCCCGGTCTGGGCTGCATCCCTTTGGGGGCGGAGCGGCGCTGGTGCGTGGAAGGCCCGACTTGGGAACTGCGCGGAACCCGCTCTAACATGCCCCGGTGAGCGTCGGCAGGAGTTGTCCAGGACTATGACCAGCATGCACGTCGAGGTTATCTGCACCGGGGACGAGGTTCTCACCGGCAAGATCGTCAATACGAATTTCAGCTACATCACTCAGAAGCTTGAGGATTTTGGTCTTTCCGTGCGCTGGGAAACCACTGTCGGCGATGATCGCGAGGATCTGCTGGCGGCCTTCCGCCATGCCGCCGGCCGCGCGGACGCGGTGATCGTCAATGGCGGCCTCGGCCCTACGGTGGACGATCTGTCGCAGGAGGTCGCGGCAAAGGCGGCTGGTGTCGAGCTGGTGCTGAACGAGGCTTGGCTCGCCACTATGGAGGGCTTCTTCACCCGCCGCAGCCGGGTGATGCCACCCAATAATCGCAAGCAGGCGATGTTGCCGGCCACCGCCGAGGTCCTGGACAACCCGATCGGCACCGCCTGCGGCTTCGCGCTGGATATCGGCAAGGCGCGCTTCTTCTTCACGCCCGGCGTGCCTCGGGAGCTGCGCCGCATGGTCGAGGAGCAGATCGTTCCGCGCTTACTGACGCGCGGCGGTTCGCCGACGGCGATCCATCTGAAGCGATTCCACTCCTATGGTCTGGGCGAATCCCACGTCGACGCGCTGCTGGCCGGGCTGGAGAGCCTCGTGCCCGACGGGAGCTTGAAGCTTGGGTTTCGGGCGCATTATCCGCAGTTGGAGACCAAGCTGACGGTGCGCGGCGCGGACCGCGCGGAGATCGACCGCAAGTTGGCGCCGGTGCAGGCGGAGGTCCGCAAGCGGCTGGGCAATTTCATCCTGGGCGAGGATGACCAGACGCTGGAAGGCGTGGTGCTGGCGGAGCTATCCGGCCGGGGCAGTTCGTTGGCGGTGGTGGAGACCTTTACCGGCGGCGGCATCGCCGCCCGCATTGCGCCGCTGCCCGGGGCGGAGGCGGTGTTTCGCCGTGGGGTGATCGCGCGTGATTTGGGCGAGATCGCCGGGGCGGTCGGATTGGCGAGTGGGTCGCTGTCGGGGGCGCTCACTGTGGCGATGGCGGAGGCTGTCGCACGCGCGGTGCGGTCGCAATCCAGGGCGACGCATGCGCTGGCGGTGCTGATCGACCTCGACACGGATCCGGACCAGACGGATTTGGGCGGCACGATCTGCCTGGCGATCGCCGATGGCGAGGGGGTGGTGTCCCGCGAGTCCCGCATAGTGGGCGGCCGCGACTGGGTGCGGTTGGGTGCGGTGGAACTGGCGCTGGATTGCTTGCGGCGCCACCTGCAACACCTGCCGGTTACTGAGCGGACGGATTTCGAGAGGGTGTAGGGTTTTAATTGTTACTTTGCGGTGGTGCCTGAGGATAACACTTTGGTGTCGCCTGATTTGTGGTAAAACACTTTCACTAGTCCTAGCCAGCGCTCTCCACCTCCTTGAGGTCGCGAATCTTATGAAAGCCGGCAACATCTCGCCGCCGGTCCACGTTCGATTCAGAGAACCTCGACGCCGATGGGGTATCCGAGAGGCTTACTCGATCTCGACAGCCTCCGGATGCCGCCTCAGACGGGTCTCTTGAGCGCCGCGAGCAGTTCCTTCGCCATCGGGCCTGCGGAAGCGGGGTTCTGGCCGGTTATGAGTCGGCCGTCGACAACCACCTTCGGCATCCAATTTTCGGTTGAGGAGTACTCGGCGCCTTCCGCCCGAAGTGCATCCTCGAGTTCGAACGGGACGTCGTCGCGGGCATAGTCGTACTCTTCCTTCTTCGAAAATGCGGTGAGTTTCTTGCCACGCACGAATGGCACTCCGTCGCCGAGATCCACTCCGAGTAGCGAGCAGGGACCATGACAGACGGCCGTCACGAACTTGCCCGTGCTCCAAGAACGAACGACGGCTTTCTGCACCTCCGCATTGCGCGCGAGGTCAACCATCGGTCCGAGACCACCGGGAATCAGAATGGCATCATAGTCCGCGGCATCGACCTCGGACAACTTGCGGCTCCGATTCAGCCTGCGGAACGCCTTGCTCTCGAAAAACGCCTTCTGAGCCTGATCCTTTTCGTCGTAAGCATCGTAGGGTGCCCATCCACCCGCGATGGACGCGAACTCAACCGCGATACCCGCCGTGTCAAGCACCTCAAACGGGTGAGCGACCTCGGCAAAAAAAAACCAGTCTTGCGATTCTGCGGCCCGATGATGGCTGCGTTGGTGACAATAAACAGAACATGCTGGGTCACGATATTGTCCCTTCTCTGGACGTCAAACGATAGCGGAAAAGGCTTGATACTGCCAGGGAGAATAGCAGCGTGCCAGAGAATTTCGCGGGACGGAAGGAGTGCCTCGAACGCAAGATCATTGGGTGTCGTTTTCACAGGCGGCACATTTTGCCAACGATGGTGGTTTGGCATTTTCTAATCCTAAGCAAAATCATCGGGTTCAAATCGCTGCGTGATGAAGTCCGTTAGAGTTGAAATATATGAATTTTCGCCTGCGGTGCGTAGCCAAGGACACACCGAAGCAGCAGTGTGCAGACGAGTCCAGAAACACCCACTACCTGGACTGCCATTCATGCTCAGTTTGTTGCTGGTTTCCGTCTTGTGCGTCAGATTAAGCCAACCTCTACAGGAGCCTTGAAACCTGCCCTGGCAATTTATTTGGAGGCTGGCGTCCGCGTGGAGAAAGAAGGCATCGTCCTGCACCCTCCCCCCAGCAGTGCCTAAGACCGAAGCCCCGCGGTCGAAAATCGCCTGACACTTAGCAGTTGGGACTCTACTGACGCCTTACCCGCCATAGAGAGACGCGGCACACATCCTGTTGTCCTGGCCCATCTATTTTGCCCAAGACCGACGCGGCCGAGCGGCATGAGTATGAGGCTACTAGAATGGCCTTCGTGTAATCGCGCAGGATGGCCGTCGGCCCTGCACCACGGTAGCTGACGGCGGCGATGGGCTATTCCAGACTCGCCCTGATCTACTGATCAAACGTGGCGAGAAGACGGTGTTGATCGCAGACAAAAAATGGAAAAAGCTTCTGCCAGGAAGCGCAGATCGGAAGCAAGGAGTCGCGCAGTCAGATATCTATCAATGATGGCCTATGGACAGTTGTACGGCTGCGATACGCTGCTGACCTACCGCACCATCCTGAGTTTTGCAACACGAATGAAGCGGCAGTGATGCACCGCATTACTAATACGGAGTCGCGATTGGGTTGGACGACCGTGGATCTTGCCCAACACGATATCATGCCGATGGTGCTGCGCAAGTTGGTCGTCAACTATCTTATGATGAGGGCCTAGATGTTTGGTCCCAGGGTTTGGTGGTGCGGGTTTTATTTGGATTTTGATGGCTCTTTTTCCCATATTTGACAGAAGAATTCACCAGGGGGTGAGGTCGCGAAGCCGTCATTGGTGGGCTCGTAGAGGCAGTCGTCGAGGGGCAGCAATATACCGCCGGAAGACCAGGATGACTGCTTCATCCTCAAGCGAAAGCACTGTCAAGCCGGGTTCTTTGGGACCGGTTCGCCGGTCGGCGATAACGCTCGCCTCTTTTATTTGGCGACTGTCTCCGTGTTGATCCCGTAGCGCTTCGCCGGAGACCTCGGGCTGGTGCAGTTCGAGGTTCAACACGCCGCCCAGCAGACAGTCGAAGCCGCCGCTTGATCCTGTCCACCCCCTGGCGGCGCATTACAAATCGAGGAGTCCTTTCATCTTATTTCGACCCCAATATGGAATTCCTGACAGACATGAAGTTAGGCGTGCACCCGGAGGGCGATAGCTTCTCCGGGTCTTTTCATCAACAGTGCTATGATATCTACACCCGCGCTTAAGGTCCGCGCTGTACTGCTTCCTTTTCGCACCCACGTGTCACGCCTCTTTGAGCCGGTCAGCCCTATATCCACTGTTCAGAAAATCGTGCAGCCGCACTGTTCAGATACCCATATGCCGCATATCGACATCGCCTATGAGAAAATTCCGTCAAAGTTTTTTAACGAGCATAACTAGAATCCTTCGATTTAACGGCTTACACAACGCTTGAATCTAGAGGTGTGAAATGTCGGAGCCTGTGCGCTTGGTGATCTGGGACCTGGACGAAACCTTTTGGAAAGGTACGTTAACGGAAGGCGGTCTTACTGAAGCGGAACATGCAGGCGACATCGTTATAAAGTTAGCACAGCGTGGGATTATGAGTTCAATCTGTTCCCGCAACGACTATGTTTCGGTGCAGGACTTGATGGAGCGTTGGGGAGTCTGGCGTTACTTTATCTTCCCGAGCATCGACTGGAGTTCAAAGGGTGCCCGCGTTGCCAGCATCATTGAAGCTGTTCAGCTTCGGCCGGAGACCGTTTTGTTCCTCGACGACAATCCAATGAACCTTCAGGAGGCGAAATATTTTACGCCGACTTTACAGGTGGCTGGACAGAACTTCGTGCAAGAGATGTTGGCGGACGTTCGCCTAAGAGGCAAAGATGATCAGGCGCTGACGCGGCTGGCAACTTACAAGCTCCTTGAAGAAAAACAACAGGCACAGATCAAGGCAGGGGGCGAGGTTTATGGCTTCTTGCGAGAAAGTGGAATAACGGTCGAAATCGTCTACGACATCGAAGCCAACATTGATCGCGCGGTGGAGTTAATAAACCGAACCAATCAGCTGAATTTCACTAAACATAGGCTGCCCGAGAACCCCGACCTTGCCAGAGCCACTCTGCGCGAACAACTCAGTTTGTTCAACGTTCAAGCAGGTCTGCTCCGTGTCCGCGACAATTTTGGCGACTATGGTCTTGTCGGGTTCTATGCCCAGCGCAAAGGCGCGGGTTACCATGATCTCCTGCACTACTGTTTCTCGTGTCGCACGCTCGGCATGTTTGCAGAGCTTTGGTTCTACCGCGAACTCGGTCGGCCAGCCGTGGCCATGACAGGCGAGGTGCTGACGGATCTACACGACGAACAAATCCCCGTTGACTGGATCAGTTATTACGCTGGTACGGAGCATCAGGGCCTGGTCAATGCTCATTGGGATGATGTGCTTCTAATCGGTGGTTGCGACATACAAGCCTTATCACACTATTTGCAGCCACACGCGCGAACCTTGCACAGCCACTTCATCAGCGTCCGACATGGAATGGAGATTCGCACCGATCATACTACGATGCTGGCCCGATCCGGCATCCCTCCGACGAAAGAGGAGTTGTACTTCCTTCGCCTCGCCGGATATCAGTACGGTGATTTCAATCTCCCGAACCTAACGGCAACGCCTGGCCTTGTCCTCCTGAGCCTCTGGGCGGATGCTTATTATCTGCTCTTCCAACATCGGCGGCTCGGCCATGTCGCGCCGTTCTCGCCTGCTGCTCTCGGGCATCATGATGTACTAGCCCTAGATGAAGGTAGCTTGTTGGCGCGGCAAGCCTCACCAGAAGCGATGTTGGTGTTCCACTATCTGAAGGCTAACGCAATCTGCATTGGGTTGATTGACGAGACAACCTTCAAGCGTAATCTTGAGCTCATTGTCTCTCGGTTTCAGGATTCGTCGTCTGTGGTCCTATTGCTACTTAGTGAACGAGCCTGCGAGACGATTCCTGGTCTGCTGGTGCGGCACAAGGTGTTCAATCAATGGATGATAGAGGCAACACGGCTGCGGCCGAACATAACGACCGTCAGTATCGACCCGCACATTCATGATCGTGCCGAAATTACCGGTCCAACTCATTTTCATCGCATCGTGTACCAGCGGCTTGCGAGCGCCATAATCAAAGAGTTTCCGGCAGCAAGCCTGTCTACTTCCAGTGTCATACAGCCGGTTAACACACAGTCGTTGCCGGTAGAGGAAGAGGACATCGAAGCCACGCTGGCGATCGATCCAGCTGTGATCGAAATCTTCCGGCAGAGGGGAGCGGAAAGCGTTCCCTCTTGCTTTGAATTAGCCAACATTCTTCACTTACATGGGCATTTTGCGCAAGCTTCAGCCCTATACAAACGAGCCTATGATTTGCATCCCAAGGCGCCCGGAATCTATCCGCTCGCCCAATCTCTGCTTTACGCACGCCTGCTCTGCTTGATTAAAGACCGCCAGGCGCTAGAGGATAACGAGCTGGTTAGTCTGCGTATGCTCAATACGCAATTTTACAAGCTGGTCTGTGGCGCTCAACTGCTCATGAACGACGCAAATCCTCATAGTGCCATCGCTCTCATGGAGAATTGCTACGAGGAATTCCACACAGGCGAAGAGTCTGATTTGATCTACGTGGCAGGAATACTCAAGGTGTTCTCTGCGAGCCGCAGGCGGATAGAAAATTATCGACGCTCCGCGGGGGTGCAGAGCGATATCATTCCTCGTAATCTGTTCTTCTACTGGGATCAGGCACCTCCAGTAGAGATTCAGCAAAACTTCGAGTATCACTCAGCTCTAAACTACTTTAATATAAGAGTTTTCAACAAGGCAACGGCCGAGCACTGGCTGTATGAGACGTTTGGCTTTGAGGCTCGTGCTGTATTTCTGAACGCACGACATCCTGCGGAAGCGGCTGATATTCTCCGTGTACATGTCATTTATCAATACGGGGGCTACTGGCTCGACGCCGATATTCGTCTTCATTCTGTAGATAGATTTGAAAAATTCCTACCTAAGAACGTCGAGCATGTTTTCCTGCTGACGGCCGGCAACGTCGTGCATAACGACTTTTTTGGCGCGGTAAGAGGCTCAAAAATTCTCTCGGATTGTCTCCTATCTCTTTACCGAAACTGTTTCCTTCACCCGGGCCTTTACATTCCGTTCAAGACCGGCCCAGGAATCTTTGCCCGCGCGCTTAATCGTGCTTACTATAACGCCTTCACTGGCGCAGGTTTAGTGCCGTCAGCCATGGTTCTTGACCAAGAGAATTTCGATTACGTGATCGAAGAATTCCCCGTTACTTATAAATCTGGTGCTGGAACGTGGCACAATGTTTAGGACTGGTTCGCAGCCCAATACTCGGCGAATCGCTGATTGGCGCAGCGGTTCGGTAGGAATGGAGTTGTCGGACGGGGCCGTGGCGCTTAGCTTCGAAGATTGGGAGCGGCTGTCCCAGGTGCCATCCTTTGGCCGTCTCCTGGGGGAATCGCCCTTCGAGGCGGGCGACTTACCAGCACGCCACGATGGGCTTCGGGAGACTGAGTTCTGGGCGGTGTACCTGGTCGATACGAATGTCCTCACAACTGGTGCACGACGAAAGTCGTCGTTGTGCCTGACCTAGGGAATCTCTGAACAAGTCTTCCTCGACACGGTTACGGACCGATCTGTAGGAGTGTAGCTGCAGCGGCGGAGTTGAGTGAGATGCGGCAACTGACCCTGGCGAGCGCAAGCTTCGACAAGCATAGCAAGCAAACCCGCCGGGCAAAGTTCTTGGCCGAAATGGACCAGGTGGTGCCATGGCGTGAACTCTGCGCCCTGGTCGCGCCGTTCTACCCCAAGGCCGGCAACGGCCGCCCACCGATAGGACTGGAGCGCATGCTTCGGCTGCACTTCCTCCAACATTGGTACAACCTATCGGATCCTGCGGCGGAGGAAGCGGTTTATGACTCCCTCTCCCTGCGGCGCTTTGTCGGCATCGACCTCGGTCGCGAGCCGGTGCCCGACGAAACCACCATCCTGAACTTCCGGCATCTGCTCGAGCGGCACAATCTGGGCAAGCCCCTATTCGAGCGCGTGAACGAGCACCTTGCCTCGCGCGGACTGAAGGTGGCGGGCGGCACCATCGTCGATGCCACCATCATCGCTGCGCCGAGCTCGACCAAGAATGCGACCAAGGCGCGCGACCCGGAGATGCATCAGACCCGCAAGGGCCAGCAATGGTATTTCGGGATGAAGCTGCATATCGGTGTGGACAGCAAGACCAAGCTGATCCACGCGATGACCACGACGGCGGCGAACGTGCATGACGCCAAGGTCGTGGGCGAGTTGCTGCACGGCAAAGAGACCCGGGTGTATGGCGACCAAGCCTATCGGGGCCAGACAGCGTTGGTCCGCGAGCACGCGCCGAATGCCAAAGACTTTACCAACCAACGTTATCGCTACCGTGGCTCGGTCGATGAGGTGGAGCGTGGCAAGAACCGCACAAAATCAGGAGTTCGCGCCAAGGTCGAACATCCTATTGGGGTGATCAAGCGGGTGTTCGGCTTTGCCAAGGTTCGGTATCGCGGATTGGCAAAGAACACGCAGCGTCTGTGGCTTACCTGCGGTCTCGCTAATCTGTTCATTGTCCGTCATCGGCTGCTGCGCACCTGACAGGAGTACTATGTCCGGTGCGCGTCAGTTCAGCCTCAAATGGCAAAATCCTGCCGCCAGAGTCCCCCTTCGCGAAATAGTTTTTGCCGATGCGAGTCCACAAACGCCTGGCGAACACCATCACCGCTCAGCCTCGCCCGAGAATGGGCTTATTCAGGACGTCCCTAAGGGAGACCAGCTGACGATCGGCGTGGAATCTCCGTACGAGGCGTGGAGACTCCGTGCGCCTCAGATTTTGGCGATAGCGGGCCGGGACGGCCGCAGGATCACGCCGCGCTCGCCAATATCGACCCGGGCTTCGGGATACGCCGCTAAGGCGAGGCCAAGGCACTCGAGGAAGTGCTGCCGGAACCGGCGCACGGTCCCAAACCCGGCGCCGAACTGATTAAAAAGAGCTAGTGTCCTGATTCCGAAGTTTCTATCCACATCTCTGCTGGACGTCGACGGTTCTTTGGCAGAAGCGCTGGATTGACGCCAAGATGTCGTCTG
>NZ_LMUQ01000037.1:214270-215830 GCF_009765865.1 Acidisoma sp. L85
CCGCCTGGATGGACCGCAACTGCAAAGGACTCTACCTGTCAGTCATTGCCGTCGCGTTGGTGGAAGACGGTATTGCAAAAAGTCGGCGGGAAGGAGCACGGCGAAAGGCCGATGGCTGATACCGAGTCTCGTGAAGGGTGACTCGCGGGGGATCCCGAATCGGCTTGGATCTGATTCACGATGGCGAACCTCGGAGTTCGCCATGCCGATCCCGCTTCGAACGGATTTCACCGCGGCGCAGGTGCGCGCTGCTGCCAAGAAGACCAAGGACGGCCCGCAGGCGCGCCGTTTGCTGGCATTGGCGGCGATCTACGACAGCGGCAGGCGGAGTGACGCCGCCAAGATCGGCGGCGTGACCTTGCAGATCGTGCGGGATTGGGTGCTGAGGTTTAACGCGGAGGGCGCCATGGGCCTGCTCGATCGCAAGGCGCCTGGCCAGCCCGCCAGGCTCATAGCGGCACAGCGCACTGCCCTTGCTGCTCAGGTCAAGGGTGGCCCTAATCCAGCGATCCATGGTGTTGTGCGTTGGCGTATCATCGACCTATGTCAGTGGCTGTTCGAGGAACACAAAGTGAGCATCTCCAAGCAGACGCTCAGCTTTGAACTGCGCAAGATGGGATACCGCAAGCTGTCCGCGCGACCACGCCACCATGCCCAGGCGGAGGGCGCGATTGACGCTTTTAAAAAAGTTTCCCAATCCGTCTGGACGAAATCGCGCGAGAAAAGGGAATTGAACGTAGCGACGTAGAGGTTTGGTTCGCTGATGAAGCTAGAATCGGGCAGAAGAACAAGATCACTAGGCGATGGGCGAGGCTTGCCCAAGGTTCCATCCGGCTATGCCGGATGGAAGGCAAGACGAGGGAAGACGAGGCACTCGACCCTCCGCTCCGCACGACCAACGGACGGCCTGGACCTAAATTTTCGGCGCCATTTGTCCGAAGAAGGGTACTGCGGCGGCATTGGTTCTACCTTGGTACGATACCGAAGCAATGGACCTGCATTTGAAGGTTATTTCGGCGCGTCACACCCGGTCGACATGCCGCCCTTCTGCTTGATCAGGCCGGTTGGCATATGTCGCCCAGGTTGCATGTCCCGGAAAACACCACGATCGTGCCGCTGCCGCCGAAATGCCCCGAGTTGAACCCTCAGGAGAACGTTTGGCAATTCATGCGCGACAATTGCCTATCCAATTGCGTGTTCTCCTCATACGAGAACATCGTCGACCATTGCTGCTACGTCTGGAATAGGCTCGCCGATCAGCCCTGGACGATCATCTCAATCGGTTCTCGCGACTGGGCATAGCGGTTCCGATCAACGAGCCTTGGTATCAGACTTCTGGATTTCCACTTCAGGCGTGATAAGATTTAAGATTTGCTGACGCAAAATGGCGCTCGATCGGCTGGACACCCTTGTCCTCTTTCGAGGTGTCCGAACAAGGTGAGGAGCATCGCCGCTCCCCAAGCCTCAAGCCGCGACGGCCCAGTCCTGTGCGGCCGCGATGACGGTGACCGTTACTGTCACCACGCGCTCGACCTCGCTCGGTCCGAAGTCCAGCAGCGC
>NZ_LMUQ01000038.1 GCF_009765865.1 Acidisoma sp. L85
GGGAAACGGTGGCGATGGTGCGGGTCTGGCGGCTTCTTCATGCCATCATCCTTGCCCAGGCCGTCGTAGACCGCCAATTAACGTGATAACGCCCTTTTTAAGACTGCAAGTGTGTTGTAGTCAGACCGACGCACTTTTAACGTCGCTCTATGCCTTATGTCTGGACTCATTTATGGCGTTTCTGTCGGTGCTCGAGGCTTACAGTATCCTTTCCAAGAACGGGAACGATCGACGCGAGGAACGTAACAGAGGTAATAAGCCATCGCGGCTTTGGACGTCGCCCGGGCTCGCGCCGCTCACTTGCCTGCGTCGTAGCCGCGCGGGCCACCAGCCTCGGCGGCCTTGGCGCTTTGGCTATCGAGCACGCCGGCGGTCGGACTGGCAGCCCGACCCGCGCGTTCGCGGTCGTTAACCAGTCGCGTTTCCTTCACATGCGCGCTGCTCAACCCAATCCAGCGTCTGGCGGCATTCGGCAAGCAACCAATTGCGGAAGCGACTGACCTGCGGCCGTGCATTCGGTAGGTTGAAGCGAGCCTGGTAAGCATGGCTTGTCCAAGCACCAGTTGAGGTTGGATAGGGCAGAGCAAGACGACCTCCATCGACCAAGTGGTGGAGCAGTGCGAGCCCGCAGATCATCAAGCCGGCGTTCGACACGACCGCGTTGAGGCCGTGAGACATGCGCTGAAATCGGATACCTCGATCCGGTGCCGAGCGTTGTAACTGAGCGGCAGCGATCCATTCAGTCCAGCCGATCGCGGCGGGGTCCCCCTTATAGAGATCGAGATGGAGCAGTGGAAATCCCTCCAGCCGCTCGAGGGCCGCATAGCCCTGGATGCGTAGCGCGTTCTCCGGCGAACTAATCGGAAGAAGAAAGTCTCTAAACAACACCTCCGAGCCGCCGCCCGATCGGATAGGGCCAAAGCTGATCGAGCAATCCAGTCGGCCGACACGATAAGGTACGCCCCCTTCACCATTTATGCAGAACAGAACACGTGGATGTTTCTGACGGAAGCGCGGGAGGCGAGGCGCGAGCCAAAGCTCGACGAAGTCCGACGGTGCGGCGATATGTATCTCTTCACCCTTCTGAACGTCCAACACCTCGCTGAAACGTTCAAGTTCTTTGAAAGCGGCGTGAAGATGCTGCAACGAAGCGGACAATGCGGGCGTCGCTTGTAAGCCGGATCGGCCGCGTACCACTAATTCCAACCCGAGATAATCTTCGATCGCTTTGATCCGCTGCCCGACCGCCGCAGGAGTGATCGACAGCACGTCGGCCGCCTTTGTTAGGGAGCCGAGACGTAGAGCCAGCTCAATCGCCTGCAGCGATCTGAGATAGGAGGGCGCCACCATCGCCCGACGATAAAGGAAAACTTTAGTTTTAGAAAGAAGTCTTAGCTATGTGTTCTGACACACGCGGAGCTAACCTTATCGCTATCGAAGGAGTTAAGCATGACAAACAAGCTGAAGCGGTTTGTGGTCGAGCGCGACATTCCAGGAATCGGCGCTATGTCGATTGTCGAACTCTGCGGCGCCTCTCGCGCCTCCAATCAGGCCATTGAGGACATGGGCCCGACAATCCAATGGCAGCACACCTACGTCGCAGATGATAAGACCTTTTGCATATACCTCGCAGATTCAGCGGACTCGATCCGCAGGCATGCGGAGATGGCGGGTCTTCCTGCAAATAAGGTCACTGAGGTAACGCAGATCATTGACCCGCTTACCGCCAATAACTGACGTTGCGGGTCCACCGCTGTCCTTTGGCGTGACTACGACAATCTTGAAATATGCACCTCGGCCGCCGCGCAGAAAATGCGGGCAGCACCGGTCTACAATGCGCAAATGTGAGTTGGACCGAAGTAATAGTTTGCATGCACGCGGCGCTTGCATTGGTGGGTGAAAGCCAAACGACACGCGATGTATGTCTGACTGTCGTGTATTCTACTGAATTAATAGGCGGCCGCTGCGAACATTAACTGAAGGCACCACAATGCTCGAAGAGTTACACCCTGCGGGGGATGTCCCTCAATTCCGACAAACACCGACGTCGCCTAGGGTCGGCTAGCCTTGTGAAAATCGTCATCGGCCTACCGGGCGCGAGCCTGATGCCGCTCCGCTCGACCAACGCAAGCGCGCTTCGAGAACGAACCTCACAAACGCGTTCGGTTTTTTCCTCCTACGACCCACGGCAGCGGCGACGGTTTTCTTCGTTCGGTTGTTTAGGCACGCTCCAGCCACAGCCGATTTCAACGCGATGAACAATCATCTGTTGAGGGACATCGGCATCTCGCGGACTGACATAGATTCTCTTGTTTCGCATAGGGGCCGCTGGTCGTAACCTGTGAGAGAATGCCTGCCTGAGCTGAAGGCGCACGTGCCGTAGAACGCGGACTCGTCACTAAGTTGCCGAGGAGACGCCCTCTCTCGCAACTACGCTATCGGCCTCCTCCGACCTGGGCTCTTAGAAATCGCCAAAGCCGACTTTCCCGGCTTCCGTGTATTATTCAACCTTGAGTAGTTTTCTCGCGACTGCGCCGGTGAAGTTGACATGGTAGTAGAGCTATGGTTGCAGAAAAGGATTGACATTGGCCGGTGCGGCGTAAGCATGGTTCAATAGAAACGTGAATTGGTACCGTCCGCTTCAGCAGCGCGCCGGAGTTTCCTCCTTGTGACTGTCATGCCGTTCGGCTCGAGGCCGGGATCACCAATGAGATGGCCGGCTCGCAAAATACCATGGCCACAGGTGGACCAGCGGAGGCCGCCCGGGCCGAGGCCTTGGCGCAGTTTTTTGACCGTCTGTCGCAGCGACTGCTGGTCTGGAGCTTGAGCCTTGTGCATGAACCAGAGTCATCACAGGCTGCACCGACACCTCAGCCTCAACCACTAGTAACTGACGGTATTTGCTGGCGCTGAGTTGCTAAGAAGGTTTTTGATGCCGGATGAGACATTCCGATTAGAATCGGCATTCGACTGGATGACGTCGGTTTCAGCCCGCTGTCGGTTCAAATCCTGATCGATATATTGGTTGGCACGAGCTGCTTTTGCTTTATCCATATCCAGCTGGGTCTGCTCTTCCTGGATTTGAATGCTTCGAAGCTGGTCACCATACGCTTGATCTCGCAGCTTATCTGCTTGTGCCGCCGCGTAGCGAGCCTGTTGAGCTAGCCATGCGCGATGCTCCGCTCGGGCTTCGGCAGCTTGCTGAGAGGCGATCTGTTGTTGCTGGATTTCCCAGTTCTGCTGTTGTGCCGCGCCAACATTACCTATCTGATTGTCGAGATAGCTCTGGCTCTGAGCAAAGCAGGGAACAGAGATTCCCATAAGAGCAGCGGTGAGAATAGCGATCTTCATTAATAAGGTTCCTCACGACGTCGGTTTGTGAGAATAGACCTCAGACTTAAGGTCTATTCTCACAACAAATATCAGGCTTTGGTCGAGGGCGGCGGGCAGACGGCGTTGGGTTGAATGCGCGTAACACCAGGGCCGTTTGTAACCATAATCCCTTGTCCCGCGTGGAACTGGCACAACTGACCAACCTCAACCGAGTTCATCGGCTGCGTGCCTGCACCGACAGTGTACGTAATGCTTACACCCTGCACTAACACCGACACCGGCTGGGTAGCACCAGCAGCAGAGCCAAGAAGCCCACCGCCAGCAGCCCCAAGGGCAGCACCACCATATCCGCCATGGAAGGCAAGTCCGCCGAGTAGGGCGCCGCCTACTGCTCCGAGAACCGTGCCAACATTGCTAGCAGTTTGCTGGTTAGCAGAATTATCTTCGTTCACCCGAGCCGGAAGAACAGCGAGAATGTTAACAACCGTTGCCGCCTGGGCTTGGTTTATCTCATTAGAGCTATATACGTCTGGGGCATCACTTGCGCCGGGGGTTGTACAGGCAGCAAGAGAACCGAGTGCGATGAGCGATGCGCTAACATAAAAAACCTTACGCATTTGAATTTTCCCGATTTGATGGTGGTCGCTAGAGTTTCAAGCCCGCAATGAAGCGTCTTGTGCGCCAATCCTCGGGATGGGGAAATCGGGTATTTTGATCTATGATACCGGGAAGTTAGTTGTCTTTAATGATTACGATACCGCATTCGATTAGCACTGATTAATATATAACCCGAGTTTGTCCCCGACCGCCGGTGCCGCCGTCCCACGACAGATTCGGTGTCTACAAGATAACTCTATTGGGGAGCTACGATGATTTCCGAAAACAAACATAAGCGAACCAACTTCTCCCGCAAACGAGTAGAACGCGATAAGCTCATCCGTGCCGCGTTGACCGCTGATCCCCACACGAAGACGTATATTAGCGACACCACGTGCATCCGTGGCCACCGAGATGCGCCTCGATACCTGGTCGGGCACGTTTGTGCTTCTTGCATGTCCGAGAAGTTCGCCGAGCGAAGGGCGTTATCACGTTAATTGGCGGTCTACGACGGCCTGGGCAAGGATGATGGCATGAAGAAGCCGCCAGACCCGCACCATCGCCACCGTTTCCC
>NZ_LMUQ01000039.1:0-47529 GCF_009765865.1 Acidisoma sp. L85
AGGCGGGGGTCACTCTCCACGGCTGCACGGTGCATCTGGTGACCGAGGCGCTGGATGCCGGGCCGATACTGGCACAGGCGGCGGTGCCGGTTATTCCGGGCGATACGGAGACGGCCCTTGCCGCCCGAGTGCTGCGGCAGGAACACGCGCTCTACCCGCAGGCTTTGCGTGACCTGATCGACCCGGCGGGTAAACGGGCGGCAGCGCCCGAGGCGGCACTCATCAACCCCTTGCCGAGGCGCGGCGCCGGGCCCTAAATGCCGGCTGGATCGCGGATAATGAGATGCCCATGGCCCAAGCAGTGACCACAGCCGATACTCACGGCCACGACGCGCATGCCGCGGCCGATGTCGATGCCACGCCGCAGGCCATGCTCGACGAGCGCCGTCACCTCTGGCACGATTTCGGCAAGTTTTTGCTCGGCAATATCATCGCCATTGCCGTGGTGCTGATCGGAATGGCGATCTTTCTGGTCTGAGGCTTTTCGCGGCGGCGGAACGGCTTTGGTCCCCCGCACGTCATGCTCGGCAAAGGCCGAGCATGACGGATCTTGAATCAGCTCAGGCGACGATGTCGATCTCGGCGAAGAAGAAGCTGATTTCCGTCGCAGCGTTCTCGGCGCTGTCGGAACCATGGACCGAATTCGCCTCGATGCTCTCGGCGAACTGGGCGCGGATGGTGCCGGCCTCGGCCTTCTTCGGGTCGGTGGCGCCCATCAATTCGCGGTTCTTCGCGACCGCGTTCTCGCCCGACAGGACCTGGGCTAGTACCGGGCCGGAAATCATGAAGCTTACGAGATCGTTGAAGAAGCCTCGCTCGCGATGCACGCCGTAGAAGGCCTCGGCCTGGGCGCGCGTGAGTTGCAGACGCTTCTGGGCGAGGATCGAAAGGCCCGCGCCCTCGAAAATCGCGTTGATCTTGCCGGTCAGGTTGCGGCGCGTGGCGTCGGGCTTGATGATGGACAGGGTGCGTTCGGTGGCCATGGCTCTGAGGTTCTTTCGTTACGTGTGACTGCGACCGGCAGTTGGCGGCGCCTTTAGAGGGTACAGACAGGCGCCGCAATCCCGCCCGGCCAAGGCCGCCGTTCCTTAGCTCCGCGAAGCGCTTTAAAGAGCGCGCCCATGAGCCTTCTCGTCATCCGCGACCTCTCCATATCCATCAAGGGCCGCGCCTTGCTGGAGAACGCCGCCCTCACCGTCGATCCCGGCCGCCGCATCGGGCTGATCGGGCGCAATGGCGCGGGCAAATCGACGCTGATGCGCGCGATCACCGGCGATCTGACGCCCGATGGCGGCGAGATCCGGCTCGCCACACGGGCCAAGATGGGCGCGGTGGCGCAGGAAGCGCCGAGCGGGGATATCACCCCCGTTGCCGTGGTGCTGGCGGCCGATAAGGAGCGCACCGCGCTTTTGGCGGAAGCCGAGAATCCGCGCACCGACCCGCTGCGGCTCGCCGAAGTCCATGACCGGCTGCGGACGATCGGCGCCGAGAGCGCACCGGCACGGGCCGGGGCGATCCTCGCCGGGCTGGGGTTCTCGCGCGAGCGGCAGGAAGGACCGGTCAGCGCGCTGTCCGGCGGCTGGCGGATGCGCGTGGCACTAGCCTCCGCGCTTTTCGGAGACCCCGATTTGCTGCTGCTGGACGAGCCGACCAACCATCTCGACCTCGAAGCCTCGCTGTGGCTGGAGGGATGGCTCGCGAAGTTTCCCGGCGCCGCCCTGATCGTCAGCCACGACCGCGGCTTGCTCGACCGTTCCGTGGAAGCCATCGCGCATCTCGATCGCGGCAAGATCCTGCTGAGCACCGGCGGCTTCAGCGAATTCCTGCGGCTGCGGACGGAGCGCACGGCGCAGCAGCGCCGGATGGCGGAGAAGGTCGGCGCCGAGCGGGAGCGCATCCAGGCTTTCGTCGATCGCTTCCGCGCGAAGGCAACCAAAGCGCGCCAGGCGCAGAGCCGGCTCAAGGCGCTGGAACGGCTGCCGCCCGTCGAGATGGTGATCGAGGACGCGCCGACGCGCTTCGCCTTCCCGGAGCCGACACGGCTGGCGCCACCGATCCTGACGCTGGACCGCGTGTCGGTCGGCTATGGCGGCAAGCCGGTGTTGCGTAACGTTTCGCTCAATCTCGACATGGACGATCGGGTGGCGCTGCTGGGTTCCAACGGCAACGGCAAATCGACACTCGCCAAGCTGGTCGGCGGCTCGCTGCCGCCGCTGTCCGGAGAGATGCGCCGGGCGCCGGGGCTGCGGGTCGGCTATTTCGCCCAGGATCAGGCCGAAGCGCTGGTTCCGGGGGAGAGCGCCATCGACCATATGGCGCGCGCCCTGCCCCGTGCCTTGCCGCCGCAGTTGCGCGCCCAGCTTGCGCGGTTCGGGCTGGACGCGGCGCGGGCCGAAACGAAGGTTTCCGAATTGTCGGGCGGCGAGAAGGGACGGCTGTTGCTGTCCCTGGCGACGCGGGATGCGCCGCATTTGCTGATCCTGGATGAGCCGACCAACCATCTCGACATCGATGCGCGGGAAGCGCTGATCCGGGCGCTGGCCGATTACATGGGCGCGGTGCTGCTCATCACCCATGACCCGCATCTGGTCTCGCTGGTCGCCGACCGGCTGTGGCTGGTGGCGAACGGCACAGTCACGACCTTCGACGGCGATATGGATGACTACCGCCAGCGCATATCGGGCAGCACCGGACCGAGCGGCAGTGCGAAGCCCGAGCCGTCACGTCAGGACGACCGTCGCGAGAGGGCGGAGGCCAGGATCGCGCTCGCACCGTTGCGGCGGGCGGCTCAGGATGCCGAGAAGCGCATCGCCAAGCTCACCGCTGAGAGGGCGGCGGTTGAGGCGAAGCTTGGGGATGGCGAGTTCTATAGCAAATCAACGGGCGCGGTGGTGGCAGAGGTGCAGACCCGGCTCGCGGCATTGAACCGCGACATCGAGGCGGCCGAGGAGACATGGCTGGAAGCGACGGGGGCGCTGGAGGCGGCTCAGTAGCTTCTCGGACGGATTAGGCTCGGCCGCCTCCATCCGGTTCGCCGGAAGCCGCGACGCGGGGCGTGATGCGCGTGGAGCGCAGACTCGTGCCGCTTCTAGCGATCGGCGATCCGCCCTACATTCGTTTCATGTCCTTTCGCTCGCTCTATGCCCATGGCTTCGCCCGGGTCGCCGCCTGCACCATTGTCAGCAGCGCTGCCAATCCGGCCGCCAATGCCCGCGCGATTCTGGCCGAGGCACAGTCGGTTCATGCCGAGGGCGCGGTGCTTGCGGTTTTTCCGGAACTCTGCGTCTCAGGCTATGCGATCGATGACCTGCTCATGCAGGACGCGGTGCTGGATGCGGTGCATCTCGCGCTGGCCGAGATCGCCGAGGGTAGCCGGGATCTTCTGCCCATCCTGCTGGTGGGCGCGCCGCTGCGTTTTGGTGAGCGGCTGTTCAACACGGCGGTCGTCATCCATCGCGGACGGATTCTGGGCGTGGTGCCCAAGATACATATCCCCAACTATCGGGAATTCTACGAAAAACGGCATTTCGCCTCCGGCGCCGGAACGGAGGGCGGCAACATCCGGTTGAACGGCGCGGAAGTGCCTTTCGGGCCGGACCTCATATTCGAGGCGGAGGATCTGCCGGGCTTCGTGCTGCATGTGGAGATTTGCGAGGACGTCTGGGTGCCATCGCCACCGAGCGGTGCCGCGGCGCTGGCCGGGGCGACGATTCTCGCCAATCTCTCAGCCAGTAACATCACGATCGGCAAAGCGGATAGCCGGACGCTGCTCTCCCAGTCGCAATCGGCGCGCTGCCAGGCGGCCTATCTCTACGCGGCGGCGGGCGTCGGCGAGTCCACCACCGATCTTGCCTGGGACGGGCAGGTTTCGATTTTCGAAAACGGCGTGACGCTGGCGGAAAGCCCGCGCTTCCCGCTCGGCCCGCAATCGGCGATCGCGGATATCGATCTCGATCTGTTGCGGCAGGAGCGGCTGCGGAACGGCAGCCTGGACGACAACCGGCGTTACCATGACGTGCAGGCGGGCGACTTCCGGCGTGTGACCCTGGCGCTGGAACCGCCCGACGGAGACCTTGGCCTGAAGCGGAAGCTCGCGCGGTTTCCTTTCGTGCCGGCCGATCCCGCACGGCTGAGCCAGGATTGCTACGAGGGCTACAACATTCAGATCAGCGGGCTGGCGCAGCGGCTGCGCGGCATCGGCGTGCGGAAGATGGTGATCGGCGTTTCGGGTGGCCTCGATTCCACCCATGCGCTCATCGTCGCGGCACGGGCGGCGGATCTGCTGGAGATTCCGCGCGCCAATATTCTCGGCTTCACCATGCCGGGCTTCGCCACCAGCGACTACACCAAGACCAATGCCATCGCGCTGATGGAAGCTTTGGGCATCACCTGGAAGGAGCTCGATATCCGGCCGGCCGCGACGCAGATGCTCGGCGACATGGGCCATCCCTTCGGGCGAGGCGAGCCGGTCTATGACGTGACTTTCGAGAATGTGCAGGCCGGGCTTCGCACCGACTATCTCTTCCGCCTCGCCAACCACAACGATGCCATCGTCATCGGGACCGGCGATCTGTCCGAACTGGCGCTGGGCTGGTGCACCTATGGCGTCGGCGACCAGATGTCGCACTACAACGTCAATGGCGGCATCCCCAAGACCCTCATCCAGCATCTGATCCGCTGGGTGATAAGCACCGGGCAGTTTGACGCGGCGGTGGGCGACACGCTGACCGCGATCCTCGCCACTGAGATTTCGCCGGAGCTGGTGCCGGCAAGTGAAGGGGAGGCGCCGCAGAGCACGGAGGCCAAGATCGGCCCCTACGCGCTGCAGGACTTCACCCTGTTCCATGTCCTGCGCTATGGCTTCCGCCCCTCCAAGATCGCCTACCTGGCGCTGATGGCCTGGGAGGATGCGGCCCGGGGCGAATGGCCACCGGGCTTCCCGGAGGAAAAGCGGCTCGCTTACGATCTGCCGCAGATCCGGCATTGGATGACGGTCTTCCTGCGGCGCTTCTTCGCCTTCAGCCAGTTCAAACGGTCCGCCATGCCGAACGGCCCGAAGGTGAGCGGCGGCGGCAGTCTTTCGCCGCGTGGCGACTGGCGCGCGCCCTCCGACGGCAATGCGGCGGCCTGGATCGAGGAGCTGGAACGCAATGTGCCTTCGGGCGAAGAGGGTTGATGCCGGAGTGACGCCCCTCTACCGATAGTGTGATGATCAAGCACATCGTTCTCATGCGTGCCCGTGCTGACATGGCGGCCACGGATTTGCAGGCCATATTCGCGGAACTCGCGGCTTTGCGGGGCCGGCTGCCGGGTCTCCGCACGGTCACTTTCGGCCGCAGTGACAGTCCGGAGAAGATCGAGCGTGGCTATACCCATGCCCTGATGGTGGACTTCGACGACTGGGCGGCGCTCAAGGTCTATGCCGAGGACGCGGCCCATAAGGCGGCGGGCGCGAAGCTGGTCGCGGCCACCCAAGGCGGCATTGATGGGCTTCTTGTGATGGACATCCCTGTCGAGGGTTAAGACTTACAACCGAGACGGGGCTAGCGTTTCGTGAGTTCCGCACGGTAAATTACCCGGATGGACCCACGACCCAGCCTTGACCAGTCGCGGCCATCGACAACGCTGCGGGTCTTTGTGCTCGAGGACGAGGCGCTCCTGGCGATGCTCCTAGAGGATGTACTGACGGATTTGGGCTGTTCCATCGTCGGTCCATTCGCGCGCTGCGACGAAGCGCTTCGTTTCCTGGAAGAACGGCCGTCCGAGGTCGATTTCGGGATTCTCGACGTCAATGTCGCCGGGCAGCGAAGTGACGGCGTCGCCGAGGCGTTCGACCGGCTGAACCTGCCCTTCGTCTTCAGCACGGGCTATGACGACACGGCTCTCGGCGCCCAATGGCGCGCTAAGCCGAACCTCCGCAAACCCTTCCGTCAGGCGGATCTGGAGCGTGTCCTCGCTGAATGTGCGACCCGCCGCTGAGGTGTGGTGGTGGCGAAGTCGGGCACGAGACGGCGCCGGGCCCTTGAGAATGCCTGGTCTGGGCCACGTCGCCATGCTCGGCGAAGGCCTAGCATCCGCATCTTGCTTGCTTCACGTAGGTAAGACGTGGATGGCACGGGGTGCCCCGCACGCCTTCGCGTGCCATGACGGAACCTCTGGACGCGGTTCTATTTGATCATCACGCTCAAAGCGCGCTGCCTCACTTGTCGTCGTCCTCGTCGTCTTCCTCTTCCTTTTTAATCCGGCGGATCAGGACCTCGCGCTTGCCGACATGGTTGGCGGCGCCGACGATGCCCTCTTTCTCCATCTGCTCGATCAGGCGGGCGGCGCGATTGTAGCCGATCTGCAGGTGCCGCTGGATGAAGCTGGTGCTGGCTTTGCCTTCGCGGCCCACGAGAGCGACGGCCTGGTCGAACAGCCCTTTCTCGCCCTCGCTGGCGCCGGCAATTCCGGATAGCGCGCTATTGCCGCCAGCCGGTTCCTCCTCGGTCGAATCCGTGACTTCCTCGAGGTAGTTCGGCTCGCCCTGTTCCCGCAGGAAGGCGACCACATCCTCAACCTCGCGGTCGGTCACGAAGGGGCCGTGGACGCGGGTGATGCGGCCACCGCCCACCATGTAGAGCATGTCGCCCTGGCCCAGCAGCTGCTCGGACCCCTGCTCGCCGAGGATGGTGCGGCTGTCGAATTTGCTGATGACCTGGAAGCTGATGCGGGTCGGGAAGTTCGCCTTGATGGTGCCGGTGATGACATCCACAGATGGCCGCTGCGTCGCCATGATGACGTGGATGCCGGCCGCCCGCGCCATCTGCGCGAGACGCTGCACCGCCATCTCGATCTCCTTGCCGGCGACCATCATGAGGTCGGCCATCTCGTCGATGATCACCACCAGGAAGGGCAGCGACTCGAGCGCCAGCGGCTGCTCCTCGAAGATCGGCCGCCCGGTCTCGGCGTCGAAACCGGTCTGCACGCGGCGGGTGACGACCTCGCCCCGGGCCCGCGCCTCGGCGACGCGGTCGTTGTAGCCACCGATATTGCGGACGGCGAGCTGACTCATGGCGCGGTAGCGGCGCTCCATCTCGCGCACGGTCCATTTGAGCGCGGTCACCGCCTTGGCGGGCTCCGTTACGACGGGCGCCATGAGATGCGGAATGCCGTCATAGACGGAGAGTTCGAGCATCTTCGGATCAATGAGAATCAGGCGGCATTCCTCGGGCGACATGCGGTACAGGAGGGAGAGGATCATCGCATTGATGCCGACCGACTTGCCCGAACCGGTGGTGCCGGCGACCAGCAGATGCGGCATGCGCGCGAGATCGACCATCACCGGCGCGCCGCTGATGTCCTTGCCGAGGGCGATCGGCAGCTTGGAGCTGTTATTCGTCCAATCCGGGGTCGCCAGAAGCTCGCGCAGGAACACGGTTTCGCGCTCGGCATTCGGCACCTCGATGCCGATCACATTGCGGCCGGGGACAGTCGCGATGCGAACGGCCGTCACGGACAGGCTGCGGGCGACGTCATCGGCCAGACCGATGACCCGGGCGGAGCGGATGCCGGGCGCCGGCTCAAGCTCGTAGAGCGTGACGACCGGGCCTGGCCGGATCTCGACGATGCTGCCTTGGACGCCGTAGTCCGAGAGAACCGTTTCGAGCAGGCGGGCATTGGCCTGCAGCGCCTCGGGGCTCACGCCCACTCCCCGGCGAAGGGGCGGTTCTTTGAGAAGCGACAGCGTCGGGAAGCGCCAGCCGAGCGGCAGCGAAGGCTGGATTTCGGGCGACAGATTTTCGCGCTTCTTCGGTGGCTGGACCCGGACGGCGGGGGCTGGAGCGCGGGGCGCGGCAGGCTGCGGCGCGAATGGCGTGGCTTGGCGCGCCATCGGCGGCAAGGCGTCCGGCGCATCCTCCGGTTCCATTGGTGGCAGCAGCGTCGCTGGGTGCGGGGCTCGCGCCTGCTCGCGATCGGCGGCTTGGCCCCAATCCGGCAGCAGGCGCCACAGCACGCCGAGGCCACGGCCAGCGCCGCTCATGCCGCGCGCGACCTGGCCACTGGACCGCATCGAGAAATTCGCCGCGCCAAGCGCCCCGCGGCCCGCATGGCGGCCGGCAGTGCGCCACTCACCCAGGCTGAGACCGAAGCCGAAGGCCGCCAGGCCGAGCCCCAGCAGCAACTCGATGACCCAGACGATCGCCGCTCCAAGCGCGCCGAGCGCATCGGCGCCGAGCCCGACGAGGCCATGTCCGACGCCGAATCCCACAGCGCCACCGAGGCCGCTGGACAGCCAGCCGCCAGTGATGACGCCGCTCACCGGCAGGGTGGCGAGGACACCGGCGACCAATGGCATGGAGACGGCAAGCGCAAGAATGCGCAGAAGTACGAATGAGAGCCGCTTGCTTTCCGCGATACGCCAGCCCCAGAGGAGCATTACGCCGGCAGGCAAGACCGCGACGATGCCGAAGCCCTGCCACAGGAGATCGGCGAGGATCGCGCCGCCCGGACCCGCGAGGTTGCGGACCACCGCACCCGCCGTGTCGAAGGACGCATCCGACGGGTGGTAGGAGCCCAGGGCGACCGCCAGTGCGACACCGGCGAGGCCGAGAACCAAGCCGCCCAGCGCGGCCAGCCGCCTGCGCCCCATTGCCAGAAGTGTTGGTGAGATAAGCCTGCGAGCCTCAACCAGAGCGGCCATCGAATCCCATTTCGCGTCAGTGCCGGCTTCCCGGCGGGTCTGAAGAAGCGGTCTCAAGGGCTTGATAGCATAAAGCTCGGAGTCGATCAGCCTTCCCGTCCGGGCATTTGAGCGATTGGCGTCGTTTGCAATCCGCGACCGCTACGCCGCCCGGCACATGACCGTCGCGGTGTCCAGATCGAAGCTGCCGTCCTCCGCGATCGCGAAATGGTCCCGGATGGCGGCGGGTGCCGCGGCCTGAAGCGAGCGGATCACCTTGGCATTTGCTTCAGAGGTGCGGGTGCGGGCGATCCAGACCGGGAAGTCCATGCGCAGCTTGCGGGCTGTGATGCCCTCGACCGCGAAGCCGGACCGGTAGAGGGCCGCCAGCCACTCGCCGACCGAATAATTCCGGATATGCGAGGCATCCCGCAGGATCTCAAAGGCCTGCAGATGCGTGTCGAGGATCCGGTCCGTGGGCGCGGTCACATCGACAAAGACGGCGCGGCAGGCAGGCTTGAGAACGCGGCGCGCCTCGCGCAAGCCGGCTTCCATGTTCCGCCAATGGTGGGTTGTGAAGCGGCAGAGAACGACATCGAAGCTCGCATCCTCGAAGGGCAAATCCTCGGCGGCGGCCTGACGGACGGCAATATTGGAGAGACCGCGCTCCGCCGCCGTCTGGGCAACCACATCCAGCATACTCTTGGTAATGTCGCAGGCGACGACCTCCGCGACATGGGGGGCCGCGCGGTAGCTGACATGGCCTCCGCCACAGCCGAGGTCGAGAACCCGCGCTTCGCCCTGCCCGTGCAGCTCCGCCTCCATCTGCGCCAGGTCATCGCCGGTGCTGTGATTGATGCTGGTGACGTAGTCCTGGGCACGGGGCGCGTATTGCGCGGCCGTGAAGGCGTTCATCGCGATGCTCATGGTCGGGTTCCCCTATCTGACGCGTCACCATGTCACTCGATTGGAACCAGTATAAGCCGGGTAGATATACTGGTATCACCGCTTCCCTGATGATTATGACCGCTGCGCAACGCGAGCTGCTGGCTGCCTTCGTCCGCGCCCGGCGTGAGGCGCTCGACCCCGCCGCTGCCGGGCTGCCGATGGAGGCTCATGCCCGCCGGCGCACACCGGGATTGCGACGGGAGGAGGTCGCGCAGCTCTGCGGGATCAGCGTCACCTGGTACACCTGGATCGAGCAGGGCCGCGATATCTCGCTCTCCTCCGAGGCCCTCGCGCGGCTGGCAAGCGCTCTGCATTTGAGCGCGGCGGAGCGGGCTTACCTGTTTGAGCTGACCCGGAAGAAGGACCCCTCTCCGGCCACGATATTGCCGTCGGCCGTACCGGATGCTCTGAGCGCTGTCCTCTCGACGACAACGGCACCGGCGTATCTGCTTGACCGGCTTTGGCATGCGCGCGCCTGGAACGCAGCGGCGGGCCGGCTGTTTTCGCCGTGGCTCGGCAGCGGTGAGACTTCTCTGCTGCGCTATGTTTTTCTGGACACGTCAGCGCGCGATTTCATTCGCGAGTGGGAAAATCGCGCAAGGCGGCTTCTGGCGGAATTCCGGGCGGATATCGCGCGCAATCCGGGTGATACCGAAACACAGGATATGGTCGCGCGATTGCTACAAGACAGCCCGGACTTCGCGCGCTTCTGGAACAGCCACACGGTGCTGGCTCGCGAAGGCGGCACGCGCATGTTCAGCCACCCCGAGGACGGCATCGTGCAATACGAGCAGGTCACTCTCATCCCCGCGGCGCAGGCGGACCACAAGCTGGTGATCCTCCTGCCAGCACAGACGTGAACCCGAAAGCCTTGGACCAAGCCAGGTGCCGCTTGAGGAGAGCGAGCTTCTGGCGGCATGTTCGGACAGTCCCCGCCGCGTGGGGGGCTACCATCGCTGGAGGTGCTGTGACCGCGCCCACCCCTCTTACCTCCGCCGTCATTCTGGCGGCCGGTCTCTCGTCTCGGATGGAAGGCCGGCACAAGCTTTTGCTCGACCTCGGCGGCCAGCCGATGCTGCGTCATGTCGTGACGGCGGTTCTTGGCGTGGCACTTGCTGAACTCGTGGTCGTGACCGGGTATCGCGCGCCCGAGGTGACGGCCGCGCTAGACGCCCTGCCCGTCCGCTTCGTGCATAACGCCGAGTACGCGCAAGGACAGCCGGGGTCGGTCGTCGCCGGGGTGCGTGCGCTGACGGTGGCTTGCGAGGTGTTGATGGTGGTTCTTGGCGACCAGCCTTTTCTCACAACGAGGAGTCTTCGCGCTCTGCTCGACGCATATCGGACGGTGGACGAAGGCAAGTCGATCCTGGTGCCCATGCGCAGCGGACAACGGGGCAATCCGGTGCTGTTCGCCGCGCGCCATATTCCGGAGATCGCGGCGGGTGCGTTGAATGTCGGTTGCCGCCAGCTGGTCGATAGCCACCCCGAACTGGTCGCCCGGATCGAGATGGATGATGATGCCTTCGTGCAGGATTGCGACACGCCAGCTGACTACGCGGCCATGCGGGCGCGCTACCAATCCGTGGCACGATGACCATGAGCGACACACAGGATATCTACAACGCGACAATCCTGGAACGAGCGCGGTCTCCCCGGCATAAACGCCGGCTGGAGGTGTTTGATGCCGAGGCGCGCGAGACCAATCCGCTATGCGGCGATCGGGTTGTGGTGCGCCTGCGCTGCGATCCCGAGAAGCGGATTGCCGCGATCGGCTATGAGGCGCGGGCTTGCGCCATCTGCATCGCGGCCGCCGACATCATGGCCGAGCTGGTCGAGGGTATCGCGGCGGAGGATGCCTGCGTGATGGCCGAAACCTTCGAACAGGGTTTACGCTCCGGCACCGAGATTTCGGCGGATTTGGGGATGGAGCCACTGCGCGTATTTGCGCCCTTGCACGAAACGCCCTCTCGCATCGGTTGCGCGACATTGGCGTGGCGATCCTTGACGCGGGCGATCGGCATGGTGAACCGGACTGATCAAGTGGTATCGGACTCCCGGTCATGAGCGGCGGTGTCGAGGATATCTTCGCCCAGGTCGGTGCGTGGCGGGACCAGGGCGAGCGGGTGGCCCTGGCGACGGTCATTGCCACGTGGGGTAGTTCACCTCGGCCCGTCGGAAGCCAGATGGCTGTCACGCAGAGTGGCCGCATCGTCGGTTCAGTCAGCGGCGGCTGTGTCGAAAGCGCGGTCGCGGAGGCGAGCCTTCTGACGCTTGCCACCGGGCAGCCGCAGGTTCTCGACTATGGCGTAACTAATGAGCGCGCCTGGGAGATCGGTCTCGCCTGCGGCGGCCGCTTGCGCGTTTTCGTGGAAGAGGTGGGATGACGCCGGAAATCACGGCGGCGCTTTTTCAGGCCCGAGCCGAACGGCGTCCCTTGGTTCTGGCGACCCGCCTCCCCGATGGGCTGCAACGGATCCTTCCAGATTCCATCGAAGATGATCTACAGGATGCGGCGCGCCAGGCACTTGAGCGCGACCGGAACGGGATTGTCGAGCTTGCCGGCGAAAGCTGGTTTCTGCATGTGCATAACCTCCCCGTGCGAATCTTCGTGGTGGGCGCGGTGCATATCGCCCAGGCATTGGTGCGGCTGACGGCGCCTTTCGACATGGCGACCATCGTGATCGATCCGCGACCCGCTTTGGCGACCGTTGAACGATTTCCCGATGCCGCACTGATGTCCGACTGGCCGGACGAAGCGCTGGATCTCGCGAAACTCGATGCCCGCAGCGCGATCGTTGTCTTGACGCATGATCCAAAGCTTGACGATCCCGCGCTCGACCGCGCGCTGAGGTCGGACGCGTTCTACATCGGCGCGCTGGGATCTCGCAGATCTCATGCCGCGCGGCTCGAAAGGCTGGCGGCACTGGGGCATGAGCAGAGCAGTCTCTCGCGCATCAAAGGTCCGGTGGGGTTGCCGATCGGCGCGGTTACCGCGCCCGAGATCGCGCTCTCGATCCTTGCGGAGCTGGTCGCGGTGCGGCGCGGTGCCGCGTTGGGTGCGGGGCGCTGATCCAGGTTCGAGCGCGCGGCGGCGGCTACCAGAGCGCGCCGCCGGTGATCTGGATGTTTTCCATTGTGATTCCCTTGGCCTCTTCGCGGCACAGGAAAGCCGCCAGGGCCGCGACCTCGTCGGGTTGAATGATGCGCTTCTGCGGGTTCTGCTCGGCGACCTCAGCCATGGCCTGAGCAAGAGTCCGCGTGTCGCCTTCGCGTGCGACGACTTGTTCGAGGTTGCGGCGCATGAGTTCGGTTTCGACCCAGGTCGGGCTGATCATGACGCAGGTCACGCCATGCGGCGCGCCTTCCAGGGCAACGCAGCGGGTGAGGCCGAGCAGGCCCGATTTCGAGGCGCAATAGGCCGGGTTGTCCTTCCAGCCGACGGTCGCCGCAGTGGAGCCGATATTGATGATCCGCCCCCAGCGCCGGGAGATCATGCCGGGCAGCAGCGTGCGGATCATGCGGAAGGCGCCGTTGAGATTGGTGTCGATGATCTTGGTCCAGAGCTCGTCGGAATGGCCCGAGACCGGCTGCTCCGCGGTCGTGCCCGCAGCGTTCACAAGGATATCGGCGGGGCCGCCGACAGCCTCAGCGTCGTGCAGGAAGCGGTCGATGGCGGTGGTGTCGCGCACGTCGAGATGTCCGACATAGGTGGGGACGCCGAAGTCACGCAGCGCCGCGCGCACCGTGACGATTTCGGCGGGGTCGGGATAGGCGGCCGCATCGCCCGATCGCCCCGCTTGCTCGCCGATATAGGAGCCGACCGCGACAGCCGCGCCTTCCGCCGCCAAAGCCTTGGCGATGGCCAGGCCCTGGCCCGTTAGGCCGCCGGTGATGACGGCGGCGCGGTTGGCGAGGGATTTCATGGAATGTGCCTGTCCAATTGAGCGTAAGGGCGTATTGCTGGCCCAAGCCCCAGACATCCGTCATGGCACGCGAAGGCGTGCCATCCACGCCTTGCCTTCGTCGAGCAAGGAAGGCGTGGATGCTCGGCCTTCGCCGAGCATGACGTGGGGGAATGAGCAAGGTTCAAACCCAAAACATCCTTTTCTAGCCTTCCAAAGGTTGCTTCAGCCAATCGCGGTAGAAGCCTTCGAGGTCGGGTTGGAAGTCGTGCAGGATCGGGTAGCCGGGAGCGCAGGCTTCGACCTCGTGCAGGATGCCGCAGCTTGGGCAGATGAATTCGCGGATCTCCATCCAACGCGGGTCGGGCAAATCGCTGTTGGGGTAGATCTCGCGCAGGGTCTCCTCGGTCTTGCGGACAAAGATATGGGCGGTGAGTTTCCAGTTCCGTCGATAATCGCCATGCTCGTGGCCGCATTCGCATTTGGTGACGCGGCCGCGCGGGGTTTCGGCGATGAAGAGGTGATCGCCGATGGGCAAAAGGATCCGGTCGTCCCAGGACACGCGGTCCTGCAGCACGGAGAGAACCTTGAAGAAGCGGTCTTCGTCCTTGTAGGCGCTCATGATGCGCTTGGTCTGGTGCCAGGGCAGCGTTCCGGCGACGAGTTCGCCGATGATCTCGCGGCTATAGCTGCTCATGGCTTTTCCCCGAAGGTGAAGCTGGGTTCCAGACCCCAGAAGTCGCGAAATTCGCTCGAGAAGCGCGGGGAGAGGCGCATCGCGCTCGCATACATGCGGCGTACCTCGAAGGCGAATTTCTGGTCGCGGATGCGCGTGCTTTCCTGCGCCATCCATTCCGCCACAGGTACCGCACGTCTTATGCGTTCGCGGCGAAGCTCCTCACGGGCCGCTGCGGTCGCGGCAAGGTCGGCTTCCATTTCGTCGGTGTCGAGGTTCTCCCGCACCACGATGCCGAAGACATTGCGCGCGGACTCGGCGGTGAGGAAGCCGTTCTCGACATCCCAGGCGGTCTTGACCGGATCGCGTTCCAACACATCACCGTAGCCGCCGCCGCCATTATAGGAATGGGTGAAGATATCGCCGCTTTTGTGCGGCGCGCTGATATAGGGACCTTCGTCCGTGAGGTGATCGCCGGTCACCAGCTTCTCCAGATCCGAGCGGTGCGGATCGGTTCCAGTGGTATGCGGGATCGGCAAACGGGCGGCCGTCAGCTCGTTGATATTCGTGTTTCGGACGACACGGTGCATCTGGCAGGTCGGCGCTGGATAGCCGCCGCACATTCCCGCATTGTCGAAGACGCGCGAGGAATGTTCGGAGGTCACGAGCCGCAGGTGGGGCGTTTTGTTGATGAGCCAGGTGGACATGAACGAGCAGCCACCACGGTATTTGCCGGAGCCGCCGGAATTCGGCACGATCGAGCGGCCAATGTAGAGCATCGGCATATTCTGTTCCCAGATCTCGATATTCCCCATATCGGATTCCGGATTCCAGCCGACATAGGCGGTGTCGAGACCGTCCTTGATGGCGAGCGCGCCGGAACCGGCCGCCGCGCATTCGAAATGGGCCATGCCGAATTGGGTGCCGTATTGGCTTTCACCGCCCATCTCAATCATCGGGCTATTCACCTGGCCGACGAAAATCTCCTCGACAAAACCACGCCCGAGAAAGCCGCGCGACAGCAGCCGCTGGAACACGCCGTAGGCCGGCAGCAGCAAGGCCCAGGAAGTCGCGGTGGCGCATTTCTCGTTGTCGGGATTGGTCCAGGTGCCGTACGGCAGTTTCAGCTCGGTGCCCATCCATGCGCCGTCATTGACGAGACCCTCGTAATTCATGTGCTGGGTCAGGGTCACGAACATGCCGCCATCCATGCCAGCGGGCGTGCAGTTCATGGAATGATAGCCCCAGGGCTGCGTTCCCTCGAAATCGAGCTTGATCGTGCCGTCGAGCGTGATCTCCATCTCGATCGGAATATTATAGAGCCAATTGGGATCGCCGAGCGGCTGGAAACCGGGTTTTCCCTCCGTCACATGGCCGTAGAAGGTATGGCCGCGATAGATGCCTGGTACGGTGAGCTGGCGCGTGCGGGCGAGCTGGCCGCGCCGGCCTTCCTCGATGAACTCCTTACTGACGCGCATCCAGTAATCCAGGCCGATCTCGCCGATGAGCCCCTTCACCGCCTCGCGCATATCGATGCAGGAGGCGACCTTCGCCTTTTCGTCGAGCACCCAGTAGATCGGCATGCGCAAATTACGCTCGCAGCGGATCACATAGTCGCGGCGGATCGCATCATTCGTGCCGATCTTCTCGGCACAGACGAAAAGCCCTTCTGTATAGCGTTCCTGTGCGAGGCAGACATCGCCGCCCGGCGTGATGCCACCACTTTCCAGCTCGTGGCAGACGGCGCCGGCCCAGCCGACCAATGTGCCCTCGTAGTAGATGGGCACGACATCCATCACATCCGGCACCTGCACGGTGCCGATGAAGGCATCGTTATTGGCGAAGATGTCGCCAGGGTTGATACCGGGATCGGCTTCGTAGCCTTGCTTGATCATCCACTTGATGAAGCGGCTCATGGTATGGACATGCACCATGATGCCGTTGGAAAGCGCGATCGCATCGCCCTCGGGCGTGTAGATGGCAACCACCATTTCACCCACTTCGCGCACGCCGGGGGAGGCGGAAATCCGTCGCGCCATTTCGCGCGCGGATACGCACAGCGCGCGGAGCTTCGTGTGCAGTGTTTCGAATTTGAGCGGATTGTCCTGGCGCAGCCTGAGGTCGGTGATACCGTCGTAGCAGCCGGTCTCCGCCATCATCCGCTCGGAGTCGAGCAGACGGTCGCGCAACGGCATGGCGATGTGGGTGCTGTCGAGCATGCGGATCGTCTCCCTTACGCGTGGCGATAGTGGAGCAGGGTCCACTCGTCGACAAAGACCTGGTCTTGCGGATGGACCACGAGCGTTGTCGCCGGGTGTTCGATGATGGCCGGTCCCGTCACCTCATGCCCCGGCTCCAACAGGTCCATTTCGTAGAGCCGCGCATTGTGCCAGCGGCCACCGATATAGGTCTCCCGCATGCCCTTGGCGGCGGCGGATGGATCGGAGCCGCCGAGCGGTCGCTTGACGAGGATCGGCTTGACCTTATCGGCGGTCGCGACCACGCCGAGTTCCATGATGGAGTAACCGACCGAGCCGTAGGCCGAAACGCGATGGTTGATCGTTGCATAGACTTCCTCGAACCTCGCCACGACCTGGCGCATATCGGCGGCGGTCGAAAGCTTCGTCAGTGGCGCGGTCACTTCGACATCTTCGAGCTGGCCGGTGTAGCGAGCCATCAGGAAAGCCTCCGTGCGGATCTTCTCGCGCGGATGGCCGTCTTCCATCATTTCCGCCACGGCGGCTTCCGTCAGGTCGTCCCAGACTTTCGTGACCTTGGCCGCGAAAGCCACCAGAGCGTCGTCACTCGCGCTCGATGGAATATCGAGCTGGGTGGAAACCGAATGGCGCCGCTTGTAATCGGCCGTGGTGCAGCCGAAGGCGGAAAAGGCGGCGGCGAATTGGAAGGTGATGATGTCGCGGAAACCGATGCCCCGGCTGCATCCGGCAAGATGCAAGGGCCCGGAACCGCCGTAGGAGAACAGCGTGAACTCCGACGGATGAATGCCCTGGCCCGAGATCACTCGGCGCAGCGCGCTATTGGCATCCGTCTCCAGCATCTCGATCATGCCTTCGGCGGCGTCTTCCAGGCTGACATCGAGCAGATCGGCGCAGGTCTCCTTGAAGATCCGCCGCGCCTTGGCGACGTCCAGCTTCACCTTGCCGCCAAGGAAATAATCCGGGTTCAGCCGTCCAAGGATCGCATCGCAATCGGCAATCGTCGGCGCCGTGCCGCCACGGTCGAAACAGATCGGACCGGGATCGGACCCCGCGCTTTCCGGGCCGAGGCTGATCTTGCGGGTCAGCGGATCCACTTTCAGGATCATGCCGGCGCCCGCGCCAATCGTGTCGAGATGCAGGGTCGGCACGTTGAGCTTGAACCGGTCCATGATCGGCTCGTTCTCGATCCGCGTCTGGCCGCGCGTGATCACGCCCATGTCGAAGCTGGTACCGCCCATATCGGAACAGATCAGCGAATCATTGCCGATCAGCTTGCCGACATAGGCCGCGCCCAGAATGCCGCCGATCGGGCCGGAGATCATGGTTTCGTGCAGCCGGGGATGGTTGATCGAGGTCAGGCCACCGAAGGACAGCAAGGTCTGCACCCCGTAGCGAAAACCATATTTCTTCGACACCGCCTCGATGCCGCGAAGCTGCTGCCGCCCGCGCGCGGTCGCGTAAGCCTCGATGAGAACGCTGTTGAGCCGCGACTGTTCGCGGATCACCGGCCGCACCTCATGGCTGGTATAGACGAGGATCTCGGCGCCGGCAGCGGCGATTTCCGCGCGCACGATCTCGGCGATGCGCTTCTCGTGCATCGGATTGACGTGGGAGAAGATCGTCATGATGCAGATGGAATCGACCTTGTCGGCAATCAGCTTGCGCGCCGCCGCCTCGGCCTCATGCTCGTAGAGCGGGATCACCACGTCGCCGAATTGGTCGATGCGTTCCGTCACGCCATGGGTGCGGCGGCGCGGCACCAGCGGGTCGGGATGGTGATGCGTCACCGCATGCAGCCGGTCGGCGTAGGAGTAATCCGCCCAGGCCTGTAAGCCACGGCCCATGAGGATCATGTCCTCAAGGCCCTTGGTGGTGATCAGGCCGAGACGCCGCCCGGTGCGGGACAGCAGCGTGTTGAGCATGCCGGTGCCGGAATAGAGCACGACACCGACACCGGTGAATAATTCCTCCAGCGAAATGCCCCAGGCATCGGCGGCATCCTCCGCCGAAGCGAGGAAGCCCTCGGCCTCGTTCTTGGGCGTGGTTGCCGCCTTGCCGATCTTGAAGTGGCCATCCGAATCAACCAGGATCGTATCCGTCATGGTGCCGCCAGCATCGATGCCAATCACGATGGGGTTCGTCGCTGCCATGAAGTGCCGCCTCCCTTGCCTGGAGCCGCGAAGACTAGGTCCCGGCGAAGCGCCGTGGCTATGTGCCTTTGGACACAACGAAGCCGCACCGCCTTGGCCGTGACGGCCGGGGACGCGCCATTCCTCCGGGCGCTGAGCCACGCCATCGCGGGCATTGGCGAGCCGAATCACCTCGACAGGCTGACCGATGCGATCGCCGCGGCGCTGCCGCATGATCTGGTCACGGTGACACGCTATTCGGCGACCGAGCCGCCGCGCTTCCTGTCCCACCGCAACTTCTCGGACGAATTGGCCCGGCAGTATCAGGAGGTCTATTTCGTCTACGATCCCTTCGGCGCCCATTGGCGAGAGAGCCGCAAAGCCGGCGTGGTGCCGTTGCAATCCTTCGCCAGCCGTGAGCTGAAACGTGGCCGGTACATCAAGGAATTCCTCGCCTCCTCGGTGATCTGTGACGAGGTCGGCGTGTTGCTGGAGGATGGCGGCGACTGGTGCCTCGGCATCTTCCTCGACCGCGCGAAGACGCCGTTTCGCGGGCAGGAGGTCGAGCGGCTCGGCAAGCTCTTCGGAGTCTTCGAGGCGCTGCATCTTGCCCACCGCAGACTGACGGAGCCGCCCTCCGCCCCACTGGCGACAGCGGTGACAGTCTCAGCCGAAACGCGAGATTCCGCACTCCCGCCAAGCCTTTGGCCGGAGCTAAGCGCGCGGGAGAGGGAGCTTGCGACGCTCATTCTCGCCGGCCATCCCTCCGCGACCATCGCGGAACGTCTCGGGATCACGCCCGGTACCGTCAAGAATCATCGGCGGCGGATCTATGCCAAGCTCGACATAACGACAGAGCGCGAATTGTTTCTTCAGTTCTTCCAGTACGGATCGAAACGATGAGACTTCGAGGATCACGGTATAACGCATGATCGTTTTTGAGCTCGTGCTGGGCCTCCTGCTCGCGGGCGTCTGCCTGGCCTTGCTGGCGCCCAGGATTGGCGTACCCTGGCCCGCGCTGCTGGCTCTGGCGGGCGTGGTGCTGGCGCTGATTCCGGGTGTGCCGGAGGTGACGTTGGACCCTCGGCTGGCCCTCGGCCTCTTCGTGGCACCTGTGCTGCTCGACGCCGCCTATGATGCGAGCCCGCGCGACCTTCGGCAGAACTGGGCGGCGGTCACCGGCCTAGTTCTGGTCGCTGTCGGTCTCACCGTGGCCGGGGTGGCGGCCACCGCGCATTGGCTGAATCCCGCGATGCCTTGGGCGGCGGCCATTGCGCTGGGCGCGATCGTTGCCCCGCCCGACGCCGCCGCCGCGACCTCGGTGCTGCGGCAGGTGCGGCTGCCGCACCGCATGCTGGTTATTCTGGAAGGCGAAAGCCTGCTGAACGACGCCTCCGCCCTGTTGATCTATCGCCTCGCCGTCGGTGCCGCGGCCGGTGGCGTGACGCTTTATACCGGCCCGATGATTGCCTTGTCGGCGGCGGGCGGTGTTTTGCTGGGTATGGTGCTCGCGCGCGGCTTCCTCGCGATCTCGTCCCGCATCGAGGAAGGGCCGGCCGCCGTGCTGCTGCAATTCCTCGGCACCTTCGGCGTCTGGCTCCTGGCGGACAGGCTGGCCCTATCGCCGGTTCTCACCGTGGTTGCCTTTGCTGTCACCCTTGCGCGCGTGGCTCCGGGCCGCATGAGCGCACGGCACCGGCGCGCGAGCTACGCGGTGTGGGAGGTGGTCGTTTTTGTGCTGAACGTGCTCGCCTTTATCCTCGTGGGCTTGCAGCTTCGCGGCATCCTCACCCGGCTGCACGGACTTCCGGGCCGCTATGCCACCTTCGGCCTCGCCGTGCTGGCCGCCTGCATCCTCATCCGGTTCGCCTGGGTGATGACCCACAACACCGCCTTGCGCTGGACGCGGCGGCGAGCCCTGGCACGGGGCGCCGAAGCTTTGACGCCACCCACCATCCAGGGGGGCCTGGTGATCTCCTGGTGCGGGATGCGCGGCATCGTCACCCTCGCCGCGGCGCTCGCCCTGCCCGAGCAGTTCCCCGAGCGCGACCTGATCGTGTTCACCGCCTTCTGCGTGGTGTTGGGGACGCTGGTTTTGCAGGGGATCACGCTTCGCCCGTTCCTGGCCCGGCTGACGCTGCAGCAGGATGACAGCGTAGCGGATGAGGTGGGCATGGCTCGCGCCGAGGCAGCGCGCGCCGCGCTTGAGGCTTTGGGCGACGATCGGGCGAGTGACATCGGCCGCTTCGTCGCCAAGGAATATGAGGCGCGGCTTAGGTCAGACGCTCAAGCGGAAACCAAGCTGGCAGCCGTCGCCGCGCTGCGCCGGCGTGCCCTGGGGGCGGAGCGTCAGCGTCTGGCAGCATTGTTGCGGGAGGGCCGGATCGGCGACGACGCCTTCCACCTCGTTGAAGAGGAACTGGACTGGGCGGAGGCCAACGAGCGAGAACACTGACTGGCCTCCTTCGCCGGTCTCGTTATGTCGGAGGCACGAGGCCGTTCAGGCCGACCGAGACGTTGAGCGCGTGAATAGAGCCGTCCGTGTCCTTGGCCCCCGACGCGCTGACATGGGCGCCGACGGTCAGCAAAGCGCGATCCCCCGGCACGATGCTGACGATCGGAACATCGGGCGGCACAACGATGATCTTCTGGCCGCCATGATACGTCACCGTCATTGTGTCGCCATTCGCGACGACCAGCTTACCCACGGTGCCGTTCGTCATCGAACTGCCTTTGCCCTGATCCCAGGGGCGATGGCCCTCGCCCATGCCGCGCAGGCTCGGCGGAAAGACGTGAACTTCGAGCGCCTTGAGCTTGCCGTCCGGCAATGGGATCGCGGCGCTGCCGATGAAGCTGCCTGGCTTGATATCGCTCAGCTTTGCGATGGTCATGCCGGCGATCCGGGTCTTGTCGGTCAAAACATACACGACCTTCGCACCTGACCGGCTTGTAACGTCAAGTTCATTTCCGCTGACGCTAGTAATGACGCCCCGCGTCCGAAGCGGATGGGCAGGCTGCGCCAAGGCCACGCCAGATACGAGGCAAGCGCCAATTGCGGCTGCCAAGAACGACATCTTTGCCATTGTTATTCCTCGATCTGAGAAAGCTGTCATGCTGCGGGAAGTCTGGGGGTTTCAATTTGCAGACATAGCTCAGCAGGCCACCCGCGTTTGTGAAGAAGTGTTTCCTGTTGGACGAAGGCGTTCCCGCGATGGAAGGTCTATGGCATCTAGGATCATGGAGTCACGGAACACCGAAGAGGAGCTCCCAGCCGCGGGAGCATCGGGAGGCAGACGGCGCCTAAGAATTTGGTTGTTTGCGACTCTTGGCGTCGCTGCCGCGGCGATCTTGGTCGGCATGCAATTTCGGTCTCCGGCGGAGAGCGAAACAACGCATGCCCCAGCCGCTGTTCCTGTCACGATCATCAAGGTGGGACGTTCCGATGTGCCGGTCTTCGCGAACGGCATCGGCACTGTGCAGCCCTACCGAACTGTCGTTGTCAAAGCGCGGGTCACGGGCACGATTGACAAGATCGCCTTCACGGAAGGCCAGGAAGTAAAGCCCAACGATCTTCTCGCCACGATCGACCCCCGGCCCTATGCCGCCGCTTTCGCCCAGGCGCAGGCCAAGCAGGCGGCCGATCAGGCTTTGGCGACGAATGACGAGGTGAATCTCAAGCGTGATTCGAGCCTCGCCGCGAACAGCTATGCCAGCAAGCAGCAAGTCGACAACGACATGGCGACGATGCGGGAGCTTCAGGCCAATGTCGCGGCGGACAAGGCGGCGGTGGATACGGCCGCGTTAAACCTCAGTTTTTGCAATATCACCTCGCCGATTTCCGGGGTGGTGGGATTCCAGCAAGTCAATGCCGGCAACCTGGTTCAGGCCGGGGATAGCCAAGGCATTGTCACCATCAATCAGGTTCACCCGATCTCCGTCGTCTTCACCCTGCCCGAGGACACGCTGCCCGCCGTGCAAGCCGCGATGGCGCATGGCAAGGCGCGAGTGCTCGCCTTCGCGGACGATAATGTGACGCAGATCAGCGCTGGCACTTTGCTGACGCCCAGCAACACGATCAACATCAGCACCGGCACGATCGCCCTGAAGGCGATTTTCCCCAATCTCGACAACAGATTGTGGCCGGGCCAATTCGTGAATGCCCATCTGGAGCTTTCGGTTCAGTCCAATGCCGTGACGGTGCCGATAGAGGCCATCCAGCACGGGCCGAACGGGCTCTATGTCTATGTCGTGAAATCCGATGACAAGGTGGCTAACCAGCCGATCACGGTCGGCTACCAGAACGACAAGATCGCCGTGGTGGCGACCGGCCTCAATGGCGATGAGAAGGTCGTTCTCAACGGTCAATCCCGCCTTCAGAACGGCACGATGGTCGCGGCCAAATCAAGCTAGCCTGGCTACCCATCCAAGGGAATGACGGCACAGAATGAGCATCTCTTCGCCCTTCATCCGGCGGCCGATCGCCACGTCCCTGATGGTCGCGGCGATTGTGCTTGGTGGCCTCGCAGCCTTTCCGCTTCTGCCGATCGCGCCCCTGCCCCAGGTCGACTTTCCGACCATCACGGTGACCGCGAAATATCCGGGTGCCAGTCCGGATACGATGGCGTCCAGCGTCGCCGAGCCGCTCGAATCGCAGTTCTCGCAGATCGCGGGCATGACGGAAATGACCTCGAGCAACGTGCAGGGCACCAGCACGATCACCCTGCAGTTCGATCTCAACCGCAATATTGATGCGGCCTCAACGGATGTGCTCGAGGCGATCAACGCGGCGCAGGGCCAGCTCCCGAAGAACCTGCCGAGCTCGCCGACGATCCGCAAGATCAATCCGGCCGACGCACCCATCATGATCCTGTCGGTGCATTCGGATGAGATGCCGCTGACCGAGGTGGATGACGAGGCCGAGAACCTGCTCGCGCAGAGGTTGTCGCAGATCGCCGGCGTATCGCAGGTTGTGGTGGGCGGTCAGCAGAAACCCGCGATCCGGGTGCAGATCGATCCGGCCAAGCTCGCGTATATGGGCCTTACGCTAGAGGATGTGCGCACCGTCCTGAATGAGGCGACGGTCAATTCGCCGAAAGGCAGCATCGACGGACCAACCCAATCCTACACCGTCCTCGACGACGACCAGCTCACCACGCCTTCGCCTTACGACAATATCGTTGTCGCCTATAAGAACGGCGCGCCTGTTCGCATTCGGGATATCGGCACGGCGGTGCGCGGCGCGCAGAACCGTGAGCTTCGGGGCTGGCAAAGCAGCCAAGGCAGCGAGGTCAAGCGCGGCGTGCTGCTGCTGATCTTCAAGCAGCCGGGCGCCAATGTCATCGCGACCGTCGATCGCGTGAAGGCGGCGCTGCCGCCGCTGGAAGCCAGCATTCCTCCGGCGATCCATGTCAGCACCATCGTCGATCGCACACAAACGATCCGCGCCTCGGTTCGCGATGTCGAGTTCACGCTGCTGCTCTCCGTGGCGCTGGTCGTGATGGTGATCCTGCTATTCCTGCGTAACCTGTGGGGAACCATCATCCCGAGCATCACGGTGCCGGTGGCGCTGATCGGCACCTTCGGGGCGATGTATCTGTTCAACTTCAGCCTCGACAATCTGTCGCTGATGGCGCTGACGATTTCCGTCGGCTTCGTCGTTGATGACGCCATCGTCATGCTGGAGAATATCTACCGGCATATCGAAGAGGGCATGAGTCCGAAGGAGGCGGCGCTTCAGGGCGCGGGCGAGATCGGATTCACCATCGTCTCGATCAGTCTCTCGCTGATCGCCGTGTTCATTCCGCTGCTGCTGATGGGCGGCATCGTCGGCCGGTTGTTCCGCGAATTCGCGATGACGGTGGCGGTCGCCGTGGTGATGTCGGCTTTCGTGTCGCTGACGCTGACGCCGATGATGTGCTCGCGCCTGCTCAGCCGCCACCACGGCGCGCATGGCCGAATATTCCGCTTCATCGAGGCGGGGTTCGTGGGATTGATCGACGGCTACCGCCGCACGCTCGATATCGCGCTGCGCTTCCGGTTCTTCACCCTGCTGACGTTTCTGGCGACCGTCGGATTCACGGTCTTCCTGTATGTGATCATCCCGAAGGGTTTCTTCCCCACCCAGGATATCGGGATGATCATCGGAACCTCGGTGGCGGCGCAGGACGCGTCCTTCGACCAGATGGTCGAGGTGCAGTCGAAGCTCAACGAACTCGTCAAGGATGATCCGGCAGTCGCCGGCTTCGCTTCGCAGGTCGGAGCGGGCACGGCGGGCGCGCAGGGCAACCAAGGGCGCTTCTACATCAACCTCAAGCCCTGGAGCCAACGACCCGGCGACCCCGTGATGAAGGTCATCGCCCGGCTGGCCGAGAAGGCCCGCGCGATGCAGGGCGTCAATCTGTATCTACGGCCCGGTCAGGACATCAATGTCGGCGGACGGCTGGCGCTGACACTTTACCAGTACACCCTGCAGGATCCGGATTCCGACCAGCTCAACTATTGGGCGCCGAGGATCCTCGCGAAGGTGAAGACCCTGCCGATGCTCCGGGATGTCGCGACCGACCAGCAGATTGCGGGCACGACGACCACGCTGAAGATCAAGCGTGACGTTGCCGAGACCTATGGCATCCGCCCGCAACAGATCGACGACACGCTGTACGACGCTTTCGGCCAGCGCGAGGTCACGCAGTATTTCACGCAGCTAAGCTCTTACTACGTGATTCTCGAAGTGCCTCCGAGGCTGGAAGGGAAGCTCAGCACGCTCGATGAGCTTTATGTGAAGGGCAGCAGCGGTCAGGTGATCCCGCTGTCGCAGCTTGTCGAAATCGACAGCGCTCCGGTGGCGCCGCTCGCCGTCAATCATCAGAGCCAGTTCCCGGCGGTCACCATCTCCTTCAATCTCGCGGCTGGCGCCTCGCTCGGCGAGGCAGTCGATGCGATCAACAAGATGCGCGGGCAGCTCGGCGCGCCGCTGGCGCTGCAAGGCTCGTTCCAGGGCACGGCGCAGGCTTTTCAGTCGTCACTCAGCAGCGAGCCCTATCTGGTCGCCGCCGCTCTCATCTCCGTCTACATCATCCTGGGGATGCTGTACGAGAGCTACATCCTGCCGCTGACGATCCTTTCGACCTTGCCCTCAGCGGGGGTCGGCGCGCTGCTCATGCTGATGCTGGCGAAGACGGATCTGTCGGTCATCGCGATGATCGGCATCATCCTGCTGATCGGCATCGTGAAGAAAAACGGAATCATGATGGTCGATTTCGCCATCACGGCGGAGCGGCGAGATGGGCTGCCACCGCTCACCGCCATCCGCCAAGCCTGCCTGCTGCGGTTCCGGCCGATCCTTATGACGACGATGGCGGCCATGCTGAGCGGCCTGCCGCTCATGCTGGAATCCGGCGCGGGCTCCGAGCTGCGCAAACCGCTGGGCTATGCGATGGTCGGCGGGTTGCTGCTGAGCCAAGTCCTCACGCTCTACACGACGCCGGTCATCTACCTTTATCTGAATCGGCTGGAGCGCTGGCTGACGCCGCGCCGGCGAGCGCGCCTGCCGGCCTTGGCAACCAAGATGGGCGTTTTGGCGGCGGATTAGGGCGCCGCCAAGCCCGCTCGCATAGCTGCGCAGCAACGATTACCCCTTCTCGTTTGGGCGTGTCTTCGACACTTCGGGTGCAACGCACCATTTGTAGACGCGCGACACTGAAAGGGCTCCGACATGCCGAACTATCCCAACACCCAGCTTTTCATCGACGGCCAATGGGGTCCGGCCGCAGCGGGCGGCGTGCTGCCCGTGCTCAACCCGGCGACCGGCGAACAGATCGGCACCCTCGCTCGCGCCGAGAAGGCGGACCTCGACCTAGCGCTCGCGGCGGCGGATCGCGGCTTCAAGGTGTGGCGTAATACCTCGGCCTATGAGCGCGCCAAGATCATGCGCACGGCCGCCAATCTGCTGCGGGAGCGCGCGGAGGGCATCGCCCACCTCATGACGATGGAGCAGGGCAAGCCCCTTGCTGAATCGCGTATGGAGACGCTGGCTGGCGCCGATATCATCGATTGGTTCGCGGGCGAGGCCCAGCGGGCCTATGGCCGGGTCATCCCCTCGCGCGCGCCGCATGTTTTCCAGACCGTGGTGCGCGAGCCGGTGGGTCCTGTCGCGGCCTTCGCGCCGTGGAATTTCCCGATCAACCAGGTCGTCCGCAAGGTTTCGGCGGCGCTCGCGGCGGGTTGCTCGATCATCGCCAAAGGCCCCGAGGAAACGCCGGCTTCTCCGGCCGAGCTGGTGCGGGTCTTTGCCGATGCAGGGGTGCCGGCGGGCGTGATCAACCTCGTCTATGGTGATCCGGGGACGATTTCCTCCTACCTCATCCCGCACCCCGTCATCCGCAAGATCACCTTCACGGGGTCCACCGCGATCGGCAAGAAGCTGGCGGGGCTGGCGGGCGAGCATATGAAGCGCGCGACGATGGAGCTTGGCGGCCACGGCCCGGCCATCGTCTTCGACGACGCCGATATCGAGCTGGCGACGCGGCTGCTGGCCGCCGGCAAGTTCCGCAATGCGGGCCAAGTCTGTGTCTCGCCGACGCGCTTTCTGGTGCAGGAAGGCGTCTACGACCAGTTCGTCGAGGGCTTCGCCGCCGCCGCCCGCGCCATCAAGGTCGGTGACGGTCTGGCGGAGGGAACGGTGATGGGGCCGCTCGCCAATGCCCGCCGGGTGCAGGCGATGGAGGGTTTCGTGCAGGACGCCGTTCAGCAGGGCGCCAAGCTAGTGACGGGCGGCGAGCGGATCGGCAATGCAGGCAACTTCTTCCAGCCGACCGTGCTCAGCCGGGTGCCGACCACCGCGCGCGCCATGAACGAGGAGCCGTTTGGTCCGCTCGCGCTGATGGTGCCCTTCGCCAAGTTGGACGATGCCATCACTGAGGCGAATCGGCTGCCCTATGGGCTGGCCGCCTATGCCTATACGCGCTCGTCCGCGACCTCCCAGGCGCTGTCCACCTCGGTCGAGAGCGGCATGATCTCGATCAACCATGCGGGCCTCGCCTTGGTGGAGACGCCCTTCGGCGGGGTGAAGGAGTCGGGATATGGGTCCGAGGGCGGCTCGGAGGCGATCGACAGCTATCTGGTCACCAAGTTCATCACCCACGCCTGAGACGGGTTCGAACAGCAGCGCGCCCTTATGCGGCGCGTTGCTGTCCGGCGGTGACTTGCGGCCAGACTTCCGACAATAGCTTGAAGGATCGCAGCCTCGCGCTGTGGTCGAAGATATTGGCGGTGGCGATCACCTCATCGACCTTTGTGCGCGCGACAAAATCCTCCAGACCCTGACGCACCGTCTCAGGCGCGCCGATCACCGCGTAGCGGAAAGTGCTGGAGAGGGCGGCACGCGCGAATTGCAGCTCCTCCGCCTCTGGGTCGATCGGCGGCGGTAGCTGCCTCGGCCTGCCCGTGCGCAGCGCGATGAAAGCCTGTTCGAGGGAAGTGAAGAGGCGCCGCGCCTCGGCATCCGTGTCCGCCGCGAAGACGTTGATGCAGGCGGCGGCATAAGGCTGCGCGAGGTCCTCGGAAGGCCGGAATCCACTGCGGTAGATTTCGAGCGCCTGCAACAAGTAGTCGGGCGCGAAATGCGACGCGAAGGCGAAGGGCAACCCGAGGGCGGCCGCCAGCTGCGCGCCGAACAGGCTCGAGCCCAGGATCCAGATCGGCACATTCAGGCCTCGCCCGGGAATGGCGCTGACGGCCTGGCCCGGCTCGCCCGGTCCGAAAAAATGCAGCAGCTCCACCACATCGCGCGGAAAGGAATCGGCGGCGGCGTGGAGATCGCGCCGCATCGCGCGAGCAGTGACCTGATCGGTTCCAGGCGCCCGGCCGAGGCCAAGGTCTATGCGGCCCGGATGCAGCGCCGCGAGGGTGCCGAACTGCTCGGCAATCAGCAGGGGCGCGTGGTTCGGCAGCATTATACCGCCGGAACCGACGCGAATGGTGGTGGTGCCCGCAGCGACATGGGCGAGCGCCACCGCTGTCGCGGCGCTCGCGATGCCGGGCATGTTGTGATGCTCCGCCAGCCAGAAGCGGCGGAAGCCGAGCGCCTCCACGTGCCGCGCCAAATCGAGCGCATGACCCAGCGCGTGACCCGCATCGGAGCCCTCAGCGATCGGCGCCAGATCCAGCACGGACAGTGGCAAGCCGGATGCGGATAGCAGCGGTGACATGGGCAAAATCTCCAGGCGTGGCACTGAGACAGAAATCGGCACGCGATGATCAATCGACAACTGTAGAACGATTGCCGCAGGCCTGTGATGCTCCCGGCTCGGCATGGCTGCACACCAAGGCGGGACGGCGGCCGGTCCCATGGGATAGGTTGCCGGAGCCCTGAGAAGACACTAGCCGGGACATCATGCGCGCTCCCCTCGCCCCGATTGCTCCCGTCCTGCTTGGCGTGCTGATCGCCGAGGTCGCGCTCGGCATGCTCACGACTCTCATCCCGCTTTCGCTGTCCAGCCGCGGCGTCGCGGCAGGCACCATCGGTTTCGTGGGTTCGGGTTACTTTCTGGGTTTCCTCATCGGCACCCTCACCTGTGCGAGACTGGTGCGCGCGGTGGGCCATATTCGCGCCTTCACCGTTTTCGCCGCTTTGGGCGCGGACTGCGCGCTGCTGATGACGACAACCCACTCGCCCTGGGTCTGGACTGGCTTACGCCTCGTCATGGGATGGCAGATGAGCGGGCTGTTCCTGGTGGCGGAAAGCTGGCTGAACGACAAAGCCGACAGCGAGACGCGCGGCCGCACCTTCGGAGCCTATCTGCTGATTTCCTGGGGCGGCGCTGCTGCCGGCCCACTCGCCTTCGGGTTGCTGCGGAGCACCGATACGGCGCTGATCATGGTCGGCGTTGCCTTCGCAAGCGCATTGCTGCCGATGGCGCTAAGTCCAGTTTCAAACCCGCCGCTAGGCGATCGGCGCCGGCTGAGCCTCGCGCGTCTGTACAGTATCTCGCCGATGGGCATGACCTGCGTCATCGCCTCCGGCTTTTTCAACAGCTCGTTCTATACGCTGGTGCCGGTCTATCTCGAGCGGCACGGATACGGGTTGGAGCATGTGCCGATCTTTCTCTCGTCGGCATTGGTGGCGGCGCTGCTCGTGCAATATCCGGTCGGCATGGCCGCGGACCGTTTCGGGCGCCGGCCGATGACCGTGGCGTCGCTTGGCCTCGCGGTGATCATTTCGATCTCTCTCGCGGTCTGCGGCGCGGCACCGTTTTGGGTGCTGATCGTGCTCGGCTGCCTGCTCTCGGGTGTGACCGCGCCGCTGTATGGGCTTGGCGCGGGACAGACCAATGACCGGGTTTCGCGCGGTGACTATGTGGCGGCGAGCGGGGGCCTGTTGTTCGCCTGGGCGCTCGGCTCGACGGTCGGGCCTTTGGCGGCGGGCGCTGTCATGGCACGCGCCGGAGCCAATTCGCTCTTCGCGGTTCTCGCGGTGGCGCTGTTGCTGCTCTCCGGCTTCACGCTGCTGCGCATTCGCCAGAGTGCGAGCGTGCCGAATGAAAGCGCATTCGTTGTGGCCCGCAGGGCGCCAGCCCTGATGGCCGAACTCAATCCCGAGGCTCCGCCAGAGACGGAGACGGAGCCAGAGCCCGTGGCTGGGCCGCCGCCGTCCCGGCCGCGGCGGACCAAATTCGGCTGATGCGTGTTCCCGCGCGCGAGTTTATGCGCGCCGCAAGTGCGGATGTCAGGCCGCGTCGCTGTCCAGCACGGAGAGATCCACCGGTTGCAGTGAAAACCACACCGGGTCTGCGCTGCGAGCGGAGGCCCGCAGGATCGGCTTGATGGCGGAGAGAAGATCATCCAGCGAGCGGAAGGGTGCCAGGCTTTCCTCACCATCCGCTGTGCGCATGACGAGCCCGACGCCTGGTTTTGCCAGCTTCGCGCCGACCTTCGTGGGCGCTGGACCAGATGTGCGGGCGGGAGGTCGCGCCGCCTTGGGTGCCGGTAGCGAAGCGGACGAAACCGGCTCCACGGCGCGAACCTCGGTTTGTCCAGTCTCCTGAGCGAGGACCGCACTCAGGGTTGTCCGCTCGAAGCTGAGAACGTTCCCGTTTTCCTCGCTCGGCGGAGCGGTTTCCACGCTCTCTGGCCGATCCGGCTTGGCAGGCTCAATTGCCGGCTCAAGTTCGGCGACTTGGTGTTCTTCCTCGCTGGCGGAAACCACGGCCGTCACTGTCGGCGGAGCCTGGTCGAGAGCTAGCGGCTGCTGCGCAGCGCCCTGCCCCGACGCTTCGCCCATCGAACGGCGCAGCTTTCCAAGCAGGACATAGATATTGGCAGGCGTGCAGCCGAACTCGGCCGCGACTTCCGAGACCTTGCGATTTTCGACGTCGACCATTCGCAAGATCGCCGGATGGTCTTCTTTGCTAATGCGCGCCATTCGTCGCCCTTCCTTCTCCATCGCCAACCGCCCGACTCGGCGTGAACGAAACAAGAACGTAGCGGTGCCTGTTCGATTCGTAAAGGCCCATGGTGGCGTGGTTGAGCGAGTAGATTGGCGGAAAAAGCGACCGGTCTGGGTTTCGGAGTGGGGTGTCTCTGTGGTTTGAACCATGCTCACTCCACCACGTCATGCTCGGCGAAGGTCGGGCATCCACGCCTTTGCTTTGCGTGGACGAAGGCAGACGTGGATGGCACGCCTTCGCGTGCCATGACGGGGCTTTGGGTCGCGTTTCAGTCTTAAATCGTCTCCGCGTTAACTGCCGCCCGCCACGTACGAGCGCAAGTTCTCCACCTCGTAGGCCTGCTCGGTGAGCAGCGCTTTAACTACGTCACCAATGCTGATGATGGCGGTCATCCGCCCTTGCTCCATCACGGGCAGATGGCGAAACCGTCCGGCTGTCATCGCAGCCATCGCCTGTTCCACCGTCGCGTCCGGCGTGGTGGTCTGGACACTTCGGGTCATGGTGTCCCCCACTTTCAGAGTGAGCGCGCCCGCGCCGTGCTGAGCGAGGGCACGGATGATGTCCCGCTCGCTGATGATCCCGTCGAGGCCGCCGCCACCCGATACGGGAGCGGCACCGATACGGTGCGTGGCGAGGAGCGCCACGACCTCGGAGAGCGGAGCGCTGGGGCTCACGGTGATAATCTCGCCCTGCTTGTGTCGAAGAATGGCTGCGATGATCACGTCACGGATCCTTCCATTTGCGAGAGCTTCTAGAGGCCTCGTTTTCCCATACCTGAGCGCGACAAGGCTGCGGCCGGCGGGCTGAACCTAAGCTTAGCCGATTGGGCGCGGCAAAACGCAACATTCCACAAAACCAAAGCGTGCCTCGGGACCATCCCCGGGCGAACCGCCTCACAACCCAAGCTTCTGGAGGCGCGCGTAGGACTTCCGGAGATGAGATCGCGCGGCAAGGCGCGCGGCGGAGGCGTCTCCCCGCGCGATGGCGGTCACGATCGACTCGTGTTCGCCGTGGAGCCGGCGCATGTACAACTCGCGCTCCCGGTCGCTCATCTCGTCGAGGCGAAGGCGCCGCTGGGGGATGATCGCGCTGCCGACCACGTCGAAGACCCGGCTGAAATAGGGGTTGTCGGCGGCGAGCAGCATGGTGCGGTGAAAGGTGAAATCCTCCTCGGCACCCGAACGGCTGGCAAGGATCGCATCGGAGATCGCGGCCAATGCCGCTCGCAGCCGCGACAGATCCTCCTCGGTCCGCCGGACCGCGGCGAGCGAGGCTGCTTCCGCCTCTATGCCAAGCCGCAGTTCATAGATTCGAAGGGCGTCTGCCAGGCCCGCCTTCGAGTCGATCGAGAAGGAACGTGGCGTCGCACTTTCGGCGACGAAGGCGCCAAGGCCCTGGCGAGTCGTGATGAGACCTCGTGCCCTGAGCGAAGCCAGTGCTTCCCGGACGACCGTGCGGCTGACGCCGGTCGCCGTCACAATCGCCTGTTCGGTCGGCAGACGCTGACCCGGCGCCAGCTCCCCCGATTCTATCTGGCTTACCAGAGTGTCGATAAGGCCAGCCGTCAGGTTTGGCGCCTGCTCGATGCGGTCGAATACCGCCGGCCTCCTACCGCCCATTCTCCCCCCGTCCTCTGATCCTCATGGACGTAGATAGCGCGGCAAGCAGGGTGGCGTTCAAGATTCCGCCCGGGCCTGCCGGTTCGTGCCCGTGGCTCGGCGGGGCCTAGGCTTCGGCTGCCCGCTTTCCACGAGCGGCCGGCTCCGCGCCTCGCCGGACCGCCCGACTGGCTTGTCACCGAGCTCAGAGCTGGGCTCCGCCGTGATGCGGGTTCGGGCGGCGGCCAGATGCCGGCGCATGGCCTGTTCGGCTGACGCCTCGTCCCGCGCTTCAATGGCGGCGAGGATCTCATGATGCTCGCGCTCCGTCATCGCAGCCATCTCGTCGGAACGATGCTGGTTGCCAGCCGCGATGATGCTCTCGCGGACACGCTCGGCGACGAAAGTCACGATCTGGATGACATAGGTATTGTGGGTCGCCCGCGCGATTGCCTGGTGAAACTCCAGGTCGCCCTTTAGCCAGCCGACGCTGCCGAACAATGATGAGGACATGATGCCGAGGGCGGCGCGCATCGCCTCCAGATCGGTGGCAGTGTACGACTTGGCTGCGAGCCCAGCGGCTTGCACCTCCAATATGCCGCGAAACTGGAACAGCGAGTCGAAAGCGTCGCCGGGCTGCTGCGCGTCATGTTCAATCTTCAGCACGCTGGATTGCGAGGCCTCCGACACGAAGGCGCCGCGGCCTTGCTGGGACCAGATGCGGCCCTCATAGCGCAAACGCGCGATGGCTTCCCGCACCACGTTGCGGCTGACGCCAAAAGTCGTGGCCAAAGCTTGTTCGGTGGGAAGCTGGTCGCCGGGGCGCAGGCGTCCTTGGGCGATTTCGCGTGTGATCGAACTCGCCACCAACGTCGGCAGATGCGGACCGCGACTGACTTTGCGGAGCTTCAGAGGCATTTCAGTGCCCCTGCGGCGTATTGCCAAGATAGAGATCGCGCATGAGACGATCGTCCCGCAGCTCCGAAATCGGGCCGGAGGCGACAATGCGGCCGTTGTGCAACAAATAGCCGCGTTCGGCGACGGTCAGCGCGAGACCGGCGTTCTGCTCGACCAGCAGTACAGCGGAGGCGAAGGTTTTCTTCACGTCCATGATGACGGCGCGCAGATCCTTGACGAGCTTTGGCGACAATCCGAGGGATGGTTCATCCAGCAGCAGAATTCGTGGCCGCGCCATCAGCCCCCGCGCGATCGCCAGCATCTGCTGCTGACCGCCGCTCAGCTCGCCGCCTTTTGCGCCGCGCTTCTGTGCCAGAATTTCGAAGTAGGACTCCATCAGCTTGACGTCTTCCTCCACCGCGTCGCGGTCCTTGCGGGCATAGGCACCGAGCCGGAGGTTCTCGCGCACCGTCATATCAGCGAAGATCTTGCGGCCCTCGGGCACCATGATGATTCCGAGACCCACCGCGCGATCGGCCGGCGTATTGGTGACATCGCGATCATCGAAGCGGATGCTGCCGCTGCGCGGTTTAAGCAGGCCGGAGATGGCGCGCAGCAGTGTGGATTTGCCTGCGCCGTTCGGGCCGAGGATCGTCACAATCTCGTTTTGGCCAACGGTCAGCGACACGTCGCGATTGACCGTCACGGGTCCGTAGGCTGTGCCCAGATGCTCGACCTGGAGGAGCGTCATAGATCGACCCCCAGATAGACTTCGAGCACTTTCGCGTTCTGCAAAACCTCAGCGGGCGCGCCTTCGGCGATTTTGGTGCCGAAGTTGAGAACGATGAAGTGGTCGCAGACGGCCCCCATCAGCGCCATGTCGTGGTCGATCAGGCAGACGCCGATACCCATTTTCGGGAAACGCAGAATCAGCTCTCGCAAGTCGCCTGCTTCGCTGTCGCTTAGCCCGGCGGCCGGCTCGTCGAGCAACAGCAATACCGGATCGGCGGCGAGCGCCACGGCGATGCCCAGGCGGCGTAGATTGCCGAAGGACATCGAGCCGGCGACTTCCTCGCCCAGGCCATCGAGCCCCACGAATGCCAGAACCTCGTCCGGCGAGCGCCATCTACGGTCCGTGGATCCTATGCTGCGGCCGTGCTCGAAGCCGATGCTGACATTGTCGCGCACCGACAGGCCGGGATAGGACATCGCTTGCTGGAAGGTCCGCACCAGGCCCAAGCGCGCGATCCTGTAGGCTGGAAGTGCGGTGATGTCCTGACCGTTCCATGTCACTCGGCCAGCAGTGGGCTTATGGGCGCCTGTCACGACGTTGAAGAGAGTCGTTTTGCCCGATCCATTGGGGCCGATGATCCCGGTTATGCCCGAACCATCGATCGAAACATCGACACCGGCGAGGGCCACGACGCCGCCGAATTTCTTGCGCAGACCGGTGATTTCAAGTCTTGCCGCGACCATCCCGCTAACCCTTCTCGGCCCGGCGCTGGCGGCCGATCATCGATCGATACAGGCCGAGAAGGCCTCCGCTGACGCCCGCAGGTAGCAGCAGGATGACGAGGAGCAAGCCGACACCGTAGGCGATGCGGGAATCGATCGGGTCGAGTCCGCCGACCTCGGGCAGGAATGTCACGATGATCGCGCCGAGCAGAGGACCATAGAGCGGACGGGCACCGCCCAGCATGACCATCAAAGCGAGATACAGGCTGGGGAATGCGCCGTAGAGCGGTGGTGATATGTGCCGCAGATAATAAGTCTGGAGGATGCCAGCCGCCCCCGCGAAGGCGCCGCTGAGGGCGAAAACGCCGATCTTGTGGAAGTTGGTGTTGATGCCAACCGCGCGGGCGAGCGGCTCATTCTCACGGATCGCCCAGAGGGTGCGGCCGTAGGGCGAATGCACGATGACATAGGTCAGAACAAGAGAGACCACCAGCGCGAGCATCACGAGATAGTACATGTTCCGCAGCTTGGCGAGGTTGATGCCGAAAGGTCCCGCGATCGGCCCGACATCGAGACCCGTTGCCGCGCCTGTAAAGTCACCGCCATTGGTGAGCGCAATCACCAGCAGCGCGCAGAAGCAGAAGGTGATGATTATGTAGTGTTGCCCGCCCACCCGAAGCGACGGCAGCCCTACCAGCCCCGCCGCCAGGGCCGAAAGCAGGATAGATGCGGGCAAAGCGAGCCAGAATCCGATCCCCAGTTGGTTTGCGAGGATCGCGGCCGTGTAGCCGCCGATGCCCATGATTCCCGCATGACCGACCGACATGATACCCGCCTGGCCGAATTGCAGCGCGAGACCGTACAGCGCGATCGCCGTGAAACCTGTGGTGATCGCGAGAGACAGGAACCGATAGCCCGGATTGAAGAAAGGAAAGGCAATCAGGAAGGCCAGTATCGCGACGCCCATCACGATGTGATCGAGCGGCGGCCGCTCCAGCCAGCCGGAAGAGCCTGTCTTTCGTGTGTTGAGCGAAAAGCCGGGCGCCGTCACGGCGTCTCTCCGCTGATCGGCGCTCATGTGGCGCGCGGCCCGAGCGTGCCGCCCAGCAAGCCCTGCGGCCGGAGGATGAGGATCACGATCATCACCACCAGCGAATAGGCATCGGTCCATTGCGGATAGCCGTATTGCGCGCTCAAGGCATCGACCAGGCCGAGAACCAGGCCGCCGACTACGGCGCCTCCGACATTACCGAGGCCACCGATGAGCGACACCGCGAAGCCACGGATGATGACGACGCTGCCGGTGAAGGGCGTGATCGGAAACAGCGCGATCATCAGGGCGCCACCGAGGCCCGCCAGCACGCTGCCATAGATGAAAACGCCGGTGACATAGCGCCGCACGGGAATGCCCATCAGCGCGGCGGTGTCCTGATCGGAGACACTCGCCCGCAGCGCGACACCGTAGCGGCTTCGCGTGATGCCGAAATAGGTGATCGCGACGACAACGACCGTGATCGCCACGACGATCGCGCGCATGGCGATGATGTCCACGCCACCGATCACCCAGACTTTGGCGATCGGATCGGGAATGCTCTTCTGCACCTCGTTCAGCGCCTTGATCACGACATTCTGCAGGATTACGCTAAGGCCGATCGACATGATGAAGCCGTTCATCGGTCGATTGAGCGTGAAGCGGAACAGGGTGCGCTCCGCCACGTAGCCCAGCACACCAACGGCCGCCATGGCGCCGAACATCGCGATGAAGAAATTCACGCCGGCCATTACCAGCAGCCACGTCACCATGCCGCCGACCATGAGGAACTCGCCATGCGCGAAGTTCACAATCCCCGCGAGGCCGAAGATCAGGGTGATCCCCATGCCGATCAGGATGGTGACGCTGGCAACAGAGAGGCTGTTGATCAGCTGCTGGAGAAAGATATCCATGGTCCGTTCTGCATCCCGGCAAAGTCAGGTGTTCGCTCGCGGAGGTGGGCCGGAGACGAAGCGCTAATGCTCGCCACCCGGCCCTTTAGCCTGGGCCCGGAATCTGACGATCCGTCAGCCGCCGGCATCGCCGGGCGGTGGCGCCGGAGGAGGCTGCTCGGTCGCGCAATGAAAGTCGTCCGAGGTATTCGGCTTCACGACACAGACTTCGGTCGCGAAGGTAACCTGGTGATTGGCGTTGAAGACCAGCGGCACGGGCGAGACCACGCCCTGATATTGCATCTTCAACAGGGCATCGACGACGCCATCCGGATTGTCGACGGACCCGACCTGCGTGAGCGCCTTCGCATACATGAAGAAGTAGTCGTAGTAGAGCAGCGAAACTGAGGATTGCGGGCCTTTGGAGGCACCGGAGGCGAAGTATTTCGTGAAGTAGTCATCCACTTCCGGCCGCTTCGGGCCGCCCCAGCATTCCGGCACACAGCTCATCGCGACGGGCACGGTCGCCTTGAGGTTACGCTGGGCGTAGATGCCAGGATCGACGCCAAACAGGAAATAAGCGGGCGCCACATGGATCTGCTCGGCCTGGGGGAAGGCTGTCAGCGTCGAATCGCCGTTGTACCAGAAATGCACGATATCCGGTTTCATGCCCTTGATGCGCGTCAGGATGGGCAGGAAATCCGTCGTGTCGGGCGGATATTTCACCAAGTCGACGGTCTGGCCGTCAGCCTCCAGCGCCTTCACGTAATGCGAGGAGAGATATTGCCCGGTCGCGTCATTGCCGACCAGAACGACGGAATGCACCGGCTTCGTCGCCAGCATCGGCGTCAGGAGTGAAAGCACACCCTTGGCCGTGCTGCCGCTGCGCTGCCATTCCTGCGGCTCGGTCTGGAAGGCGTAGTGCAGCCAGGCGCCAGGCGCGACCGATTTGGCATTCAGCGCACTGCCGAGCGAGCTATTCCCGGAGAACTGCAACACCTTCGCCGGACCGGTGATCTTGGCCATGGCGATGGAATAGTCGTGCGTTTCGGTGCCCCAGATCGCACTCACACCAATGTCATTGACCAGTTCGAGCGCGGCAGCGACGGTGACGTTCACGTCGGTCCGGTTATCGCGGATATAGAGTTTGATCTTATAGGTGTCGTTGCCGACCTTGATGCCGCCGGCGTCATTGATTTTCGTCGCCGCGAGTTTGGCTGCCGCGACGATCGTGTTGCCAGCGGAAACGAATGAGCCGGACTCCGCCGCCACGACGCCGATCTTCAGGTCTTTATCGGCTGCATGGGATGGCGGCGACAAGACTCCGAAAAGTCCCAACGCGGCGATCCCGAGCCCCAGTTTGAGTCTCAGCCTCTTCATCGGATTTTCCTCTGCAATTTTTGTTTCACTGGCTTTTTCGTGGCCGGCTTGTTCTGGAGGCGGTGGCGTGGTGACGGCCTAAACCCTCATCCGCCGCGAGACAAGGTCCTTTACCCTGTTGTCATACAACCCGATCTCCTCTAACTTTAGGCTCGATTGAAGTCAAGCGTGCACGAGCGGGCTGCAATGCGGCAGGAACAAGGTCGTGCGGCGGAAGGGAACGAGATGCGTAATCGAATCTTCGGGCGGACTGGCCGCGAGGTCAGCGAAATCGGCTTCGGCGCCTGGGCGATCGGCGCGAGCTGGGGGCATGTCGACGAGAATGACGCGCTTGATGCCTTACGCCATGCGCTGGATAGCGGCGTCACCTTCATCGACACAGCCGATGTCTATGGCGATGGACGCTCGGAGAAGCTGATTGCCCGGGTCCTGAAAGAGCGTGGCGCCGATCGGCCTTTCGTGGCGACCAAGGCTGGCCGCCGCCTGCCTTCTCAGACCGTAGCGGGCTACACTCAGAAAAACCTGACGGAATGGATCGAGCGAAGCCTGCGGAACCTCGAGGTCGACACGCTGGATCTGGTGCAACTGCACTGCCCGCCGACCGATCTCTACTACCACCCCGAGGTCTTCGGCTTTCTCGATACGCTGAAGCAGCAGGGCAAGATCCGTGACTATGGCGTGAGTGTCGAACGGATAGAGGAAGCGATCAAGGCGATCGAATATCCCGGCGTAGTAAGCATCCAGATCATCTACAATATCTTCCGCCAGAGGCCGGAGGAATTGCTGTTCGATCTCGCCCTGCAGAATCAGGTCGCGATCATCGCCCGCGTTCCGCTCGCGAGCGGGCTGCTCTCCGGCAAGTTCCGCGCGGATTCGAAGTTCGAGGAAACGGACCACCGCCAATTCAATCGCAATGGCGAGGCCTTCGATGTGGGCGAGACCTTCTCGGGCGTGCCCTATGACGTCGGCCTCGCGGCCGTCGAACGCGTGCGGCCGCTCGTCGCGGACAGTACCATTATGGCGCGCTTCGCGCTGCGGTGGATCCTGATGTCCGAGGCTGTCACGGTCGCGATTCCTGGCGCGCGCAATGCCGAGCAGGCTTGGTCGAATGCCGAAGCGGCCGCGCTGCCTCCGCTCGCGCCGGAGGTGATGGAGAAGCTCAAAGCGATCTACGACGAGGATATCCGGCCGCATGTCCACCAGCGCTGGTAGTCAGCCGCCAAACCACTGAGCGACCGACTGCCCAAACCATGGATCCGACATGACATCGCGCATCATCGACGCCCATCAGCATTTCTGGGATCCCGTCAACGGCGACTACGGCTGGCTGAGCGGCCCGTTCGAGCCGATCCGCAGAGTCTTCTCGCCCGCCGACCTCCAGCCGGCGATGGAGGAAAATGGCGTCGCCGCGACGGTTCTCGTTCAGACCTGGCACGATCTGAACGAGACCCGCGATTTTCTCAGTCTGGCTGAGCAGACGGATTTTGTTGCTGGCGTGGTCGGCTGGGTGGATCTGACGGACCCGAAGGTCGAGGAGGTTCTCGCAGCGCTGAAGGCCGGACCGGGCGGGCAGTGGCTCGTTAGCGTCCGGCACCTTCTGCATGAGGAGCCAGATCCAAAATGGCTGCTGCGTGAGGATGCGCAGCGCGGGCTGAGGGCAGTTACTGACGCAGGTCTTGCCTATGATCTCGTCGGCAAGACTGTCCATTTGCCCGGCATGATCCAGACGGTCGCCAACCATCCGCAGTTGCGTTTCGTTCTGGACCACATCGCGAAGCCGGAGATCAAGCAGGGTGTGATACAGCCTTGGGCATCGCTGATGACGGAGCTCGCGTCGCATCGCGATCACGTCTGGTGCAAGCTGTCGGGGATGATCACGGAAGCCGATTGGGAAAGCTGGTCGCCATCGGATCTGCGGCCCTATATCGCGGAGACCGTGCGGCTCTTTGGCCCCGAGCGTTGCATGTTCGGCACGGACTGGCCTGTCTGCCTTGTCGCAGGAAGCTATGGCCGAGTAATCAAAGCGCTTCGCGCCAATCTCGATTACCTGACTGAGGCACAGCGCGACCAGATCTTCGGTCGTTCGGTGATTGAAAGCTATCGGCTTCCCAGTCTCCGCGCAGGATGAGGAGGATTCGGCGATGAGCGGAAAACGCATCGGCTTCGCGTCGGCCATCGGTTTTGGCGGCAGCACGGTGGGGACGCTCTATCGTTCGATGTCGGATCAGCAGGCGGAGGAGGCACTGCGCGCGGCTTACGATGCGGGCCTGCGTTACTTCGATACGGCGCCGCTTTACGGCTACGGACTGAGCGAGCTGCGCTTCGGGCGGTTTCTTCGTTCGGTGCCGCGGGAAAGCTTCACGCTTTCCACGAAAGTCGGCCGATATCTGGTGCCACCGCGCGGCGAGACGGTCGATCAGGGAATCTGGGCCAATGCGCTACCGCTGAAGCCGGTCTTCGACTATAGTTACGATGGCACCATGCGGAGTTTCGAGCAAAGCGCCAGCCGGTTTGGCTTCGCGAGTTTCGATATTCTGTACATCCATGATGCTGATCGCTTCAATCATGGCGCTCACTATGATCGGATCTTCGGCCAGGCGATGGACGGCTGCTACAGGGCGCTCGACGAGCTGCGATCCGCCGGCGATATCCGCGCCATCGGTGTCGGCGTGAACGAAAGCGATGTCGCGACGCGTTTCCTGCGGGCGGCCGATTTCGACGCCATCATGATTGCCGGCCGATACACCTTGCTGCAGCAGGATGCTCTGACCGACCTGGTGCCCGAGGCGACGGCTAAGGGTGTCGAACTCGTCGCGGTCGGCGTCTTCAACTCCGGCATTCTGGCGGCAAGCGCGGCCAATGCGGCGGGCTCCACCTATAACTATGGGTCGATCCCACCGGAGATCGCGGAGAAAGCGCGAAAACTGCGCGAGGTTTGCGACGCGCATACTGTGCCGCTTCAGGCCGCGGCCATACAGTTCCCCTTGCGGCAACCGGCAATCTCGGCCGTGGTCATCGGCATGGGCAGCGCGAAGGAAGTCGCGCAGAACAATGAATGGGCGAAATGGCCCATCCCGCCGGCGCTATGGGCGGATCTCCGGTCCGCCGGGCTCTTGCGCGCCGACGCTCCTTGAGGGCATCGATACCTCTGCTTGAGGCTTTCTGAGCGCGGAGATTCGATGACCGAGGCTATCCTGGTTCCTGCCGAGATCTTGGCGGCCCGGCTCCTGCAGGTGCTGACGGAGACCGGCGCCTCCGCTGAATCGGCAGAGGCCGCGACCAAGGCGATGATGCATGGCTCCCGCATCGGCATCGACAGCCACGGCGTGCGGCTCGTCGCGCATTACGTCTCGGTGCTGAAGTCTGGGCGCGTGAACCCACGGCCCTCCATCGTCACGCGCCGGACGGCGGCGGCAACAGCTGTTGTCGATGGCGATGATGGACTGGGCCACCTCACCGGCTACCGTGCGATGGAGGCGGCCGTCGAGATCGCGCGGGATTCGGGTGTTGGCGCGGTCGGGGCCATTCGGTCGTCCCATTTCGGCGCGGCTGGCGCTTATGCGCTTGTCGCGGCGGAACATGGCATGATCGGCTTCGCGACCACCAATGGCGACAGCATCGTGGCCCCCTTCGCCGCCGCCGAGGCCTTCCACGGCACCAATCCCCTCGCCTTCGCGGCGCCGGTGGCGGGGGAGAAGCCGTGGCTGTTCGATATGGCGACATCCTCCATCCCGTTTAATCGCGTGCTGCTGTTCCGGTCTTTGCAAAAGCTGCTGCCGGAGGCGGTCGCCGCGGATGCCGCCGGCACGCCCACCCAGGACCCCCAGGTCGCCGAGATGCTCATGCCGCTCGGCGGCGCGGGTTTCGGCTTCAAGGGGGCGGGGCTTGGGGGCGTGGCCACGCTGCTCTCGGCCATACTGATGGGCATGACGCTGGATCACGCGATGATTCCGATGATCGGCGCCGCGGATGTTCAGACACCACGCGGCATGGGGCATTTCTTCCTCGCCATCGACCCGGAACGGTTCGGGGGCAGCGCGATGTTCGCAAGCGGCATGCGCGATTATCTCGTGGCGCTCCGCTCCGTCCCGCCCAATGCGGAGGGTCAGGCGGTCATGGCGCCGGGCGACCGCGAATGGCGTATCGAGGGACAGCGGCTTCAGGACGGCATTCCGATCGATCCGGAAACCGCGGCTTTCCTCGGCCTGGGGACCAGGGCCTGACGTGGGTGTAGCTTGACGACACTGCTCCGCAGCGCGGCGGTCGAGGCTCTTACCGCGCGTATCGTCGGTTCCTACCTGGCTTTGGCGTTGCGCACGACGCGGTGGACGCTGCTTGGCGGCGAACACCTGACGCCATTTCTTGCCACATCGCCGGTGATCGCGGCCTTCTGGCATGAGCGCCTGGCGCTGCTGCCGGCCCTGTGGTCGATCATGCGGCGGCGCGGGGCGCGGGGCACGCCGCGTGTTCTCGTCAGCAAACATCGCGATGGCCGCCTGATCGGCGATGTTGTCCGGCGGTTTGGCGTGGAGGTGGTGTACGGCTCCTCGACGAAGACCGGCACCGCGCGGGAAGTTGCCGAGAAGGGCGGCGTATCCAGCGTGCGCGTTCTGTTGAATGTTCTCGAGGCTGGCGAGCACATTCTCATCACGCCAGACGGCCCACGGGGTCCACGGCGGGTGGCGGCTCAAGGCGTCGCCCAAATCGCGGGCCTGTCGGGTGTGCCAGTGTTGCCGATCGGGGTTCAGACCAGCCGCCGCCGGACCTTGTCGACCTGGGACAGAACGATCGTCCCGCTGCCCTTCGGGCGTGGCGTCATCGTCTGTGGCGCGCCGATCGAGGTGCCGAGAGAGAATTGGGAAGCGTGGCTGCCGATCATCGCGGCGGCACTCACCGCGGTCGCGGAGCAAGCGGATGCGGAATGCTCGGCCTGATCCTTTGGGACAGCCGCAACAATCCTTCAGAAGGGACGAGAAGCCATGAATTATGACCTTGCCGGGAAAGTTGTCGTTGTAACCGGGGCGAGTTCCGGAATTGGCCGGGCGACGATCCGGGTGCTTGCGGCCCAAGGATGCAAGATCGCGCTCGTCGCCCGGGAAAGCGATCGGCTGCGCAAGGTGGCGGACGAGATCGGCGAAGGCGCCTTCGTCGTGCCGACGGATCTCGCCCGACCCGAGGAGACCGATCGCATGGTGGAGACCGTGCTCGGACATTTCGGCCGCATCGATGTGCTGCTCGCCAATGCCGGGATCTATATTCACGGCGACGTGGCGGATGGCGATCCCGATGACTGGGACAGGCTTTTGCAGATCAACGTCGCAAGCGTCTTCCGTGCGGTGCGCCGCGTGCTGCCGGGGATGATCGCGCGCGGCGAAGGCGATATCCTGGTGACCAGCTCGATCGCCGGCCATCAGGCGATCCCTTGGGAACCGGTCTACAGCGCCAGCAAACACGCCATCCGGTCTTTCGTGCATGGCCTGCGGCGACAGGTTCTCAAACAGGACATCCGCATCAGCTCGGTCTCGCCCGGCATGGTCCTGAACGAGCTGTGGGGGATCGCAAGCCAGGAGGAGATCGACCGGCGGGCCGAGGCACGCGAGGGGCTGAGGTCGGAGGATGTCGCCGAGGCGATCCTCTTCGCGCTGACCCGGCCTCGCAATGTCACCATCCGTGACCTCGTGATGCTGCCTGCGGGCCAGGATCTCTGAGTTGCGCCCAGACGGTGAATGTGGAGAGATGGACCGATAAATCGAAACGGCAGGAGACGTCATGGCTGTAGGAATTACGCGGCGCGGTGCGATGAAGGCGCTGGCGGCAACGACCGCCATCGGCGCCTTGGGTGCGCCCACGATTGCCAGAGCGGCTGACCCGACGATGGTGACGGTGGTCAAGATCATCGGCGTGCCCTGGTTCAACCTGCTGGACCAGGGGCTGACCGCGGCCGGCAAGGATCTTAACATCACGACCTCGATGATCGGTCCCGCCCATGTCGATCCGGCCCAGCAGGTCGGTGAGGTCGAGGATCTTATCGCGCGCAAGGTCGATGTGATCGGCGTGGTGCCGCTGGACGTGAAGGTGCTCAGCCCCGTGCTGAAGCGGGCGCAGGATGCCGGCATCATCGTGATAACCCAGGAAGGTCCGAACCAGGACAACCGCACGTGGGATGTCGAGATGATCGACAGCAAGCTGTTCGGCGAAACACAGATAAAGGCGCTCGCCGAGGAGATGGGCGAGGAGGGCGAATACATCATCCTCGTCGGCACGCTGACGACGCCGCTGCACAATGCCTGGGCCGATGCCGCCACTGCGTATCAGCTCGCGAATTATCCCAAGATGAAGCTCGCTACATCTCGGTTCCCCGGCGCGGACGAAGTCGATACCTCGGAACAGGTGGCGCGCGAGGCGCTGCAGGCCTATCCCGACTTACGAGGCATCGTCGCATTCGGATCGAACGGGCCGATCGGCTGCGGCAATGTCATCCGGCAAAGGCATTTGCAGAAGAAAGTCGCGATCGTCGGCACCGCCATTCCGTCGCAGGTGCAATCGCTGCTGATGGCGGGCGCGGTGCGGAAGGCATTTCTCTGGAGCCCGAAAGACGCCGGCTATGCCATGGTGGCCGTCGCGAACCTGACATTGAAGAAGGCGAAGTTCGAGACGGGGATGGATATTCCTGGCCTCGGGAAAGCCAATGTCGATGTGGATAAACGCATCATCAGCCTCAACCGCATCATCACCGTGGATAAGGCGAACGTCGCGCAACTGGCGGCTTCTGGACTTTAGGACTTTCATTCCACAACGTCATGCTCGGCGAAGGCCGGGCATCCACGCCTTGCTTGCGTAACAAAGGCAAGGCGTGCATGGCACGCCTTCGCGTGCCATGACGGATCTTTGGGTGCTGTTCAGTATTAGATCTCCACGCCTAGCCGCGTATCGCTTGTCTCAGGGTTTACGCCGGAACTCCGGACGCAGCGCCTGATATAGATGACGGTAAGCTTCAAGCCGCGGTGCGTAAGCCTGGTGCAACCCGGCATCCGGCGTGATTTGCTCCACGACTACCGGCTGGCGCGGCGGCGTTGTGTCCCCTGTCGCCATGCGGCCGAGCCGCGCCGCTCCGAAGGCCGCGCCATGCTCGCCGCCATCATAGCGGTCTAGCGTAAGACCGGTCGCGCTGGCGATGATGCGCGCCCAGAACCGGCTGCGCGCGCCGCCGCCAATAAAGCCCGCGCGCTTTATATGCAGCCCCGCCGCGTCCAAAGCCGCCACACCATCGGCGAGGCTGAAAGCCACGCCCTCCAACACCGCCTGGATGACCTCCGGCCGCCGCGTATCCGGCGTCAGGCCGAAGATCACGCCGCGCGCATGGGGATCGTTATGCGGCGTGCGCTCGCCCGCGAGGTAGGGCAGGAAGAGCAGCGAACCCGGCCCGGTGAAACCAGCCTCGACCTCGGCCAGCAGCGCGGGGAGGTCGCCTGCATCCGCCGTGCCGCCTGTCATCCGTGCGACCGCACCAAGCGCACTCGCGCCGTTCAGGACAGCGGCCATCGCGCACCAGCGGCCTGGCAGGCAGTGGCAGAAGCTATGCACCGCGGCGTCAGGCGCCGGGCGGTAGCGGTCGGTCGCGACAAAAACCTGGCCGGAGGTTCCGAGCGCCACGAAGGCACGGCCATCCTCGACCGCACCGATCCCCATGCCACCGGCCAAAGTGTCCCCCGCACCGCCCGCCACCACGACGCCCGGCGACAGGCCGAAACGCGCGGCGATCTCAGGCCGCAGGGTTCCGGTGGGCGTTGGGCTCTCCACCACGGGCGGCAGCAGTGCGGGATCGATCCCAACGGCGGCGATCGCCTGCTCGCTCCAGCTTCGCGATTCCTCATCGAGCAACCAGGTTCCGGCGGCGTCCGAAACATCGGTCACGCGCGCGCCCGTCAGATGCAGTCGGATGATGTCCTTCGGCAAAAGCATATGGCGCGCGCGCGCCAGTACTTCCGGTTCATGCCGCGCGAGCCACAGCAGTTTGGGCGCCGTGAGCCCCGCCATTGGCGGCACGCCAAGCCGCCGCGCTAGATCTGGGTGGGCATCGGCGAGGGCTTGAGCCTCACCGGCCGCGCGTCCGTCATTCCACAGCATCGCCGGCCGCACCGGGCGGTCCGCACCGTCGAGCAGCGCGAGGCCGTGCATCTGTCCGCTAAGCCCGATGCCAGCGACGCGTGCCATGGCAGGCGCATGCTCGGCCGCCAGTTCCTCCAATGCCGCCGCGACCGCCGTCCACCAGCTCTCCACCGGCTGCTCAGATGCCAAGGGCGCGGGGTGGGTGGGCGACGGCACCGGCACCGAGACCACGGCCAGCACCGTTTCCGCCTCATCCAGGATGATCGCTTTGACCGAGGAGGTGCCGAGGTCGAGGCCGAGGAAGGTGGTCATGCGAGCGCTCTATCTCTTAGCGGATTTGAAGCGGCCGCCCCCGGCTCAGCCGAAGCCCCGTCCGCGCCCGATGATGGCCGGGCCGAAGCGATCCCGCAAATGGTCGAGCGCCTGCTGCCGCGCCACTCGCCGGCCGGAATCCGGATCGGCAAGATCGGCGGGATCGGCCTCGGCGATCGAGCGTAGCGGCTGGGCGCCGAGGCCGATCAGCCGGAAGGCCGTGCCATCCGCCTCGGGCGTCAACATCGCCCTGGCGGTGGCGAAGAGCACATCCGCCAGCGCGGTCGGCGCCGGTAGGCGATGCGTTCGTGTTCGTATGACGTGTTTCGCGGTCTTGAGCTTCAGCACTACGCCACCCGCCGCCCATTCGCCGGCACGCAGCCGGGCCGCCACCCTCTCGGCCATGCGCCACAAAATGCGTTCCAGCTCGGCCGGGTTGGAGAGATCGCTGTTGAAGGTCGTCTCGGCGCTGACCGACTTGGTTTCGCGCCTGGGTTCTACACTGCGGGCGTCCTCGCCGCGGGCGCGCCGCACCAGGGAGGGGCCATCTTCCCCCAGCCTGCGACGCGCCGTGGTGTCGTCCAGTGCCTGCAATTGGCCGATACGCGTGATGCCCATGGCGGCAAGCCGCGCGACCGCGACGGCACCCACACCTGGCAACAGCCCTACCAGTTCGGGCGCCAACAGCGCGGGCGCCTCCGACCCCAGCACCGAAAAGCCACGCGGCTTGCCACGCTCAGCCGCAAGCTTGGCGAGCAACCGGTTGGGGCCAAGGCCGATGGAGATGGAGACGCCGATCTCCGCCTCCACCCGCCGCGCCAGTCGCGACAGCATCATGGCGGGCGGCGCGCGGGGCAGCGCCTCAGTGCCCGCCAC
>NZ_LMUQ01000039.1:47643-97412 GCF_009765865.1 Acidisoma sp. L85
CATGTCGAGCGCCGCCTCGTCGATCGAAAGCGGTTCGACCAGCGGCGTGAGGTCGCGCATCAGCGCGCGGATGCGGCGGGATTCGTGAACGTATTTCGCCATGTCCGGGCGGATCACCACCGCTTCGGGGCAAAGCTTCAGCGCCTTGAACATCGGCATGGCCGAACGCACGCCGGAGATGCGCGCGATATAGCAGGCGGTCGTCACTACCCCGCGCTGTCCGCCACCGACGATGAGGGGCTTCGCCGCCAGCTCCGGCCGGTCCCGCTTCTCGACGCTCGCGTAGAAGGCGTCGCAATCGATGTGACCGATCGTGAGCGTGAACAGCTCCGCGTGGGAGACGATCGCTCGCGATCCACAGCGGGCACAAGCGCCCGATGGTCGGTCTGCCACCGCATCGCAGGATCGGCAAAGGCTGGGCATGATGCTGAGAGGTTAGCAGGTCGGCGGGCGATTGTCCGTCGGGCAACGCCTCAGGCGTTTCGAGGTCTCTATCCCTTCCCCAGTTTGAACAAATCGCGCAGGCCGTGGGGCTGGGAGCGCAGATATTGCGGCGGAGCCGAGACATGCGCGCCGAGGGTTGCGGCGGCGTGCCAGGGCCAGCGCGGGTCGTAGAGCATCGCCCGCGCCAGCGACACCGCATCCGCATCACCGCCGGCGATGATCGCCTCCGCCTGGTTGGCTTCGGTGATCAGCCCGACCGCGATCGTCGGCAACCCTACCTCCGCCTTTACCCGGCGCGCGAATGGCACCTGATAGCCTGGCGTCAGTGGGATCTGTTGTTTGTTCGAGATGCCGCCGCTGGAGACGTGGATCGCGGCGCAGCCCCTCGCCTTCAGTGCCTTTGCCAGCTCTACCGTGCCCTCGATATCCCAGCCTTCCGGCACCCAGTCGGTCGCGGAGACCCGCATCCAAACTGGCCGTTCGGCTGGGAAAGCCGCCCTCACCGCGTCAAAGATCTCCAGCGGAAAACGCATCCGGTTAGCGAGGCTGCCGCCATACTCGTCGTCCCGCTGGTTGGAGATGGGGGAGAGGAACTCGTGCAGCAGATAGCCATGCGCGCCATGGAGTTCGATCCCGTCCACCCCCAGCCGCGCGGCTCTGCGCGCTGTGGCGACAAAGTCTTCTCGCACCCGGTCCATACCGGCGCGGTCGAGCTTCAAGGGTGCGACGCCGCCATCCACTTGCGGCACCGCCGAGGGCGCCTCGGCGTCCCAGCCGTCCGGCGCGTCGGGCGTGATCTGCGCGCCGCCTTCCCAGGGTACCTGGAACGACGCTTTGCGCCCAGCATGCGCGAGCTGCACCGCCACCGCGATCGGCGAATACCGCCGGATCGCCGCGAGCACCCGCCCCAGCCCCGCCTCGGCCGCATCCGAATAGAGCCCGAGGTCGCGCGGGGAGATCCGCCCCTCAGCCGAGACCGCCGTCGCCTCAGTGATCAGCAGCCCGGCGCCCGACAATGCAAGGTGGCCGAGATGGATCATGTGCCAATCATTCGCGACCCCGTCCTCGGCCGAATACTGGCACATCGGCGCGATCACGACGCGGTTGACGAGTTCAAGCGCACCCAGGCGCCAGGGTTGGAACAGTTCGCTCATCTCGGACCTCAGACTGGTGGTGTGGAGTTGGTGTCGGATGTCGCACCCTCGCAGAGGCCGCGTCTTCGCAGAAGGCCCGGCGGGCTATTCCCCGTCCGCTCCGCTTCCGGAATTGGTGATGCCGGCGCGGCTCGGTGCCGCAGACCCCGGCCTGATCTCCCGCGACATGCGAGCGACCTCCTCATCATTCCCGGCCGGTTCGACCGCCGCCCGGTAGTCGCCGCCCGCGTCACTCAGTGCCGCTTCCACCGCCGATGGGTCGATGCGGTTGGCTTCGGCGAACAGGGTGTCCGCCTCATCCTGGTTGCCAGCGGCTTCGGCGCGGAGGGCCTTCTCGGCGAGTTGCCTGGCTTGTGAATGCTTCCCCGCCTCGGCGTCAGTGGAGGAGGCTTCGTCGTCATCCGCCATATTCATGTTTCCTTGAATTGCCCGAACCAGGGTTCGGCTAGCGGCATGTGGCCGCCCACGCGCGTCATTCAACGTCGCTTGACCTCCTTCCCGGCTTCTGCATCCCCTGCGCCCATGAACACCAGCAATCCACTCCTCGCTTCCTGGACCACGCCCTTCGGCGTTCCGCCCTTCGACCTCATCAAGCCGGAGCACTTCGCGCCAGCTTTCGGCGTGGCCATGACCGAGCACCTTGCCGAGATTGCGGCGATCGGCGCTTCCGCTGCGCCTCCGAGTTTCGCCAATACGATCGAGGCCTTGGAGCGCAGCGGCCGGACGCTGGCGCGGGTCGGCAGCGTGTTCGGAAATCTCGTGGCGAGCCAGGGCGGCGAAGCGCTGGAAGCGCTGGATCGCGAGATGTCGCCAAAGCTGGCACAGCACGGCATGCAAGTGTCGCTCGACCCCGCAGTTTTCAGCCGCGTCGATGCTCTGCACAGCAAGCGCGAGACCTTGGATCTGACCGAGGACCAGCGGCGATTGCTCGACCGCACGCATCTGGGTTTTGTCCGCAGTGGCGCCGCGCTGGCGCCGGCTGAGAAGGCGCGGATGACGGAGATCTCGGAGCGCCTCGCCGTGCTGCACACTGAATTCGGCCAGAACGTGCTGCATGACGAAAAAGCCTGGCAGCTACCGCTAATCGAGACTGATCTTGCAGGCCTCCCGGATTTCGTCCGCGCTGGCGCGAAGCAGGCGGCGGCGGAGCGCGGGATGGATGGCTATATCGTCACCCTATCGCGCTCGCTGATCGATCCGTTCCTGACCTTCTCGGACCGCCGCGACCTGCGACAGACGGCTTACGAAGCCTGGATCGCCCGAGGCACGCATCCCGGCGCACATGACAACCGCGTCCTGATCCCGGAGATCCTGGCGCTCCGCCACGAGCGCGCGCGGCTCCTCGGCTATCCGAGCTTCGCCGCATTTCGCCTCGCCGACAGCATGGCCGGCACTCCATCGGCGGCGGAGGGGCTGCTGGCGGAGGTCTGGCAACCGGCGAAGCGCGTGGCGGCAACCGAGCGCGACCGGCTGCTGGCGGTGGCACGAACCGAGGGCTTCAACGGCGCCCTCGCACCCTGGGACTGGCGCTACTACGCCGAGAAGGTGCGCCGAGCCGACTACGCGGTGGATGAGACGGAGATCAAGCCGTATTTCGTGCTGGAGAATATCCAGAGCGCGGCTTTCGATACCGCGACGCGACTGTTCGGCGTCACCTTCACGCCGCGCCCGGATGTCCCGACCTATCACCCCGATGTGCATGCCTTTGAGGTGCGCGACGCGACAGGCCATGTCGGCGTATTCCTCGCGGATCATTATGCGCGCAGCGACAAGCAGTCCGGCGCCTGGATGAGCAGCTACCGCGATCAGGAGACGCTCGACGGCGAAATTTCGCCGATCATCGTCAACAACAATAACTTCGCGAAGTCGGAGCCCACGTTGCTGAGCTTCGACGATGCCGAGACATTGTTCCACGAATTCGGCCACGCGCTGCATGGCTTGCTGAGCAAGGTGCGTTATCCGGGTCAATCCGGCACCTCCGTGCGCCGCGACTTCGTCGAGTTGCCGTCGCAGATCTACGAGCATTGGATCGCGCTGCCGGAGACACTGGGCCGCTACGCCTTGCACCACGAGACCGGTGCGCCGGTGCCGCCGGAACTTGTGGCGAAACTGCTTGCGGCGCGTGACTTCAATCAGGGATTCGGCACGGTCGAATATACCGCCGCCGCGCTGATCGACATGGCGATGCACAGCCATCCGGCGCCTGAAACGATCCGCGTCGAAGCCTTCGAGGCGGAGTTTCTCGCGGGCATCGGCATGCCGCCGGAGATCGGCATCCGCCACCGGCCACCGCATTTCCAGCATCTGTTTTCGGGCGGAGGCTATGCGGCGGGTTACTACTCCTACCTCTGGGCGGAAGTGCTCGATGCCGACGGCTTCGAGGCATTCAAGGAGGCCGGAAACCCGTTCGATCCCGCGACCGCGGCTCGCCTGCGAGTCTTGCTAAGCGCGGGTGACACCCGCGATCCGATGGAGCTTTACGCCGCCTTCCGTGGGCGCGCGCCAAGCACCGAGGCCCTGTTGCGCACACGTGGTCTGGCAGCGGCATAGGCGACAAGGAGCCAGGAAATCCCATGCCTGTCGCTGATCCGATCGTCATTGTTTCCGCGACCCGCACGCCGCTCGGTCGCTTCCAGGGAGATCTCGCGGCGATCCCGGCGCCGACCTTGGGCGCGCATGTGATCCGGTCGGCGCTGGAGCGGGCTGGACTTGCGCCGGAGCGCATCGATGAAGTTTTATTCGGTTGCGTGCTGCCGGCGGGTCAGGGGCAGGCACCGGCACGGCAGGCGGCGCGCGGCGCCGGCCTGCCGGATGCGACAGGCGCTACGACGGTCAACAAAGTCTGCGGTTCCGGCATGAAGGCGGCGATGCTGGCACATGACCTGATCACAGCGGGCTCTGCCGATATCCTTGTGGCGGGCGGCATGGAGTCGATGTCGAATGCGCCCTATCTGCTCGCCAAGGCGCGTGGCGGCTATCAGGTCGGGCATGACCGCATCTTCGACCACATGATGCTCGACGGATTGGAGGACGCCTACGAGAAAGGCCGCTCCATGGGCGATTTCGGCGAGGCGGCCGCCCAGGCCTATCAGTTCACCCGCGACGACCAGGACGCCTTCGCGATCGAAACCCTGACGAGAGCGCGCAATGCAATCGACAGCGGAGCTTTTCGCGCGGAGATCACCTCGATTTCCGTTCCGGCGAAAGGCGGAGACAGGCTCGTCGAGAATGACGAACATGCGCTGAAAGTCTCGCCGGAGAAAATCCCGTTGTTGAAGCCCGCCTTCCGGGCTGATGGCACGATCACCGCCGCAAGCTCATCCGCCAATGCGGATGGCGCGGCCGCGCTCATCCTGACGCGACGCTCGATCGCCGAGCGCGAGGGGCTGCCGATCCTGGCCGAAATCAAGGCGCATGCCACGCATGCGCAGGAACCCGCCTGGTTCACAACGGCGCCGATACCGGCGATCCGTAAGCTGCTCGCCAAGACGGGCTGGAGCATCAATGACGTCGATCTTTTCGAGATCAACGAGGCTTTCGCGGTTGTCGCCATGGCGGCGCAGCGCGACCTCGACATTCCGCGCGACCGCGTCAACGTCAATGGCGGCGCCTGCGCTCTCGGCCATCCGATCGGTGCGACCGGTGCCCGCCTCATCGTGACATTGCTGCACGCGCTGGAGCGTCACGACCTCAAGCGCGGCGTGGCGGCACTTTGCATTGGGGGTGGCGAGGCTACGGCCATCGCGGTCGAGCGCGTTCACTGATCATCGCAGTGCCTAGCGGTGTTGCGTCGCTCGACGCTACGCGGCCTCTGGCTTGCTAAGATGCGAGAACAGCATGTTCAACCCTTCCGCGATCGTCGGATGGGCGATTATGCCGTCTCGCAATGCCGTAAAGGGCAGACCACCGAGCATCGTCATCTGCACGACGGGCATCACCTCGCCCGCATGAGCTCCAAGCATCGCGAAGCCAAGAATGCTGTCGTCCTCCGCAACCAGAGCCTTCATGAATCCCTTGCGTTCCGAGAGCGTGCGCGCGCGGGGAATGACATCCATCGGCATCGTCGCCAACCGATAGTCTGTGCCAGCGGCGCGCGCCTCTTTTTCGCTTAGTCCCACGCGGGCGAATTCCGGGTCGATGAAGACGCAGTATGGAATGAGCCGGCCGGTGGTTGTGCGGTCGCCGCCGGTGATATCGCTTTTCGCGACGCGGTAGTCATCCAGTGCCACATGGGTGAACATCGGGCTGCCAGCGGCCTCGCCCATGGCCCAGATGTCAGGCGCGGTCGTCCGCAGCTTTTCATCGACCTTGATGAAGCCCTTGGCGTCCAGCGCGACGCCAGCGAGATCGAGGCCGATATCCGCCGTGGTCGGCACCCGGCCCGCCGCCACCAGAAGATGCGAGCCGTCAAAGCTTCGCCCGTCGCTGAGGCTGACGGTCACCTGCTCGCCGGAGCGGCCCTCGACACGGTAGTCGCCCGCCCCCAGCACCACCTCGATGCCGTCTTCCTTGAACAAATCGTGGATGGCGGCAGCAAAATCGTCATCCTCGCGCGGGGCCAGCCGCGGGCCGTTCTGGATGACCACCACTTCGCTGCCCAGTCGCCGGAAAGCCTGCGCCATCTCCATACCGATGTAACCGCCGCCAAGGACCACCAGCCGGCGCGGAAGAACTTCGAGCTTGAGAGCCTCGACGTGGGTGAGCGGCATCGCCTCGGCCAGGCCGGGAAGATTGGGAATGGCAGCACGGGTGCCGAGATCGAGGTAGATCCGCGAGCCCGTCAGCCGCCGCACGCCGGTTTCTGATGTTACCTCAATCACGCGAGGCTCGACGAAGCGGCCCCAGCCAAGCACCAGGTCAAGGCCACTCGCTTGGAACGCGTGCAGATTATACTCGACCATCCCGGCCACGATTTCGGCAGTCCTGAGGGCCACGCGCGCCATGTCGATGGTCGGCGCGGTGGTAGCGACACCGAAGGTGGCGCTGTGCCGGACGAGATCAGCGATCTGAGCGCTCCGCACCAGAGTCTTGGTCGGGATGCAGGCGATATTGATGCAGGCGCCGCCGATCATGCCGACTTCAACGAGCGCGACCTTCCGCCCTGCTTTCGCCTGGTCCATCGCCAGCGTCTTGCCGGCCTTGCCACCGCCCAGCACCAGGATGTCGTAGTGTTCCAGTTCGGCCATCACATCATTTCCTCGCGTCGCGCGTTCGTTGAATCCGGGCGTATCGCAGCGTCAGACACCTTCATGAACCAGCTCGGTGAAGAAGATGGGGTCGATGACGAACTGACCCCATTTCGCATCGAAGGCCGCCGTGGGTTTGGCGGCCACGATGTCGTCCAGCGATCTGCCTTGGCGTTTCAACGTCGCGACATTCTCGCGGATCGCGACCAGCATGTCGCGGTAGTCGGCAAGCTGTGCCCGGTTGCCGATGGGACCATGGCCGGGAATGATGATCGTGCTGTCGCGGGTCATCGCCAGGTTCTCCTCCACCGCGCGAATCGAACCGTCGATGCTACCGCCGGTGGAGTAGTCAATGAATGGGTAAATACCGTTCCAGAAGGTATCGCCGGTGTGGAGGATATCGGCCTCGCCGAAAGTCGCGGAGATGTCGCCGTCGGTATGGGCCGGGCCGTAGTATTTCAGCGCGATCGCCGTGCCGCCGAAATCAACGCTGCGCTCCGTGGTGAAGACATCGGAAGGAAGGGCGCCCGCGGGGGGAGCCGGGAAATCGGTGTGCCAATCCTCCACATGCTGGGCGGAACTCAGTCGCGTGCGGGTGTTCTCGTGAGCGAGAATGGAGGCGCCGGCCGCATTCACCCAGGCATTGCCGTCCGAATGGTCGAAATGCCAATGCGTATTGATCAATTGCCGAATTGGTGCGTCACCGAGCGTGGCCAACGCCTCCGCCATCATCGGTTGAGAAACGCCGATGCCGGCATCCACCAGCAGCTTGCCATCGGGCGCCACCAGCACGGCAACATTGCCACCGGAACCTTCGAGGACGCTCACCTGGCCTCTCAGCCGATGGACGGTGATCGTTGCTTTCGCGGCCGCGGCGCGGATCGTCTCGACGATGTGCCGTGATGCGGCGAAGACCTGCCTCGGGGTGAGCCAGGCGCCATCGGCGGAAAGCGTGGCCCCTCGGGTGCCACAGGTGCAGCCCAGGCTATGCGGGACAGCTCGTGTCTGGGTGTCGCTCATGGCTTCGTTTCCTCGGTTGCGGACGGGTTTCGCCCATCTCGGTTCGGAACTCCGCCGCGTATGCATCCAACGGCGCCACAGTCAGAAGATCGACCAGCGAGCCTTACATCAACCTCGAAATGCTCGCTGCAGTTTTCGCAATGCCACGGTGGGATGTCATCTTCGCCGCCTCCCTTGTCGCCAGCGGATGGCCCGCGCAAAGTCCAGGCACACAAACATCCTGAGGAGACCGGTCATCAAACGCGAGGAACTCACCGAAAAGATTCTCGACATCAAGCGCGAGCGGGACTGGACGTGGAAGCATATCACGGAGGAGATCGGCGGCATGTCGCCCGTTCTCGTCGTGGGGGCGCTGCTCGGCCAGATGAAGCTGACGAAACCGCTGGCCGCCAAGGCCGCGACTTTGTTTGGGTTGAGCGAGGTCGAGCAGCGGATGCTCAACGAGATTCCGATGCGCGGCATGCCGATGCCGCCGACCGATCCGCTGCTCTATCGCTTCTACGAGATGGTGATGGTCAATGGGCCGGCCTGGAAAGCCCTGATCGAGGAGGAGTTCGGCGACGGCATCATGTCCGCGATCGACTTCGATCTCCGGCTCGAGCGGCTGGCCAATCCGAAGGGCGACCGAGTGCAGCTCACCATGTCCGGCAAATTCCTCCCGTATAAATATTACGAGAGCGAACAGGGTCTGCCGGAATACGGATTCAAGGAGGAATGACCGACCGGCACCGCCGGGTGATGTAAAACCGACTCACATGGGCTAATCCACCCGCATGAGTTGGTCCGGACAGCGGCGGGGCTACCACCACGGCAACCTGCGCGAGGCGCTGGTGGAAGCCGCCCTGGCGCTGATTGGCGAAACAGGGCCGGCCGGCCTGACCATTGCCGAGGCGGCGCGCCGGGCAGGCGTCAGCCCTGGCGCGCCCTATCGGCATTTCCGTGACGCCGAGGCACTTCTGGCCGAAGTTGCGTTGCGGGGGTTCGAGAGCCTGGCAACTGCGCTGACCCAGGCGTGGAATGGCGGAAAGCCGGAACTGATCCAGGCTTTCGAGAATCTTGGCCGGGCCTATCTCGCCTTCGCCCGTTCCGAGCCCGCTTATTACGCGGCCATGTTCGAGGCTCGTGTGGATGCAGAGGCGCATCCGGGTCTGCTCGCCGCCAGCGATCGCGCTTTCGCAGTACTGCGCGATGCCGCCGACACCCTGACCGAAGCGGCGCCCGGTAGAGGGCGGCCACCGGCGCTCATGGTGGCGCTGCACGTATGGGCGATGTCCCACGGCATCGCCTCGCTCTTCTGCCGGCCCGATGCCGGGCGCCGGAAGCTGCCGATGTCAGCTGAGGAACTGCTCGAGGCGGGTGTGCTACTCTATCTGCAAAGCCTGGGATTGGCCGGCGGCAATTAGGCGATCCGCGCATTACCCTTGACGGCGGCAAAGCGCGGTGCCTAGATGTAAATGTGCTTTACATTCACATGGGAACCACATCATGTCTGGCGCTGCGAACCAAGGGGCCTTTGGCAACCCCGGTATGGGACAATCATCCTGGGGAACCGGGCCGAACTGGGGCCCCGGTGGCGGCAATCAGGGCAATCCCGGGGATCGGCCTTGGGGAGGGAATGGCGCGCCTAACGACTATTTCGGCCTTTGGTCGATCTCGCGTCCGCTGCTGATCGCCGCGACGATCACGGGCTTTATCGTCTGGTGGCCGGTCGGGCTTGCTTTGCTGTTCGTCGCCATTTGGAACAAGCGGGTTGGGCGCTGGGCCTTTGGGGCTCACGGCGGCCACCAAAGTGGCGGAGGCTGCGGCTGGGCTGGGCCGTGGTCCGGCTGGAAGAGCCGCTGTGGCGGCGGCGGCGGCAACTCCTCACGATCCAGCGGCAATAGCGCCTTCGACGAATATCGCGAACAGACGCTCCGCCGCCTGGAGGAAGAGCAACGCGACTTCTCCGGTTTCCTGGAGCGGCTGCGCTTCGCCAAGGACAAGGCCGAGTTCGACCAGTTCATGGCCGACCGCCGCCAGTCCCCGCCGCCATCCGAGCCGCAGCACCAGCCGGAAAACTAGGCGCCTCACCCGCGATCGCGGGTGAGTAGAGAAATCGGAAGAGGGGTGGCATTGGCCGCCCCTTTTTCGTTGGGACGCAGTTTTATGAGAGGTCCGAGCACTGCTTGACGCGCTTGCCTCGCGCGCCATCTCAACCCATCCGCATGACGATGGAGGTTGCAGTGCCACGCGGCGACAAATCGAAATACACCGACAAGCAGGATCGCAAGGCCGATCACATAGCCGAGAGTTACGAGGATCGCGGCGTCCCTGAAAAAGAGGCCGAACGCCGGGCCTGGGCGACGGTGAACAAAGAAAGCGGCGGCGGCAACAAGAGCGGCTCCGGCCGGGGCAAAGCTGATACGCACGTCTCCGCCAAGAAGGGCGGCAAGACCGGTGGCGCCGCCTCCGCGCATCGTACAGCCGCCGAACGTTCGACTTCCGCCAAGAAAGCGGCGGCGACCCGCAAAAGGAACGCCGAAGCTCGCGCCTAACGCCTTCGCCCGAGTTGCGGCGCGGCGCCTGAACCTTCAGGTTGGCCGGCACAACCAGGGACGATGCGCAATGACCCAGACAATGAGGCGCGCGCTGATGACGGCAATGGGCGCGCCGTTGGAACTCGGTTGCGACGCTATTCCAGCGCCCGAACGCGGCGAGATTCTGATCCGCGTTCTCGCCTGCGGAGTGTGCCATTCCGACGTCCATATCGTCGATGGCGACTGGGGCCGCCCGGCGCGTCTGCCGCTTATTCCCGGCCACGAAGTTGTGGGTGAGGTCGTCGCTCTCGGCGAGGGAGTGACCGTCCCGGCGATCGGTGAAACCGTGGGTGTGGCTTGGAACGGCGGCGCCTGCGGCCATTGCCGCGCTTGCCTGGAGGGCGAGGAGACCATCTGCCCCGAGCGTGAGGGCACCGGCTATTCGCGGGACGGCGGCTATGCCGATCACATCGTCGCGCGCGCCGATTTCGTGGTGACCTTGCCGAAAGGTATCGACGCGGCGCGGTTCTCGCCGATCCTATGTGCTGGGGTCACGACCTATCGCGGCCTGAAGAAGGCGGCGGTGCGGCCCGGCGGCTATGTCGCGGTCATCGGCTGCGGCGGGCTGGGCCAGATGGCGGTGCAGTATGCGCGTGCCATGGGGCTGCGGCCGATCGCGGTCGATCTCGATCCAGCTAAGCTCGAACTCGCGACACGCCTGGGCGCGGTGGCGACGGTGGGGTCTGATGAGGAGCTTCCGGCCGCCTTGCAGGCCATCGCTGGCGAAAACGGCATCCGCGCCGCGGTCATCGTGGCGCCGGTCGCCCAGGCTTTCGAGCAAGGCATCGCGGCGGTGGCGCCCGGCGGCGCGGTGATCTTCATCGCTTTGCCGAGTGAGCAGAAGGACAGGATCTCGATCTCGATTTCCGACTTGGCGAATAACGAGAAACGGCTGATCGGCACGAATGTCGGCACACGAGCCGATTTGCGCGAAGCGGTGGATCTCGCGCTGACCGCCGGGATCCTGGCGAATGTGGAGACCTTGCCGCTGGCGGATGCCGGTATCGCGCTGGACCGTCTGCGGCGCGGCGGTGTGACAGGACGGCTGGTGCTCACTATGAAGGGTTGAGGCAATGGCGGCAGCGGCGTCGATGAATTGGCGTAGACCTAGAGCGGAATGTCTCTGATCTGAACCGTGCCTATTCCATCACATCATGCTCGGCGAAGGCCGAGCATCCACGCCTTCACGTGGGTGACGAAGGCAAGGCGTGGATGGCACGCCTTCGCGTGCCATGACGGATCTTTTGGCCCCGGTTCGTTACTAGATCATCACGCTCTAACCCCCAATCATTCCCCGCCGCCGCAACTCCGCGATCACCGTGTCCGCCGCCGCCTCCGGCGTTGTTTCCACGGTGCGGATATGCAACTCCGGCGTTTCGGGCGCCTCATACGGCGCATCGACGCCGGTGAAGTTGACGAGCGTGCCGGCATCCGCCTTGGCGTAGAGCCCCTTCGGATCGCGCCGGCGGCAATCCTCGATGGGTGTATCGACGAAGATCTCGATGAAGCCGCCCTCCCCTGCCCGTTCGCGCGCCAATTGACGCTCGGCGCGGTAGGGCGAGATGAAGGACACCACCACGATCAAACCGGCATCCATGAACAGCCGCGCGACTTCAGCGACGCGGCGGATGTTTTCCACGCGATCGACTTCGGTAAAGCCAAGATCGCGATTGAGGCCGTGGCGAATATTGTCGCCATCGAGCAGATAAGTATGCGCGCCGCGCGCCAGAAGTTTCTGCTCGACAAGATTGGCGATCGTCGACTTGCCAGATCCAGACAGCCCGGTCAGCCACAGCACGGCCGGTTGCTGACCTTTCTGCGCGGCGCGGGTCGCGCGATCGACGGTGATCGCCTGCCAATGCACATTCGCGGCCCGTCGCAGCGCGAAACGAATCATGCCCGCGCCGGCGGTTGCATTCGTCACCCGGTCGATGATGATGAAACCGCCCATCTTGCGGTTCTCGGCATAAGATTCGAACGGGATCGGCTCGGCGAGCGACAGATTCACCACCGCGACATCATTGGCCGAAAGCGACTTCGCCGCGAGCTGGTCGAGAGACTCCATATCCACGCGATGCTTGATCTCGGTGATCTGCGCCGAGACCGTGCGGGTGCCGATCTTCAGCAAATACGGACGGCCGGGGAATAGATCGGCATCATCGAACCAAACGAGATCGGCGGCGAATTGGTCAGCGACCTCGGGCCGCGCGGCGGCGGCGGCAATCACATCGCCACGCGAGGCATCGCGCTCATCGGTGAAGAGCAGCGTTACCGCATCCCCCGCCTTCGCCTCAGGACGATCGCCGTCCATGCTCACGATGCGAGCAATGCGCGTGGTCTGGCCGGACGGCAGGATGGCGACGGTGTCACCGGGCTCCGTGCGGCCAGCGACGACAGTGCCGGCGAAACCACGGAAGCTCGAATCCGGGCGATTGACCCATTGCACCGGCATGCGAAAGGGCGCGGCGGCCGCCGGTGGCGTCACGTCCACCGTTTCCAGATGATCGAGCAGCGTTGGTCCCTGGTACCAGGGCAGCCTGGCGCTCGGCGCCGTCACATTGTCGCCGTGGCGGGCGGCGAGCGGAATAGCAGTGATGTCGTCGAAGGCGAAGCGTGTGGCGGCGAATTCCTTGTAGGCCTCGGCAATCTCCCGAAACCGTTCGGCGCTGAAGCCGACCAGATCCATCTTGTTCACGGCCAGCACGATGTGGCGGATACCAAGCAGGCTCGCGATGAAGGAATGGCGCCGCGTCTGGCTGAGGATGCCGTGCCGCGCGTCGATGAGAATGACGGCAAGGTCTGCGGTGGACGCCCCGGTCGCCATGTTGCGGGTGTACTGCACATGGCCTGGGGTATCGGCCACGATGAAGCGGCGGCGGGCGGTCGCGAAGAACCGGTAGGCGACATCGATGGTGATGCCCTGCTGCCGCTCCGCCTCCAGCCCATCCAGCGCCAGGGCCAGGTCGATCTCATCGCCCGCGGTTCCGAAGCGGCGCGAGGCCTGGGCGACGGCGGCGAGCTGATCCTCGAAGATGCGCTTGGTGTCGAAAAGGATGCGGCCAATGAGGGTTGATTTGCCGTCATCGACGCTGCCGCAGGTGAGGAAGCGCAGCAGCGTCGCCTGAAGCGGATCCGCCAGCGCGTCCATCAGAAATACCCTTCCCGCTTCTTTTGCTCCATGGACGCAGCCTGATCCTTGTCGATGAGGCGGCCGGAGCGTTCGGACCGGCGGGTCGCGATCATTTCGGCGACGATCCCGGCCAGCGTCGTCGCGTCGGATTCGATCGCGCCGGTGAGCGGATAACAGCCGAGCGTGCGGAAACGCACGCGGCGCATCTCGGGCTTTTCGCCGGGACGCAGCGGCAAGCGATCGTCGTCGGCGACGATGAGCGTTCCGTCACGCTCGACCACCGGCCGGTCCGCGGCGAAATAGAGGTCGGGGATCGCCACGCCATGCAGCTCGATATATTGCCAGATATCGAGCTCAGTCCAGTTCGACAGCGGAAAGACGCGGATCGATTGGCCGCGCGCGACGCGGCAGTTGAAGAGATTCCATAGCTCCGGCCGCTGATTCTTCGGATCCCAGCCGTGATCGGCGGACCGCACGGAGAAGATGCGCTCCTTGGCACGGCTGACTTCCTCGTCGCGGCGGGCGCCGCCAAAGGCGGCATCGTAGCCGCCAGCATCGAGCGCCTGCTTCAGCGCCACGGTTTTCATGATGTGGGTATAGGTGCCGGCATCATGGTCGAAGGGGTTGATGCCACGGGCACGACCCTCGGCATTCTGGTGGACGACGAGGCGGAGACCGAACTCGCGGGCCATGCGGTCCCGGAAGGCGATCATCTCGCGGAACTTCCAGCCGGTATCGACATGCAGCAGCGGAAAGGGGATCGGCGCTGGGAAGAAGGCTTTGCGCGCCAGATGCAGCATGACCGAGGAATCCTTCCCGATCGAATACAGCATCACGGGATTTCGCAGTTCGGCCATGACCTCCCGCATGATGTGGATGCTCTCATCCTCGAGCTGGCGAAGATGCGCCGCGGTGTCGCCGTGCGGCTCGAGCGAGAGGTCTGTCATTACGGCAGCGGCCTTTTGCAAAGCGATGGCGCTGTTTGATCCCGAGCGCCGAGCTTGGGAAGCGCGGATACCGCGACGGAGAGGTTCATTTTTTGGAAGCCATCGCACCCGCCTGCCGGGCGCCTCCCTGGCACAGCGAGAAACAACGACCGGGCGCCCGCGCTTAGGTTCCGCCACTGAGGGGCAAGGTCACCCATTGCGTCTCGTCACTGCCCTGGACGAGCAGGAGGATCTCGCCCCGATGCGCTCGCCGCAAGGCATCGATCCGTCCCGCGACGTCTTGCGGGTGGGCAACTGGAGCGGCGCCCAATTGCAGGATGACATCCCCCGCCGAGAGGCCCGCCTGGGCGGCAGGTCCCTTGGCAGTGACATCGGCGATGACGACGCCGTGGTTCTCAGGGACCGAATACTTGCCCCGCACCGCCGGGGTAATCGCCGTGACGGAAAAGCCGAGGCCCGCGATGCTCAGCGTGCTGGGCTTGGGCGGCGGCGTGGCCGCCGCGCTGATCGTTGACGGCGGCGTAGGGGCATCGGAGATCGCGACGGTCGCAGTCTCGCTTTTGCCGTCCCGCCAATAGGTGAGCGACGCCTTGGCGCCGACGGCGACCTCCGCGACCAGCCTCGGCAGGGCATGCATGCCGCTGACCGCATGGCCATCGAAGGTAAGAATGACGTCACCGGCCCGCAGATCGGCCACCGCCGCTGGGCTGTTGGGTTGCACGAAGGCCACCATGGCGCCGCCCGGCTGCGGCAGGCCGAGGCTCTGTGCGATGTCGGGCGTCACCTCCTGAACCTGGGCGCCGAGCCAGCCGCGGCGTGGCTTGCCGTAGCGATGAAGCTGCTCGACGACAGGCGCCACCTCCTCCGCCGGGATGGCGAAGCCGATGCCGACCGAGCCGCCCGAAGGGGAGTAGATCGCCGTGTTGATGCCGATCACCGCGCCGTCCATGTTGAAGAGCGGGCCACCCGAATTGCCGCGGTTGATCGGCGCATCCGTCTGGATGAAGTCATCACTGCTCGAGTCGTCGATATCCCGGCCGCGCGCGCTCACGATTCCGGCGGTCACGGTGCCGCCGAGACCATAGGGATTGCCGATCGCGAGTACCCAGTCGCCGATCCTGGCGGGTGCGGCGCGGCTGAAGGCCACAGCTGGCAGCGGATGGTCGGCATGAACGCGCAGCAGTGCGATGTCCATTTGCGTATCCCGACCAACCAGATCGGCCGGCAGGGAGGTCCCGTCCGCCAGTGTGACGCTGATGCTGTCGGCACCGTCGATCACGTGGTTATTGGTCACGATCAGTCCGGAAGGGTCGATAATGAAGCCGGAGCCGAGACTTTGCAGCTTGACGCCACCCTTCTGGTCGGCCTGGGAGTCGCTCGGCGGCCCAGCCGCGAAATCCTGGAAGCGCTTGTCGAGCGGCGACTGGGCAGCTGAGGAAGAGGCCGAGCTGGAGGTAGTCGCGTCCGCCTGATGGCGCCGTGGCGGGTCAAACCCCTGCTGATCCCGCCCTTGCTCCAAAGGCTGGTCCTGAGAGGGACCGGCACCAGCGCCGTCTGAGCCGCCGCTGTCGCTGCTGGAGGAGGACTGCGTGCTCGCGACATTGACTACGGACGGCAGCAGCCGGGCCGAAAGGTCGGCGAAGCCCGCCGGAGTCTCCGCGGCCGTCGCGGGGCGCAGAGGCAGTAGCGCCGCGCCGCCGAGCGGGGTGGCGGCGAGTAGCGTCGCAAGGATCGCCGATCCGGCGCGGGGCAGCATGCGGCGCATCAAGTGGACATTCCTGATCGGAGGCATGATTGTGCATCTGCGGAAGCACGACGCCAAGCGCCACGCAAGCACTGGTTACGTCGGACCGAAGCCGCGGATCGCCGCAGATCGCCCCTCCAATGCGCGTAGCGCCAGTATGGGCCGTCAAGCGACGGCACCTTCAGGAGTGTCTTTTCCATGACAAACCGTGAACCCAGCAGCCCGGACGACGCCATGGCGCAGGCGGTTCAGCGGGTCCTTGGCGGCCTGCGAAATCCGATCAGCGGAGCCAATTTGCTCTCGAGCGACATGGTGGAGGGAGTGAAGGCTGCCGGCGGCCTCGTGCAGGTTTCGCTGCGAATCGACCCTGCCCAGGCAAAGGCGATGGAGGGCTTGCGGCGTGAGGCGGAGGCCGCCATCGGCCGTCTACCCGGCGTGCGCAATGCGAGCGTGGTGCTGACCTCTCATCGCGCGGCCGCCGCTCCCGCTCCGCACGCCCACGCCCATGCGCAAGGCCCAGCACCGCAAGGCCCGGCGCATGGCCGCACCCCGGCATCGCGCCCGGCGCCGCTACCGGGGGTGGGTGCCGTCGTGGCGATCGCCTCGGGAAAGGGCGGTGTCGGGAAATCCACCGTCGCGGTGAACCTCGCGGTGGCCCTGGCCCGGCAGGGGCTGCGCATCGGCCTGCTCGACGCCGATATCTACGGGCCGAGCCTGCCCCGCATGCTGGGCGAGAGCCGCCGCCCAGAGGTACGGGCCGAGCGCATCATTCCGATCGAGGCCTGGGGGCTTAAGGCGATGTCGATGGGATTCCTGGTGGAGGAAGACTCCGCCATGATCTGGCGCGGCCCGATGATCATGGGCGCTGTGCAGCAGTTCCTCGGCCAGGTCACCTGGGGCGAGCTGGATGTGCTGATCGTCGACCTGCCACCGGGAACGGGGGACATCCAGCTGACGCTCTCGCAGAAGGTGCAGGTGACGGGGGCGGTGATCGTCTCCACGCCGCAGGACATCGCGCTGATCGACGCGCGCCGAGCCGTGCGGATGTTCGAGAAGGTCGAGGTGCCGGTCCTGGGCATGATCGAGAATATGAGCGTCTTTTGCTGCCCCAACTGCGGCCACCGCTCGTCGATTTTCGGTCATGGCGGGGCGCGCACAGAAGCGTCAAAGCTCGGCCTGCCGTTCCTCGGCGAGATCCCGCTCCTCATGGACGTGCGGGAAACCGCCGATGCCGGCACCCCGATCGTCGCGGAGCAGCCGGAGAGCGAAGGCGCGCTGGCCTTTGCCGCCATCGCGGAGAGCCTCGCCGCACGCCTGTTGTTGCCAGCGGCCTAGCCTGCCCTTCCGACCCGGCGCCTAGCTCCGTCGGGCCGAGGCGCGTCATACTGTCTTGGCGAGGCGGGCTCGTGGCTGAAGGATGAGGAGGGGCGACCCATGGCGGATCGGGACAAGCTAGCGGCGCTGCGAGCGAAATACGGCAATGCGGCGGGCGGCGACATCTTCGACCCCGCCTTCGCGGCCGTCGCGGCGGGCCAGTTCAAGGGCGGGGACCGGCGCGCGCTCCCCTACGCCAATGCCGCGACCTTCATGGGCCTGCCCTATCGGCCCGAGGCGCCGGACCAGCCACAATTCGGCGGCCTCGATATCGCGGTGGCGGGTGTCACGATGGACCTCGGCGTGACCAACCGCGCCGGCACGCGACTGGGGCCACGGGCGGTACGGGCGATCGAGCGGATCGGTCCCTATGAGCATGCGCTACGGCTGGCGCCGGCGCAGATGTGCCAGGCGGCCGACGTGGGTGACGTGCCGATGCGCAGCCGCTTCAGCCTGGAAAGCTGCCACGAGGATATCGAGGCCTTCTACACGAAGGTCATCGCGGCCGGCGTGGTGCCCTTATCGGTCGGTGGCGACCATTCCATGACGCAATCGATCCTGAAGGCCGTGGGCCGCGAGCGACCCGTCGGCATGATCCATATCGATGCCCATTGCGACACCAGCGGACCCTATGAGGGCACCAAGTTCCAGCATGGCGGCCCCTTCCGCCAGGCGGTGCTGGATGGCGTGCTGGACCCCGAACGCACCATCCAGATCGGCATTCGCGGCGGCGCGGAATATCTCTGGGAGTTCTCGTACGACTCCGGGATGACGGTACTGCACTCCGAGGACGTGCACGGCATGGGCATTCCGGCGGTGATTGAGCGAGCGCTACAGGTGGCGGGCAGCGGGCCGACCTACCTCTCCTTCGACATCGACAGCATCGATCCTGGTTTCGCTCCGGGGACGGGAACGCCCGAGGTTGGCGGGCTGACGCCGTTTCAGGTCTTGCAGCTATTGCGTGGGCTGATCGGTGTCGATGTGATCGGCGGCGACGTGGTGGAGGTGGCGCCGCAATACGATGCGACCACCAACACGGCACAGGTCGCGGCACAGGTCCTGTTCGAGATCTTCTGCCTCTCGGCGGCATCGCTGAAGCGGCGGAAGGCGGGCGCTTAGGCCGACTTCCGCGCTGGAACCCCACCTGTCTCGCAAAACACGAGGGTTTCGTCAGGCTCGTCGAAGGGCGGGCATCCCCGCCTAGCCTTCGAGCCGAGAGCAAAGGCGTGGATCTTCGGCCTTCGCCGAAGATGACGTTGGAGAGTGACTACAGCCGCCAGCCGGTGTCAGTACGGCACGCCCGCGACACGATGGTGCTTAAGGGCCTGGGCATACCATTCGAATTCGCCGAGGAATCTGCCGAGAGACCTAGCCATCCCTTCGGCCTTCGGCGTGCCGTCTTCGTCGATGGCCTGGCCGATGCGGGGGATAGGGAAAAGGCTCGGGATGCTCGGCATGCCGAGTTCGGCGAGGGTCATGCGGAGCTGCATAGCGGCGCGAACGCCGCCGAACTGGCCAGCCGAATAGCAAAGGATTGCGGAGGGGCGCCAGAAATACTCCTCCAGGAAATGGTCGAGCAGGTTCTTCAGCGCCGGCGGAATGCCGTTGTTGTATTCAGCGCTCACGATCATGAAACCGTCAGCCCGCCGATAGAGGGTCGCGAGTTGCTCCAGCTGCGCCGGCGCCTCGCCCTTCGGATGCTCCTTGTACATCCGGTCGAGCAAGGGCAATTGTAGTTCCAACGGATCGACCAGAACGGGCTCGTGGCCGCGTTCGGTCAGCGCATTGAAGATGAGCCGCGCCGCCCTGATGCCTTGGCGGTCCCGACGGACAGAGCCGAGTAGAACCGGGATCGTCAGCCTCGTATCGGCGGTGGGCATCGCTTGTCTCCTCGCGGTTGAGCAGAGGTATCCTAGCTCGACGTCACCCAATCGCGAATGAGGCGCCTCCTCGCGGGGTTATGACCGCCCCTTTCGCGAGCGGAGATTGCAGCAGGCCACTCGGCACCCGAGATGCCCGCCTCGGATCCTGGTGGGAGAACAGTCTCGTGAGAGCTTTAACATGGCACGGCAAGAGCGACATGCGGTGCGACACGGTGCCGGATCCCAAGATCGAACATCCGCGCGATGCAATCATCAAGGTTACGGCCTGCGCGATCTGTGGCTCCGACCTGCACCTGTATGACGGCGTCATGCCGAGCATGAAAAGCGGCGATATCATCGGCCATGAGACCATGGGCGAGGTCGTCGAGGTCGGCAGCGAGAACAAGGCGCTGAATATCGGCGATAGGGTCGTGGTGCCGTTCACGATCTCCTGCGGCGAATGTTTCTTCTGCAAACGCGGCTTCTTCTCAGGCTGCGAGCGCAGCAATCCGAATCACGCGATGGCAGAGAAGATGTGGGGACATTCCCCAGCCGGGCTCTTCGGCTACTCGCACATGCTCGGCGGCTATAGCGGCGGTCAGGCGGAATATCTGCGCGTGCCTTTTGCTGATGTCGGGCCGATCAAGGTGCCCGAGGGGCTCAGCGACGAGCAAGTGCTTTTCCTGTCCGATATTTTCCCGACAGGCTATATGGCGGCCGACTTTTGCAACATCCAGCGTGGCGACACGATCGCCATTTGGGGCTGCGGGCCGGTGGGACAATTCGCGATCCGCAGTGCCTTTCTGCTCGGCGCCGAGCGGGTGATCGCCATCGATACGGTGCCGGAGCGTCTTGCCATGGCGCAGGCGGGTGGCGCGCAAACGCTCGACTTCAAGACGGACGACATCTTCGACCGCATCCAGGAACTGACGCATGGGCGCGGCGCTGACGCCTGTATTGATGCGGTGGGAACGGAGCCTGATATGGGCTCAGGCTTCGATGCCGTGGTGGACCGTGTTAAGGTCGCGACCTTCATGGGCACGGACCGCCCGCATGTGCTGCGTCAAGCGATCCATTGTTGCCGCAACTTCGGCACGGTTTCGATCGTTGGTGTCTATGGCGGGATGTTGGATAAGGTGCCGATGGGATCGGCCATCAATCGCGGGCTAACCTTCCGCATGGCGCAGACACCGGTGCAGCACTACCTGCCGTCACTGATGGAGCGCGTGGTGAAGGGCGAGATCGATCCTTCGTTCGTCATCACCCACCGCGCCACGCTGGAGGAAGGTCCCGAGTTATACAAGACGTTCCGCGACAAGAAGGACGGCTGCATTAAGGTTGTGCTGAAGCCGTAGCAGAGCGCAATGTCCTTGGCCTGAAGCTAATCGTTCCACCACGTCATGCTCGCCGGAGGCCGAGCATCCACGCCTTCCTTGCTCAACGAAGGCAAGGCGTGGATGGCACGCGGGGGGCCGCCCCGCCTTAGCATGCCATGACGGACCCTTTGGGCGCGGTTCAGTATCAGACTGTCGCGCCTATGCGCGCGCCAGCGCCTGTTGCAGGTCGCTCAGAATATCGTCGGGATGCTCAAGCCCAATCGACAGCCGGACATAACCCGGCGTGACTCCAGTCTGTAGCTGTTCCGGACCCGTAAGCTGGGAATGCGTGGTTGTCGCGGGGTGGATCGCCAGGCTGCGCGCGTCGCCAATGTTCGCGACGTGGTAGAACAACCGAAGCGCATCGATGAAGCGCCGGCCTGCCTCGGCGCCATCTGCCAGCTCAAAACCAACGAGCGCGCCATAGCCCCCCTTGAGATAGGCATCCGCCCTGCGCCGCGCCTCGCCGGTCTGCAAGCCCGGATAGATGACGCGCGAAACCTTGGCATGCCCGCTCAAGAATTCGGCGACACGCTGAGCGGAGCTGTTGTGCTGACGGATGCGCAGCGGAAGCGTTTCCAGACCCTGGATGAACTGGAACGCGTTGAATGGCGACACCGCAGCGCCGATGTCCCTCTGCAACACCACGCGGGCGCGCAGCACAAAGGCGACAGGGCCGAGCGGCTTCGCCGCTTCTAGCCAGACGGCGCCGTGATAGGCGGGATCTGGCTCGCTGAGCAGCGGGAAGCGAGCGGCATGTTCCTCCCAAGGAAAATTGCCGCCATCGACAATCGCGCCACCGATTGAAGTGCCGTGGCCGCCGATGTATTTGGTGGTCGAATAAACGATGATCGCCGCGCCATGCTCGAAGGGCCGCGCCGTCAGCGGAGCGGCGGTATTGTCGAGAATGAGTGGTACGCCGAGCTTGCGGCCGATCTCGCTCACTTCGCGGATCGGGAAAACCTCGAGCTTCGGATTGGGCAAGGTCTCGCCGTAATAAGCGCGGGTCTTGCTGTCCGTCGCACGGGCGAAGGCTTCCGGATCGGCGGGATCGACGAAGCGTGTCTCGATGCCCATGCGCTTGAGTGTATTGGCGAACAACGCCCAGGTACCACCATAGAGATCCGTGCCGCTGACGATGTTGTCGCCGGCCTGCGCGACGTTCAGCACTGAGAAAGCCGAGGCCGCTTGGCCGGAGGCGAGCGCCAGCGCGGCCGCGCCGCCCTCCAGGGCCGCGAGCCGCTGCTCGAAGGCGTCCTGCGTCGGGTTGGTGACACGCGTGTAGAGGTGGCCGAGTTCCTGAAGCGCGAACAGCCGGCTGGCATGCGCGGTGTCCTGGAACTGAAACGAGGTCGTCTGATAGATCGGCACCGCCACCGCGCCGGTCGCCGGATCGGACCGGTAGCTACCGCCATGAAGTGCTATGGTCTCCGGCTGCCAATCGGCGCGGAAACTGGCGTCTGACGGCAGGTCGCTCGGCTGAATATCGGGCATCGGTCTTTCCCCTTCGCAAAGATTTTGGGAGTCAGGAGGCGGCCAGCAAATCCGCGTGGTGGCGTTGGGCAACATCGGGATGCGAGCGCAGCCGCCCCTTGAGGGTGTTCTGACCGACCTGATGAAACAATGGATTCTGCGGGTCACGGTCGAAGCCGGGCGCCTCGGCGGCCAGATGGGGCGGCAGCCGCAGCACCGGGACCGTCGCGTCCAATCGCGCGCCCAGGAAGAAGGCGGCCGATAGCCGCTCGCGCCCGGAAAGCGGGCTCACGACGCGATGCATGGTCGCCTTGAGGTAGCCGTCCGACGCGAGTTCGAGCAATTCGCCGATATTGACGACAAAGGTGCCCTCACGCGGTGCGGCGTCGATCCACACGCCCGGCGAGGCTTCGACTTGCAATCCGCCATTCTCATCCTGAAGGATCAGCGACAGCAGCGCGCTGTCCTTATGAGCTCCAACCCCCTGCTCCGCATCCTCGGCGACGCGCCCGGGATAGCGGATGAGCTTGAGGAGCTGGTGCGGCGCGCCGTCATAGATCGGCGCGAAGACATGCTCGTCCTGCTCCAAGGCCAGGGCGAAAGCCCGCAGGATCCGGACGAGGACCTGCGTCACCTGCTCCTGCCACTCCAGCACCACGGGCCTCAGGCTTGGCAGCGCGGCGGGCCACTGGTTCGGGCCTTGCAGCCGGGTATAGGGCGGGGTGCCCGAGGATTGCGGTATGGGCGCGCGCTCGGCGCCGACATCGAGCTGCTCGCGCCAATCGGGCTTGCCGCGCGTAAGCTCAAGACCGGCACGGTTATAGCCGCGGAAATGCGGCGAATTGACCATCGCGATGGCCTGCTTCTCGTCCTCGGGAAGGGCGAAGAGCTTCGTCGCCTGATCGAGCACGGCGCGGTTCAGGTCGGACGGAACGCCGTGATCCGTGACGTAGAAAAATCCGACCTCACGCGCCGCGCGCCGAAGATCGGCCAAGAAGGCGCGGCGCACGGCAGCATCTCCGTCAAACCGCGACAGAGCGAGTGTTGGAAGCACACGAGCCGGCGACAAAACGTTCATTTTTGACCTCGCCCCAAACTATCACGATTTCTTTTCGTGATTTCTCGCACGGGCTACCAGTCGCGCGGGGCGCTTCCGGCGTCAATAGATTTCGGATATTGCACGATCCGCAACAGCTATAAGCGCTGCCTGGCGGCTCAGTTGAGCCAAACCCGCCGCAGCAGCGCCTCCAGGGCCGAGGCAGGCACCGGAGGGCTAAAGAGATACCCTTGCGCCTGTGTGCAACCTTGCGCTTTGAGAAATTCCAGTTGGGCGCGAGTCTCGACACCTTCTGCGGTCGTTTCGGTGCGCAGGTTGCGGCACAAGCCGATGATGGCCTGCACGATCGCATCTCCGCCATTCCGGTCCGGCAGGCCGCTGATCAGCGACTTGTCGATCTTGACCTTGTCGAAGGCGAAGGTGCGAAGGTAGCTGAGCGAGGAATAGCCTGTGCCGAAGTCATCCATGACGATACGCACGCCCTTCCGTCGCAGCGAAAGCAGAGTTGCCGCATTCGTCGAGGTATCCTGCAACAGCAACGTCTCGGTAACCTCGAGTTCCAGCCGATTGGCCGCGAGGCCAGTGCTGGCAAGCGCCGCGACGACATCGGCCTCCAGGTTGCCGATATTGAACTGCACGACGGATAGATTGACCGAGACACTGATCGCCTCAGGCCAGGAAAGAGCGGCGCGGCAGGCTTCCGTGAGAGCCCAGCGCCCCACACCCACGATCAGGCCGGTTTCCTCGGCAAGCGGGATGAACTCAGCGGGGGAAAGCAGCCCGCGCGTTGGATGCTCCCAGCGCAGCAATGCTTCGAAACTGACGAGGCGGCCGGTCGACAGCTCAATCAGGGGCTGGAAGAACAGCCGGAATGCCTGCTTTTCCAGCGCGTCGCGCAGGCTGAGCTTGAGCGCCTGGCGCGCCTGCAAACCCATATCCATCTCGGATTCGAAATGTCTGTACGAACCCCGGCTGGTCGTCTTTGCGCGATAGAGTGCCGTGTCGGCATTGCGGAGCAGTCGCTCAGGCCGGCTGGCGTCTCCTGGGGCGAAGGCGATGCCGATGCTGCCGCCTAGCACCACGGTATGTCCGTTCAGCTCCGTGGGCTCGCTGAGAACCTGGAGGATCTGATGGGCCAGTTCATCGACCTCGCTCGGGCAAGTCACCCCGCCGCGCAGCACCGCGAATTTATTTCCGACATAGCGCGCCACGGTATCCGTGGGGCGGAGACAACTGCCGATCCGGTCGGCGGCCAGCCGCAGCAACCCGTCTCCGGTGTCGTGGCCCAAAGCGTCGTTGGCCGCCCGGAAATTGTCGAGGTCGATACAGAGGAGCGCTGCCATATTGTCCGGGTCCGCCAGATCGAGCGCTTGCGACAGCCGGTCGTTCAGGAGACGCCGGTTCGCAACGCCTGTGAGGGCATCGTGATGCGCGAGGTAAAGCAGCTTGGCTTCAGCCCTTAGCCGCTCCTCCTCGACCCGGCGCTGATCGGTGATGTCGAGCGACAGGCCGACGGCGCGCATCGGCGTACCGTCCTCTGAATAGACCCCGCGGCCCGTTATGCGGATCCAGTGAATGCTCCCGTCGGGCCAAATGTTGCGGTATTCGACCTCGTATGCCTCGCCGGCCGCCAGGGCTCGCTCGATCGCCTGGCTGCGCCGCTCGCGATCCGCCGGGTGGACGGATTCGATTAGCCGATCGTAATCCGAGAGGTCTTCACCACGCCTCAGCCCGAAGTTGAATGCGCAAAGATCGGAGGCGGTGACGCGGCGCGTGTTGAAATCGACCTCCCATGCGCCGAACTTTCCGGCCTCCAAGGCAAAGCGTAGCCGCTTCTCGCTTTCCTGCAGCGCCAGATCGGCGAGCTTGCCATCATGAATGTCCTCGAGTGTCCCATACCATTTTATGATTCGCCCGGCATCGTCGCGCCGCGGGGCCGCGCGGGAGCGAAACCAGCGGTAACTGCCGTCCGCCAACCGCAGCCGGTATTCATGGTCGAGCGGCTTTCCACTGGGCAACGACACCGCCCAGGCGGCCTGAACGGCGGAGAGGTCATCCGGATGTACTGCCTCGGTCCAGGAATCGCCTCGCGGCGAGGCCGGTGACAACCCGGTGAGAGCCTGCCAACGCGAGCTGGCTTCCTCCATTTTGCCGGCGGCCGAGGCCGTCCAGGGAATTTGCGGATTGAGCTCGACCGCATGGCGATGGTGGATCTCGCTCTCACGCAGGGCCGCCGCAGCGCGATAGAGTTCGAATCGCGAGGATGCGTCCTTGGCAAGCTCAGCCAGCGCATCGGCGGCGGCGGGACTGAAGCTGCGCGGTTCGGTGTCGAGGACGCAGAGCGTGCCAAGGGCAAGGCCCTCGGAGTCCGTAATCGGCGCTCCGGCGTAGAAACGAATGCCACATTCTGGGGTTACCGCCGGGTTATTCGCGACACGCGGATCGAGCCGCGCATCGGGTATCACCGTGACCCTGTCAGGGGACAGGATGGTGATCGAACAAAACGCCAGCGAGCGCGGAACGTCTAACCCTCTGGGAAAGCCATAGGCCGACATGGTCCACTGCCGCTCGACATCGACCAGATTGACCAGCGCCATAGGCATGCTGAATTCGCGTGCCGCGAAATGCGTCAGGCGGACCAAATAGGGGTCATCAGGGGTGTCAAGCACATCATGCGCCAGCAGCGAGCGAATTCTTTCTGCTTCGTTCGCTGGCCTTAGAGCCGAAGCCATCTGTGCCTAACTGCTGTGGAAACGTCGCATGATTAGAGAGGAAACTGAGCGACTCTGCAACTCCCGCGAGTGCACCGGGCCATTTTGTGTCGCAATCGGCGCTCTGATCGGAAAATGGCAAGGTCTCACCCACTGCATCGAATCTCGTAGAGTCTAGCCGTAGGCTAGGCGGATTCGTCCCGCGCTAATCGCAGATGCCTAACTTCAGAATTGGACCATCGTTCTTGCCGTCTTCTTGGGCCGATCTTCGGTACAGCCCCAAAAGACTTTAATCGTTGCGAGACGCTGATCGTGGCGTCAATTTTCGCAATCACCGCCCGGCGCTTCAGCACCACACAAACGCCTCGCAGGCTAACCCCATCAAAACAATATCCATAGAGTAACGTCGCGCATTACGGGGCAAGGACTCCCCGTGGGAGGCGGCCAGCGGCGTGCATCTCTGATGTCGCACGCGCTCATGAGGCTTCGCGGACGCATCGATATATACAATCATGAAGCGTTGAATCTGGGCCACGGGAAGCGGATGCGGGTGCGGTAGTCCTGGCAATCGCGGTATGATAACTCTCAACCGCCGACCGACCGGGATCGGGCCTTTCGGCCGCTGGTGGAGCGGCGCTGGCTGATCTAAGGAGGCTGTGCGGAGCCGCCCCGACTTCGGAGCGGCCGGCCAGAGAGGGAGCCTAAGAGTGTCGGGCATACTGAGAGAGATCATAGGGTTCCTGGTATTCCTGGCCCTGGCCCTATTCGTGTTCTTTCACTCCCGGCCGAATTCCACGCATGACCAGCGTGTCGGCTTCATGATCGTCATTGGCGCGTTTTTCTTCTTCTTCACGGTCTATAACTGGAAGTTCGTGGGCTTCTGACCCCTCGGTCGCCGGGCTATCAGGCGGCCTCGAGCCGGACGTCCTTGATGTCGCGGAAGGTGAGATCGGGGTTGGTCTCCATCGCCCGGCGCATCGTATAGGCGGAACTGGCGAGATAGACCGGGTCGCCATCGACGTCATCGGCCATGGACGTCCTCTGCGCCGCCACGAATTTCGCGAGCGGCACCCGCTCCCCGGAAACCCAGCGGGCCACCGAATAGGGCGTCTGCTCGTAGCCGATCGCGACGCCGTATTCGCCGGCGAGACGGGTCAGCAACACGTCGAGCTGAAGGGTGCCGACCACGCCCACGATGGGCTGCGAGCCATCCTGCGGGCGGAATAGCTGCACGACGCCCTCCTCCGCCAATTCCTGCAACGCCTGCCGCAATTTCTTGGCCTTCATCGCATCGTCGAGCCGCACCCGGCGCAGCAACTCGGGCGCGAAATGTGGCACGCCGACGAAGTTGAGGCTCTCCTCCTCGGTCAGAGTATCGCCGATGCGAAGCGTTCCGTGATTAGGAATGCCGACCACGTCGCCCGCGAAGGCCTCCTCGGCCAGCGCCCGGTCCCGCGCGAAGAAGAACTGCGGCGCGGTCAGCGGGATCGTTTTGCCGGTGCGGACCTGTTTCAGCTTCATCCCGCGCACCAGCCGGCCGGAGCAAACGCGGGCGAAGGCGATGCGGTCGCGATGATTCGGGTCCATATTCGCCTGGATCTTGAAGACCAGGGCTGTGACGGCAGGCTCCATTGCCTCGACCACCCGAGTATCCGCAGGCTGGGCGCGGGGCTTGGGGCCGAAATCGGCCAATGCGTCGAGCAGATCGCTCACCCCGATCTCCCGGATGGCGCTGCCGAAGAAGACCGGCGTGAGGTGGCCTTCCATGAAGCTGGCCTCCTCGAAGACCGGCAGCGCGGCACGGACGAGATCGACCTCCTCCCCGAGCGTGATCATGCGATCGTCGGACTGCGGCAGCTTCGTGGTGAGGTGGTAGTCGCGGGTCCGCAGGTCATAGGTGCCGACAAAGTCGCTGGCACGGCCCACGGGCCAGGTGACCGGCGCGGTATCCAGCGCCAGGGTGGCCGCCACATCGTCCAGCAGTTCGAAGGGGTCCCGCGCCTCGCGGTCCATCTTGTTGATGAAGGTGATGATCGGGATATTCCGCATGCGACAGATCTCGAACAGCTTGCGGGTCCGCGCCTCGATCCCCTTGGCGGCATCGATCACCATCACGGCGGAATCAACCGCCGTCAGCGTGCGGTAGGTATCCTCGGAGAAATCCTCATGCCCCGGCGTATCGAGCAGGTTGAAGACGCAGCCGCCATATTCGAAGGTCATGACCGAGGTGACGACGGAGATGCCGCGATCCCGCTCGATCCCCATCCAGTCGGAGCGTGTGGAGCGGCGCTCCGCCTTGGCGCGAACGCTGCCGGCGAGCTGGATGGCGCCGCCCGCTCGCAACAGCCGCTCAGTCAGCGTGGTCTTGCCGGCGTCAGGGTGCGAGATGATGGCGAAGGTACGCCGGCGCGCGATCTCGGTGACCAGGGAGGTAGGGCTATTCATCGGACACCACCGTAGCCGGATGATGCCGGGAAGGCCGTGATGGCCCTCGGATCGCAGGCGAGGGTCGGGGCAGGCATCACGCGTCCAATCAGTTGCGGGAGATCGATCCGGCGCGCGGCAAGTGGTGGTTCGGCGCAACCGGAGCCCGGGCGGCCGCTGATCACGGCGCCGCCCCGGACATCAGAGCAGCCTCATATCGAAACCACCTGCCGGGCTCAAGACCCATGCCGGAACACCGGCTGTCGCGAGACCTTCGGATTGACCGGTCGGCGGCCAGCTTAGCCTAAGCGGATCGCCTGCGTGGTGGCCGGGCTCTGTTCCCCGTCAGCCTCGATATGGACTTGAGGTATGTCGTAGCTGACCGCGCCGAAAGCACTGCCGAAGGCCACATCCGCGGCATCGCGCCCGACGCCGATGCGCACGAGCCCGGCGGGATCGGACATGCGGGTAGGGTCGAACAGATACCAGCCGGGCCCGTTGGGACCCTGGAGAAATGCCTCGAAGACCGCATGGAAGTCCGGCGGATTGAGGCGGAAGGCATAGGCGCTGACATAGCGGGCGGGGATGTTCATCGTGCGGCAGAGCGCGATGCCGAGATGCGCGAAGTCACGGCACACACCCGCGCGCTGCGTTACCGTGTCGAAGGCCGAGGTCATGGCGTCCGAGACGCCGCCCTCATAGGACACGTAGTCGTAGATCCAGTTGCAGATCCCGTTCACCCGCGTGTAGCCGGGCTGAAGCGCCCCGAAGGTGCTGCGCGCGAACCGGTCGAGCTTGTCCGATTGGCAATAACGGCTTGGGTTGAGGTAGGGGAAGACATTCAGAGGCAGATTGGAGGGATTGAGTTCGGTAACGGCATTGGGATCTTCCAGGCTGGGCGTGAGACTGACGACCGCCTCATACTTCACGATCAGTTCGCCCGGCGACGCGGTCACCCGGAGATAGCGGTTGCCGGTCTCGGGCATCTGCCACTGCTCCTGCCGCAGGGTCGGCGCGATTTCGAGGCGTTCCTCCTCGATGACTTGCCCAGCCGACTGCTGCGCCTCCACGTTGAAGATGAACGTCGTTTCGTTTGTGGTCCGATAGCCGAGCCTGCAGCCGAGTCTGAAGCGCATTGCTGGTTCCCAGGGCCAATGATCTGCCAAGCTTACGCGTGGGCCGAGCGGCTCGAAAGACAAGAGCGGGAAGCCCGGTGCGCGCGAAAACGAAAGGATTGACGATGGTGGATCGCAAACCCTTGGGCACCTACCCCCTGGCGAACGGCCGGATGATCGGCCGGGTCGAGGTTCAGCGCCTGACTCTCCCGCCCGGCGGCAAAACAGGCCTGCATCGCCACCCCTGCCCGGTTATCAGCTTCGTCGTCGAGGGCAGCGTCACGGTTCAATTTCTCGGCGAGGAGCCGCATACCTTTACGGTAGGGCAAACGGTCTTCGAGCCTGCCGACACCACCTTGCAACGCTTCGACAATGCCTCGGACTCCGCGCCCGCCGTCTTTATCGCGACCTACCTGCTCGGTGAGCAGGACCGGGAGCTGATCCACTTGCTCGAATAGGCTCGCCGTCTCGGCATCGGCGGTAAGCTGTGCCAGACCGTGTGAGGCTGAGACGAACTAGAGGACCGAGACAATGAGCGACGAAGCCAAGCCGCGCGGATTGCGTCGCGGCCTCACCAACTACGGCGATTTCGGCTTCAGCGGGTATCTGCGGCGGTCTTTCGCAAGTTCCATGGGCTACAGCCGGGAGATGCTGGAGCGGCCGATCGTCGGCATCTGCCATTCCGAGAGCGGCTTCAACAACTGCCACCGCGCCATGCCGGAACTTGTCGAGGCCGTGAAGCGTGGCGTTCTGGCGGCGGGGGCGCTGCCGATCGAATTTCCCACGGTTTCTCTCGGCGAGGTCTTCCTGGTGCCGACCAGCCTGAAGTTTCGGAACCTCATGTCGATGGATGTCGAGGAGATGATCCGCGCGCAGCCCATGGATGCCGTCGTTCTGGTCGGCGGGTGCGACAAGACCGTGCCGGCGCAGCTCATGGGCGCGGTCTCCGCCGATCTTCCCGCGATCCAGCTGGTGACCGGGCCGATGTCGACCGGCCGCTATCATGGCGAAAGGCTCGGTGCCTGCACGGATTGCCGCCGCTTCTGGGCGCGCTACCGCGCCGGCGAAATCGATGACGTGGAGATCGCCGAGGTGGAGCAGAGGCTCGCAACCACGGCCGGCACCTGCGCGGTCATGGGCACCGCCAGCACCATGGCCTCGATCGCCGAGGCGCTGGGCATGATGCCGGCCGGGTCCGCAGCCGTTCCCGCGGTGGATGCTTTGCGGCTGCGCCTCGCGGAGGAAACCGGCCGCATGGCCGTTGGGCTGATTGGCTCCGACCTCACGCCCAGCCACATCATCACGGAGCAGGCGCTGGAGAACGCCGTGCGCGTTCTGCTCGCGATCGGCGGATCGACCAATGCGGTGATCCACCTTGCCGCGATCGCCGGGCGGCTCGGACTGCAACTCGACCTCAAACGGCTCAACGTCCTGTCCGACACGACACCGGTTCTGGTCGATCTCAAGCCGACGGGGGCTTTCTACATGGAGGATCTCGCCGCCGCCGGAGGTATTCCCGCCGTCATGCGCGAACTACGCCATCTCCTGAACCTCGATTGCCTGACAGTCACCGGGGAGACGATTGGCGAGCGGATCGAGCGCTGGGATCCTTGGGTCGATCGCGCGGTTGTCCGGGCGCGCGACCAGCCGGTTCAGGATGAAGGAGGGCTTGTCGCGCTGTTCGGCAATCTTGCGCCGAATGGGGCCATTCTCAAGCGTTCGGCCGCCGATCCGAAGTTGTTCGAGAAGGAGGGACGATGCGTGGTTTTCTCGTCGCTCGATGATCTCGCCAATAGGATTGACGATCCGGATCTTGATGTGCATGCCGACGATATCCTTGTGCTCAAGAATGCCGGGCCGCGTAGCGAGTCTTGCATGCCGGAAGCAGGCTATTTGCCGATCCCCAAGAAGCTCGCGCGCGCCGGGGTCAAGGACATGCTGCGAATTTCCAACGCGCGCATGAGCGGCACGGCTTTCGGGACGATCGTGCTGCATGTTTCGCCGGACGCAGCCTCGGGCGGTCCATTGAGCTTCGTTGAGACGGGCGATGTGATCGCGCTGAGTGTGCGTGACCGAAGCATCGAATTGCGTGTCGCTGCTGACGAGTTACAACGCAGAAAAGCCGCGACCGCTCCGGCCGCCGCCGGTCCGGCGAAGCGCGGCTACGACTGGCTATATAGCGAATTCGTCACGCAGGCCGAGTCCGGCTGCGATTTTCGGTTTCTGCAAGGAAGTGGCTAAAAATCTGAGGCTGAGATCAAAGATCCATAAGACATCGCGCCCTAATAGTCGGTCGGGGTTAGTTTGTAGTGCGCCGTGTTGCAGGCGTCTTCATCGCGGCGTGAATGACGCACAGGATGAGTCCCATTTCGTCGGTGACGCATGAGACGGGGTCGTCATAGTCTACGGCATCGGCGAAGATGACAGCATGGCCTTCATCGAAGGTTTCAAAGAGCTCGAACACCTTCCTTGATGCAATGCCGCCGAGATGGGCTTCTTGGTCTGTATTCACACACGGGCGACCTTGTTGAGCGGGAACGCTTAACGTGGCCGTGATGACGAGTTTCATGTGCGGGAGGAGCGGCTCGTCCGCTTGGAAGCTGACGCTCGGCGCCATTGCGCTGGCGTAATGCCCATATTCTGCTTGAAGACGCGTTGGAATGCAGCTTCGGATTGATAACCGACCGTCTCGGCGACGGAAGCAACAGAATTCAATGGTCTATCCAATTCGTTGCCCGCCAAAAAAATCTTGCGGATGTCCAGCAGAAAGTCCGAAAGTCCGCAGCTGAACGGCCAAGATTTCTCTGGAAATAACGTGCGAACGTCGCCCGCGACATATTGCAAAGGCGGGAGAGTTCCGGGAGGGTCCAGGAATGAGCCGGACTCCCTAACATGGCTGCCAAGGCTGGGGAAAGGCGAGGATGAGCGGCGAGCGCCAGCAGACCTGCCGGAGCGGCGTCGTTTGTGCTCGCAAGTCTCAACGTCAGCGCAAAGAGCGCAGCTGATAGTCTGTTCAACAGAGCGCGCCCACCCGATCCGGCATTTTCGCTGAAAGTCATTTTGAGTCCTGGTCGACTGCTGGCCGGACCAAGCGGTGCGCCGCTGCCGGCGTGCAGACTATGCGCCACACCGGATGGCACCAGGAGAATGTCACCGCTGTCGAGACGATGCGATAATCCACTTTGGAGATCTTCTAAGATAGCCGATCCGCCAGTGGAGCATGGTAAATCCGATATCAGCCTTTCCGCTTTCCACCATATCAACGACACCCGGCGAGCTCCGGCCGAGCATAGAAAGGTTTGCCCTTGGTAGTTGGGCTATATATCGTGCGAAGACGGGACTGATGAAGTAGGAACCCAGGGTGTGAATGGTCGCAACGCGCAATGTGCCCTCGGTCACGCCCTCCTGGCGGCGAAGTTGCAATATGGTGTCATCAATATGCGCGTACGCGGGCCGTGTCATCTGCTCGAGTTATTTGCCGGCGTCAGTGAGAACTACGCCGCGGCCATGCCGTTCGAACAGCAGATGACCGAGGTATCCTTCAAGGCTAGCAAGTAGTCGGCTCAAGCCCGACTGGGTGAGATCGAGTTCCTCGGCCGCCCGCGAAAACGAGCCGCAGCGTGCGATTTAAGAAAGTCTTACGATCGAGGCGTGGCCGGCTCTCAAGCTGTCCAAAGGATCGGTGCTTCTAACCTCTGGGAATTCGGCATTGTTTCCTAAGGCCGCCTATGCTGCCGTGGGCACCATCAACGCGGCCATCGTGGCTCTTGCCAAAGCGTTCGCGGATAAGGGCCTCAAGGATGGTGTGCAGGTGAACAGCGTGATGCCGGGCCCGGTGATGACGGGACGGCGCGAATCTTACATTAAGCATTGGGCACCGCTCCCATAATGTGTCGGTTGAGCAGGCAAAGGAAAAGTTCCTCGAAGAGACGGGCATCGACCGGTATGGCCGACCGGAGGAGATCGCCGACCTGATGGCCTACCTCGTGTCACCGGCGGCTCACTGGATGAGAGGCGGAGCCAGCAATCGTTATGAGTTCAACGCTCCAAAGCGGCACCAGCCTAAAGGTGACCAATGATTGGTTCGGCTATCCGTATGGATGGTGGCGAGGTAGCGTGGTCTAGGGCTCTTCCTTCTGATCAACGACACGTCCGATCGCTTCGCGGTGAACGCGCATGAGAAGGCTTTCTGAAACCGCATCCCAATTAGAGATCGAGGGGCGCATCCCGTTGGGGTCAAACATCAGATGCAGTAGATTGCGTGGCTTTGGGCGCGAATCCATATCGATGAATTTTCCGAAGAACGTGGGTGCAGCTTCGTTAGCCATGACCACGTTCCAGTAGCGGTCCATGACCACGGCGGGGAATGGTTCATGCTGACGCAGGACGCGCTCAAGAGCGTTCACGATGCTCTCCATCTCCGGTGCATCCAACGCATTGTCCGTGTAAATGGGCGCATATCCAGCCGCCAGAAGGAACCCATTGCGTTCCCGCAGTGGGACGTCGAGACCCTCCGCGATGTCCATGAGTTTCTCCCGGCTCGGGATGCTGCGCCCGCTTTCGATGAAGCTAATATGTCTTTGAGAGACACCAGTTTCGAGCGCCAGATCAAATTGGCTATTGGCGCGCGCCTCACGCCAATAGCGCATCAGTTTGCCCAGCCCGCTCTCCGGCCGTCTGGCTTCGCGTCCGTTAGGTTCCATCCTGCTGTTCCTCACCGCGGACTTACTTCGCCATCTAGTCTAGCACATTTTCTTCTGCACCTGATTACCTCTGATGTAATTGGATCCATTTCTGCGAGGGTCTATCTGAGTTGTCGAACGGGTCACTGGGTGATGTGCCCATGGTCCATTCACTTCGCCTTTGGGAGGGTAAGCGAAAATGACAGAGTTTCCCGTTAGTACCATCGACTCTGCGCCCGAGCGCTCGAGACCGGTCTTGGTACAGTTGCAGGCCATCTTCGGCATGATCCCGAATATTCTCGGTTCCATGTCGACATCTCCGGTGCTGATCAATAGCCTCGTCGGCCTGTTCCAGAAGGTCCACGGCGGCAGCTCACGGAAGACCAAATACAGACATTGCTGCTGACCAACGCGGTAACCAATGAGTGTCCTAGGGCCATCGCGCTCCATACAGCGCTGGCACTCAAGGGAGGATAAGAGCCTGCTGACGTTCAGGCCATTCGGGAACGCCGGCTGCCTAAGCATAAAGTCTCGCTGCTACTGCTCCTGATCCTTGTCGGGCTGGAGAAGACACTAAGGCGTATTCTGCCGACCTTTTGGCGGCAGCCCGCTTCCAGCATGCCATGTGGCGGTTGGAGGACCTGGGCCTGCATCGTATGGCAGTCGACAATATCGGAAATGCCGTCAGCCGCGGTCGCCTGGAAGTGGAGGAGGCGAGACTCGAGGCGAGCCTTAGAAGGGCGCATGGCGACAGTCGGCGCCTTGACCATCGGTGTCGCTCGCGCGAGCGCGAGGCGTCCATGAGGGGCCGAGGGCGCGGAGCTTTTCGCATCACTGAGATCGGCGGTGTTGGTGCGGCCCACCTCTTCGATGGCGTCAAACAGCAAGAGTTTACTGCACGGGATCTGCACAGCGTCGAGCGCCTGCCTTCGGCGAGCGACCGCACTGAAAACATTGACCCAACCTGGGCCCGAACCCCGCTACATCTTCTCCTTCAATAACGAGTGAGCAGCGGCCTTCACTAACCAACGCTCTGCGCGTTCATAGGTCCATCCATTCTCATTATGCAGGGTGTAGTAGCCCCAATAGCCAAAGTAGAACCACAGCAGATCGGCGGCGTCCTCCAAGGTCAGTCCAGACCGGAGGCCTCTCAGGCTTGCGAGGTGCTGAGCCACAACCAGGAACCACTTCCGGTAACGAGCCGTGGCCACAGCGAGACTTTCGGCTACCGCTTGGTCCTGGGGGGCGGCGTCGTGCATGAAATAGGCGATGTCGCCGAACTCCTCCCGCATGGACCGCACAACTCCCGCCACGCTCTCGATGATTGCTAGAGGATTGCGAAGAGCGAGAATGCTGCTGAGCGCCGCCTCATTTCCGGGTGCTGTGCTCCAAATCTCCATCAGCATGCGTAGCAGCCCGACTTTGCCGCCTACGGTCGTGTAGATCGTAATTGGAGCCACCCGCGCGGCCCGCGCAATGTCCTCGACTTTGGTTTGGGCGTAGCCCTGCGCCGCGAAGAGCCGGCGTGCTGCCGCAACAATCGCGGCCCGCGTTTGCTCCGCGTACTCCTGTCGGCGAGTCTTCGCCTCTACGACCTTGACGCGGGCCCTTGCCAAAATCCGCTTGCCTCCGATATAGTGTAACTATAGTGAACGTGGTAGCGACTTACTCGACATGACTAGGATACAGCCGCAGCTTCACGGCTGTCTAGGGGAAGGGCACTTGAAGGGGGACTGGAGCTTTGAATAGATGAGACCGAGGGGACGAGCGACCAAACTCACCCGTACGCTGCAACCGTCGAGGGCGAAACGTATGCCACAAATTGCAAAGATAGCCCTCGTCACCGGGGCCAACCAGGGAATCGGATTCGAGACCGTCCGCCAACTTGCTGAGAAAGGTGTGACGGTCCTACTCGCAGGTCGATCGCTCGCGGCCGCTGAGTCAGCTGCGGCAAAACTGCATACTGACGGCCTAGTAAATGTCTCGCCAGTCAAGCTTGATGTAACGGAGGCCGCCGATCGTACTGCTACAGCGCAGCTTATCCAGAGGCAGTTTGGACGTCTCGACATACTCGTCAACAACGCAGGTATGACGGCGCCTCAAGGGACCCTAATGGAGAGGCTCACCATCAACACGACGGAGGAAGAGCTCCAACTTGTATTCGAAACGAACCTCTTTGCGGTGCTCCGACTTACCAGTGAGGTGCTCCCGCTGCTAAGAGAAAGTGGCGGAGGCCGCATTGTGAATGTTTCCAGTATCCTCGGATCGCTCAACTTGCACGCCACGCAGGCCGAAGCTGTGTCCTATAACAAGCGCTTTGCATACAATGCGTCGAAAGCTGCTCTCAATCTCTTCACGATCCAGCTTGCCCAGGAGTTGGACGATACAGACATCAAGGTGAACTCTGTTCACCCAGGATGGGTGAGGACGAGGAGTGGGACGGATCTTGCGCCGATGGAACCGTCGGAAGGCGCTAAGACGAGTGTTGCGGCGGCGCTGATGGGCGCCGACGGTCCAACAGGGACTTTCTTCCACTTCTCCGAAACCATTCCATGGTGACACGCATGCAGACTTTTGGATGAATGACTCTGGTATGGCGTTTTTGAGTCCACCGATGCCGAGACGCTCTTGTGAACGGGCGGATTCCTTGCCGCGGTTTGGCGGCTTTCGATAGCGGCAGAGACTGATCTGCCGACAAAGCCATATGTGCCGCTGGAAGCGGCGCATGTGTGGGGTTGCGAACCGGCTTGCTGCCGGGTTTGCCTAAAACGCAGAAATCTCCGGCTGGTGTGTGCGCAGCCGATAGTTAATGCCCCGTGCTTGCGGCCATGCCGGGAAGCTCGGTGCGAAGAAGGAACAAATATGGGTATAACCAAACATTTGATCGCGGACCTCGGTGCAAAACTTGCAGGCAGGGTGATCCTTCCATCACATCCCGAATATGACGCAGCGAAGGAGATCTGGGTCCGCACCTCGGCCCGTCCGCTGGCGCTCGTGAGGGCGCGCAGTGCGGCAGATGTTCAAGCCGCCGTTCTCGCCGCCAGGCAGACCGGGCTGCCGCTCTCCGTCAAGGCTGGAGGTCACGACTGGACGGGGCGCGCCTTGTGCGACGGCATCGTGATCGACCTGTCGGAGATGCGCGGCGTTTTCATCTCATTGGACGGCACCCTGGCGCAGGTTGGCGGCGGGGCGCGCGCTCGCGACCTTACCCCTGAGACCGACAGGCTGGGTCTGGCGGCCGTGACTGGCTCAGTCGGCGTGGTCGGACTCGGTGGCCTGACGCTTGGCGGCGGCTACGGGCCCCTAACCCCGCGGTTTGGCCTGGCCTCGGACAACCTTGTCGCTGCGGAAGTGGTGCTCGCTGATGGAAGTGTCGTAACGGTAAGCGAAGAGGTTAACGAGGAGCTGTTGTGGGCGCTCCGAGGCGGTGGCGGGAATTTCGGAGTCGTGACACTCATGTCGCTTCGGCTGCACCGCATTCGCGGGCTAACTTATGGACCGATTATGTATCCCGCAGTCGAGGCAGCTGCGGTGTTCGCCCGTGCGGCTGACGTTTGCCGCCACGCGCCGGATGCGCTCACGGTTCAACTTGGATTCATCTCGGCACCCGACGGGCAGGAAGTGGCCGCCGTGGTTCCGGGCTGGTGCGGCGATCCGGCGCAGGCTGAAGCTGAGATAGCACCGCTGCATCGCCTCGGCACAGTGCTTGGCGCGGATGTTCGGTATCGTTCGTTCACTGAAGCGCTGGCGATGTTCGATGGGCCGATGACGCAAACGCATGACGTGTTCATGGAAAGCTGCTGGCTTGCCGATATTTCGCGGGAGGTCGCGGAGGTTCTGGCATCGCAAGGCGCTCGCCGGCCTGGGCCCGGCTGCTCGCTCCTAACCCATGAGTTTCGCGGCGCTGCACTGCGCGTGCCGGTCGGAGCTACGGCCTTCGGAATGAGAACCAGGCATGTGCTGCTGGACATCGTCGCCCAGTATGATGGCGGGGACGGCTTGCGTGAACGTGAATGGGCCCGGGAAACGGTAGCGCTGCTGACGCCTTGGGCCTTTCCGGCGACCTATCCGAACCTGGCGCGGCGCGACGACCCTCGGGTTCAAAGAGCATACGGGCCGAACGCCGAGCGTCTGGCAGCCGCGAAGCGGCGCTTCGACCCCGCCGGTTTGTTTAGCTCCGCACTCGGCCTCCCAGTTTAGGACGGCTTCCGGCTCGCGCATCTAAGCGGCCGTCGCTTTTCGGCAATCGTTCGCGAAGGCGGGGGTTCTGTAGCAGGTTCTGGAGCGGCTGTAGGATGGGCTAGATCTTCTGCGGGACATTCGAGCTCGCTCCGACGTGCCGGTTATTGTCGTGACTGGGCATCGTCGTGACGAGATTGACCGCATGGTCGGCCTGGAGCTCGGCGCGGATGACTATGTCACCAAACCCTTCGGTATGCGGGAGCTTCTGGCGCGCGTTCGAGCGGTTCTGCGACGTCAGGAATTCAGCCGCAGACCGTCGCGCGACGAGCCGTCTTCAGGCGGCTACCGATTTGACGGCTGGGAGCTCGATGTCCGCGAGCGCAAGCTAGTCAACGCAGCGGCTGAGCCTGTTTCTCTCACAAACGGTGAGTACGCGCTGCTAGTGGCCTTTCTAGCTTCCCCTGGGCGGTCCTTGTCTCGCGAGTACCTGTTACAGGCGACCCGCGTACATGAGGATGTGTTCGACCGCACCATTGACGTTCAGGTGCTTCGGCTGCGGCGTAAGCTGGAATCTGACCCCAGTGCACCGCGCGCGATCCAGACCGAGCGCGGCATCGGCTATCGCTTCGCCCTTCCGGTCAGGAAGCTATAATGCGAGCATCGTCCATCTAGGCGAAGCGCCTCTGGAGGTTGCCGGCAACGCGACAATCGAACTACTGCAAGAGACGCATTCGCGGTCCCGCGGCGGTCCGTCTATCGCCTCCAGCGTGCGACGTGTGGCAAGAAGTTCTAGTTAGCGGCCATGATGGCGCAATTGATGGTATTCGGGAAGTCGTCGGCGGATGAAGCACTTGGAGAGGAATCAGCGATGGAGTGCAACGCCCCAGGGCGCACCAGGGTCAGCCGAATCGCCTACGAGATCTGCGCCATGCAACCTCGAGCGCCGCATTTCGCCAGGCTGCCGGGACCCGTCGCAGGTTCGCGGCGTTGATGCCCCACCGAGGATGAACCCGACCCGGCGCCACCGCTGCTTGCCCTAGGGTCCGGCACCGGCCAGGCCGGTTTGCAATGCGTGGGCGAAAAAGGTAGAGAGCGGCCGTCCAGATCTATGTCGGGAAGCGTTCGAAGGCTGGTAGCGTGTGCGCTGATCTCATCCAGCCGATCCTATCAGCAGTCTGCACCTGCATCTTAGGAGCTATCGCATCGGGATCGTCGAGTACCGCGATCCGCACCTGCACCATGCCCATCTGTTCGAGGAGCGCGTTTGTGAAGAACAGCCCGGTGCCACAAGCACAACAGAAGGAGCGGCGTCCGCGCTCCGAGGAGGCGTAGACCTTTGGCTCGCCGCGCATCGTGACTGAAACCGCGGGAACCATTGCCCACGCCAACATTGGTGCCCCAGACTGCCTGCGACAGTCGTTGCAATAACAGACTGTACTAAGTACTGCCTGGTCCGGCATCTCGAACTGAATTCCACCGCAGCGGCACCGCCCTTGGATCATGAAAAACCCTCTCATTTAAAAAGCCTACTTCTAGTGCCGAAGGTCATCTACCTTAGTGCAGGTTCCGGCCGAAGAGCGCTAGTATTTGGTCCAGCCACGCTCAGCAGCGGCATGATTGTAAATGGGGAAGTCTGGCTTCATCGAGCCCCGCGCTGCCGGATATAGAGCCGGCTGTTGAGGTCATGGTGATGCGCTACGTTGCGGCGGGCGCGGACGGTCAAATTGAACTGATCAAGGGGTCGGCGCAATTGGCTGGCGTAGCGCCGAAGCCAAGTGACTAGAACTCCGTTTGGAGTGGCCCGGAGACGCACCGGCGTACCCATACCCGGCATTATTAACCAGCACGTCGACTCCGCCGAAGCGATCTCTAGCTGCCTCGACCGCCACCTTCACCTGATCGAGTTTGTCGACGTCGAGTTCCACCGCGAATGCGACGTCGGCATAGTCCTCCACTATGTCACCGACAGCGGAGGGGCCCCGCGCGTTCGCCACGACGCGGCACCCGGGCTCCAGGACAAGCGCTCGACCGAGCCCTGTCGAACATCCGGCGATAAGCCAGACGGCGTTCCGGTCAATCATCGCTCAAGCTTCCTGAGTGCCGGCACTGCTCGGCCATGAAGGTGGCAGAGCTGAATATTGCAGCTCCAAGGTGGAGGCCGATCCGGCTCGGGATTATCCAAAGATTTTGCAATCAGGCCTTGAACGTGCTGACGCCCTGAACTGGTCGCCTTACGGTTGCCAAGCGTGTGATTGGAAGGGTTCCTCCAGCGGCGTTCTTGTAACGCTTCCGGTATAGTTCGTGATCGTGGATGCGGCGACCACGGCAATCACTTCGAGCACGAGATCCTTGCCAAACCCAGCGGCGATGAATGGCTCGATGTCCTGGTCCTCGAGGCGACCGCGCTCCTGGATCAATGTCTTAGCGAGGGCCGACAGAGCGGCCAGCTTCTTATCCTTGGGCAGCCGGCGTTCCCGAATGGCCTGAACGTCAGCAGGATCTAGTCCTTCCTTGAGTGCCAGGGCCGTATGGAACGCGACGGCCCAGGAACACTCATTGGTCACCGCATTGGTCAGCAGCAGTATCTGTATCTGGTCTTCCGTAAAACTGCCGCCGTGAACATTCTGGAACAGGCCGACGAGGCTATTGATCAGAACCGGAGATGTCGACATGGAACCGAGAATATTGGGAATCATGCCGAAGGTGGCCCGCAACTGTTTCAGAGCGGGCTTGGAGCGCTCGGGTGCAGTTTCAACGGTATTAACAGGAAAATCCGTCATGTGCGTTTACTTCCAAAAGACGAAAGTGAACGAGATCATGGGTACATTGCCCAGTGACTGCTCGTTCGACGGCCCGAATAGACCCTCACTAGAGTGGATTCAATTACATCAGAGGTAATCATATTAAGAGCGGGATGTGCTAGATAGCGAAGTGAAGACCGCGACGAGCAGTAGCGAAGCCGCCCGGGAGAGCCGCCGCGGACTGACGCGTGGGCCTCGCTTTCTCGAGAGCCGGCTAGCCACCCCGCCCTCCCCAGGGACGCCGAGGCACCCGCACCATTTTGCCGGTGCGCCGAACTGAACCTCGACCAGCCCCTGGTCCACCATCCCTTCCACGATCACATGGATGCGCCAGATGCCTGTGACCTCCTTGAGGTCGTCTATCCGCACCCACTCGCCAACCAAGAGGGCGGATAGGAGCTTGGATTCGTCCTAGTGAGGTTGGGCATGGCGCCTCGTCCTAAGCGACGGGAACGTCCCGCCGAATACGATCTGCTGAGGATCTAGTGCGCTCCGTTACGCCAAGACCCGCATCTTCTGCAGAGCACCATCGTCACAGCGCAGACATGACGTCGGTTTTGGGAGCCTGAGGAACGGCGCAACCAGTCGGTGATCATATCCCCACTTCCGCCAATACGCTTGCCAAGTCGGTTAGAGATAGAACCGGGACCACAGGCGCGATCGTAATAGGGCCTGATGATCACGTCTTCGTCGAGGGCCCACAAGAGCCTGCAACCGGCGAATTCTGAACCTATTTTGTCGAGAGCTTCGCGCGAGCTGAACATTTGGCGCCGAAGCTCAGAAACGGAGGGAACTATGGTCAGCGATGAAAACCCAAGTAACACCGGCGGAAGGCTGATCGCTGCCAGCAAGGTTAACGGGACGGCCGTCTACAACACGGCGGGCGAAAGCCTCGGCAGCGTCCACGACGTGATGCTCGACAAGGCTTCGGGCAAAGCCGATTACGCGATCCTCAGCTTCGGAGGATTTCTGGGAATCGGCGAGCGCTACCATCCGCTACCCTGGAACCAGCTGACCTATGATCCGCAGGCTGGCGGGTTCGTGGTCAATCTCGATCGCAGCCGACTAGAAGGAGCGCCAACTTACGCGGCTGATGATCTCAGCCTGTGGGATGAGCGACGTAGCGCTGACATCGACACCTACTATGGCGCCAGTCCCGGGATCGGTCCCGCGCCAGGCCTGGGTGACGCTGGATTGGGAATAGGTGGGGCTGTTCGTTAAAACAGCGCGAGTGACAGTGGCGCCGGCGGCCAAGCCAGAGGCCACTACACTGACCCGTCCTTTTGACTAGACGACGCCATGAGCCGCCGCCCACACGTCTGGAAGCCATGGCACGCTGAACCGAGCCCGGCTGACAATGCCGTCGTCATAACTCTGGAAGAGCTCGCGGAGATCGCGGCCGGACGCGCAGATCGCCGCCGGAACATAAAGAAGCGAGGCAACGCTGCCTTTCGGGCGCGACGGAAGGCCCAACGGGAAAAGGAAGATGATCTCGACGAGTGACTTCAGGATCGCGCGTTCAGCGCTCTAGGGACGGTCGAGCTATGGGCAGTCATCAACGCAATAAGTGCAACGTGTGTGCAATCAGGGGTGACACCTTCCCATCGCAGTCAAGTGAGTTGTCCGCCCCAGCGCTTCCGCTCACTGTGCTGAGATGCTCACACGAAACCCCAATGAATGTCGCGCCGGCTCCTAAGTGGCGCCTAAAACTGCTCGCGCTTGACGGGGAACACGAGGCGAGCCGCCTGTTCGACGACCTCAGGGCCCTGCTTGGCGACGCACTTCAACTTCGCGAGGAGCGCCCGGAGCTTCACCTAATTGTGACGATTCCTCCGGAGGCGTCGGAGGAAGATCGAAACCTTCTTAAGCAGATTGCCAGTCGCCTACCCCTAGACTCCGACTAGCTGATCGCCGTCGCGGAAGAAGCGTTCGCTGGTGCAAGCTGGGCTGCGTCACCATCTTGGTCGGCAGCGCCCCTGGCATCGCCTTACCTCTGGCTGCCATCTTAGCTTAGCGACTGCGGATCATTAGCTCGAAATATCGCCGTTGGAGCCAGCGGTCAGCAGTTTCTCATAGATCGCAGCCGGCAGGTTTTTTGGCACGTGCGCTGCTCAGAGCCGTCGCGGAACCACAACTGAAGCTGGCCGGCTTGATAGTCTTGCGAAATCGGGGTCCGGAAATGCTGGCATAACTCCCATTTGGGGCGGGTCACCGGACCACAATTTAAATGTCGGGACGTCGACGTTCACGGCCAAAAGTGACGAACCGCACCAGCCAAGCGACTCCATAGATCGCGGCAGCCAGAGCCGCCCACTTCGCAAAGGCGGCCCAAGACTGTGTGATTTGGCCACCTAGTGCAGCGAAGGTCATGATGCCGACGATCACGAGCACGACGGACGCGACCCATGCAAAGCCAGTAGATGACGTTGCCGATCCGCTCAAGCATCTCGCATGCTCACCCGGCTCGGGCCTACTTCGCTCGATGAACGCTGTTGCTCGCAGACCGCATCGAGCTTTGTGCAACACATCTTCGAGGTCACCTCTTGACCCCAGAGGTCCCGCGCCTGAGCTGCTCGATCGCCTCCGGCCTGCCAGGGGCGATGCAGACAAGGGACCTTGATCGTGAAACGCTCGATCGTCATGGGTGCTATCATTCTCCTTCTTCCGTTTGGCGCGATGGCTGCGCACGCGGCGGTTTCCGCTGAGGATAAAATCTTCGTGCAGCAGGCCGCAATTGGCGGCTTGGCCGAGGTCCAGGAGGGACAGCTGGCCGCCGCACAGGGCGGCTCGGCGACCGTCAAGCGATTCAGCCAGCAAATGTGACCCTGCACGACAGGGAGTGTCTTTGTCGCGAAGGCCCTCAGATCAGAATCGCTACCGCTTTGAATCGCGGTCTCCATGAGCAGCTCAGGCTAACTACCAATGGGTCAGCGGTTGGATGCAGCCTCCAGCGACTGCCCAGGAGGACGCCAGCTGAAGATTATTTCCCGTGAGCACGACTAGATGGACCCGGTCGGTTGCCGCTGGGTACTCATCGTGACGGCACTCGCCGCTCTCGTCGTCATCGCCCTCTTTATCGTATTGCGTTGGTAAAACTTCTTTGCGATACCGATGCGGTCTGACGCATCGAGGCGAGGTTTCGGCTCAGGATGAGCCGTCGGTCACCGGCTCGTAGCCCGGCGCTATTGTTCATCGCATGGTTCGCAGGACGGCAGCGTAATCTGGGCCGAGTGCCGCAACCGCGCCATCTTCGACCCGACGACCCATCAAAGGACTGATTTCGTGCTCATCATGCGCGACATCACGGCGCAGAAGACGTTCGGCGGCCGATCGACCTCTCCGCCCGTTACGGCGGCGAGGAATTCGCCGTGATCTTGCCTTCGACCGACTCAGCGGGCGCCGTCGCCCCTGGCGGAGGCGGCGGATTTGTCACCGCAAGCCTTGGCGGCGCAACGGCACACTGCCGGACGGGGGCACGATGGTCTCTCCTCGCAGCTGCGGACACCCCACTCTACAAGGCGAAGCAAAGTGGCTGGAACCGAGTTGCAACTGGTTTACTGTTAGCCCCGGCAGACCAGGATTTGGACCGCTGCGCGCCTGGTTCGCTATGAGTGTCGCACTAGCGAAAAGGCCATTAGTTCCTGTCCGCCACGCCCATGCTGTAACGACCACATTATCGTCATGCGGACCTTCTGGAGCCACGCCAGAACTTTGCTGTGTAAATCAAGCTCGGCGGGAAGGTATGGTGCAACGAGGCGGACTGAGCCATTCGACTGTCCTAGCATCCACACTTCGGCAAACCGCCCCATTTCTTCCCGCCATGCCAAGTTAGAGCTGGAGTTCAGTCGACGTGCGTTTGCAAAATGGAAGGCCGCGAGATTTACGGGTGCGTAACTAGGCCGGAAGCTCCCGCCGGTGCTGAATCAAAGATCCAGACAAAAGGTAGTATACTACGTACACGGGCAGGCCCTAGCCGCGCGGATCGCGGTGAGGGGCACTGTCACAGTACTGGGGCTGACGCGCGAATCGTGACCGGACGAAGTCGGAGGGCCAATTCACCACTCCTTACCATCTGCTTACATTGATCTCCACGCGTCGGCTCGCGACACCCGGATTGTTGCCGGTCTGTCCGCGACCATGCCGTGAGATGCGGTCTGATGCCACGCCATCCGCGACCAATGCATCTGCCACGTGCTGCGCGCGTTGCTGCGACAGCAGCACATCGGCTTGCGCACTCGCGGCGCTGTCCGAATACCCGCGCACAGTTACGGTAGCATCAGGCATTGTCCTCGCCTCTGCTGCCGCGCGAGCAATGATTGCCGCGGCGATTGGATCGACAGTCACGGAGTCTTGCTGGAAGAAGACTATGTAATCCGGCTTTGGAACAATTCCTAGCATCGTGCAAGAAGCCAAAATACACATTCCTAGTATGATCCAAAAGTGGCGCACGGACAGACCTCATTATTGGGCTTCTGCAGCCTGAATTTCGAACAGTGGCTGAAGGCTCTCAAGCCCACAAGAAAGATGTTGATAGTGGCACTCACTTGTGATCTGGTTCCAGCTCTGGGCGCTTGGTTGGGGCCCGTAAGATGGCCGGTCAGGAAGCGATCAAAGTCGGAAGAGTCTGGTACAGTGTTTAGAGCGACTTGAACTGAGGGGCAGTCTTGCGCACCTATTGATCTATGAAGGTTATAGGTAATTTGTAAGGTTGCACAGGCTCGAAATGCTGTTGTCATTCATCCTGAAGCGGACTGAATTAATCCAGGAACCACCTTATACGAGGCCGTAATCCGAGATCTAAGCTTCCACAATCTGAGCGGTCAGAGATACCAAAGCCGGATCAATCGCGTAGTGCCGCGGTCCTAAATCGTCGTCTTCGTCATTCAGCTCCCTCATCATGCGGCTCCATACGGCTAACGCGAGCGGCAATGTCGTAGTCCACCAGGAGATCACCCCGAGCGCGATAGATTGCGACAGCGACAGCGCCGAGCAAAACGTCTTCTGGGAACCCACCACAGACCATCCCAATCGTGCTCATGCCAGCCTTGGCGGCAGCCTCAATGTCGCATGCGTGTCACCCACCACCACGACATCCTTCGACTAATGGGTCGGATAAGCGCCTATCTAACCTGAAGTTACGTGGCTCATACGTGCCAAAATAGACCACGCAGGTGATACCTTCCATCTGCGCAAGTAGACATTCACTATGCGGTGATGGATGTATGCGCGGATATCGACCCTGAACCGCTAGAATGAGACACTTTTTCACCTGCGTCGCAGAATCAAGTTGCCAACTTCGCGATATATGAAGCGGCATCATACAAGATCACGGTTACGTTATCAAGCAATCATCTGAACAAGTAGTCAGTCTACCTTTGGGTAATTGATCGAGCGAGGGCGCCTGAAGTGCGGGCATGCAACCCGTATCCCGAGTTCCAAACTGTGTTGTGAAGCAATTTCGAACTGGCATGCGATCCTTTCCAGATGTAGTAGGGCACAGAAAAGTGATAAATCCCAAATAGGTCGTATAGCATTGTTTGCGGCGTTGAGGGCGACGAGCGCGTCGGTTGGCGTGACGATTGCAACCCCGCCGCCAAACGGAACCGATCTTCGTCGCTTCTATCTCCAGAAATCGTCATATGATGTACGTTACGGAATTCGATGCGTTCCATATTGCGGATTTGTGAGGGCGGGTGACTCGGATACGGTGGTTCACACCCCAAACGCCGCGACCGCAAAACACAGCGCGAGCGCAACAAGCACTGCTGTGGCTTCCACTGCCGGCACTCCTGCCAAAACCTGTGGCGCCGCCAACAACCCCGCCTTCACATCACCATGGCGGCCATCACCACGGCTCCTTGCCAGGTGGCAGTGGCCACGGCCACGGTTTGTCGAGTGGCAGCGGCAGCAGCTCGGGTGGCCAGGAGGACCGCAGAGCGGACGGGATTGGCTGCGCGGGATGATCTACTATCCGCGGGAGGCGAAGGTATCAGCGCCGTGACCCCTCTACAGTGTTTGACAGATCAATCAGAAGTGACGATGCGATAGCTGGCTAAGCGATGAGATGGCCCCACGTTAGTTCGGCACGCAGGTCAACGACCACGGCTCGGTTCATCTCCGGGCTCTAGCATCAGCGGAGTTGCCTCTGAGAGCTGCCGTAGCCGTAATATTATGATCATGTGGGTGAGCAGCTCCGGAGAGACTGAATCAGCTGAGACGTTCATATGACGAGCAGATGGTTGGTAGTGATGAACGCCGATCCTCGCAGAGTCGTACGTTTCGCCGAAGTGACGCTCTGGACGTGGACGGGCTGGGAAACAGCGTCGGGAATTTATCAATCATGGACGTCCGTCCCCAAACTGGCTGCAAATCAGTTGTCAGGACTCATCTTTGTTACCCCGTGGACAATACACGAGCTGATCGTTGCATTCTATGTGATCGGTGCGTGTTTGTCGGCCTGGATCATATGGCAGATTGGTGCTGGTAAGCGATGGGCGAGGAGCAGCCTACTTCTGAGCTTGCTGGCCGATGCAATATGGACGGCGGCACCACCCTATAACAATATTCCAGGCTACATGTGGGCGATACCCGATCTCGGACCGCAGGTCGCCGCGACCTATCTTCTGTACTTTCACCCTGGGCGGTTATGGTTCGAGGAGGGTCTAACGCCGCGTGGCTATCGTCGTGAAAGAGGCGCGATTGGTCCGAGGAAGGAACTGTGATCAATATCAGGCTTCAGCGGGTATTGAGCGCTCAATGCATCTCGGGCCAATGTTGACGCATGGACTTACCGCTCTGATGCCTGACATTCGTTCCACGCCTAAGCTGGCAGATTGTATTGAAGCCGTCGCGGTGTCGCGCGACCGCATAGCGTTTACGGTTCTCTTTCGATATTACATGCCTCGCTTGAAGACCTACTTCGGTCGGAGAGGGCTGACACCGACCGCAGCGGACGACTTGGCGCAGGAGACCATGCTCAGGCTCTGGGACAAGGCCCACTACTTTGACCCCGAGAAGGGCCATCCTTCCCCGTGGGTATTTACAATCGCTCGCAACTTACTCGTCTCGCGATTTCGAAAACCGCGCCTCGGTGTGGTGGACGCCGATGTATCAGCATTTGAGGACCCTGGTCCCTGGCCCGACGAGCGGCTAGCTCTGAACGATTCTGATGTAGAACTGTATCGGGCGCTGGCGGCACTACCCGAGATGCTTGTCGATCTGCTGGAAGCATCCTTCCTGGACGGGAAATCGCATCAGCAGATCGCGCAGCAGCAAAATATGCCTCTCGGAACGGTCAAATCACACCTAAGGCGGACTTTAAAGCGGCTTCGCCTCGTTCTACGTCAAGAGCCATGACACCAGATACTGGAACGCAGCCGCGAAGACATCCAAGCGATGCGACGCTGCTCGCACACGCTGCGGGCACACTTGGAAAAGCACACCGCCTGGTTGTCGAGATCCACGCGGAAAGCTGCTCGGATTGCCAAGGAGCAATTCGCGCCGCTGAACGGGTGGGGGGACTTCTGCTCGATGAATTGCCGCCCACCGCAATAACGACCGGCGCGCTTGAACTATGTCTGACTCGACTGGAAACTAACGAGCGCTTACCATCCTCGCGGGGACCGGAGCGCTCGACTTCGCATGACGAAGCTTGGTCGGCGCTCCTGAAGGGAGGCGTCGTGCTTCCGCCGGAACTGCAGAAGCTTCGGCCTAGACGAATTCGCAGGCTTGCGCCGGGCATTCTCCATGCCACGCTTTTCAGTGACCGCGACGGTAGGTTGCACGTCATTCGCGTGTCGCCGAACGTGGCACTTCCGCGGCATAGTCATCCAGCTGGCCTGGAGCTCACTTATGTGATGGCAGGGTCGTTTCACGATGAGAGCGGCCGATACCAAGCCGGAGACGTGGGCGAGCAGCCCGACTGCGATGGATCGGACCGCGCGCATTCGGTGAGAGCCGACCCAGGAGGGGACTGTATCTGCATTTTGGCGACAGCAGGGCGCCTCCGGTTCGAAAACCTCCTACCTCGCATGCTGCAACCAGTCCTCCCATTCTAACGACACTTAACCGGCGTAATATGCGAGACGCCCCATGTCGTGGAAGGAACGCAAGCGATCGCGAGAGTCAACCCGCCGCGGTGAGTGTATTAAGGGAATGCTACGCTGAGCTCCTCTGATGTAGGCGCTCCAGGCGAGGCGTTCGCCTGGACTTAACGGCCTAATCGCATCAATGAAGCTGCCGCTCATCCCTACCCTTCACCCGGCGGCGCGAACCTCGCGCCGTTGCGCCACCTGGCGGCAAGATCCTGCATAATGCGTTCCTCCTCAGAAAGCATCTCGTAGGGCACGGGCTCTGGCGGCTGAGGCCCCATTGCGGCGCCATCGATGGCACCGAAGCCGATGCGCAGTCCACTGAGTGCAGATTGATCGGGATAGGGGGATGTCTCGCGACGCCACCCCTCCCACACCACCGGGCATACGGGTCACGTACCACGGCGGTTCGACCGGGTTA
>NZ_LMUQ01000039.1:97422-164288 GCF_009765865.1 Acidisoma sp. L85
TGTCGCTGCTGACGAGTTACAGCGTCGGAAAGCCGCTGTTGTTCCGATGGCCGCAGGTCCGGCGAAGCGCGGCTACGACTGGCTGCATAGCGAGTTCGTCACACAGGCAGAGTTTGGCTGCGATTTTCGGTTCTTGATGAAGGATGCGGCGGATCGCTGAAGCGGCAGTCGCCTATATTCAACCTATCTTGCGCGCGCCTCGCGGGCGCCTCGTCATGCTCGGCGAAGGCCGAGCATCCACGCGTCGCCTTTGCGCCGCGAGTAAGGCGTGGATCCTCGGCCTTCGCCGACGATGACGTTGGAGACTTTGCCAAAAAACTCGCAGCCGTCATCCGGCAAATTCCGCGCGAATGGCGGCGGAGTGTTCGCCGATGCCTGGAACCTTGCCAAGTCGCCGATTGCCACCGTCTATAAGAACCGGCGCCGCTACAATATCGGCCGTGCCATCCGTCAGTTCGACCCGCGAACGCCGCAGAGCGGGATGGGCGGCGAGACCGCTCAGGTCATTGACGAAGCCGAACGCCGTCTGCGCCGCACGCAGACGGACAGAAGCCGTCTCGCGGTCAAGCGCACCAAGCGAACGGCCGACACGCGCATCCACGGCCTCACGATGAGCGACGCGCGTGGTGTTGCTCTCGAAACCCGGCTGCCGCGGCAAATCAGGCTCCAGCAGAACCTCATTGCAAAATTTCGCCCACTCCCGCTCGTTCTGAATCGCAATCAGGACCAGGTGGCCGTCACTTAGCGCGAAAGCGCCGTAGGGGCAGATGGAAGGATGCGCGAGATCCACACGCTTCGGCGCATTTCCGGTGCCCTCGAAATACAGCAGCGGCACATTCATCCAATCCGCCATGGCGTCGAACAGGCTGACCTCCAGCCGCGCGCCTTGCCCGGTGACGCCTCGGCTGATCAAAGCCTCGAGCACCGCCGAATAGGCATACATGCCGCAACTCACATCGCAGACGGAGACGCCGACACGCCCCGGCCCGGCCGGATGGCCGGTGATGGAAGCGAGACCGCTCTCGGCCTGCACGAGCAGGTCATAGGCCTTCATGTCGGCGTAGCTGTTGCCGGTTCCGTAGCCGGAAATATCGACGGTGATCAGTCTGTGATGCCGTGCACGCAGCTGCACGCTGTCGAAACCCGCCCGCGCCGCGGCTCCCGGCGCCAGGTTCTGAATGAAGACATCGGCGCGCGCGACAAGGCGATGCAGAAGCGCCGAGTCCTCTGCATTCTTGATGTCCAGGACGAGGCTTTCCTTGCCGCGGTTGAGCCAGACGAAATAGCTCGACGTGCCATGCACGGCGGCGTCATAGCCGCGCGCGAAATCGCCTTCCCGCCGCTCGATCTTGATGACCCGAGCCCCGGCATCGGCGAGACGCGAGGAGCAGTAGGGCGCCGCAACCGCCTGCTCCAAGGCGATCACCAGCAGACCGCGCAACGGCTTGCCGGGCGCCGGCCTCGGCGCGGATCCCGGCTGCGCCATCAGGCGGCCTTGTGCTTGATGGCGATGGTCTTCAGCGTGCCGAAACCGTGCAGCGCCGCGAAACCCTTCTCGCGCCCATGGCCCGAACGCTTCACGCCACCGAAGGGCAGCTCCACCCCACCACCCGCACCATAGTTGTTGATGTAGACCTGGCCGGATTTCACACCATGCGCCAGGCGCAGCGCGCGCCCGATATCGCCCGTCCAGATGCCAGCGACCAAGCCGTATTCAGTGCTGTTCGCGATGCGTAGTGCATCCGCCTCGTCCTTCATACGGATGGCGACGAGCACCGGCCCGAAGATCTCCTGCTGGGCCAAGGGATGATCGAAGGGCACGTCGCCGATCAGTGTCGGACGCACATAAAACCCGTCAGCCGAAACATTAGTGCCGAGATCGCCCTGAGCCAGGATCGGCAACCCGTCGCGCTCGGCCAGCGCGAGGAAACCCTCTATCCGCTCCTTTTGCACCGCATTGACCACAGGACCCATATCGAGATCCTGGTCCGATGCACCGATGCGGAGCGCCTTAAACCGCTTCGCCAGATCGGCGGTGAAGCTGTCATAGGCACGATCCTCGATGATCACGCGGGAGCCGGCGCTGCAGGTCTGACCAGAATTCTGCGTGATAGCGCGGGTTATGGTGGCGGCCGCATCGTTCAAATCCGCATCCGCGAAGACCACCTGAGGCGACTTGCCGCCAAGTTCCAGCGTCACCGGAATCGTGCGCTGGGCGGCGGCGGTCTGCACCAGCGTGCCGACCTCGGGCGATCCGGTGAAGCTGATGTGGCTGACACCGGGATGCGCGCATAACGCTGCCCCGGCTTCCTCGCCCAGCCCGGTGACGACATTGAGGACGCCGGCTGGAAACCCCGCCTCCTCCGCCAGCCGCGCCAGTGCGAGCGCCGTGAGCGAGGTATCCTCGGCCGGCTTGACCACGATCGCATTGCCCATGGCGAGCGCCGGCGCAATCGAGCGGCCAGTCATCTGCAACGGATAATTCCACGGCAGGATATGCGCCGTCACGCCATGCGGCTCCCACACCGTCATCACGGTGAAACCGTCCTGGAACGGAATGGTTTCGCCGTGCACCTTGTCCGCCGCGCCGGCATAGTATTCGAAGTAGCGCGCGCAGACGGTGACATCCGTGCGTGCCTGGGACAGTGGTTTGCCGACATCGAGGCTTTCCAGTTTCGCGAGGCTTTCCGCGTCGCGCCGGATGAATTCCGCCATGCGGAGAAGCAGCCGTCCGCGCGCCGCCGCATCCGTCCGCCCCCACTCGCCCTCCACCGCCGCCAGCCCTGCCCTAACGGCCGCATCGACGTCGGCGGCGGTGCCGCGCGCGATGCGGCCGACCTCCTGGCCATCGGATGGATTGATGATCGGCAGCGTCTGCGCGCCCGCGCGCCAGGAACCGCCAATGAACTGCTGTTGTGTCTGCATGCCGAGATCTCCTCTTTCCCCGCCTATCACAGCCCGGCAGGCCGAGATCGTGCTCGACCAGATATGGCAGGGTCATATGCGTGCTGGACGGCGCCCGCTGATGGCAGCGCCTCTTTGGAACCTACGCTCGGCAACATATTTCACCCGCCCCAGAGCAGGCGCAAGGCTTGGCGGCCGCCCCTCGCAAGCGAATCGGCCGTGGCAGCGATGCCTATTCCGGAGATCAGCGACGACAGGCCTTCAGGCCCCGGCGGCAGCCACACGCCTCCGAGCCTGGGCCAACACGGCTTGGCGAACACGGCCGCCTGAAAGGCCGCCCGGCAATGCCGCCGCCTCTTCCGCCACGACGACGAGGCGATCGAGATCGACGCCTGTCGAAACGCCCATCTTCTCGAACATCCAGACGAGATCCTCGGTCGCGACGTTGCCGGTCGCGCCGGGCGCGAAGGGGCAGCCGCCGAGGCCACCGCTCGCCGCATCGATCACCCGCACCCCGGCATTGTAGGCGGCATAGGCATTAGCGGTTCCCATCGCGTAGGTGTCATGGCCATGGAAGGCCCAGCGATCCACACCCGGATAATGCGCGATCGCGAGTGCCACGAGCCGATCGACCTGATCCGGTGTCGCCCGGCCGGTGGTATCGCAGAGGCCAACCTCGACCTCGGGCCTCAAGGGCAGAAGGCGTCCAAGCAACGAGATCACCGCATCCTCCGCGACCCGTCCGGTGAAGGGACAATCGAAGCTGGTCGCGAGATTGAGCCGGATCGCGATATCCGGCGGCGTTTCGTTCACGAACCGACCATAATCGGCGACCGATTCATCGACCGACCGGCGCAGATTCGCTTGGTTATGGGCTTCAGATACCGACAGGACGAAGGCCAGTTCCCTCGCCCCAGCCGCCACCGCCTCGGCCGCCCGCCGCGCCGTCGGTACCAGCACCTGAGCGCGCATGCCAGGGATCGCCAATGCGGCTTCCAGCACAGCCAAGGTATCGCGCATCTGCGGCATCGCGTTGGCGCTGACGAAGGCGCCGACTTCCATGCGCCTGAGGCCGGTCGCGGCCAGACTATGCAACAGCGCGATCTTGCGCTCGGTCGGTATCCACGGACCGATGGGCTGAATGCCGTCCCGCAGCGTCACATCGACGATCTCGATCGCGTTCACCGACTGACGCCTTCCGAGACCAGCTCCGCTATTGCAGCGTCGGACATGGCGAGCAGGCCGCCGAAGACCTCCCGGTTATGCGCGCCGATCGCAGGACCGGGCCAGCGGATTTGCCCCGGATCCTCCGGCACATGCGGCACGATGCCGGGATGCAGCACGCGGCCGAGGAGCGGATCCTCGACCTCCCGCACCATGCGACGGAACCGAAATTGCGGATCGGCCGCGACATCGGCGATGGAATAGGCGCGGGTCGATGGAACATCGGCCGCGGCCAGCACTGGCTCCAGGGCCGCGACGTCCCATTGCTGGGTCCATTGCGTGATTCGGGCATCCAGCGCCTCGGCATTGGCGACGCGCGCCTGATTGCCCGCGAAGCGCGGATCTTCCAGAAGGTCGGGCGCTTCCATCGCCCCCGCCAAGCGGCGAAACAGCGCATCCGAATTGGCGGCGATGAGCAGCCAAATGTCGTCCCGTGTGCGATAGGCATTGGTCGGTGCCGCCGTCGCGATGCGTCCACCGCTTGGCTGCCGAATAATTCCGAGTGCCCCGTATTCGGGCAGAGCCCCCTCCAGCAGACTGGCAATGGCCTCACTGAGTGCAACGTCGACCGAGACGCCTTGGCACCCCGCAGCACCCCGCTTCCACAGCGCCGCCATGATGCCGAAGCAGGCATAGATGCCGGCCACCGAATCCCCAATGCTCAAACCAACCCTCACCGGCGGCAGATCGCTGGTGCCGGGCGCGTGGTTGGTGAGGTAGCGCAGCCCGCCGACCGCCTCGCCGATGACGCCGAAGGACGCCCGGTCGCGCTGCGGACCATCCTGGCCGTAGCCGGAAATGCGGGCGATGACGAGATCGGGCCGCGCGGCGCGCAAAGCCACTTCGGTCAGGCCCAGGCGGTCGAGTTGCCCGGGCCGGAAATTCTCCACCAGCACATCGCAATGGGCGACAAGTGCCAGAACGGTCTCACGACCCTTCGGATGCTTGAGATCGAGCGTGACGCAGCGCTTGTTCCGGCCGTGAACAGACCACCACAGCGGTTCGCCTGCCAGCCGGGCACCCCATTCGCGCACCGGATCGCCCTTGGGCGGCTCGACCTTGATGACATCGGCGCCAAGATCGCCAAGGAGCCGTGTGCAGAACGGGGCGGCGACGAAATGGCCGAGTTCCAGCACGCGCAACCCCGTCAGGGGACCCGATGAGGGCGGCGCATCGCTCGTCGTGTTGTCGGTCACGCGATCTCTTTGCTTGTATGGGCCAGACGCACACTCGCCACGGCGGCCCCCATCGTCAATGGCGTTGCGGCTCATGCCTCCTTGCATCAGGCGGCCGCGCCAGCACATCGACATGACCAACCCGGCAGGAGGCGCCGGTTTTCAGGGTCGCCAGCCGGAAGGTCCTCCAATCGCGAAGCTCCGCCGCGGCCATGCCGCCCGTCTCCGCCACCGCCCGGGCGACCCCCTCGATGAACGCGATTTGCAAGGCCTCCACCCCCTGCGACAATTGCCAGGCACTGTCCGCGCGAATGACATCATAGCCGAGCGCGGCAAAGGTATCAGCCAATGCCCGACCGGCCTCCGGTCCAAGCGCCTGGCCCATTCCCTTGTCCGACCGCTGATGCCGGTTGAAGAGTGCAACGATCGCCCCATCGGACTCGTGAAGGGGTGACCAGATGATGGTGCCGTCATAGTTCAGCGCGGCGTAGAGATCGAGACGCCGCTCGGCAAGCCGATCCGCGAGAGCCTCGATGAAGGATGCCGCGCAAAGGTCGAAGAGCGCGGAGGCGGTAACGAATGTGGCATCGCGCAGTGGCAACTCATCGAGCTGCGCGAGGTCCAGTTGAACTGCTTCAGCTAGCGCTCCGATGGACACCATGGCGGCATCCAGTAAGCTCCGGTCATTGTCGATGAGGCGCCAACGCACCGGCGCGAGAAGCCATGGCGACAGGGCTCGGAATGTCGCACCGGTGCCGCAGCCAAGATCGACGACGACGCCGCCCGATGCGCCCAAGGCAGCCGCGACAGTCCTGAGCAAATCCGGATTGCGAGCCTGGAGATCCGCAGGCTCGCGCAGTTCCAGCCACGACGCATCGAACCGCGTCATAACCGGTGCTCAAAGGGCGTTGCCATCACGAGGAGAATGTTCGCTGGGGTCCGATCAACCAAACCCTGAATCAGCTGGTGGTCTTATGTTTGTGCTTTTTCTTGTGCTTGTCGCTGTGTTTGTGGTCGTCGCTGTGCTTGTGTTTCGTGCTGTGCTTGTGATGTGTCGAGTCGCCAGAGGATGTCTTGGTTGCCTCTGTGGAGGTCTTCGTTGCCGGCGCAGGAACCACAGCGCTGGGAGAGGCCTCCGCGACATCGGCCGCTGCATTCCCGGCCGAATGATCCCGAGAGGACTTCACGGCATTTTGAGATGAAGCATCGACCACATTGTTGGAAGGAGCGGCCACGAGCCCGGTATAGGCTTTGACCACATCGTCTGGCGAAAGTTTGACAACGTTGTCCGCGATCTCGGATGGTGTGGTTCCGAAATATGAGCGCGCATCCGCAATCTCGCTTCCAAAAGCAAGCGGGCGCCATTTGTCCACGCGGGCCTGAAAAGCTGGCCAAGCTTGATAGGGTGTGGCCGGGCCCGGATCCGCGACCCCTCGATCGATCATGTCCTTGCGGACGATTGCGTCCACATTGAGCGCCGATATGTCCCACAGCATACAATCGACAACGCTTTGCGGGGCCTCTTTCGCATCGACATAGCATTGCGCGATATCGCTCGACACGAGCTTCATGCCCCCGGCATGCAGGGCCTTGCGGAAATTCATGACTGTGGCCGAAACGGTGTCGGGGCTTGGATGAGCCAGTAAGTTGCTGGCGTAGCTCGACCCGGAAGCGGTTACCAAGCCCGCAATCAACCACAAGACTGCACGTCCGCTTTGCATATGCTCCCCCGCCCTCACCGAAAGGCTAGGCTCTTCTCGCTTGACTGTCACTCAACCGGGCGCTGAGTTGTTATCCCTCGGTTTTTCCTGTGTGGCTCCGAATCTATTCAGCGACTCGACATCGCCTACACGGGCCACAGTCGATCACGAATCGAGCCGCCTATCCAGGTTTTTGCGCCCCACCGGCGGCCAGTTGACGCGATCGGAGTCGCATCGATCTTATATCCCAAACGGGTGCCCGGTCGTGCTGGGTGCCGAGGGAGGACTGACTTCGATGGATATCGAAACGCGAACAATCCGCCGCGTAACGAGGCGACTCATCCCGTTTCTCATGCTCTGCTATTTCGTCGCCTATCTCGATCGCGTGAACGTCGGCTTCGCGGCACTCGGCATGAACAAGGAGCTTGGCTTCACCGCCACCGTCTTCGGTTTCGGCGCTGGCATTTTCTTCATCGCCTATTTCTTCTTCGAAGTGCCTTCCAATCTCGCGCTTGAGAAATTCGGCGCCCGGAAGTGGATCGCCCGGATCATGTTCAGCTGGGGCGTGGTCGCGGGCGCGATGGCCTTTGTCCCGCAAATCTCGGCGCTGCTCGGGGTCCGCGCATCGACGACGTTCATCGTGTTGCGCGTGTTGCTCGGGCTTGCCGAGGCGGGCTTTTTCCCCGGCATCATCTTCTTTCTGACGATCTGGTTCCCGGCACGCTACCGCGGGCGGATGATCGGCTATTTCATGGCGGCCATCCCGCTCTCTACCGTCGTCGGCGGCCCGATCTCCGGCGCACTGCTCAATATTACCGGGCTTGGGCTGAGCGGCTGGCAGTGGATGTTCCTCATCGAAGCGCTTCCGGCGATCCTGCTCTCCGTCGTCGTGCTGTTCTACCTCACCGACAGGGCAGCCGACGCGACATGGCTTGCCCCGGACGAGCGCGCCTGGCTCGTCGAACGCCTGGCGTCGGAACGCGCCAAACGCGAGCGGGCGAAGCGTTTTGGCATCCTCGAAGCGATTTCCAATACGCGCGTTCTGCTGCTCGCCTTCGTCTATTTCGGCATCAACGGAACCAACTACGGGCTGAGCTTTTTCCTCCCGCAGATCGTGCGCGGCTTCGGATTGAGCTACACGGCGACCGGCTTCGTGACCGCCCTTCCCTATGTCGCGGGAACGATCGGGATGATCTATTGGGGGCGCCATTCGGACCGCGCCGGCGAAAGGCGAGAGCATGTCGCGATCGCTGCTCTGATTGCGGGACTCGGCATCGCGGGCTCGACTCTGGTCGATGATCCGGTTGGCAAAATGCTGCTGCTGACGCTTGCGGGCTTCGGCATTTTCGGCGTGCTGCCGGTGTTCTGGACTTTGCCGACCAATTTCCTCGCCGGAGCGGCGGCGGCGAGCGGCATCGCGGCGGTGAATTCCCTCGGCAATCTTTCCGGTTTCTTTGGCCCTTACGTCATGGGCAAGATCAAGGATTCCACGGGGAGCTACACGATCGGGCTACTCGCGATCGCCTGTGTCGTCGGCTTCGCGATGCTGGTGGCGTTGTCGCTCAGCCATGACCAGCAGCTTGAAAACCTCGAGCCGGATGAGGTGCTTCCGCCGGAGCTGTAGTTGAACGGCGATCCGAGATCCGTCATGGCACGCGAAGGCGGGGCGGCCCCCCGCGTGCCATCCGCGCCTTGCCTTCATGGGCAAGCGAGGCGTGGATGCTCGGCCTTCGCCGAGCATGACGTGGGGGAATGAACACGGCTCGGGCCAGAGACACGCCCCTCTAATAAATCGCCGGTTCGCCGACCGCCGCGCCGAAGCCTGTTTGCAGGAAGTCGAAGTCGCAGCCCTGGTCGGCCTGAAGCACGTGGCGCGAGAACATCCAGCCGTAGCCGCGCTCGTACGGCCGGGGCGCTGGCACCCATGCCGCGCGGCGGCGCTCTAGCTCAGCCTCGGAGACTTCGAGGTTGATGCTGCGCTCCGCCACATTGACGGAGATGATATCGCCGGTTCGCGCGAGTGCCAGCGGCCCGCCGATATGCGCTTCTGGCGCCACATGCAAAATGCAAGCGCCGTAGCTCGTCCCGCTCATGCGTGCATCGGAAATACGAATCATATCGCGCACCCCCTGCTTGAGGAGTTTCTTGGGAATGGGCAGCATCCCCCATTCCGGCATCCCAGGACCGCCCAGCGGCCCGGCATTGCGCAGCACAAGGATGTGGTCGGGTGTTACATCGAGGTCGTCACGGTCGATATTCGCCTTCAGCGAAGGATAGTCGTCGAAGACGATGGCCGGGCCGGAATGCTGCAGATATTTGGGCTCACAGGCGCTTGGCTTCATCACGCAGCCATCCGGCGCAAGATTGCCCCGGAGCACCGCGATTGCGCCATCCGCATAAACCGGATTGTCCAGCGTGCGAATGACATCGTCATTGTGCACCGTGGCCTCGGCTATGTTCTCGCCAAGCGTCTTGCCCGTGACGGTGAGCGCATCGAGGTGAAGATGCGGGCGTAGCCGAGTCATGAGGCCAGTGAGTCCTCCGGCGTAGTAAAAATCCTCCATCAGATATAATTTGCCGCTCGGCCGCACATTCGCGACAACCGGCACGCGACGGCTCGCTTTGTCGAACTCGTCGAGACCAACATCGAACCCCGCTCGCCGCGACATGGCGGTCACGTGGATCGTCGCATTCGTCGAACATCCCATCGCGATCGCCACGGTAACCGCGTTCTCGAACGAGTTGCGCGTCAGAATCTTGGCAGGAGTCAGATCCTCCCAAACCATCTCCACGATCCGGCGCCCGGACTCGGCGCACATTCTGATATGGTCGGCATCGGCGGCGGGGATCGACGACGCCCCGGAGAGCGTGAGGCCGACCGATTCGGCGATCGCCGTCATCGTGCTGGCCGTCCCCATCGTCATGCAGTGGCCGTGGCTCCGGGCGATGCCACCTTCGATCTCCAGCCACTCCTTATCCGATATATTCCCGGCGCGCCGCTCATCCCAATACTTCCAGGCATCGGAGCCGGAGCCCAGCACCTTGCCCTTCCAATTCCCGCGCAGCATCGGGCCGGCCGGAACAAAAATGGCCGGCAACCCCGCGCTTATTGCTCCCATGATGAGCGCGGGCGTTGTCTTGTCGCAGCCGCCCATCAGCACCGCGCCGTCTATGGGATGGCTGCGGAGAAGCTCCTCCGCCTCCATCGCGAGCATGTTGCGGTAGAGCATTGTCGTGGGTTTGACGAAGTTCTCGGACAATGACAGCGCCGGAAGTTCCAACGGCAAGCCGCCCGTTTGCAGAATGCCGCGTTTGACGTCCTGAACGCGGTCCTTGAAATGCGCATGACATGGATTGATGTCGGACCATGTATTGAGAATCGCGATGATCGGCCGCCCCTCCCAGTCCGCGGGCCCATAACCCATCTGCATGATGCGAGACCGGTGCCCGAACGTCCGCAAATCGTCTGGACCAAACCAGCGCGCGCTTCTTAAGGAGTCTGGCGTTTTTCTTGTGCTGGTCATGACGCTCTCCGGAGATCGCTGCAGGCATGCGGCGCTCACGCTGCGATGCCGCCGGCTAGAAGCGTCACACGCCTGCCGCCGTAGCGTCAACGATCAGGGTATAGGGAGTCCCGCCGATCAGCCCGGCGCGCGACCCGCGCCCATTGACAAGCCCCGAGGTCTGCCCGGACTGTGCCGGCCGGCTCGTGAAGGCACGCGCCCGCGCCGGACCGTCTCGTGAAACACGACGCGCCCCGGGAGTTGCTTGTTTGTCGCATTCGTAGAGAGACCTGCCATGTCAAACCGCATTCCCATCGCGGCGGCTTGTGCCGCCATGCTTCTCGCCCCCACCGCCGTCTTCGCCCATGCCTATCCGCAAAAGGGAATACCGCCGATCAACGGCACCGTGCGCGTGGCGCCGCATGACCTCTCGATCACCTTCGATGACGAGTTGGAGCCTAAGTTCACGGGCGTTGTCGTCACGGATAGCAAAGGTGTCCGGGTGGATCTCGGCAATGCCCATGTCCCCGCTGGCCATGCGAAGGAGCTTGTCGTCGGCCTGAAGCCGTTAACCCCCGGCCGCTACGAAGTGCGGTGGCACGCGACGGACACCGACACGCATAAGACCCACGGCTCCTACTACGTGACGATCGCGCCATAGCCGGATGATCGACACGCCGGTTGCAACCCGCTCGACCCGCCATGGGGTCCTGCGAAGCTTGCCCGGCATCCTGCTTTGCATCTTGGTCACAGGCTTGGCAACGGCGCTCCAACTGGTCGAAACACGGCTGGTCGGGCAGCCCTATCTCGAAGCTCTTGTCCTCGCGATCCTTCTTGGAGTTGCCATCCGCTCGCTCTGGACGCCAGGCGATCTCTGGCATCCGGGCATAGTCTTCAGCGGCAAAATCCTGCTCGAAATCGCGGTGGTGCTGCTCGGTGCGGCGATAAGTGCGCGTGCCGTGCTGGCCCTCGGGCCGGGGCTCCTGGTCGGCATTGTCCTGATTGTCGCCGTCGCGATCGTGGCGAGCTACGGCATCAGCCGAGCCTTCCGCTTGCCGTGGCGCATGGCGATGCTGATCGCTTGCGGCAATTCCATCTGCGGCAATTCCGCGATTGCGGCGGTGGCCCCGATCATCGGCGCTGACAGCGACGATATCGCCTCCTCGATCGCCTTCACGGCGGTTCTGGGCGTCGTCGTCGTGTTGCTGCTGCCGTTGCTCGTGCCGGTCTTTCTCCTGTCACTGACGCAATACGGGGTGCTCGCCGGGCTGACAGTCTATGCAGTGCCGCAGGTTCTGGCAGCGACCTTGCCGATCGGTGCGCTAAGTAACCAGGTCGGCACGGTCGTCAAGCTGGTGCGTGTGCTGACTTTGGGTCCTGTCGTCCTCGCGCTTTCGCTCCTCACACGCCGGATGCGTGATGAGGCGAGCGAGGCAGAAGCCCCAGCCAGCCACACAAAACGACGGTACCCACCGCTGCACGAGTTGGTGCCCTGGTTTATCGTCGGCTTCCTGATCATGCTGACGCTTCGCTCGACTGGCATGATCCCGACATCCCTGGTGGCACCGATTACAAGGTTCGCGAATCTCCTGACAACCATCTCGATGGCGGCACTGGGTCTTAGTGTCGATGTGCGTGTCGTGGCACTGGCCGGGCCGCGGGTCGCGGCCGCGGTTACCCTGTCGCTCGTGATGCTTGGTGTGATCAGCTTCGGTCTGATCCGCGTTCTCCAGATCGGCTGAAGACCGAATACGGCTTCAGCGTCGGAAGGGCGTAGTCCAGGCAGGGGCATCACACTGAAGGTCTATGGATGTCAGCCGAATGTCCGTCTGAACAAAGCCCTCGCCGAGGGCTAGAGATCACAATGCGGCTGAATAACGGGTCCAGCAACGACGCAAGCAACAACCCGATAACCGACGTCTGGCCCAGACTGGAAAGTTGGAGTTCAGCGCGACAAAAGGACACGCCCATGCGCAACTTTTATTTTGCCTGCTCGGAGGATGGCCATGTTGCACCCCTGCAACCCACCTCGGTCATCAGCAATTGCGCCCGTCTCATGCGCGCTATCAAGTTGGAGCCGGCCATCTGCGTCGAGGCTTCCAGCGTCGCCCAAGCGGAGCGCATTTTTCTCGAGCATGGCGCGGGAAACCCATTTCTCCGCAAGATCCAATGTCAGCACGACGGCTATCGGTTCAGCCTGATCCGCCGCCATGTGCCCGGCCCCGAAGCCCATCACGCCTCATCCCTTTGAAAAGGGGCCGCTACGCCGCCAGTAGCGCCTCAGTCGTCGAGAACGCGTGCCTCGTCCGGTAGCATAATCGGGATGCCGCCCCGGATCGGATAGGCCAGACCCGCGGCGCGGCTAACCAATTCACCGCGCACCCGGTCATAGATGAGCGGCTGCTTGGTCAGGGGACACACAAGGATCTCCAGCAGCCGCGGATCGACGGGTTGCGGGGGAAGGGTCTCTTCGGCTTCGGATGTCGGCGGTTGATCCGTCACGTGGTCAAATCCCTGTTCAGCTTGGACGTAGGCCCCCGGGCGGGCTCTCGGTGCCATGCATTCCAATGCGGAGCAAGGCGAGCAGGATCTCCGCGCGCTTCGGCACGCTCGGCGCCTCCAGAAGCGCCTGTTTCTCCGAGGGCGAGAAGGGACACATCATACAGAGTGCGGTCAGCAGGCTCGCATCATCAAGCTGGCCGATGGAGTCCCAATCAGCATCCAGGCCCTGTTGCGAGAAATAGCCGCGCAGTTCACCCAGCAGCTTTGTGCGCGGCATACCGATGCCGCTTGGCTCCTCGCCGACATCCTCGGCATAGGCGCCGAAGTCGCCGCGCACACGCCGGTAGCCGCGCTTTGGAGCAAGCTCCTCCGCGACCGCGAAACGAACCACGCCGATCAATGAAATGAGCAGGCGCCCATCACCCGTTTCGGTGAAGGAGGTGATGCGGCCAAGGCAGCCGACACCGAACAGCGCGGGGCCGGACGGGGTCTCGGGCTTCGACGCATCGGGCTGGATCATCCCGAACAACCGGCCGGCCGCCAGAGCATCATCGACCAAAGCCAGATAGCGCGGCTCGAAGACGTTGAGCGGAAGCCGCCCATAGGGCAGCAGCATGGCACCGGCGAGAGGGAAGATGGGGATCGCCTCGCTCATGTCGGGCCAGGCAGCGGCGGAGTCCATAGTCTGTCGTCCCCGGGTCGGCTCTGCGGCAAGGCTTTCCGTGTGGCGCCCTAGCTAAAGAGGAGCGCCGAAAGACGCCGCCGAGCCTGGATGGAGGCCGGATCCTCAAGCCCCCAGGCCTCGAAGAATTTGAGCAGCTGAAGCCGCGCCGCATCCTCGTTCCAGCCACGCTGGCGTTTCATAATATCGAGCAGGGCGGCAGCCGCCTCTTCCCGCCGTCCCTGCGCATTGAAGGCGCTGGCGAGGTCGTAGCGCGCCTGGTGGTCGGCGGGATCGGCCGCGAGACGGGCCTCCAACTCCTGCACCTGGCTGGTGGCCTGGCGGCCCTCCACCGCCAAGGCGAGCGCGCTACGCGCACCTGCGACCTCGGCATGATCCGCGATCTTGGGCGGAACGCGGCCGAGCAACGCTTCCGCCTCGTCTTCCTCGCCAGCAGCGAGCAGGGTGCGGATGAGGCCGCCCCAGGCCTCGGGCCGCTCGGGCTCTTCTTCCAACAGCGCCTGGTAGAGCTCGATCGCGCCCCCGAAATCGCCCTCCTCCTGCGCGGCCCGCGCCTCGGCGAGCAGATCGGCGGAGGGCATCGTGCCACCGGCGACCTTCAACAGCGCCTCGACGAAGCGGCGCGCCTCGGCCTCGGCCATGGCGCCCTGCACGAGGTCCGCGATCTGGCCCTGCCAGAAAGCGGCGATGGTCGGCACCGACTGCACCGGCAGCCCGAGTTGGGCGAGCTGCTGCACCAGCGCCCGGTTGGTGTCGATGTCGATCTTCACCAGCCGCACGCGGCCGCCCGCGGCGGTGACGACCCGCTCCAGGACCGGCGAAAGCTGCTTCGAGAGGGTGGAACGCGCGGACCAGAAATCCACCACGACGGGGAGTTGGCGAGACGCCTCGACCACGTCCTTGAGGAAGGTCGCCTGGTTACCCTCGAGGATGAAGGAGGCGCCGGCTGGGGCGGCCGCCCCGGATGTCAGATCCATATCACCCCGTCCATTGTCTAGCTCGTCCATCTCAGTTGCCTGTCAGGTGATGTGGTTCGGCGCTGCCAACAACGCCTTTTCGGGCGCTTGGGAAGACCTCTACCACATGACTGAACTGGGCCATGCGCGGTCCGCGTGATGGCACGGCGGAGAGGCGCTTGCAATCATCCCGGAAGCCGCATAGAAGGCGCTCCCGCTGGAGCGCGGGCGTAGCTCAGGGGTAGAGCACAACCTTGCCAAGGTTGGGGTCGAGGGTTCGAATCCCTTCGCCCGCTCCAAAGAACAAAGTGAAATTAACGGGTTAACCCCGCTCGCGCCTGTGTGGCAACAGTGCAGATAAATCAGACCGAAAATCGGCCGCTTGTGAGTTACATCACTGCGCGCCAAGCCAGAAGTCTCGATCCTGCCCGTGTTGAGGGAGTGGACGAGATGTTGGCCTATTTCAAGGCGGTCGGGACGGTATTGGGACTGGTGGCTATCTGGGCTGTCATGGTGCAGCTCGGGGCGTGATGCTCGAAGAAATTGAGGCGGCAGTGAGCTCGTTCAGGTAGTCTCGACAGCTCCTCTGGAGCTGCCGAGTCCATGTCCGACGACGTGCCTGCGACCGAAGCTTTGATGACGCAGGACGTCTGGATCTTAGCTGTGGCGGAAACCATCCCCCGACGCTGGGTCAGAATTCAGTTCCTTCCTGATGGGGCAATTGACCTCTTCGATCATCCGAACCAGAGGCGGTGGGCGATCGCTGATGGCCGGCTCACCCTCTCCTCAGACAAGGGAGTGCCCACGGTTCGATTTGGCAAAGGTGTAGCGGAGAACGGCATAATGCAGTTCCAGGGCACACTTTCCCTTCCGGGCCGACCGCCTGTGGCCCTCAGTCTCGAACAGTTCAACCGCGCCAAGATACCGCAACAAGACAACCTGACGAGAGTCCACCTGCAGGAGGGAATCGACAAGGCGGGCTGGACAGTTGGAGACCATACCTATGGTTACCCGCGCATTCTGGACGTGGGCCTGGCAAACCCGAAGATCCACATTGGCAGGTTCACGTCGATCGGGGCTGATGTAACGATCTCGATGGGGAACCACAGGACGGATTTCGTCAGCACTTATCCGTTCGCGGATCTGCGGGCACAGTGGCCCCATGTTCCCGATCTCATCACCCATACTTCCCGGGGCGACATCCGCATCGGCAACGACGTATGGATCGGCCGGTCGGCCATAATCATGTCAGGCGTCACGATCGGAAATGGCGCTGTCATTGGAGCCGCGTGCGTGGTTACCAAAGATGTCCCGCCGTATGCGGTAGTCGTCGGCGTCCCAGGGTCAGTCGTTCGATACCGCTTCTCCCCGGACATCATTGCCGAACTTCAGGCAATCGCCTGGTGGGACTGGCCCGATGGCAAGATTGACCGAATGCTGAAGCACATGCTGACCGACGACATTGAGGCGTTTGTCGCGGTTGCAAAAGGCGTGTCACATCCGGGGCAGCGGCCTGTGGGTAGCCAATAGCGGCGCCCGACTTAGCCTGAAGAGCCTTGAGGTCCGCCGTTTACGGAACCTCAAACGTCTTCGAATAGCGCCCCTGCCCCTGCCTTGGCAGGGGCAGGGAAAGCTACGATCGGTCTGTCACATGCTTGCTCTCAAACGGTCTTCAAGCAGCGCGGGCCATTTCGCGCAGGACGTAGTGCAGGATACCGCCGTGGCGGTAATAGGCCACCTCGTCCAGCGTATCGACGCGGCAGAGCAGATCGACCGTGTCGGTCTGCCCGCTCGGCCGCCGGATCACCATCTTGATGTCCATGCGGGGCCGCAAATCCTCAAGACCGAGGATGTCCAGAGTTTCCTCGCCCGTCAGGCCCAGCGTCTTGCGGTCCATGCCCTCTTTGAAGGTCAGCGGCAGCACGCCCATGCCGACAAGGTTCGAGCGGTGGATGCGCTCGAAGCTTTCCGTCACCACCGCCTTCACACCCAGCAGCATGGTGCCTTTCGCCGCCCAGTCGCGTGACGAGCCAGTGCCGTATTCCTTGCCGCCGAACACCACCAGCGGCGTGCCCTCGGCCTTGTAGAGCATCGCCGCGTCGTAGATCGGCATCACCTTGCGCGAGGGGTAATGCGTGGTCACGCCACCTTCGGTGCCAGGCGCCATCTCGTTCTTGATGCGGATATTGGCGAAGGTGCCGCGCATCATGATCTCATGGTTGCCGCGCCGCGCGCCGTAGCTGTTGAAGTCCTTTTGCTGGACTTGGTATTGCAGCAGATACTCGCCCGCCGGTGATGACTTCTTGATGCTGCCGGCCGGGCTGATGTGATCCGTCGTGATACTGTCGCCCAATACCGCCAGCACGCGCGCGCCGATGATATCCGTGACCGGCTTGGGCTCCATCGTCATGCCCTCGAAATAGGGCGGGTTGCGGACATAGGTGGAGCTATCCGACCAGGCATAGGTTTTAGCGTCACCCTCGACCGTGATTTCCTGCCACTGCTTCGGGCCCTTGAAAACATCCGAGTAACGATCGACGAACATCGCGCGCGTGACATTTGCGCCGACCAGCGCGTTGATCTCAGCCGCGGTCGGCCAGATGTCCTTGAGGTAAACCGGCCTGCCATCCTTGCCGGTGCCCAGCGGCGCCGTCGTGATGTCCTCATTCATCGTGCCAAGTAGCGCATAGGCGACAACCAATGGCGGGCTCGCGAGATAATTTGCGCGCACATTCGGATGCACGCGTCCCTCGAAGTTGCGATTGCCCGAAAGGACGGACACGGAAACCAGCTTGTTACCCTCGATCGCCTCGACAATCTCATCGTCGAGCGGGCCGCTATTGCCGATACAGGTGGTGCAGCCATAGCCAACTGTCTGGAAACCGAGCGCATCCAGATCGGCTTGCAAGCCCGACTTTTCCAGATACTCCGTCACCACTTGCGAGCCCGGCGCCAGAGAAGTCTTCACCCAAGGCCGCGCCGTCAGGCCCAAGGCCCGCGCCTTGCGCGCCACAAGTCCGGCGGCGACGAGTACGTAAGGGTTGGATGTATTGGTGCAGCTCGTAATGGCCGCGATCACCACGTCGCCATGGGTGATGTCGTAGTTGCGCCCGGCCACGCGCGCCGTGACGCCAACATCATTGGCCGGCACGCCCAGGCTGCGCGTCAGTTCGAGTTTAAACGCCTGCGACGCATCTTTCAGCGCCACGCGATCCTGCGGCCGCTTCGGCCCAGCGATCGAAGGCTCGACACTGGAAAGATCGAGTTCCAGCGTATCGGTAAAGCTCGGATCCGGCGTCTGGCTGTCGCGCCAGATCCCCTGCGCCTTGGCATAGGCTTCCGCCAGCGCGATGCGATCCTCGGGGCGGCCGGTCAGGCGCATGTAGTTGACAGCCACTCGGTCGAGCGGGAAAAAGCCGCAGGTCGCGCCATATTCCGGCGCCATATTGGCGATCGTCGCGCGGTCGGCGAGCGGCATGTGGTCCAGCCCAGGGCCGAAGAACTCGACGAATTTGCCGACCACGCCCTTCTTCCGCAGCATTTGCGTCACGGTCAGCACGAGATCCGTCGCGGTCACGCCCTCGGTGAGCTTGCCCGTCATGCGGAAGCCGATGACGTCGGGGATCAGCATGGCGATCGGCTGGCCGAGCATGGCCGCCTCGGCCTCGATGCCACCGACGCCCCAGCCCAGCACGCCGAGGCCGTTGACCATGGTCGTGTGGCTATCGGTGCCGAATAGCGTATCTGGATAGGCGAAGCTCTCGCCCTCCTCGACCGTCACCCAGACGTTCTGCGCGATATGCTCGAGGTTCACCTGGTGGCAGATGCCGGTGCCGGGGGGCACGACGCTGAAATTGTTGAAGGCGGTTTGGCCCCAGCGCAGGAAGCTGTAGCGCTCACCGTTGCGCTCGAACTCGATTTCCACGTTCTTCTCGAGCGAGTCGGCGGTGCCGCTGATATCGACCTGCACGGAATGGTCGATGACCAGATCGACGGGCACCAGCGGATTGACCTTCTGCGGGTCACCGCCCAGTGCCAGAATGCCGTCGCGCATGGCGGCGAGATCGACCACGCCGGGAACGCCGGTGAAATCCTGCATTAGGATGCGCGCCGGGCGGAACGGCACTTCCTGGGTCGAGGAGGCGTCCTTCAGCCAGCCGGCGATCGACCGGGCGTCGTCGGTCTTGTAGGACGTGCCATTCTCGAAGCGGAGCACATTCTCCAGCAGCACCTTGAGGCTGACCGGCAGGCGGCTGATGTCACCCAACTCGGCCGTGGCCTCCGGCAGGGAGAAGTAGCTGTAGTCCTTGTCCCCGACGCGCAGCACGCGCTTCGTCTTCAGACTGTCTTGGCCACTGATTTTCATGCTGTTTCGCCTCTTTGCGATCGCGCCGGCCGTGCCCGGCAGGTGCAAGGGATCTTGGTCTTGGTTAAACCATAGCCATCCGCCGGGGTCCACGTCGGCCGGTGCATGGAAGAGGGGCCGACGGCGGGTGCTGGAGCTACGGGATATCGCGGCCTTCCGCGGCGAGCGGCTCGTCTTCGAGGCGATCTCCTTCCGCCTTGACGCCGGAGAGGCGCTGGTGCTGACCGGTGCCAATGGTTCCGGCAAGACCACGCTGCTGCGGCTGCTCGCGGGCTTCGTGCCACCGGCGGCAGGCGACGTGTTGTGGCAGGGCGCTGAGGCGCTTGGCGATCTTCCAGCTCTCGGCCGCCGCACCAGTTTCCTCGGTCATCAGGATGCCGTGAAGTCGGGCCTGACGATGGCCGAGAACCTATCGCTCGGCGCGGCGAGAGGCGGCGATGGGCAGCGGGCTGCGCTGGAGACGATGGCGCTCGCCGACCTTGCCGACCTCCCTGCCCGCTTCCTTTCGGCCGGTCAGAAGCGCCGCCTCGCAATCGCGCGGCTGGTGCTGCAGCGCCGGCCGCTTTGGCTGCTCGATGAGCCGACCACCGCGCTCGATGCGGCCTCAGTGGTGGCCCTGGGCGTTGTGGTGGAGCAGCACCGCGCGGCGGGCGGCATCGTCGTAGCCGCAACCCATCTGGATTTGCCGCTCGCCTCGCCACGGTCGTTGCGGCTCGGCGAATGAGCGCCTTCCTCCAGCTGCTAAGGCGCGAGCTGCGGCTGGCGCTCCGCCACGGCGGCGACACCCTCGCGGTTTTGCTGTTCTTCGTGCTCACGGCGGCGCTCTTTCCTTTGGCGATCGGGCCGGAGCCGCAATTGCTTGGGCGGCTGGGGGGCGGTGCCATCTGGGTCTGCGCCCTGCTCGCCGCGCTGCTGCCGCTCGACCGGATGTTCGGCGCCGATTTCGAGGATGGGTCGCTCGATCAGCTTCTGCTGTCCGGCGCCCCGGCGGCGGTGATGGCGCTCGCCAAGGCGGTGGCGCATTGGATGACGACGGGACTGCCCCTGCTGCTGATCGCGGCGCCGGTCGCGATCATGCTACGCCTGCCGCCCGCCGAACTTGCGCCGCTGCTACTCGGTTTGCTGCCGGGCACCGCCGCCCTGTCGCTGATCGGCACGACGGGGGCGGCGCTCGTCATCGGGGCGCGGCGCGGCGGCGTCCTGCTGCCGCTGCTGGTCCTACCACTCGCGACACCAGTCTTGATCTTCGGGGCAGCGGCGGTTGGCGCCGTGAATGCCGGGCTCTCCGCGCGGCCGGACCTGCTGCTGCTCTGCGCGCTGCTCGCGCTGGCCCTGCCGCTTTGCCCGCTGGCGGCCGGCGCGGCAGCAAGGGCCGCGGCGGCCGAGTGACTCTCTGTGCGCGGTCAACCTACACCGCCGGTGTTTCGACCGCTGGCGCACCCTTCAACCGGCGGCTCGCATTGAACTCCGCGGGCAGGCTGAGCACCGCTCGAACCCCCGGCTGGTTGTCCTCCAGCCGCAGCGAACCGTTGTGTAGCTGCATGACCGCCTGGACCAAAGCGAGTCCAAGCCCCGAACCCGGCGTGCTGCGCGCGCTCTCGCCGCGAAAGAAACGTTCGGTCACGCGGTCCAGATCCTCCGGCGGGATGCCGCAGCCACCATCCGCCACGACGATCTCGATTTTGTCCCCGAGCCGCCCTGCGCCGAGCAGGATCGGCCGGCCCGGCGGCGAGAATTTCAGGGCGTTTTCCAGCAGATTAGCCACCGCTTGCTGCAACAGATCGCGGTCGCCGAAGACCGGCAGCGGCGGCTTGGCAAGCAGCTCGATCTCGAGCCCCTGCTCCTCCGCGACCGCGCCATAAAGCTCCTGCATATCGCTCAGCAGCGCATAGAGGTCGAGCGAGGCGAAAGCCGAGCGGCGCGAGCCGACCTCGATCTCGGCGATCCGCAGCAGACCCTGGAAGACCGAGACGATGCCGTCCAGATCGAAGGTCGCGCGCTCAACCGCGGCATGCAGGTCCCCAGCGTCGCGCGCATGCAGCGCCGCATCCTCCAGCCGCGCCCGCGCCCGGGTGATCGGCGTGCGAAGATCATGGGCAATGGCATTGGACACCTGCCGCACGCCGTCCATCAGCCGGGCTATGCGGTCGAGCATGTCGTTGATGGTCTCGGCCAGCCGGTCGAATTCGTCGCCGCGCCCGGACAGCCGCACGCGGTTCGACAAATCGCCCCGCGCGATCGCCGCCGCCGTCTCCGACACATCGGCGAGGCTGCGGCGGAACAGGCTCTGGATCACGATGGCGCCGACCGAGCCGAGCACGACCATGAGCAGCAGCGCCCAAAGGAGGCCAGCGGTCAGCAGCGAACGCAGCTTGGCGCGAGATGCCACGTCCCGCCCGATGAGCAGATGAAAGCCGCCGGGTAAATCGTAGCGATGCATGCGCGCCAGCGCCTCGTGGCTGCCGCGCTCCACCGGCAGCTCGAACCAATCGTCCGGACCTGAGACCTGTCCCGGCCACACCGACAGGTTGCCGGTGATGGGCTTGAGCTGCGCATTCGCCAGAAGATAAATCGCGTTCTCGTCGAGGCTTTGCGCCAGCCGGTCCTGAATGGTCAGAACCAGCGCCGCCAGGCCGCCTTCCTGGTAGCGCTCGCTCAATCCTTGAGCATCGGCATTGATTGCCGCCTCAACCTGACGGTTGAGCAGCCCAGCCGTCGCCCACCATAGGAAGATCGCCAAGGCCAAGGCGCTCACGCCGAAGATGAGGGCGTAGAGCAGCGCGAAGCGCAGCGCCGAGGAACGCAGGAATTTCACGCGCCGCACCCGTGGCAGGAAACGCGGCCGGGGCTCCGCCGGAGCATCGGCCGCATCCGGCGCCCGTGCCGGGAGCGGCCTCGCGACCTGGCTCATCATCCGGCCGCCCCGCTATCCGTCCCTAGGCCTCGTTATCCGGCCGCATGATGTAGCCGGCGTTGCGGACGGTATGCAGCAAGGGCCGGGGGAAAGGCTTGTCGACCTTCTGCCGCAGCCGGGAGACATGAACGTCGATCACATTGGTCTGCGGATCGAAGTGGTAGTCCCACACGCCCTCCAGCAACATGGTCCGCGTCACGACCTGCCCGGCATGGCGCATCAGATATTCGAGCAGCCGGTATTCCCTCGGCTGCAAATCAATCTTCTGGCCGGCGCGGCGCACGCTGCGGGACAGCAGATCCATCTCCAGATCGCCCACCGCTAGGCGCGTCACCACCGAATCGGCCTTGCCCCGCCGCGTTAGCGCCTCGACCCGCGCCAGCAGCTCGGCGAAGACGAAGGGCTTGGTGAGGTAATCGTCGCCGCCGGCCTTCAGGCCCTTTACCCGGTCATCGACCTGGCCGAGAGCGGAGAGGAACAACACGGGAGTCGTATTCTCCTGGGCTCGCAGCGTTTCCAGCAGCCGCAACCCGTCGATGCCGCCCGGCAGCATGCGGTCCAGGATGATCGCGTCGAAGGATTCGCTCGCCGCCATGAACAGCCCGTCGCGCCCGTTCGCGGCATGCTCGACGACATGCCCCGCCTCCCGCAGGCCCTTGACGACGAAACCGGCGACGTCCCGATCATCCTCCACCAGCAAGATCCGCATCTTGGCCTCTCCTCGCCTTCAGTCGTTCTACTCTGCCTGAGTCATGGGCCGTAGCCCGACCACGACAGTCGCCACCATGGGTCTGCCGCGCCGCACGACATTGAGCCGCGCGGAGCGCCCCGGATGAATCCCGGCGATCTTGCGGATCAGGCCGAGCGCGGTATCGACGGGCGCGCCATCGACCGTGAGGATGCGGTCCTTGGAGCGCAGACCCGCGCGCGCCGCTGGCCCCGAAGGCTCTACGCCCGTCACCACGACGCCGGGCGCCGCCGCGTCAGCCTCCGCATCCGAGACACCGATACCCAGCCAGCCACGGTCGATATGCCCGCGCTGTTCCAGCTCCGTCACGATCCCTTCGGCCAACTCGCTCGGGATAGCGAAGCCGATGCCGACCGAGCCGCCGGTCGGGGAAATGATGGCGGTGGTCACGCCGACGACCTCACCCGTCATGTCGAAGGTGGGTCCGCCGGAGTTGCCGGGATTGATCGGCGCATCGAGCTGCAGGAAGTCGTCGAACGGCCCGCTCATGATGTCGCGCCCACGGGCGGAGATTATGCCGGCGGTGACGGAGCTGCCGAGGCCGAAGGGATTGCCGGCGACTAGGATCCAGTCGCCGACCTCGACCTGTCGCGAATCGCCCCAGTTCACAGCGGGCAGCGCGTGGCGGGCGGCCACCTTGATGACCGCGATATCCGTCAGCTCGTCGATCCCCACGACTCGTGCCGGAAGCTGCGTGCCGTCTGCCAGGGAAACGGTGATCCGGCTCGCACCGCCCACCACATGGTCATTGGTCACGATGTAGCCGCTGGGATCGATGATGAAGCCCGAACCCGCCCCAAGCACACGATTCTTGCCGGGACGGTGCCGGCCGGGAACCTGATCCTGACCGTCGTCAGGGCTTTCGGCTGATTGTTCCTCGGTTACCGAGATATTGACGACGGAGGGTGCCACCTTCTTTACGAGGTTGCGAAAGCTCGGGAAGCCGTTCTGAGCTTGGGCGCAGCCGCAAAAGGAGAGCGTGAGCAGGCTAGCCGCGGCCAAGATGCCTGCGCGGGCGGGGCAGCGAGCCCTGAAGGCATAGGCAGGCCGAAGCGAGGAGTGGAACATTCTTCTCTTGTCACACAGCCAGGGCACGGTCATCCAGAGCCCGAGCCGCCTGATTGCGGTGATTGCCAAGGTTTAACGACAGGACAATCTGCCACAAGGTAACGGCCGGGGATCGGCCGGTCTCCGCCAAGGTAATGGCGGCAAGAGCGAGCGGGATTGGAAGAGGTTTGAGCGTGAGCAGCACCATCTCCATGGACGACTTCCATAAAGTGGATATCCGAGTCGGGACGATCGTCGATGCCCAGCCTTTCCCTGAGGCGCGAAAGCCCGCGATCAAGCTATGGATCGACTTCGGCCAGCCGCTCGGTGTGAAGCGATCCTCCGCCAAGCTCACGCGCCATTACATGCCCGAGACGCTGATCGGGCGGCAGGTCTGCGCCGTGGTCAATTTCCCGACGCGGCAGATCGGTCCTTTCGTTAGCGAGGTCTTGACCTTGGGGATGCCGGATGCGAGCGGCGAGGTTGTGCTCATCAAACCCGATTTGCGAATCCCCGACGGAGGCAGGCTCTTCTGATGGCCCAACATTACTACACGGTCACCTGGGACCAGCTTCATCGCGATGCGCGTGCCCTGGCATGGCGGCTGATGGGCGCCGGCCCTTGGGCGGGCATCGTCGCGGTGACTCGGGGCGGCCTGATCCCCGCCGCCATCATCGCGCGAGAACTGGAATGCCGTTTGATCGAAACCGTCTCGGTCGTCGCCTATGAGGATGAGGACCTTGGGCAGCCTCGGGTCACCAAGGCGCCGATGGCTGCCGGGGATGGCACTGGGTTCCTGATCGTCGATGATCTCGTGGACACCGGAGCAACCTCCCGGGTCGTGCGCGCCCTGCTTCCACGTGCCCATTTCGCCACGGTCTATGCGAAACCCGCCGGCAAGAACGAGGTGGATACCTTCGTGACGGAGGTATCGCAGGACACCTGGATCCTTTTCCCGTGGGACACCGACGCGACGCCCCAATTCGTGGCGCCGATGGCGCGGGGGTCGTAGCGGGTCCTCCTTCAGCCAGCACCCATCGCGCGCCGCATGAAGAAGCGCTTCACCGGCGGCAGGCGGTGGACGGCGGCGATTCCCAGGTCACGCGCGCCACGCAGCAGCGGATTGTCGTTGCTGAATAGCCGGTCGAGCACATCCGTCGCCGCCAACATCATGAGATTGTCCGGCCGCCGCTGGCGCTGATAGCGCGCGAGCACGCCGCTCTCTCCCGGATCATTGCCGCGCTCCAAAGCCTCGAGCACCAGGCGGGACAGTTCGGCCGCGTCGCGCAGCCCCAGATTAAAGCCCTGGCCTGCGATCGGATGGATGCCATGCGCCGCATCACCCACCAAGGCGAGCCGCGTATCGACGTAGCGCGTCGCCAGCAGGGCCGAGAGCGGATAGTGCCAGCGCCGCCCCAGCAGGCGAATCCCGCCGAGATGATCGCCCAGCCGCCGGGCCACCTCGCGGGTGAAGGCTGGCGCGTCCAGCGCCGCGAGGCGCTTGGCCACGTCCGCGCGGTCGGTAAAGACGATCGCCGAGACATGCGGGGCGCCCGGCGTCGGGCCCATGGGAAGCTGCGCGAAGGGTCCGCCGGGCAGGAAATGCTCCAGCGCGACGTTCTCGTGGTGACGCTCATGCGCGATGGCGCAAACGATGCCGCTCTGGCGATAGGGGTAGCGGATGACCGGGATACGCGCTTGGCGCCGCAGTGGACTCTCTCGCCCCTCGGCCGCGATGACGAGACGGCAGGTGATGCGCTCCCCGGCTTTGGTGCGGACCACGACCCCCTCCGCGCTCCGCACGACGTCGATCTGAGCCGGGGCGAAGAGGGTAATGCCGCGGCCGGCATGCAGCCGCCGGTTCAACGCGATCCGCAAAGCCCGTGCCTCAACCATCCAGCCGAAGGGTCCGCCATCCAGCTCGGCCTGATCGAAATGAAGGAATAGCGGCGAGGCTGGCCGGCCTGGCCTGCCATCGGACACCCGGATCTGCTCGATCGGACTGGGCTCGAAGGGCAGTGCATCCCATAGCCCGCCCTGGCTCAGCAGCGGCACCGAGCCGGCGGCTATGGCATAGGCCCGGCCATCGAAGTCGGGATGTTCCATCGGCGACAGCGGCGCGCGGTCGAATACCGCCACTCGCGCCCCCGCCTCGGCCAGACGGCAGGCGAGCGCGCCGCCCACCGGCCCGGCTCCCACGATACAGACGTCGACAGTCAATTCGGTGGTCATCACGGTCCCGGCGCTAAAGGCTGCCCGTTATATAGGCGGCATCCCATCGAGCCAGAGCCCTTCTCCTCGGACGGCCAGCGAAATTGTTCCGTGGCACGCCGCTTGCAAGCCTCCCCGGCAATCACGTTTCGCGTGATCGACAACCGGGAGAGAGGACGGCGACATGAAGCTGGTCATGGCCATCATCAAACCTTTCAAGCTCGACGATGTTCGGGAAGCACTGACACCCCTCGGGGTTCAAGGGCTCACGGTCTCCGAGGTGAAGGGTTTTGGCCGACAGAAGGGGCAGACCGAGATCTACCGCGGCGCGGAGTACCACGTGAACTTCCTGCCGAAGGTCAAGATCGAGGTCGCGGTGCCATCGGACCTCGCGGAGCAGGTGGTCGAGGCCATCATGCGTGCCGCGCACACAGGAAAGATCGGAGACGGCAAGATTTTTCTGATGGACGTCGAACGCGTCGTGCGGATCCGCACCGGCGAGCTCGACGCCGAGGCGCTTTGAAAAGGAACCGATGATGCAGCGACTTCTCTCGAGGCGCGTGACGCGCGCCGCGGCACCGCTTCTCGCGCTGCCGTTCCTTGCTATCTCGGTTCCCGCCTTCGCCGCGGATGCCCCGAAGATAGACACGGGCAACACTGCCTGGATGCTGGCATCCACCGCGCTCGTTCTCATGATGACCATTCCAGGCCTTGGCCTGTTTTACGCTGGTATGGTGCGTAAGAAGAATGTGCTGGCGACGCTGGCGCAATCCTTCGCCATCTGCTGCCTTGTCACGATCGTCTGGTGCGTGGTCGGCTACAGCCTCGCCTTCACCCCCGGCAACGCCTATATCGGCGACCTTTCGCGCTTCATGCTGAATGGCTTTGGCGCCAACTGGAACAAGGACTTCCTGCTGGGCGGCACGGTGGATCAGACGATCCCCGAAAGCGTCTACATGATGTTCCAGATGACCTTCGCGATCATCACCCCGGCGCTGATCTGCGGCGCTTTCGCGGACCGCATGAAGTTCAGCGCAATGTGCATCTTCATGGTGGTGTGGTCGATCGTCGTCTACAGCCCGATCGCACATTGGGTGTGGTCGACGACCGGCTGGGCCGGAGCCGCTGGCGTGCTCGACTTCGCGGGCGGCACCGTCGTGCATATCAATGCCGGTATCGCTGGCTTGATGTGTGCCATCGTGCTCGGCAAGCGCACCGGCTACGGCAGCGAGAATATGCATCCGTATAACGTGGGCTATTCGATGATCGGGGCGAGCTTGCTCTGGGTCGGCTGGTTCGGCTTCAACGCGGGTTCCGCGGTTGCCGCCAATGGCCGCGCCGGCATGGCGATGGCCGCGACTCAAATCGCGACCGCCGCGGCGGCGCTCGGCTGGATGTTTGCCGAGTGGATCATCCGCGGCAAGCCGAGCCTCCTCGGCATTGTTTCTGGCGCCGTCGCCGGTCTCGTCGCGATTACGCCGGCTTCGGGATTCGTGTTGCCTGGTCCGTCCATCATTATCGGCGTCGCCGCCGGCGTCGGCTGCTTCTTCGCCGCGACCACGATGAAGAACTTCCTCGGCTACGACGACAGCCTGGATTGCTGGGGCGTACATGGCATCGGAGGTATTATAGGTGCTTTGCTTACCGGAGTATTCGCCTTCGGTCCGCTGTACGGAGGATCGGGAGGAAGTCTCCATCAGCTCATGATCCAATGCGAAGGCATTGGCGCCACACTGATCTGGAGCGGAGTGCTCTCCTTCGTCATTCTCAAGATCATCGACATGACCATCGGCCTCCGCGTCTCGCGGGACGACGAGGTGGAGGGTCTCGACATCACCATGCACGGCGAGCAGATCGTCTAACTTCGGCTGCTGTTCGGTTGGCAAAAGGGAGCGCCTCGCAAGGGCGCTCTTTTTTGTTGGTGCGGCGCAGTTCGGGCCAAACTAGAGCGTGATGATCGGACGTTGAACCGCGACCTAAAGATTCGTCATGGCACGCGAAGGCGTGCCATCCACGCCTTCTTCGTTGCGCAAGCAAGGCGTGGATGCTCGGCCTTCGCCGAGCATGACGTGGTAGCTCAAAAACAGATCGAAGGCATCCCGAACTAAACGTCGCTCCGACGAAGCAGATAGTCGAGGCCACCGACGCGGAACCAGCGATAGCCATAAGGTTCGAGCAGCACGCTGTGCCGCCCGTTCGTCCCTGGCTCGCTGTGATCGTTGGACAGCAAATTCACCAGCAGGCTATCATGCGTTCCCTCCGCGCCGGGCCGCAGCGTCACTTCCCGCGGAACCGCGCCGAAATTGTGCAGGAACAGCACGGCATTGCCTCGCCAATCGTAACGCATCGCCAGCACCTCGTCGGTGTCGACGCGTAGAATAGCGAAGGTCCCCCAGCCGATCTCCGGAACCTCCTTTCGCATGCGGATGATCCGCTCCATCCAATTCAGCATCGAGTCCGGATCACGGCGCTGGTCAGCGACGTTCACATGCTCATACGAATACGCGCCGTCGCCAATCACCGGCAGAACGGGCGAGTCACTATACGTAAACCCGCCCTGCGCCTCAGATGACCATTGCATCGGCGTCCTAGCGCAATTGCGCTCGGGCAGACTGAGATCGTCACCCATGCCGATTTCGTCGCCGTAGCGAACGACCGGCGTGCCCGGCAGCGTCATCATCAGGCTATAGGCCATCTCCAACCGCCGCCGGTCGCCTTGCAGCATGGGCGCCAGGCGGCGGCGGATCCCGCGATTATAGAGCTGCATATTCTTGTCCGGCCCGAAAGCGGCGAACACCACGTCCCGCTGGGTTTTGGTCAGGCGTCCGAGATCAAGTTCGTCATGGTTGCGCAGGAACAGGCCCCATTGCGCGGTCGCCGGCCGCGGTTCGGTCGCCTTCAGCGCGCGTGCCAGGGGGCGCGTGTCGGAGCTGGCCAGTGCATAAAACAGATGCTGATTGACCTGGAAATTGAACATCATCTGCATGCGTTCGCCGGTCTCTCCGAAATATTCCATGTCGGTATTCGGCAAGACATTCGCCTCGCCGAGAATGATCGCCTCGCCCTGCCGCCACTGCAGGAACTCGCGAAAACTCCGCAGCATGTCGTATTGCTCAACCGGCTTCGTGATTCCTGCGCCCTTGCGGGCAATCACGAACGGCACCGCATCCATCCGGAAGCCGGAGACGCCGAGCTGCAGCCAGAATCCCATGATCTTGAGGATCTCCGCCTGGACAACGGGATTCGCCGTGTCGAGATCGGGCTGAAATTCGTAGAAGCGGTGGAAATACCAGGCTTTCGCGAGCGGATCACGCGTCCAGGTCGATTTCTGCACGCCGGGGAAGACCACGCCATCCTCGCTATGCGCCGGCTTCTTCTCCGACCACACATACCAGTCGCGATAGCGGGACTTCGGGTCGCGCCTAGCCTCCTGGAACCAAGCATGCTGATCGGAGGTGTGATTGACCACCAGATCGATCAGCACCCGCATGCCGCGCTGTTTGCACCCATTGGTGAATTCAACGAAGTCGCCAAGCGTGCCGAAGCGCGGATCGACCCCGTAGTAATCCGCCACATCATAACCGTTGTCGCGCTGCGGCGAGGGCTGGAACGGCATCAGCCAGATTGCCGTTACACCGAGGCCCTGCAGATAGTCCAGCCGGCGGATCAGGCCTTTGAAGTCCCCGACCCCATCGCCATCCGCATCCATGAAGGTGCCGACCGACAGGCAGTAGATGATCGCGTTCTTGTACCACAGGTCGTTGATCATGCGTCCATCCCTGCCATCTCTTGGGGCGGGCGACGTGATCGCCGCCGCCGTCCGGTCTGACATGAGGTGGAGTGCGTGAATGGAAATGGCTTGGTGGCAGCGCGGGATCGTTTATCAGGTCTATCCGCGATCATTCCAGGATACCAACGGGGATGGCGTCGGCGACCTCCGGGGGATTGCCGAGCGACTGGATTATCTGGTTTCGCTTGGCGTGGATGCGGTCTGGCTCTCGCCGATCTACCCCTCGCCAATGGCGGATTTCGGCTACGACGTCGCCGATTACTGCGGGATCGATCCGATCTTCGGCACGATGGCGGATTTCGACGCGCTAGTGGCCCGTGCCCATGGCCTAGGACTGAAGCTCATCCTGGACTTCGTGCCCAACCATACCTCCGACCAGCACCCCTGGTTCCTCGACAGCTCCGCGAGCCGGACATCCCCACACCGCGACTGGTATCTCTGGCGCGACCCGGCGCCCGATGGAGGACCGCCCAACAACTGGCTGAGCAATTTCGGCGGTCTTGGCTGGACGCTGGATGAGCGCACCGGCCAATACTATTACCACTCCTTCCTGCCGCAGCAGCCCGACCTCAACTGGCGCAATCCGGCGGTGCGGGCGGCCATGGCTGATGCGCTGCGTTTCTGGCTCAACCGCGGGGTGGATGGATTCCGCGTCGATGTCATGTGGATGATGATCAAGGACGACCAGTTCCGCGACAATCCGCCGAACCCGGACTACACACCCGGCGGCTCGTCTCATGACAGGCTGATCCCGCTGTACACCGCCGATCGGCCCGAGGTGCATGATGTCGTCGCCGGATTGCGCAGGGTTCTCGACGAATATCCTGATCGCGTCATGATCGGTGAACTCTACCTGCCGATCGATCGGCTGGTGACCTATTACGGTCCGAATCTCGACGGCGCCCAGCTGCCCTTCAACTTCCAGCTGCTGCTGAGCGCCTGGAACGCGGCGACCATCGCGGCCATCATCGAGACCTACGAGGCGGCCTTGCCGGCGGGTGGCTGGCCTAACTGGGTGCTCGGCAACCACGATCGTCCCCGCATCGCGAGCCGGATCGGCGCGGCCCAGGCAAGGGTCGCCGCGATGTTGCTGCTGACCCTGCGTGGCACGCCGACGATCTTCTACGGCGAGGAGATCGGCATGGAGGATGTGCCGATCCCACCAGCGGAGGTGCAGGACCCGGCGGAAAAGCGCGAGCCCGGCCGTGGCCTGGGGCGCGATCCGGAGCGGACCCCGATGCTTTGGGATGGCTCGTCCGGCCATGGCTTCAGCACCGGCACCCCCTGGCTGCGCTTCGGCGCGCAGGCCACCGATGCGGCGAGACAGGCGGCTGACCCCACCTCCATGCTGGCTCTCTACCGCGAACTCATCGCACTTCGCCGGGGGAGCCCGGCCCTGCTGCATGGCCGAGTGGCTCACGTAGTGGCGGATGGCGACGTGCTCTCGTACGAACGCCACAGCGACACTCAGCGACTCGCCATTTTCCTCAACCTCGGAGAGACGCCCCGAAGCATCTACACCTCGGCGGGCAAAATCATCCTCTCTACCCAAGGGCGCGGCGAGACTTTGGCTGGCGAGACCACCCTCGGAGGATCGGAAGCGATTGTCGTCGAGATCCGGGCATCAGATCAGCCATAGGACGCCGTTGAGATCTGCTGCGCCGCACCAATTTCCTGCCGCATGCGCTTGTTCGAAACTTCGTTGCTGCTGTTCCTGGTCTTCTACCCGCTGCCGCTCGGCATCTCGGCGGTGCTCTACCGGCTCAAGGGCGTCGGCGCGGGATGGCGGACGGCGGACCGGTCGAGCATCGGCCACCTGCCGCCGGCCAGCCGCCATCCGCAGGCCGTGGTTCGCATCTTCGCCGCGCAGACGGTCCGCTGGCGCGGCATCTTCGCGACCCATTGCTGGATCGTCTTCAAGCCCACCGGCGCTGCCACCTATACCCGCTACGACTACACGGCCTGGGGCGACCCGATCCGCCTGAACGGCTTCGAGCCCGACGGGCGCTGGTTCGGACAGCGCCCAGAGGTGGTCTTCGCGACCGACGGCGCCGCCGCCGCCGCCCTGATCCCGCGCGTGCAGGCGGCAATCCAGGGCTATGCCCTAAGGAACCATGGCGACTACCGCGCCTGGCCTGGTCCGAACTCCAACACCTTCGTCGCCGCCATTATCGACGCGGTGCCGGAAATCCGCGCTGCTTTGCCGCCCACGGCGATCGGCAAGGACTTCCCCTATGACGGCCGCTGGCTGCGCCGAGCCCCCTCCGCCACCGGCTTACGCCTCACCATCGGCGGCTATCTCGGCGTGACGCTGGCCTGGGTTGAGGGCGTCGAGGTCAATATCCTCGGCGCCGTCGCTGGTCTCGATCTCAGGCGCCCGGCGATCAAGCTTCCCGGCCTCGGTCGCCTCGGCATGCGCGGGCCGGACGGACCGGCGGCACCGCTGGTCAATGCCGTGGCGCCGGGCTGACAAAACCGCCATAGCTTGAGGCTTGTCCCGGAGAGCAGGCCGCCACGGATGTCTTCACGGATCGCCTTGCCGATGATCCCGGCAGCCCTCTTCGGCATCGTATTGGGCGTCGCGGGCCTCGGTTTCGACTGGCGCTCCGCCCATCGAGCCTGGGGATTGCCGAGCGCTGTCGGCGAGACGATCCTCGCGATCGCCGCCATCATCTGGGCTGTGCTGATCGTCCTTTATACCGCCAAGTGCATCTTCGCGCGTGACGCCGCGCTGGTCGAACTCGGCCACCCCGTGCAGTGCTGCTTCTTCGGGCTGATCGGCGTCGCGACCATGTTGATCGCGGGGGCCGCCCTGCCATATTCCCGAGCGATGGCCTGGGTCTTTTTCACGCCGGGCGCGCTTTTCACCCTGGGCTTCGCACTCTGGCGCACCGGTCTGCTGTGGCGCGGCGAGCGTGATCCTGGAACAACAACCGCGGTGCTGTATCTCCCCGCCGTCGCGGGGTCCTTCGTCACCGCTATCGTGGTCTCGGCACTCGGCTATCCCGACTGGGGTCAACTCGCCTTCGGGGCCGGCCTATTTTCCTGGATCGCCATCGAGTCGGTGTTGCTGCACAGGCTCTATACAGGGGCGGTCATGCCGGCAGCATTGCGACCGACTCTCGGCCTGCAGCTTGCGCCACCGGTGGTCGGTGCCGTCGCTTATCTCTACGTCTCAGGCGGTGCTCCGGACCTCGCGGCGCGCGCCATGCTGGGATATGGCCTGCTTCAGGCCCTGTTGCTCCTACGGGTGCTGCCTTGGATCACGGAGCAGCGCTTCGCCGCCTCCTATTGGGCCTTCAGCTTCGGCGTAACGGCGCTCGCCAATGCACCGCTAGTCATGGTGATCCACGGTGAAACCGGCGCTGTTGCCGAGCTTGCGCCGGTCTTGTTTTGCGCGGCGAATTTGGTCGTGGGCTTGCTTGCGATCCGCAGCCTTGTGCTGCTGCCTGGGAGCTTCAGGCGGAACTAGAACCGGCCAGTTTGGGGAGCGAGCGATGGACTTCGAAAAGGGCGGCCTGTGGCGCAACTGGGTCGGCAACCAGTCCTGCATCAGCCGCTACAAGGGGGCGCCCGAGAGCGAGGCGCAGCTCGCCGAAATGATGGCCGAAGCCGATGCCCGCGACCTCAATCTTCGCGTTGCCGGCTCCGGCCATTCCTTCACGCCCGTCGTGGGCACCAACGGGCTGCTGCTATCCCTCGCCAATCTGCGCGGCATCATTGATGTCGATGAAAGCCGTCACCGCGTAACGGTTGCCGCCGGCACGCGGATCGGGGATCTCGGCCGTGCCCTGAAGGCGCGCGGCCTTTCCCTCACCAACCAGGGCGACATCGACACGCAGGCGATTGCCGGCGCGTTCACCACCGGCACGCATGGCACTGGGTTGCGCCTTGGGAACCTGGCCTCGCAGATCGTCGGCCTGCGTCTGGTGCAAGCGGACGGCACCATCCTCGCGATCGACGAGAGCGACCCGGAACTGCTGCATGCGGCCCAGGTCTCCGTCGGCACGCTGGGGGTAATTTCGGCGCTCACGCTGCAGACGATGCCGGCCTACAATCTGCACGAGCGGCTATGGCGCGATGATTTCGAGACCTGCATGGCGCGGCATGACGAACTCGCCGCCACCCACCGGCATTTCGGCTTCTTCTGGTGCCCGACTCCCGAAAGCCGCCATCTCTATTGCCTCGCCGATACCGCCGCGGTTTCCAGCACCGACAAAACCGCCGATGTCTGCGAGATGAAGGTGATGGACATTACCGAGGCGCCGCCGAAGGAAAGCCCCTTCGAGCGCGTCGCCTATAGTTCCGATGTGTATCCCATCGAATACGTGCCCAACTTCGTCGAGCTGGAATACGCGGTGCCGCTGGAACACGGCAAGGACGCCGTGCGGGCGGTGCGCGACCTCATGCTCACCAAACACACCAATTGCATCTTCCCGATCGAGTATCGCTTCACCGCCGGCGACCCGGCCTGGATGAGTCCCTTCCATCATCAGGACAGCATCACGCTTTCGGTGTCCGGCGGTCCCGGCATCGACTATTGGGACTTCCTCCGCGACACGGACACGATCCTGCGCCGCTACAAGTCCCGACCGCATTGGGGCAAGATGCATTTCCTCGACACGGAGGATGTGACGCAGATCTATCCCCGCGCCGAGGATTTCCGCGCGCTCCGCCGCCGCCTCGATCCCCAGGGCCGCTTCCTCAACGACCATCTGCGCATGCTGCTGGGGTGAGCCTAGCCATGCAAGGCGGCGTGCGTCAGCCCCCACACGTGCTGGCGTTGCTCGTCTGGTGGTAGCGTGTCCAGTGAGACGCCGTTCACGAATATTGTCGGTGATGGTCCGGGGATCAGCCGATAGTGCTTCAGGTGCAGCAGGTGGCTCGGAGGTGCCCCGTTCAAGGTGCCTTTGGACGTCACGTCTATCTCGCCATTGGCGTGACGTACCGCTGTGTAGCCGATCATAGCACTTTCCGGTGTTATCACACTAAGCAGCAACGGCTGGTTAACGTTCGGGACGAGCTGCGATATATTTTGGATCGCAGGCAAGCAGTCGATTCGAAGTCTCGAACGATCCTTTGTATATCATAGACGCATATTATTCGCCGCATCGGTCTTGATGTTCCGTTTGGGTTCGATCGATCCCAACCTTTCCTCGAAGAGATTGCACGGATCGCGCAATGATTCGGCCGAGGTTACCGTTTTAGCTGCGAAACCTGTTGCGAGAGTGGTGGTCATCTAGTCCTCATACCCGCCGTGTTGAATAACATCCCCCGCGCCATTGCTGAGACCCGCGCGGAACCGATTGGTTGCGAGAGAATGGGCCGACAGTTTTCGATCTAACGTGACTAACCTTTCCGAATAGCAAAGGCGGCCTGGACGGCACCCTCCCTGGCGCGATGTTCCAGGAGGGCGGCGTCTGCCGAGTCGGCCTCGCAAGACCGTCCCTGCCCAAGACTCGAGGAAGATCCATGGGCAGCACTGAACCGCGCGCGAGCAGGAACCCAGCCATCGGCCGATTATCGTTGCCAGCAACCTCTGCGGGTGGAATACTCGTATGTCCGCTACAGCCTTGCGGGAGAGACCGGACGGGGCCTTCAGCCTCCATCCGGCGCCGACGGAGCAACCTCCCGGAATCTCTCAGGCACCAAGGACCGCAAGGCCAGGACACTCTGGAGAGAGGTGCGATAAGGGCACCCACCGAAGGGGAAGCCGTGATCGCCGCGTGGCGATCGGGGTTACACTCTCAGGTAACGGGACAGAGGGGGGAGCCGACTGGACATGCGTGTCCAGTTTTTATCGTCTCTCTCTCGCCCGGAGGTCGCCTTTTGTCTCATGTCGCCGTTATCGGAGCCGGTGTAACCGGCATCACGACCGCCTATGCCCTCGCCCTGCGTGGCTACGATGTCACCGTGCTGGACCGCAACCGCGATCCCGCAATGGGCACATCCTACGCCAATGGTGGCCAGCTCTCCGCAAGCAACGCCGAAGTATGGACCACGGCCGCCACCATCCTCAAGGGTATCAAATGGATGATGCGCCGGGATGCCCCCCTCCTCGTTAACCCCTGGCCGTCCTGGCACAAATACTCCTGGATGGCCGAGTTCGTCGGGCAAATCCCGAATTACCGGCGCAATACGGTCGATACCGTCAGGCTCGCGATCATCGCGCAAAAACACCTCACCCGGATCGCCGAGACCGAGGGAATCGAGTTTCACCGGGAAAATACCGGCATCCTCCACCTCTATCGCGCCAAAGCCGGATTCGACCACGCGATGCAGGTGAACGAGCTTTTGTCGGAGGGGGGCCTCGACCGTAAGGCCGTGACACCCGAGGAAATGCGGGCGATCGAACCCACGCTGCAAGGCGACTATTACGGCGGCTTCTACACGGCCTCGGACTTCACCGGTGACATCCACGCCTTCACGCGCGGCCTGGCCAGTGCTTGCGAGCGGCGCGGCGTGAAGTTCATGTATGACACGGATGTCCGGCTGCTCGCGCATCAGGGTGGTGGCATCGCCGTCGACTGGCACCATGCCGACAAGCGCCGCGAGCCGCGCGCTCTGGAAACGCTCAAGGCCGATGCAGTGGTGATTTGCGCGGGGGTAGCGAGCCCGCGCTTTGCCCGGCAGCTTGGCGATCGCGTCAATATCTACCCGGTCAAAGGCTACTCCATCACCATCCCCCTGCTAACCGAACAAAGCAGCCGCGGCGCACCGCGTGTCAGTCTGCTCGACGACGAGACCAAAATCGTCTCGAGTCGCCTGGGCGAGCGTTTCCGGGTGGCAGGAACGGCCGAATTCAACGGCTACAACCTCGATATCCGTGCCGATCGCATAAGGCCTCTGGCGGAATGGACCCGGGATCTTTTCCCAGAGGTCGATACGAGCTCAGCGATCCCCTGGGCAGGGCTGAGGCCGATGACCCCGAGCATGGTGCCGCGCGTCGGCTCCGGGAGTCGCAAGGGTGTCTTCTACAACACCGGGCACGGCCATCTGGGTTGGACACTCTCCGCCGCGACCGCGGAAACCGTCGCGGAAACCGTCCACGCCGCCATCCACTGAGCCAATCGCGGGCGCCTGGGACCCGGCTTAGGGCGTCCCGCCATTCGCATGGGTCTTGAGCGGCTTGTCGAGGAGCTTGTCGTAAAGATGATTGATCTTCGCGTTGATGGCGTCGTTTTGCTGCGCTGACGGCGCCACGCCGGCCGCGCGCTCTTCGGGGTCCACAACGCCTGGATTCGGATCGTGGGCCACTCCACCCCAGATATTGCCTTCCCGAAGGGGAACCGCATTGCTTTGAGTCTGGGCCGAAACCGGCAACGCCGCCCCGGCCAAACCCGCCGCTAGAACGGCGAGCCCCAGAAACGACGGGATGGTTCTCTTCATCTTGCGCTCTCCATCATAGCAACCGGCCCGAGCCCTCACCGTTCCGATTTTGGGGGAAAATACCACTTTCCATCTCGGATCGGTAGGAAGCTCCCGTCATCATCGCCGACCTCCTCGGCAAGGCGCTGGTTGAGCGTGGTGTTCATCGCCATGATGAGATCGGTATGCGCGGACGGAGTGAGCGCGAGGTTATCGACCTCCTCCGGGTCGTTCCGCAGGTCATAAAGCTCAAGGTCATTATTGGCGGTCAGATCCTCATAACTCGTGGGCGTATTGAAATCGAGCGGAGCGAAATAGCGGCTGAACCGATAGCGCCCATCGAAAACGCTACGAATGCCGCAGCGGTCGTGGAAATCGGGCTCGGTCTTGAGCAGCGCCGCGATCTTATCGGGCGCCGAAGCCGATGAATCCATATAGTCGTCCATCATCTTCGCCCATTTGGCGTCCTGAAACGACAGCATGTTGTAGTTGAAGAGCGATGCCGGCCTGAGCGAGTTATAATCGGCCTTGTCCGGCGCGCCCATCAAGCCTGAGAAATTGCGTCCCTTGAGGCCGAACCCGACCGTGCTCAGCGCCTCCGGCTCGGCGCCGGTGAGCGCCATCAGTGTCGGCGCAAGGTCGATCTGCGAGGTCACTGCCTTGCAGGTCACGCCGCCGGGATAGGCGGGATGGACAATCATCAGCGGCAGATGGTTCTGCTGGCGATAGGCGCAATTCCCCTTGCCGCGCATCTGATGATTGCCGCCAAGCTCGCCGTGATCGGCGGTGAAGACGATGATGGTGTTCTTGTCCATGCCATTGTCTTTGAGCGACTGCAGCACACGAACGACTTGCCGGTCGCAGTCGCGGATGCAGTTGTAGTAATAGTTGCGCAGCAGCCGCCAGCGGCGATCCTCATCCGGCCAGGCGCCGACGAGGGTGTCCTGCACGCTCTGATAAATCTTCTGCCCGCGCGGGCGGCCGGGCGCATCGAAGGACTGGCCGCGCGTTGCCGGAAGTGCCACGTCCCATTCCGACTGGTAGATCGCATCGGCGGGCGGTCGCGCGATCGGCATAGCATGGGACTTCCCCTGCACGGTCTCGCCTGGCAAATCGGAATCTACATACATCACATCATGCGGGTTGACGAAATTGACGGCGAGATACCAGGGCTTGCCCGCCGCTCGCAAAGTCTCACCCTGCGTGCGCAGCCAGCGCGTTGTGAACGCCGTGGTGGTGTCATCGTAATTGTAGCCGCCGAGCGTCGTATCGATGATGTCGCCGACGCCGAAGAAATCGTCGAAGCCATAGGATTGGATGATCTTGCGGTAATCCGCCAGCGGCGCGTCGATCGCTTTCTTCGCCTGGTCCAGATTGTAGCTCAGATGCCATTTACCCTGATAGGCCGCGTGATAACCCAGCGCTGCCATGCGGTGTCCGATGGTTTTCACCTCGGTGGACATATCGGGCTGCCAAAGCGAACCGGCATTGTCGAAGATGCCGGTGTTCTGGATGTGCTGGCCGGTATAGATGGTCGAACGCGCGGGCGAACAAACGCAAGACGCCGCCTGATGGTTCGTGAAGGTGACACCGTTTTTCTTGATCCATTCGCGGCCGGGAACCGGAATTGGCCATTCCTCAAAGAAATGCTCTTGATCGACGAGGATGAAGAGAATGTTGTAACCGCCTGGCGGCGCACCTGGCGCGATGATGGGCTCGGCCTTCGCGGTCGCCGCATGCGCCGAGGGAATCAGTTCCGCCAGCAATTGGGCGGCACCCAGCGCCGCGATCCCGCCAGTCATCAATCCGCGGCGGGATGGATTGCGCGTGCTGCTTGGCGTGTCGGTCATCGTCGTCTCCGGATCGGGGGCAGGCGAGCCCGCAACAACCGCAAGGTATTTGCGAAGCAGCGAAGAGACTTTCTTCTTGAGCAGACGAGAGGCCAAACCGCAAGGCGCGGCTTGGTTATCTTAATCCTCTAGGCGCAGTAGTTGGGGTGGCTCTGAGATCTTGATCCGTTTCTCGTGCCACGACGAGAATCAGCATCTTAATTGATCCAAATCTCTCATTTCTGTCTCAGTCGGCAAAATTGCCATGCGCTGAAAGGGTGGCCGGAATTTGCTCCAACATCATCTTGCGCGTTTACGACTGACGCGCTTTTCATTACGATATCGTTCCACTTGTCGCGTTTACTGGAGAGGTGTCCCCACGGCCATGGCTCTTCCATTTAGCTTCGTTGCCCCGACGGTGTACGGCCAGATGATCTTAAGCCGATACGATATCAATCAGACTGGAGCCTTGCTGCGCACGGGCGCAGCCGAGGGGCATGGCGATATCGAACTAATGAGAAGCATCCTCGCCACGATCGAGGCGCCTCATGTCTTCGTTGACGTTGGTGCTAACGTCGGCGCCTACTCTCTTGGGTTAACTAGCGCCATCGGCAGTCAAGGCAAGATTTACGCTTTCGAGCCACAACGGATTATCTTTAATATGCTCGCGGGCACAATGGCTTTGAACGGCGTCACGAATGTTTTTTGCCATAACATCGCTTTAGGAGAGAGAGAAGATCTTATAGAAATTCCTCAGTTCGATTACGATAAATCACTAAATTTTGGAAGTATCGAGTTTGGCCCACAACAGAAGGAGGCCTTATCCCAGACACGAGGGAAGAATCCCGAAAAGATAGAATACGTGCGTCTGGCAACGCTTGATTCTTTTGAATTCACTAATGTCAATCTTCTGAAAATCGATGCTGAAGGGATGGAAATGCAGATCCTCGAAGGCGCTAACCAAACTATCAGCAACTGCCGACCGGTCATGTATATCGAATTCTTCAAATCCGACCGCACTGCACTACAACAGAAGATTATCAGTCACGATTACGATGTCCACGTAAACGGAGTCAACTTTCTTTGTATCCCACGCGAACGATCAGCCGATATCCGCGTAAGAAGTTAGCAACAAACCAGCAGACGAGAGATAACTGGATGCCGATGCTGACAGATTGTGTCTGGCGAAACTCCGAACCCAACGCAGCGCTTTCGCATCCAACTGTTTTGCTAAAATAACGTACTCAGCATACGCCTTTTGGGTGATGTCCACGCCCGCCCAGTGCGGTGGGCAGCCAGTCCACCCCGAAACCCCGTCCACTTGTCATCAATGCGGGTGCCCGTCATGCTGACGGCACATGACGAGGCGCGCGCCTGATCGCAGGGCGCCCGGGGGGGAAGTGAAGCCATGAGCCAGCGACATGATGGGCCGCAGGATCGTCTCCTGACGCCGACCCGACGCGGATTCCTCGCCACCACCGGTGTTGGCCTGGGCGCCGCCGCCACCCTGATGGCGGGCGGGCAAGCGGCGCGGGCGCAGAGCACGACGCCCAAGCGCGGCGGCAATCTGCGTGTCGGCATGACGGGCGGCAGCAGCTCGGACACCATCTCCGCAAGCAATACCGTCACGCAGCTCGACAATCCGCGCATCCTGGCGCTGTTCGAGCCGCTGGTCTCCGTCGATCGGCATGGCGTGGTCTCCAATATCCTCGCCGAATCGCTCGAGCCGAATGCAACGGCCACGGAATGGACCATTCGTCTTCGCGCCGGCCTGACTTTCCACAACGGCAAGGACGTGACGGCCGACGACGTTCTGTTCTCGCTCAAGCGCATCGTCGATCCCAAGGCGCCGCTGCCGGGTGCGACACCCCTTTCACCCGTCGATTTCGCCAATGCCAAGTCGCTCGATGCACGGACGCTGCGCCTGCCGATGAAGACGCCTTATGCGGATTTCCCCGGCGGCATGTCGGCGCCGGAATACTTCTCGATCGTGCCCACCGATTACGATGTGAAGAACCCAGTCGGCACTGGCCCGTTCAAATACAAAAGTTTCACCCCCGGCGAGCAGAGCGTCTACACACGCAACGAGCATTATTGGCGCAGCGGCCAGCCCTATCTCGACACGCTCACCATCATCGATTTTCCGACCGACGAGGCGGCCTTCGCGGCGCTGCAAGGTGGCGTCATCGATGTATTCTGCCAGGCGCCGATTTCACTCATGCAGCAGATCGGCTCGGGTGGCCCGATCAAGGCTCTGGTCTCGGACCCGGGACAATGGGTGCCCTTCACCATGCGCGTCGACAGCCCGCCCTTCAATGATCCGAAGGTGCGCAAGGCCCTGCGCCTGCTCGTCGATCGCCAGCAACTCGTCGATGTCGCGCTGAACGGCTACGGCGCGGTCGGAAATGATATCTTCTCGCCCTGGGATAGCTGCTACGACGCTTCGGCCTGGAAGCGGGACCGCGATGTCGATCAGGCGAAGTCGCTGCTCAAACAGGCGGGGCAGGAGAAGCTGACCGTCGAGCTGGTCACCTCGGATATCGCCAGTTCCTCGGTGCGCTTCGCGGAGGTCATTGCCCAGCAGGCGCAGGATGCCGGCGTCACTATCAATCTCCGCAAGGTGACGACCGATGTGATCTACGGATCGCAATATCTCAACTGGCCGTTTTCGCAGGATTGGTGGAACTACAAGCCCTATCTCGCCCAGGTCGCGATGGAGCTGCTCACCACCTCGCCCTTCAACGAGACGCATTGGCAGAAGGCGCCCTCCTACGACCGCTATCTGAAACTGTACAATGACGCGCAGGCGACCTTGGATCACGGCAAGCGCTGCGACATCATCCACGAGATGCAGAAGATCGATTTCGAGGAAGGGGCGCTCATCATCCCCTGCTTCAACAAGAATATCGATCTCATGACCTCGAACGTGCAGGGCTTCCAGCCGAGCAACACCGGCTATGCGCTGGGCAATTTCGGCTTCGCGGATGCCTGGCTTGGCTGATCCGGCGAGCCGCCGGTGAAGCGGCTCATCATCCGGCGGCTCCTTTTTGGGCTGCTCACGCTGTTTCTCGTCTCGGTGGTGATTTTCGCCGCCACCGAGATCCTGCCGGGCAACGCGGCCCGCGCTCTGCTCGGCCGCGATGCGACGCCCGACGCACTGGCCGCCGCAGTGGCCAGACTCCATCTCGACCGGCCGCTGACGACGCAATACGGGCTTTGGCTGGGCGGCATCCTGACCGGCCAGCCCGGCAATTCGCTGGTCAACGGCCGCTCCGTGCTCGGCCAGGTCATGCCGCGCGTCGAGAATTCGCTGACCCTTCTCGTGCTCGCGGGTCTCGTGGGTGTGCCGATCTCTCTGCTCGCGGGCATCTTCGCGGCGAGCAGGCGCTCCGGGTTCTTCGACAATGTCGTCTCGGTGACCGCTTTGGGACTCGCGGCGACACCCGAGTTTGTCGTCGGCTTCTTCACCGTGATCGTCTTCGCGACCTCCGTCTTTCACTGGTTGCCGCCTGTCTCCATGGTCGCACCCGGCGCCAGTGTTTTGGCGCGGCCGCAGATCCTCGTGCTGCCGGTTCTCACGCTTATATTGGTGATCTTCCCTTACCTGTTCCGCATGATCCGCAGTTCGATGATCGAGATCCTGCAAAGCGATTACGTGGAGATGGCACGCCTTAAGGGCGTCAGCCGCGGCCGCATCATCTTCGTCCACGCATTACCCAATGCCATCGCGCCGACCGTGCAGGTCATCGCGCTCACCTTCGCCTATCTGGCTGGCGGCGTCGTGCTGGTGGAATATGTCTTCGCCTATCCCGGCATCGGCCAGAGCCTCATCTACGCGATCTTCGCGCGCGATGTTCCGGTGATCCAGTTCGAGGTCATCCTGCTGGCCGCCTTCTACGTCGGCCTCAACATCCTCGCCGACCTCATCACCATTCTGGTGACGCCAAAGCTGCGCGCCCGCGCCTGGCAAACCTCGTGACGCGGGTTCTCGGGCGAATCCTGTCGCTCGGCTCCGGCGCGGTCGGGCTCGCGCTGGTGCTGATCGTGGTCGCCATTGCGCTGATCGGCCCCTTTGTCGCGCCGCATTCGCCGACCGCCTTCGTCAGTTTCTCTTTCGCGCATCCGACGGGGAAATATCCCCTCGGCACGGACATGATGGGGCACGACACGCTGTCGCGCGTGCTGAAGGGCGGCTGGCGCATCCTGATCATGTCGACGGGCGCCACGATACTGGGCGTCGGCACCGGCGCGCTCTTTGGCATCTGGGCCGGCTATGCGAAGGGCGTCACGGACGAGGCGATCATGCGCGCCGCCGACGTATTGATGGCCTTCCCGCAGATCATCCTGGCGCTGCTCTTCATCAGCCTGCTCGGCCCCAGGCTTTGGCTGCTGACCGTATTGGTCGGCGCCATCCATGCGCCTCAGGTCGCCCGCGTCTTCCGCGCCGCCACGCTGCGGGTCGCGGGCGAGGATTTCGTGCGTCACGCGGAATCGCTCGGCGTCGCGGCCTGGAAGATCATCCTGCGCGAGATCCTGCCCAACGTGACCTCGCCGCTCATGGTCGAGTTCGGCCTTCGCCTCGCCTATTCGGTCACCCTCATCGCGGGCCTCAGCTTCCTCGGTTTCGGCGTCCAGCCGCCAACCCCCGACTGGGGCACGATGATCAACGAGAACCGCATCGGACTGATGGCAAGCCCCTGGCCGGTGCTCATACCCATTCTTCTGATCGCGCTTCTCACCATTGGCATGAACCTGCTGACTGACGCCCTCGCCCGCGCCATGCTCGGAGGCGCCCGCAGAGTCGATCTCGCAAGCCCGCCAATCGAGGACATGCCAGGCGCCGCCGAACGGGAAATCGCGGTGGCGGGCGTGCTGCGATGAGCGCGGCGGCCGACAATCGCGAGGCGCTGGCGGTCACCGGCCTCGAAGTCGCGATGGCGGGCGTCGGCCTGCCGGTGGTGAGCGACGCCTCCTTCACGCTGAAGCCCGGCGAGATCCTTGGCCTTGTCGGCGAATCCGGTTCGGGCAAGACCACGCTCGGCCTTGGTCTGCTCGCGCATCACCGGCGCGGGCTCGTCATCAGCCAGGGCCGCGTGATGATCGACGGCCGCGACCTGCTCACCATTCCGGCGCATGACCTGCCCGCGATCCGCAAATCGCTGATCCGTTACGTGCCACAGGATTCCGGCACCGCGCTGAACCCCGCGCTGCGCATTCGCACGCAGCTCGCGGAGAATTTCGACGATCCTGGCAAGGTCGATGACGACACGCTCATCGCGCTGCTGGAGGAGGTAAAACTGCCCGGCAAGCGGGGTCTGCTACGCGCCTATCCGCATCAACTCTCAGGCGGCCAGCAGCAGCGTGTGGCGATCGCGATGGCCTTCGCCGGGCATCCGCGCGTCGTCGTCATGGACGAACCGACCACCGGACTTGACGTCACGACGCAAGCCCATGTGTTGCAGACCGTGCGCCAGCTCTGCCGCGAGCATGACATCGCCGCCGTCTATGTCAGCCACGACCTCGCGGTCGTCGCCTCCCTCGCTCAGCGTGTCGCTGTCATGTATGCAGGCCGCATCGTCGAGATCGGCCCGACCGACCAGGTGCTTCGCCGCCCGCTGCACCCCTACACCACCGCGCTCATCAAAGCGGTGCCGGATATCGACAAGCGCAGCCGGATCGAGGGGATCCCGGGCCAAGCGCCGGAGCCAGGGCGCCGCCCACCCGGTTGTTCCTACGCGCCGCGTTGCCCGCTGGTCATCCCGGCCTGCCGCGCTGAGATGCCGGCATTGCGCGACCAGATAGAAGGCCATGCGGTGCGCTGCATTCGTCCGGGCGAAAGCATCGGCGGCGCGGAAGCCACACTGCTCGCCCCCACCGCCGCGGCGTCGCAACCCGCGCCGGTACTGCGGCTTGCAAGTCTCGTCGCGCATTATGGCGCCACGGAGATCCTGCACGGCATCTCCTTCGACGTGCCGGAGCGTGGTTGTGTCGCGCTGGTCGGAGAATCCGGCTCGGGTAAGACCACGCTTGCCCGCACCATCGGCGGGCTGCATGCCGAGGTTCATGGCGGAATGTTCTTCCGCGGCGCCCCGCTCCCAGCCGGTTCACGGCACCGCAACGCCGAACTGCGCCGCCGCATCCAATACGTCTTCCAGAACCCCTATGCCTCGCTCAACCCGCGCCGCAGCATCGGCCAGTCCATCGCCATCGCCCTCCAGACCTTCGAATCGCCCGGCCGGACCGAGTTGCGGCGGCGCATTTCCGAAGCGCTCGAACAGGTGGCGCTTCCCGCCAGCGCCGCCAGCCGGCGGCCGCATGAGCTTTCCGGCGGCCAGTTGCAGCGCGCGGCGATTGCCCGTGCGCTCGTGGTCAAGCCGGAACTGCTGATCTGCGATGAGGTGACCTCGGCGCTCGATGTCTCGGTCCAGGCGGTGATCATCGCGCTGCTCAGCGACCTGCAGCGGGATCATGGCCTGTCGATGCTCTTCATTACGCATAACCTCGCCCTCGTCCGCAGCATCGCTCAGAGCGCAGTCGTTATGCAGAGCGGCAGGATCATCGAGGCAGGCGAGATCGATCAGGTTCTCGATCACCCTCAGGCCGCCGAAACCAAACTGTTGCTGGCGGACGTGCCCCGCTTCGAAAGCGCGGTTGCCTGACCTTTCGGCGCCGCACACTGTTAAGCGGGATGATCGTGTCCTTCGACTTTATCGGGGTTTTCGCCCGGTCGCCCGGCGTCCATCTTGCGGCCCCGCGCCAACCTTCGGCGCGGTAACGTTAGGAGTTCGCCATGGCGAAAGTTCTCGTCCTCTACTACTCGACCTACGGCCATATCGAGCGCATGGCAGAAGCCGTCGCCGAAGGCGCGCGGGAGGCCGGGGCCGAAGTTGCGATCCGTCGGGTGCCCGAGACCGTGCCGGAGGCAGCTGCCACAGCCAACCATTTCAAGCTCAACCAGGCAGCTCAGGTCGCCAATATCGAAGAGCTTGCGGATTACGATGCCATCATCATCGGCTCGGCCACGCGCTTCGGGCGCATCACCAGCCAAATGGCCTCCTTCCTCGATCAGGCCGGCGGCCTTTGGATGCGCGGCGCGTTGAACGGCAAGGTAGGCGCCGCTTTCACCTCGACCGGAACGCAGCATGGCGGGCAGGAGACGACGCTGTTCTCCCTGATCACCAATCTACTGCATTTCGGCATGGTCGTTGTCGGCCTGCCCTATAGCTTCGCGGGCCAGATGAAGCTCGACGAAATCACCGGCGGCAGCCCGTATGGCGCCAGCACCATCGCGGGCACCGATGGCTCGCGCCAGCCGAGCGAGAACGAATTGGCGGGCGCCCGCTTCCAGGGCAAGCATGTCGCCGAGGTCGCAGCGAAACTGGCCGCCTAACGCAAACGCCGCGCCGCCACCTTCACCTTGCCGTGACCGCGCGACCGGCGCCGCAGCGTGGGAGCGTGGCGGACAGGTCGCGCGACGGTCTTTCCTGCGCAACCTGAGCTTGCAGATAGCGCGATCCGCCTAACCTTCGGAAACCCAGGCTTGGAACCGGGATTGAGTGCCGACGCAGGCGCTTGGTCCAGGTTCGACGCCCGGAAGACCCAAACGAAGGTGGCTCTCATGGGACGTGGCATTCTACTCTGGCTCCTGGGCATTCCGCTGCCCATCATCATCCTGCTCGCGATCTTCTGGCACTGAGGAGAGCGGACATGGCCATCACATCGGGCGGCTACGCGCCCATAGTCTCGCCGGTCGGCGAAGTATCGGCCCGGGAATCCCAGGTGACCGCCGTCGCCTGGCCCGCCATCATTGCCGGCGCTTTCGTCGCGGCGGCCGTCACCATTCTTCTGGTGGCGCTCGGCTCCGGCATCGGGCTCGCCTCGGTCTCACCCTGGTCGGGCTCCAACCCCTCACCCACCACCTTCACGGTTCTTGCCGCGATCTGGCTCATTCTCGTGAATTGGATCGCCTTCGGGCTAGGTGGCTACATCACCGGCCGGCTGCGGACCAAGCATGTCCAGATGCACACCGACGAGGTGTTCTTCCGTGACACGGCGAACGGCTTCGTTACCTGGGCAGTCGCCTCGGTTCTCGCGATCGGCTTTCTGGCAAGCGGCGCCTCGTCCATCATTGGAACCGGCACCCACGCCGTCGCGACGGTCGCCTCCGGCGCGACCGCAGCCGCCAGCCAGACGAGCTATCTGACCGACACGCTGTTCCGGCCGGGCCAAGCCTCGGCGGCGGCATCAGCCGGCGACTCTCGCGCCGAGGCTGGGCGTATCCTCGCCACCGGTCTCGACGGCGATATCGCTCCAGCCGACCGCACTTACCTCGCGCAGCTCGTTGCCGCGCGGACCGGCGTCTCGCAAGCCGACGCTCAGAAGCGCGTCGATGCCGTGATTTCGACGGAGCAGGCTGCCGTTCAGAAGGCTAAACAGGCCGCGAACGCCGCGCGCAAAGCTGCGTCCGCGCTCTCGTTCTTCACCTTCTTCTCGATGCTGATCGGCGCCTTCATCGCCTGCGTCGCCGCGGCAATCGGCGGCCGCCAAAGAGACGCTTTCTAACCGCGTCCTCGCGAAGGCTCGGAAAGTCCGGGAAGGTTCCCGGACTTTCCGATTGCAGCCGCCGAGAGCCTATCGCGCAACCAGCCGCACCCCGTAACAGTAAACGCCTTGCTCGCCATGTTGCAGCGCAGCATCGGATATACGGCCTCCGGGTTTCCCGGAAGCGACGCGCGCCGCTAATCGACTTCTGTAAAGCTCAGGGAACATCTCAGGGCCGCCGCTTGACAGGCATTCGATAGCCAGTTGAATGGCGCGAGGAAATCCAAGCGTCCGCCTCCGTGGCGCACAGCAAAAATAGGGAACGTCGATGATGAAATTCCAGGTTCGTGGCATCCGATCGGCGCTTCTCGGCGGTTGTTGTTTGGCACTGGTCGCCGGTGCCGCCTTGATCGCCAGCCCGCAAGCCAAAGCGCAGCAGGCGACGATCGGCTTTGTCCCTAGCATCGCCTCCGACCCGTTCTTCGTCTCGATGCAATACGGCGCGCAGGAAGAAGCGAAGCAGCTTGGCGTGAAGCTGGTGTGGCAGGGCGCGATGGGCGTCTATTCCCCCACCGCGCAGCTTCCCTTCGTCAATGCGGTGCTGAACCAGAAACCGAGCGGCTTCGTTCTCGTGCCGACCGATGGCAATGCGCTCATGCCCTCCGTTAACCGCGCCGTCAGCCTCAAGATTCCCGTCGTGACCGCCGATACCAGCGTTGCCGACACTACTAATATCGTGGGCGCCGTGACCGGCGACAATATCGGCGGCGGCGCGCTTGCGGCCGATCTGCTCAACGAGGCGCTCGGCGGCAAGGGCGAAGTCTATCTGATGAACGGCCTGCCCGGCACCAGCACCGACCTGCTGCGCAAACAAGGCTTCGAGGGCAAGCTGCCCAGCTATCCGGGCCTCAAATATCTCGGCCAGCAGTTCAGCAGCGATCAGCCGAGCCACGCGGCTCAGGTGGTCCGTGACCTGTTGCTGCGCTATCCGCATCTCGGCGGCGTCTTTTGCATCGACGACGAGACGGCCATCGGCGTGATCCAGGGTCTGCGTAATGCGGGCAAACTTGGCCAGGTCAAAGTCGTCGCCTATGACGCCGAACCCGGCGAGGTTGCCGCGCTGAAGGCCGGAGACCTCATCGGTTTGATCGCCCAGCAGCCAGTGCTCGAAGGGCAGATGGCGGTGAAGATGGCCTACGACGCGACCAAAGGCATCAAGCCCGCGCAGAAGAACAACATCCTGCCGGACATCCTGATCAAGCGCGAGACGATGGATCAGCAGTCACAGTATTTCTACCGCGGCCAGTAAGCGACTAGACGAGGGCGGCGGAATGGCGACACCTGCGACGACCGTGCCGGCCAATGACTCCTGGCTGTCCCGCCGCCCTCTCATCAAGCAACAATTGCTGCTGGTGGTGGCCCTTGCGGTCATCGTCGGCATCTTCGACGTGCTCAATCCGGGTTTTCTCGGAACTGACAATATCAGCAGCATCCTGCAGGATTCGACCGAGACGATTCTGCTCGCCTTCGCCGAAACGCTGGTCATCATCACCGGCGGCATCGACATATCGGTCGGCGCCACGCTCGGCCTCTCCGGCATCATCGGCTCGATCGTGCTTGTCGCGCTCGGACAGGCCGGGTTTGGGGCTTTGCCGAGCCTGCTGGTCGGCACATTGGCGGCGCTGGCGGTCGGTTTTGTCACCGGATTGTGTAATGCGCTGATGATTACCCGCGCACGCGTCACGCCGTTTATCGCGACGCTTGCCATGCTCGGCATCGCGACGGGCCTGACCTTCGTGCTGACCAATGGCGTCGATATCTCGGGCCTCGCGCCGCAGATCGCGACCTGGGGCAATCACGTCTTCCTCGGCGTCCTGACGTTGCCGATCGTTGTCACCGCGATCCTCGGCATCGGCGTCGGGCTGTTTCTGCATCGCGCGCGCTTCGGCCGATGGACTTTCGCGATCGGCTCCAATGCGCGCGCGGCGCGCGGCGCCGGCATTCCCGTGGCGCGGCATCTCACCAAGATCTACGTCATCGCCGGGTTGCTTTCGGCAGTCGCCGGCGTTCTCGTCTTCATGCGCCTCGGCACCGGATCGCCGCTCGAAGGCGCCAATGACGAACTCAACGCCATCGCCGCCGTTGTCATCGGCGGCGCGAGTCTTTTTGGCGGTACCGGCACCATCATCGGCACGTTGCTCGGCGCGCTCATCATCGGCACGATCGTCAACGGCCTCATCGTCGCCGGCATCCAGCCTTACTGGCAGACCGTCATCATCGGCGTGATTATCGCCATCGCCGTGATGGTGCAGGAACGTGGCCGGGCGAGGGACTGACGCGCATGAACCTCACCGCCGCCACCAACACCGATCGCAAGCCCGCGGGCGAGACCCTGCTATCGCTGCGCAATGTCACGCGCAGCTTCGGCTCCGTCACCGCATTGCAGGACGTGACCTTCGATGTGCGCGCGGGCGAGGTGCTCGGCCTGGTCGGCGACAATGGCGCGGGCAAATCGACGATCATCAAGATCATCTCCGGCATGTTCCCGCAAACCAGCGGCGAGGTCATTCTGGAGGGCAAACCGCGCCACTGGTCCGCGCCGCAACAGGCACTCAGCGCAGGAATCGAAACCGTCTACCAGGATGTCGGCCTGGCTTCGACGCTCTCCATCACCGCCAATATTTTTCTCGGACGCGAGCTGGTGAAGCCGGGGCTGCTCGGCCGCATGGGCTTCCTCGACAATAGCGCGATGACCAAGGTGGCGCGGGAAGACACCGCCAAAACCGGCATCCGCCTGCCGCATCTGGAAACCACTGTCGGCAATCTGTCCGGCGGTCAGCGCCAGGCGATCACTATCGCCCGCTCGATGTCCTGGGCGCGCAAGCTGCTCATTCTCGACGAGCCGACCAACCATCTCGGCGTGCACGAGGTCGAGGAATTGCTGCGCCTGATCCGCCATGTGCGTGATGAGGGCGTCGCGGTCATTCTCATCTCGCACACGCTCGCGCATGTCATGGCGATCACCGACCGCATCATCGTCATGCGTCTCGGCCAGGTCGTGGCGGAGCACAGCACGCGCGAAACCACCACCTCCGCCGTCGTCAACGATATCGTCGGCGCGACAGAGGCCGAAATCGCGCGCAGCGTGAACTGAAGCCAGCGACTACGCCGGCCCGCGCTTGATCTGCTCCGAGACAGCGGCGGCGACATCGGCCGTGGTCGCATTGCCGCCTTGATCGGGTGTGCGAGTCGCGCCAGCCGCCGTGACGCGCTCCATCGCCGCGAAGATTGCGGCGGCGCATTCCTTCTCGCCGAGATACTCGAGCATCATCGCGGCGGACCAGATCGTCGCGATCGGATTGGCCTTGCCCTGCCCCGCGATATCGGGCGCCGAACCATGCACAGGCTCGAACATCGACGGACCGCTACCGGTCGGGTTGAGATTTGCCGAAGCCGCGAAGCCGAGACCACCCTGGATGGCAGCGCCGAGATCGGTGAGAATATCCCCAAAAAGATTCGACGCCACCACGACATCCAGCGAATGCGGATGGGTCACGAAACGCGCCGCCATCGCATCGATATGATACCGCGTGACCTCGACATCCGGATAGTCCCGCGCGACCGCCTCCGTCACCTCGTCCCAGAAAACCATCGAGTGTTTCTGCGCATTCGATTTCGTCACCGATGCCAGCCGATGGCGACGCAACCGCGCCTGCTCGAAGCCGTAGCGGAGAATCCTCTCGATGCCGCGCCGCGTGAAGATCGAGGTTTCGACGGCCACCTCATCCGCCGTGCCTTGATGCACGCGGCCGCCCGCGCCGCTGTACTCTCCCTCGGTATTCTCTCGAATACACAGAATGTCGAAACCTTCCGCGCGAAGCGGCCCGACGGTACCCGGCAGAAGGCGATGCGGCCGAACATTGGCGTATAGGTCGAAGGCTTTCCGGATGGGCAGCAACAACCCATGAAGCGAAACGGAATCCGGCACGCGGGCCGGCCAACCAACCGCACCGAGGAAAATCGCCTGGAAGGGCCGGAGCTGTTCGATACCGTCGGCCGGCATCATCACGCCATGCTCCAGGTAATAGTCGCACGACCAGGGGAAGCGGACGCCGTCCAGCGCGAAGCCAAAACGCCCGGCTGCTTGTGACGCAACGTCCCAGGCGGCTTCAACCACTTCCGGCCCGACGCCATCGCCGGGGATCAAAGCAGTTCTGTATGTCTTCACGTCGAAAACTCCTGTGTCGCGCGAGCGCTCGCGTTCTTAGCTGTTGGGCTCTCAGCCCCACTTCCGCGCCGAGGGAGGCAGCAGCAATCTCAGCGACGATACCCCAGCCGCGATCGCCGCAACACTCGCCGCGAGGATGAGGCAGACCACAGTCCCGTTGGACGTGAAGACGTTGAACATCAGCGCCACCAAGGTCGCGCCGATCGTCTGGCCCAACAACCGCGACGTGCCCAAAGCGCCGCTCGCGCCGCCGGTGCGTCGAGGCGGCGCGGCTGAGATCATGGCGCGGTTATTCGGTGACTGGAAGAGTCCGAATCCGATACCGCAGACCGCCATCCGCCACATGATATCCACCGGATGCGCATGAGCCGGGAGCATCGCCAAGGTTGCAAGACCGCAAGCGAAAATGGAGAGTCCGATGCCGCCCAAAACGCCGGCCGAATAGCGATCCGCGAGCCGCCCCGAAATTGGTGCCGCGATCACTGTCGCCATCGGCCAAGGCGTCATCAGCAGGCCGGTCTGCACCGCAGTGCGGCCGAGTGATCCCTCGATGTAGAAAGGCAGCGCCGTGAAGGCCAGCATCTGCGCCATGAAAGAGCAGGTCGAGGTTATCGCCGAGAGCCGGAACAGCGGAATGCGCAGCAGATCAATCGGCAGCAGCGGCGCGGTTCGCGTCAATTGCCGCTGGACCAGCAATGCGCCGGAGACCAGGGCCAGCGCAAACTCCAGGACGATGAATAGCGCCTTCTGCCCATGCGCCAGGCCCTCGAGTGTAAAGATGAAGGACGCCATCATCACCCCGTGCAATGCGGCCGAGGCAGTGTCGAATTTATGCGAGGCGAGCGGCGTCATCGGCAGAGAACGCAATGCCGCGACGAAGGCGATCAAGCCCACAGGCACATTGACCGCGAAAAGCCATGGCCATGGGCCGACCGAAAGCAGCGCCGAGGCAATGGTGGGCGCAATGGCGGCCGAGGTCGCCGCGATGAGCGCATTGATGCCCATTCCACGCCCGAGCAGCTTGCTGGGATAGACGAATCGCGTGAGTGCGGCATTGACGCTCATGATGCCCGCGGCACCCAGCCCCTGCAGCACGCGCGCAAGCGTCAATGTCAGCAGCGATCCCGACAGCGCGCAAGCCAGCGAGGCGAGCGTGAACACGACCAATCCGCCAAGATAAACTCGCCGGTAGCCGATAATCTCGCCGAGGGACGCCAGCGGCAGCAGGAAAATGGTCGCCACCAGCTGATAGGCATTGATGACCCAAATGGATTTCGAGGGCGAGGCATGGAGATCATGGGCAATCGACGGCAGTGCAACATTCGCGATCGCGCCATCCATCACCGCAAGCGTGACGGCGAGCCCGATGGTCAGCACCGCCAGATAGCGCTGGGGTACGGGCACACCGTTGCTGCCGTCGCTGAAGTTCATGGTAAATACGTTAGGTGTCTTGTCCGATTCCGACTACCGCCTTCTGATCAGGTATGGCGCGCATTGCCCGTGCGGGAGGTGCGCTCGGCCGGGGCTGCAACCCAATCGGGAGGCGGCACCAATTTGCCTGATACCGACCTAGTAGCCAAAATCGGATTTTATGGCGCAAGCTGATCCCGGAACCTATTCTGCGTTTCTCGTAAATCGAAGTTGGGTGGAGAGTGTGATGACCAGTCCGTGCCGAACAGATACGAAAGCCGCACGCGGGGCTCTCCTGGCGCTAATAGCGGGCGTGGCTTGGATGGTCGTCAGCACCCCCGCTTTTGCGCGGAATACCCTCGATGTGCTGACCTGGTGCGACCATGAAGATCCCGCGCTGCTCGGTCCCTTCGAGAAGGCCAATGACGTCAAGGTCAATTTCAAGGACATCGATTCGACTGCGGCCGCCCTGGCGGTGCTGGGTCAATCCAAGCCCGGCGATTGGGATGTTCTGGTCGCCGACGAAACCGATACCGGCCGCCTCGCGGGCCTCGGCCTGCTCGCGCCTCTCGACGCGAAGGACTTTCCCTTCGGAGATATTCCTACGGCAATCGCCAGTCCGAAGCTGACCTCCGTCAATGGCGTCCTCTATTCCGTGCCGGAAAAATTCGGCTACAACACGATCGCCTACAACAAGACGACCTTCGATGCGGCCGCCGCTGCCGACATCAACTCCCCCTGGGATCCCAAATATAAGGGACGGGTCGCGGTCTATGACTATTACGTTCCGGAAATTGAATACACCGCCATCGCCCTGGGGATGAACCCGGAAAAGCTTACCGACGCCGACCTCCCCGCGATCAAGGCTAAGCTCATCGCGCTGAAACAGAACGCCGCCATGGTCGGAGACGTAACGACAGTGCAGCAAGCCTTGGCCACCGGCGCGGTCGACGTTCTCTTCGGTGGTGGCGAATGGGTGACCGCCGGGCTCGCGCATGACAATCCGAACCTCAACTACACGATCCCGAAACAAGGTGGTGTCCGCTGGCAGCAGGGCCTCAGCGTTTTCGCAACTTCTCAGAAGAAGGATCTCGCGACGAAATTCATCCAGTATATTCTCAGCCCCGAGGGTCAGGGAAAACTCGCGACCTCGAGTTGTTACTGGGGAATGCCCGCCAATAGCAAAGCGGTGCTGACGGATGATCAGAAAACCATCCTCCGCTGGTCGGACCAGCCGACCTATATCAAGACGACCTTCCCCTATCTGCAAATGACTCCGGACTTCGACAAGAAACTGCAGGCGATGTGGGCGGAGGTGCTGCAGAGCAAATAGGCGGTTTGCCGACAGATGGCGCGGACATTAGCGCCTGTGGTTGCGGTTGAGAGGTCCGCGAATGAAGCGCGGGCGGCGCGGCGCGACAGGCTGGCGGGCGCCGCCTTCACATTGCCCGCTCTCATATGGATCCTCATATTTTTCGCCGCGCCACTGGTTCTGATGGCCTATTTCAGCTTCACGCCGCTCTCTCCGACCGGCGGGCGCGGCGCCATCGGCCTGGGCAATTACCGGGCGTTCTTCGCGGAGAGCGCCTATGTCGAGGCGCTGTGGAATTCGGTCGTCACCACCGCCATCGTCGTCGTCCTCAGCCTATTGCTGGCCTATCCTTTCGCTTTCGCGATCGCGACCAAAGTTCCGCGATCCTGGCAGCGCCTCGCCCTTGCTGTTGCCATCCTGCCGTTCTGGACCTCCTACGTCGTGCGATCCTACGCGTGGCTGCTCGCGCTATCGCCATCGGGCGTCATCAACTGGACGCTGCATGCCTTGGGCGTCACACATCATCCGCTGATGCTGGCCTATAGTCCGGGCGCGACAATTCTGGGCTTCGTGCATTTCTTCATCATGCTCAATACACTGACGATCTATGCCAATCTGGTGCAGATCAATCCGCGCTACGTCCTAGCGGCGCGGGACCTCGGCGCCGGAGCCTGGCGCAGTTTCCTTACCATTACTTTGCCGCTCAGCATTCCGGGCGTCATGGTCGGTGCTTTCCTCACCGTTGTGCTCTGCATTGGCGACTATGTGACTCCGCAAATCCTTGGCGGATTTCGCGAGTTGCTGCTGCCGCAGGTCATCATGATGCAGATCCAGCGTCAGCTCGACTTGCCGATGGCCTCCACCATGTCGCTGCTGATGACGATCGTCGTCGCCATCGTCTATCTCGCGATGCAGCGCTGGTTGCGGATGGCACGGTTATGATTCGCTTCTTCTCCCGCTATTTCGGCACCGCCCTCGCCACGCTCTATATGCTCGCCTGCTACGCCTTCATTTTTCTACCGGTTGGCGTGCTGGTGCTGTTTTCCTTCCAGGATGGCCGCTTGCCCGTGCCGCCCTTCCACGGCCCGACTCTCGTCTGGTATGGCCGCGCTTTGGGCAATGATCGGCTGATGGCCGGCCTCGGCAATTCGCTGATCGTCGGCGCGGTCTCTTCCGCGCTCTCCGTTCTTCTCGGCTTCCTCGCCGCTTATGGCATCGCCCGCTATATCTTTCCCGGCCGTCGTGCCTTGCAGGCTTTCCTCGTTCTGCCGCTCGCCGTTTCTTATTTGCTCATCGGCATGGGCCTGCTGGTCACCCTCTCCGCCTTCGGTCTTTCGCCATCACTCGAGATGGTCGTCGTCGGCCATGTCGTCATCAATATGCCGCTCGCCTTCGCGATCGTTCTTGCACAGCTCGGGGAACATCAGCGCCGTATGGAATGGGCGGCCCGGGATCTCGGCGCCTCCACCGCCCGCATTCTGCTCACCATCGTGGTGCCGCTTATCGCCCCGGCGCTGATCGCGGCTTTCTGCCTGTGTTTCACGCTGTCCTGGGACGAATTCCTCATCTCCTTCCTGGTCACACGCTTCGATGTAACCTTGCCTGTGGTGATCTGGACCATGCTGCGCGGCGGCCTCAACCCGCAGACCAACGCGGTCGGCTCCATCATTTTCGCCGGTTCCATTCTGCTTGTGGCAACCGTCGAGGCTCTGCTTTTCGGAAAGCGCCGCGCATGACCGCACCCATCCATCTGTCGGTCGAGGGTGTCGGCAAGGTCTATGATGACGTTGTTGCTTTGGCAGATGTCACGCTTGCAGTGCCAGCGGCCTCCTATGTTGTGCTGCTCGGCCCCTCGGGCTCAGGCAAGACCACGCTGCTCTCGGCGATTGGCGGCTTCACTGTGCCAAGCGCGGGTAGAATCGTGATTGCAGGACGGGACGTCACCGCACTCGGCGCGGCGCAAAGACCGACGACGACGGTGTTCCAGGACTACGCGCTATTTCCGCATATGTCTGTACTGCGGAACGTTGCCTATGGGCTCAGCGTGCGCGGCATTGCGCGAGCCCCGCGCCGAGCGCGCGCGGAATCCGCGCTCGATATGGTGGGTCTCGCCGGCTACGGCCATCGCGGCATCCATGAATTGTCCGGCGGCCAGCGTCAGCGTGTGGCGCTGGCACGGGCCCTTGTCGTCGAACCGGAGATCCTACTGCTCGACGAGCCGCTCGGCGCGCTCGATCTCAACCTGCGGCGCCAGATGCAGGACGAATTGCTCGGCCTCCAGCGTCGCACCGGCCGCAGCTTCGTCCACGTCACCCATGACCAGGAAGAGGCAATGGCGCTGGCCTCGCTCGTTGTCGTCATGAACAAAGGCCGCATCGAGGATATGGGAACGCCGGCGCGCGTCTACTCCCGGCCGGCCACTCGCTTCACCGCACGATTCATGGGCGAGAGCACGCAAATTGAGGGCCAGGTGCGCGCCGCCAGTTCCGTCACCATGACGGTCGAAACGATCCTCGGCACGCTCATCGTAGCGCAGCCCGAGGGCCGTGTCTTTGCCGCGGGTGCGCAGCTCACCCTGATTCTGCGCCCCGAAAATATCGGCGCCGCCGGCGGCAGTGAAATGACTCTGGGCGAAGTGAGCGTGACAGATGTTGTGTTCCAGGGCGCCCATCTTCGCGCGCTGGCGCGCCACGAGCGCGGACAGGAATTCGTTCTTCGCCTCGCGCCTGACACTACCGTCGCGCCTGGACAATCACTACAACTCGGATGCCGGCGCGTCGACCTTATTCCCGTGGAGGCCTGACTAGTCATGCCGCAACTCCCGACGATTGCCGCGGACCGCTGGTACGAAACCCAGTCGATGGCTGACGGCATCACGCTGATCCATGAGCCTTGGATCAAGCCCTTCTACCGCTGCAATATGTGGCTCGTGCGCGGCCGCGATCGCGATCTGCTCTTCGATACGGGGCTCGGCGCGGTGCCGCTGCGGCGGTCCGTGCCGTTGCTGACGGGTCGCCCAATCCTGTGCGTCGCGAGCCACACGCATTACGACCATATCGGGAGCCACCACGAATTCGCCGACCGCTGCGTGCATTGCGCCGAGGCCGCGATCCTCGCCGATCCACGCAACGACCTCACGCTGGCTGACCCCTATGTGAGCGATGAAATGTTTGAAGGTGTGCCACCGGGATGGAGCGCCGCCGCCTATCGCATTCCGCCGGCGCCCGCCGGGCGCCTGCTGATCGATGGCGACATTGTCGATCTTGGAGACCGCAGCTTTGAGGTTATCCACACGCCCGGCCACTCGCCCGGCGGCATTGCATTGTGGGAAGCCACGACTGGCACATTGCTTTCCGGCGATATCATCTATGACGGACCGCTCATCGACGACGCCTACCACTCGCAGCTCGATGATTATGTGGCGTCTCTGGAACGTTTGCTACGGCTGCCGGTTTCAGTTGTGCATGGCGGCCATTTCCCGAGTTTCGGCCAGGAACGTCTTCGTGTCGTCATCGCCGAATACCTCGCGGGCCGCCGCACCGCGGGTTGCCATCTCGCGTCTGAGTGACTTTATCGTGCCGACCAAAGCATTTCGATTGACGGGAGCTTGGATATGCCTCGCATCTTGGTATTCGGCGATTCGAATTCCTGGGGCTTTGAGCCCGGAACCGGCCGCCGCTATCCGAAAGGAACCCGTTGGCCGACCGTCATGCACGAGTCCCTTGGCAATGACTGGGAGCTTGTCGAGGAAGCGTTGAACGGCCGCACGACCGTCTTTGATGATCCGATCGAGCCCTACCGTAGCGGCGTCGCTTATTGGCCGGCTTGCCTGCTGAGCCACGCGCCACTAGATGTCATCATCATCGCGCTTGGGATCAACGACCTTAAGCGCCGCTTCTCGCTATCGGCCGCCGATATCGCCGGCGGCGCTGCGCGCCTGGTGCAGATCGCGCAACAACTCGCGGTCGATGAGGAGGGGCGCCACCCTCAGATCATCCTGGTCTCGCCGCCGCGACTCGCCAAACTCAGCGACTTGGCCGATACCTTTGCGGGGGGTGCCGAAACATCGCATCAGCTCAGAGCACAATTCGCGAAAACCGCAGAGGCTCTCGGCGTGCATTTCATCGCGCTCGGCGACAGTGTGGCGCTCTCCGATATCGACGGCATCCATCTCGACGCCGATGGTCACAAGATATGGGGCCGTAAGATGGCGGAGCTGGTCAAGACGCTGCCGCGCTCCTGACCGACACGCATCGTTAGAACTCCGCCAGCACCCGGCTCAGGAAAGCCGAGACTCCGGGGGCATCCTGAGCCGCAAGACCATGCGTTACGAGCGCCCCATCGAAGCCCGCTCGCCGCAGCGCTGTGATGTAGTGAGGGAAGTCGATCACACCCTTACCCGCCACAGCGAAATGCCCATCCGCCAATCGGTCCTTGGCATGGGCAAGGACGATGTAGTCCCCGAGCAAATCGATCGCGCTCTCGACAATCACCTTCTGCCGCGCGGAAGTCTCTACGTCGAAAAGATTGGCGGGATCCAGCACGACACCGAGCCGATCGGTCTGGAACGCGTCGAGCAGCTTTCGCGCAAGAGCGGCCGAACTCACGACATTCGCGAGTTCCGGCTCGATGCCGATCACGAAATCATATTGCTCGGCCAGGGGAAGGAGAAGCGCGAATTCGCGGCACATCTCCAGCCAAGACTCTGGCTTCTCGTTGTCAGAGTGGTGGCGCCATTGGTTCTCGGCGTCACGGCTGCCGGTGCAGACAGTCAGAAGGCGGGTTCCCATCGCATGCGCGGCGGCGCCGATGGCAGCAAAGCTCTTCCTGCCCTTCTCACGCTCACCTGGGTCAGGGTGGACCATGTTGTAGGTGGCCGAGACAGCGACGATCTCGATCCCGCTATCCCGCGAGGCAGTTTGCACGGCCTGCGCGACAGCCTCCGGCACCTCCATCGGCAAAGCCTCGAGGCCGGAACAGGCCATGTTATACTGCACCGCCTCGTATCCGGCGGCGCGCGCGGCTGTTAGAGCGACATCTGGCCGCGTCGCGTCGAACGCTTTAGCGAAGATCCCGAGTTTCATCACAGAGCGCCGGAAACCTCGGCAAGCTTGACCGCCCGGCCGCTCCGCGCGGATTGAGCGATGGCGATCATGCCTCGCACGGATGTAATGCCGTCGTCGATATCTGCGCCGGTCATCGGCGCGCGGCCGAGACACGCATCCGCGAAGCCCTCAAGCTGGCGGCGGTAGAAATGTCCGTCCGCACCGAGAATGCGCGTCGTCGTGCCACTGGACTCATGAAAAATATCGACGTCGCTCGTCTTATAAAGCCAGGGATTGTAGGTCTTGCCGAGAACGCTGCCATTCTCGCCGTAGATCTGAAAGCCCTCGTGCCAATCCATCCGTACGGCAACCGTCAGGTCCAGATGACCCAGGGCACCGCTCGCGAATGCCACATCAGCGAACCAGCAATAGGCGCCGAACCGCTCCCGCAACCTCGCCTCAACCTCGACGATCTCACCGCCAAGGTAGCGGGCGGTATCGAGAAGATGGCTGCCATGGGCCAGCATGTAATAGCGCTGCAAATCAGCCTTCGGATTGCCCGCCGGGCGCTTCGCCAGTGCGGACTTCACAATATGCGGCTGCACGGCGTCGGTTAGGTGGTAACGATGGGTCGAGTCGCAGTACCAGCCTTTGAAGGCGAGAAGCTCACCCATTTCCTCGTCGATAAACGTTTTCGCGCTCTGCAACCCAGCATCGAACCTTTTCATGTGGCCGACCTGGAGAATGCAACCGGATTCCTCGACCACGCGCCGCAGACCCTCCACCTCCTCCACCGCAACCCCCAGCGGCTTCTCGCACAGAACATGCTTGCCCGCCTGGAGCGCGGCGGTCGCGGCTGCCACATGGAAGGCGTCGGAGGTCGCGACGATAACGGCATCAAGCGCCGGATCGGCCAGCATCTCGTCGTAGTCGCGGAAGGTTTTGGCCGGAGCGAAAGTCCATGCCATGCGCTCGAGAAGGTCCTCGGCCACATCGCAGATCGCATAGAGCTCGGCGTTCCTCGCTTTGACCGCGCTCTCGAAATGCGCAGCCTGGGCGATAGGCCCGCAGCCCAATACGCCAACCTTGAGAAGACGCTCATCCGTCGCCATCATTTGTCTCCCATGCGACATCCGTCGTTCACGCACGCAACTCGTGTTCTTGCAATTCGACCGTTGAAATATCGAAAGCGTGGTGATGCGCGATCGTTGCCGCGCCGACCGCGCATTCCATGACGCCTAGATGGGAGAGCCGTATCTCGGGCATTTTCATGCCAGGAACGATTCCCTCGGCCACACGGACCTTCACGGCCTCGAGACAACACTCGAGCAGCGGGCGCATGACGCCGCCGAGCATGAAGGTGGTCGGATTGAAAATATTCGAGAGCGTGACGATGCCGAGGCTGAGGTAATGCGTCAGGGAGGCAACGGCCGCCGCCGCGCCGCCATCCCCCACGGCTGCCGCCGCGGCAATTCTGCTCGGTAAGGCGGCCAGTTCCGATCTGGTCAGGTCGGCTGTGCCTCGAAAAATCCGGGCCATGGCTTCAAGGTTGACCCAGCTCTCCAGGCAGCCAACCTGGCCGCAGCTACAGCGATGCCCGTGTTCGGTAATCCGCATATGGCCGAACTCGGTCGCGGTGCCGGCGGCACCTCGTAAAAGCCGGCCATTGATGATGGCGGCCCCGCCGCAGCCCGTGCCAAGCTTGAGGAAGATCGTGCAGAGGCTTGGCAGGTTTGGCTGCGTATAGACCGAGCCGAAAGCCGCGGCATTCGCATTGTTCTCGACAATGAACGGGAGTTGCGTCGCGTCCCGCAGCATCGCCAGCAGATTGACGTTTTTCCAGCCCAGAATCGGCAGGTGAACGATGTAGCCTTCCGACGTCACCAGGCCCGGAACAGTAACGCCAGCGGCCTGTATCTTACCGGCGAACCGTCTGGCGTCCTGGTAGCGCGCCACCTGCTCCGCGATCGCGCGCACCGCCTTTTTGGGCGTGATCGAGCGCGAGACAACAACTTCGGTGGAAGCGACCACCGACGCCGCCAGATCGAGCAGCGCATAGCGCATGACCCCGACACCCATCTCGACACCCAGGAAATAGGCGCCCGTCGGATTGAGGGCGAGGCTGATAGCCGGACGTCCGGGCTCCCGCACTGCCGCCTGGATCGGGCCCGGGATCTCCTGCACCAGTCCTCGGCGCGCGAGTTCGGAAACGACGCGCGTGATCGTGCCGGGCGTGAGCGATAGGCGCCGCGCGATCTGGGCTCGGCTAGCCGAACCCTCGGTGCGCAACATCGTCAGAATGCTGAGTTCATTGACATAACGTGCGAGTGTCTGATCGGCCATGGATCCTGCTGGTCGCTCTCGGCGGCGCGGCAGACCATACCCTAGTTAATTGCTTTATTCAATCAACTATTGCCCGCGCCCGTTCGACGTGCTTAATTTCGCGGAACATCGCCTCCAGCAAAAGCCGCGCCGGCTGCACGGTCGGATTTGCCAGCCTACCGAACCCGGAGAGACCCCAAAATGTTGTTACCCGAAGGCGTCTTCATCGATGGGCGCAGCGGCGCCGTTCCCAATGCCAATGAGCGCTACGTCAAGCCGGTGACGGAACTGCGCGGCCTCTACCGGGACGCCGCCGCTTTCGACGCCTATGTCGCGCAAAACCCCGCCGCCGTCGGCTACGAAGTCGCGGGATTTCGCAGGGAGGGCGCCGATATCTTCTTCGGCACCACCACGATGTATCCGGGGAAAATCGGCGACGAATATTTCATGACGCGCGGGCACTATCATGTCCGGCGCGATTGCGGTGAAGCCTATTACACTCAGAGCGGAAACGGCGTTCTGCTGTTGCAGACCCGCGAAGGCGAGACGCGGGAAGTTGAGATGGCGCCCGGCATCTGCGCTTTCATTCCGCCCGACTGGGCGCATCGCTCGGTCAATACCGGAGCTGAGCCGCTGGTATTCGCCTGGTTCTGCCAAACCACCGCCGGCCATGATTACGCCGATATCCTGACCCACGGCATGCGCCGCCTGGCTGTCGATCGAGACGGCAAACTCGCGATCGTGCCCAACCCCGGCTTCTGATCGCCAATTGGTCCGGGCCGAGAGCCCGGAACAACCAGCTGCAGCTGCGTCAGGATTTGGCGCGCTTGCCCTCGGGATCATAAGCGGCACAGGTGAACACGGTCGCCTCCGCGGCAGCGCCCTCGGCACTGGCGATCCTTACGACCGTGCCGTCCACAGCAAACTCCGGCGGCACATAAGCCATCGCCAGCATCGCGCCGAGGCTATGGCCCATGTCGGAAGAACTCACCTTGCCGACCACCCGTTCCTCAACCGACACCGCCGCGCCGACCGCGGGCTGCGCCGCGCCCGCCGCGAGCTTGAGTAGAACGAGGCGCCGCGAGGTACCCCCCGTCTTCTGCTTCTCCAGCACCGCACGCCCTCGGAACTCGGGCTTCGCAAGCTTCACGGTCCAGCCCAGCCCAGCCTCGATCGGCGAGGTCGTCTCATCCAGATCGAGACCATAGAGCGGGTAACGCTTCTCGATCCGCAGAGTGCGCAGCGCGCCGAGACCACAGAGCCGCGCGCCATGCGCCCGCCCCGCATCGAGCAAGGTGTCGAGCATGTGCTCGGCATATTCGCTCGGGTAGAACAGCTCATAGCCCAGCTCGCCCGAATAGCCGGTGCGCGACAGGATAACCTCCGGCACATCGGCGACCGTCGCTTCGATGAAGGAGAAATACGGCAGCGCCGTGTTCGAGAGATCCGTGCTCGTCAGCCCCTGCAGCAAAGCGCGCGAGGCAGGTCCCTGCACGGAGATATAGGCGCGCTTGTAACCAAGGTTGGTGATCACGGCATGCGATCCGCCAACCGCCTGTTGCACGGCGGCGATCACCTGAGCCACCCGGCTCGGCGTCGGATACAGCAGGAAACGATCGGACGCCGTGCGGAAGCACGTCAGGTCATCGATCATGCCGCCCTGGTCGTTGCAGGGCGCCGCGTAGACAACCTTGCCGACCGGCTGGCCACTGGTATCGGCGACCAGAGCGCGGTCCAGCACTTTCGCCGCGTCCGCGCCCGCGACCTCGATCGCGACCTGGTAATAGACATCGAACAGCCCGACCTTCTCGCGCGTCGCGCGATGCTCCTCCTCCGTCGATGTGAAGACGAAGGGTGCCGCGAAACCGATGCGATCGACGAACTGGGCGCCATGCGCCACGAATTGGTGGTGATAGGGGGAGTGGCGGATCATCGCCATGCGTCTTCCTCTCGGGTTTTCGGCTCGTTTACGCGCTCTTAACGTTCCGACAAAGCCGGAGGCGGTCAGCCGAGCGCCTCGCCCCGCGCATAGCCCTCGATCTCCAGCAGAAGCTCCGGGCGGCAAATCTCCGCCCGCAGCAGGATCGGCGCGCGGCCCATGCCGGCCTCAGCGAGACCGCGTTCCACCAGCGCGCGATCCTCGGGACGGCGGAGATAGGCTTTCAGCACGAGATCCCGCTCCTCGAAGCGATAACCTTGGCGGCGGCTTTCGGTCAGCAGGGCGCGCAGGTTGCGCAGCGTCTCGGCAAGCTGGGCCGCGGGGTCGCCCGGGTGCTGACTCTCATGCGAAACGATGCTCGCGGTGCCGGAGAGGAACAGCATGGCGCCCGCCTCATCCTGGGCGACCAGGGCGCGGCTGAAGGTCGGGCTGCGCGGACCGTATCGCGTCGGATAGCGATAGGCGCTGATTTGCCGTGGGTTTTCTATCGGCAGGCCCGCCGTCCGCGCGGCGATGAAGTATAGCGTCTGCAGGTCCCCGGCGCTGCCAAGTGCGCAGGCGGCCGGGGCGGCTTCGACCACGCGCCCCCGCGCTGCGAAGGCCTCGTGCCGCCCCTCATTGAAACGGCGATAGCGCTCCTGCCCCGCCTCGACCCGCGTGATGCCCGGTAGGTAGTTGAAGATTCGCAGCAGATGCGGATAGCCCGCTTCCTCGGCCAAGGCGAAAAGCTGGTCGTAAGAGTCGCGCGTGACCGAGGCGAGGTCACCGGCGGCCTCCGACTGGATCATGCCGAACAGGTGCGTGACGTCATGACTGAAGCGAAACTCGCCGCGAGCGCTCCGTTGCACCGGCCTGTCGCTGGTCCAAACTTCGAGCAAAGCCGAGCCATCGACGGGCGGCAGCGCCACGCCGAGGAAGGGGCAATCTGGCGCCAGGCCGGGCGGTCTGGAGCTGCCAAACCCGGCCACGCCAAGAACCTGCGCGGCCATTTCCGGCATCGCAGCGAAAGCCTCGGGCGTCAGGTAGCGAAGAGTCAGGCTCATGCGGAACACCTCACCAGCCGCATGATACAAGTCGTCAACCGCGACACTTCGCACGACCGACTCTGGTCCATGACACGATCTGCCCTTAGTTTTGAGGCAGAAAGCGCGACTGGCCGTGACCTGTCCATCCTCCGGCCCAGCTTTCGCCACCGTGCGGCGGTCAGAGGGGATGGTTTGCGGCGAGCAGAGGAGGCCGAGGTGCCAGACTCCATTCCGCCTCCCTTGGCACCCAGCTATGTCGCTCATGGCGGCAGGCTTGGCGGATGGCTGCTGTCGGTATCGGAAGCCGCGCGCTTCTATGCGGTCCTTGCGGCCTTCCCTTTGCTTTGCCTGGCCTGGAGCCTACCGGCGCGGCTCCTGACAATCCTGCTGCCGCGACGCATCCAGCCGCGACTCGGCCGCTTTGGGATCACGACGGGGTTCCGCCTCTACCTCGGGCTCATGCGTCTGACGGGGCTCGCACGGTTCGACCTCTCGGCGCTCGACCGGCTGCGCGAGGATCGCGGGGTCATCATCATCGCCAACCATCGCTCGCTGATCGATGCGGTGCTGATGCTGTCCCGCCTGCCGCGCGTTACCTGCATCAGCAAGGCGGCGCTGTGGAACAGCCTTATGCTAGGCGGCGGCATGCGCCTCGCCGGCTATATCCGAAACGATTCCGCCCATGCCCTGATCCGCACCGCCACCGCCGCCCTTCGTCGCGGCGAGCCGCTGCTCGTCTTCCCCGAGGGTACCCGGGGGACGGCCTATCCGATCGGTCAGTTCAAGAGCGGCGTCGCGATGATGGCCAAGGCCACAGGGGCCTCGGTGCAGACCGTCTTTCTGGAGAGCAACACGACCTATCTTCACAAGGGCAGGCCGGCGCTGCGCAAACCGGCTTTTCCCCTGATCTACCGCGCCCGGCTTGGGCGCAGGTTCGAGGCGACAGATGATGTGCAAGATTTCGTGACGGAGCTCGAAGCCTATTTCCGGGCGGAACTCGAATCCCCGCGCCTTTGGCCTCGGGAGCTGTCTTGAGCCCCGACGCCAAGACGCATCTCGTTCTCATCCCGAGCTACAATACAGGCCCCCAGGTGATGCGCGTCGTTGCGGAGGCGCGCGCGGTCTGGACACCGGTCTGGGTGGTGGTGGATGGCAGCACCGATGGCACGGACACCATGCTGCGCACGGCCGCCGCCACCGACACCGGCCTCCGCGTGCTGATAACGCCGCGCAATCGCGGCAAAGGCGCCGCCATTCACGAGGGTCTGCGCGCCGCCCTGGAAGCGGGTTTCACCCACGCACTGACTTTCGATGCCGACGGCCAGCATTCCGCCGCCGACATCCCCCGCTTCATGGCCGCTTCTAGCCGCCAACCCGACGCGATGATCCTCGGCGTGCCGGTATTCGGGCCCGAGGCGCCGCCGCTTCGCGTGAAGGGCCGGCGCATCTCCAACTGGTGGGCCAATCTGGAGACCGGCGGCCGTATCGCCGACTCGCTCTTCGGCTTCCGCGTCTATCCCATCGCGCCCCTGCTCGCCGTCCTGGCCGCGAACCGCTGGATGCGCCGGTTCGACTTCGATCCCGAAGCCGCCGTGCGGCTCTGCTGGGCTGGACTGCCGGTGGTAAACCTGCCGGCGCCCGTGCGCTACATTTCGGCTGAGGAAGGCGGGGTTTCTCACTTCCGCTACGTGTGCGACAATGCCTGGCTCACCTGGATGCATATCCGGCTGATGCTATCCGCGCTGCTCCGGCATCCGGCCGTGCTGCTGCGCCTGAGGCCACCGGCGCCTCGCCGAGCGCCATAGGCAGCGAGACCGCGCGCAGCCCCTCGGCCGCCAGACGATCGAGCAGGCGCGGCAGCATTTCCAGCACCACCGGCCAGCCGTCGGGAGAGAGGGCGCAGCGGCCGTCATGCATTAGCAGAATGTCCCCAGCGACAAGATCATGGCTTAGGCGAGCAAGGCCGCGAGCCGCATCCCCGCGCGTGCCGTCCAGCGCTCGCCGCGTCCAGCTCAGGTAGGTCAGTGGCAGTCCGGCCATCGCGGGGGTCAGCAACGGGCTGCGGATACCGGCGGGCGCACGGAAAAACCGAGGCGCCTGTCCGGCGAGCGGCGCCAAACTCCCC
>NZ_LMUQ01000039.1:164411-197179 GCF_009765865.1 Acidisoma sp. L85
TCTCCGTATGGTTCTCCACGCTATGGCCGCGCCGCACGATCTCCCGCACCAGCGCCGGATGGGCACGCGCCGCCGCGCCGATGCAGAAGAAGCTCGCTCGCGCCCCGGCCGCGTCGAGCAGATCGAGCACGCGCGGCGTGACCTCCGGATCCGGCCCGTCGTCGAAGGTCAGCGCCACCTCGCCCCGCAGCGCGCTCGCTGGCGGCAGCCGCCGCATATCGGGACCAAGCAACCGGCTGCCGGGCCTCATGCCGACCAGCAGAACGCCATGGTTGAGCACCACGGCGCCGAGCAGCCATCCCGGTGCGATTATGCCGAGCGGCCAGGCGATCAGCGCCAGAACATGGACGGCGACTGTCAGCCGCAATGCCGTCGAAAGCGATGCCCATGCGGCGAGCGGCCGCCTCATTTCAAAATCCGCGCCCGCGTCACCCGGATGCTATCCGCCAGCGTGGCCACCTCATTCGCCGGGTAGCGCCAACGGCGGTAGGCGTATTCACCGACGAACAGCAGCAGCACCAAGGGGAGATCGAGACCATTGACGAAAAGGGACCAAAGCCGCAGCGGCGCAAAGGCGAGCAACAGCCCGGACCCAATGACCTGGCCAAGGCCGAACAGCGTCCAGACCATGGTCACCCGCCGCGTATAGCGCCTGATGCGCGGCGTGAGCGGGCCCTGCACCTGCTCCGCCATCAACGTGACGAGCGGCGTCTGGCCTTTCACCAGGGAGCGGCCAAAGAGCAGCGTCAGCCCAAGATAGATCGCGGCGTGGGACACCGCCGTCACGCTCACCATGCCCCAGCGCGCCTCGCGCGGCAGGCGATGCAGTCTCGCCGAGACGGTCGCGATCAGCAGGGTCACTGCGCAGCCGATAACAAGAATGGTGAGCGCAGCCGCCAGGATTCGCGGCGTCAATGTCCTGCCGCGAGACCGCCTCAGCTCGGTAGACATCGGATCATTCGGCGCAAAACCTCTAGCCTGGAATGGAAGCGTTGCGGCGCCCGTTCGGTTCGTTGTAGGGCTGCCATAGTCCTATAAACAATGAGAAACCTTCGTGACCCTGCCCTCCTCGATCGCCAGCCAGACCAACGAGGAGCCGACGGCATCCACGACCGGGATCGCGGCCGGACAGACCGAAATGGAGCAGGAACTGGCGCGGCTCATCGTCACGACGCTGCAACTCGAAATCACGCCCGAGCAGATCGTCCCGACCGAACCGATGTTCCGCGAGGGCCTCGGATTGGATTCCATCGATGCGCTCGAACTCTCGCTGGCCGTCTCCACGGAATATGGCGTCGAACTTAAGGCGGATGACGAGCGAAATGGCGAAATCTTCGCCAGCCTGCGCAGCCTCGCCCGGCATGTGACGGAGCGGCGCACGCGATAGCCGTCGCTTGATCCGCTTAGCCCCACCGTGATCCCCCTCATTGAGCGTCCGACCGATGCCGTCCTGTTCCAGGGGCCCGGCTGGGAAGTGCGGCCGCCCACGCTGCTCGCCGATGTCGCGCGCGTCGCGGCGATGTTGCCGGAGGGCGTGACGGTCGCGAATTGCTGCCAGCAACGCTACTGGTTCGTCGTCGCCTTCCTCGCCGCCCTCAGCCGGGGCGCGGTGAGTCTACTGAGCGGCGACCAGTCCCCCGCCCGCCTCGCCGCCTTTGCCGAGAGTTATCCCGGCCTGGTCTCCATCTCGGACGATCCAGCCCTGGCCAGTCCCTTGCCGCATGTGATGATCGGCCCCCGCCCCGCCACGCACGAAAACGCGCCAATCCCGGCCATCCCCGCCGAGCAATCCGCGATGATCGTCTTCACCTCCGGCAGCACCGGCGAGCCCTCGGGCACCGCGAAGCGCTGGGGGGAACTCGTCGCCCGCAGCCGCGCCGCTGGCGTGCAATTCGCGCTGACCGAAGCGGCGCCCTCCGCCGTCATCGGCACCGTGCCACCGCAGCACATGTACGGCTGCGAGACCACCGTGCTGCTGCCGTTGCACGCGCCCGTTTCCAGCTGGTGCGGTCCCGTCTTCTACCCCGCCGACATCCGCGCCGCGCTGGACGCCGTGCCGGGTCCGCGCATCCTGGTCACCACGCCGCTCCAGCTCCGCGCGATCCTACGGCTGGATCCTCCGCAGCGCCCGCCGGAGCGCATCATCTCGGCCACCGCGCCGCTCGACCCCGAAACCGCCGCCGCCGCCGAGACTGCCTTTGGCAGTATCGTCGAGGAGATTTTCGGCGCCTCGGAAGTCGGCTCCATCGCCAGCCGGCGCACCACGGCGGGGCCGCTCTGGACGCTCTATCCCAGCGTCACGCTAGGGGGCACCGAAGAGTCTCCGCTGATCACGGCACCCGGCGCCGAGCCGCGTCGCCTCAACGATGTGATCGAATTGGAGGCGGATGGTCGCCGCTTCCGCTTGATGGGCCGCAGCAGTGACCTTGTGAAGCTTGGCGGCCGCCGCGCTTCACTCGCTGGCCTCGGCCGGATCCTGACGAGCATCGAGGGCGTGGAGGACGGCGTTTTCCTCGCCCCCGATGATCTCGACCGCAACGATGCCGCCCGCCTGATCGCTTTCGTTGTCGCGCCCACCCGCGCCAGCGCCGAGATCCTCATGGAGCTCCGGCAGTCGGTCGATCCCGTCTTCCTGCCGCGCCGGCTCATCCACCTGCCGGCTTTGCCGCGCACGCCGATGGGCAAGCTGCCGCGCCAGGCGCTGCTCGACCTGCTGGCGGAGACCTCGGGCAACGCGACGTGAGCGATCCGCCGGTAAGGCTCGGCCAGTTCACCATCGCCGCTGATCACCCGGCTCTCCCCGGCCACTTCCCCGGCAACCCGATCGTGCCGGGCGTCGTGCTGCTGGACCAGGCGCTCTCGCTGATCCGATCCCACACGGGCGGCAGCGCGCGCGGCCTGCGAGTGAAGTTCACCGCCGTAGTGAAAGCGGGCGAGACGATCGAGGTTTCGCTTACTACGCAAGCGCCCGGCCCACTCGGCTTTTCCGCTCTGCGCAATGGCCGAACCGTGATGAGCGGCAGCCTGCGGCTGGACCCGCCTACGTGAGCTGGACGACAGAGCGTGAACGCGGCAGCGCCCATCTGCTGCGCCTGACCTGCTGGCTGACGCTGACCTGCGGCTGGCGGATCGGCCGGCTGCTGCTCTACCCGATTACACTATATTATTACGTGACCGCATCGGGTCCCCGCGCCGCCTCCCGCGACTATCTCCGCCGCGTCCTCGGCCGCCCCGCCCGCGCGAGCGACGTGCTGCGGCACATCTTCACCTTCGCCTCAGTCACCCTCGACCGCGCCTTCCTGCTCTCCGGCCGCACCGAACGCTTCGCAATCTCCGTCGAGGGCCTCGACGCACTAACCGCGCTCCTCAGTCGCGGCAAAGGCTGCATCCTGCTCGGCTCCCATCTCGGCAGCTTCGACGTGCTGCGCGATTTCGGCCGAACCTCGCCGGTGCGGGTGAGCGCAGTGATGTATCGTCGCCCCGGCAGCCCGATGAGCCGTCTGATGGAGACCCTCGATCCCGACCTCTGGCGGGACGTCATCACCATCGGCAGCCCCGATGCTATGCTGCGAGTCCAAGAGAATCTCGCGCGCGGCGAAATCGTCAGCTTCCTCGCCGACCGCGACCCGGATGCCAGACCGGACCGCATCGCCACGGTCGATTTCCTCGGCGGCCGTGCCGATTTCCCCACCGGCCCCTTTATCCTCGCGGCAGTGTTGGGGGCTCCGGTCGTGCTGTTCTACGGCATCCGCCTGGGTCCCCGCCGCTACGTCGTGCGGTTCGAGCATTTCGCCGCAACCATCACGCTCGGCCGCGCCACCCGGCGAGATGATCTGGCGGCGCTGGTTTCGCGCTACAGTGCGAGCCTGGCGGCGCAATGCCGCGCGGCACCCTTCAACTGGTTCAACTTCTTCCCCTTCTGGAAAGACCCTTCCGCATGAGTGCAGGCGCGCTCCACTTCCGCCGCCGCAGCCTGCCGGTGTTCGCCCTTCTGTTAGCCTGCGCACCCTGCGTCAGCCGTGCCAGTTCGGTGCCGCCGCTCGCCGGCATCATGGCCGATCTCGCCGCCATGCCAGACCGGCGGGCCGATTTCACCGAGGAGAAGCGGCTCTCGAGCCTCACGACGCCGCTCGTCAGCCGGGGCCAGCTGCTCTACCGCCGGCCGTCCTATCTCGAGAAAATCACGCTCTCCCCGAAGCCCGAGCGCCTCATCGTCAGCGGCGAGACGCTCATCATCCAATCCGGCAGCGCCCCGGCGCGCCAGATCGATCTCAGCGAACATCCGATAGTGCAGGCCATGGTCGACACCATCCGAGGCACCATCGCCGGCGATCTCGCCACCCTGGAGCGCTACTACACCATCACCCAGCAGGGCGACCGCTCCGCCTGGCAACTCACCATGATCCCAACCGACCCGCGCATGGCCAAGCGGATCAAGGTGATCGAGGTTGCTGGACGCGGCATCGACGTGCAGCGCATCCGAACCACCCAGGCCAATGGCGACGAGGATCTGCTAACGATCCGAACGATCGAGTAGGATTCCCCCGCTGCCCGCCCGCTCCCGTCCCTGGCCACTACTGCTCGCGCTGATCGCCAGCGCTTTGTTCGCCGCCGCGATCTTCACGCACGTGCGGCTTCGCAGCGACATCTCGGCGCTACTCCCCACCGGCCGCACCGCGACGACCCGGTTCATGCTGCAGGAGGTGCAATCGGGTGTCGCCGCCAGCTTGGTGCTGATCGGCCTGGAGAGCGCGCCACCCGCCGCGCTTGCCGCGACCAGCGACCGGATGACCGAGACGTTGCGCCGAAGGGGGCTTTTCACCTTTGCCGATAATGGCCGCGACCTGGTGAGCGAGGCGGATCAGCAACGGTTATTTCGCAGCCGCTACCTGCTGTCACCCGCCACCACCGCAGCCGCTTTCGAGGTTCCAGCCCTGCGTCAGGATTTCCAGAACCTTCTGGACGAACTGCAATCCTCCGCCTCGCCGCTGGTCCAGCAATTCGGCCTGCCCGACCCGACCGGCGCCTTCCCCGCGTTGCTGAGCCTCGCCGGAGGCAGCCAGCACGCGGCGATCCGGGATGGCGTCTGGTTCGCGCCCGACCAAAACCGCGCGCTGCTCGTCGCCCGCCTGCGTGGCGACAGCTCCTCGCTCGCCGTGCAGGACGCGGCGCTCCACGCCATCGACCAAGCTTTCGACACGGCACGCCAAGGAACGTCCGGACTGCGCCTTCTCGTCTCGGGACCCGCCGTCTTCGCCCGAGATGCCGCCCATGCCATCCGGGCCGATGTCATACGGCTGTCCGTTATGTCCGCGCTGCTGGTCGCCGGATTGCTCGTCTGGCGCTTTCGCAATCCGCTCGTGATCGCTGCCATCGCCGTGCCCTTGGTCCTGAGCACCGCCGTCGCGGCGCTCGCCGTGCAGCTCGTGTTTGGCTTCCTGCACGGCATCACGCTCGGCTTCGGCATGACGATGCTGGGGGTCACGGTCGACTACCCCGTGCTCCTCATTGGCCATCGCAAACGCGGCGAGGCTCCAGCGGGCACCTGGGCGCGGATCGGCCGCGCTTTCACGCTGGCGGTCGCGACGGCGGCGCTTGGGCTCAGCGGCATGGCCTTCGCGCGTTTCCCGGGCCTCGCCCAGCTCGGCGTCTTCTCCATCGCTGGGGTCCTCACGGCTGCCGCGGCGACGCGGTTCATCCTGCCGCGCCTGATCGTCGCCGCCGACCTTGCCCCGGTCTGGGCCGGCGACCCGCGCCGCCTGGACGGCATTGAGCGCCTCCGCCATGGCCGTCTGTGGGCGCTGCTGCCGGTTGCGGTCGCGGCGCTGGGGCTAGTCCTCCTCGGAGGCCCACGCTGGCAGCACGACCTCAATGCCCTCAGCCCGGTCCCCGCCGCCAGCCTCGCGCTCGACGCCAAGCTGCGCGCTGAACTGGGCGCGCCCGATGTCGGCGAGGTGCTCGTTGTCCAAGGCGCAACGGCCGAGGCGGTTCTGCAACGAGAGGAAGCGCTGCGCCCGGCGCTTGACCGCCTCACCCGGGATGGCGTCATCCAGGGCGCGCAAGACGCCGCGAGTCTTCTCCCGAGCGCCGCGCTTCAGCGTGCCCGCCAGCAGGCGCTTCCCGATGCGGCGACGCTCTCCGCCCGTGTTGCCGAGGCGGCGCAGGGTCTGCCGTTCACGCCCCAAGCCTTCGACCCCTTCAAGGCGGATGTCGCAGCGGCCCGCGCCGCAACACCTCTCGGCCCGGCCGATATCATCAACCCAGCGCTCGCCGCTCAGCTCGGTGCGCTGCTCGTTCACCGCGACGGAACCTGGATCGGCATCATCGCGCCGCGCACGGTCACCTCCTCCGCCCGCTTCGTCGCCGCCTTCGCTGGCCAACCCGACATCACCGTTCTCGACGTGAGCGCGGAGATGCGCGGACTCGTCGCCGGCTATACGCGGCAGGCGTTGCCATGGCTTGGTGCGGGCGCCGCCGCGGCCCTGATCGCTCTGCTCGTCGGCCTGCGAGACTTTTGGCGCGTCGCCCGCGTCATCGGCGCCATCGGCGCCTCGCTGCTGGTGACCGTGGCACTACTGACAGCCTTCGGTATCCGCCTATCGCTGATCCATGTCGTCGCCCTGCAGTTCGTGGCCGGCGTCGGGCTGGATTACGCGCTGTTCTTTGCCCGCACCCAACTCGATGGCGAGGAGCGGTCGCGAACCTTTCGGACGCTCATCACCTGCAACGCCATGGCGCTGCTCACCTTCGGCCTGCTCTACACCTGCCAGACACCCTTGCTGCGGATGATTGGCGAGACAGTGGCGATTGGCGTGGTCACAAGTCTCGTTTTCGCGTTTTTCTTCGTCGGGCCGCGTCCCGCGCGCATTACCCGGACGGACGCCATCTGATAGACGCGCCTGACATGCTTCCGCTCGACATCACGCACGGTACCATCGTGAGCGCTCTCGGCCGTGGCGCCGCGGCGACCCTGGCCTCCCTGCGTGACCGCCGCACCGGCCTCGCGCCCTGCGATTTCGCGGGCGTGACGGCTGGCTATGTCGGCCAGGTCGCCGGCCTCGACGAACATGCGCTGCCCCTGCCCCTCGCCGCCTTTGATTGCCGCAACCATCGCCTCGCGGATCTGGCTCTCCGCGCGGACGGTTTCGCTGAAGCTGTCGCCGAAGCGCGCGAACGCCTTGGGCCTGCCCGGATCGCCGTCGTGGTCGGGACCAGCACCTCCGGCATCCTCGCCTGCGAGCAGGCGTTTCAGCATCGCGACCCCGCCACCGGCGCGCTTCCCGCCAGCTTCGACTATGTCCACACCCATGACATCTTCGCCCTGGCGCGTTTCGTTCGCACCGCGCTCGGGCTGCGCGGTCCGGCGATGACCGTCTCGGTGGCCTGCGCCTCCAGCGCCCGCGCCTTCATGGACGCCGCCCATCTCATCGCGAGCGGCGCATGCGATGCGGCCGTGGTCGGCGGCGCCGACAGCCTTTGCGGCATGACGCTGCGCGGCTTCGCGGCGCTCGAACTCATCTCTCCCGGCCCGTCGCGCCCCTGCGACGCGGCACGCGATGGCATTTCGATCGGCGAGGCTTCCGGCTTTATGCTGCTGGAACGAGCCTCACGCGGACACGCCGGCATCACGCTTCTCGGCGCCGGCGCGACATCGGACGGCTACCACATCTCGGCCCCTCGTCCGGACGGTGCCGGAGCAATCGGCGCCATGCGCGGCGCCCTGGCCGCCGCCGCGCTTCCGGCCGACGCGATCGACTATGTGAACCTGCATGGCACCGGCACTCGCGCCAATGACGCGGCCGAGGATCATGCCGTGACCGAAGTTTTCGGCCCCGGCGTGCCTTGCAGTTCCACCAAGGGCTGGTCGGGCCACACGATGGGATCCTGCGGCGTGCTGGAAGCGATGATCGCCACGCTCTGCCTCACCCATGGCTTCATCCCTGGCTGTCTCGGCGTAACCGAACTCGATTCCAGCTTTCGCTCGGGCGTTACGACCGCCAACGAAGACCGCCCGTTGCGCCACGTCATGAGCAACGCCTTCGGTTTCGGCGGCGTCAATTGCAGCCTCGTCTTCGGCCATCGCGCGTGAGCCGCGCCTATATCGCCGGTATCGGCCTTCAGGGCCCTGGCCTCGCCGGTTGGACCGATAGCCTGGGTGTGCTGCGCGGCGAGCGCCCGCGTGATGCGCTCGCCACCGCGATCCCCATGCCGGCGCTCCTCGCCCCTAACGAACGCCGCCGCGCCGGTCTCGTCACCCGCCTTGCCCTCGCTGTCGCCGAGGAAGCGCTGCACCACGCGGCGCTGCCTCTGGACAGCGTGCGCAGCGTATTCGGAAGCGCCAATGGCGATGGTCAGGTCGTCCTGAAGCTGCTGGAAACACTGGCCGAGCCCGACCGTCCGCTCTCGCCGACGCAATTCCACAACTCGGTGCACAACGCCGTCGCGGGCTATTGGTCGATCGCCGCCGGATCTGCTCAGCCCGTGACCTGCCTCGGCGGCTATGACGCGACCTTTGGTATCGCCCTCCTCAAAGCAGTCTCCGAGGCTATCGCCGAGCGGATGCCCGTCCTGCTTTGCCTCTACGACGCGCCCCTGCCGCCGCCATTGCCCGACCTACCCGCCCGCGATGTCATCTTCGCCGCCGCCTTCATTCTTCTGCCCGAGCGGCCGGATGCCTGCCTCGGCGCGCTCGACGTGACCTACGCGGCGGAGGCAGCAACCTTCGCCGATGCCGCGCCTCGCGATCCGAGCCTCGCCGCGCTAGCAATGAATAATCCGGCCGCGATGTCCCTGCGGCTCCTCGAGTCCCTGGCGATGGAGCAGACCGACCGCTTCGCGCTGCCGATGCTGGACGGCCGCGTGACGGTCGAAGTCTCGCCATGCCGGTGATCGAGGGCGCCGCCCTCCGCGCGCTGCTACCCCATGCCGGCGCCATGTGCCTGCTCGACGAGGTTTCCGGCTGGTCCGACAAGACAATCGACTGCCGCGCGACCTCGCACCTATCGGCCAACAACCCCCTCCGACGGCAAGGCCGCCTCGCCACGATCTGCGGCGCCGAATACGGGCTGCAGGCCGCGGCACTCCATGGCGCGCTGCTGGCTGGCGGCGAGCCGCAGCCCACCGGCTACCTCTCCGGCCTCAACCTCAGCCGCATAGAAGTAGAACGCCTCGACGATCCAGCCCTCGGCGCATTGCGTGTCACCGCGCGGATCGAATTGGCCGATAGGCGCGGTCTCATCTATGGCTTCGCTCTTCGCGATCAAAATGGGAGACTGTTGCTCGAAGGACGCGGCACTATCCTCTTTCCAGAGACGATAGCGGCAGCGGGAGCAGATGCCGGTGAGTGACAGCCTGACGCAAGTGACGGCAATCGACGCCTGTGACGTGCTGGTGATCGGCGGTGGCCCCGCCGGTTCGACCGCCGCCGCGCTGCTCGCCTCCAAGGGCCATGACGTCGTGCTCGTCGAGAAGGAGGCGCATCCGCGCTTCCACATCGGCGAGTCACTCCTGCCGCGCAACCTCGATATCTTCGACCGGCTCGGCCTGCATGAGCAGATCGCCGCCATGGCCGTCTTCAAACCCGGCGCCGAATTCGTCGATGACGACACCGGCGGCGCGGTCGCCTTCTCCTTCGCTCTGTCGCCGTTGCCCGGCGCGCGCCACGCCTACCAGGTCCGCCGCGACGAGTTCGACGCGCTGCTGTTCTCCGAGGCCCGCAAGCGCGGCGCCCGCTGCATCGAGCGGCTGCGCGTCACGGCCATGGAACCCGAAGGCGGTGACGGCCGCGCGCGGGTGACCGCCCTTACCGAGGACGGCGCGACCCAGGTCTTCGCGCCGAAATTCGTGCTCGACGCCTCAGGGCGCGACACTTTCCTCGCGGGCAAGCTCGGCCTCAAGGAATCGAGCAAGCGCAACAACACCGCCGCCGCGTATGCGCATTATCGCGGCGTCGAAACGAGAGGTACCGAGCGCGCGGGCTACATCACGGTCCACCTCACGCAAGACGGCTGGTTCTGGACCATTCCGCTGCCCGACGGGATCACAAGCATCGGCTTCGTCGGCACCCAGGCCGCCTTCAAGGAACGGCACGGCGACATGGCCGCCTTCCTGGAGCAGCGGCTGCGCATGAGCCCGACCCTGCACGCCCGGATGGCGCAGGCGGAACGCGTTTCGGAGGTCTTCGGCACCGGCAACTACTCCTACCGCGCCACCGCCGCGACCGGCGCCAACCACCTGCTCATCGGCGACGCCTTCGCCTTCATCGACCCAGTTTTCTCAAGTGGCGTTCTGTTCGCGATGACCGGCGGCGAACTCGGCGCGGAGGTCGCCTCGCGCTATCTGGAAAATCCAGCAGCAGCCCGCGCGATGGCGCGGCGGGCGGAGCGCAAGCTGCGGCATGGCATGGACCACATCGGCTGGCTCATCTACCGCATCAACCGGCCGGTTCTGCGCGCCATGTTCATGGCGCCGCGCAACGCCTTTCGCATGCGGGACGGGCTGGTTGCGATGCTCGCCGGCAATCTCGGCAGCGAGCGCGGCACCCGCCTGCCCGTGCTCGCCTTCAAGGCGACCTATTACGCGATGTCGCTTTTCGAGCGCCTCGCCCCACGCGCTGCCGCCACCGCCTTGCGGCCGCCCGTGGCACCCTCGCCCGCCGAATAGTCTTCGGGCATCTCGCGGGGCCAGGGCTGTGCGCGCGAGGAAGCGCCAACGACGCGCCGGATCGCGAAGCTTGACCGGATCCGGGTGATGCCTGGCAGACGCGAAAGCTGGTCGCGATGAACGCGCTCGTAATCAGCCGGATCCCGCGCCTCGACCCGGACCAGGTAATCGTAATCGCCGCTCATGAGGTAGCATTCGAGGATATCGGGGCATTTCCGCACCGCCGCCTCGAAGCGCGACAGGAACTCGACCGTTTGCCGCTCGAGCATGATCTCAACCGCGAAGACGGTGAGATGCTCCGGCGCCTCGGTATCGACCAGCGCAGTGTAACCGCGAATGACTCCGGAATGTTCCAGCAGCCTCAGGCGCCGCAGGCAGGCTGAGGGCGACAGCCCGACGACCTCGGCGAGGCGGGCATTGCTTATCCTGCCATCCGCCTGAAGCACCCGCAGGATCTTCTCATCGATCAGGTCTGCCATGGGTTCGCAACTTCCTGCCGCGTTTTCGCAGAAAATTCAGATTTCCGCGACCTGCTCGATGCTTAGAAGCACGAACTGACGGGTTATAGCGCCAATAATCGCATATAATCGTGCGTCGGAATCAGGAGCTCAAGATGCTTGTCGGCGTTCCCAGGGAAATCAAGAACAACGAATTCCGCGTCGGCCTAGTGCCGGCGGCCGTACGCGAGCTGGTGGATTCCGGCCACCAGGTTCTCGTCGAGACCCGCGCCGGCCTCGGCATCGGCTATGACGACGCGGCGTACCAGGCCGCCGGCGCCCGCATCGCCCCCTCCGCCGAGGAGGTCTTCCGCGAAGCCGATCTCATCGTGAAGGTGAAAGAGCCGCAGGAGGTCGAATGCAAGCGTCTGCGCCGTGGCCAGACCCTCTTCACCTATCTCCATTTGGCACCCGACCCGCACCAGACTGCACTGCTCCAGGCCAGCGGCGTCACCGCCATCGCCTATGAGACCGTCATCGACAAGCAGGGGCGCCTGCCGCTGCTGGCGCCGATGAGCGAGATCGCGGGCCGCATGTCGATCCAGGTCGGCGCGGTTTCGCTGCAAAAGAGTTATGGCGGCTCGGGCGTGCTGCTCGGCGGCGTGCCCGGCGTGCTGCCCGGCAAGGTCGCGGTGCTCGGCGGCGGTGTGGTCGGAGCCAATGCCGCGCGGATGGCGCTCGGCCTCGGCGCTGACGTGACCATCCTCGACAAATATCTCCCGCGCCTCGCCGAACTCGACAACCTCTTCGGTCCCGGGCTCAAGACCGCCTATTCGACGACCGAGGCGATCGAGAAGGCGGTGACGGAGGCCGATCTCGTGATCGGCGCCGTTCTCGTTGCCGGTGCGGCGGCGCCCCGGCTCGTCACCCGCGCCCATCTTGGCCGCATGCGGCCGGGCTCCGTGCTCGTCGATGTCGCGATCGACCAGGGCGGCTGCTTCGAGACCAGCAAACCCACCACGCATGACGACCCGACCTATGTGGTGGACGGCATCGTTCACTACTGCGTCGCCAATATGCCCGGCGGCGTCGCCCGCACCTCCACCCATGCGCTGAGCCACGCGACGCTGCCTTATGTGCTGGCGCTCGCCAATCTGGGCTGGCGCAAGGCGCTGGCGGCGGATGTTGGTTTCGCCGGCGGGTTGAATGTGCATGAGGGCAAGATCACGCATGCCGCGGTCGCCAAGGCCCTGGGGCTGGAACACGCGCCGGTCGTTTTCTGAGTTAGATCGCGAATTGGGGCGCCGCTAAAGGCCGCGAGGCAACGGACAAGCGGGTAAGCGTCATGGCACGCTAAGGCGTGCCATGACGGAGTGGCGGCGAGAGGGCTCGCGCCGTTCAACGAAACGACATCCGCGTAACCCGAACGCAAAATCTTCGCCGAGATCCTGAGCGAGTGCTTAACAAGCGCATTCGCTTGTTCTAGCATGGCAGCAATGCTGCCAAAGCTTGTCGAAGTGGACGGTCTGAGGAAGAGCTTCGGGCCCGTCGAGGTTCTGAAGGGCGTGTCCTTGACCGCCCGCCAGGGCGATGTCCTCGCCCTTATCGGCGGCAGTGGCTCGGGCAAAAGCACGCTGCTGCGCTGCCTCAATCTGCTTGAGATGCCCAATGGCGGCCGGCTCGTCGTGAACGGCGAGGAAGTCGCGATCCGCCACGATCGCCACAACCGCCCCATGCTCGCCGACCGCCGTCAGCTCGCGCGCATTCGCAGTGGCGTCGGCATGGTGTTCCAGAGCTTCAACCTCTGGCCGCATCTCACGGTGCTGCAGAACGTCATGGAAGCGCCTATTCATGTCATGGGCGAAAAGCGCGCCGAGGCGACCGAACACGCCATGTCCCTGCTGGAACGCGTCGGCCTGACCGAGAAGCGGGACGTCTATCCCGGCTTTCTCTCCGGCGGCCAGCAACAGCGCGTCGCCATCGCGCGCGCGCTCGCCATCCGCCCGCGCCTGCTGTTGTTCGACGAGCCGACCTCGGCGCTTGATCCCGAACTTGTGGGCGAGGTGCTCAAGGTCATCCGCGGTCTCGCTGACGAAGGGCGCACCATGATCCTCGTCACCCATGAGATGCGCTTCGCGCGTGATGTCGCCTCGCATGTCTGCTTTTTGCGCGGCGGCGTTATCGAGGAGGAGGGACCGCCGCGCGAGCTGTTCAGCAATCCGCAGACCGCCGCCTGCCGACAATTCATCGGCACGCATCTTGCTCACTGATCGCCTAACCTCAGAGAGGATCAACGCCATGAAACGCCTGCTGCTCGCGCTCCTCGCGACGAGTGCCGTCACCGTGCTGCCGCATATCCCGGCGCGCGCCGACGCGCCCATCATCTTCGGCATCTCCGCCGAACCCTATGCGCCCTTCTCGTACAAGTCACCGGCGGGAGTTTGGGAAGGTTTCGAACCCGACCTCGCCCGCGCGCTTTGCGAGCAAATGAAAGCGCAGTGCAAGATCAGCGAAATCGCCTGGGACGGCATCATTCCCGCGCTGCTCGCGCATAAAATCGATGTGATCTTCACCTCGATGTCGATCACCGCCGAACGCGAGAAGACCGTCGCCTTCACCATTCCCTATTACGATACGCCCGTTGATGTGACGGCGCCGAAAGCGGAGGGCCTCGATGTCGCGAAGGGGGGGCTGAAGGGCAAGGTTATCGGCGTGCAGATCGGCACGATCTTCGTCAATTGGCTGAAGAAGTATTATCCGACGAACACCGTGAAGACCTACGACACGCAGGAGGAGGTGAATGCCGACCTTACCTCCGGGCGCATCGATGCGATGCTCTGCGACGGCATCGCGGCCGACGCTTTCGCTAAAACGCCGGCCGGGCAGGGCTTCGTCACGACCACGCTGCCGCACGACCCCCTCTTCGGCAACGGCGTCGGCGCCGGTGTTCGGCCCGACGACACCGCGCTGAAGGCGAAGCTCAGCGCCGCTATCCAGGCGGTGCGCGACAATGGAACCTACGCCAAGATCGACCGCAAATACTTCAGCATCGACGTTTGGCCGCCGCCGGCAGACTTCAAGTAAGCCGCGCGGCTCGTAGGGCATGGGCGGAATCCTCGGCTTCGGTCCCAATGGCTGGGGTCCGGCCCTGCTCTCGGGTGCTCTCGTCACCATCGAGATCACGATTGGCGCATTCATTTGCGGGCTGGTCATCGGGACACTGACGGCGGCGGCGCGGCTGAGCCGCGTGCCGCCTCTCGTCGTCCTCGCGCGCGGCTACACCACGATCTGCCGTGCCATCCCGGAACTGCTGCTGATCCTGGTGCTGTATTACCTGGGTTCGCAACTCCTCAACGAAGCGCTGCATGCGATCGGTCTCGGCGATGCGCCGATCAGCGGATTCGCGACTGCGATCATCGTGCTCGGGCTGGTCCAGGGCGCCTATGCGTCGGAGATCATTCGCGGCGCCATCCTGGCAATTCCCTACGGTCAGATCGAGGCCGCGCATGCCTTCGGCCATGCGCGAATCCTGCTTTTCCGCCGCATTATCTTGCCGACGATGCTGCCGATGGCGATCGGCGGGTTGTCGAATCTTTGGATGGTCCTGATCAAGGACAGCGCACTCATCAGCGTCGTTGGCTACAGCGAGTTGCTCTACACCGCGAAGCAGGCGGCCGGTTACACCCAGCGTTATTTCCTGTTCTACGTCGTCGCGGCCGCCGTCTACTACGCGATGACGCTGGTTTCCAATATCGGCATCCGGTCGATTGAGGGCCGGTTCGGGCGCTGGATGCCGGTGCGCGCGCGATGAATTTCTCCTGGTTCCTGCCGAACCTTGGGCTTTTGCTACAGGGGCTGGAATGCACGATCCTGCTCATCGCGGTGTCGGGCACACTCGGCATCGTGCTGGCGATCGGGGTCGCGCTCGGCCGCATGTCGCGATCGCGTGTCGTCTCCTCAACCTTCGGACTCTACACGAGTGTGATTCGCGGCACTCCGCTGCTCGTGCAGATCTACATCCTCTATTACGGGCTCGGCAGCGCTTTCGCGGCGCTGCCATGGCTGCGGTGGGGACCACTCTGGCCCTATCTGCGCAACGGCTTCTGGTATGTCGCGCTCACGCTCGTGCTGAGCAACGCCGCTTATTGGGGCGAACTCATCCGGAGCGGCATGCGCGCGATTCCACCCGGCGAGTTGGAAGCCGCCTCCGCCTTTGGCATGGGCCGCATACTCACGCTCCGCCGCATCTGGCTGCCGCGCACGCTGCGCAACCTGCTGCCCGCGCTGGCCGGCGAGACGGTTATGCTGATGAAGGCGACCGCTCTCGCCTCGACCGTGGCGGTGACGGATCTGTTGGGCGCCGCCGATATCGTCCGGGCGCAGACCTTCCACGTCTATGAGCCGCTGCTGCTGGTCGCGATCGTCTACTTGCTGCTCACCTACGGCATCGAAAGCGTCTACGGCCGCGTCGAACGCGGCAAAGTGCTGCGGCCGGGCCGCTAAGGCGAATCATCCAGCGCGCCGCCCGTGTAGCGCGCGGAAGGCCCATTACCCGTCATCTTCACCACCACCCCGCCCTTGGCGACGATACGGTCCCGATGCCGCGTCACGATACGCCCGGCCTGAGGCGCGCGCAGACTGATCCAGGGCTTGCCCGGCATCGGCAGCAGCCGCGCCACCTCCTCCCCCGCCGCGACGGTCGCGCCTAAAGGCAGCGGAAATGCGATGAGCCCGGCGGAGGGCGCGAAGATCGTCTCGATATTCTGGATCGGCACCGCGATACCCCGCCAGGGCGGCAGCGCATCGGCCCCTTCAATCGCTCCGACATGGCCGAGGAAATCGTACAGACCACGGACATCCGCTTCGGTCGTCGCGGGATCGGTATCGGCCTGGCCACGCAGCTCCACCGTGCTGGTCAAACGCTGAGGTCCCTGATGGGATAATAGCCGCGCCGCCGCGGCCTCCTCGAAGGCGCCGCTGTTGTCGAAATCCCACAGGATCGCGAGCTCGGCGCCAAAGGCTGCGCCAAGCGCCTCCGCCTTCGGCCAGAAGTCGCGGTGCACATAGATGTAGGAAATCGCCTCGGCATCCGTATGCAGGTCGAGCACGATCTCGGCCCCCTCGGACAGCGCGTAGAGCGTGCTCTGCCAAGCTGAAAAGCTGGTCGCATCGGGGTGAGCGATCGAGGCGGGAAAATGCCGGTTGAAATTGCGCGAGCCTGCCTCGTGGAAGCGCCCGAGCAGCCGGTCCTGCCGGAACTGCCTGAGTCCCAGCGGATTAGCCTGCGCCACCACCGTAACAGTGCCGCGCAACAGCCCCCGCCGCTCTGCCGTGGCGAGGCGTGGCAGAAGCTGGTCCAGCACGATCATGCCCGGAATTTCGTCGGCATGGACACCCGCTTGCAGGTGGACGACCGGGCCGCTGCCCGAACCATGGAAGCGCCAGGCGGCGATCCGCAGCACTTCGCCCGGTCCGTCTCCCGGGAAGGTCACGCTCACATCCTCGGCCATATCGCGTCTCCAGCTCCTCGCGAGCGGCGATCCTAGTCTTGATGAGCGTGTGTTCAACAGTGCCCGAAGAATGTTTTGCGCTTGAGACGCTGGCCAGGGCGCATAAGTCTCGGTCCGGCGATCTCGAACGAGGCCGCCATTCAAGGATGCGCCAGGATGAGCCGCGCTTTCGTCTCCGAAGATGCCGCTGCCGCCGCTGCCGCCGTTCTGCCGGAGCGGCCGGTGAGCGCGATGCCCAACCTCGTCACCCCAAGCGGCCTCGCCGCGATCGAGGCGGAGGCGGCGAGGCTAGAAGCGCATCTCGCCGCCCTTGCGGCCGAGGATCCGGCGCGCCCCGCCCTCGCCCGCGACCTCCGCTACTGGCGCAGCAGGCGAACGACCGCGCAGCTGACCGAGCCACCCGCCACGCCTGAAGAAGTCGCCTTCGGCACCACCGTCACACTGCGCCGAGCCAATGGCGCCACCCAGCGTTACCGCATCGTCGGCGAGGATGAGGCCGATCCAGCGGCGGGGTTACTGAGTTGGGCCTCCCCCGTCGCCCAGGCTCTCCTGGGCGCGGTCCCGGGAGAGGTGGTGGAAACCGGAGGCGGCCGCCCGGCGATGACGGTACTGGAGATCGAAATCGCCTAGGTGTCGGCGACGAACGCTCGCAGCTTGTTAGCCTCCCAACTTCGCCCGCGCTTCCGTCGCCAGCACATCCGCCCGCTCGTTCATCGTGTCGCCGGAATGGCCGCGCACCCAGCGCCAGTCGATCTCGTGGCGCTGCGCCGCGGCCAGGATGCGTTTCCACAAATCGATATTCGCCACCGGATCGCCCGAGGCGCTGCGCCAATTCTTGCGTACCCATCCCGTGGTCCAGCGGGTGATGCCGTTGCGCAGATATTCGCTGTCGGTATGCAGCGCGACCGTGCAGGGCCGCGTCAAAGCTTCCAGCGCTTCGGCCGCCGCCGTCAGCTCCATGCGGTTATTCGTCGTCACCGCCTCAGCGCCGGACAACTCGCGCTCCACCGTGCCGAAACGCAGGATCGCCGCCCAGCCACCGGGGCCGGGATTGGGCTTGCAGCCGCCATCGGTCCAAATCTCGACGAGCGCCAGCGCGTCCTCAGCCGACATAGGACCGCACCCCCCGCGCATGATGGTGGAAGCGCAGCTTGCGGAGATATTCCAGCGGATCCTTCCGCGTCACCAGCGCGCCCTCCGGCGTGTAGAGCCAATCGTAGAGGCGGGTGAGCAGGAAACGCAGCGCCGCGCCCTGGGCCAGCACCGGCAGCGCCGCCTCCTCGGCCTCGCTCAGCGGCCGCACCGCGTTGTAGCCCGCGATGAGCGCCCGGCCACGTGTCACGTTGAAGGTGCCGTCCGTCTCGAAGCACCAGGCATTGAGGCAGACCGCGAGGTCATAGGCCAGGATGTCGGTTGCGGCGAAGTAGAAGTCGATCAGTCCGGAAATTCGGCCGTCGAGGAAGAATACATTGTCGGGAAAAAGATCGGCGTGGATATGACCGATCGGCAATCCGCTCGGCCAGTTCGCCATGACCTCCGCCACAGACCGCTCGGCCTCCGCATCCAGCCCTGCGGCGACTTCCTCACCGCGTCCAAGACTGCGGGCCAGCAACGGCGGCCAGCCGGAGGGTCCCAGCGCATTGAAGCGCGCCGGCGCATAGCCTTGACCGGCAAGATGGAGACGGGCGAGCGCCTCGCCGAGCGGCCCGCAATGCACGACCTGCGGGCGCCGTGGCCAGACGCCCGGAAGAAAGGTGGTGATCGCGGCATGGCGGCCCGCCAGCATGCGCAGCGCCTCGCCATCGCGCGCACGGACTGGCCGGGGGCAGGTCACGCCATGCTCGAACAGATGCTCCATGAGGCCGAGGAACCACGGCAGTTCCTCGGGATCGACGCGCTTCTCATACAGCGTGAGGATGAAATCGCCCGAGGTCGTGCGCAGCATGTAGTTGCTGTTCTCGACCCCCTCCGCGATGCCGCGAAAGGCCACCATCTCGCCGATGTCATAGGCGATGAGATACTCGGCGAGCGCCTCATCCGTAACTTCCGTGTAGACGGCCATCAGCGAGAGTCCATGCGAGTGGGTAGAGGGTTGGGGCTCATGCCTTCCCCGACCCGGTTCCGTCCAGCCCCAAAAAAGCTTCAGGCCCATCCCCGCCCGTTACGGCGAGAATGAGCCTGAAAGCCTGGCCGGTAAGACTCTTAGCTTTAGGCGGCCCGCGACCGGCGGCCGGAGCCGGAGCGGCGGCTGCGGCGCTTCGGTCGCTCGGCCTCCGTCTGCTGCTGCGGCGTGTGAACCGGGCGCATCGGCACCACCTCGGCGGTCGCGCCCGGCACCAGTGGCGCGGAAGGCCGCGGCCCGGCGACGTGCATGACCACACCCGTCAAGCGCTGAATGGCGCGCAGGAAGCTCTGCTCGCTCGAGTCGCAGAAGGCATGAGCAATGCCCGAGGCGCCAGCACGCGCGGTGCGGCCGATGCGATGGACGTAGCTCTCAGGCTCGTTCGGCAGGTCGAAGTTGATGACGTGGCTGATGTCCGTCACGTGGATGCCCCGCGCCGCGAGATCGGTCGCGACCAACACCCGCGCCTGGCCGTTCTTGAAGCGATCCAGGCTGCGCACGCGCGCATTCTGGCTTTTGTTGCCATGCATCGCCTCGGCGGGGATGCCGGCGGCTTCCAGGTATTCGGCGACACGATCCGCGCCGCGCTTGGTGCGGGCAAAGACAATGACGCGCGAGAAGGCCGGGTCACGTAGCAGCGTCACCAGCAGCGCCCGCTTCGCCGAAGCCTCGACGAAATGGACATGCTGCTCGATCCGGTCCGGTGTCGGCGTCTCGCTTTCGACCTGAACGCGAACCGGGTTGCGCAGCAGGCTGGTGGCGAGCTTGGCGACTTCGGTCGGCATCGTGGCCGAGAACAGCATCGACTGACGCTGCGCCGGAAGCGCAGCCATGATCGTCCGGATATCGCGGATGAAGCCTAGGTCAAGCATCTGGTCGCCCTCGTCGAGGACGAAATGGCTCACCTGGTCGAGCAACAGCTCCCTAGTGCTCATCAGGTCCTTGATGCGGCCCGGCGTGCCGACGACGACGTCGGTGCCGCGCTGCATCTTCTGGACCTGCGGGCTACGGCCGACGCCGCCGAGAATGGCGACGGTGCGGATGCCGGTACCGGCCGAGAAGCGGCGGATGCTCTCCTCGATCTGCAGAGCGAGTTCGCGCGTCGGCGCCAGAATCAGCGCGCGGGTGCCGTAGGGCTTGGGCCGGCGCTTGTCGGCGAGGAGGTGCTGGATGATGGGCAGGGCGAAGGCGCCGGTCTTGCCGGTACCGGTCTGCGCGACGCCGAGCAGGTCACGCCCTTCGAGCAGTTTGGGGATGGCGCCAGCCTGGATCGGCGTCGGCGCGGTGAATTTCAGATCGGTCAGGATGCGGCGCAGTGGCTCGATAAGGCCGAGCGTATCAAAGCTGCCGTCGGTGGTCGGTGGTGATTGGGTAGAAGACAAAGCAAGACTCTCCACGCCGCCGGGGCCAAGTGCGCCGGCGGGTCGTGTCCGTGCTCCCCGCGCGATGCGGAGTGGAACAGGTTCAGGGAGATTGCCCGGAAGAGATGAGGTCCGAACTGGCCGCCGCCTGTATGGCGAGGCCCAAGCGGGCTCAAGGTTCGCGCGCCTCGCGAACAATCATGGCTGGCTTATGCCGCAGCGCAGCATGGAATGCAATCTATTTTCAACCGGTGATGCCGGTGAACACCAAAACGATACCCAGAGTTGCAACGGCGTAGCAGAGCGAGCGCGCATAAGGCACGCCGCCGACATAAAGGGGCCAATAAACAATCCTGCCCCAAAAATAGAGATAGCACCCGATGACAGTCTGCGCGCCATGTCGTTGCAGGAAGGCGCCCGCCAGCACGACGACCGCGAAGAACGGAAAGGTCTCCATAAAATTGGCGAAGGCCCTGACGACGCGCCCCTCCCACCCGGTGATCGGCCTTTGATCGTCCCGCGCGCCCGACGTGAAGGTAACGCCGCGCTGCCGCATGACCGCGACGCCGGTCGCCACCGATTGGACAAGGCCGAACAGAACGGTCCAGAGGAGCAGTCGGATTTCGATCGTCACGCGGCGGCCTCCTGAGCTTCAGGGGAGCGGGACATCCTCGTGGCACTCCGCTAAAATGCAACCTATCGGCGGCGGGGAAGGGCTGTGATGACAATCCTAGGGGTCCCGCTCGGCTGGCGGCGCGTTGTAACGGGCGCTCTCGCGCTGGTGGCGGTCTTCGCGCCTATCATTTTCCTGGGGGCGGCGACCGATCCGAATATCCTGTGGAAGATCGTTCATAACCGCTGCGTGCCCGACCAGCTGCATGTCGGCAGCCCGCTGCCCTGCACCCGCGTCGACCTCAAGGGCGGCTATGCGATCCTCAAGGACATCGTCGGCCATACGCAGTACCTGCTGATCCCGACGGCACGGCTGACCGGGATCGAGAGTCCCGCGTTGCTCACGCCGGGGGCACGGAACTATTTCGGCGACGCCTGGACTCAGATTGGCTTCGTCCGCGCTCAAGCCGAGGAGGATCTGCCGCGCCAGGATCTCAGCCTCGCGATCAACTCGATCTATGGCCGCAGCCAGCAGCAGCTTCATATTCACATGGACTGCATCCGCATCGATGTCCGGAATGCCCTGGCCCGCCATGCGGCGACGATCGGCACTACCTGGGCGCCCTTTCCAGAGCCGCTCGTCGGGCAGCCCTACCGCGCGATGCGGATCATGGGGATGAGCCTCGAGCGGCAGAACCCGTTCAAGCTGCTGGCGACCGGCGAACCAGGCGCCTCGGCCGATATGGGCCGGCATACGCTGGTCGTCGCGGGCGAGAATTTCGCTGGGGGCGCGCCAGGTTTCATTTTGCTCGACGGCCTGGCCGAACCGGCGAAGGGAAACATGGGCAGCGGCGAGTACCTACAGGACCACAACTGCGCGGTGGCGAAAGCGCCTTAAGAGCAGGCAGTCCCTTGATGATCTGATTCTGAACCGTGATCCAAAAGATCCCTCATGGCGCGCGAAGGCGTGCCATCCACGCCTTGCCTTCGGGACGCAGCAAAGGCGCGGATGCTCGGCCTTCGCCGAGCATGACGAATCGACCACAGATTTAGCGATATCCACGCCCCCTCACCCCTCACTCACCGGCCGCACCCCCCGCAGCGCGCGGCGCAGGCCATGGATTTGGTCGATCAATTGGAGAATGAGGGCGACGCCTTCGTCGTTCACGCCCATCTCCTCGCGGAGATCCTGGATGAGATGCGCCCGCGCCACATCGACCTGGGTGAAGCGCCGCGCCGGCGCGCCGGCCTCAGGCACCAGCCAGCCTTCCGCGACCCAGGTCTCCAACGTGATGACATCGACCCTTGTGATTTGCCGCATTTCCTCAAGGTCGAAGCTCATACGCCCATCTCCCGCCTTGGCGCTTGGTCGCGCCCTGCTTCCCAACCTTCGACGAAAGCCTCCAGCGCCGGATCTGGCGCGTCAGGCAGCACGATTTTGAGCGTGATGTAGACATCCCCCCGACCGCCCTCCGGCAGCGGAACCCCGCGCCCACGCAGGCGCAACACCCGCCCGGTATTGGTGCCAGGCGGCAAATTCGCGTTGACCGGACCGGCTGGCGTCGGGACCGCGATCTTTCCGCCAAGCACCGCCTCGTTGATCGAAATCGGAACATCGAGGCGCACGTCGTTCCCATCCCGCACATAAAACGGATGCGGCCGCACCGAAACCTCGATGAGGGCATCGCCCGGCGGACCCTCCCCCGGACTGGGCTCGCCCTTGCCCTTCAGCCGCAGCGCCTGGCCTTCCCGCGTGCCGGGCGGAATGGTGATGTCGAGTGCCGCACCATCCGGCATCGTCACCCGCCGCGTGACACCATTCACCGCGTCGAGGAAATCGAGATCGAGGTGATACCGCAGATCGCCACCTCGCATATGGAAAGGCCGCCGCCCGCGATTGGCGAAGATGGCGGAGAGAAGGTCGTCATCCTCGCTCAGATCGGCGAAGCCCGCGCCGGTGTCATAGGCGTGGCCCGGCCCCTCCGCCCCCGCATAGTCGCGGTAATATCGCCGCTGCGGCACCTCGACCCCCGCCGCGTCGATCTCGCCGCGATCGAAACGGCCGCGCTTTTCCTCATCGCTCAGCAGCGCATTGGCTGAGGCGATTTCCTTGAACTTCCGTTCCGCTTCCTTGTCGCCTGGATTGAGATCGGGATGCAGCTTCTTGGCGAGGGCGCGATAGGCTTTCTGAATGTCCTTTTGGGAGGCATCCTTCGCGACGCCGAGCAGCTTATAGGGATCCGTGCTCATCGCCGTGTTCCTGTCAAAGTCCAAGCTCCTCCCGCAGATGTCCAAAACGATCGGGATCGAGGTAGCGCCCGTCCTCATACAGCACGCGCAGCGCCGCCAGTCCCGTCTGCGTGAAATAGGCACGGCGCCCGAGGTCTTCAGCGGGCATGTCCATGATTCCACGCGCCACCAGACCGGCGAGAACCGGCGGCACCTTGGGCTCGCCTTTGCGCGGCCCCGTGGTCCAGACCGCGACGCCGATGCCCTGTGCCAGGGATTTGCGATGACCGAAGGCCGCCCCGAGTTCCTGCCGCAGGAAGCTCCGCTCGCTCGGCGAAAAGGGCAGCGTTTGCGGTTCTCGGGACGCGTCGCTCACAGTGCCGCGTCCCGGATCAGCAAGGCCACCAGACCTGTCCAGCCGGTCTGATGACAGGCGCCGCAGCCCCGGCCGGTATCGCCGTTGAAGTATTCATAGAACAGCGGCAGGTCGCGGAAATGCGGGTCGTTCTGTAGCAGCGGGTGGTCACCATGCACCGGCCGGCGCCCATCGGCATCCCGCGTGAACAGCGTGGTGAGCCGCCGCGACAGCTCATTCGCGACCTGCTCCAAGGTCATCATCGTCTTCGATCCGGCCGGGCAAGGAACCTGGAACTCATCGCCATAATAGTTGTGAAACTGCCGCAGACTGTCGATCAGAAGATAATTCACCGGCATCCAGATCGGGCCGCGCCAATTCGAGTTACCGCCAAACAGGCCCGACCGTGATTCCGCCGGCCAATACGGCAATTCGAATGTCTCGCCGTTCCACTCGAAGACATAGGGATCGCCCTCATGCGCCTTTGAGACGCTGCGCACGCCATGCGGCGAAAGAAACTCTTCCTCATCCAGCATCCGCCACAGCAGCCGGTTAACGCGATGGCCGCGCAGCATGGAGAGCAGTGCCGTCTCCTCCATACCCGGCACATTCCAGTGCGACACGAGATCGGCGAGGTCCGGCCGGTGCTCCAGGAACCAATGCATGCGCTGCGCGAATTCCGGCAGCTTCGGCGCATCGGTCACATGCAGCACATCGACCGCGAAGAGCGGCATGAGCCCCACCATCGTGCGGCTGCGGATCGGGATCGCCTCGCGATCGGGAAGATTGAGCTGGTCGTAGAAGAACTCGTCCTGATCGTCCCACAACCCGCCATGCTTGGCGGCCGCCTCGGCGATATACAAGAAATGCTCGAAGAATTTCGCCGCCATCGATTGATAAACGCGATCAACCATCGCGATCTCGATCGCCATGCGCATGAGGTTCAGCGCATACATCGCCATCCAGGCCGTAGCATCCGATTGGCTGAGCTGCCCGCCCATCGGCAAGGGCTTCGAGCGATCGAAGATACCGATATTGTCGAGCCCCAGAAAACCGCCCTGGAAGATATTGCGCCCATCGGCATCTTTGCGGTTCACCCACCAAGTGAAATTGAGCGCGAGCTTGTTAAAGATGTGCTTGAGGTAGTCGATATCGCCGACGCCCCGCATCTCCCGGTCCATCTGATACACACGGAAAGCGGCCCAGGCCTGTAGCGGCGGGTTGGCGTCGCCGAAGGCATATTCATAGGCGGGAAGCTGGCCGTTCGGATGCATGTAATTGTCATGCGTCACCATCCGCACTTGCTCTTTCGCGTATTCGGGATCGACCATCGCGAGCGGCAGGGCATGGAAGGCGAGATCCCAGGAGGCGTACCAGGGATATTCCCACTTGTCAGGCATCGAGATGATGTCCTCGTTCCGCACATGACCCCAATCGGCATTGCGGCCGTGGAAACGGCTTTCCGGCGGCGGCGGCTGGCCTTCGTCGCCCTTCAGCCATTCCCGAACATCGTAGTGATAGAGCTGCTTCGACCACAGCATGCCGGCCAGCGCCAGGCGCTGGACATGTCGCGCATCCTCGTTGGTCACGCCGTCCTGAACCACGGCATAGAATTCCTCGGTCTCCGCGATGCGGGCAGCGAAAACCTTGTCGAAATCCTCGAAGGCGTCGCCGATGACCGTCGCCGGGCGGAAGCGCAGCCGCAGCACTTGCTCCCCTCCGGCGGCTACCGTGACCAGGTGATCCGCCGCCACCTTGGTGCCGCGCGCATCGGCATTGATCGCCTCCCGCTTGCCGCCCACCAGGAAGTCGTTGATGCCGTCCTTGAAAGTGCCGGTGGCCGCATCGCCGAAAAGCTTCGGCCGGTTGGTTTCATTCTCGCAGAACAGCATGCGCGCTTCCTGCCCCAGATGAAGCCGCATCTCCGGCAATTCGGGATGCCGCGCCGCCGCCTCGCGCGGCGACAGCCCCTGCACCACCGGTTTGGCATGACCCGGATTCCAGCTCCAGATATTGCGCGCCCAAAGCTGAGGCAGAACATGCAGCGTCGCGGCGTCCGGGCCGCGATTGGCGATGGTGATGCGCATCAGGATGTCGTCTGGCGCCGCCTTGGCATATTCCACGAAGATGTCGAAGTAGCGGCTCTCGTCGAAAAGCCCCGTGTCGATCAGCTCGTATTCGAGTTCCTCGTAGCCACGGCCGGCATTCTCATGCACCAGATGGTCGTAGGGGAAGGCTGCCTGTGGATATTTGTAAAGCATCCGCATGTACGAATGGGTCGGCGTACCATCGAGGTAATAATACAGTTCCTTGACATCCTCGCCGTGATTTCCCTCCTCGTTGGCGAGACCGAACAGCCGCTCCTTGATGATCGGGTCCTCGCGGTTCCACAGCGCGAGGCCGAGGTTCCAGCGCAGATAGCGCTCACCGAAGCCGGCCAGCCCATCCTCGCCCCAGCGATACGCGTGGCTGCGCGCCTGGTCATGGGTGAGATAGGTCCAGGCATCGCCGTTCGGGCTGTAATCCTCCCGCACCGTTCCCCATTGGCGTTCGCTGAGATAGGGACCCCACTGCCGCCACGCCTCGTCATCGCGTGCGGCAACCAAACGCTTGCCTTCGGCGGTCGCAAAGAAAGGCGAGGGATCGGCGGGCATGGCGGTCTCCGAAAAACGCCCTCCAGCTATATCCGCGCCGGGCCGAAGCGGAAACCTGGGCCATGGACGGGACCGCGCGCTGGCGGCAGGGTGCGGCGCTTACTAACCAGGGGTTGCATGATGCCGAAGACCCGAGACATCCAGGCGCTGCCGATCTGGAAGGGCCGCGCCACACTTGGCGAGGGCTTGCTCTGGTCGCCCAGCCGGAACCGGCTCTTCTTCGTCGATATCCTGGGAAAGCGCGTCCTCTCCTGCGCGATCGACGGTTCCGGGGTTCAGCAATGGGCGATGCCGCGCCGCGTCTGCTGGCTCGTCGAATGCGCGGGCTCGGGGGATTTTCTGGTCGGGCTGGAAGACAGCATCGTCTACGCCAGCTTCATTCCGGGCGCCCCAGTCGAAATCCTGCGGAACCTCGACTGGCGGTTGGCGCTGCCACCCACTGCTCGCTTCAATGACGCCAAGGCCGATGCGACCGGCCGTGTCTATTGCGGCACCATGGATGACAAGGAAAGCGCCCCCATCGGCGCGCTCTTCACCATAGCGCCGGGCGGCGCGGTGGCTCAGCTCGACGCCGGCTATACCGTCACGAACGGGCCAGCCATCAGCCCAGACGGCGCGACGCTCTATCACACGGATTCTCCCGCCCGCACGGTCTACGCCTTCAAACGGGCGCCGGGCGGCATGCTCTCGGCAAAGCGTCCGCATATCCACTTCGCCGAGGCGGACGGCTATCCGGACGGCATGACCTGCGATGCCGAGGGCGGGCTGTGGGTCGCGCATTGGGATGGCGGCCGGGTGAGCCGGTTCCATCCGGACGGCAGCTTTGACCGCGGCATCACGGTGCCCGCTTCCCGCGTGACCTCCTGCACCTTCTGCGGCCCAAACTTCGACCGCCTCGCGATCACCACCGCCGCTTACGAGCGCGAAAGCGAACCCCTCGCCGGCGCGCTCTTCATCGCCGACCCCGGCTGCGTAGGGCTTGCCGCAGGCCGCTACGGCTTGGCGGCATAGGCGGCCGCTGCCGGGCCTTTCGAGACTGTTTCAGGGACGCAGAGCCTTCTCCCCCCTGCATGGGAGTGCAGAGATCACGCCCCGCGGCGAGTGCCATGCAAACGCATGCCTTCGGCTTACAGCCTCGGCTGCTATAAGACGGCGATGGCTGCCTCGGCATGCCGTGAACCCGATCCGGCTTCGGCCACTCCTGCATTCCGCGGTGCGATGCCGCGCAGCTAACCGAGGCGCTCTTCATGGCCGGCCCGTCCCTCTATCGCCGCGCCATCGTACTCGGGCTTCTCATCGCCATCGGCGCCTTCGCGATCGACATGTACATCCCAGGCTTCGCCGCCATCGCGGCGGACCTGCACACGGATCCCGGCACCGTCCAGCTCAGCATGACGAGCTTCTTCGTGGCGCTCGGGGCGGGGCAGATCATCTACGGCCCGGTGTCGGACAGCATCGGCCGCCGGTTGCCCATCTTCGTCGGCCTCGGCATCTTCGCCATCGCCTCCGTCAGTGCTGCCTTCGCCCCCTCCATCGAAACGCTGATCGTCTCGCGTTTCTTCCAGGGCCTTGGCGCGGCCGCCGCCTTCGTGGTTCCCATGGCGGTGATCCGCGACGAATATACCGGCCCGGATGCCGCGCGGCTGCTCTCCCTGGCGATGCTCTCGCTCAGCGTCTCGCCCATCCTGGCGCCGGTCTTCGGCGGATTCCTGGTCCAGTACACCAGCTGGCGGCTGATCTTCGGCGTGCTGATCGTGATCTGCGCCGCGGTCACGGTGATGGTCTGGTTTCTGCTGCCGGAAACGCTGGCACCGGCTGACCGCGTCAGCGCGCGGCCGACGCTGATCCTGCTGACCTACGGGCGCCTGCTGCGAAACCGCACCTTCATGGCACCGATCATGATCGCGGCTTTCGCCCAGGCGATTCTCTTCACCTTCATCTCGGGCTCGCCCTTCGTCATCGTCACGCTGTATCACCTGTCGCCGACAACCTTCGGCGTTCTCTTCGCCTGCCACGCCATCGCATTGATCGGCATCAGCCAATTCAACGCGCCGATGATGCGCAAGTTTGGCACGCCCCGGCTGCTCGGTGGCGCAGCCTTCGCGACGGCCATCGCGACGATCACGCTCGCCGTCCTGGTGTTTAGCGGCATGACCCTGCTCTGGCCGTTCGTCGCGCTGACCCTCTTCATCTTCACCTGCCTCGGCCTGATCCTGGCCCCGGCCTTCCTCACCGCCATGGAGCCGATGGGCGCCATCGCGGGCGCCGCCGCCGCCATCGGCAGCTGCGTCGAATTCGCCTGCAGCTCGGTCATAACGGCGCTGATGGGTCTTTTGGCGGATGGCACAGCGCGGCCGATGGTCGGCTTCCTGGCGTTTTCGGCCTGCGGGATCGTCGCAAGCTGGATTGTCTTCATCCGAACGCCACATCGTTCCCCTTCTGTCCCTTGACGCCGCCGCCCCTCATCCGAATCTCCATGGCGCGGAGCCGGCCGAGAATCCGGCGCTCAGGAGGGGGAAAGCCGATGTCTGACAGCCAGGATCGTGAGAGCCGGATCCGGGAACGTGCCTACGCCCTCTGGGAGAAGGAGGGATCGCCCGAGGGGCGTGAGGAAGAATTCTGGGTGCGCGCGGAGATGCTGGAAGACGACTACGAGCTTCTTCCAGATGCGCCACCCGAGCCGATGGAGGAAAAGGAAGGGATCGACGTCGACCTCGACCACAGCTTTCCCGCCAGCGACCCACCGTCATTCACGCCGACCAAGGCGGGGGGCGCGGAGTAGCCGTTTTTCTCCTCCCTGCAAGGGAGGGGCTGGGGGTGGGTGCTTGCGGCGACAGGTCGAGCTGACAGCGCCCGAACGAACCCGCCCAACCCCTCCCTTGCAGGGAGGGGAAAGCTACGCGCTTCGGATAATACAGACTCGCCTTAGCCGAAGGAGGCGTTGAATGCTCCGCCGTCGAGGAGCAGATTTTGGCCCGTGATGTAGCCGGACGACGCCGCGCACAGAAAAGCGCAGGCCCTGGCGAACTCGTCTGGATCGCCGAAACGCCCTGCCGGCGACTGCGCGGCGCGCTGAGCCGAAATCTCGTCAACGCTCTTACCTGCAGCCTTCGCGGCCCCCGCCATCGTCGTTTTCAACCGATCGGTCAAAAACGGACCCGGTAGCAGATTGTTGATCGTCACGTTGTGACGCGCGACCTGCCGCGACAGGCCACCGACAAATCCCGTCAGCCCGGACCGTGCGCCATTACTCATGCCGAGGTTAGGGATCGGTGACTTCACCGAAGCCGAGGTGATGTTCACGATCCGCCCGAACTTCCGGTCGATCATCCCATCCACCACCGCCTTCATCATGGCGATCGGCGCCAGCATATTGGCGTCGAGCGCCTTGATCCAATCCTCGCGCTCCCAGTCCCGAAAGTCGCCCGGCGGCGGGCCGCCCGCATTATTCACCAGAATATCGGGCGAGGGGCAGGCGCTCAGCGCGGCGGCGCGGCCCGCCTCGGTCGCGATATCGCCGGGCGCGAACAGCACCACCGCGCCGGTCGCGGATCCGATTTCCGCCGCCGTCGCCTTCAGCCGAGCCTCGTCGCGGCCGGTGATCGTCACCGCGACCCCTTCGCCCGCCAATACCAGGGCGCAGGCGCGGCCCAGCCCCTTGCTCGCGGCGCAGACGATTGCGCTCCGCCCTTGAAGACCGAGGTCCATCGGTGTCTTCTCTCCCCGCCGCCGGTTATGACCGGCACAGATCAAGCGGCGGCCCGCCCACCTGTCAACCTCGACGGCGGCGAGGCGTGCTTAGGGGAGAGATCCATGGTCACTTTGAGCAACGCAACCCTGACGTCGCTGCCCTCAGCCGTCGCGGTGCCGCGCTATGTCCGCGGGCGCCTGCGCCCCGGCATCGCGCATTTCAGCGTCGGCAATTTCCACCGCGCCCATCAGGCGGTCTATCTCGACAAGCTGATCGCCGCCGGCGGCCATGATGACTGGGCGCTGCTCGGCATCGGCCTGCTCGACAATCCGCCCGAGCGCGCCAAGGCGGCGGCCTTCCCCGAGCAGGACTACCTCTACACCATCACCGTTTGTCCCCCCGCGGCACCGCCCGAAATCGCAGTCGTGGGCTCGATCGTCGACTATCTCTTTGCGCCAGCCGATCCCGAGGCGGTGCTGAAGCGCCTCGTCGATCCCGCGATCCGCATCGTCACGATGACGCTGACCGAGGGTGGCTACAACATCGACGATGAGACGCATAAGTTCCGGCTCAACGCGCCGGATATCGTCCACGACCTCGCCAATCCCACCAACCCGCGCACTGCTTTCGGCTTCGTCGCCGAAGCGCTGTCTCGCCGGCGCGCGCAGGGCATCGCACCCTTCACCATCCTCTCCTGCGACAATCTCCGGCACAACGGCGATGTCGCGAAGCTCGCATATACCAGCTTCGCCCGCGCCCGCGACCCCAAGCTCGCGGATTGGATGGAAGCCGAGATCGACTTCCCGAACAGCATGGTCGATCGCATCACGCCCGCGACCAGCGAGGCGGATCGCGGCCGCCTCAACACCGCCAGCGGCATCGACGACGCGATCCCGATCTTCTGCGAGGATTTCGTCCAGTGGGTGATGCAGGATCACTTCCGCTACGGGCGCCCGAAGTTCGAGACCGTCGGTGTGCAGATGACGAACGACGTCTGGGCCTATGAGCAGATCAAACTCCGCATGCTCAACGCGTCACACAGCATGCTGGCTTTCCCCGGCACCGTCGCCGGCTACCGGCTGGTCCATGAGACTGTGGCGGACCCGCAGATCGCGGAGCTGCTGCGGCAATTCTGGGATCGCGATGTGATCCCGCTGCTCGCGGCCCCGCCGGGCATGTCGCTGACCGGCTACCGCGACAAACTCCTCGAGCGCTACCTCAACCCCGCGACACGCGATCAGACGATCCGCATTGCTTCGGATGGTGCGTCACGCATTCCGATCTTCGCGGGCGATACGATCCGCGCCGTTATCGAGAAGGATGGCGATCCGCGCCGCCTCGCCTTCCTCCTCGCCGCCTTTGCCCGCTGCCTCGGCGGGGTGGACGACAAGGGCGAGCACTTCACGACGCCCGAGCCCAGACTGACCGATGCCGAGCGGGCCACCGCGAAAGATCCCGATCCCGCGAGGTTCCTGTCGCTGCCGGTTTTCGCTGGCCTCGGCATGGATCGCTCTCAACGCTTCCGCGAGGCTTTCGAGGCGAGCCGCCGTTCGATCGCCGACCGCGGCGTGATCGCGACGCTCAAGGATCTTCTGGCGAAATAGCGCCAAAACCGCCGCCCTAACCGGAGAACGCCTAAAACATGAACCCCATCGGCATCCATGCCTTCGTCTGGTCGGCCGGCTCGACCCCTGCGGATCTCGATCGCGCGCTCGAACGCTCCTCGGAGCTTGGCTACACGCTGATCGAATTCCCTCGTCTCGACCCGAAGAAATTCGATGTGCCCTCCTTCGCCCGCAAGATGGCGGAGCGGAAAATAGGCATCGCCGTGACGATGGGACTGCTGCCCGCGAACGACATCTCCAGCGAGGACGCAAGCGTCGTCGCGGCGGGCGAGCGCGTGTTGCTGGAAGCGGTGTCGGTCGCCCGCGATCTCGGGGCCAAGAAGCTCGGCGGCATCCTGTTTTCGGCCCATAGCAAATACATGACCATGCCGACGGCGCGCGGCCGGCAGAACAGCATCGACACCATCCGCAAAGTCGCGCGCGCCGCGGCTGCCGCTGGCGTCACCCTCAACCTCGAAATCGTCAATCGCTTCGAGAGCAACCTGCTGAACACCACGGCCCAGGGTCTCGCCTTTCTCGAAGAGGTCGGCGAGCCGAATGTCTATCTCCATCTCGATGTCTTCCACATGAACATCGAGGAGGCCAACCCCGCCGACGCCATTCGCGCCGCCGGTGACCGGCTCGGCTATTTCCATATCGGCGAAAGCAATCGCGGCTATCTCGGCGCCGGCACCATCGAGTTTCCGCCAATTTTCGATGCGCTGCTCGACAACGGCTATACCGATACCGTGACGTTCGAATCTTTTTCCTCCGCTGTGGTGGACAAGGATCTCTCGATCATCACCGGGATCTGGCGCAACACCTGGGACGACAATATCGATCTCGCGCGCCACGCCCACGCCTTCATCACCGACCAGTTGACCAGCGCGGAGCGCCGCCGCCGGATCACCCGCACGCCCTGACAATTGGTAGCAAGCGCGGGGCGTGGTGCGCGGCTCCGCCGGTCTAATTCAGGGGGTGAAGTCACATCTCACGAGTTTGAGCCGGGCCTTCCCCCACGTCATGCTCGGCGAAGGCCGAGCATCCACGCCTTCGCGTGCCATGACGAACCACGGGGCAGCGGCTCAGCATTAGATCATCACGTTTAGTCAAGGCGGCTCTCAAACGCTCACCGGCTGACTAAGCGCCACTTATGTTGCACCGCCGCAAAACCTAGGTTACGGTCCAGGCATTCGCCTCGGACCCGGTGTAAATCCGGGTGGCTCTTCCGGCCGCCAATCCGCCGGACAACGCATACGACACGAGTATCGAGCATCGGGGCAGCCGATGCCGCCCTCGCGCGCTTACTGCGGACACCCCGATGAACACACACGCGTTGTCTCGCTACCGTTCCGAATGGTTCACCAGCTTCGGCGATCTCCGGCGCGAGGTTCTCGCCGGGATGGTGGGCACCTTCGCCCTCATCCCCGAGGTCATCGCCTTCTCTTTCGTGGCGGGCGTCGACCCTGAGGTTGGGCTCTTTGCCTCCTTCATCATAGGCATCGTCATCGCCTTCACAGGCGGCCGTCCC
>NZ_LMUQ01000039.1:197270-266261 GCF_009765865.1 Acidisoma sp. L85
CCGCGGGGTCCGTGGCGCTTGTCGCCGCCGCGCTCGTCCGGGCACACGGCCTTGACTATCTGCTGGCCGCTACTCTGCTTGCAGGTGCGTTCCAGATCGTCTTTGGCCTGCTGCGGCTCGACGTGCTGATGCGTTTCGTCTCGCGCTCGGTCCGCACGGGTTTCGTCAACGCCCTGGCCATCCTCATCTTCTCGGCCCAGGTGCCGCAGATGCTCGGGGTGAGCTGGCACACCTATGCGATGATCGCGGCCGGCCTCGCCATCATCTACCTTCTACCGCGCGTTACGACGGCAATTCCTTCGCCACTGATCTGCATCGTCGTCCTTACGGGCATCAGTTTCCTCGTGCCCATGCCTCTGCATACCGTTGCGGACCTTGGCAGGCTGCCGTCATCGCTGCCCAGCCTTGTGCTGCCGCATGTGCCGTTGACGTGGGAGACGCTCCGCATCGTCGCTCCTTACGCATTGGCAATGGCGGTGGTGGGCCTCCTGGAATCCATGATGACGGCGACCGTGGTGGATGATCTTACTGAAACCACCAGCTCCAAGGCGCGGGAATGCACGGGTCTCGGGCTGGCCAATGTCGCCGCCGGGCTATTCGGCGGCATCGCCGGATGCGGCATGATCGGCCAGACGGTCGGCAATGTCCGGTACGGCGGACGCGGCAGGCTTTCGACGCTTGTCGCCGGGCTGTTCCTGCTCATTCTCATGGTGCTGCTGAGGCCATGGGTGGCGCGTGTTCCGGTTGCGGCCCTGGTTGCCATCATGATCATGGTCTCGATCAGCACCTTCTCCTGGACCTCGTTCCGGGATCTCGTCCGCCATCCCAAGGTCTCGAGTCTGGTGATGCTGGCGACCGTTGTGGTGACGGTCGCGACCAGCGACCTCGCAGCCGGTGTCGTCGTCGGCGTGCTGTTGAGTGGCGTTTTCTTCGCCTTCAAGGTCATGAGCATGATGGCGGTGGCGAGCGCCTACGACGAGTCCACCGAGACCCGAACCTACACCGTGACCGGACAGGTGTTTTTCGCCAGCGCGGATATGTTCGCCGATAGCTTCGACCTGCGGGATACGGCGGCAAGCGTGCTCATCGACCTCAGCGGTGCCCATTTCTGGGACGTGACCTCGGTCGGCGCTTTGGAAGGCGTCGTCACCAAGATGCGCCGGCATGGGACGCGGGTGGAACTCATCGGGCTGAACCAGGCCAGCGCCACGCTCGTTGACCGGCATGGTCCGCTCATTCAGGCAGAGACCTGAGCTGGACGATCTCCCGGCTCGCGCAACAGAACCCAGAGGATCTCAGAACGGCCGGGCGCCGCGTTCTCGAAGCGATGCGGAATGGTGCTGCGGAAACGGAAGCCGTCGCCTTCCTGCAGCAGGAAGCTGCGCTCCTCGATGGAAAGCAGCATCGCGCCCCGGACGATGAAGCCGCATTCCTCGCCGCGATGCGTGTAATGCTCCGGCCCTGACGCGCCGCCCGGCTCGATCGTCACCAGCAGCATTTCCAGCGCTCCGGCGACATCCGGCGACATCAGCCACTTCGTGACACCATTGCTCGGCCATTTGAGCTGGCGGCCCTGCCCGCGCCGCACGATGAGGCCGATCTCCTCCGAAGGCGGCGCGCCCTCCTCGCGAAAGAAGCGTCCGGGCGTGACGTTCAAAGCCTCGCTGATCTGCCGCAGCGAACGGATCGAGGGCGAGCACAATCCGCGCTCAATCTGGCTCAGCAGCCCCACCGAAAGCCGCGCTTCGCTGGCGACTTGCTGCAGCGAGAGCCCCCGGCTTTTCCGCAGATCACGGATCTGCGCCCCCAGCCGAAGATCGTCGGCATCGGATGGTTTTCCTTCGGCGGCATCGGGAAGAGACACAACGGACAAGGGCGAACCTCACGCGGACCAGACTAGCCGATGATGCGGGGCGGAAAGCGCCAAAACAATCTTTTTCAACCAGCATGCAAAATTAATTGACTTTTTCACCCCACTGAAACTCAATTGACCCCATGGAGCGCCGCAGCCCGTTCGAGCGCGTAATCAATTTCCCCGCCGGCCTGGTCGCGGTGACCGGAATCTTGTTCGCCCTCGCGCTGCTGCTGGTTCTCAGTTTTCGCAATAATGACGGCCAGATCCTCGCGTTTTCCTTCACCACGGATAACTACACGAGCCTGGTTCAGGATCCGCTTTTCGCCCGCATCCTGTTGCGTTCGCTAATCATCGCCGGCCTCGCGAGCCTTGCGACTGTCGTGCTTGCCTACCCGGTCGCCTATTACATTACCTTCCGCGCCGGCGACCGCCGCGCGCTTTGGCTCATCCTGGTCACGCTGCCGTTCTGGACCAGCTATCTGCTGCGCGTCTTCGCCTGGAAAACCATCCTCGGCTATAACGGCATTCTCAACTCCGCCTTTGTGGCGCTGCATATTCCCGGCGCGCCCTTCGAGACGCTGCTCTATAACCCCGGCGCGGTCGTCGTCACCCTCGCTCATGCCTATGCGGCCTTCGCGATCCTGCCGATCTTCGTGAGTCTTAGTGCGATCGACACGCGCCTCAGCGAAGCGGGGCTCGATCTCGGCGCGCGGCCATGGACGGTCTTCCGCCGCATCATCTTCCCGCTGTCCTTCCCCGGCGTCGCCGCATCCTTCATTCTCGTCTTCGTTCCGACGCTCGGCGACTACGCGACGCCTTTGCTGGTCGGCGGCAATTCCAGCCTCATGGTCGGCAATCTCATCGAGGATCAATTCTCCAGCCTCGATGACTGGCCGGGCGGCGCCGCGATGGCTGTCGCCGTCATGGCGTTTCTCGCCATTGCCTTCTTCGTCGGACGAGGCGCGTGGCGCGGCTGGCGCCGCTGGCAAAGCGGAGCCCTCGCATGAAACGGCGCGGCTTCTCCGCACTCGGCCTCTATGCCTGCGTCTATCTGGTATTCCTCTACGCGCCGGTGCTGATGCTGCCGCTGTTTTCGCTGAACGATGCGACCTATGTCGCCTTCCCGCTGCACGGCTTTACCTGGCGCTGGTACCAGGAACTCCTCGCGGATAGCGATCTGCATGCCGCCGCGTTGAACAGTCTAAAGGTGGCGGTGGTCGCATCCCTCGCCGCGACCTCGGCCGGCACCCTCACCGCCTATGCGCTGACGCGCGGCCGGGGCGTCGCCACGCGCACGGTGGCCGCCTTGGCGGTCGTGCCGCTCTTCGTGCCCGGCGTTATCCTCGGCATCGCACTGCTGATCGTCGCCAATCTGATCGGCATCGGGCCTTCGCTGATCGCGGTGACCTTCGGCCATATCATCGTCTGTTTGCCGCTCAGCATCGTCATCATGCGGGGCCGCTTCGCCGCCTATAGCCGCGCGGTGGAGGAAGCCGCGATGGATCTCGGCGCGCCGCCGTGGACCACCTTTCGCCGTATCTCGCTGCCGATCGCGGCGCCCGGGGTGATTTCCTGCCTGATTTTGTCCTTCACTACCTCGATCGACGAATTCATCGTGAGCTTCTTCCTCGTCGGCACGCAGCAAACTCTGCCACTGTTCATCTGGTCGCATCTGCGCTTCCCGACGCAACTGCCGCGCATGCTCGCGCTCGGCACGCTCATTCTGCTGCTTTCCTGTTGCCTCGTGCTTTGCGCGGAACTCATCCGCCGGCGCGGCACGGACAAGACCGCCTTCGCGTGACCGCCAATCCAGCCGTTCAAGGAGATCGTGCCATGTCCCGAGCCGCATCACCGCCATTCCCACGCTCAACTGTCTGTCGCGGCGCCCTGCTCGCAGCCGCGCTCGCCACCACCGGGATCTTCGCCGGCCGCGCCCACGCGGCCGACAAGCTGACCTATTACACCTGGTCCGGCTACGAACTGCCCGAGTTCCACAAGCCCTATCTCGCGGAACACAAGGAAGGCGTCGACATCACGGTTTTCGGCGATGACGATGAGGCCTTAGCGAAAGTCAAAGCCGGATTTCATCCCGATATCGTGCATCCCTGCACCGACAAGCTGCCGGAATGGAAGAATGCCGGTCTGGTCCAGCCGATCGATCCCGCGCGCATCAAGCAGTGGGACAAAATCTATCCGGTGCTGAAAGACATTCCGGGTGTGGTCGAGGATGGCAAGGTCTGGATGGTGCCATGGGACTGGGGCAATACCTCGGTGCTGTATCGCACGGATCTCGTGAAGGGCACGCCCGATAGCTGGAAGCTGCTGTTCGATCCCACCTACAAGAACAAACTCGCGACGATCGATGCGATTCACGACACCTGGGTCGTCGGCGCGATCATGGCCGGAGTCGATCCCTTCGACGAAACACCCGATGAGGTGAAAAAGGTCGCCGCCATTCTGCGCGCGCAGCGCCCGCTCATGCGCCTGTATACGAACGACATGACCTCGGTCGAACAGGCCCTGGCCTCGGGTGAGATCGTGGCGGCGATGACCTGGAACGCCTCCTACACCAATCTGCGCAAGCAGAAAGTGCCCGTCGCCTTCATGAACCCCAAGGAGAAGATGCTCACCTGGGTCTGCGGCCTCGTCGTGCTGAAGACCGCGACGGACATGGACAAGGTTTACGACTACATCAACGCGCAGCTCAGTGATCCCTCGGCCGAGGCGCTGGTCAGCGAATATGGCTACGGCACCTCGAACCAGGAGGCTTTCGACAGCTTCACCGCGAAGCAGAAAGCTGACATGGCGTTGCCCGACGATCCGCAGACCGCGCTTAAGGACACCGTCTTCACCATCCCGATGAAGAACCGCCGCGCCATTGCAACTGCCTATGAGAGAATGAAGGAAGGTGACTGAACTTTCCACCGCGGCGCGCCCCGAGAAAGGCGCGCCGATCATCACGCTGACGGGAATCGAAAAGCGGTTCGGCCATGCGCCGCCCGCCGTCGCCGACCTCAATCTGGACATCGAGGCCGGCGAATTCCTGACGCTGCTCGGCCCCTCGGGCTGCGGCAAAACCACGACGCTGCGCATGATCGCGGGTTTCGAGACGCCAAGTTCAGGCCGCATTCTGCTGCGCGGCCGGGACATCACGGGTGACGCGCCCTATCGCCGCCCGGTGAATACGGTTTTCCAGGATTACGCGCTGTTCCCGCATATGTCCGTCGCGGAAAATATCGCCTTCGGTCTGAGCGTCGCGAAAGCTCCGCGTGCCGAAATCGCGCGACGGGTAAAGGAGATGCTGGAACTCGTCGGCCTCGCCGAGAAAGCCGGCCAGCGCCCGGCGGCGCTATCGGGCGGCCAGCGGCAGCGTGTCGCGCTGGCCCGTGCCCTCATCCGCCATCCCGAAGTGCTGCTGCTCGACGAGCCGCTTTCCGCGCTCGACGCGCATCTCCGCGCGCAGATGCAGGACGAGCTCAAGCAACTGCAATCCCGCGTCGGCATCACCTTCATCATGGTGACGCATGACCAGACCGAGGCGCTGGCTTTGTCGGACCGCATCGTGGTGATGCAGGCGGGCCGCGTGGCGCAGATTGGCGCGCCGGCCGAGCTTTACGACCGCCCCGCCAATCCCTTCGTCGCGGGCTTTCTCGGCAGCACCAATATGCTGCCCGCACGGCTACTCAGCCGCGTCGGCGAAGACTGCGTTATCTCCTGCGGCAGCGGCCGGGTCCGGGCCCGCGGCGCCCCGCGTGGTCTGACCGTCGGCATCGCCTGCACTGCCAGTATCCGGCCGGAGCGCATCGCACTTCTGGCGCCCGGAAGCGGGCCGTCGAGCGAATTCTCGGTGATCGATGGTGTCGTCGCCGGCACGGTGTTCCACGGCAGCACGCACCGGCTTCAGGTCGATATCGGAGCGGGCACCCTGGCACTGGTGGACCTCACGCGCCTCGGCGCCGGGGCCTCCCCCGCGCCGGGCACGACCTTGAAACTCGGCATAGCGCCGGATGCGGTGCGGGTTTTCCCGCCGGCAACCTAACCGCCTGCCGTCACCCTCGGCGGAGGTCGAACCGTCTGGTGCGGACGGCGGGAATCGAACCCGCACTCCCATTCGAGAGGCAGATTTTAAGTCTGCTGCGTCTACCGGTTCCGCCACGTCCGCCAGCCGGCCGGTGTCTCTATCGCGGAAAGCTTAACCTTCCGAAAGACCCTTGGCGATGTCCAGGCCACGCCGGATGAGCGTCTCCGCCGCCTCGGGCGTATTGAAACCGCTATGGGCCGTCAGGGTCACATTGGGCAATGCGGCGAAGGGGTTTCCCGGCGGCAAGGGCTCCTGGTCGAACACATCCAACGCCGCATGCCGCAGGTGGCCGCTATGCAACGCCGCGACCAGAGCGGCTTGATCCACCAACCCGCCGCGCGCGGTGTTGACCAGGATCGCGCCGGGCCGCAGCGCCGCCAAGGCTGCCGCATCGACGATGTGCCGCGTCTCATCGGTCAGCAACAGATGAAGCGACAGCACCTGGCTCTCGGCCAGTAGCTCGGGCAGATCGACGAAGGTGACGCCCGGAGCGGTGCGCGGCGTGCGGTTCCAGGCCAGCACGCGCATCCCCATACCGCTCGCCAGCCGCGCCATGTGAGCCGCGATGCCGCCAAAGCCGAGCAGGCCGAGCGTCTTGCCGCCGAGTTCCATGCCCTCGCTGCGCGCCCAGCCGCCAGCGCGAATCGCCCGGTCCATCGCCGCGATGTCGCGCGCAGCCGCGCCCATCAGCGCGAAGGCATGCTCGGCCACCGCCCGGTCGCCATAGCCCTTGATGGTATGGACACTGACGCCCATCCCCTCAAGCGCCTCGACATCCATATAGGAGCGCGCGCCGGTGCCGAGGAAGATGACGTGGCGCAGCCGCTCGCAGCGGGCCATCGTCTCGGTTGGCAGGAAGGTGTGGTCGTTGAGCATGAAGTCGTGCCCGGCCAGGATGTCGGGCAGCTCCGCCGCCGAGATCAGCTTGTGCTCATGCAGGGTGATAACGGGATCATGCGGCAACACCACGCGCCGGTAGATATCCGCGAGCCCGTCCGAGGCATCCGGATAGACACCTTTCATCCGCATCTCCATTCAGGTCGAATTCCCGCGTTATACGCTATCCAGTGTACGTCTGCGCAAGCGGGGGTCGTGTTAACCAAATTAACGCGGATCTCCGTAAATTTTCAGTGTGTTAACATTCTAGGCCTCTCATGACCCGCTGCTTTAGGGGTCGCATATGCCAACCATCTCGCCTTGCCGCCAAAAGACGAAGTTCGAAGCCTATTTCGGGAAATCTGGCATTTGCGCCTGGCCTGAAAAATACGCCTCCAAAACCACCAGCACGCGATTGCCGGTTACCAGACCTCCGGGCAGATCACTCGGCCACATGCCGGGAGTGGTCGCGGCCGACAATCGATGGACATATTTTGGCAGTCTCTGGGAAGCGCTTCCGTGGCCAAGCTCAGCGACCGATCCCTCTAATCCGACAAACGGCTCAGCGGCAGCCCAGACCAGCGCGGACACTAATGGGTCCTCCCTGGTAAGTTCACCATGGTTCTGGGTCGCTGCGGCGTTAACCATTGGCGGAACCTACGGGGCCTTTAGGCTGTATGATTGCTGGGGTTCCGCTTCCGCCGGCGTTGTGCCGGGTGGCGCCGAGGTCCCGCTCATATCGCCCTCGGATGTGCGGCTCGATATGCTTTTTCCGGGATCAGCGACCCCGCCCGTTGCCCCAGCGTCGCCGCCAGAGGAATTGGGCGTCGCGGCCCGGCGGTATTCCGTCTAGCAAAGGCCGCGCCGCCGGACTGCTACGCGGCTCCCGCCTTTTCCTTGACTGCGCAAGATCCTTGCTATCATGGTCGCAGAGTTTCGACCGGATGATAGCGCACTTACTTCATGTACAACATCAACTCCGGCAACATGGCGCCGCCCGGTCAAGGCCTAGGGCCGGCGCCAGCCTATCCGCCCCAAACATTCCCTCCGGCCTACCCCCCTGTCGCCTATCCGTCCTCCCTCTACTCGCCAGCCGCGGAAGCCCCGATTGCCGAGCCCCGTGCGCCCCGGCGCCATGGCCGTCGCCTGCTCGGACTGTTTCGCTGGCTGCTGCTGATCAGCGTCTGGGGCGGCCTCGCCGTCGCCATCGTGCTGCTCTGGTTCACCTGGGACATGCCGCGCCCCTCGGCTGCCATCGCCTCGTTGCGCCGCCCGTCGTTGGTGCTCACGGACCAGACTGGCCGCCCCTTTACCCATTTCGGTGACCTCTCGGGCGGCTCTCTCCGGCTTAACACGGTGCCGGCCTATCTGCCGGAGGCGGTCGTCGCGGTCGAGGATCGGCGCTTCTGGGAACATGGTGGTCTCGACCTGCTCGGCATGGCCCGCGCCACCGTGGTCGATCTCATCTCCGGCCGCGTCGTGCAGGGTGGCTCGACGCTGACGCAGCAGGTCGCGAAGACGCTGTTCCTGAGCAATGCCCGCACCGTTCGCCGCAAGGCGCAGGAACTGCTGCTGACCCTCTGGCTGACGCGGCATTTCACGCCTTCCGAGATCCTCGAAATCTACCTCAACCGGGTCTATCTCGGCGCCGGGGCCTGGGGCATGGATGCCGCCGCGCAGACCTATTTCGGGGTGCGCGCACAGAACCTCTCGCTGTGGCAGGCGGCGATGCTGGCGGGCCTGCCTCGCGCCCCCTCGCGCTTCAACCCGCTGACCGACCTCGACGCGGCGACCGCCCGCACGAAGGAAGTGCTGGCGGCGATGGTGCGCGCCGGGAATATCACCCCGGCACAGGCCGATGCCGCCGCCAACGCCATCGCCTTCCCGCCCCGCGCAGTCGGCGCCGACTATTGGTTCGCCTCCTGGGCCGCCCAGCAGGCCGGCCCCCTGATCCCGGCGGATACCGATTCCCGCCTCGCCACCACCTTCAACCCGGCGCTGCAAACCATCGTTCAGGCCGATCTCGCGGCCCTGCTCGCCGGACCCGGAGCCGCAGCCGGAGCCCATCAGGGCGCGGTTGTCGTGATGGACGCGGCCACCGGCGCCGTGCGGGTGCTGGTCGGCGGATCGGAGGCCGGGCGTAGCTTCTTCAACCGCGCCGTGCTGGCTCGCCGCCAAGCCGGCTCCTCCTTCAAGCCCTTCGTCTGGCTCGGGGCGCTGATGACGGGGATGCACCCGGACGACACCATCCTCGACGCCCCCATCCGCATCGGCCAATGGCGCCCAACAGACTACGAGCATCATTTTCACGGCACCGTCAGCCTTTCCACCGCGCTGGCTCTGTCCCTCAACACCGCCTCGGTGCGGCTGATGCAGCGCGCCGGCGGTCCGCGCGCCGTCGCCGCCATCGCCCGCCGCCTGGGCGTCACGGATCCGCTGCCCGACGACATGACCCTGGCACTCGGCTCCGGCGGGGTCGGCTTGCTGGAAATGACCGGTGCCTACGCGACCTTCTTCAACGGCGGCCGCCGCGTTTTCCCCCACGGCATCACCGCGCTGACCGCCGAGGGGCATGACCTCGTGGCGCCGCCTCTCGTCGCGCAGCCGGTCATCAGCCCCGCCCTCGCTGGCGAGATGCGGCAGATGCTTGGCGCGGTGGTTGCTTACGGCACGGGAACGGCGGCGGCCATTCCGGGCTATTATGTCGGGGGCAAAACCGGCACGACGCAGGAAAGCCGAGACGCCTGGTTCATCGGCGGGGTAAACGGCCGCGTGATCGGCATCTGGATCGGCAATGACGACAACACCCCCATGGCGAAGGATGTCACCGGCGGCTCGCTGCCGGCCGTGCTCTTCCACCAGATCGCTTTGGCCGTGACACAGTGATCAGCCGCCGCACCGCCCTGCTCGCCGCCGCCGGACTGCCGTTGTTTGCCCAGCAGCCCGCGAACGCGGCCCAGCTCGGCGCTGCCAGCCGAGCGTTCATGACCAGCGACGGCGTGCGGCTGCACTACCTCGAAACCCGGCCGGTCTCAGGTGCCGGCGCCGAGCATGTCCTGGTTCTGATCCCAGGCTGGACCATGCCCGCCTGGATCTTCAGCCCGCAGCTGCTGTACTTCGGCCAGTATTGCCGCGTCATCGCGCTCGACCCGCGCGGCCAGGGCGATAGCGAGATCCCCGCCACCGGCTACACCGCTGCCCGGCGCGGCCAGGATATCGCGGAGCTGCTGAATGCGATCGGCGCACCCAAGGTGGTGCTCGGCGGCTGGTCGCTCGGCGTGCTGGATAGCCTTGCTTATGTCGGCACCGATGGCTCGCAGCGGCTCTCCGCCCTCGTGCTCGTCGATAACTCGATAGGCGAATCGCCGCCCCCACGCCCCGAGACCGTGCCCCATCGCCGCCATGGACGGGCGCCGGTGCCCTATCCCGTCATGATGCGAAGCTTTGTCCGCGGCATGTTCCGCTCGCCGCAGTCCCCCGCCTATCTCGACCGTCTCACGGCGACCTGCCTCATCACGCCTGAACCAGCGTCCCGCGCGCTGTTGAATTACCGCGTGCCGCGCAGCTATTGGCGCCAGGCAGTCTACGCCGCAGGCGTGCCCATTCTCTATTGTGTGCGCCCCGGCCTCGCCGGCCAGGCCGGCAATCTCGCTCGCAACGATCCTCAGGCAGTCAGTGTGATCTTTCCCAATGCCGGCCACGCGCTCTTCATCGACCAGGCAACACGCTTCAACACAGTGCTCGCCAATTTCCTGAGCCAGCGGGTCTGGGCATGAGCGGCACGATGGCACAGACCAGAGCCATCTCGCTGGTCCCGCTGCTCCTCGTTTCCCTCGCCTCGACAGGGATCGAGATCGCGCTCACGCGCTATTTCGCCGTCGCCTCCTGGTCCGAATACGGCTACTGGGTCATCTCGATCGTGATGGCGGGTTTCGCCATCAGCGGCGTCTTCACCGCCGTCGCACGCGACTGGCTGGAGCGACATAGGGGCTGGCTTTTCGCCTTCCTGCCGGCGGCCCTGGTGGTCACCGCCGCCGCCGGATATGCGCTGATCATCCGCAATCCCTTCAACCCGCTGCAGTTGCAGAACCCCGTCACGCTGTGGCCGCAGATCGGGCTCATCGGCCTCTACTACCTCGAACTCCTGCCCTTCTTCTTCCTGACCGGGATCTTCATCAGCCTCTGCTTCGTCACGCGCCCCACCGAGACTACCCGCGTCTATGGCTATGACCTCGGCGGCGCTGGGCTTGGCGCGCTTCTCGTGCTCGGCCTGATGTTCGTGTTGCACCCGTTCCGGCTGCTGCCCGCGCTGCTGTTGCCGCTAGGCGCCATGGCATTTTTCGTGCCGCGCGGCGCCTATCGTCTCCCCGCGATCCTTGCCGCCGTTGTCGGACTGCTGGCCGGGGAGGCTTTGCTGATCGTCGGCGATGTCGCCGACTTCAACCAGTTCAAGCCGATCTACGCGCCGCTGCACACGCCGAATGCCCTGGTGAAGCGCCAGACCCTCTCGCCGCGCGGCGTCTACACCCTGCTCGACGACTTCACCGAGCGCGTGGATACCGACCTCTCCAACGACAGCGGCATGCTGAATGTGCCCAGCCCGCCGCGCACCCTCGGCCTCTATCGCGATGGCGCGCGGATCGCCGCGGTCCCATCGACCGGCCAGCTCGACAGCCGGTACGCGCCAGGCACCCTGGCCGCCGCGCCTTATCTCCTGCTGAAAAACCCTCGCGTCCTGCTGATCGGCGATGCCGGTGGCTGGGCAGCGGCACAGGCGCAAAGGCTGGGCGCGTCAACGATCCTGGCCGACGAACCCGATCCCGTTCTGCGGGCGGATCTACGCGCGGCACCCGGCGTCACAGTGCTCGGCCGCAGCCCGCTCGCGCTCATCCACACCACGGAGCCCGGCAGCCTCGACCTTATTGAAATATCCGACGGCTTTCTCGCGGCCGACCCTGCCAATGCCACCACCTTCACGGCCGGTGCCATCGCCAAGGACCTTCGCGCGCTCAGCGCCGAGGGCATGATCTCGATCCCGGTCTCGATCCGCGACTTCCCCGTCTATGCGCTCCGCATGATCTCGACGGTGCGGGCGGGTCTAGCAGCGGCCGGCGTCGCCGACCCCGCCGCCCATGTCATGGTGTATCGCTCGGCCTGGAACGTCCGCATCCTCGTTGCCCGCAGACCATGGGACTCAAGCCGCATCGCGGCCGTGCGGAAATTCTGCGACGACCGTTCCTTCGACGTCTCCTTCTACCCCGGCATGGATGTCGCCGCCGCGCGAGCCAATATTTACAACGACCTGCCCGCGATCTCCTTCACCGCCGGACAGGTCGAGTCCAGCGCCACCGCCGATGACTCGATCGCCGACGAGGCTGCTGGCGTGCTGGCTGGGCAGCCCACCGCCTCGTCGCGGGAATTCGACCTCCGGCCACAGACGCTGGACAGGCCGCAATTCTTCGACATCCTGCGGCTCGATCACCTCGGCACCCTGCTCAAGCGGCTGGAGATCCTGCCGCAGCAGGAACTCGGCCCACTCATCAATCTCGCCGTATTGGCGCAGGCGGCGCTGGTCGCGGCCGTTGTTTTGCTGCTGCCGCTGGCGGCGCCTCGCCGCATCGGTGCCGAGGGCCGGCCACTGCGCCGCGCGCTGATCTATTTCCCGGCACTTGGCCTTGGCTATCTCTTCATCGAGATCGCGCTGATCGGCGAGGCGAGCCTTTACCTTGACGACGTCACCACCGCCTTCGCGCTGGTTCTGAGCGGGATGCTACTCTTCTCGGGTCTCGGCAGCATGGTCGCGCGCCGCGCGCTGCTGACCCGCCTCTGGCCGGTGATCCTTGGTTTGCTGCTCGTCAGCCTCGTGCTGCTGCCGAGCGTTATGCTGTCCACCATCGGCTGGCCGCTGCCCCTGCGGATCGCGCTGCTGACGGTGTGGCTTGCCGCTCTATCCTTCGTGCTGGGCATGCCATTCCCGCTCGGCCTCGCCGAGGTCTCCCGCGAGGGGCGCGGCTTCCTACCCTGGGCCTGGGCCCTGAACGGCGCCTTCTCCGTTATCGCGACGCCGCTCGCCAACCTCATCGCGACGGAACTCGGCTTCCGCCTCCTGCTTGGCGGTGCGGTGCTACTTTACAGCATCGCCTGGGCGAGCTTCCCCGCAGCCCTCGCGGTCCGCCGTCTCAAGGAGCGCGAACGGGCCACCCTGCAAGCCGGCGATCCCCGCAAGCGCAACGGCCGCCGCCTGCTGCCCGAATCGTAAAAAAGGGCCAACGGTTCTAAACCCCGCCGGCCCTCATTCACATGACGAAGCGATACGCGGTCGTGTTAGCTGGCGGGAGAAGTCGCCCCAGCCTGCGTCGCGCCCAGATCGGCCTGTGACGCCGTGCCGAAAGTCTCACCCGGCTTGAGGTTCACCACGCCTACGTCGGAGGCGCTCTGGGTTGCAACAACGGCGGGTGCCGTCTGCGCGGGACCAGCGCCGTCGACTGTCTGGCCCGGCTTTAGGGTAACGACGCTGGCTGGCGCCGACTGCGCGAAGGCTGCGCCGCTGCTCAAAATTCCGACGGCAGCGAAGGCCGATAAAAAGAGGTTGGTTTTCAAGGCAAGTCTCCGTTCACGTATGACCGCTAAAGCTCCGTGCGGCCAGGCCGGCGCCACCTGCGCCGCGAAGCGAGACGGCTCGTAGCCGCCCCGGTGCCTCAAGAGTGGGACGGCGCAGCCTCCGAGCAAATGCTGCGCCGCACATAAGTCTCATGCGCGCTGGTCAGACAGCGGTGAAACCATTGTCCACGAAGAGATGCGTCCCCGTGATGAAGGAGGCGTCGTCGCTCGCCAGGAACAGCACGGCGCGCGCTACCTCCTCCGGCTCGCACATGCGCACCTGCTGTGCGGCAATCACCTCATCCGAGGCATCGACGCCCAGCGCCGTCAGCTTCTCGACTTCCGACATGCCATGCGCCGTGCGGATGAAGCCGGGGCAGACGGCATTGCACCGGATCTTGCGATCCCGAAAATCGACCGCGATGGCGCGGGCGAACATGTGACAGGCGCCCTTGCTCGTATTGTAGACCACCTCCATCGGCGTCGCCGCGATGGCCGAGATGGAGGAGGTGCAGACGATGCTGCCGCCGCCGGCCGCGATCATGCCCGGCAGCACCGCCTTGGTGACAAGGAACATGCTCTTCACATTCACCGCCATCAGCCAGTCCCACTCCTCCTCCGTGGTTTCGAGGAATGGCTTCACGATGATGGTGCCGGCATGGTTGAACAGCACGGTCGGCGGCCCCAGCGCCTTGGTCACCGCATCGACCGCCGCCGTCACTTGCGATGACACCGAGACATCCGCCTGGGCGAAGAAGGCTTCACCGCCGGCCGCCTTGATCTCGGCCGCGACCGCCGCGCCGTTCTCGGCGGAGCGGTCGACAATGCCGACGCGCCCGCCCTCCTGCGCGAACATCCGCACGGCGGCGGCACCGCAACCCCCGCCCCCGCCGGTCACCAGAACGACCTTGTTGGTAAAACGCTGCGCCATGATGTGTTCCCTTTGCGAAGGCGGGGCGGTAGCCGCGGAACCCTAGCCGAGCACGACACCTGCCGCGCGCAAGATCGCCGGCCGCGCGACCGATAGCCAAGCAGCGCCGAGAATGAGCAGAACGACCCAGGCCACGACAACCCAGGGAATCCAGGTATAGGGCGCATCGGTCTGCTCGATGATCTGCGCCACGAACAGCGCCGTCATCAGCAAGGCACCGAGTGCCGGCAGCAGGATATGGCGCAGCAAGCGCGTGCTGCCTTGACGGCGAAAATAGACGATGGCCGCGATATCAGCGAGCACATAGACAATCAGAATCGCGAGCGTCAGCAAGAAGCCAAGAAAGCCATAGACATTGCTTCCGCCATCCGGATTCCCGAGCCCACCGGAAACCGAGCCGACAATCACAACGACGATCAGCGTGAAGGCGCTTTGAAACAGCACGGCGTTGGACGGCGTGCTCCGCTTCGGATTGATATGCGCGAGGAAGCGCGGCAGCAGCCCCTCGCGGCCCATCGTATAGAGAATCCGCACGATGCCGGTATTGGAGTTGACCGTCACCGCGAACATCGAGGAGACCGAGGCGAGGATGATCAGCGGCGTCATCCAGGGCGCGTAGAGATGCGCTAGATCGTTCCACGGAGTCGATGCTCCGGTCAGAGCGTTGATCTTCGCGTCACCCAACCCGAGCACCTCAGCCCAAATGCAGAAGATATAGATCACACCGACGAGAATGGTGGAGAGCGCGATCGCCAGCGGAACATTGCGGCGGGGCCGCTGCACTTCCTCGCCGAGTGTCGTCGCGCCCTCAAAGCCGACGAAGCTCAGGGCCGCGAAAACAAAGCCGGTGATGATGCCCTGCATGCCATGTGGTGAGGCGGACGGCGTCAGCGGATGCGCCGAAAGTCCATGCGCCCCGCCCGAAGCCACAACGATCAAAGCCATGAGCAGAACGACCGCGACCTCGACAACAAACAAGACCATCGCGGTGCGCAGCGAGGACTGCACGCCTTCCAAGGCAAGGAAGGTCATGATCGCCCAGGGAATCAGGCCGATCAATATCCAGGGAATATTGATGCCGAATTGCTGCTGAATGGTCTGCTGCAAATAGGCGCCGATGAGTGCCACCTCGATCGGCGGCAGCAGCGCATAGGCCATGAACATCAGCCCGCCGGTGATGAATCCGGCACGTGGCCCGAGACCCTGCGTGACATAGGTGTAGAAGGACCCGGCACTCGGCGTGACGGCGGCCATTTCCATGATGCCACTTGCGGCAATCAGGATGGCGATGAGGCAAAGGAAATAAACGAAAGGCGTCGCGGAGCCCGAGAATGGTGTCGAGAATTGCGGATTAAAAAAGGTGGAGACCGCAGGCCCCATGATGGCGGCCGACATGATGATGGCACCCGGCAGTCGCACCGAATTCGTCTTGAGCCCCGGCAGCACCGGTGGCGTCCCTTCCGCATAGACCATGTTTCCCCCTGGCGTTTTCCGCCGGTCCTTGGTGGACCGGTCGAGTCGCTGTCGCCGCCAAGACTCGCATTTGCCCCGGCGGAACGATGCGATGCTGACACAGGCTCGGCTTCTAGCCTAGCCGCGGGGGAACTGGACCCATCATCCCACGCGTCATGCTCGGCGAAGGCCGAGCATGACGCCTTCTTTGCTAGACGAAGGTAAGGCGTGGATGGCACGCCTTCGCGTGCCATGACGGACCCTTCAGGTCGGGGCGCAGTATTTAATTCTTCACGCCCTAATCGCGCGGCAGCGGGCGTCCCCGCGTTTCGGGCATCAGCGCCATGGCGATCACCCCCAGAATGCCCGAGACGATCATGTACCAAGCCGGCGCCAGCGGGTCGTGGCTCACCCCGATGAGCCAGGCGAGGACGAATTGCGTCGTGCCGCCAAAAACCGTGACCGCAAAGGCATATGCCGTGGAGAGGCCAGACGCGCGCACGCTTTCGGGCAGGCTTTCTGGAATGGCGACGATCACCGCGGCGCTGCTTAGCGAGCCGAGCACCGACATCAAACCGGTCGTCAGCAGCAGAGTGGCAAGCGAAGGGTGGCCATTGAGAAACAAGAAGGCCGGATAGATCGCCAGGATCAGCAGGACGCGCGGGAGCAGCATGACCACTTTGCGGCCGTAGCGATCCGCGAGCCACCCTCCGAGGAGCGCGAAGACCAGTGTCGTGCCGCCACCAATGAGCGGCGCCGTGATAGCGGTCGGCGTTTTCAGATGCAGCGCCGTTTCGGCATATGTCGTCATGTAGATACCTACATATGTCGATATTGTGCTGGTCATGATGGCGACCAAGCCGAGCGCCAGCGGCCGGGGATGGCCGAGAAGCAGACGCCGCAGCACCTGCCGGCCGCTATCCCGCTTGCCAGCCCGGCCGTGTGCGCTCTCGGGCAGACGGTTCCGGATATAGAGCCCGGCCGGGACGATCGCGAGGCCGAGCAGGAACGCAACGCGCCAGCCCCATTGCGCCATCGCCTCGCCCGACAGGCTATGCGAGAGTGCGAAGCCAAGGACTCCAGCGACCAGCATGGCAGCGCCCTGACTCGCGATTTGCCAACTCGCGATCCGGCCACGCCGGTCATCGGGCGCCGTCTCCACGAGATAGGCCGTCGCCGGCCCGACCTCGCCGCCGAGCGCGAACCCCTGCAATAGCCGGGCCGCCACGACGATGACGGGGGCGGCGTAGCCGATCACGCTGAAGGGCGGCGTCAGCGCGAGGATGAGCATGCCCGCCGCCATGAGCGTGATGGTCAGCATCATCGCGGGCTTTCGCCCCGCATGGTCGGCGAAGGCGCCGATCACCAGTCCACCCAGTGGCCGCGTCACGAAGCCGACGCCGAAGGTCGCGACGGAGATCAGCAGACTGACCACCGGATCATGCGCCGGAAAAAAGGCGCCCCCGATCGCCACCGCGAAGAAGGCGTATGTCGTGAAGTCGTAAAATTCGAGCGCGTTGCCGAGGACACAGGCGAGAACGGCTTCGCGGGTCGCGACGGGTCGAGCTTCGATCATGCTGCCATGAAGGCGGCGACGCGGCGCGACAGCAAGCGGAATGCGCGAGCCATCGTTCTATTTAGACAGCGTAAATGTTTGTCAGACAAAATGTCTGTTCCTGAGAGAAGCGGATCGATGTCGAACATTGTCGGAAGATCGGAGCGCCATTTTCGCCTGGTAAGCGATTCGGGGGCGCCTCTGGCTTTCCGTGTCGCGCCGAGTCGCCAGGCGCCTCAGCCGAAGGCAGTAGGCAAGCCTCCAATTATCGTCCGGAACGACGCTCCGCCGCCCGACGGCGTCGATCACACGGAGCTGCCGACGCTACAGAATCTCGGAAATGCTCCTCCCCACCTCGCTTTAGTCCCGCTCTTCTTCAACAACCTGCAGCGCTATGTTGGTCCCATGTTCTCGCCAGAAAATGCCGGCCACTATCTGCAAATGGGGCCTTATACGATCTGCGGCGCGGACAGATGGGTCAACGGTGTGAAATACGCTCTTGAGGACGGCTCAACCTACGGTATCGTGCGCGACCCTACGGGCCGACTCTTTTTAACCTTCGGCGACAAGATGATTCCTTTCGACAAGGGATCACCTGCGGAACAGCACCGAGCCGTCGAGATGTTGCGCCAGGCAGGCGTCAGCGCCTACGTCTCGGCCCTGTCCGCAAGCCGATCGCGGACAACGAACCGATAGTCCAGATGTAGTGCGCTCGCTAGATGTAGCGGGATCCACGCTTGGCAGCACCCAGCATCTGGTGGATCCGCCGAAAATCCGTTGACCTTTGCCACGTCCGGCAGTACCGGTCGCGCTGTGACAGCCCTCTCCCGCAACCGTCCCAATCTCCGAGTCCGAGGCCGCTCCTTTATGGCTTTCGTGCTCTCGCCCGAGCCGCCTCTGAGCGACTGGATCGCGGAGCTTGACGCCCAAATCGCGCGCTCCGCGACCTTCTTCGCGGGCCGCCCGATCGTCGTCGATCTGTCGGCCGTCCCCGAGTCCGACCCGGGCTTGCCGACGCTGTTTCAGGAGATGCAGGCCCGCGGCATTCGCGTGATTGGCGCCGAGGGCGCGGACGGTCTCACCCCCGCGGCCCAATCAGTGGGCGGTCCGCTCATTGGCGGCCGTCCCGGCGGCTTGTACGAAGTTCCGGTCGATCCGCCGGACGCGCCACCGCCGCCCGAGCCAACGTCTCTCATTCTCGACGAGCCGGTGCGTTCCGGCCAGACCATCGTTTTCCCCAAGGGCGACGTAATTATCAACGGTACCGTGGCCTGGGGCGCCGAGATCATGGCGGGTGGCTCGATCCATGTTTATGGCGCGTTGCGAGGCCGTGCCATCGCCGGCGTGAACGGCACGCCGCAGTCGCGCATTTTCTGCCAGAAGCTGGAGGCCGAATTGATTTCGATCGACGGCCTCTACATGACGGCGGACGACATGGAAGCCTTTCGCGGCCGCTCGGTCCAAGCGCGGCTCGATGGCGAATCGATCATCATCACCGAGTTGAGCTGAGAAAAAGTCATTCGTTCGCCCGGCGCGCGCGCGGGGCAGGGCCAGGCGATAGGGGTGCAGGCAATGGCTAAAGTCTTGGTGGTTACCTCAGGGAAAGGCGGCGTCGGCAAGACGACATCCACGGCCGCGCTCGGCGCCGCGCTTGCTAAGACAGGAAAGAAAGTCGTCGTCGTCGATTTCGACGTGGGCCTGCGCAACCTCGACATCGTCATGGGCGCCGAACGCCGCGTGGTTTTCGACATGATCAACGTGATCCAGGGCGAGGCGAAGCTGAGTCAGGCGCTGATCCGCGACAAGCGAGTCGAGACGCTGTCGATTCTCCCCGCCTCCCAGACCCGCGACAAGGACGCGCTGACGAATGAAGGCGTCGCCAAGGTCATCACCGAACTGCGCGAAATGTTCGACTGGGTGATTTGCGACAGCCCCGCCGGAATCGAGCGCGGCGCCAGCCTCGCCATGCACCACGCGGATGTCGCGGTCATCGTCACCAACCCCGAGGTTTCGTCGGTCCGCGACAGTGATCGCATCATCGGTCTGCTTGATAGCAAGACCGATCGCGCGACCCGCGGTGAGCGGGTCGAAAAGCATCTGCTGCTGACGCGCTACGATCCAGTGCGCGCCGCACGCGGCGACATGCTGAAGACCGAGGACGTGCTGGAGATTCTCTCGATCCCCTTGCTTGGCATCATTCCGGAGAGTCAGGAAGTGCTGCGCGCCTCCAACCTCGGTACGCCGGTGATCTTCAGCAATCCGGATGCGGCGCCGTCCCGCGCCTATATGGATGCCGCGCGCCGCCTGCTGGGCGAGAAGGTGCCCATGACGGTGCCGGGCGAGAAGAAGAGCCTGATGGACAAGCTGTTCGGGCGGAGGGTCGCATGAGTCTATTCGGCTTCTTCAACCGCAAGCCGACCGCGACGATCGCGCGCGACCGCTTGCAGATTCTATTGGCGCATGAGCGCGCGACGCTCGGCGGCAATAGCGATCTCATCGCCGTTCTGCAGGAGGAAATTCTCCAGGTCATCGCAAGACATGTTTTCGTCGAGCGCGACAAGGTGCAGATCAAGCTCGATCGCGGCAACGCTTTCTCGACTTTGGAGATCGGTGTCGAGATCCCGCCCGGCCTAGCCGAGAAACAGCCCAAGGCCGTCATCCGCGCCACCTGACCACCCGGACGGCCTGACGCAGGACAGCCGGGGAGCGCCGCCATGAGCGTGCTGCTGGACACCGAGACCGCGACTCCCGTGCGGCCCGTGACCACCTTCGGGCCTGATTTTCCGTTTGCCTATGATGACTGGCTCGCGCATCCCGCCGGCCTCGGCGCGCTGCCGCCGGAAGCGCTGGGGCGGGAGGTCGCGGTCATCGGCGCCGGCCTGTCCGGCATGGTCGCGGCCCATGAGCTTCTGCGCCTCGGCCTCCGACCGGTGGTCTATGAGGCCGGTCGAATTGGCGGAAGGTTGAGATCAGAGGCTTTCGCGGGTACCGACGGCGTCATCGCCGAACTCGGCGGCATGCGCTTCCCGGTTTCCTCGACTGCGCTCTATCACTACATCGACGCGCTGCGCCTGCCGACCGAGCCCTTCCCCAATCCGCTCGATGCCGCGACTCCCTCGACGCTGATCGATCTCGAAGGCGAGCAGGTCTATGTCGAAGGCGCCGGCGCGCTGCCGCCCCTTCTGCAGGAAGTCGCCGATGCCTGGCGGCATGCGCTGGAGGATGGCGCCGACTTCGCCGCCCTGCAGAATGCCGTGCGGGAGCGGGATGTCGCCACGCTTAAATCTATCTGGAACCGGCTGGTGCCGCTTTGGGACGAGCGCACCTTCTACGACTTCCTCGCCACGTCTCACGCTTTCGCGAATAGAAGCTTTCGGCATCGCGAGATTTTCGGCCAGGTCGGCTTCGGCACCGGCGGCTGGGACAGCGACTTTCCCAATTCCATGCTCGAGATCCTGCGCGTCGTCGCGACCGCGCAGGACGATCACCAACGCTTGATCATCGGAGGAGCCGAACAACTGCCGCGTGGACTGTGGCACCGCCCGGTCGAGCGCGCCGCGCATTGGCCGCAGGGCACATCGCTCGCCGGATTGCACGGTGGCGCGCCGCGGCCCGGCGTCACCCGCATCGCCCGCGAGGCGGACGGAAGACTCGCGCTGACAGATCGGTGGGGTGATACGCGGCGTTATGATGCCGCGATCGTGACCTGCCACTCCTGGCTGCTCACCACCCGCATTGATTGCGACGAGAATCTATTCAGCCAGAAGCTTTGGATGGCGCTGGACCGCACACGCTACATGCAATCCTCCAAGACCTTCGTCATGGTCGACCGGCCCTTCTGGCAGGACCGTGACGCCGCGACAGGCCGCTATCGCATGAGCATGACGCTGACCGATCGCATAACCCGCGGCACCTATCTGTTCGACAACGGTGCCGGTAAACCCTCTGTGATCTGTCTCAGCTATTCATGGATGACGGATGCCATGAAGGTGCTGCCCCTGGATGCTGACGCTCGTGTGCGGCTGATGCTGAGCGCGCTCCGGCGGATCTACCCTGACGTTGATATCGCCAAGCATATCATCGGCGATCCAATCACGGTGTCCTGGGAATCCGACCCCAATTTCCTCGGCGCCTTCAAGGGTGCCTTGCCTGGCCACTATCGGTACAATCGCCGCATGTTCTGCCAATTCATGCAGGACGCCACGCCGCCGGCGGAGCGCGGCCTGTTCCTCGCGGGAGACGGCATTTCCTTCACGCCCGCCTGGGCCGAAGGCGCGGTGCAGACCGCCCTCAACGCGGTCTGGGGTGTGCTGCACCATATGGGCGGGAAGACGGCTCCAGAAAATCCGGGACCGGGTGATGTCTTTGCGGAGATCGGGCCGGTGGATCTCGGTGAATAACTGCCCCTGAAGACGAGCTTTTGTTCCCGAAGCCTTTCTAATGCGAGATCGAAACGAACAAGTCTTATCTCGCTCCGCGGCATCCGCTATGCTTAAGACTTAGGACTGGAGGCCAAGCGACGATGGATCATTCTCTACCGACCACCGAGGCTTTCGATCAGGACGGTCCCTTCGCGCGCGACCTGCGCCGCGTGGCGAGTTCGCCTGATCACTGGTACCCCCTCGCCTGGTCGCGTGAGCTGAAGCCCGGCAAGTCCTTGGCGGTGCGCTATGCTGGCGATCCGATCGTGCTCGTCAGGCCCAAGGCTGGCCCGGTTTTCGCCTTGGAGGATCGCTGCGCCCATCGCCAGGTGCCCCTCAGCAAAGGAATGGTGGAAGGGTGCGCGGTGCGTTGCGGGTATCATGGCTGGGCCTATGACCAGTCCGGCAATTGCACGGATGTGCCCTATCTCGGCAAGGACAAGCTGCCCAACGGGGTCCGCGCCTATCCCTGCGTCGAGAAGGAAGGGCTGATCATGGTCTTCCCCGGCGACAAGGCGTTAGCCCAGAGCGTACCCCTGCCGAACCTCGGCTCGGTCGCGGATCCCAGTTACAAGACCCGCCGCTTCGGCCGTGTCGTTGGCTGCCACTACAGTTTCATGCACGAGAATTTGATGGACATGAACCATCAGTTTCTCCACCGCAAGCAGATGGGCAAGATGCGCCCGCGCTTCCTCGGCCAGGCTCTGGGCGAGGACTGGGTGGAGGCGCGTTACAGCTTCGCCCGGGTCGGCGGCAAGCAGCCCTGGGGCGAGGCCGCGATCTTCGGTCAGCGGCGAGAGCTGGGTGACGGGATCGACGATCAGGACGTCATGACCATCCGCACCGAATACCCCTACCAGACCCTCCGCATCCGCACGAAGGATGAGCGGCCGGTCATGGACCTCTGGATCAGCTACGTGCCGCAGGACCGCGAGCAACGCACCAACCGCACCTTCGGACTGCTTTCGATCAGCCGCCCGAAGATCCCCGGCCTGCTGGAAGCGGCCTGGCCGGTGCTCGTTCTATTTACCGAGCGGATCTTCAAAGAGGACCGCGAGATCGTGGAGGTCGAACAGGCAGCGCATGACGCGCAGGGCTACGACCGCAACCAGGAGGTCTTCCCGGTCATCCGAAATCTCCGCGCACTGCTGCGGCGCAATGGCGAGACGGAGCCATTGCCGGGTTAGGAAGGTGCTGGCCGCGACGAGCGGCCTTCACACGGATAACAGGCGGCCGACCAGTTCCTTGCCTTCCTGTACGGTGCTGAAAGCGGAGTTGTTTGCCGTCAATGCCAGCGCTGGCATGGCCACGTGGCTGGACGCCGTGGCATGGAAGCTGTTCAGCATGAAGTCGATGCTCTCGTTGTCGAAGATCCTACCAAGGAGCGGATAATATTGCTGCGTTCTGCGGAGGGGCAGGCAGAACGCCAACAGACGAGCGGCGCCTTTCGGCGAAACAGCATAGGCGGGAATCCCGAGCGACAAACACAGCCGGAAGCTTTGCGAGACGACGGCCTGGCGATGAAACGACGGCAAGGCGGCTCGCATTCTCGTCTGGTCGAAAGTCGCGTAGCACACGCTTGAACCGTCAAGCACCTCGAACGCGACGAGCGTATCGAAATTGTATCCCCATTGCATCAAATCCCAGTCCTGTGGGAGGTTCTTGAGGATACGACCGGCTTCCTCCGCAAAGTTCCCGCAGAGAACGGCATCGTCTTCGAGAATGGTGGCAGGTTCACCGGTGTGGAGGATGCGTTGCCACTCCGCGATGTGGGACAGCGCGTTGCCCAGGGCACCCATCCGGTACTTGAGATCAGCCGCGACGATTCCTTCCGCGACTAGCGCCGCGAGGTCGAGCGCCTGTCCATCGACCGCCTCGACCTGCTGGGCGTTGGCCAGCGACGGATTGTGGGTCCGGAATGCCGCCCATCGTTCCGGAGTACGGCGCAGGTTCAAAACTCGTAGCTCCATCGCTGGCGCCCCTCGTTGTCGCGTCGAGAGATTAGTTGATAAAGCTGGAGACTTGATTAACGAGACGCTTGACCTTGCGATACGCGGCGATGTGCACCGCCGCTGTCAGGTAAGCACGGGTCTTGCGGAGGACACATTCTGCTTTCGTCCAGCGATCAGTTTTGTGTGATTCGCAATCGATGGACGTGTTTTGGCTTCACTGTCGTGGCATCGCCACGCTGTCTTCAAAATTACACGAACGCGCAATTTCTGCGTCCTTCTCCGGCATCAGGGCGCCGCCGCGTCAGTGCCCATAACGAAGATAGCGATCGCGTTGAGGCCGGTACGGGCGCAGCCCTGCGTGACAAATGCTTCTACGTCCAGATACGGGGGCGGCTTGGAACAAAGACCAAGAATTCTTTTCAGCCCGCTGAAGCGTAAGCAAACAGAAGCTTTTCCAGACTAATTCTGAACTCTCACCAGGAGACAGAGAGATGCCGCCAACCGGTCCATTAGACAACACAACGTCAAATCCGTGGATATACGATACTGCTTCGAGTCAGCCCGATAGGGACTTTTGGGGCAAGCACCAATTGGCAGCCATGGGGATGGGTGCCACAGCCCTCGTGGCTACCGCCGCGATGGTTTACGCCGGGGTCAAAAACGGTCCCCGGCTTTGCGGCCAGGCTTACAACTATTGTCTTGGCGGGGGACCGCCGGCGGGAGACTTTCCGCTCGGACCAATAGACGTCGCAAATGTACTGCCGGAATGCCGGGTGAACATCCCGAACCAGAATGATGTACAGCGCTTCTAACCCGTAAAGTCGCCGCCAGAGGCGAGGCGCGATACCGCCCAGCCGGTGGCCTCCGACAGGACGGGATCGGGTTCGGGCTGCAGCCGTTCCACCTCCTGCCGCAGTCCGCGCTCCCTCAATCAGTCGAGCGTCCGGTTCCTATTCAAGCGACTGCCGCGCTTCGGCGTCGCTGTCGCGGGGATCACCGCGCCGTCTTCAAAATTGCGTGCGCGCGCAATCTCCGCGCCCTGCTGCGGCGTCAGCGCGCCGCGGCACCGGTATCCAACATGAAGACAGCGAATTCGCTTTGGCGCCAGTCAGGGCTCAGCCGTTTTAATCAGACTTATTGCAACGGGAACGCGCAACCGAGGCAAGGAGACTTTCGCGCCGCTCAGCCAAACACACTAGACCTACCGGAAATTCGACACGTTTAGCCCGCAAAGTCGCCGGCTGAAGTAAGGCGTGATACCGCCCAGCCGGCGGCCTCTGATAGGACGGGATCGGGTTCGGACCGCAGCCGCTCCACCTCTGGCCGCAGTCCGCGCTCACCCGAATTGCCGATCGCGATCGCGACGTTGCGCAGAAACCGATTGCGCCCAATCCGCTTCACCGGCGACCCGGCGAAAAGCGCGCGAAACCCTGCATCGTCCAACCGCGACAACGCGGCCAGAGAAGGCGCCTCCAGCTCCGCCCGGGCCGCGAATTTCGCCTCCCGCGCGGCGGCGGCGAAGCGGTTCCAGGGACAGACCGCGAGACAATCGTCGCAGCCGTAAATGCGATTGCCGATGGCCGGACGCAGCGATTCGGGGATCGGTCCGGCATGTTCGATCGTCAGGTAGCTGATGCAGCGCGTCGCCTCCAGCCGGTAGGGCGCCGGAATCGCATCCGTCGGACAAGCCGTCATGCAGCGCGTGCACGAGCCGCAGCGATCGGCGTGCGGCGCATCCGGCGGCAGTTCGAGCGTCGTGAAAACCTCGCCCAGGAACAGCCAGGATCCGTGCTGACGCGACACCAGATTCGTGTGCTTCCCCTGCCAGCCCAGCCCCGCCTGCGCCGCCAGCGGCTTCTCCATGACCGGCGCGGTATCGACGAAAACCTTCACCTCCACACCCGGCGCGGCGCGGGCGACGATGAATTGCGCGAGGTGCTTCAGCCGGCCCTTGATGATGTCGTGGTAATCGCGATGCCGCGCATAGACCGAGATATTGCCCCGATCAGGCTCGCCCAGCGTCGCAAGCGCGTCGCCCTCCGGCGCGTAACTTGTGCCCAGCGATATGACGCTGCGGACGTCGGGCCAAAGCGCGCGAGGATCGCTGCGCTGCTCCACCCGTCCCGCCAGCCAGCCCATCTCGCCATGCTGCCCGGCGGCAAGGAAATCGCGCAGCCCGGCGCCGGTGCGGGCGTCGAGTTTAGCCGCCGCGAACCCCACCGCATCGAAGCCGAGCGCCATCGCCTTGGCGCGAATGGCCCCGCCCAGATCCTCGGCGGCCGGGCTCATCCCCGTCCGCGATAGGGCGGAACACCCTGGTCGGGCAGGAAAATGCCCTCGGGCGGTGCGCCGGTCTGCCAGAACACGTCGATCGGCATGCCGCCGCGCGGATACCAATAGGCGCCGATCCGTAGCCAGCGCGGCGACAGCAACTCGATCAGCCGCGTCGCGATCATCATGGTGCAGCCTTCGTGGAAGCTGCCATGGTTGCGAAAGCTCGTGAGGAACAGCTTCAGTGATTTGCTCTCCACCAGCCATTCATCGGGAATGTAGTCGATGACGATATGGGCGAAGTCCGGCTGGCCGGTCATTGGACACAGCGAGGTGAATTCCGGCGCCGTGAAACGCACGACATAGAGCCGCCCCTGCGCATCGGCGGGCACCCGCTCCAGCACCGCATCCTCGGGCCGCTCCGCCGGGCGCGCGGGCTGGCCGAGCTGGGTCAGGCCCTCATAGGGTTTCTCGGTCATTGGTCCCCTCTCTCCCAGCCGGCGCGAATTTCGGCGCTATAGGCGGCGAGGCGTCCCTCCAGAATAGCGCGACGCGCCCCGGCCACCACCGATTGGTAATAGGTCAGATTGTGCCAGGTCAGCAGCATCGGACCCAGCATCTCCGCGGCCCGGAAAAGATGGTGCAAATAGCCGCGCGCATGGCGCTGACACCCCAGGCAGGCACAACCGGGATCGAGCGGCCCCGTCTCGGCCGCGAACCGCGCATTCCGCAGATTGAGCACCCCGCGCGAGGTATAGGCGCGACCGGTGCGCCCCGCCCTCGTCGGCATCACGCAGTCGAACATGTCGATGCCCCGCGCTATGGAGCCGAGTAGATCATCCGGCGTCCCGACGCCCATGAGGTAGCGCGGCTTGTCCATCGGCATCAGGTCGCCGGTCGCCTCGATCATCGCATACATCGCGGCCTGGCCCTCGCCCACCGCGAGCCCGCCGAGCGCATAGCCCTCGAAACCGATCCCCATCAGCGCCTCGATCGAGCGACGGCGGAGTTCCGGAAACACGCTGCCCTGCACGATGCCGAACAGCCCGTAGCCGTCGCGCGGCACGAAAGCCTCGCGAGACAGCGCCGCCCAGCGCATCGACATTTCCATGGAGGATCGCGCCTGATCCTCCGTCACCGGAAAGGGCGGGCATTCGTCGAGCACCATGCTGATCGTGGCATCCAGCTTGTGCTGAATATCGACCGAACTCGCGGGTGTCAGCCGATGGCGGGACCCGTCGAGATGGGACTGGAAAGTCACGCCATCGGCGTCAAGCTTCCGCAACCCGGCGAGCGACATCACCTGGAAGCCGCCGCTATCGGTCAGGATCGGGCCGGGCCAATCCATCATGCGGTGCAGGCCGCCGAGCGCCGCGACCTGTTCCGCCCCCGGCCGCAGCATGAGGTGATAGGTATTGCCGAGCACGATGCCCGCCCCCGTCGCCCGCACCGCATCGGCGGTCATGGCCTTGACCGTCGCCGCAGTGCCCACGGGCATGAAAGTCGGTGTGGGAACCGTTCCGTGCGCGGTGTGCAGCGTGCCGGCACGCGCCGCGCCGTCTGTCCCAGCGGCGGTCCAGCTCAGGCTCACGCCGCAGGCTCCAGCAGGCAGGCATCGCCGTAGGAGAAAAAGCGATAGCCCTCGGTGATCGCGTGAGCATAGGCGGCCCGCATCGTCTCAAGCCCCGAGAAAGCCGCGACCAGCATGAAGAGTGTCGAGCGCGGCAGATGGAAGTTGGTCATCAGCCGATCGACCGCGCGGAAGCGGTAGCCGGGAGTGATGAAGATATCCGTATCGCCCGCGAAGGCCTGCACCCGCCCCGCCTCATCCGCCGCGCTCTCCAGTAGCCGCAGGCTGGTGGTGCCGACCGCAACGACCCGCCCTCCGGCCGCGCGTGCCGCGTTGATCGCGGCCGCCGCCTCGGCCGTGACCAGGCCACGTTCCGCATGCATCCGGTGCTCGCTCACCTCCTCGACCCGCACCGGCAGAAATGTGCCGACACCGACATGCAGAGTGACCGTGGCCCGGCCGATCCCGCGCGCGTCGAGGGCGGCAAGCAGTTCGGGCGTGAAGTGCAGCCCGGCTGTCGGGGCGGCGACGGCGCCATCCTCCCGTGCGAAGACCGTCTGGTAGTCCGCCTGGTCCTCGGGTCTGGGGCCGTCCGGCCGCGCGATATAGGGCGGCAGCGCCAGGGCGCCGGCCTGTTCCAGTGCAGCGGCAAAGGCGTCACCGTCGCGGTCGAAGCGCAGTGCGACGCTGCCATCCGCGCGGCGCTCCTCCACATCGGCGTTCAGGTCACTGCCTTCGAATCTCAGCGTGTCTCCGGGCGCCAGGCGGCGCGCGTTGCGGGCGAGGGCTTGCCAGGATCCGTCCGGGAGGGGGCGATCGAGGGTGATGCCGATCCGCGCCTCGCCCCGCCGCGCGGTGAGCTGTGCCGGGATCACGCGGGTGTCGTTGGTGACGAGAATGTCGCCGGGCGTCAGCAGGCCGGGCAGGTCTCGGACCCGCCCGTCACCTAGCCTGGACCCATCGACGTGCAGCAACCGCGCCGCGTCACGCGGCCGGGCCGGCGCCTGCGCGATCAACTCGGGCGGAAGAACGAAATCGAAATCGGAGAGGCGCATCGGAGCGAGCGGCGGCGCTCATTCCTCGAGATAAGAGGCGACCTCGATCAGATTCCCGTCCGGATCGCGGCAATAGACCGACTGCATATCGCCGAGCGCGCCAATCCGAGGAACCGGCCCCTCCTCGATCGTGACGCCGCAGCTCGTGAGGTGAAGCACGACATCCTCGGGACCGACGGCGGAGATGAAGCAAAGGTCGGCCGTGCCGGGGGCGGCGAGCTTGGCATTGGGCTTCGCCTCCTGCCCGAGCTGGTGCAGGTTGATCTTCTGGCCGCCGAACTTGAGCGCGGTGCGCCGGCTGCGGCCAAATTCCTCGCGCTCCATGCCAAGCACGCGCTGATACCACGACGCCGTCTGTTCGAGGTTTTGGCAGGTGATCACGAGGTGATCCAGCCGGTCTATCGTAAAACGCATGCAGAGACCCCTCCACTCGGCCGCATCAACGGCATCTGCGCGCGCCATAGCGCAAAAGGCAGCCGGGTGAAAATCCGGGCGCCCGAGCGCCGTCAGTCCTTCGGAGGCGTGCGGCGACGGAAGGCGTCGAGACTGACGATCTGCGGCAGTTCCGATGGCGTGGCGTCTTCCGGCTCGGCCACGACCGGGGTTGCCTCCGGAGGAGCTGCTTCGCGGGCGGTCCCTACATCCATGCGCAGACCGAAGCGCACATGCGGATCCGCGAAGCCAACGATGGCCGCGGCCGGAACCACCAGCGTGGTCGGAATTCCGGAGAAGGAGAGGCCCACCGTGAACTTCTCAGAATCCGCCTTCAGATCCCAAAACTGGTGCTGCAGCACCACGGTCATCTCTTCCGGGTACTGAGCCGAGATTCGGGCCGGAACTTGCACGCCTGGAAAGTCGGTGCGGAAGGTGACGTAGAAATGGTGATCGCCCGGCAAGCCTTGCTCGGCGGCATAGGCGATGGCGCGCATCACCACCTGCCGCTGCGCATCTTCCATCCAAGCCTCGTAAGGAAGGAGGCTCGCCGGCGGCTCGCTAGGCTCGTCACTCATCGGTTTTATCTCCCACTCCGACAGATGGAGGCTGGCCCAGCCAGACCACCCATCGGGCGCCGCGAAGCAGGAGCCATAGCGCGTCACGCCTCGCAGGCAAAGACGCAACCGGTAGTCGAGAGCGCTCACCGCGCCGCAATCCGCGACGAGCCGTGAATTCGATTGTCCTGAAAGTGGGGGGCTTCTGTTGCCCGGTGCCCCCCGAACCGCGCTTTTCAATTACGCAGCAACAGCGACGCGAGCGTCGTTGTCGTTAGCGCCCTTGGTAGCGAATGCAATGTTTCCATTGGCATTTGTACAATGACCCGATAACGGCGGAATCATGCCGAGCGAAAAGTGTCCCTTTACCACGCGTGTCGAGCCTGTTTCGCCCCCATGCGACCCCCAGAGGTCATATGGTGGAGGCGCCGGGTACTGCCCCCGGGTCCACAACGATTATTCCGAACACCGTTTATCGCCGTATCTGGCGAACCAGCGAAAAGAGATATAGCCACTTCCCGCGCGCTTTTGAAGGGGCCACGCATGGACTCGATCGACGGTCAGCTCGGCGGTGAAGGCAAGACGGGAAGCCCAACATTGCGACCGACGGTCCCGGCGCTGGAAGCGCGACTCGAGACTGCCATTCCTTTGCTCGACCACGGTTTCCTCCGCGTGATCGATTATATGGGGGACGATCACGCGATCGTTCAGGCGGCGCGCGTGAGCTATGGCCGGGGCACCCGCAAGGTCAGCGAGGATGCCGGTCTCATCCGTTATCTGATGCGTCACCGGCACACGACGCCCTTCGAGATGTGCGAGATCAAGTTCCACGTGAAGCTGCCGATCTTCGTGGCGCGCCAATGGATTCGCCATCGCATGTCGAGCGTGAACGAATATTCCGCGCGCTATTCAGTGATGGACCGCGAGTTCTATATCCCCCAGCCGGCGCAGCTCGCCGCCCAATCCACCCTCAACCGCCAGGGCCGCGATACGACGCTGACCGGCGATGAGGCGGCCGAGGTGCTCGCCATGCTGCGCGCCGATGCCGACCGCTGCCACGACAACTATGCCTGGATGCTTAACGAAGGCACCACCGAAGCCCCGGCGGACCCGAATCGGCAGGGCCTCGCGCGAGAGCTCGCACGGATGAACCTTACCCTCAACACCTACACCCAATGGTATTGGAAGACCGACCTCCACAACCTCTTCCACTTCCTCTCACTTCGCGCGGATCCGCATGCGCAATACGAGATTCGCGTCTATGCCGACGCGATGCTCGATGTCGCTGAGGCCTGGGTGCCGGTCGCGTGCCAGGCTTTCCGCGATTATCGCCTGGGCGCTGTCAGCTTCTCCGCGCCCATGATGGCGGTGCTCCGCCGGATGCTCGGCGGCGAGACCGTCGATCAGGCGGCGAGCGGTCTTTCAGCGCGTGAGTGGCGGGAGATGATGGCGAGCCTCAATCCCCGTTGTGACTAGGTTCCGCCCTCACCTCTTCCGTTGACCAGGGCCGGGCTTTCCAGCATGGACGGCGCTGAAACGAGACGGAGACCTCGCGTGGTCGTCGATACCCTGAAGTTGCTGTCCCGCCGCGGCCTGCTTGGCGCCGGCGCCGCGCTTGCTGTGCCCGGCATCGCCCTTGCGGCCGACGTCGCCGCGCCCGACGCTGCCGCACCGCCCGTCGCTCCGAAGCCGCCGGTTCCCGCTGAGCCCGCTGTCGTCGAGGCAAGCGCGTCGGCCGTGAAGCGGCCGAGGCGCCCCTGGACTCTCGCACGCTATACGCAGGCCATGGAGGAATCCGGCCGGCCGACGACAATCTCGCAGACCGAATTCGACGCCATCCAGGCTCGCAAGCCTGCCGCCATGAAGCTCATCGAGGGCTACCTGAAGGCACATTTCGGCAGCGTCGATCCGACGGTGATGACGGCCTTCGAGGAAGTCCCGCGCGAATACTACCACTACATGTATGCGGACCACGTCGCCGCGCCGGCGGAAGCCTATGAGACGACGCCGAAACCCTGGGCGATCGGCTACGGCTCCGCGCTGTCGGATTACCTCGGCCAAGCCTATATGACGCAGTTGCTGAACCCGAAGCCCGGCATGACCTCCCTTGAGGTCGGCACCGGCAGCGGCTTTCAGAGTTCGCTGCTGTCGCGCATCGTCGACCATGCCTATTCGATCGAGATCATCCAGCCGCTCGGCCACGCGGTTTCCCACATCTTCAAGCCGCTCGGCTATGACAACGTTTCGACTCGGGTGGGTGACGGCTATTACGGCTGGCCCGAAGTCAAAGACGGCTTCGACGTCATTATCGTCACCTGCGCCGCCGAATACGCCCCGCCCGAACTCTTCAAGCAGCTCAAGCCGCGCGGGCGGATGATCATTCCCATCGGCCAGCCGTTCAAGCGCGGTCAGGTGCTTTACGTCTATACCAAGGACGAGCACGGCAAGATTCACTCTCGCCGCGACGTGGGCGTATTCTTTATTCCGATGACGGGCGCGATCCAGAAGCAACCGAAAGCGACCTGATACCGCCCGCTATTTCAGCCGCCCAGCCGGAGTTTCACCATGAGCCGCATTGCGTCATCGCCTCGCTGGATCCCGGCGGCCCTTGCCTGCCTGGCGGTGGCTGCTTGCACCCCCGCGCAGCAGCCCAGCCGCAGCGAAGAGGCGCAGTATGATGCCTGCCGCCGCCATGCGGATCTCGTAACAACGCGCCAGAACCGCGACATCATGAGCGAGGAAGACCCGATCAGTTCCCCCTATGGCGCCGGTTCGACGTTGCAGGGCACCATGGACACTCTCTCCATCCAGCATCAGCAGCAAGATCTGCTGGCTGACTGCCTCAACCACCTCGATACCCAGCCCGCCAATACGGGTGTCGTCTCGGCTCACCCCGCGGCAGCGGTAGCGGCTGAACCCCTTCCCGTAGCCCCCGCCGACCTCGCGGGACCCAATTCGAGCGACCTTGCGCGCCCCCCCGTTTTGGGCACGCCAAATCCCTGAGACTGCCAGAACATTAGCTCTCGTCTGCCCTCGCCGATTGCCCAGGGTCGACCGCTGCTGTAGTCGCCACCCTTCCCTTCGACCGTCGCGGCATTATTGTCCAGGGAGCACAATCAATCCGGAGGCCCCATGGCCCGTCTCGATCTCAAAGGAATTCCGATCCGCCCGGCATGGCTGACCGAATTTCAGTCCTTCATCATGCGGGGCAATGTTATCGACCTCGCCGTCGGTATCATCATCGGTGCGGCTTTCACGAGCATTGTCAGCAGCCTGGTGAAAGACATACTGACACCGATCCTAGGGCTAGTTGTCGGCGGCATCGACTTCTCGAATATCTTCATCACCTTGAAGGGTCCGCACCTCAATACCCTCGCGGACGCGCAAAAGGCTGGCGCGGCGACGCTGAATGTCGGCGTCTTCCTCAATGCCGTGATCAATTTCCTGATAGTGAGCTTCGCCATTTTCTGGCTGGTGAAGATGGTCACCAAGCTCTATCGGCAGCCGCCGCCCGCCGTGGTCGGGCCCACGACATCCGAAACGCTGCTGGCCGAAATCCGCGATCTGCTGCGCCAGGATGTCGCCGGTCAGCCAAGAGTAGTCATACCGCCTTCACCGCTTCCGTGACGCTTCGGCGGCTACGTCCGTCGCGACCGGGAGCCCCGCCGTCGCGCCGGGCAACTATTGCCCTGAGTTAGAGCTCCCGAAGCCGAGGAAGCCCGAGGCTGGGACCGGGGCGCCGCTGCTATCGCCATAGACGGGCGGCGATTGCGGCGCAGGGCTCGGCTTGAACGTCGACTTCGCTGCCACCGGCGGGGGCGGGTAGCGGCGTCCCTTGCGGGTCTGCGTGACGGTCGAATTGGGCGGCGGCGGACTGAAGAAGCCGACCGGCTCGGCCGCGACATGCTCGTCCCGTTGGCTAAGCCCTAGAGTTGTGGGTGGTGGCGCGTTCATCGGGCCCTGCGCATCCGTGATCTGGGCGCCCTCGGCATGCAGCAGCGTGACCAGCAGGAAGGTGATGTCGTTGCGCCCCAGGCTCACCGATTCGTCGATCGGCGACTGCCCCACGGCGTTGGTCGCACCGAGATCGGCGCCGCGCCCCACGGCATCCCGCGCCGCCGCGAGATCCCCGCGGTCGATTGCATCGAACAACGCCGCATTCGGGGACATCATGTCGCCGGAAATGGTGCCCCGGCTGATGCTCGTTGGCCGAGACGCCCCGGGAAGGCCGGGCTGCGACGGCTGCGCAGGATTTATATCGTTATTCCCTTTGACCACCGGCCCCATAGCTGTGGGAGACGGCAGGTTCGCCTGGGCCTGCGCCATGCGGGGTGCCAAGGCGATGCCGGCCAAAATCGCCACCGAAACCGCTGGCAGCAAGCGGGCATATCTCAAGCTACGGACCATTGACTTGCTCCATCCCTTCTTGACCACCGACGAGAGAGAACTCCCAATCCAGGCGGTCGTCTGTGCCTGATCCAATCCTTGCGGTCATTGCCGCCGGTCAGGCGCCAAGGGTTCAGTCGTGGCAACGATCAGGCGTGACCGCCGTTGAGCCACCAGAACCCCGCATTAAGGTACGCTGCATAGCAGAGGCAAAGCGTCGTCGGCAGCAGTAAAACGGCCGACCAGCTATTTCTTTGCCAGAAACTTGCGATCGTTGCGAGGCTTACCGCAAGTAGCGCCGCAATGATGGCCATTGCGGCGCCCGGCGAATGCAGCCCGAAGAAGGTGGGCGTCCAGGCCGCAGTCAGGGCGATCTGCCACCCCCAAAGCCGCAGGGCCGGCCGCCGGCTAAGCTGCCACGGGCTGACCTGCCGCCAGATGAGCCAGGCAGCGGTGCCGACCATGATATCGAGCACGGTCCATACCGGGCCGAACACCCAGCGCGGCGGGGTCAAGGGCGGGGCGGCCAGCGACAGGTACCAGCCGCTCAGCGCATCGCTCGATGCGGCCGCGCCGGCAAGCTGTACCATGAGCGCAAGACCAACGAAGCCAATCAGCGCCAGAAGCTGCGCGCTGAATGATTCTCCCCCGCCGTGATGCCGTACGTCCTGGAAGACACGCTACTCCCGCTCTACGTCCCACCCTTCTCGCTGAAAAAAGAAGGCTAGGTCGGTCGCTGGGAAGATAAGCCGGGGGCGCGCCGGTTGGAAGCGCGGCGCCGTCCTTGCCGATCAGCGGAGAGAGCGGTCCGGCGCGCTGGTCGCGATCGCCGGCCCGTCAAAGCTCGGCGCCGAAGCGAACTGCACGGATTGCTCGAAGGGGATCCCCTCGAGGCTCCGTATCTGTGGGAGGCTCCGCGCCTGCGCGAGGCCCCGCATCCGCGGCGAGCGCAGATCGGAAGGCGCCTGGTCAATGAGAAGCTGGGGCGCCGCGGTGACCGCGTCGGCGATACGGGTCGAATCACTGGGTTGGCCGTAGATGAAGCCATAGGTCGGGTAGACCGAGCCATATTTCTCGCTATGGCCGAGCGCCACGCGAACCGCTGTCCAGTCGTTGCTCGGCGAGACGTCCACGACCGAGACACCGGCGGAGATGCCCCCGCGGGTATAGGACGGGCCGCCCCAATTGGCCTGGGTCACTAGCACTTCGCGCGGACTGACCACTTCGGTAACCACGGCGACGTGGCCGAGATGCATTCGGCTGTTATTGCGGAAGTTCAGAACGCTGCCGCTCTGCGGCGTATGGCCTCGAGCATAGCGCCCGGCCGCCTCGTTCCACCAGGTATAAGCGTTGCCGGTCAGGTCGATGCCAGAGACCTTCCGGGCATAAGGGACGCACTGCATCCAGCCGCCTTCGTAGACGCCGCTGGAATAGACATTGTCGGCGAGACTGCGCCAGTTGCGGTCCCGCGGGCGCCAAACGGTGCGAATGAAGGTCCGCCCGTGGCGATGCGAAACGAGGGTAACGCGGCGCATTTCGGGCCGGCCCTGGCTGGTTCCAGCCTCGGCGATTGCGGAATCGTAATAGCCCGAACGTGAGTGATGCGCGGAGGCAAAATGCTGCTGCCTCTGGCCAGCATTCGCCTGAGTTTGGTGGCTATGTTTTCGCGAATGAGCTTGCGACGCAGTACCGAAGAGCGACGACCCAGCAATCAGAACCGATGCCAATACAATGAGTTCCCGGGCCTTCTTCGCCTTCGCCATACGCTCTTCTCCTTACCAGCCCGGTCCGCAACCTGCGACCCGTGGGTAACGAAGGCGTGCGCGGGACACAACCTTGAGCCACCTAAAAACGGCGCGCGAGGTCGATTTCGTCCAAAAGGGGGGCCGCCCGATCCTGGATTTAGGGATTTTGTCCTAGAATCGTATACTATTTAGTTCTTATATCAGAACAATTCTGCCAGTTTTTCGTGCGGATCCGCTACGCGAAGGCCGAAGCGCCAGACGACTCTGCGGCCTTTGCGTGACTGCGTGAGCTACTTGCAGGCAGTGACCATAATCTCGACCAGATGGCGGTCATCCGCCATATTCGCCTCCACGCAGGCCCGCGCCGGCGACATGCCCTTCGGCAGCCAGGCCGACCAGATCTTGTTCATCGTTTCGCGGTCTTTAATGTGCTTGACCCAAATTTGCGCTTGCAGCAGGCGCGTTTTATCGGTGCCGTGCTGCTCAAGAAGGTCGTCGATCTGCGCCAGGACCTCCTCGGTCTGACCAGTGACGTCCTTGCTCAGGTCCTGGGCGGTGCAGCCCTGCAGGTAGACAAAGCCGTGGTATTCCACCGCCTGCGCCAGGATAGGTCCGGCATTGGTGCGAATGATCTTGCTCATGGAATGCTCCTTGGTATTGGGAGTGTCGCGCGAGGCGTATCGAGGCGGGCGTATCAGGTTTCGCCGCTCCGGTGCCGCATAGCGGCCGGCTCTTACGCCCTGTTGCGGGCGCACGCCATCCCGGACGCGCGCCCGCCTAGCAGGCGATCGGTTCGAACACCCGGCTGGGCGAGGCGATCTCCTGCTGCGCCGCGACCAGGGCGATCTCCCGCTGACCGAGCGCGAGCGTCTGGCTCAATATGCCGAAGATCGCTGAGCCTGCGGCACTCAGCGCCGCCGCCGCCGAACGCCCCCCCAGCCAATGAACCAGAAAGAGCGCCGCGACGGCATCCCCCGCTCCGTTCACCGAGATCGGCAATAGCGGCATGCGTAGCCAGTGAAACGCGCCGCCCTCCGCCACGAGCATGTCGAGCGCCTCGTCCGGCGTCTCCTCCGTCCTGAGGCTGGTCACGAGCACGATACGCGGCCCCCGCGCCTGGACCGCGCGAACCGCCTCCTGGACCCCCGCGAGGGTGACGCAGGACAGGCCGGTAAGGTGTCTGAGCTCGAAGAGGTTGGGCGTGAGGATATCCGCCGCCGGCAGAATACGGTCGCGTATGAGTTCGGCGACGCCTGGGCGAACATAGACGCCGGTTCCTTCATCTCCGATCACCGGGTCGGCACAGTAGATCGCCGCGGGATTGGCCGCGCGGAGACGCTCCCAGGCTTCCAGCACCGCCTCGGCTACCTCGGGATCACCGAGGTAGCCGGAGAGCAGCGCATCACAGCGAGGCAGGACCCCACGCTCCTCGATCCCAGCAACCAGGTCGCGGATGAGTTGAGGCGGGAAGACTGTGCCGCGCCAGGAACCGTAACCCGTGTGGTTGGAGAACTGGACCGTATTGACGGCCCAAACCTCATGGCCAAGGCGCTGCATCGGAAAGACGGCCGCGGCATTGCCGACATGGCCATAGGAGACCCATGACTGGATGGAGAGGATGTTCATGCCGCCTCCCTACCATGCGGATCAGGGCGGGCCGAAGCCTTGGCGGCGAGAATCCGGCCATGCCCTCGCCGCCATCCCGACCTGACAGATGATCGGCGGCTGCCGTACCTATGCGGGAGGCGCAAGCGCCCTGAGCGGGCGATTGACGGCCGTGATCGCCAGCCATGGGTGCCGCGTGATGCGTGGTGATCTGCCCAGGACGGCCAGACGCCAAGGCTGTGACCGGTGGCGAAAGGTGGAACTTCGCCCGTCGCTAGTTGTTTGTCAGCGGGGCGAAGAGCGCGGCGGGGGCATTGTCTGGTGTCGGCGCAGGCACTTCAGTTCCAGCCGCCGTGGCCGGAGTGGCCGCCTCGCCCGCGGCTACCGCGGCCCCGGTAGCCGCGGCGGTTCCGCCGCCCGCGCCGCCGCCAAGCTCGCCGCCGCCGCCGCCGCCGCCGCCAGCACCGCCACCACCAGCACCGCCATTGCCTTTGTTTCGGTTGTCGTAGCTTTCGATCAGGTCGGCATAAGGCGTTGATGCGCCGGGCGGCAGATCACGGCCCATCAGCAGGTCAGTGGGCTGTGTGACCTGCGCCGCGATCGCTGCGGCGGTACTACAGCCGGGCGGCATGAGTTGGCTGAGGCGCCCGAGGTCGCTTTCGGGCAGGAAACCGCCAGGCAACGCACCGGCCGCCGTGGCACAAGCATCGGCGGTGATGCCAGCCGAGGGCGGCAGCAGAAGCCAGGCCGCATCCGTCGCCACGGATCGCACCATGCGCAGCAGAATCGGATGGCGAGAGAGCCGGGCGACCCGATTGGCACGCGGCAAGGCGGCGGGTCCGGGCGCTTCGATCAGCACCGCCTGAATCCGAGGATCCAGCGTCGCGCGAAGGCTTCGTAAGCGCTGCGCATCCGCCGAAACCGGCTCGTTTCCACCGGGCGTAAAAGCCAACAACATCGTCTCGCGGGGCGCCGGCCCTTGATATCCGTAGGCGGTGAGCGGAGCGGGTACCGGTTCACAGGCGGACAGCGTGCCAAGTGAGACGGCGCAGACAATTGTCCACAACCGACGTCTCCGACCGCGAGACATAGCTTTCCACTCAGGAGGCAAAGTGCCGGGGCGAGCGGGCCACTGAATGAGCGTGTTCATTGGATCGCGAACCCCGCATCGACCGTCACCCCGGGTTGCGGAGGGCGGTCCGTCGGAAGGGGAAAAGCATTCGGGTCGGAAACCGGCTGCGAAATATAGGGGGTTACAAGAATGACGAGTTCCGTTTCGTCATGCTGGTAGCTGCTGGAGCGGAAGAGAGCGCCCAGGATCGGAATATCCCCGAGGAACGGGAACTTCGACAGGGACTGCTGATCGACGCGCTGAAAGAGTCCGGCGATCGCAAGCGTCTGTCCACTCGCCATCTCCACATTGGTCTCGGCGCTTCTGGTCAAGAAGGACGGCACCGAGTTGCCCGCGATCGTGTAGGAGGTGCCGTTGCTGATCTCGCTGACCTGTGGCTTCACCTTCATCGCGATACGATCACCAGGCAGGAGTATCGGCGTGAAGGAGAGCTGAACACCATAGTCCTTGTACTGAATTGTCGTCTGACCGAAACCTTGCGGCACCGGAATGGGCACTTCGCCTCCGGCCATGAATGTCGCTGTCTCGCCCGAGATCGTGGTGAGGTTCGGCTCGGCTAGCGAGGTCATGAGGCCCTCCGATTCCAAGGCGTTGAGAAGCGAGGCCGCATTCACGCTACTCGTGCTGACACCCACCCCGGCATTGGCAAAATTGTTAGAACTTCCGCTCGCCGAACTTGTGCCGCCGTCCGATGAAACGGCACTTGCCGCGATGCCAAGCAGACCGCTTGTCATCAAGCCGAAAGCGAAGCTGCCTGGCTTAGCGAGCACATCCAGGCTGAGACCCAACTGGTTCAGCGAAGAGCGCTGCACCTCGGCGATGCGCACCCGGAGCGTCACTTGTTGCGCCCCGGCGAGTTCGGTTCTGTCGAGCGGCGAGCTGCCTTGCACGCCGAAGGCTTGCGCGGCCGCGTTGGCATCGACAGCGGCACCCAGACCCGCCACCGAACCGCCCAGCACCAGACGGTTATTCATGAACTGGACCGAAACCGAGGAAGCGTCCGCCGGCAATGCCGCTTCCGCGTCGCGCCCGCTGCGCGTGACGCGGATACGAAGCTGTGCCGCTACGCCGTTCTTCGCATTGGTCGCCGTCAATGTGGTCGCACCCGGCCGGCGTCCATACAGATAGAAGACCCGGTTCGTCACCGTCTGCACATCCGCGATGCCCGAATTTGCAACCATGACATTCGCCGCGTCCTCGCCAAGCTGGATCATGCGGCCCTCGCCGACATGCACCTCAAGCTCTCCGCTCGACTGCGCGCGCGCGGCCGAGGAACAGACGGCAACGCCCAGCATGAGAAGAAACACGCCGAACCATCCGATGAACGCTCGCGAATTGATCTTATAGCGGCAATAAATTGGCTCTCGGTTCAATGCGTCTAGTCCTTGCTGATGCTCGGGCTAATCCCGCCGGCTTTTTGGTTTCATCCGCAATGAAATGACCGCAGGCAGGTTGCGCTGTTCGCCGTGTAGTTTCCGTAAAGGCAGTGCTAGTTATCGGTCGCGCCGCGGAAAACCCGCGCATTGGCCTCCGGCGCCGGTGGTATATGAGACACCGCCGTGAGCGCCTGTTCGACGAGCTTGATATATTGCGGCGGCCCGTTGACGGCCACGACCTCGGCCGTCGCGGAAACCGTCAGCGGCCAGCGAGGATCCTCAATCTGCAATTGTTTGATGGTATCGAAGAAGGCATCGTCCGAGGCCTGCGGCAACCGCAGCATCACCGACGTCGCCTCGTCCGTGCTGGAAACGAAAAGCGTGCCACCATAGAAATACCAATCGAGCTGATAGATGGTGGCGAGCCGATCGAGCATGACCCTCGCCGGTGCCGGGTCAAGGCGGCCGCGTATGTGCCCCTTCACACCAGCACTGATATTGACGTTAACGCCGATTTGGTCGCCAAGCGCCGCGAGCACATCCGATAGCTTCTGGTCGATGACCGCGTAGAGGAAGACACGGTCGCCATTCGGGAGCGAGGAAGCAAATGCGGGGGACGCCGCGAGGCCGGGCATCATCTGCAGCGTCACCGCCAAAACCGCATAGAGGGACCAAAGCGAGCGCACGGCTGATCGGGTTCTCCAGCGGGTTATTCGGCCTTCCATATTACAGATTACGAGTTAAGCGCCGGTTAGCGCGTGTCTCGCACGCCTTCCCGCAGGGGAGGTACTCCAGGCAGGCGCTACTAACGCATAATAAATGATTTCGCGGCTAGAAGCCGTAATGACCTGAGGGGTGGATGGGCTTTCGCGATGCCACTGGCGACGGTATCCATGCACCTCTCCAGCCGATCGTTCGCAAATGTCATGGCGCCGCTCGACTGGCGCCCGGGCGATCGGCTTACTGCGTCGCGGCATTTTTTGGAGGAGCGCTCATGTCCGCAAACGTTGCTCCGCTCCCGGCCCCGCTCACCATGCTCCTTCCCCCAATGCCGTCGGATGGTGGCGGCGACGACCTCAGCAACCATACGGACGGTTTTGCCAATACCTTGGCGAATGCGCAAAAAAGCCTGGAGACGGACGATGGTGACAACCCCGATGATGGCAGCAGCCTCGACGACTCCTCTTCAATGGGCGGCGACATCCTTGGAAAACTGAGCTCGCTCAGCTCCAAGCGCGACGAGGAGATGAGCAGCATCATGACGCCATTCAACCGTGCGGACGCGCCCATCCTGTCGGCGGACGGCACCGAGGACGACTCGAACGTGATCGGAGCGAGCGAGCTAGTGGGCGAAAGCCGCTCGCGAGCATCGAGCAAGAAGTTTCTCAAGGATATCATCAACGCAGGTTTTGGCAGCGCACAGCAAACATTGCTGGACCAGATGCAAACCACCCTTGTCAGCAATGTTGCACAGAGTGTCTCCAAGCTAGTCTCGCAACAGTGAAGCGGTCCGCGCTCCTGCTGGTCGGATTGCCGCTGCTGCTCGCGGGCTGCACAACAGCATTGAACCGCGGCCTATCTGAAGAAGCCGCGAACGAGGAACTTGCTTTGCTGCTGCGTAGCGGCATTCCTGCATCCTCCGCCTATGATCAAAAGAGCGGCACCGTCACCGTCTCGGTTGCTGAAAGCCGTTTCGTCGACGCGGTGGATCTCCTCCGCGCTCATGGTCTGCCGCGCCAGCACTACGATTCGATTCCCGACGTCTTCAAGGCCAACTCGCTGGTCTCCTCGCCTGCCGAGGAGCGGATACGGCTGGTCTATGCGGAAGGTGAGGAACTATCGCGCACCATTTCCGAGATCGACGGTGTGCTCTCCGCTCGCGTGCATATTGTGCCGCCCGACGACGATCCTTTGAGAGCGACCCCGGTTCCGGCATCCGCCGCCGTGCTGCTTCGTTATGGTACCGGACTGAAAGTCGCCGACCTCGTGCCCAAGATCAAGATGATGGTCGCGAACAGCGTCGAGGGACTGTCCTATGACCATGTCTCCGTCGTTCTGGTGCCTGCCATCCTGCCCGACGAGACAGTCTCCTCGACACAAGCGCCCGAGAACGTCGCTGGTATCTGGGTGTACGGCGCAGATGCACTATCTTTGCGGATCATTCTCGCCAGCGCGATCGGCCTGATCGTGGCACTTCTGTCTCTCTGCGGCTGGCTCTTTTGGAAATTGCACGGCACCAGCGCGCCACGGTTCGGCAGTTTGATCCGGGCCCGCCGATGAACAAGATGATGCATGCGGCCCCGGCGCTGAATAACCTAAGGGCGGGCATCGATCACAGATCAGCCGCGGCGCTATTGCGCGGTCTCGATCCCACCGTGGCGGAGCGCCTTCTTTCATCGCCGAGACTCGTCGATCGCGCCGCCGAATTCCTGGAGTCTCGGCTGGGCCATGGCGAGTTGGACGGCCTGGACGGCTGCGCGCGCGATATCCTCGGCTCTTCTTCCGAAGCCTTGCATGCCTTCGCCATCGCGATCGGCGCCGTGCTCAACGGCCAGCGGCTACGCTTGCTCGTCACGGCGGCGGAGATTGCCGGGCTTGCCAGCCGCATCGGGCCACAGGGGCGCCGCGTAGCGCTCACCTACCTGGTTTTCTCCGCGCCGGCCTCCGCCGATGGGCGAGATCTGGCGGTCTGCATCGAATTCGACGGCGCGCGAGCACTGGTGACCTGGCTCGACACACTCCCGGACTGGGCAGCCGGCCGCATCCGCTTGAAATGGCATAGCACGCAACCTCCCTTCGAAGAACCCGAGCAACAAGCGCGCGCGCTCGCAATCATTCATGCCCTTTGGCGCGGCGGAGTCCTGCTCCGCCCCGCATTGGCCGGCCCCTCGTGACCACGGCCCGCCAGAGGCCGCTTGGGCGTGTTCTGCGCTCCGCGGAGGTCGAACACCTGCGCGGCGCCGAGGCTGCGGTCGTCTCCGCCAATGCCACCATCGCGCAGCGACGCGCGGAGACCGATCAGTCTTTGGAGGAAGAGCGGCGGCGCATCATGCAGGACACGCTGCTGGAGGCGAAGGCCGATGCCAGCAGGCGCCTCGCGACCGTCGCGATCGCCGCCCAGCGTTCACTAAATGGCCTCGCGGATGAACTCGCCATCGCCATCGCGGAGGGTGTGGCGCGGGTTGTGGGCAGTCTCGATGTCCGTGAAGCGGTAGCCCGCGCCGCAGGCCTGGCGTTGCGCGATCTCACAGACCGGCACCGCATCATTGTGAAGGTCACGCCGCTCGCGGTTGAGGAGACACGCCAACACGTCAAGGATTTGGGCGAGACCGCTGACGTCGTCGCGGATCCCGCTTTGCCGGCGGATGGCTGCATTATCGAAACACCCACCGGCTACATTCGGGCCACGCTATCAGAGCAACTCGCGGCCCTTCGCGCCGCGCTTCGGGAGGCCGCGGCCCGTGGTTGATCTGGTGCCGTCACCCGCTAAGGAACGTGGTCAGCGCCCTGCACTCGCCGCGCTACTGCCGAAGCTGCGGCGAGCCATCGCGGAGTGCCAGCCACGGCGCCAAAGCGGCAGGATCGAGCGGATCACGGGCAGCATGATCGAGGCTCATGTTACAAATGTCCGAATCGGCGAACTCTGCATGCTCCGCGATTCGAGCGGCACGGCGATCGAGGCTGAAGTCGTCGGATTGTCTCAAGGGCGCGCATTCCTGACGCCGCTCGGGCTGGTCTCGGGTCTCTCTTCGCGCGCCGAGGTACAACCGCTCGGCCACCGTCTCAGCGTCGCGGTCGGCGACGCCTACCTCGGACGTGTGCTGGATGGCCTTGGCCGAATCCTCGACCGGCCAAACGACCGCCCAACCCCCGAAGCCGTGATTCCGATCGACGGGAGTCCGCCGCCGCCATTGGACCGGCCCCCGGTGGCACGCTCCCTATTTCTCGGAACGCGCGTCATCGACGGATTGCTGACCTGTGCCGAAGGACAGCGCATAGGCATATTCGGTCCCGCCGGTGCCGGTAAGTCGAGTCTGATCGCGCGGATCGCGCAGAGTGCCGAGGCGGATGTCTTTGTCGTGGCGCTCGTCGGTGAACGTGGGCGCGAAGTTGGCGAATTCCTCGATCACACGCTCGGCCCGATCGCGCGCAAACGCTCGATTATCGTCGCCGCGACATCGGACCGTCCGGCGCTGGAGCGTGTGAAAGCTGCGCAGGTCGCGACGGCGATCGCCGAGTGGTTTCGCGACAGCGGCAAGCGGGTGGTGCTGATGGTCGATAGCCTCACACGGCTCGCGCGTGCGTGGCGCGAGATTGGCCTCGCGACTGGTGAACCGCCGACACGCCGAGGTTTTCCGCCTTCCGTCTTCGCCGCTTTGCCCGCCTTGCTCGAGCGCGCCGCCTCGACGCGCAAGGGCACGATCACGGCCTTCTATACTATCCTCGCGGAGGGCGAGCTCTCGTCCGATCCGATCGCCGAGGAAGTTAAGTCGATCCTCGACGGACATATCATTCTTTCGCCGAAACTGGCGGAGTCGAATCATTATCCGGCGATCGACGTTCTCGCGAGCCGCTCCCGTGTCATGAACCAAGTCGTGAGCGCGGAGCACCGGGAGGCGGCGTCGCATATCCGCCGGCTTCTCTCGCGCTACGATGACATCGAACTGCTGGTGCGCGTCGGGGAATACAAGGCGGGTAGTGACGCAGTCGCGGATGAGGCGATCGCGAAGATCGATGCCATCCGGAGCTTCACGCGCGAGCTTGGCACGGATGTGACGCCGTTCGTGGAAATGCTCGATCAGTTGAAAGCGCTCGCCCATCGCCAGCCGCCAGCCACACCCCCCCAAGCAATAGGCGCCATGCCGGGGTTCGCTAATGTCGGATAACACTTTCAAGCAGCTGATGCGGATTAAGGATGCGCGCGCGCGGAGCGCGGCCACCGCCCACAGCGATGCGCGTAACGCTGAGACTGAAGCTCACAGCGCTTGGAGATCTGCGGAAACCGCCGTGAAAACTCACAAGGACAAGCTGGATGAGTTCGTCGTTACAGGAAGCACAAGCATCCAGAATACAATCTTGAAACACACGCAGCTTCGTAACGAACAATCGAAACTCACTCGCCTCGCAACGGCGGCGGGAATCCGAAATACAAAGGCGGCAGAGACGACAGTGAAGGCTCGCACGACTGAACGCACAACCTTGCGCCGACTCGAGGCTACAAAAAGTCTGCTAGAAACTCTTCGCCTCGCTAGCAATCAAGCCGAGCGGAACGGCGACAATGACGCGGACTGAGTTGTCGAAACTTTCAACCTTCCGGTTCTAAACGACAGGCCAATGAATGCGGAGTTTCACCGGGTGCGGCAATGGCGTGCGCCGATCCTCTCGCCCGAGGGCGCGGGGCTGGCGCGCGAACTGTCGTGGCGGCGCCATATTGCGACGGGAGTGGAATGGAGCCTCAGCCTAGGCGGTTCTTTCGAGGAACCGGAGATGCCGGTTACCTTCGCGCTCTCAATCGGTGGGGCGCCTGGAACGCTAAGGGCTCCGTCAACGCTGGTGCGCGGTCTCCTCCAAAGCATCGGCGGAGCGGCGGCCATTGATGACGACCCCGAGCTTGTCGCGATGCTGCTTGAACTCGCGCTGGAGCCCACTCTTCTGCAGCTCGAACAGCGGCATGAGGAGCTCTCTATTTGCCTGGCCCCGCCGCGGCGCGTCACCCCGCGAGAGTGGCTGCCGGTGACGCTTGCCTGTAGCTGGCACGGTGCCTCGGGAGTGCTGCGCCTGGATTTGCGCTCCGACGCGGCCGCGCGGTTGGCTACGGCGATTGCACCACTAGCACATCAAAGAGAGAGGCTACCGGATCTCCCAATTCCCGTGACCTTGCGCGCCTTCGTCGTCGACTTGCCGCTAGCCTCTGTGCGCGCGCTCGAGCCGGGGGACGTCGTTCTGGTCGAGGGACAGCCCAGCGAGGAAATCTGCGTTCTCGTCAACGAGCGGCCGTTTTGGCGCGCCCGCTGGGACGAGGGGGAGTTGCGGGTGATCTCGGACCGCAAGCCCCAATCTGATGACTTGGAGGAGTTGGCTGTGACGTCAGGCGATCATCCACCGGACGAGGAAGAGGGTCTCGGTCTGGACGATCTTCCTGTACGGCTGACTTTCGAGCTCGGCAAAGTCATGGTGCCGCTGCAGGATCTGGAATCCATGGGTCCGGGCTATGTGTTCGAACTCGCGCGGGGACCGGATCAGCCGCTCGACATCGTCGCGAATGGCCGGCGGATCGGTCGGGGGCGGATCGTGGAGGTCAGCGGCGCGCTGGGTGTTCAGGTCGTGTGGATAGGCCGGCATGGGTGACCTGACGAACATGGGCGGCATGACCAGTATGGTCACGACGTCGTTCTACCCGATGCTGCTCGGCATTCTTGTGATGTCGCTGCTGCCCATCGCGGTCGTGTCGCTGACGGCTTTCCTCAAGCTCTCGATCGTTCTCATGCTGGTGCGCAACGCGCTCGGCACGCAGTCGGTTCCGTCGAACATGATCATCTACGTGTTGTCGCTCATCCTGACGATCTATGTCTCTGCCCCGCTTGTCAGCGAGATCTACGGACGGTTGATGGCTCCCGATATGACCTTCAAGAGCGCGGAAGGACTGCAGGCCGTCGTGAGCGCCGTCATTGACCCACTGCGCGCTTCGCTGGAGCGTTACGCCCCTATCGATGAGCGGCGTTTCCTGCTGGCGGCCGCGCGAAGGGTCTGGCCGCCGGATTTCAACACGGGGGCCACAACCGATGACATGCTCATCGTGATTCCGGCCTATATCTCGGCCGAAATCACGCGCGGCTTTCAGATCGGCTTCCTGCTCTACCTGCCGTTCATCGCGGTGGACCTCATCGTCTCGAACATCCTGATGGCCATGGGCATGGCGATGGTTTCGCCGATGGTGATTTCCACGCCATTCAAGATCCTGCTTTTCATCCTTGTCGGTGGTTGGACACGCTTGTTGCACAGTCTGATCCTGAGCTACGCGGTCCATTGAGGTGAACGCGCTCATTATCGACCATCTCAGCCGCACGCTGATGCTGGTCCTCTACCTCTCTGCGCCACCGCTCGGGGTCGCGACAGCGGTTGGCTTGATCGTCGGGCTGCTTCAGGCAGTGACGCAGATTCAGGATCAGACGCTGCCGCAGGCACTCAAGCTGGTGGCGATCCTGGTCGTAGTGGTGGCGCTGGGACCGCTGTTATCGGGCAGTCTTGTTCAGGATATGAGCGTGATTCTTGATCAGATCGCGCTGAACGATGTGCGATGATTGCCGTCCCGCAGATCGATACCCTATCGGCACTTCCCCGTCAGGCGCTGGATATCGTCGCGGGTTTTTCTCTCTGCTTCGCCCGCGTGCGGCTAATGATCCTCGTGCTGCCGCCGATCACGCGGCTCGGCTTGACGGGGCTGCAGAAGACCGCGCTTTCGATCGCGATCGCGCTGCCGGTACAACCGGTCATGCTGGAGGATGTGGCACTGCTCCATCTGCAGGGGCTGCAACTGATGTTGCTCATCGTGAAGGAGGGGGCCGTCGGGCTCGCGCTCGGCATAGCGATCGCGGTGCCATTCTGGATCGTGGAGACGATGGGCGAGTTGATCGATCAGCAGCGCGCGTCACAGAGCGCCGTGGTGCAGGACCCCGGCAATGCGTCGCCCGCTGGGATCACGGCGACGCTCTTCATCCTCGTTCTTTGCCTGATTTTCTTCCAAGCGGGCGGTATGGATCATCTCATCGCCGGCTTCCTCACGAGCTACCAGATCTGGCCGGCGAGCCAACTGACACCGGTCTTCGCTCCACACAGCATGGCGATGTTCGTCGCGCTCTTCGACCATGTGCTGTCGGCGGGATTCACGCTGGCGGGCCCACTGCTCGGCGCGATGGTGCTTGGCGAATTAGGCCTCGCTTTGGTTAGCCGGATCGCGCCTCAGCTCAATGTCTTTGACCTTTCCATGGCCATGAAAGGCATCATCTTCGTTTTGGGAATGCCGCTCTCACTGTCGCTGATGCTGACCTCTTTCCGCGAGGCATTGGCACCGCTGATGCATATGACGCAATATCTGCGTAGCTTCGTCGCGGGCTGAGCCATGTCGGGCGGCGGCGACGAGGACAAGCCCCTCCCAGCATCGAAGAAGAAGCTCGAGGATGCGCGGGAGAAAGGCGAGGTTCCGCATAGCACCGACTTCACGACCGCCCTGGTGATGGCAGCTAGCGCCGGATATCTCATCAGCCAATCTGGCACGATCCTCTCTGTCAGCATTGTGATGTTCGATCAGGCTGGTGCGCTCGCGGCCGGGGATTTCACACCTACCGCCTGGCGTGTGGCGACAACGAGCTTCGAGGTCCTGATGCGCGCCAGCTTTCCGCTTTTCGGTATCGCCACGGCCGCCTCGATCCTATCGACGGTGATCGCGACGCCCGGCCTCGTCTTTGCGATCGATCCAATCATGCCAGAGCTGACCAAGCTCAATCCTGTCACCGGTTTCAAGAATCTTTTCGCGCTCAAGGCCCTTGTCGAATTACTGAAGTCGATCCTCAAGCTCGCCTGCCTCGGCTGCATCATCGGAATCGTGTTGTGGCAGGGGGTCGGCGCGCTCGCGCTTTCACCCTTCCTTGGATTGAAGGCGGTGCTGGAGGTCTTCGGCAGGATGGCCACGGAGATGCTGCTTTGCACCGTTCTGGTCTTCATGATCGTCGGCGTGGCGGACATCCTGATGCAGCGGTGGCTGTTCCTGCGCGATCAGAAGATGAGCCTTCAGGAGATGAAGGAAGAACGCAAGAATATTGACGGCAACCCTGAGATGAAGCAGGAACAAAAGAAGATTATGAAGGAAGACGCGAATGCCCCGCAGACCGGTGTCGACCGCGCGACCCTGATTCTGACCGACAGCGGCCGCGTTATCCTGGGCGGCTTTCGTTACGTCGCCGGCGAGACGCCGGTGCCGGTCGTCGTCTGTTCCGGAAAAGGAACGGCTGGCCGCAAACTGCGCGACCAGGCGATTCGATTTGGCATTCCGATGCAGGAGGACGCGGTGCTGGCGAAGAAATTATTCGATGTGCAGGTGGGACACACGATTCCGGCGGATATCTTCGGGCTGGTGGCGGATGCGATCGCGAGAATGGGTTGAGTGCGCGCAGACAGCGATTTAATTTGGCGAACGAACCCTCGCCCAAGCGCTGCCGAACACGCCCTCGAATGCATCAGCGATGTTTTTGCAGATTGTTAATATTGTTGCGATAGTTTCAGAAACGTCAGGTGCAACGAAAACGCACCGGTCGCATGAATACCTCAAAGGAGACTGTGACATGGGCATAGTTACAACAGGCGCGACGGGCGCTGCAACCGGCCTCGCTGGCCTCGTCGGCACGGGTGGTGGAATGGCGAGCTTAGCGGGCACCACCGCCCAGGAAGAACAGTTCCAAGCGGCAGCGAGCCAAGCCGCCCAAAATGCTCTGCAACAAGGCTTGTTAGCCAATGTAGAAAGTGACATTCAGCAAGTCGAAGGGAAAATCGTCGACAACGCTAAAGTGCAAATCTGACTCGCACATCGAATTCTAGTTGAGGTGGACACTTGTGATACTATAATCCACCTCAATCATTTCGCACTCATGGCGCTTTGTGTGATTTTCGCGCGAGATTGCCTCTTTTTTTGGTGCGCCCCTGCGCATCGGCATCAAAGCTGACTGAGCCCACGGTTTAGGACAAGCGGCTCGTGCCACGACCCAACACCCTCGTCCTCGACATCATTGAAGGCATAAACTCCGGCGCGGTCGTCGATGCCGAAGCGATCATGGCATCGGGCACCGAAGGTCTACGGATCGGCTCGGACGAAGAGAACGACATCGTCCTTGCCGATCACGACACTGCCGAGCATCACGCCGTCATCGAACGAATACCGCAGGGCGATATCTTCCTCACCGCCCTCGCCCCCGGCGTCCGTCTCGGCACGCGCAGCATCATGATCGGGGAGCGCAGGCGGTGGCGGCAAAATACGCCGCTGACGATCGGTTCCGCCAAGATCATCCGCCGGCCACCGCCGCCGGTGCCCTCGTCCCGCTTCTCCAGGGCGTTCTCCGTGATGATGGCGGCTGGTGCGATCGGCAGCCTCGTCGCGATCGGCTTCTACCTGAGCAGCGGCACCCGCACCGCGCCCGGCGCTACGGCCGCCTCTTCCGTGCCGGCCGCGAGAGCCATGGCCTCGGCCGCAACTCAGCTCGCCGCGCAAACACAGGATCTGCTGCTGCATCATGGGCTCGGCACTTATGTCACTGTCACAACTGAAAACGGCGCCGTCGTGGCACGTGGCACCGTGCCGGATGGGCTCGCCAGCCAATGGTCGCAAACTCAGGCAGCCTTTGATGAATTGCCTGGCAGCCAGAACGTGCTCGTCGATCAGGTCACGATCAGTTCGAGTCTGGAAGCGCCGGCGCTGAAGATCGGCGCGGTCTCGATGTATCCGATTCCCTATGTGATCACGACAAGCGGCCAACGCCTGACCGAAGGCGCGATGCTCGCGGGCGGCTGGGAGATCGAGTCGATCACCACCAAGGAAGTCATCATGCGCAACGGTCCGCACGAAACGCATATCGCGCTATGACCCGGCCCGTTCTCGCCGCGCCAAACCGCATCCTCCGCCGCCATGTCTGATAGCGACGGCATGGATGACTATGCGGAGGAGGAGGACGCCGGGGAAGCGAGGCAGGTCTCGCGCCAGCCGCCGCCAGCGGAAAATCACGGCACGCTCGATGACGGGATTCTTCGCCTGCTTGATCAACAGGAACAATATGACCTGCCAATGCAGCAGGCCCAGGCGCCGGTTCTGCTGCGCTTGCTGCTGACAATGTTCCTGGACGCCAAGCCCTCGCCCGAGATCGAACAGCATGGCCGCGGCGTCGTCGGCGAGGAGATCGACCGGCAAAGCGCCGTGATGGATATCCGCATGCAGCAGAGCATGATCCGTCGGCCGAAGTTCAGGGCACTGACCTGATCCATGAGCGACGCCGGACAAAGCGCGGTGAGTCTCGCGCATCGCATTGGCCTGACCTATCTTCGGCACGGACAGCCGCATCGCGCGATCGTGCTGCTCATCGTCGCCTCTCACGCCGCCCCGCATCGCACCGATGTGCTGGTGACACTGGCGGCATCGATGATCTCGGTGCAGCTCGGCGATCAGGCGATGACGGTGCTCGACCGCATCGAATCGATCGATCTCGCCTTGTCGCAGCAACCATTGCTCCAGCGGTTACGCGCCCGCGCCCTCCTCATCCTGGGCCGGGTGGAAGAAGCGCGTGCCTTGATCCGCAATGTCCTGTGATCCGCGCGACCGTATGCGCTCTTGCCACGCCGAAACGGCGCCGGTGACAGCATGGCCATGAAGTTCTCGCTGGCCGGCCGGTCGGATCTCGGCGTCGTCGCCGTGCTCGTCACGAGTCTTGCCTTGATGATCGTGCCGCTGCCGGCATTCGTCGTTGATATGCTCATCACCTGCAACATGGTGATCAGCCTCGTCATCCTGATGACGGTCTTCTACCTGCAATCGCCCGCGCAATTCGTGGCGCTGCCCTCGGTGATCCTGGTGGCGACGGTGTTTCGCCTCTCGCTGTCGATCGGCGTCACCCGGCTCATCCTGACGACGGGTGACGCCGGAGACATCATCCGGACCTTCGGCAATATGGTCGTCGGCGGCAATCTCGTTGTCGGGCTGGTGATCTTCCTGATCGTCACCGTTGTGCAGTTCATCGTGATCACCAAAGGCGGCGAGCGCATCGCCGAAGTCGCGGCACGCTTCACCCTCGATGCGATGCCCGGCAAGCAAATGGCGATCGATGCCGATGTCCGCTCCAAGGAGCTGGATCAGGCGGCCGCGCAGATCCGTCGCGGGCAGCTTCAGCGCGAGAGCCAGCTCTACGGCGCAATGGACGGCGCGATGAAATTCGTCAAGGGCGACAGCATCGCCGGTCTCATCATCATCATGGTGAATATGATCGGCGGGCTGCTTGTGGGCGTCGCGCAGCGCGGCATGTCCTTCGGCGACGCCGCGAATACCTACACCATGCTGACGGTGGGTGACGGGCTGGTGGCTCAGATCCCAGCCCTCCTCATCTCGATCGCCTCAGGCGCGCTCGTGACCCGCGTTGTCGGCGAGGACGGGGACAGCATGGGCGGCGAGATCGCGTCTCAGCTCGCCCGAGATGGCCGGGCGCTCTGGCTCGCCTGTGGCGTCACGTTGATGATGGGTCTCATTCCGGGGTTTCCGGTCATCATGTTTTTGGGGATGGGTGGAATGCTCGGCTTCCTCGCGCGGAAGGCCAGCCGGCGGCAAAGCGCGGAGAGGGCCGTCGCGCTCGCAAAGAAACTGACCGTCGAGAAACGCGTGCAGATTTGTCTCACGCAGGACCTTCTGACACCGGCGGAAGAGGCGGTAACGGCGGCGGCGATCGTGGTAGGCCAGACGGAGTTCCTGGCGAATCTCGGCTTCGCGCTGCCACAGGCCGAGATCAAAACCATCGCGGCGCCGCCCGGAACATTTCTCGTGCGCCTCGACGGCACAGCGATCGGCGGCGGCACCTTGCCGCAAGGCCGCCTGTTGCTGCGTGATGGCGCGGTCGAGGCGCGGCTGCTTGGCATCGACCTCATGCCAGGTCCCAGGCTGCCGGGATTTCGCGAGCCTCTCTGGATCCCGGCGGAGACCCAGACCGGGCTGCAGAGACTCGGCATCCGCACCTCAAGCTGCGGAGCGGTGGTGGCCGAAGTCACGCTTGAGCTGTTGCGCAACCGGCTCGGCCACCTCTTCGGCGTCCAGGAAGCGCAGGCCGCCTTCACCAAGGCGGAGATCCTTTGGGGCGATCTGGCGCGGGAAGCGCAGAAAGCCGTGCCGCTGCAGCGTGCCGCCGATATGTTCCGCCGCCTGCTCGAGGAAGGCCTCGGACTCGTCAACATGCGCGGCTTGCTCGAAGCGATGGTCGAGCATGGCGAGCGCGACAAGGAGCCGCTCGAACTGATCGAGACGGTGCGCTTTAATATGCGTCGCGAGATCTGCCTGAGCTGCGCGGATGAGCGGCGCATCATCAGCGCCATCATCATTGACGCCGAATACGAGGAGTTCCTGCGAACCGTCCAGTATCAGGTGAATACCGGCACGCTGGAGGAGCTTAACAGCCACCAGGGCCTGCTGCTCGTCGAACAGGTCCGCAGCGAAGTCGCCGCTTCGGCCGGCCCGACGCCCGTCATCATGACGGCGCCGGACGTGCGGTCCTATCTCAGCCGCATTCTTTGGGAGAACGGCGTCTTCATCAAGGTCATCGCCTTCAACGAGATCCTGCCGGATTTCATGGTACAGCCGCTCGCGTTCGTCGCCATCGGCAGTCAGCCGCCGGCGGGCTGATAGACCGGCATGCGGCGCAGCACCGCGCGATAGGGCACCAGCAAACAAAGCGCCGAGATCATCTTCACTACGAAATCGCCGCCGGCCCAGGAGACCCAGCGCGGCGCCATAACGGGCAGCCCCCAAAAGCCGATCGACTGCAACGCGAAGTCCATATTGGGTCCGAGCACAGAAAACACCGCCGCGAAGGAGAGCGAGAAGAAGATCGTCGTATCCAGCGCCGAGCCGACCACGGAACCCGCGAGAGGGGCGCGCCACCAGGCGAGGCGGCGCAGGCGGCCGAAGACCAGCACGTCCAGCAGTTGGCCCAGCAGGAAGGCGGTGCCGGACGCGATGGCAATGCGCGGCGCCCCGAGAATTGCCGAGGAAATGACGCCAGTAGCGAAACCGGCATAGATCGCGGACCGGGCGGCGCGCGGACCAAAGCTGCGATTGGTGAGGTCGTTGACCAGGAAGGCGAAGGGATAGGTGAAGGCGCCCCAGGTCAGCACGTCACCCAAGCCGAAGGGCGTGAAGGGATACTGCACGGCGAGATTGGAGACGGTGATGACCACCATCATCGCCAAAACCGGAATCACGAACCGCCGCATTTGCCACACTCCCGTAAACTTGTGGCTTTCAAGCGCCTGTGGCCGTCCGGATCAATCCCGGATCGCAGCGATGAGGTATTCATGATTGCCTTCGGGCCCGGTTATCGGGCTTTCCGTGAGTCCTAGCACCCGCCAGCCCGGCAACCCCGCCCACCAGCCTCGGATGCGGTCGCAGACTTCCGCCCGCACGGCCGGATCCCGCACCACGCCCTTTGCCCCCACGCCGCTGGGTCCGGCCTCGAATTGCGGCTTGATGAGTGCCACGGCCCAGGCACCGGAGACGCAGAGTGCCAATGGCGCGGGCAGCAATGTCTGCAGACCGATGAAGCTCGCATCACAAACCAGCGCCTCAACGGGCTCCTGCACCTGTTCGCTGGTGAGATGGCGGGCATTCACCCGTTCGCGCACCACGACGCGCGGATCGGAGCGCAGCTTCCACGCGAGCTGCCCATGGCCGACATCGACCGCATAGACACGCGCCGCCCCGGCCGCGAGCAGCACATCCGTAAACCCACCCGTCGAAGCGCCCACATCGAGGCAGATCCGTCCTGCCGGGGACAGCTCGAATTCGGCCAAGGCATGGGCAAGCTTGAGGCCGCCGCGAGAGACCCAGGGATGGTCCTGCCCTTTCAGGGTGAGCGCCGCATCCTCGGACAGCATATCGCCCGCCTTGGCGACGCGGCGCGTGTCCATGAAGACCAGCCCGGCCATGATGAGTGCCTGAGCCCGCGCGCGGCTCTCCACCAATCCGCGTTCCACGAGAAGCTGGTCGGCGCGGCGGCGCGGGCGGCGTGCCTCGGCCACGGCGAGGCGGCCTCGATCAGTCGTTCGCGGGATAGGACGCCATGAGGCGCTTCTGCTGCCGCCACAGGCCGAGCAGCTTGAACAGCGGGGTCGGCCGGAAGCCACGCGCCCGGTTCGCGGCGCCGATCTCGAAGGCCGCCCGGTAGTGCATGAATTGCGCCGCATAGGCTTCGGGCAGGGTAGTGTCCGGGTCCCAGATATGGGTCGCCTCGGATCCCACGCCATTGACCTCAATGATGCGGAAGCCGTCCCCGGCGCGAAGCTCGGCCGGACTCTCGTAGCGGATATCGAAACGGCCGAAGTGGAAGTCGGGGATGGAGCGGGCGATGCCTTCGATGCGGCTGGTGAGCTCCGGGCTCACGAGATGGGCGCCGTTGCGGAAGGTCGAGCCCTTGCAGTGATTGCCGACAAAAACGAGCTTCACGCGCTCACCAGAAGCGGGAACCTCGTGCAGCCGGCCGGCGAGACGCGGCAGGTAGAGATGCGGGACGAGTCGACAGCGCGGCTCGGCAAGAACGAGCTCTTCGAGGGTCGAACGGCCGTCGCCCACCACCACCGGAGAAGACTTCAGGGTCACGGAGGTAATACGTCCGACAGCCTCGCCGGGCCGCCGGATGTAGAAGATACCCGCTTCGCCCTCATGCGGGATGAGGGTCTGCAGCATGACCCGCCGTAACCTCGGGAAGGCCGACAGGTAGCGGCCGAGCTCCGCCCGGTCAGCAACCAGGCAGACGCCGGTTCCGTTGCAGCCAATGTCGGGCTTTACGACGAGAGGATAGGCGAGGTCCCCATCCGCCATGGCAGCTTCGGCGATGGCGAGGTCGTTCGACTCCGGAAAGGCGCCGGTGGTGAAGACGACATAGGGGGCGACCCACGCGCGGGCCTCGCCACTGATCTGATCGAGAATCGACTGCTTGGATTCGCCGCACAACCCGCCGGCATCGATGCCGGGATTGGCCGCTGTCGCGAGCACCGGGTTTCCGTAGCGAATACCAAGGCCGATCCATTGCAGCACGACGGGCGTGTAGAACAGCCAGCCGGGCCAGAACTCGAACCACGAGGTCAGCCGCTCGGCCCGGGGGCGCTTACGGAAGCGAGAAAGTGCGCCAGCAGAAAAGGGGGTGTCCGTCACGGGGTGGCTTTCCCTTTCATCTGCCGGGCGAAGATCCGGCTCATCGTCAGAAGAGCGATACAGAACACCCCGACGCCCGCCCAGCGCCAGGCGCCGAGATACGCGATAATATAATGGCCGAGCTTCATCGACACGCCAAATAGCAGGCTCGTCCAAATGAGCGTGCCGAGTATCGCGGTGGCGGCAAAGATCAGGAAGGAGGCGCGGAGGAAACCGCAGGTCGTATAGGTGGGAAGCCGCAGACCCGGCAGGAAGCGGCTCACCAGGATGACCCAGGCGAGGCGCCCGGCAAGCCAGTCGCGCCCGATATCGCGCCGGCGGGGCGGAATAAACCGCTCCATCCAGGGGACAATGGCCGCGAGCCGTCCCATCCCATAGAGGCCCAAATCGCCCAGAACGATGCCGACATAGAGGGCGAACAGGCCAATCTCGAGCGGGATCGCTCCCGCCTGCACCTGCATGGCCGTGATGATCGTCGCAGCGTCCTCCAGGATGAAGGTGCCGCCGATAACGGACAACACCTGCATCACCGGGTGCCGAAGCGCGGCGGCGATCAGAAGGAGAATCGTGGACATCAATGAGGTATTGCGCGCTAACCGAGCGTGAGTTCGGGTTGGATATCGCCCGAAAGCATCGGAAATCCAAGCAGATTGTCGTGGGGTGGCAGCTTGGCTGCTATCCCGGCCCTCATCTTTTCATGAAGATTTGCCCATGATGGTCATTGGGGCGCGGACCGGGATAGAAGCGGCGCCATGAATCCTCGGGCCGACCGCCTCGCCGCCTTCCTCGTTCTCGCCGCCGCGGCTGCCGCCATCGCAATCGCCTTCGCGGCGGAGCATCTGATGGGCATGGCGCCCTGCCCGCTCTGCCTGCTGGAGCGCTGGCCCTATCGCGTCGCGATCCTGCTGAGCCTGCTCGCTCTCTTATTGCCCGGACGCTGGCCGCGCCCCGTGCTCTGGCTCGTCCTGCCGGTCATGCTGGTGGCGGCGGGTCTTGCCTTCCTGCATCTCGGCGTCGAGCATCATTGGTGGCCGAGCCCTCTTCCCCAATGCAACGCGCCGCATCTCGACATGAGCAACCTGTCGAACCTTATGGCGAGCCTTCCGGCTCGGCCCTCGAAGCCTTGCGACGCACCCAACTACCTCGTCGCGCAGGTGCCCATCTCATTCGTGACGATGAACTTCCTCTATGCCGTCGTATTCGTGGTGTTGCTGTCGGTCTATCTGGGCAGCACGACGAGAGGAACGCGCGATGACGATAGCGACGACGAACCGGCTGCCGGGTGACCGCTCCGCCAAGGCGGAGACCGCGCGGATGATCCGGGTCGACCATGCCGGGGAATACGGCGCCAAACAGATCTACGCTGGGCAGCTTGCAGTTCTTGGACGCGGCCCAAAGGGCGACCTCATCCGTCACATGGCGGCGCAGGAGCAGGCGCATCTGGATACCTTCGCCGGGCTGATCGCCAGCCGGCGGGTTCGCCCCACGGCGCTGTTGCCCGTCTGGCGCGTCGCCGGATTCGCGCTCGGCGCCGTAACGGCCGCCATGGGCTCCCGCGCCGCCATGGCCTGCACCGTGGCCGTGGAGGAGACGATCGACGCCCATTACGCCGCCCAATCGGATGCACTGCCGGAGGATGAGGCCGAGCTTCGCGACACGATCGAGACCTTCCGCGCCGAAGAGCTGGAACATCGCGACATCGGATTGGACAATGAGGCCGAGCTTGCGCCGGCCTACCGGCTGCTCTCGGCCGTGATCAAGACGGGCTGCCGGATCGCCATCCACGCTAGCGAGCGGATCTGATATACCCGAGCCGCCCAGCGCGAGGCGGCGCGTTCATTTGACTTTCCAGGCGCCTGCTGGCGTTTGTTCGCGCGATCAGACAGGCGTGGAAGGCGACGAAGATGCGGCTATGGCGGAAGCTCGGTCCGGCGGCACTCATCGGCTTGCTCCTGGGCGCCGGCACCTCCGGCGCGCGGGCGGCGCATCAGCAGATCGCCTTCATCATCAACTCAAACAGCGCCTCGATAGATGAGATCGACATACAGACCCATCAGCGCATCCGGCAGATCCCGGTCTACCGCGAACCGCACCACATGGCGCTTTCGCCGGACGGTCATTCGCTGCTGATCGGCGACACGGCGGGCAATGCGATCTTTTTTCTCGATCCGCGCACCGGGGAATTGCAACGAAAAGTGACGGTGAGCGACCCCTATCAGCTCGTCTTCAGCCCGGACGGGCGGCTGTTGACCGTGGCTGGGCTCGCCCGCGACCAGATCGACATCTATGACGCGCGGACGATGCAGCTGCTGCATCGCATCCAGGCCCATACGATGCCGAGCCACATCAACTATTCGCCGGACAGCGCCACCGTCTTCGTGAGCCTTCAGGTGTCTGGCGAGCTGATCGCCATCGACACGGCGACCGGCGCGGTGAAGTGGCAGAAGCCGGTCGGCAATACGCCGGCGGGCGTGCTTTGGCACAATGGCAAGCTGCTGGTCGGCATCATGGGCGAGGCGCATGTCGCGATCGTCGATCCCGCCACCGGTGCGGTGGAGGGCGTGATCCCGACCGCCAAGGGCGCGCATGTGATGTTCATCCCGCCCGATGGCCGGATCATCTATGTGACCGACCGTGAGAGCGGCAATATCACCATCCTCGACGCGCACACTTTGCAGGTGATGCGGACCTTCCAGATGGCGGGCGGCCCGGATGACATGGATTTCGCGCCGGATGGCACGATCTGGGCGACGCTGCGCTGGGCCCACAAGGTGGCGCTCATCAACCCGGAGACCTTTACCTTCACAACCATCCGCGTCGGCCGCTCGCCCCATGGCATCTGGATGAACACGCATGACCCCAAGATTTGGGGCCCGGCGGTCGCGAGCGCGCAGTAGAGTAGCGGCATGGGCAGCTTCAGCGATTTCCTCGCCGACCCCTTCGACTTCCTGGCCGGCTGGCTGCAGGGCCATCTGCTGTTGCCGATGCTGTGGCATCTGGGCCTCAGCGCCTGGGAGGATGTGAGCTACGGCTGGGCGCTGGTGGCGCTTTACGGCGTGGCCCAGGTCGGCATTACCCTCGCGCTGTCGATGCCGGCGGAGCGGCTTTGGCCGCTGGAGCGCTGGGCCAAGGCCGAGAGCGTCGGCACGGACATCTTCTACACGCTGCTGAACCGTATCGGCCTGCTGCCGCTGGTGAGCTTCGTGCTGTTCTACGCCGTGCAGACCTGGATGAATGGCTTCCTGACCGATCGCGGCATCGTGCCGCCGACGATCGAGCGCGCGTTACCCTTCCTGCTCGGCCACCCGATCCTGACGCTGCTGGTCTATCTGGTGATCCTCGATTTTGCCGAATATTGGCGCCACCGGCTCTCGCATCGCTTCTATTGGTGGTACGCGCTGCATTCCCTGCATCACGCGCAGCGGCAGATGACCTTCTGGTCAGACGACCGGAATCATCTGCTGGATGATTTCGTCTCGGCGATCTGGTTTGGCATCGTGGCGCTGCTGATCGGTGTGCCACCGCTGCAATTCCCCATGCTGGTGCTGACTGTACGGATTCTGGAAAGCTTCAGTCACGCCAATACACGCGTGCATTTCGGTTGGCTGGGGGAGCGGCTGCTGATCTCGCCGCGCTTCCATCGCGCGCATCACAGCATCAAGGCGGCGGGCATGCGCAGCTGTAACTACGGCGCAACACTGCCGTGGTGGGACATGCTGTTCCGCACCGCTGATTTTGGCCGCGAGTATATCCGCACGGGCGACCCCTCGGCGGAGGAAGCGCTGCATACCGGTAGTTACGTGCAGCAGCAGGCGGCGGGAGTGCGGCGGCTAGTGAAAGCCCTCAGGCCTCGGCGGTCGAATAAGGCGGCGCGAGCCTGACGCTCGGCACATCGTTCACGATACGGAAAGAAAGAGCGCGCTAGGCTCGCCACTCCGACACAGGCGGGAGTTCGGCGTGGCTATTCGTATTGATTCGCAAAAACCAGTTCAGTGGTCGAAGGCTACGGACCCAACTCCGGCCTTCAGGCCCAGGCCGAACTCACTCGTATTTGGTGAGCGGAGAATCTCTTTTTCTCCAGCTCCCCCCGTCCAGCGCCAGTCGCCAACTGCAGCTACACCTGAGACCGAGGACGTCAAGAAGCTGACCGCCTTGAACTATGCGCTCCGCCAGGTGCATCGCGCATTAATCGACTTACCCATAGAGCTCGGACGGTCTGGCGGCATCGGCAATGATTATTTCGTTATAAAAATCATGCGGAATTCCGAAACGGGCGTCTATAGCTTCAAAATCCACTATTCTCCGCTCGGCAAAGAGACGGTAGCGAAATACCGCGAGGACCGACCACGCATTCCGCCCGAATACTGACCACCAACAAAAGGGGCCCCGGTGTGAACCGGGACCCCTTCATTGATGACGGCCGTCGCTGGCCGAAAGTGACGTGTCTTAGGCCCGGCCAGTAACTTCGGCGGGGTTCATCCAGGTCACGGCAGCCAACGGCATCATGCAATGAGACACTGGATCACCTCCTTTCGGTTGTTGACGATGGGTCGATTGTGCCTTCCGTGTGCGCCCTGTGCAAGCATTCTCTACCGAGTCGTGCGAACCTTCCCCGCTTAAATCTCAACTCATACCCTCGATGCCCGGCAACATCCCCCTGGTGACATCCCAGCGCCCCGTCGGCCCGCCCGCGAGCGATACTGGCGCGCCGCCACTAGCAGCCGAGCGGTAGATTGCCTCGATGATCCGCAGGTCCTGCAGCCCCTCCTCCCCCGGCGTCAACGGCGTCTTGTCGTTGCGGATCGACCAGGCGAAGGCGTCCATTTCGCGCGCGAACTGGTCGTTCGGGGCGAGACCGATCGTACTGACGGTATTCGCCTCCCCGGCCTTCCGGCCAACCCTGAGCTCCAGGCTGTTATAGGAGAAGGCCGGGCTCATCTCGAACCAGGCCTTTTCCGACTGCACGCGCAAGTGATTGCTTTGATGAAAGGAATAGCCGGAGCTGCAAGTCGCGACCGTGCCCGAGGGGAAGCGCAGCGTGAACTGCGCGATATCCTCGATCTCGCGGAAACGCGGGTCGCTATCGGGTCGGGTAATCCGCCCTGTCACTTCCACCGGCTCCTCCCCGGTGATGTAGCGCGCGGCGTTGAAACAATAGATGCCGACATCGACCAGGCTGCCGCCGCCGGCCATCGCCTTCTTCTGCCGCCACTGGCCATTATTGGCGTCGTTCTGGCCGTTCACCGCATCGATCAACCGGATCGGCCCATTCGCCGGATCGCGCGCCATGGCGATGAGCCGGCGCTGATGTGGCTCGTACTGCATGCGATAAGCGATCATCAGCCTGCGCTTCGCCTTCGCACAGGCGTCGATCATGGCGCGGGCATCCGCAACGTTGGTCGCCATCGGCTTTTCGCACAACACATGCATGCCCGCCTGCGCCGCCCGCACCGTGTATTCCATGTGCAGCGCATTCGGCAGCACGATGTAGACGATGTCGACATCGGGATTGTCCCGCAGCTTGTCGAAGTTCGCATAGTCATAGAGATGCGTCTCCGGCACGCCATATTGCGCCGCCACCGCCCGCGCCTTGTCGCGTTCGCCACTGACTAAAGCGGTCACCCGCACGCTTTTAGCGTGTCCGAAACCCGGCAGGATCTGGTTCAACGCGAGATGGCCAAGCCCTACCACCGCGACCCCGAGCCGCGCCTTGACCGGGTCGCTATTGACAGTTGGCGGGTCGCTATCCGTGCTCGTGTCATGCAATGGCGGCAGGATCACGCGATCTTGCGAGACACTTCCGAAAAGCGCCGCCGGCTGATCAGAGGGCAAGGTCGCCGCCTCGGCTCGTGCGATCCCGAGGCCCGCGAGGCCCGCCGCCGTGGTCCCGAACAAGCCACGCCGCGATAGCTCGGCCATAATCGCATCCCCCTCGTGTCGTGGGGGCACTTGGGCCGCCGCAAACCGCGTTCAACGCCGGTCACGCGCCTGCGAAGCGGCGTTGCCGCTGGAACCCCGCAAGCGCAATCTTCGTGAAAGAGGATCGGGCGGAACACATCATGAGCACAGCTGAAAATACCGGTCTCTCCGCCAGCCTCCTCGAGGCCAGACGTATCGGACGCACCGTCGCCATGGGCCAACCACCCGCCGATGAGGCAGCAGCCTACGCGATCCAGCATGAGGTCGCTCGCGGCCTCGGCGAGATCGGCGGTTGGAAGGTCGGCGCCACGGGTCCTGAGGGTCCGCCCAATGCGGCGCCGCTGCCAGCCTCGGGCATCCTGCCGTCACCCGCCCGGCTCGACCCCACGATCTATACCGACAGGCTGGTTGAGTCGGAGATCGCTTTCCGCCTCGCGCACGACCTGCCGAAGCGTGACGCCGCCTATTCGGCGGACGACATCCTGGCCGCCATCGGAAGCTGCCACCCCGTCATAGAGGTGGTGCAATACCGTATCGCGGACCATGCAAATGCTCACCCGCTCACCAAGCTCGCCGACAATATCGGCCACGGCGCGCTGATCGTGGGTGCGGAAGTGCCGGGCTGGCGAGAAATTGACTTCGCCACCCTGACGGTGGAGCAGCAGATCGGCGGCGGCGTGCCGATGATGCGCGTCGGCAACCCGGCCGGCGATATGATCCGCCTGATCGTCTGGCTCGCCAATCACGGCGCCGTCTGGGCCGGCGGCCTGAGGGCGGGACAGATCATCACCTGCGGGTCATGGACCGGCGCCGTCGCGGCCCCTGCGGATGCGAGCGTCATGACCCGGTTCAACGGGCTGGAACCGGTGCAGGTCAGTTTCACAGTGTAAGACGCTTCCACTCGCGCCTAGGGGCGCCAACTGAAGCGCGATGCAAGGAGAGCACGAATGACGGAAATCAATGCGGCCGCGAGCGGCCGGTTCAAGATCGGCGGCGACCTCGAGGTTGTCCGGCTTGGCTTCGGCGCCATGCGGATCACAGGCAAGGGAATCTGGGGACCTCCCGCCGACGTGGAGGAGGTGAAGCGGACGCTGCGCGCCGTGCCGGAACTCGGCATGACCCTCATCGACACCGCCGATAGCTACGGCCCGTACGTGAGCGAGGATCTGATCACCGAGGCGCTGCACCCCTATCCCGGCCTGACCATCGCCACCAAGGGTGGCCTGACGCGACATGGCCCCGACCAATGGGCTCCGCTCGGCCGACCCGAATACCTGCGCCAATGCCTGCTGATGAGCCTGCGACGCCTCCGGCTGGAGCGCATCGACCTCTGGCAGCTTCACCGCATCGACTCCAAGGTGCCGGCGGAGGAGCAGTTCGGGGTGATCGCCGCCATGAAGTCGGAAGGCCTTATCCGCCATGTTGGACTGAGCCAGGTTTCGGTCGCGGAGATCGAGGCGGCGGCGAAGCACTTCCCGGTGACGACAGTGCAGAACCGCTACAATCTCGTCGATCGGAGCAGCGAGGATGTCCTCGCCTACTGCGAAACCAAGGGCATCGGCTTCATCCCATGGGCACCGCTCAACGCCGGCGGTCTGGCGAAGGAAGGCTCGTCGCTGAGCAAGATCGCCGCCAAGCTCGGCGTCAATGCTGGTGAGGTCGCTTTGGCCTGGATGCTGCAGCGCTCGCCGGTGATGCTGCCGATCCCCGGCACAAGCACCACCGCCCACCTGCGCGAGAATGTGCAGGCAGCGTCGCTCAAGCTCTCAGCAGAAGACTTCGCTGCTCTGGACCGTCAGGGCCGCGACGAGTGGAAGACCAAGCAGTAGATTTTACTTAGGCGATTTAAAAACGGCCGTGGCGGGAACGCCATGGCCGTTAGGCCGCGTCACCCCCCTGTCATGCTCATGTGCCGGGCGATGAGTGGCTGAGGACGGCGCCGGTCGATGACGAAGTCATGCGCCTTCGGCTTGCGACCGATCGCCTCGCGGATGATGGCCTCCATTTCCGCATCCGAGGCGCCGTCTCGCATCGGGCTGCGCAAATCCGCGCAATCCTCCTGCCCGAGACACAGGAATAGCGTTCCCGTGCATGTCAGCCGCACGCGGTTGCAGGTATCGCAGAAATGCTCGGTAAGCGGAGTGATAAAGCCAACCCGACCGCCCGTTTCGGCGATCTGCCAATAGCGCGCAGGCCCCGCCGCGGGACCCGGCGGCTCGGTCAGGCGCCACATCGTCCAGCGCCGCTGCAACTGGTCTCGTACGCGGGAAAGCGGCAGATACTGGTCAGCGCGATCCTCCCCCGTCTCGCCCAGAGGCATTGTCTCGATGAGGCAGAGGTCGAAACCCTGCTCGCCACACCAGCCGATAAGCTCGTCGAAGTCGTCCTCGTTCACGCCACGCAGCGCCACCGTATTGATCTTGATGCGCAGCCCGGCGGCTTTGGCCACGGCGATGCCGTCGAGCGTCTGACCCAGCTTGCCACCGCGCGTGATCGTGCTGAACCGCGCCGCGTCCAAGGTATCGAGGCTGACATTGAGCCGGCGCACCCCAGCGGCACGCAACCCATCGGCGTAGCGGCCGAGCTGCGAGCCGTTCGTGGTGAGCGTGAGTTCCTCGAACCCGCTCCGGCCTAGCTCTCCCCCAAGGCTTTGCACCAGCCGCATCACGTCCCGGCGGACCAAAGGCTCGCCACCCGTAATGCGCAGCTTCCGGGTGCCGAGGCGGATGAAGATCCTGCCGAGCCGGTCCAGTTCCTCGAAGGTCAGGAGTTCGTCGCGCGGCAGGAAGGTCATGTGTTCCTGCATGCAGTAGACGCAACGCAAGTCGCACCGGTCGGTCACCGAGAGCCGCACATAGGAAATCGCCCGCCCGAACGGATCTGTCAGGGGTATCGGACGAGCGCTTTCAGCCAGGGCAACCGACTGGCCGCTCATTCGTCCGCCAGTTCGAGTGTGATGACTTTCGCGTCGATAAGAACCTTACCCGCATGTTCAAAGTTCACGGTGATCCGGTCGTGGATGACAGATTGCACTTGCCCAGTGCCCCAATCCGGGCATCCCGGATGACGAACGCGGGCGCCAGGCTCGATCAGCAAGAATACTGGGTAGGACATAAACCCCGCCTTCAACCCTCTTCGGCTTTCTAGGCTAGCCGACCACCGTTTCTCGGTGACTGCCGTTCGGCTGAGAGGTAGCGTCATGATCACCGAACTGCGTCTGGCTGAGCTCCTCTGCGCCCAACTCTGCCATGACATGAGCAGTCCTATCGGTGTCATATTAGGTGCGCTGCCCCTGCTGCGCCAAGGGGGCCTAAATGCGGAGGAAGCCGGCGAAATCGCGGATCGGGCCATGCGCGAGGCCGCCGCGCGGCTGAAGCTACTGCGCGCCGCCTGGAGTGGCGAGCAAGCCGTGCGGACCGGCGCCGATATCGCCACGCTTCTAGACGAAGGGACGCGCCGCATGATCCGTGTCGAGCTCCCGACCCTGGCCCGATGCTATTTTCCCGCGGAAGCGGGCCGTCTGGCCCTCAACCTCGGCCTGCTCGCCGGTCTGAAGCAATCGCGGCCGGTCACGCTGCGCCTCTCGCGGGAGGGCTCGGCGCTGCTGGCAAGGCTGCGCGGGCGCGGCGTCGTCTGGCCGGATAGCCCGACCCCGGGACAGCTTGCGCGCTCACTCCTCGCCACAGCGGCGCGCGAGGATCCCAGGCTGAGCCAATTGCCGGTGACCTTGTTGCTCGCGCGCCGGGCCGGGATGCAGCTCCAGCGCGACCGTGTGAACCACGCCCTGATGCGAGTCACCGGTGCCTTTGCCGAGTTGCGAGCGGGGGGCTGAGTGGCAGTCATGCAAGCTTCACTGTGACGGCGATGCAACGGACGGTAAGCGAGGCCGCGACGACGAAACCCTGACGCGAGTCGCGCACATGAACGACCTGCCGTACGCCGTCGCTTCCCGCCTGGGTCTTGGCCCGAGCACCCCGACCACGCCGCAGCGTGGTTTCCGAACACTGTTCATCTCCGACGTGCATCTTGGGACCCGTGGCAGCAAGGCGGATATGCTGGCGCGTTTCCTCGATGAGACGGCCTGCGAAAAACTCTATCTGGTCGGCGATATCATCGACGGCTGGCGCCTCCGTCGCTCCTGGTACTGGGACGCGCATCATGACGCCGTGCTGCGCTCCATCCTCCGCCATGCGCGGGCGGGCGCAGAGGTCATCTATATCCCCGGCAACCACGACGAGATGTTCCGCGCCTGGCTGCCGATGGGGCTGGAAGTCGCCGGGGTACGGCTGGCCGAGGACGACGTTCATCATGCGGCGGACGGCACCCGGCTGCTGGTGATGCATGGCGACGCCTTCGACAGCGTGGTCCGCTACTTCAAGTTCCTCGCCCTGCTCGGCGACGGTGCCTACAACCTCGCGCTCACGCTGAACCGCTGGTTCAACTGGGGCCGCCGCCACCTCGGCTATCCCTATTGGTCGCTTTCGGCCTGGCTGAAGCGCCAGGTCAAGGAGGCGGTCAAGGCGATCGACCGTTTCGAGACCGCCCTCGCGCAGGAAGCCCGCCGCCGTGGGCTGGACGGTGTGGTCTGCGGCCATATTCACCACGCGGAAATGCGGATGATCGGCACCACGCGCTACTTCAACACCGGCGACTGGGTGGAAAGCTGCTCCGCCTTGGTTGAGCATCACGACGGCCGCTTCGAGCTGATCGACTGGGCGACGATGAACCGGCTTTCGGTCGCCGCCCCTGACCTCGCCACGGCCGCCGCCTGAGCGCCATGGCGGAGGATACGACGTCCCCAGCCTGGCCGCGCCGCGTCGCCATCGTCTCGGACGCCTGGCATCCGCAGGTCAATGGCGTGGTGCGCAGCCTCACCCAGCTCTCGCACGAGCTGACCGCGCGGGGCATCGCGGTGACGGTGATCGGCCCGGATCGCTTCGCCACCCTGCCCTGCCCCTATTATCCGGAGATCCGCCTATCGCTGTGGCCGGGCCGCCGCTTGCGGCGCTTGCTCGCGGAGTTCGGGCCGGACGCGCTGCATATCGCGACCGAGGGGCCGCTCGGCTTCGCCGCCCGCCGCTGGGCCTTGCGCCGCGGCTATGCCTTCACGACCTCGTTTCACACGCGCTTCCCCGACTATGTGGCTGCGCGCCTGCCAATACCGCGCCGCCTCACCTATCGCTGGATGCGCCGCTTCCACTCGGCGGGCTCGGCCGTCATGGCGGCAACCCCGAGCCTGATCGCGGAGTTGCGCGGGCGCGGCTTCTCCAACGTCTGCCTTTGGAGCCGAGGGGTGGATACCGAGGCTTTCAGCCCCGCCCATCGGAACGAGCAGGCGCCGCGCCGCCCAGTCTTCCTCTATTGCGGCCGCCTCGCGATCGAAAAGAACGTCGCCGCCTTCCTCGATCTCGATCTGCCCGGTACCCGCGTCGTGGTGGGGGACGGGCCGGACCGGGCGGCGCTGGCGGAGCGTTATCCTTCGGCGATCTTCCTTGGCACGCTGAGCGGTGAGGCGCTCAGCAGGGCCTATGCCTCGGCAGATGTCATGGTCTTCCCGAGCCGCACCGATACCTTCGGGCTTGTCGTACTGGAGGCTCTCGCCTGCGGCACGCCGGTCGCGGCCTTTCCGGTGCCCGGGCCGCGCGACATCATGGGGAATGCCGATCCCAGCGTGGGCGCGCTCGACGAGGATCTGCGCCGGGCGGCGCTCGCGGCGCTAAAAGCCGATCGCGGCCAATGCCGCCGCTTCGCCGAAGGCTTTTCCTGGTCCGCCGCAGCGGCGATGTTCATGGGCAACCTGGTCCCGATCGCCCGCGCTTGACGGACACGGACCCTCAGGTCAGGTGCGGTAGCGCCAGGTAGGTGTCGCTCTGCATCTCAATCAGCCGTGAGGCCGTGCGTAAAAAGGCTTCGGCGCCGTCACCCGATGGGTAGAGCCCATCCGGCACCGCGGCGGCGGAAGCCACCAGCTTCACCCGATGCTCATAGAGCGCGTCGATGAGATTGATGAACCGCCGGGCCTCGTTGCGATTCGCCGGCGAGAGGATCGGCACCTCGTCCAGCACCACAGCCTGAAAATGCGTGGCGATCGCCAGATAGTCGCCAGCGCCTAAGGAGCGGGCGCAAAGCTCCTCGAAGGAAAAGCGCGCGACGCCGCCCGCCGCACGCGTTACCGGCAGGCTGCGGCCCATGACATGGAGCACCGTCGGTTTCACGGGCGCGCCCTCGGAAAGCTGCTGAAAGGCGGTAGAGAGGAAGACCTCCGCCGCGCCGTCGGCTGGAACGTGCCAAGTGTGACCCGTGTCACTCCGCGCGCGGCGATAGTCTCGCCGGGCATCCAGCACGAGGACGTCGAGGTGATCCTTGAGGATGTCGATGAAGGGCAGGAAGGCATCGCGGCCCGGCTGACCCCGAAAAAGATCATCCGGCAAGGTGTTCGAGGTCGCGACCACGACTACGCCGCGCTCGAACAGTGCCTCGAACAGCCGTCCGAGGATCATCGCATCGGCGATGTCGTTGACCTGGAATTCGTCGAAGCACAGCAGGATGGCATCCTCCGCCAGCGCATCGGCCAGCGGCAGGATCGGATCCGTGCCCTCATGGTTCGCCTGTTTCCAGGCGTGGATCCGCTTATGCGTCTCCTGCATGAAGGCGTGGAAGTGGATTCGGCGCTTGCGGGGCACGTCCGCCGCCGCGAAGAACAGGTCCATGAGCATGGACTTGCCGCGCCCAACCGCGCCGACAAGGTAAAGCCCGTGGATCGTATGGCTCTGCGCCTCATCGACCGGTTTACGGCGAAGGAAGCGCCGAAACAGTGAATTCTGGCCGAGCCGCGCCGGAGGATCATAGCCGCGCAGCTTGACCCAAAGCGCGTGCAACCGCTCGGCGGCGGAAAGCTGCGCCGGATCCGACACCAGTGTGCCCGACGCGATTTCTCGCCGGTACAGGGCAAGCGGCCCGATATCCGGAGGAACCTCGCTCGAGAGAGTTGGGGGATGAACCAGGACGTCCATGCTGCACCGCAACCTAGTGCATGGATTCTGACCAGACAATGAGCGGCCTAACGTCAATTCGGCGCAAATCCTCGGCATTTCGTATTACCGGGACTGCATCAAGTGCAGGGCTCGACGCGTGCGCTAACGCTGGCCGGGCGCGGACGCCCCCGCTAGCCCTTAGCCCCTGGCGCCCCGCCCTTGCCCGTCGTAACGGCAGTCCCTGCGGCGGCTACCCATCGCTCCGTCAATCCTATTGGAGGCACAGTCATGGCCATACGCATC
>NZ_LMUQ01000039.1:266342-277824 GCF_009765865.1 Acidisoma sp. L85
GGTCACGCGCGGCGGCGACGGCGGCCAAACCTCGCTGGGCACCGGCGAGCGGGTTTCGAAAGCTGCGCCACGAATCGAGGCGATCGGCGCGGTGGATGAAGCCAATGCGGCCATCGGCGTGCTGCGGCTCCATACGCGCGACCGGCCGGAAGAGGACGCGATGCTTGCCCGCATCCAAAACGATCTCTTCGACCTCGGCGCCGACCTCTGCGTCCCGCCGCCCGAGAATGGTCCGGACGAACGCTTGCGGGTGAGCGCGGAGAGCGCTGGCCGCCTGGAAGCGGAAGTCGCGGCGATGAATGAGACTTTGCCGCCGCTCACCAGCTTTGTACTGCCCGGCGGCACGACAGCCGCCGCCTTCGCCCATGTGGCACGAACAGCCGTACGCCGGGCCGAGCGCGCGACCGTGACGCTGGCCGCTGCCGAGGTGGTCAATCCTTGGGCGGTCCGGCTGCTCAATCGACTGTCGGACCATCTCTTCGTTCTCAGCCGGGCACTGAATGCTGGCTCAGGATTGGAGGTTGTCTGGGTTCCGGGCTCCAGCCGAAAGTCGTGATTACGGCTTCCCGCGGGTCTTCGCGCGCGATGGGTAAGTGGCTATAAGCCCGGACGATGTCGCAGAAACGCAGCTATTTCCCGCTCGCCGCCCTGATTCTGGCCCCCTGCCTGACCGTTGGTCTGGCGGGCTGCGGCATATTCAATAGTGGCCCGTCCAAGAAAGAGTTGACGTCGATCTACGCCAAGTCGCCGCCGCAGGCGGTCTACAACGCGGGCATCAACAATCTTCAGAAGGGGAATTATCAGGAGGCGGTCGATGCCTTCAATTCAGTGGAAGAGAACGCGCCTTATTCCCCCTGGGCGACCAATGCCCAGCTCATGCACGGCTACACGGAATATCTGCGCAGCCACTACACGGACGCGATCAGCGCGCTGAACCGCTACATCGACCTCCATCCGGCTGACCGTGACATCGCCTACGCCTATTACCTCCGCTCCCTCTGCTATTATGAGCAGATCTCCGACGAGCAGCGTGACCAGCGGACGACGCATGACGCCATCGGCGCCCTGCAGGATGTGGTGAATCGCTTCCCCGACAGCGCCTATGCGCGGGATGCCCAGCTCAAGATCGATCTCGCGAACGACCAGCTCGCGGGACACGAGATGGTCATCGGCCACTTCTATGAGAAGCAGCATTTCTATGCAGCCGCCATCGGCCGCTACCAGTCGGTCGTCAACAACTACCAGACGACCAACCACACCGCCGAGGCGCTGGAGCGGCTGACCGAGATTTACCTCAAGCTCGGCATGACCGATGAGGCGCGGCGCACCGCCGCCGTGCTGGCCTATAACTATCCCGGCAGCCCCTGGTATCAGCAGGCCTTCGGCAAACTCGCCGCCGAGGACGTGATCGACCGCAAGACCGGCACCGCGACGCTTGCCGAGGCTGGCCATACCACCACGATCGCCGGCACGACCGCAGACCCTGCCTCGCCGTTGGCGGCCCGTCCGGTCGCGGCCACGCCACCGCCGAAATCCTCGGGGGGCTTCTTCGGCTGGCTGTTCTGATACTTTCCCCCCTCTGACGCGGATGGCCTGGGTCCATGCTCAGCGCGATATCCATCCGCGACGTGGTGCTGATCGACCGGCTCGATCTCACCTTCGGCGACGGCCTGACAGTGCTTACCGGAGAGACTGGGGCCGGTAAGTCGATCCTGCTCGATAGCCTCGGCCTGGCGCTTGGGGTCCGGGCTGATAGCGGCCTTATTCGCGCGGGCCAGGAACAGGCCGCCGTCACTGCCTTCTTCACACCACCGCCCGCCCATCCCGCTTTCGCGCTGCTCGCCGAGCAGGGGCTGGAGGGCGACGAGGATATCGTGATCCGCCGCGTGGTGAGCCGCGACGGCCGCTCGCGTGCGTTCGTCAATGACCAGCCAGTCAGCGCCGGCCTGCTGCGTCGTCTCGCGGCCTTGCTGGTCGAGGTACAGGGCCAGCACGACCAGATCGGGCTGGCGGACCCCGCCGCCCACGGCCCGCTGCTCGACGGCTTCGGCGTGACACCCGCACTGACCTCGGCCGTCGCTGCCGCCTGGACGAGCTGGCGGACAGAGACGACGGCGCTCGATGCGGCGCGGCGCGCCATGGCGGAGGCGGCGCGCGATGAGGAATGGCTGCGCCATACCGTCGATGAGCTCGGCAAGCTGCGGCCGGAACCCGGCGAGGAAACGCGGCTCGCCGAAACCCGCCACGCGATGCAGCAGGCGGTGCGCCGAGCTGAGGGGATCGCCGCTGCGCTCGCGGAAATCGCCCCGCGTGAACGCCGGAACCCAGGGCCCGCCGCCGCATTGCGTGCCGCCGCGCGCGGATTGCAGCGATTGGTGCCCGCCGGCGAGGGTGAAACCGGGCCGCTCGCCCCCGCCATGGCAGCCTTGGACCGTGCCGAGGAGGCTTTGGCCGAGGCCGAAACGCTGCTGTCCCGACTTGGCCAGGAGGCGGATGCCGATCCGCGTGTTCTTGAGCAGGCTGAGGAGCGGCTTTTCGCCCTCCGCGCGGCAGCCCGCAAACACGGCATCGCTGTCGATGAACTTCCCGCACTGCAGGACGAACTCAGTGCTCGCCTCGCCGCGCTCGACAGCGGCACGGCCGGGGTCGCCGAGCGGGTCGCCGCCGTCGCCGCCGCTCGCAAACTTTACGTCGTGCGCGCCGAGGCGTTGAGCGCCGCACGCACCGAAGCCGCTCGTAATCTGGAAGCCGCGATCTCGGCCGAATTGCCGCCCCTCCGCCTCGACAAGACGCGCTTCGTCGTGGAGCTTCTGCCGCTGGACGAAGCAGGCTGGGGGGCGCGCGGGGCCGAAGCGGTGCGCTTCCTCATCGCGACGAATCCGGGGCAGGCGCCGGGTCCGATCGAGCGCATTGCCTCGGGCGGCGAGCTGTCGCGCCTCATGCTGGCGCTGAAGCTGGTGCTCAGCCGTGGTTCGCCCGTCGGCACGCTGGTTTTCGACGAAGTGGATTCGGGGATCGGTGGTGCTACAGCCGCGGCCGTCGGCGAAAGACTTGCGCGGCTCGCCCAGGGCATCCAGCTTCTAACCGTGACGCATAGCCCGCAGGTCGCGGCGCGCGGGGATGCGCATCTGCGCGTCGCCAAGGCATTGGATGGCGAACGCAGTGTCACGCGTGTGGAGGCGATGACGGGGAACGCAAGGCGAGAGGAATTGGCGCGCATGCTATCCGGCGAGCAGGTAACGGAAGCGGCGCGGGCTGCGGCGGATAGCCTGTTGGGAAATCGGGCCCGCGTATAGGCCAAACTCCCATCCCTTCCAGGGGTGAGGCAGGTCGCAACTTTGATCAGGGCGCCGGAGCGGACGACATGACCAAGAAGCCCAGTCCTCGCGCGCAGACGAAAACCTCAGTCACGGCCGAACTCGCCGAACTCGCGGCCAAGATAGCCAAGGCTGACCAAGCCTATCACGGCGATGACGCGCCCGAGATGACCGACGCGGAATACGACGCGCTGCGCCGGCGCCATGCCGAGATCCTCGAGGCGCATCCGGACCTCGCAACTCCGGACGCGACCGAAGCGGTCGGCGCCCCGCCCGCCGCCGGTTTTGGCAAGTGGCCGCATGGCGTGCCCATGCTGTCGCTCGACAATGCCTTCGCCGCCGCTGATTTCGAGGAATTTGAGGCCCGCATCCGGCGCTTCCTCGGCTTCAAGACCGACAACGCGCTGCATTTCCTCGCCGAACCGAAGCTGGACGGCCTCTCCATTTCCCTGACCTACGAGGAAGGAAAGCTCGTCGCTGCCGCCACGCGCGGCGACGGCTTCGTGGGCGAGGAAGTCACCGCCAATATTCGAACCCTCGGCACCGTGCCGAAGACCTTGAAGGGCAAGGCGCCCGCGCGGATCGAGATCCGTGGCGAGGTGCTGATGACCAAAGCGGATTTCCTTGCGCTCAACGCGGCGCAGGAGAAAGCCGGCGAGCGGCTTTTCGCCAATCCGCGCAACGCGGCGGCCGGCAGCCTGCGCCAGCTCGATGCCCGCATCACCGCGAGCCGCCCGCTCTCCTTCTTCGCCTATGCGATGGGCGAGGCGAGCGAGAGCGTCGCGGAGACGCATTCGGCCTATCTCGACCGCCTGGCCGCCTGGGGCTTCGCCGTCAATCCCCTGCGCCACGCGGTGGCTGGCGGCGGCGAGGCGGGGGCGTTTCAGCAGGAGATGGCCGAGACGCGGGCCACGCTGCCCTATGACATCGACGGCGTCGTCTACAAGCTGGACGACCTCGGTTTACAACGCCGCCTCGGCTTCGTCGGGCGCGCGCCGCGTTGGGCGATCGCCTGGAAATTCCCCGCCGAGCAGGCGGTCACCTTGCTGCGCGACATCCGCATCCAGGTCGGCCGCACCGGCGCACTGACCCCCGTCGCCGAGCTGGAGCCGATCAATGTCGGCGGTGTTCTGGTGACACGCGCAACGCTGCACAATGAGGATGAGATCGCGCGCAAGGATGTACGGATCAGCGACACGGTCATGCTGCAGCGGGCCGGCGACGTGATCCCGCAAATCCTCGGCATCCTGCCGGACAAAAGACCCCACGGCGCGACGCCTTGGGTGCCGCCGGAGACCTGTCCGATCTGCGGCTCGGTGGCGCTTCGGCCGCCCGGCGAGGTGGTGCGGCGCTGCACCGGCGGCCTGATCTGCCCCGCCCAGGCGGTGGAGCGGATCATCCATTTCGTCTCGCGTGGTGCGTTCGATATCGAGGGGCTGGGCGACCGGACGGTTGCCGAGTTCTACGATGACGGCCTCATCCGTGGCCCGGCCGATATCTTCGCCCTTCCGGAACACGAGGCGGAGATCGCGAAGCGTGAGGGCTGGGGCAAGCTTTCTGCCGCCAATCTTATGCGGTCGATCGAGGCACGCAGGAAAATCCCGCTCGCGCGTTTCCTCTTCGGCCTCGGCATCCGCCGCATCGGGGAAGTGAACGCCAAGCTCCTCGCGCGCCACTACGGCAGCTTCGCCCATTGGCGGGAGCAGATGCTGGCGGCGCGCGTAGTGGGATCGGAGGAGCGCGAGGCGCTGGGCGGCATCATCGGCGTGGGACCGGCGGTGGCCGAGGAGCTCATGGAATTCTTCGCCGAACCCCGCAACATTCAGGCGCTCGATGCGCTGGCCGCCGTGCTGACGATCGAGGACGCGGCGGTCGCGAGCGGCAACAGCCCCCTCGCCGGCAAGACCATTGTCTTCACCGGCGGCATGGCGACGATGACGCGGCCCGAGGCCAAGGCGCGGGCGGAGGAATTGGGTGCCCGTGTCACCGACAGCGTCTCGAAGAACACGGACTACGTTGTGGCCGGAGCTGATGCCGGATCGAAGGCGCGCAAGGCGGCCGCCCTCGGCCTTACCGTGCTCGACGAGGCGGGATGGCGGGCGCTTGCGGGTCTCCCGTCCGAGATATAGTTCGACTGAAAAGCATCCCGCACCGCAGCAGAGCAAACTAACTAACCGTGCTGCTTGCCCGACGTTTTTGTTTTAGTTCGAGAGCCTTATGAGCGAAACATCCAGCAACAATCCTTGACTGGCGAGGATCGCGCGCGGCCCTTAACTACTGTTAACGCAACGCGGTCTCAGCCAGTTGGCTAATGCCGCTCCGAGTCCGGACGGGTCAGGAGAGCTTTTATGGATGGATTGCCCGGACACTATGCCGAGATTGCCGCGCCCGCCCTGTCGCGCACTCTGCGTGAGGCGATCGATTGCGTCGGCGTCGGCCTGCATAGCGGTCGCCGGGCTCATCTGACGCTGCGGCCCGCAGCGGCGGGAACCGGCATTCTGTTCCGGCGCACCGATCTCGGCATCGACATCCCGGCCCGTTACGATCTCGTTTCCGACACTCGGCTTTGCACCCGGCTTTCCACGGAAGACGGGTCGGATGTCAGCGTCGGCACGATCGAGCATCTCATGGCCGCATTGGCGGCAACTGGGATCGACAATCTCCTCGTTGAGGTTGATGGCCCCGAACTGCCGATCTTCGACGGCTCCGCCGCGCCCTTCCTCTTCCTGATCGATTGCGCCGGCATCGCGGAACTCGCGGCCGCCCGGCCGGTGATCGAGGTGCTCAAGCGCGTCACGGTGCGGGACGGGGACGCCTCGGCGGTGCTCGAGCCGCTGCCCTCGGGCCGTAGCTGGCATGGTCTCGACATCACCATGTCGATCGATTTCGCCGCTGCCGCCATCGGCCGTCAGGATTGTAGCTTTCGCCTGTCCGAAAGCGCCTTCCGCGCCCAGGTCGCCGAGGCGCGCACTTTCGCGCTATCAGAGGAAATCGACGAGCTTCGCGCGGCCGGTCTCGCGCGCGGCGGCAATCTCGGCAATGCCGTAGTGGTGGAAGGCGAGCGTGTGCTCAATCCCGCCGGTCTGCGCATGCCGGATGAATTCGTCCGGCACAAGGTGGTGGACGCTGTGGGCGATCTGGCGCTTGCCGGTGGCACCCTTTTTGGCCGCTTTACAGGCCACCGGTCGGGCCACCGTCTCAACAACCTCGTGCTCCGCGCGCTTTTCGCCGACCGCCGCGCCTGGCGGATGATCACGGCTGGCGCCATGAGCGCTCGCGGCATCTCGGTTCCCGCCTCCTCCTCGCTCAGCATGGGTTCGCTGGCGGCATAATCGTGGCGGCGATGCGCTTCCATTGCATCATGTGACGCTGCCGCCTTCCTAAAGTCGCGCGTGAGTGCCACATGATCGGCATGAAGAGACGCAGCTTCCTTACCCTCCTGCCTGCCACCGGCCTCGGCCTCCTCGCGCCCGGGATCGCCCGCGCCCAGCTTGCCGCAGCCCCGCCGCGAAGCGCGCGGGACGAAGCCGACATCGCGCGCATCGAGAACTATCTCAACGGCATCCATACGCTGAAGGCGCGCTTCCTGCAGGTCGATGCCAATGGCAACAGCATCGGCGGCGATGCCTGGATGCAGCGGCCAGGCCGCATGCGGTTCCAATACGATGCGCCCGCCAGCATGCTGCTGGTCGCGGGCCATGGCTTGCTCGTCTACTACGATCCGGCAGTGCGGCAGACGAGCAATCTGTTCTTGTCGAGCACGCCCCTAGGTCTGCTCCTGGAAGACAACCTCCGGCTGTCGGGCTCGGTGACCGTCACCGGCCTCGCCCGCGCCAAGGGCCAGATTCAGGTGACCCTGGTGCGCACGCAGCGCCCGAATGACGGCACCATCACCCTCGTCTTCGCCACCGACCCGCTGACCCTGCGGAGCTGGATCATCCGGGATGCCCAGGGGCGCCAGACCCAGGTGAGCCTCTACGACGTGCAATACGGCGGCACCTTCCCGCAGAGTCTTTTCACTTTTGTCGGGCCGCAATTTCAGAAGTGAGGCCACGCGGCGCCGTTTGTGGCGCGGCGGCAAACCGTGCGGCTGCGCGGCTCAGCCCTTCGCGTCCGCCCCGTCTCGCAGATAGGGTTCCACGGGTCCGGTAAGCTTCATCGTCAGCGGCATGCCGTGGCGATCGACGGATTTGCCCACGGCGACGCGCACCCAGCCCTCGCTCACGCAGTATTCCTCGACATTGGTCTTCTCGACACCTTTGAAGCGAATGCCGATGCCACGCTCAAGCAAAGCCTGGTTGTAGTGCGGGCTGCGCGGATTGGTGGAGAGGCGGTCGGGGAGCGTATCGGACATTGGATCAGCCTTCGAAGGAACACGCGGAACCCTTAGCCCCTTCCGGCGCTTCCCCTCAACGCCCCAGCGGGTCACGGCCAGCGGCTCGGAGCACCGGCTGACCCGGCGGGCGGTGGCGATAGGCAAGCGCCTCCGCCACATCCATGCGCCGCACCTCCGCCACGCCAGCCAGATCCGCGATGGTGCTGGAGACCCGGAGCAGGCGCGTGAAGCCCCGCGCGGATAGTCGCAGGCGTTCGGAGGCAGTCTCCGCCAGCAAACGTCCTTCCCCGCTGATGAGAAGGCTACCAATGTCAGCCTCATTGTTGAGCAGCGTCTCGCCGAGGCGGCGCCTTTGCCGAAGGCGCGCCGTGGCGACACGCGCGGCGACGAGGGCGCTCGCTTCGCCTTCCGGCGCGCGGGAGAGTTCGGTGGGCGTGATCGGCGAGACCTGAATGACGAGGTCGATGCGGTCGAGCAGCGGGCCGCTTATGCGTCCCTGATAGTCCTCCGCGCAGCGCGGGGCTCGACCGCATTCGCGCGCCGCATCGCCGAAATGGCCGCAGCGGCAGGGGTTCATCGCCGCGATGAGCTGGAAGCGCGCCGGGTAGGTGATGTGGGCGGCCGCCCGCGCAACGGTGGTGCGCCCGGCTTCGACCGGCTGCCGCAGGGCTTCGAGGGCAGCACGGGGAAACTCCGGCAATTCATCGAGAAACAGCACGCCGCGATGGGCAAGACTGACCTCACCCGGTCGCGCGCGCTGGCCACCACCGGAGAGTGCCGCTTGCGACGCCGAATGATGCGGTTCGCGAAACGGCGGTCGCTTCAGCAGGCGCCCGCCCTCCAGCATGCCGGCAACGCTGTGCACCATGCTGACTTCGAGGGCCTCCAGCGGCGACAGATCCGGCAGCAGCCCCGGCAGACGGCAGGCAAGCATGGATTTGCCCGCTCCCGGCGGCCCGATCATGAGCAGATGATGCCCGCCCGCCGCCGCGATCTCCAAGGCGCGCCGCGCCGTTTCCATGCCTTTTACCTGAGCCAGGTCCGGACCCTCCGGTACTTCCGCCACGCCGCCGGATGCGGGCGGACTGAGAAGCTGGGTGCCGCGGAAATGGTTGATCAGCGACATGAGGTCGGGTGCCGCGAGGATCTCGATATTGCCTGCCCAGGCCGCTTCGGGGCCCTGCGACGCCGGGCAGATAAGCCCCCATTCGCGCGTCGCCGCCGCCATCGCGGCCGGCAGCACGCCCGCCACGGCGGCGATGCTGCCATCCAGCGCAAGTTCTCCCAGCGCCGCGTAACCCGCGAGTTCCTCGTATGGGAGTATGTCCATCGTGCCGAGTACGGCCAGCGCCATGGGCAGATCGAAATGGCTGCCCTCCTTGAGCTGGTCGGCGGGCGCCATATTGATCAGCACGCGCTTCGGCGGCAGCGACAGGCCCATCGCGGAGAGCGCCGCGCGCACCCTTTCCCGCGCTTCGGCGACCGCCTTATCCGGCAAGCCGACGACCAGGAAGTTGGGGATGCCGTTCGAAAGCTGTGCCTGAACCTCGACTGGCACAGCCTCGATGCCCGAGAAGGCGAAGCTGCGCACCCGCACGATCGCCATCGGAAACTTTCGTTGCTAAGTCGCATCAATAAGCGCGCGGCGCATCGGTGTCCATGCTGCCGCTCAACCCGGAAGATTGAATGGTGTAATCACCTGCACCGGGGACAATCCGCTCGCGAACTCCGGCAGCGCGCCATGGGCGACCATGATGTGGCGGCAGGCGGTCCGCATGTCCTGCCTTAGCTCGTGATGCAGCACCGCGCTGATCCGCCGCGCCCGCAACAGCGCCGCATTGTCGGCATCGACGTCGTGGCCCACGAAGACCCGGCAGGCACGGCCCGCCGCCGCGAAGGCAGCGACAATGGCGCGGTTGCCACCGCCGACCGAATAGACCGCCACGATATCGGGCGCCGCCGCCAGCGCCTCCCCGACCAGCGCGCCGGTCTCACGGTCGATCCCACGCCCCTCGCTGACCTCCGAGACGCTTACCCAGGGGTAGTCGTGTCGCAGCGCCTGGCGGAAGCCGACCTCGCGCTCCTCCTCGCCGCGGAAGCGATTGCTGCTAAGGGTGACCAGAACGCGGGACGGCGCCGGCCCCAGCCATTCGCCGATTAGGTAAGCCGCGGTTTCTCCCGCCGCCCGGTTGTCGATGCCGACATAAGCGCGCCGCCGGGCATGCGGCAGATCCGTTGCGATCGTCACTACCGGAATGAAAGCCGCTGCCAGCCGATCGACTGCCGCCGCCACCTCCGGCACATCGGGCGCTTTTAGGATAACGCCGTGGCTGCCACGATTGCGGATGCGCTCCAGCGTTTCGATCATCGCGCTTTCGGGCAAAGCCTCCGCGAGATGGAAGCGCGAGCGGAACACCGCCGGCTGGAGCATAGGCAACTCCGCCTCCAATGCCGCCCGCACCTCGGCACTGAACCGCGCCGGCGCCTCCATCACGAGGTCGATGGTGAAGCGGCGGCCGACCAAGGCGCGCTGTCGGGTCTGCGCCGCAAGGTCGCCGATCGCCTCGGTGACGCGTTGCTGCGTCAGGCTCCGCACGCCACCGCGTTGATTGAGCACGCGATCCACGGTCGCGACGCTGACCCCAGCCTGCGCCGCGATCTCCTTGACCAGGAAATCACGCGACATCAGGTGCAGACTTGAACCAGGGATCGTTGAGGGGTTTTTGAGGGATTCCTGCGCTGCTGGTCCATGCAAAGGCTTCTATGCTGTAGGCAGAAACGAACCAAGGGACGTCGCCGTGAAAACCGACAATCTTGCCCCATTGCGCGCTGATCGCGTCTTCCTCGCCCAGGACCGCACCTGGCTCGATGACTTCACACCCCTTCTGGCGCACGAAACGCGGCCGGAGGATTATCCCTTCGCCGCCGAGATCGCCTCTCAGGTTCTCATCTACGATTGCGACCGAGTGCGATCGGCGGCGGCCATGCCCGAAACCCGCCGCGCCCTCCTCGCCGAATGGGCTGAGGCGATGATGACCGGTCCCGGCATCATCGTGCTGCGCCGCGCCTTCACCGATATGGCGGCGATCGACGCCGCGAGCGACGCGTTCCGCGCCATCATCGCCGAGCAACACGCGAACCATACCGGCGGCGGCGACCACTTCGCCAAGCCGGGCGCGAATGACCGCATCTGGAACGCCCTCGAAAAGCTCTGCCTGCGCGAGCCGGAGATCTTCGCGCGCTACTACGGCAATGCGGTGCTCGCCTTGGTCTCGGAGGCCTGGCTCGGCCCGGCCTACCAGATGACGTCGCAGATCAACGTGGTGAATCCGGGCGGCACGGCGCAATCCGCGCATCGCGACTATCATCTCGGCTTCCAGACTCCCGCGATGATGGAGCGCTACCCGGCGCATGTGCACCGCCTGTCGCCCGCGCTCACGCTGCAAGGCGCCGTCGCGCATTGCGACATGCCGCTGGAGAGCGGGCCGACGCTCTACCTGCCCTATTCGCAAACCTACGAGCCCGGTTACCTCGCCGTGACAACGCCCGCCTTCGCGGCCTATTTCGACAAGCATCACGTGCAACTGCCGCTGGCCAAGGGCGACGCGGCTTTCTTCAACCCCGCACTCTTCCATGCCGCCGGCACCAACCGCTCGCGCAACATCTATCGGATGGCAAACCTTCTGCAGGTGTCTTCAGCTTTCGGCCGCGCGATGGAAAGCGTCGACCGCACGCGCATGAGCGCCGCGTTGTTTCCCGCGCTCGCCGCGATGCGCGCGGATGGCCGCATCTCCGAAGCCGAAGCGGCGAACGCCGTCGCTTCCTGCGC
>NZ_LMUQ01000039.1:278080-287423 GCF_009765865.1 Acidisoma sp. L85
GAGAAGTGGACAGGAGCGGCGTTCGAGGAGACGCAGGCGAAGCAGGCGGAGAAGCGGCTGACCTGAGATTCTGCAAACAGCGTCCACCGACCCCCGTCGGCAGCTAGCGTCTATACGCTTCGCGGCGGTTACTCACATGGATAACCAGGGCGGCGAGAAGGCCGTCCAAGCAATCACAAAGGCGCAGTTACGCGATCCGCTCGAACGACAGGGAGTAGGTTCCCGCAGTCATCCGCGCCTGAAAGATCGACACATCTTTATTCAAGGCGGCTGCTGCCGCAATGAGCTCGTCGCGAGCGGCGCCGGTGAGACGAAGTCCGATGTTGAGCTCGACCAACTCAGTCGGATAATAAGGTTGGAATATTGCGTCTTGCCCTTCCGGGATACAGGATGGGTCGACGACACGCACCTCTTCCTCGTAAGCCCATTCTGTGCTTTTCACGTGTGTTAGTGAGCGGGTGAAGGCTCGCATAGCATCGGGATCTGACGATGGCGTGCTCCTCACCAACGGATCAAATGGTCTGTAGAATTTTGGGCGGATGTTACTGTAGCTGACTGGTTCGAGCAGACGCAGGAACGAGTCCCGTGCAACATCCTGGCGGAAGCCTAACGCGACTCCTTTATGCTGGTCGGCATAGTGCGACCACATTAGCAAGTTATTTTTGTTCCGGGTCGCGCAGAAGATCCCCGAATTTTTGAACTGGGTGACGATTGCTGACTTCTCTAGTTCGAGAGCATCAAGCGTGGCCTTCCACTGCGGGTACATGTCTTCAATGACTGGGGATGTAAGAAGTGCGAGTAGCTCTTCGCGGTGAGCGGCCGTTCCCGCATTTATAATACCTGAAATCGCAATGGCGTCTTCTGGAACGCCAACGCGCTCGGCGTACTCGGCGGGATTGGCAGAAAGCGTATCGACTAGAATCGCGACTTCCGCGTTGCGCCAATCCGTCAAAGCAGTTTCAAAGAGATCATCGATATTGATATCGAACGGGTCATTCATTGCGCTCGGCCGCCCAAAGCGAAGAGTACGGTTGGCGATGATAAGTCGCGCCGCGTTCTCGCTTGTGTATTTATAAACGGTGTCCTGCTGAGGCATAGTTGCGATCACATTGGGGTTTCGCCCAACGATCACCCTCCAAAAAACCGGTTCCCCGGCCGCCGCAACCCCAAATTCTCCCGCAACGTCCGGCCCTCATACGCCGTCCGGAAAATCCCCCGCCGCTGCAACTCCGGCACCACCGTGTCCACGAAATCCTCCAACCCCTCCGGCAGAAACGGGAACATGATGTTGAACCCGTCCGACCCATCCTGCCGCAACCAGGCCTCCATCTCGTCGGCGATCATCACGGGCGTGCCGATCATCTCCAAACTTCCGTAGCTCCCGCCAACATATTGCGCGAGTTGCCGCACCGTCAGCTTCTCGCGCCGTGCCTTTTCGACCAACCGCTCGCGCGCGCTCTTGCTCGCATTGGTCTCCGGAATTTCGGGCAGCGGCCCATCGAGCTCGAACTGAGACGCATCAGTCCCCAGCTGCACCGAAAGCGAAGCGATCGAACTTTCCGCGTTTACCAAACTATCAAGCCGCGCCTTCTTCTCCCGCGCTTCGCTCTCCGTCGCACCAACCACCACGAAACACCCCGGCAGGATCAGCAGCTGATCCGCCGCGCGGCCATACCGCCCCATCCGCCCCTTCACGTCGGCGTAGAAGGCGCGGCCCTGCTCGAGCGAGGCCTGACTCGTGAACACCATCTCCGCCGTCTCGGCCGCTATTTCGCGTCCCGCTTCGGAGGAACCCGCCTGCACGATGACCGGCCAACCCTGGATCGGCCGCGCCACATTCAGCGGGCCGCGCACCGAAAGCTCCGCGCCCTTGTGGTTGAGAACATGCATGCCCTCGGGGCGGAAAAACACGCCGCTCTCCTGGTCGCGCAGAAAGGCGTCATCCGCCCAGCTATCCCAAAGTCCGGTGACGACATCATAGAACTCACGCGCTCGGCGATAGCGGTCCGCATGCGCCACATGCTCGTCCCGGCCGAAATTCATCGCCTCGTTGGGGTTGCCCGAGGTCACCAGATTCCAGCCGGCCCGGCCGTTGCTGATGTGATCGAGCGAGGCGAAGCGGCGCGCCACCTGATAGGGCTCGTTATAGGTGGTCGAGGCGGTGGCGATCAGGCCAAGCCGCTCGGTCACCACGGCCAGCGCCGGCAACAATGTCAGAGGATCGAAGGAGGTCACAGTGGCGCTCCGCTTCAACGCCTCCATCGGCATATTCATGACCGCCTGGTGATCGGCCATGAAGAAGGCGTCGAAGAACCCGCGCTCCAAAGTTTGGGCGAGATACTTCAGGTGGGGAAAACTGAAATTCGCATCCGCCCAGGCGCCGGGATATCGCCAGGCGGCGGTGTGGATGCTGACCGGGCGCATGAAGGCGCCGAGGCGAAGGCGGCGAGGTTCAGGCATGACAGGTCCTTCGGGCTGGGAGACCGACCAAACAGTCTCCACGCTGCCCGAAGGATGGCGCGCCGGCGCGGCAGTGGCCAGCCGCGCCGGCGGCGAGGCTGCTCAGTCGAAATCGGTGGACATGGAAAGGCCGCGCCAGGCGTCGATCTCCGCCTGCAAGGCGAGCAGCTTTGCATCCACCAGCGTCACCGCATCGGGGCCGAGCAGCAGATGGGCCGGCGGATTGTCGCTCGCCACCAGTTTGAGGATGGCTTGCGCGGCCTTGCGGGGATCGCCCGGCTGCTTGCCGTCCCGCGCCTGCCGCGCCGCACGCACCGGCTCGAACAGCGCGTCGTAATCGGCGATCACCCGCGGAGCGCGCACCATGGAGCGCCCCGCCCAATCCGTACGAAAGCCGCCGGGCGCCACAGCGGTCACCGCGATGCCGAAATCCTTGACCTCCTTGCCGAGCGTCTCGGAGATGCCCTCCAGCGCGAATTTACTGCCGTGGTAGAAGCCGACCCCCGGAAAGGTCACGATCCCGCCCATCGAGGTGATGTTGATGATATGGCCCGAACGGCGAGCCCGCATGAAAGGCAGCACCGCCTTCAGCACGGCGACGGCGCCAAATACATTCACATCGAACTGGCGGCGCAGATCCTCCATCGAGGATTCCTCAATGATCCCTTCCATGCCGTAGCCGGCATTGTTGACGAGCACATCGATCCCGCCGATTTCCTTCTCGATCTCGCCGACCACGCGGGGAACCGCCTCATAGTCGGTCACGTCAAGCAGCTTGGCGAAGGACCGTCCTTTCTCCAACCGGTCGAAATCAGCCCGCGCCGCCTCATTGCGCACCGTGCCGACGACACGATGGCCCGCCGCAAGCGCCTCCTCCGACAAAGCGAGGCCGAAGCCCGAACTCACTCCGGTGATGAAGAATGTCTTCGCGTTCTCGGTCATTGGCTTAACTCCTATTCCGCTAGGCACAGAATGCCCCAAGGTTATTATAAAGATAATCCGCCCATTTCATCGTAAGCTCCGAAGCCCGACCTTCAGAATGAGGCGGCCATGCGTTCCTACAGTTTCGATGGCCTGCCCCACTTCCTGGCGGTGGCCGAACTCGGCAGCTTCGCGGCTGCGGCACAGAGCCTCGGCGTGTCGCCCTCCGCCGTTAGCCAGGCGGTGCGCGGGCTGGAACAACGCCTCGGCGCCCGCCTCTTCAACCGCACCACGCGCAGCGTCGCGCTGACCGAGGCTGGCGCCCGCTACCTCGAACGCGTGTCTCCCGCGCTCCAGGACATCACGGCGGCCGAGGAGGAAATTGGGAGCGCGGCGCGGCGCCCTCAAGGCAAGCTGCGCCTGAATGTTCTGCGCGCCGGGCATATGATCGTTCTGCAGCCGATCCTCCGCCGCTTTCTCGACGCCTATCCGGAGATCGACCTCGAAATCGTCGTCGAGGCCGGCATGGTCGATGTCGTGCGCGAGGGTTTCGATGCCGGCATCCGCTTCGGGGATGTGGTGGCGCGCGACATGATCGGCGTCAGCGTGGGGCCGCCGCTGACCGCGCATATCCTGGCCGCGCCCGACTACCTCGCAGCACGTGGCGTGCCAAAGCATCCGCGCGACCTGCTCACCCATGACTGCATCTGCTTCCGCCACCGGCCGAGCGGCATGATCGAGCGTTGGGACTTCGCGCGCGGCGGCGAAACGCTCTCCCTGACCGTCACCGGCCGCCTGGTGTTCAACGATTCGGCGGTGCTGGTTCAATCGGCGCTGGACGGCCTCGGCATCGTCTACATGATCAACGGCTATATCGAGCGCTTCCTCGCGGATGGCCGGTTGGTGCGCCTTCTTGCCGATTGGAGCCCGCCACTCGCCGGCTTCAAGCTCTACTACCCGGACCGTCAGCGGGTGCCGCGCAAGCTGCGCGCCTTGATCGATTTCCTCCGCACCGACCTCGCCGCGGAGACGCCCGCGACCGCCGCCGTTCTCGCATGACGAGCCGACGGTTTCTGCCGCGGCGCAAGGCCGCCTAAGATACGGTTTCACCTGATGGGGTTTGGCTCATGGACGAGATCTTCGCGCTCGGCAAAGAAGTCGCGGCGGCGCTCATCGCGCGTGGCGAGACTTTGGCGGTCGCCGAATCCTCGACCGGCGGGCTGATCTCGGGGGCGATTCTGGCGGTCCCGGGCGCGTCGGCCTGCTACCGGGGCGGCGGCGTGATCTACACTGCCGAGGCTCGCTCCGCGCTGCTCGGCCTGCCCGAACGCTCGCCCGACTGGCGGCCATCGACCGAAACGTACGCAGGATTGCTTGCGGAGACGGCTCGGGCGAGGCTCTCGGCCGACTGGGGTCTGGGCGAGAGCGGCGCCGCCGGTCCCACCGGCAACCGCTACGGCGACCCGGCGGGCCATAGCTGCATCGCTTTGGCCGGCCCCACGGCTGTCGCCACGACCCTCCGCACCAGCAGCGACGACCGGCTGGCGAATATGAAGGCTTTCACGGTCGCAAGCCTGCGGCTGCTTCTGAACGCATTGCCGCGATAGCGATGACCCCGCCCATCGCAAGACCCGCTAGACGTCCGAGGAGTTGAAGCCATGAAAGCGCTCGTCTGCGAGGCCCCCGGCCGCCTCGCACTGACTGACCGGCCGGACCCCAGGCCATCGGCGGACGAGGTCCTGCTACACATCCGCCGCATCGGTGTCTGCGGCACGGATTTCCATATCCTCAAAGGGCTGCACCCTTTTCTCGCCTATCCGCGCGTCATGGGCCACGAATTGGCTGGCGAGGTCGTCGCTTCCCCCGCCGGCAGCGGCTTGACGACGGGTCAGCTGGTCTATGTCGTGCCCTATCTCGCTTGCGGCATCTGCCGCGCCTGCCGCCTCGGGCGGCAAAACTGCTGCGTCCGGATAAGCGTGCTCGGCGTGCACCAGGACGGCGGCATGGCCGAATTTCTCGCCGTGCCCGCGCGCAACGTCGTGCCGCTAGACGGCCTCAGCCTCGACGAGGGCGCGATGATAGAGTTCCTGGCGATCGGCGCCCATGGCATCCGGCGCGGCGCGGTGGGCGCGGAGGATCGCGTTCTTGTCGTGGGCGCCGGCCCGATCGGCATCGCCGCGATCCTCGCCGCCAAGGCACGCGGCGCCCATGTCACGGCCATGGATATGCGGCAGGACCGCCTGGATCTGGCACGCAGCGCGCTGGGCGCCGACGAGGTTCTGGTGCCAGGACCCGAGGCCGAGGCGGTTCTCGCAGAGGCAACCCATGGCGAGTTTTTCGATGTCGTCGTGGATGCCACCGGCAATGTCGGCGCGATGCGTCGCGGCCTCGGCTTTCTCGCCCATGCCGGCCGCTACGTGCTGCTGAGCGTGGTGCAGGAGGAGATCGGTTTCGCCGATCCCGAATTCCACAAGCGTGAAACCACCCTTCTCGCGAGCCGCAATGCTCTGCCCGAGGACTTCGCCGAGGTCGTACGATGGATGCGCGCCGGCCAAATCCCGACCGCCGCCTTGCGCACCCATCACGCGCCTCTAGCGGCGGCGGCGGATGCATTCTCGGGCTGGCTGCGGCCGGAAACGGGCGTGATCAAGGCGATGATCGAGGTGTGAGCCCATCTCCGCCGTTGCCAAGCGGCGCCACGATCCCGATATGATTGCGGCGAGGATAGCCATGGCAGATGTCGAACACGCTTCCCTGACGGAAAAGCAATTCGCTTTGATCGCCCGTGCTTTGGCTGAACCCCGGCGCTATCAGATGCTCAAGCAGATCGCCGGTTGTGACGGTTCGATGCCCTGTAGCAGCATGCTTCAGGCCCAGTGCGTCAGCGCCGCGACGATCTCGCATCATATGAAAGAACTTGAGACCGCGGGGCTGATCGAGATTCTCCGCGAAGGCAAATTCGCGAAGCTGGTTCTGCGCCGCGATGTACTCAACGCGTATCTCCGCCAACTTTCCGAAATCTGAACGCTTTGAGGCCCGTCAAGAGCGGGATGTCTTCCAGTTCGAACCGCCCTCAGTCTACCCGTCGGGCTCGGCGAAGCCCTGCCATGACGGATCTCTGGTACGCGGGTCTGACGGGCAGCGGTTCAGCGCTCCCGACTATCGAACTCCAGCCCTTGCAATAGTTCGATGATCATCTAATTGTTGAGTCTTCCAACAGGCTAGGAAGTTCGACATGAGCAAATTGGCAGGCAAGGTCGCCGTCGTGACCGGCGCTTCCAAGGGTATCGGCGCGGCGATCTCGAAGGCCCTCGCGGCCGAGGGCGCCTCCGTCGTTGTCAACTATTCTTCGAGCAAGGAAGGCGCCGACAAGGTCGTCGCCGCCATCACCGGCGCTGGCGGCAAGGCCATCGCCGTTCAGGGCAACGTCTCGAAAGCCGCCGATATCCTGCGGCTTTTCGCGGAGACGAAGAAGGCCTACGGGTCGGTCGACGTGCTGGTGAACAATGCCGGCATCTACCAGTTCGGCGGGATCGGGGACGTGACGGAGGAGGAGTTCCATCGTCAGTTCAACACCAACGTGCTCGGCCTGCTGCTCACCACGCAGGAAGCCGTGAAGCACTTTGGCGAGCAGGGCGGCAGCGTCATTAACATCAGCTCAGCCATCGTGAAACTCACGCCGCCGGGCACGGCGATCTACACCGCGACCAAGGGCGCGGTGGATGCCATCACGCGCGTCCTCTCGAAAGAGCTCGGGCCGCGCAAAATCCGCGTGAACTCCCTCAGCCCCGGTGGCGTGGAAACCGAAGGCACCATCACCGCCGGAGTCATTGGCGGTGATTTCGAGAAGCAGATGGTGGCGCAGACCCCGCTCGGCCGAATCGGCCAGCCGAACGACATCGCGACAGTGGCGGTCTTCCTAGCATCGAGCGATTCGGGCTGGGTGTCCGGCGAGGTTCTAAACGTCGCGGGCGGCATGTAATCGCCGTCGCTTAGCTTAGGCCGTTCAAGGCGGCCGCCACTCGCTCCATCCCCAACCTTCCAGGGGAGGTCAGAGCGGGTGGCGGTGCGCGGGCTAACGCTCCACCTGACTCACATCCCGCACCGCGCCGCGTGACGCGCTGGTCGTCATTGCCGCATAGGCGCGCAGCGCTGGCGATACATGGCGCTCCCGCGATTCCGGTTTCCACGCGCCCGCGCCCTTTGAGACCATCGCCTCCCGGCGATGCGCGAATTCCTCATCCGTCAGAACCGCGTGGATGATGCGGTTGGGAATGTCGATCTCGATGCGGTCGCCGTCCCGGATCAGGCCGATGGCACCACCCTCCGCCGCCTCGGGCGAGACGTGGCCGATCGACAGCCCCGAGGTGCCGCCGGAGAACCGCCCATCCGTTACCAGGGCACAGAGTTTGCCGAGCCCCTTCGATTTTAGATAGCTCGTCGGGTACAGCATCTCCTGCATCCCCGGTCCGCCCTTCGGCCCCTCGTAGCGGATGATGACGACATCGCCCGCCTTGACCTGATTGCCCAGGATGCCGGCCACTGCATCGTCCTGGCTCTCGAAGATGCGCGCCGGCCCCGCGAAGACCAGGTTCGCCGCATCGACCCCGGCGGTCTTCACGATGGCACCGTCGAGCGCGATGTTGCCGTACAGCACCGCGAGACCGCCATCCTTGCTGAAGGCATGCTCCACGTCCCGGATCACGCCTGTCGCGCGGTCGGTGTCCAGATCCTGGAAGCGCTGATCCTGACTGAAGGCGACAATGGTCCGCACGCCGCCCGGCGCCGCGCGATACATCATGCCCGCCGTGCCGTTAGGGTCCGCACCTGCCACGTCCCAACGATCCAGCGCCGCCGCGACGGTCGGCGCATGCACGGTCGGCAGATCGGTATGCAGCAGCCCCGCACGGTTGAGCTCGCCCAGCAGCGCCATGATGCCGCCGGCACGATGCACATCCTCCATATGGACGTTCGCGACCGAGGGCGAGACCTTGCAGAGGTTCGGCACCCGCCGTGACAGCCGGTCGATATCGGCCATGGTGAAGTTCAGCCCCGCCTCGTGCGCCGCCGCGAGAAGATGCAGCACGGTATTAGTCGAGCCGCCCATAGCGATGTCGAGCGACATGGCATTCTCGAAGGCGCCCATGCTGGCGATCGTGCGCGGCAAGGCCGAGGCATCGTCCTGCTCATACCAGCGGCGGGCGAGATCGACGACGGTCCAGCCCGCCTCGACGAAAAGCTCCCGCCGGTCGGCATGGGTCGCGAGCAGGCTGCCATTGCCGGGCAGGCTGAGGCCGAGCGCCTCGGTGAGGCAATTCATCGAATTGGCCGTGAACATGCCGGAACAGGAGCCGCAGGTCGGGCAAGCCGAGCGTTCCTGCTCCGCCGCCTCGGCATCGGAAACCGAGGGATCGGCCGCCGCGACCATCGCCGTGATGAGATCCGCGCGCTTGACCACCGCGGCGCCGCCGGTGCCGTCCGACCGGATCTTGCCAGCCTCCATCGGGCCGCCAGAGACGAAGATGGTGGGGATATTGAGCCGCAGCGCCGCCATCAGCATGCCGGGCGTGATCTTGTCGCAGTTGGAGATGCAGACCAGTGCATCGGCGCAATGCGCCTCAACCATGTACTCGACCGCATCGGCGATCAACTCGCGGGAGGGCAGGCTGTAGAGCATGCCGGCATGACCCATGGCGATGCCGTCATCGACCGCGATGGTGTTGAATTCCTTGGCGACGCCGCCCGCCTTCTGCACCTCGCCGGCCACCAACTGGCCCATGTCCTTGAGATGGACGTGACCGGGGACGAATTGCGTAAAGGAATTGGCGACGGCGATAATCGGCTTGCCGAAATCGCCATCAGTCATCCCAGTCGCCCGCCAGAGCGCGCGAGCGCCCGCCATGTTGCGACCATGGGTAGAGGTGCGTGAGCGATAGGCGGGCATCGGCGGGGCCTCCTGCCC
>NZ_LMUQ01000039.1:287542-374405 GCF_009765865.1 Acidisoma sp. L85
GTCCCGGCGCAAGACGCCGGAAACTTCCTAGATACGCCGGGCTCCGCCGATAGGCGAGACTCTGCGCACGCGCGGGGCGAAGATCAGCCCTCCGCTCCCGCGCGCGCGTTTCGGCTCAGGGTTGCAGGTGGACGTGCTCATCCTCGATCGAGAAGCCGATCTTGAGAGTCACCTGGTAGTAGTGGACCTTGCCGTTCTCGACCTGGCCCCGGGTCTCGATGACCTCGAACCAGCGGATATGCCGGATCGTGGCGGAGGCTTTCGTAACGGCGGATTGGATAGCGTCCTCGATGCTCGTCTCGGAAGAGCCGACGACTTCGATGAGGCGATAGACGTGGTCGGTCATGAGGGCACTCCTGGCGCTGGTCCGTTCGCATTTAATTTGGGTGTCGCGAGCAATGCTCAAGCGCCACTGTTAGACACAATCTCCGATCGGGCTTCTGTAGCATAGCTGAATGCGGAGAAAAGCTATTCCGTCAGGTTGGGCCATGTCCTACGACATGTCGCTTTCGATGAGGGTAGCACCTTTGATTCCAAATCAAATCGAAATCTAGCCGAAATGAATCGGCTTGCCGTTTTTCGGATTCGTTTACTGAACCAACCTAGATCTGGTTCTGACTAGCAACCAAGGAAAGTCAGGCCGATGCCCAAGATCGAAAATGTCGACAAAGTACGTATGTTGCGGCTGAAGCCGCAAGACGTGCCGCACGCCCAGATGTTCGGCCTAGCGCTCGAGAATGCTCGTCAACTCGGCCCAAACCTGACACACGAGCAGAGATTTAAGCTGGAGCAGAACAATCGCCGGTTTGCCTATATGGTCGAAATCCCCAACAACGTCATCCGCCCATACAAGCCACGGGGCCCTGTGTCCAGCACTACAGGTCTAATCACGAAAGCCCGTGGGTTTCTCGGAGTCTAATTTCGTCCGAGCGGTTATGCGGCGGGCTACCGCTACTACGGCGGTCCGCCGATTTCCGGGTGAAGCAACCTGTAAACAGCCTACTTCACGCAATTCCTCTCGCGGGACTACGGGCGCCCCTCAGTTCGTCGCCTCGATCATCGCGCGCACCTTGGGGTAAATCTCCCGCGCCCAGTGGCTGCCGCTGAAGACGCCGTAGTGACCGACGCCCGTCTGCAGGTGGTGGCTTTTCATCGTTGCCGGCAGGCCGCTGCACAGATCCAGCGCGGACATCGTCTGGCCGATACCGCAGATATCGTCCCGCTCGCCCTCCACCGTCAGCACGGCGGTGCGGCGGATCGCCCCAGGATCGACGAGCTCTCCCCGGTGGGTGAGACAGCCGCGCGCCAGGTCATGGTCCTGGAACACCCGCTTCACGGTCTCCAAAAAAAACTCCGCCGGAAGATCCATAACGGAGAGATACTCGTCGTAGAAATGCCGATGCATTTCGGCCTTTGGAACGTCGCCGCCCACGATATTGCGACACTGGGTAACTTGAGCCCGTAGATGGCGGTCGAAATTCATCGCGATGAACGACCCGAGCTGCAGGAACCCTGGATAGACATGCCGGTTGGCGCCTTTGAACTTCCAGGGCACCACGCCGATGAGCTTCTCCTCGAACCATTCGATCGGATGCTGCTTGGCGAGGTGATCCACCTTCGTTGGTGACACCCGCGTATCCACGGGTCCCGCCATCAACGTCATGCTGCGTGGCGCCGCGATATTGTCCTGCTGCGCCATCACCGCCACGGCGGCCAGCACCGGCACGGCGGGCTGACACACACCGAGCACATGCGCGCCCGGACCGATCGCTTCCAGGCTGTCGATCACGTGATCCGTATAGTCGTCGAAGCCAAAGGCTCCGGCGGCGAGCGGAACCTCCCGCGCGTTCTTCCAATCGGTGATGAACACATCGTGATCAGCGAGGAGCGTCTGGACCGTATTGCGCAGCAGAGTGGCGAAGTGGCCAGACATCGGTGCCACGACCAATACACGCGGCTGCCGCGGCGCGCCTTCCTTGCGGAAATGGAGCAGCGAGTAGAAGGGCGTTTCCCGCAGAACCTCCTCGGTCACCGTGAAAGCCTGGTTGCCCACCGTCACCGGCCGAAAACCGAAAGCCGGGCGCTCATGCAGGACCTCGGTCCGCCACATCGTTTCGCAGACGGCCGCCGCCTGTCGCCAGCCAAGAGCATAGGGCGAGGCAAGATTCATCTGATGCAACAGCGTATCTGCGAATTTCGCCATCTGGCGCATCGGCGCCATGGCATCCGCCTGCGCCTGGTAGAGCTGATAGATCATTGGCGTGCCGGCAGCCGCCACCACGTCCGAAAACGGCAGACCCGCTACGGGACGCGCCATGTCGTAGAAAATCGACTTGCCAGAATCTTCCATTCTCTGCGCGCGATCGTTTCGCCCCAGACCAGCGTACTGGTAGGGTATCGACGCCTTCCCCCGCGAAAGGGCTTCGCCCATGACAGAGGCCACGCTTCTCATCAGCAGCAAGAACTATTCCTCCTGGTCACTGCGAGGCTGGCTCATCATGCGCCTCTCCGGCCTGCCATTTCACGAGGAAACGGCATCGCCCGACGATCCGGTCGCGCGCGCGGAGCTGCTTCTGCAATCATCGTCCATTCGACTACCGATGCTCATCCACGGCGAGATATCCATATGGGACACGCTCGCGATAGCCGAATACCTCAATGAGCTGAGACCAGATGCGCGCATGCTGCCTGAGGAACCCAAGGCACGCGCGCTGTGCCGCGCTATCAGCGGCGAAATGCATTCGGGCTTTTCGGCTCTGCGCAACTCGCTGCCCATGAATCTCCACGCCCATCGCCCCGGCTTCAAACTCTGGTCCGCGGCGCGCAGCGACATCGATCGAATCCTGGAAATCTGGGAAGAATGCCTCAATGAATGGGGTGGCCCCTTCCTATTCGGAGCACGCCCCTCGGTCGCAGACGCAATGTATGCGCCCGTCGTCACTCGCCTGCAGACCTACGATGTCGCGGTGGGAGGGCGTTCGGCCGGGTATTGCCGCACCATCCTGGCGTGGCCCGAGATGGTCGAATGGGTGGCCGCCGCACAGGAAGAACCTCAGGAAATTACCGAATTGGAGCTCGATTTCTGACGCCGGACCATCAACCTAGTTCCGGAACATGTCAAAGACATGAACGGGCGGAAAGTCTTTCTGTGGGACAATCTGACAGATATGTGACTTCCGGGCATCACCCGAGCAAGCGTCCCACAACCCGGGCGGTGTAATCCACAACCGGTATCACCCGTCCGTAATTGAGACGGGTCGGCCCGATCACCCCGATGGCGCCCACGATCCGGTCCCGCGCGTTGCGGGCCGGCGCCACGATCATCGAGACGCCGGCGCTGCCGAACAAGCCGCTTTCGGCGCCGATGAAGATCCGCACCCCGTCCGAGGTCTCGGCGAGTTCCAGCAGGCGCAGCATCGTCTCCTGCGTCTCAAGGCGCTCAAACAGTGTCTGGATCGAGGCCAGCTTCTCGATCTGATCGACATCGGCGAGCAGCCGCGCCTGACCCCGTACAATGAGGTTGCCGCCCCGCCCCTCTCCGCCCCAGGTAGCAAGCCCGGCCTCGATAATGCTGGCGGCCAGTTCGTTGAGGGTGGTGCGGTCCTGCGCCATCTCATCCCGCACATCCAGCTTGAACTCCGCCAGAGTTCGCCCGGCGAGGCGCGCGTTGAGAAAGTTGCTCGCCTCCTGCAAAGCTGAGGGCGGCACGCCCAGCGGGATGTCGATCACCCGATTCTCGACCTGTCCGTCGGACGAGACCAAGACCACCAGCGCCCGGCCCGAGGCGAGCGGCACGAATTCGATGTGCTTCAGCGCGCCTTCCGCCTTCGGCGCCAGAACGAGCCCGGCGGCCGAGGAGAGGCCCGAGAGCAGCAGCGAGGCTTCCGCCAGCGTGTCCTGCAGGCTGCGGCCATGGCTGAGCAAAGCCACATCGATGGCGTCGCGATCCTCCTCCGCCAGTTCGCCGAATTGCAGCAGCCCGTCCACGAACAGCCGCAGACCGCGATCGGTCGGCAATCGTCCGGCTGAGACGTGCGGCGAGTAAAGTAGGCCTGCCTCGGTCAGATCCGCCATGACGTTGCGGATGGTGGCGGGGGACAGCGAGACTGGGAGGCGTCGTGACAAGGTGCGGCTGCCCATGGGCTCCCCGGTCTCGACATATTGCTCAACGATCTCCCGCAATACCGCCGCCGACCGCGGATCGAGTCCGGGCGGCAAAGGTGGCGAGGTCGGTGGCCAGGCACGGCCGCGGGACTCCATGGTGATAAGAACGATCCTCCAACGACTGATGACGTGCCAAACTACAGGATAGCACGCGACCTCGGGACAAGCCTCCGCCATGATACGACTGCAGCGCAGGTCACGCGCGCTCATGGAACGCTTCGGCCGGCTCCCGCCGGTGCTCGCGCAGCATTCCGGGCTTCTGCTGGTTCTCGGCGCTTACTCCGCCTTTGCGGCTCATGATGCGCTGGTCAAGGCGCTGGTCGCTCATTACGCCTCCGGCGAAATCCTCTTCATGCGCAGCCTGACGGTCGTCGTTCTCTGCCTCTCGCTCGGTGGGCGCGGGGTGATTACCCGCGGGCTCTTCTCTCCGGTGCGCAACAAGCTGCTCGTCCGCTCCTTCCTCACCCTCACGGCTTGGCTGCTTTATTATTCTTCGGCGCGCTATCTCGGCCTCGCCCAGCTGATCACGATCTACTTCGCAAGCCCGCTGATCGTCGCCGTGCTGGCCGGGCCAATGCTCGGCGAGCGGGTCACACTGGTTCGTTGGTTCGCGCTAGGCATCGGCTTTGTCGGTGTTGTGCTGGCGGCGCATCCGCGCGGGTCCAGCCCGCTGCTGCCGGTGCTTTGCGTCGGCGCGGCAGCCATAATCTGGGCCTATACGATGATTCTGATGCGCCAGATCGCGGCGCAGATTCGGGGCTACGACCAGATCTTCTTGATCGGCGTGATCTTCGTGGTGGTCTGCGGCGGCACGCTGCCCTTTGTCTGGCGCACGCCGACACTCCCCGCTTCCGCCCTCATGCTGAGCCTCGGCCTCATCTCGACCACCGCGCAACTGCTGCTCATCGAGGGCGTCAAGCGCGCCCAGGCGAGTGTCGTGGCGCCCATGGAATTCAGCGGACTGCTGTGGAGCTTCGTCTTCGGCTACCTGCTGTTCGGCGACATCCCGGCGGTCGGCGTTTTCCTCGGCGCGGGCCTCATTCTGCTGAGCGGCGGCATGGTGGTGACGAGCGAGATCCGCCAGGCGCGCCGCGACAGAATGGCGCGCGAGGTGTCGCCGCTGGGTTGAGGCTTGGGAACTCCGCGTCACGTCCACTCAGCCTGAAATATTACCGCCGCAAAGTCATGGCCTCCCCCGTCATGGCACGCGGAGGCGTGCCATCCACGCCTTACCCGAACCGGCCGCATGCCCAAGGAAGGCGTGGATGGCATGCCTTCGCATGCCATGACGCTCGGAACATTGGGCGCGACTCGCCCATGCGCAGCCGTCGCGGGTCACACACATCCAAACCTACCTCAACAACGCCGCCAGCAGCGGATCCAGCCGCAGCCGTCCCTCTAAGGTCGCTCGTAACCGATCGCCCGACCAGACCAGGTACCCCTCCCCGATCGCCGTCTCGAGAATCTCGGGATCGACCGCCTCTTCCAGTGTCCGCCCAGTCCGCGCCGCGAAGGCGCTCGCCGGCACGCCTTCCGTCAGGCGCAGCCCCATGAGCAGCATCTCCCGCCCGCGATCCTCGGTGCCGACCGTAAGCTCCTCGCCGGAGCCATGCCCCTGCGCCTCGACCCGAGCCGCCCAGATCTCCGGCGCCCGATGCCGCCGCGTCGCGACAAGCCGGTCGCCCAGCATGATCCGGCCATGCGCGCCGGGGCCGATGCCCACGTAATCGCCATAGCGCCAGTAAGCGAGGTTGTGCCGGCTTTCAGAACCCGGTCGCGCGTAATTCGACACCTCGTAAGGCAGCAGCCCGAATCGGGCCGCCTCCTCGCCGGTCGCGTTGTAGAGCGCCGCCGCGAGGTCCCCCTCGGGCAGAATGATTTCCCCGCGCCGGTGCCGCGCCTCGAAGCCGGTGCCAGGCTCGATCGTCAGTTGGTACAGAGAGAGGTGATCCGCCGCGAGGTCCAGCGCCTGGCGCAGCTCGGTACGCCAGGCCGCCTCGGTCTGGTCCGGCCTCGCATAGATAAGATCGAAGGAGATACGCGGGAAAAGCCGCCTCCCGATTTCCAGCGCCGCCACCGCCTGGGTCGCCGAATGCTCCCGCCCCAGCATCCGCAGCGCTGCCTCATCCAGGCTCTGCACACCAATCGAGACGCGGTTGACGCCAGCCCCCCGGAAACCCGCGAAACGCCCTGCCTCGATGCTGGTCGGATTGGCCTCCAGCGTAATCTCCAGATCCGCCACCGGCACGAATAGCTCCAGCGCGCGGGCGATCAGCGCGGCGACCGTCTCCGGTTCCATGAGGCTCGGCGTGCCGCCGCCGAAAAAGATGGAGCGCAGCGGGCGCGGGCCGAGGCGTTCGGCCTCCCATTCCAGTTCACGCACCAGGGCCGCGCGGAACCGTGCCTGCGGAATGACATCCCGCACATGGCTGTTGAAGTCGCAGTATGGGCATTTCGCGAGGCAGAAGGGCCAGTGGATATAGAGGGCGAGCGGTTCCAACGTGGCTATAACCGCTCGACCATTGCGCGCATCTGCGCCTCGGTCGGCTGCCGCCCGCGAGACCAGGTCACACCCTCCCGCACCACCCGCGCGGGCGTGCCGACGGCGGCGACCCGCGCCGGAATGTCCTGCGCCACGACCGCTCCTAAGCCGATGATGCTGCCGGCACCGATTGTCACGCCTCGCGAGATGCGGACCCCCTGTCCCAGCCAGACATGGGCGCCGAGCACGAGGTCCCTTGCCGGGTTGATCAAGGCGAGGCTCGCGATATCGAAGATTCCGTGCGAGTCGGAATTCCGGCACCACACATCCCAGGAGACCATGCTGTCGTCCCCGGCCATCACGCAGCAGGGACCTGACGCATCTTCCTCCACCAGCCACTGGCTGCCGACTGACGTGAAACCGGGCGCGAAATAGGCCGCGCAGCCCGCATTGATGGTCAATGCGATGCGCGAGCCGTGCATGGTGCCGCAGCCGCCGAAACCCGCCAGGCCGCCGGGCCCCCAGAAGTTAACCTCGCCGGCCAGCGGGCCACCCATACCGATGATGACGGTGCAGTCGTCATGACCCCGAAAGCCGATCCCAAGCTCCAGCCCCGTCAACCGCGCATCGACAATGACGACGCACCCCACCCCGGCCGAACCGTTCACGGTTACGCCGCGTTCCAGTAGCCGCCCCCGCGTCGCCTCTTCGACGGGCAGGACCAACGGATCGCCAAGGCGAGGCGGCTCGTAGCCGCGCTCCCCAACTTTCGGCACACGCGCGAAGCCCGGATGCCGCTGAAGGCGCTCGATCGCCGGTGCCGCAAGATCGGTCATGACAGGCTCACAAAAACTCCACGGATCGACAGTGGCTTAGTTCATGCCATCTATAGGTGAGATGAACCACGGCGGAGCGAGAATGGCCGACGAGAGCCCGGCGGAGGTGGAGCAAGTGCGCGACGCGTTGCGCGCGGCTGGCCACCCCGACACCATCAAGACGTTCGACCAAAGCACCCACACGGCCGCCGAGGCCGCGGCCGCCATCGGCTGCAGCCCGAGGCAGATCGCGAAATCCATCGTCTTCCGCATCGGCGATACCCCGGTGCTTGTCATCGCCTCGGGACCCAACCGTATCAGCCTGCCCCGAATCTCGAAGGAACTGGGCCAAGGCGTGAGCCGCGCAGATCCTGACTTCGTGCGCGAGAAAACCGGCTTCGCGCCGGGCGGCGTGCCACCCATCGCCCATGCCACGGCACCCGTCACCCTGTTGGATGAAGATCTGCTCGCCTTCGACACAATCTGGGCAGCGGCGGGCAGCCCCGCCCATGTCTTCCAAACCACCGCCGCCGAACTTATGCGGCTTTCCGCCGCACGCAGCGCCACCGTGAAGGATTAGCCACAACGTGCTCGGCTCCACCAAGATCGCCGCCGCCGACCTTTCGATCCGCAACACGCTGGTCTGGGGCATCGGTCTCATTCTCGCCGGCATCGTGCTCTGGCTGCTCCATGGCGAGTTGCTGCTGGTGCTGCTCGCCACCCTGCTCGCCGTCTCCCTGCGCGGCGCGGCCGAGCGGGTAGCGCGCCATTCCCCGCTCTCGACGCATTGGGCCCTCGCGATCATCAGCCTGCTGATCCTGCTGCTCATCGTCGGCTTCTGCGTTTGGGTCGGACCGCAGCTGCTCCAGCAGGGTCAGGACCTTGTGAAGCACCTCATCCAGGAGGGCACCGACCTCAAGAACCGCTACGGCCAGACCAGCTGGGGCCGCATGATCATGCAAAAGGCCTCCTCGGGCGCGCCGGACCCGAAGTCGCTCGCCGCTCCCGCGGCGGCCGCCGCCGGGGCCTCGATCGAGGGCGTGGCCTCCTTCCTCGTGCTGATCGTGACGATGCTCTATTTCTCGGCCAATCCCGACCTCTACACCAAAGGTCTGGTCAAGCTGGTGCCTGAGCCGCGCCGTGTCCGCATCCGCGAGGTGATGGGCAAAGTCGCCCATGCCTGGCGCTGGTGGTTCATGGGCCAGCTCGTGGACATGCTGGTGGTCGGCGTCCTGACCACCATCGGCCTGATGCTGGTCGGCATGCCTCTCGCTTTGGCTTTGGGCGTGCTGGCGGGTCTGCTGACCTTCGTGCCCTATTTCGGCGCCATCCTGGCGGCGATCCCGGCACTTGCCATAGCCCTCGGCTCCGGCTGGCACATGGTGCTGATGACGCTGCTTGTCTTCGGCGTCTGTCATCTCGTCGAGGGCTATGTCGTCTCGCCCCTGGTGCAGGACCGAATGGTGAAGCTGCCGCCCGCTTTGCTGATCCTGTCGATGACCTTCATGGGCACCGTCTTCGGCCCGATGGGCATCATCATGGCGAGCCCCCTGGCCGCCGCCGCCCTGGTGCTGGTGTCGGAGCTTTACGTGGTGGATGTGCTCGGTGACGAGAGCGGCCGGGACGTCACAACACGGAAATAATCGGCTTGCGGCAATCACACCCAATCATGATGATTGGGTGTGATTAGTGGAGTGTCCTCATGGAGACGAGAGTCCTGACGACCCTCGTCCGTTGCCGCTCGCGGAGAAGGTCGATCTGCTCGCGGCCCGGCTGGAGCGTTCGCGCGGCTGGATCGTCAAGCAGGCCCTGACCGCCTGGATCGAGCAGGACGAAGAGCGGCGGCGGCTAACGCTGGAAGCGATGGCCGAGGTCGATGCAGGGCAGGTTATAGACCACCAGGCCGTGCAAGCCTGGGCCGATAGCCTCGGCAGCGATGCGCCGCTTCCGGCCCCTACCGTTACGCCCTGAATCTACGGTGGACGGGCCGCGCCTTATCCGACCTGTCACGCCTCCATGACTTCCTAGCCTCGGTCAATGCCAAGGCCGCCGGGGAGATCGTGCGTTCACTGACCGCCGCGCCGTTATGGCTAACCAAACACCCGCATCTTGGCGAAAAGCTCGACGAGTTCAGCCCATATCACATCCGCCGGATCTTCGTCGGCCACTACTAGATTCGCTACGAGGTCTGCGACGGGACAATCTTCGTCCTGCGACTAAGGCACACACGTGAGGACAGGTAGACGTCCTCAGACCATCACGACACGGAAATAAACGCAGCACGGCGTTGGAGCGATTGACATCACCCGCGTGTTGGAGTAATTTCCAACATGAAAGCTCGGCTCCTGCTTCATGAGCGCCTCCAGCTCCGGGTCGATGCCTTTGTGGAGTTGCGGGTTTGGCAGGTGCCGCGACCGGTAGCCGGATCAGCGCATAGCTACAAACATGCCTTGGCCTATGTCGTCGCTAAGCTCTGTGTGTTCCGCTACGACAATGAAGCCGTGAAAGGCGACCATCGCCATATCGGCGGTCTTGAGGCGCCCTACGACTTCAGGACGCCCGATGAACTTCTCGGGGATTTTTGGCAGGATGTGGACCGATGGAGACCCGAATGAACAACGTGACACTTTCGGTCGCTACGCGCGAGGATGTCGGCCCCCGCGCCCGCGCCGCTTTCAAGGGCGAGCATCAAGGCGCTTACATTTCTTTCGGCTCCTTTGAGTTGCTTGTGCAGACGCTCACCGTGAAGCGTTGGGAGATCCTGCAAGCGCTGACTGGGCAGAGCGAAATGTCGATCCGCGAGGTCGCGCGCCGCGTCAGGCGAGACGTCAAAGCCGTTCACGGAGATGTAACGGCGCTTATCCAGGCCGGAGTGATCGACCGCACCGATGGCGGTGTGGTCTTCCCCTATGACTCAGTGCATGTCGATTTCACGCTGACCAAGACGACCAAGCCGCGGCAAGCGGCTTGATCCCTCCGGGCGCTAAACCTTCCGCCCCCGGATGTCTCGCAGGATCTCGCGCGCCGCATTGTGCCCGGGAATACCCGACACGCCACCACCCGGATGGGTCGAGGCGCCGCAGAGGTAAAGACCCTTCACCGGCGTGCGATAATCGGCATAGCCGGAAACCGGGCGCTGGAAGAAAAGCTGGTCGGCTGAAAGCTCGCCATGGAAGATATGGCCCTGCGGCACGCCGATCATCGCCTCTAGATCGGGCGGCACCAATGTCTGCGCCGCGATGACGTCATTTGAGAAGCCCGGCGCGTAGTTGTCGATCGTCTTCAGCACGATCGACTTGAACTTCTCCTTCTCGACGCCCCAGTCACCGTTCTTGAGCTTATAGGGCGCGTGGCCACCGAAAACATTCACCACATGCTTGCCCGGCGGCGACAGCGTGTCATCAACGATGGTCGGCGTGCAAAGCGTCATGAAGGGCTCGGACGAATACCAGCCGTGCTTCGCATCATCATAGGCGCGTTCGAGATAATCGATATCCGGCGCGATGTGGCAGTATGTTGGGTAGGGGAAATTGCCCAATGAACCGTCGGCCCGAGCCTTCTCCAGGATGCGATATTGCGGCGGCCGCTCGCAGGCGATGTTCATCTTGAAGGCAGTGGAGAAAGTCCGGTAGCCGCGCACCTCTCGCAGCACCTCCGGCGGCACGTGTTTCTCGTCCAGCATGTCGAGATAGACCGCCTTGGCATTGGCGCCCGAAGCCACGACGCGGGCGCGGAAAACATCGCCCTTCGTCGTCACCACTTCGCTCGCGCGGCCATTGGTCACGCGAATTTCGGCGACCGCGGTCTCAGTGAAGATCTCGACGCCCATCTCCCGCCCGGCCGCGGCGAGCGCCTGGGTGATCGAACCCATGCCGCCCTTGATGAAGCCCCAGCCGCCGGCGCCCTCATGCTCTCCCATGATGTGATGCATGATGACATACGCGGTCCCTGGACTCTTCGGCCCCGCGAAGGTTCCGATCGAGGCGTAATAGGCGAGGCATGCCATCACGCGGTCGTCGTCGAACCATTCCTTGAGATAGTCATAGGCGCTCATCGTGAGGAGATCGACGAGGCGATACATCTTCTTGCCGATGCGGCGGTACTTCCACAGCAGACCAGCGCCTTCGCGGAAATTCTTCCAATTCGCCTTGGACGGATCGATCGGCGTTTCCCACAAGAGGGACTGCACGACCTTGGTCGCCTCCTTCAGATAGGCGTCGAAAGCCGGATAGATCTCGGCATCGTGCAGCGAAAACTTGGCGAAGCTTGCCTGGGTTTTCGCCATATCCTCGGAAAACAGGATGTAGTCGTCATAGGACACCGACGAGATCATGTCCGAGCAGGGCAATACCGTCAGCCCATGCCGCTTGAGGTCGAAGTCCTTAATGATGCGAGGATGCAGCAGACTCATCAGATACGAGAAGATCGAGGCGCGAAAACCGGGCGCGATCTCCTCCGTCACCGCCGCACCGCCGATCACGTGGCGGCGCTCCAACACCGCGACCTTCAATCCCTTGCGGGCAAGATAATTGGCGCAGACAAGACCGTTATGGCCGCTGCCGATGATGACGGCATCATAGGTCTTGGCGGCCGTCTGCGCGGCCTGGCCGGGGGCGATAGCGTCAAGCATCCGGATCAGCCTTCCAGGCCGGGCATGGCGGCGCGCACCATATTCTGGAAGGCGCCGACCGCGCGCTCCTGCTTCGGCGAAAGAATGCCGCGATCATAGACGCCGATTTCCAAGTTGCGCTGCACGGTCACGTTCATATCCATATCCTCGGCGACGATTTGCGCCGACCATTCAGCCGAGCGCCGGTTCTCCTCAGCCTTCTCCGGGCTAAGGTCGGAGAACAAATACCAATTGATGTGACGCAGCCGCCCCGCACCCAGTGGCTCCACGGTCGCGATCGAGCTGCCCCATTGGTAGAAGTTCAGCATCAGGAATGGGAACCGATAGAAATACAGACCATCCGTGAAGCCGCCATCACGCTTGGGGCCATACAGATGGAAAAACCCATCCTCCGGATAAGAATCGATCGTGTATTTCGAGATGTCGAGCGATTCGCAAAGGCCCGGATGCATATTCGGGCAGTGGTAGCATTCCAGATAGTTCTCGCCGTAGACTTTCCAGTCGATCGCGACCTCCTGGTTCTTCTCCATGAAGAAGCGCTGGTCCTGCAGCGGATATTGCGCCGCCATCGGCACGATGGGACCGAGCCATTCCACGAGCGTCGGACCCGCTGTCGCGATCCGCACGAAGACAAGGCCGCGCCACTCGTCAGCGGAAATCGGAAAGAGCGACCACTGCGCAGGATCGATCGCGCCTTTCTCGGCACCGAAGCCCGGCGAGCGGTTGAGGCAGCCATTCAGCTCATAGGTCCAGCTATGATAGGGACAGCGGATCATGCCGCCGGAAAACGCGCCTTCCGGATTCTGTGCCAGCGCCGCAGCGCGATGACGGCACACGTTGTGGAAACCCTTCAGCGTGCCGTCCTTCTGGCGGACGACGACGACCGGATAACCGACGATGGTGAGCGCGAGATAGTCGCCGGGCTTCGCGAGCTGGTCGCTGCGGCCATACAGCAGCCATTCCTTGGTGAAGATCGCCTGCCGCTCGCGCTCGAACTGCGCGGGATCGCGATAGAGCGTCGCGGGCAGCGTCGGCACGGGGTTCGCGACATTCGGCCGCTCCAGGATCATCGACATCGGGCTGTCCCCCTGCTTTTCGGGCGCATGACACCCGACACGCGACCATTAACAGATGCTGAACGATCGCTCAACACTGAGCCTGCACTGAATAATATCATGGCGCGTTGCGCCGCTTCGCGAATTCGCCCAGCACCTTCATGACTCGTCATTTTTGATCTAGCCTCCCGACAAACAGCGTCAGGAAACGCGCGCCAATGCCCCGCTTCGCGGCCAATCTCAGTATGATGTTCACGGAGCATCCCTTCCTCGACCGCTTCGCCGCGGCCTCGGAGGCCGGCTTCACGGCGGTGGAATTCCTTTTTCCCTACGATCACACGCCGGAAGCCGTGGGAGACGCCCTTCGCCGTAACGGCCTGACCCAGGCCCTGTTCAACCTGCCGCCCGGCGACTTCGCGCTCGGCGAACGCGGCCTCGCGGCACTCCCTGCCCGTGCGGACGAGTTGGCCGCCGGCGTGGACACCGCATTGCGCTACACCGCGGCGACGGGCTGCAAGACGCTCCACCTCATGGCCGGGAACGCCTCGCGCGAAAACACCTCAGCGGTGGCGGCCTATCGGGCAGGCGTCCGGATGGTGGCGGAACGTCTCGCGCCGAAGGGCATCACGCTGGTGATCGAGCCGATCAATGGCCGCGACATGCCCGCCTATTTCCTCAACGACTTCGCCTGGGCTGCCGCGCTCATCACGGAACTCAAGTTGCCGAACCTGAAGCTGCAATTCGACATCTACCACCGCCAGATCATGCATGGCGACGTGACGAAAGCGCTGGAAGCCATGATGCCCCTGATCGCCCATGTGCAGATCGCCGGCGTTCCCGATCGGCACGAGCCGGATAGCGGCGAGCTAGACGCAGCCTATGTCTTCGCCGCTCTGGACCGGCTCGGCTATGACGGTTTCGTCGGCTGCGAATACCGCCCGGCGGGAGACACCGTAGCCGGCCTCGGCTGGTTCGCGCCGTGGAGGGGTCGCGCGTGACCCTCGTCCTCGGCTGCATCGCCGACGACTATACCGGTGCCTCCGACCTTGCGAATACGCTGACGCGCCAAGGTCTGCGCACCATCCAGACCATCGGCCTTCCCGCCCCCGGCCTCGACCTGCCGGAGGTCGATGCGATGGTGATTGCCTTCAAAAGCCGTTCGATCCCGGCGGAGGAAGCCATCGCTTTGTCGCGCTTGGCCGACCGCTGGTTGCGCACCGCCGGGGCGAGCCATGTGCTGTTCAAGATCTGCTCGACCTTCGATTCGACCGATGCCGGCAATATCGGACCGGTAACGGATGCGCTACGGGCGGATTGCGGCGCGTCGATCGTCGCCGTCACGCCCGCTTTCCCCGGCACCAACCGGACCGTGTTCCAGGGCAACCTCTATGTCGGCTCCGTCCCGCTGAACGAGAGTCCGCTGAAGGACCACCCGCTCAACCCGATGCGCGACGCCAATCTCGTCCGCGTCCTCGCGCGCCAGAGCAGCAGCACTGTCGGCCTCGTGCCGATCGCCACCGTCGAAGCGGGAGTCGAGGCTTTGCGGGAAGCGCTCGCGGCCTTGGCCGCCGAGGGCTATGGCGACGCCATCATCGACGCCATCTTCGATCGCCATCTGGAGACCATCGGCGAGGCTGTGCTCGACAACCCGCTTTCGACCGGCGCCTCAGGTCTCGGCCTCGGTCTCGCCCGCGCCCTGGTGGCTCGGGGCCGGGTGACGGCAGCGTCGGCAAGCGGCGATCAACGCGCGGCGCCACCTGGTCATGCCGCCATCATCGCCGGCAGTTGCTCCCGCGCCACGCTGGAGCAGATCGCCGTCGCCGAACACGCGATGCCGGTGCGCCACCTCTCGCCCGAGCGCCTGGTGACTGAGGGCGCGACCGAGGCAGTGGAAGCGCTCGCCTGGGCCAAGTCGCGCCTTGCACTTGGCCCGGTGCTGATCGCGAGCAGTGCCATGCCAGAGGATGTGACAGCGCTGCAAGCCAAGCATGGCGGCGCCGCTGCCGGACATGCCATCGAGCAGGCGCTGGCGACCATCGCCGAGGGCCTGGTCCATGCCGGTGTCGGGCGGCTGGTGGTCGCAGGGGGCGAGACCTCCGGCGCCGTGGTCGACCGGCTCGGGCTGGCCGCGTTCCTGCTCGGTCCCGAGATCGCACCCGGCGTGCCGGTGCTGCGGACCATTGGCGACAGGGACCTCGTGCTCGCCCTGAAGTCCGGCAATTTCGGCGGACCCGATTTCTTCGCCCGCGCCCTCACCGCCATGGAGCAGCCGCTGTGAGCCATGCCGCGGCGCGCGAGGCCATCTGCCGCCTCGGCCACAGCCTCTATGCGCGGGGCCTGACCTTTGGCAGTTCGGGCAATATCAGCGTCGCGGTGCCGGATGGCTGGCTGATGACACCAACCAATGTGACGCTGGGGGACCTCGACCCCGCCCGCCTCTCTCATATCGCCACTGACGGAAGCCTCATCGCCGGCGAGCCGCCGACCAAGGAGGCCTTTCTGCATCGCGTGATGTATGAGGGTCGGCCCGATGCTGGCGCCGTGGTGCATCTGCATTCGACGCATTCCGTCGCGGTCTCCGTGCTCGCCGACATCGATCCGGAGGACGTGCTGCCGCCGATCACCGCCTATTACGTGATGCGCGTCGGCCGCCTGCCGCTGGTGCCTTATTTCCCGCCCGGCGACACCGCGCTGGCCGAGGCGGTGCGGCCATTGGTAGGCAAGCATCATGCGGTGCTGCTGGCCAATCACGGGCCGGTGGTGGCGGGCACTTCCCTCTCGGCGGCAGCGGCGGCGATCGAGGAGTTGGAGGAGACCGCGAAGCTTCATTTAATGTTAGAAGGACACCGGATTCGCCTGCTCACCCCTGAGCAGGTGGCAGTGCTGCGACATCGTTTCGGCTGAATATTAAATAAAAGAGGATTCCATCCATGAAATTCGCCCGCGTTCCTTGGGTGCTCGGCGCCCTTTTGCTTGCGGCGCCGATGCTGCCCCGACATGCACTGGCTCAGGCCTCGGCCATGGGCGGCGCCGGCAGCAGCCAGACCGTGACGATCCGCGCCTTGGTGGTGATGGCCAATCCAACGTCGCATTTGCTCGAAGTGCGGGACGCCTCGGGCGCACCGCTGTTCGTGACCTATGACCCGACGATTTCCGGAGCTGAGCGGCTGAAGCAGGGCGATGTCATCGTGCTGCATTACCATCAGGCCGTATCCTTCGTACTGTCCGGCCGCGGCACGCCGCTGCCGCCCGATTCGCTGACCACCAAGTCGAAAACCTCAGCGCCAGGCGCGGCAGATCCGACGATCGCCGCGCATGCGCGGCTGGTGGTGACGGGCCTCGTCGTTGGTGTCGACCCTTCGGCGAATACGATCTCGCTGGCACCGCCGGACGGCGGCCGTGTCGAGGTGCTGCCGGTAACCGACCCACAGATGCAGGCGCGCCTCCCCAACGTAAAAGTGGGCGACACGCTAACGGCGATCTTTACGCGCGGCGCGGCGGTGGGGATCGAACGAGGGCAGTAATGTTTACGGCGGAATGCGCCGCAACGCGCATTCCGCCGTATCGAGGTGTGACCAAATTACTTGGGATCTGAGTCGTCGTCCTCGACAGCGCGGGTCAGCAGGAAGGAAGGAATGGTTGGGCTGATGAGCGCGCTGCGCTTGAGGTAGAACCAGCCGATCGCGAGCGCCGCCGCCACGAAGGGGATGGCAACGATCGTGAAGGTACCATCGGGATAGTCGAAGCCCATCAGAACCAGCACACCGAACAGGAAGGCGAGGGTGAGCCACGATGTCAGTGGCGCGAAGGGCATGCGGAAATCCACCCCTTGCAGTTCGCCACGATTCACGGCGCGGCGAAACATCATCTGGCAGATGATGATGAAGCCCCAGGTGCTTACGATACCGAGCGAGGCGATGTTCAGCACGATCTCAAACACGCTGGACGGCACTATATAGTTCAGCACGACACCGATGAGATAGATCGCGACTGTCACAAGGATGCCGCCATAGGGCACCTTATGCACGTTCATCTTCGCGACGAAGGGCGGCGCGGAACCGCCCATGGCCAGCGAGCGCAAGACGCGGCCTGTGGAATACAATCCCGAATTCAGGCTGGAGAGCGCCGCCGTAAGCACGACCACGTTCATTACGGAGCCAATACCCGGCACGCCGAGCGCACCGAAGAAGGTGACGAAGGGGCTCACGCCCGCCTTGTATGCGGTCCAAGGCAGCAGCAGCACCAGCAACACCACGGAGCCGACATAGAAAAGGGCGATGCGCCACATCACGCTGTTGATGGCGCGCGGCAAGACCCGGCGCGCATCCTGCGCCTCGCCTGCCGCCGTGCCGATCAGCTCCACGCCCGCATAGGCAAAGACGACGCCTTGCACGATGATGATGGCGGGCAGCAGACCATGCGGGAAAATGCCGCCATGATCGGCGATCAGATGCAGTCCCGTGGTGTGGCCGGCGATGTGATGGCCGCTGATCAGGAAAACCACGCCGATAATCAGGAACAGCACCAGCGCCGTCACCTTCACCAGCGAGAACCAGAACTCCATCTCCCCGAACCAGCTCACGGCGATCATATTCATGACCGTGACGAGCGCAAGCGCCGCCAGGGCAAAGAGCCATTGCGGCACATCCGAGAAGGTGCCCCAATATTTCATGTAAAGCGCGACGGCGGTGATATCGACAATGCCGGTCATCGCCCAGTTCAAGTAATAGAGCCAACCGGCGACGAAGGATCCGCGTTCGCCTAGAAATTCCCGTGCATAGGATACGAAACTACCTGACGTCGGGCGATGCATCACAAGCTCGCCGAGAGCGCGCAGGATGAGGAACGAGAAAACACCGCAGACCAGATACACCAGCGCCAGTGCAGGTCCGGCGCTCTGAAGCCGCCCGCCGGCGCCGAGGAATAGACCGGTGCCGATCGCGCCGCCGATCGCGATCATGGTGACCTGACGGGGTTTGAGGCCTTTGTCGTAGCCATGTTCGTGCGAGTCGAGCCAGGCGCGCTTCGCATGGGCGCGAGCGGCATGATGCTCGGAGAGCGCCGGTCTGGTCTGATCGCTCACAATCGCCACTCCTTGCTGAAATGTTTCGATAATCCAGCAAATCGTGTGCCAAGCGGCAAAGGTTCTCGTTTTGGGATGTAACAATCCCGTTACGTGCGGCCTTTGAGTGACATCTTAAACAACCCGTCTTGCGCGCAGAGCCGTCGCCAGTGTGCCGTCATCCAGCACCTCCAGCGCGCCCCCAATCGGGACGCCCTGGGCAACTCGCGACACTTCCACCGGCAGTGCCGCCAGACGATCCATCAGCCAATGCGCCGTCGCGGCACCATCCACTGTCGCGCCCAAAGCCAGAATGACCTCGCGCGCCTCGCCCTCCGCTATGCGGCGCAGCAGCGGGGTCAGGCTGAGGTCCTCGGGTCCCACCCCTGCCAGCGGCGACAAAGTGCCGCCGAGCACATGGTACAGCCCGCGATGCGCTTGCGCGCGTTCCAGAGCCCAGAGATCGCCGACACCCTCGACCACGCAGATCAGCGAGCGGTCGCGCTCAGGATTGGCGCAGATGGCGCAGGGGTCCTGGCTGTCGAGGTTGCCGCAAAGCTCGCAGGGCCGCACCGCGCGGGCGGCCTCCACCAGCGCTTGCGCCAAAGGCACCATACGGGCCTCGGGCTGTTGCAGCATGCGGAGCGCCGCTCGGCGGGCGCTGCGCGGGCCGAGGCCGGGCAAGCGTGCCAGCAGCCCGATCAGCCGCTCGACTTCCGGGCCGCCCATTAGCCGATACGCCTAGAAGGGCAGCTTCATCCCGGCTGGAAGCTGCAAACCACCCGTCGCCTTCTGCATTTCCTCGGCGGCCAGCGCCTCGACCTTGCGCTTGGCGTCGGTATGGGCGGCGAGGATCAGATCCTCAAGCATCTCCATCTCGGCCGGATCGGCGAGCTTGGGGTCGATCTTGACCCGGCGCATGTCGCCCTTGCCGCTCAGCGTCACGACCACCATGCCGGCGCCGGCCTGCCCCTCGACCTCGCGGCTTTCCAGCAATTCCTGCATTTCCTGCATTTTCTGCTGCATCTGCGACGCCTGCTTCATCAGCCCGGCCAGGTTCTTCATCGATCTTCCTCCAACGCCATCTCGGCCTCGTAATCCAGGTCCGGGTTCATCGAGCCGACCAGCTCCGCCTCCGGCGGCGCGAAATCCGGCATGTCCGGCGGCATCTCTAGCCCGGCTTCGGCGGCCGGCATAACCGGAGCGGGCGGCGCTGGGAATTCCTCGGCCAGCGGATCGCGCACGGCTTGCAACTTGGCGCCGGGGAAACTCGTCAGGATGGCGCGGACCAGCGGGTGCTCACCAGCCTCGGCCAGCAGCGATTGCTCGGCGGTCTGGCGCTGTTCGTCGATGGTGGGGTCGCCAGGAGCAGCGGAGAGCGCGATGGTCCAGCGGGTGCCGGTGGCCTCACCGAGCAGGGCGGCGAGTTTCGAGGCGAGGTCGCGCGGCGCCTCGGGCTGCGGCCGCAACTCGATGACCGGAGGCGCGAAGCGGACCAGATGGACCGAGTGCAGTAGGTGGCCGTAGAGGCGGACTTCCTTCAGGTCGCGCACCAGCATCACCACGTCGCGGAAGCTCGCGGGCAAGGCGGGGGGGGCGTCCGGCGAAGGAGTTTCGGGCGGAGGCGCTTCGGCGAGTGGCTGCGGAGCCGGAGCCATGGCGGCCTGGGTTTTGGTATTGCCGTAGCTCGCGAAGGCGCGGGGCGTGTCCGCTCGAGGCTGTTCCACGCGGGTCGGTTCAACCGCGAAGGGCGGTGCTGCGACAGCGGTTGCTACTGCGACGGGCGTGGGGGACGGCGCGGCGGCGGGTGCGGGCAGGCGGGGCGCGCTGGGTTCGCCTGAAGTCAGACGGCGAACCAGCTCACCCGGCGGGGGCTGGTCGGCGAGGTAGCAGAGGCGGATGAGCACCATCTCGGTGGCGGCGCGGCGATCGGGCGCCGCCTCGACCTCCTGCACGCCGCGCAGCAGCATCTGCCAGGCGCGGCCGAGGATGGGGATGCTGAGGCGGTCGGCGAGCGCCGCGCCACGGGAACGCTCGGCCTCGGGCAGGTCGGGGCTTTGGCGCAGGTCGGGCGAGGCTTTAAGGCGGCTCAGCACATGGGCCAGCGCCAGCATGTCCTGCAGCACCAGCCCGGCATCGGCGCCGCGCTCATGGGCCTGGTCCAGCGCCGCCAGGGCCGCCGCCGGCTGGCCGCCCATGACGCCTTCCATGAGGTCGAGGACGAGGCCGCGATCGGCGAGGCCCAGCATGTCCGCCACCGCATCGGCGCTGACGGTGGCCCCGTCGTCGCCCGGCCCCATGGCGATGGCCTGGTCGAGGAGAGAAAGACCGTCGCGCACGGAACCGTCCGCCGCGCGGGCGATCAGGGCGATGGCTTCGGGGGAGACGGCGACGCGCTCGATCTCGGCGATACGGGTGAAGTGGGCGGCGAGTTCGGCGGCCGGGACGCGGCGGAGGTCGAATTTCTGGCAACGGGACAGAACGGTGACGGGAACCTTGCGCAACTCGGTCGTCGCGAAGACGAACTTCACATGCGGCGGCGGCTCCTCCAGCGTCTTCAGCAGCGCGTTGAAGGCGTTGCGCGACAGCATGTGCACTTCATCGATGATGAAGACCTTGGTGCGGGCCTCCATGGGGCGGAAGCGCGTGGCCTCGATGATTTCGCGTACGTCGTCGACGCCGGTGTTGCTGGCGGCGTCCATCTCGATGACGTCGGGGTGGCGGTCGGCGATGATGGCACGGCAGTTGGAACAGACGCCGCAGGGCTCGGCCGTGGGGCCGCCGGCGCCGTCGGGGCCGGTGCAGTTGAGGCAGCGGGCGATGATGCGGGCGGTGGTGGTTTTGCCGGTGCCGCGCACGCCGGTGAGCATGAAGGCATGGGCGATGCGGCCGGTGGCAAAGGCGCGGCGCAGAATGCGGACCATCGCCTCCTGCCCGATCAAATCCTCGAAGCGCGTCGGGCGATAGGCGCGGGCGAGGACTCGGTAGGAGGCCTGGCGGGATGAAGGCGCGGGCGTCGCCGCATCGCCGAACAGGCCGGGGCCTTCGGGTATCGGCAGGGTGTCGTCGGGGGAATCGAGATCGGCCACACGACCTCTCTAGCGGATATGGACCGTGGCCGGGAGAGGGCGCTGAGTGCGGGCGCCTGGAGAAGCGGGGGGCCGGACGATGACCCGAGCGGAAACTCGTTGCGGCTGCTTCCTTCCGGACCTGACCGGGTTGGCGAGGTGCCCGTCCACCGCCGACCCCCCTACGCGGTATTATCGCGTGGCAGCCTTCCCGCTGCAAGTGTCGCGCTGGGTTGTCCGCTCGCGGCGGCCATGCGACCAAGACCCATGAACGCTATCAGACCCTCCCGCAAAAATATGTACACCGGCAGCCCGCTTGACCGCATGGCGGAGCGACGCCCGGATGCGGAGTGGATTGCGGATGCGATCGCGGCGGAGACCGCCCTGGTGGTGCCGCTGTGGCGCACCAAGAGTCTGCTGCGAAGCGAACAGGCGCCGGCGGCGGTTTTTGTCGAGCCGACCGCGGCATTGCGCGGCGCGGTTGAGCCAGCGGAGTGGGTTTTCCTTGGCATGTGGAGCGGGCGGCCTATCTTCACGGTCGATCTCAGCGCGACCGAGGAGCCGGCGGCGCTGCTGCCGCCCGATCATGGCGCGTTTGGCGATTTACGCGGGATCGCGAGCCTGTTGCCGGCAGGCGAGGCATCGATCCTCGCTCATGCGCGCGGGCTGCTGCACTGGCGTAGCCGGACCCGGTTCTGCAGTGTTTGTGGCGCGCCCTGTGAGCCGACGGGCGGAGGGCATGTCATGCACTGCACCGGCTGCGGCACGGATCACTTTCCGCGCACGGATCCGGCGGTGATCATGCTGGTGACGCGCGGCGATTCCATTTTACTCGGCCACGCCTCGCGTTTCCCGACGGCGATGTATTCGACGCTGGCGGGTTTCGTGGAGCCGGGGGAAAGCCTGGAAGAAGCGGTCGCGCGCGAGGTCTATGAGGAAACCGGCATCCGGGTCGGCCATGTCGCCTATCATTCGAGCCAGCCCTGGCCGTTTCCGGCGTCGCTGATGCTGGGCTTTTACGCGGAGGGGCTGACCGAGGAGATCACCCTGCACGACGCGGAACTGGCGGATGCCCGCTGGTTCACCCGCGCGATGTGCCTGTCACCCGAGGAGCATGGTTTCCAATTGCCGGGCGGCGACAGCATCGCGCGTCGGCTGGTCGAGGACTGGCTGGCGCATCCGGCTGATTAAGCGCGCCAACACGTCATGTTCGGCGAAGGCCGAGCATCCACGCCTTCGCTTGCGCGACGAAGCAAGGCGTGGGTGGCACGCCTTCGCGTGCCATGACGGATTTTTCTGGTCGCCCTTCGATACAAGATCACGCCCTCAGAGCACGTGGAAGATCAGCAGCAAAATGATGATCGGGATAGGGATCCCCAGCAGCCATAATAGAATTGCCGGCATCGCGGCCTCCTTCGTCTTGATGATGAACCGATCTCCGACTTGGGAATCGGCCGCGGTTCCTCAAGCCGGGCGGTCGATCACGGATTAGTCGGGTCGCGTGCGAAGCGTGTCGCGAGGCGCGACCGTAAGGCGGCGAAGCGGCGGCCGGAGCTGACGGCGCCGTGGTTGCCGCGCAGAAGCCGCGCTACGCCCGCGCGGACCCTCCGCCAGCTCGGCCCCACGATGCTGGTCGCCCAGCGGCGGCTCGCCTCAACCTTGCCATGCAACCATGCGAACCAGCCAATCGTCATGAGAGCAGGGCGGCAGGCTTGGTAAATCCAGAGGGCGATGATCACCCCCACTCCCTTGATGAGCACCACGACGGCGGTCGCCGCGGCGTATTGCTTGTGGGCGAAGAGGAAGGCGGCATAGAAGCCGCCGACATGGCTCATTGCCTCCGGGATGAGAAACAGCGGAAGGATCGCCCAAGGCGGCAGCCGGGCCAGACGCGCCTCAAGATGGCGAACCGGCGTCCAGCGCCGCAGCACGCGCGACCCCGAGCGCAGCATCGCCTCGCCGAGCACGAGCATAAGCGCGAAAGGCAACAGGAGGGCATCGACGAGTCGCCGCCGCCAGCGGGCGCGGCCTTGGCCGAGGAAGGGTTGAGGCATGGCGACCTTCTACGCCACTTCGCCCATTCCCCGCACCTTAACTCCCCCCAAGGTAGGGCCGCCCAAAAACAGGGACGGCCGGGGCTTTTGTGAATTCCGGCCCCCTCCATTAGAACCGGCGCCTCCCGACCCGGGACGCTGCCGCGCCGCCGACGAGGACAGGATACGACACGCAGATATGGCGACCGCCTCCCCCTTCCGGTCCGGGTTCACGCGCCTGGACCGCTATATCTTCAAGCAGGTGCTGACGGCGCTGATCGCCGTCACCGTGGCACTCGTCGCCCTCATCTGGCTCACCCAGTCGCTGCGTTTCGTCGAGCTCATCGTCAATCGCGGCCTGTCGCCCTTCGTCTTCCTCCGGCTGACTGTGCTGCTGATCCCGAGCTTTATCGCGGTGATACTGCCCATCACGACCTTCGTGGTGGTGCAATTCGTCTACCAGCGGCTGGCCGGCGACCGCGAATTGACCGTGATGCGAGCGGCCGGCCAGTCGCCACTGGCGCTCGCCAAGCCTACCTTGCTGCTGACCCTGCTCGTCACGCTGTTCTGCTACTGGCTCAACCTCTCGGTGGTGCCGGCGAGTTTCGCCGCCTTCCGGGAGTTCCAGTTCGAAATTCGCAACCGCATCGCCGCCTTCCTGCTGCAGGAGGGCGTGTTCACGCCGATTGCCCCGAACCTCACCGTCTATGTCCGCAAACGGGACCAGGACGGCACGCTGCACGGCATCCTGGTCGATGACGAGCGCAGCGGAACCGACCCCACCACCATCCTCGCCGAAGGCGGCCGGATCATTCCCGGCCCGCTCGGTCCGCGCGTGGTGCTGTTCAAGGGCGTGCGGCAGGAGGTTGATGCCAAGACCGGGCGCCTCAACCTGCTGAGCTTCAGCGAAAACGTCATTAACCTCGCCGAAAGCGCCGGCGGACAGGATGCCCGCTTCCGCGACGATTCCGAGGTTTCCCTGCATGATTTGCTCAACCCGCCGCCCGGCGAGATCAGGCCGCAGGATATCCCGAAATGGCGGGCCGAGGCGCATCGGCGGCTCGCGGCGCCGCTCACCATCATCTCCTACGCAATGGTCGCCCTCGCTTCGGTTCTTACCGGCGCTTTCCGGCGGCATGGCGGTTTGCTGCGGCCGCTGATCGGCGTCGCCATCACGGTGGGATTGGTGGCGCTGGGGCTAACGGTCAACAATATCGCTGCACGCGACAGCGCTTGGCTGCCTCTTGTCTGGGCCCATGCGGTGCTGCCCGGGCTGATCGCCGGATGGCTGCTACTACGGCCTGAGCGCTTCCGGGTTCCGGCACCACCCGAGTCTCTCGTCTCCGCGCGTCCCGACACCGTTAGCGGGCCGGGCTGAGCCGATGTTCCCGTCTCCCATCCTGACGATCTACATCAGCCGGCAGTTCTCCGTCGCGGTGGCTTCGGTCCTTGCCGCCCTTACCGGGCTGGTCTCGCTCTTCGATTTCCTGGAGTTGCTGCGTCGCTCGGCCTCCCGCCCCGACGCGACCTTCAACCTCATTGTCGAGATGGCGCTGCTGCGGACGCCCTGGGTGGTCATGACGATCCTGCCCTTCGCCATCCTGCTTGGGGGCATCTGGGCCTTCTGGCGGCTTACCCGCTCTTCTGAACTGGTAGTGGCGCGGGCAGCCGGGCTTTCAGCCTGGCAGTTTCTGGGCGGCCCGGTGCTGTGTGCCCTCGCCCTCGGGCTCTTTGCCGTCGGGGGGCTGAGCCCGGTCTCGGCGGCGCTGTTTGCCCAGGCGGAGCGGCTGCAGGAAAGCTTCCTCGACGCCGGCGGCGGTCCGCTCGCGTTGAATGGCGGCCAGCTCTGGCTACGCCAGGCGGACAATACCGGGAGTGTCCAGGGTGTCGCCATCATGCATGCGCGTGGCGTGATGATGAGGGATAACGTGCTAACCGCCTCGCAAGTCAGCATCTTCCGTCTCGGTCCCAACGATCACATGATCGACCGCATCGAAGCGATGCAGGCGCGGCTCATTCCCCACAGCTGGCTACTCGCCAATGCCCGCGTCCTCGTGCCAGGAAAGCTGCCCTCACCACCGAGCGCGATGGCGATGCCGACAGACCTGACTATCGACCGCATCCAGCAGAGCTTCGCGGCGCCCGAGGCGCTTTCCTTCTGGCGCCTGCCGGGCTTCATCCATGTGCTGGAGCGCGCGGGCTTTTCGGCGGTGGGTCACCGCTTGCGATTCCAGGCTTTGCTGGCACTTCCGCTGCTCTGTGCCACGATGTCCCTGGTGGCGGCCGGATTCTCGATGCAGAGCAGCCGGAGAGGCGGCGTGGGGCGGATGATCGGCGGCGGAGTCGCAGCCGGCTTCGCCCTTTTCATGCTCTCGAATATCGCTGAGCAGTTTGGGCAATCAGGGGCGCTCCCTGTGGTATTGGCGGCTTGGGCGCCGGCCGCCGCCGGCCTCATGCTCGCGCTGTCGCTTCTTCTCCATCTCGAAGACGGCTAAGGATCGGCGATGTCCAAGACGAGTTACGGGATCGGCCTGATCGCCCTCGCCGCCACAGTCGCAGCGGTCGTCGCCGTACCGCGCGTCCAGCACGCCCATGCCCAGATCGCCGGGCTTACGGGCGGCGAGACGGCATCCGACGCGAAGCAGCCAGTGACGTTTCGGGCCGATCGGATCGAATACAACCAGAAGTCGAACATCGTCACGCTGAGCGGACATGTGGAGGCGTGGCAGGCTGGCCACGTCCTATTCGCTGATCACGTGCTGTATGACCGCAACACCAATATTTCCGATGCGATTGGTCACGTGGTGCTCATCTCCCCCGACGGGCAGGTGGTTTACTCGGATTACGCCGAGCTCAGCCGCGACATGACCAACGGCATCATGAAGTCGATGAACGTGACCTTGCCGAGCAACGCCAAGCTCGCGGCGAATGGCGCGAGGCGGACCGAGGGCAAGCTCAACGAACTCAGCCATGCGGTCTACACGGCCTGCGAGGTCTGCCTGAAGCATCCCAAAAGTTATCCGCTTTGGCAGATTCGCGCGCGATCGGGCGTGCAGGATCTGCAGCATCACGTGATCGAATACAAAGACGCGACGATGCAGATCTACGGCGTTCCGGTCGCGTATTTTCCCTATTTCTGGCATCCCGACCCGACGGCCAAGCGGATGAGTGGCCTGCTCATTCCCAGCATCGGCGTCAATAGCCATCTCGGTGGGTTCCTCGACCTTCCCTATTATATTGTGCTCGACGACCAGTCCGATGCGACGGTCACGCCGATCCTGACGACGCATAACGGCGCCGCCGGTGACCTCAAGTATCGCCGCGCCTTCAATTTTGGTCAGGTAAATGCGGATGTTTCGGGCGGCTACGATGAGGGCAAGCTGGAGGGCGCTCTCTTCGCCCATGGCACCTTCGACCTCAATGACACCTGGCGCGCGGGCTTCGATTTCGAACGCGCATCCTCGGTCAGCTACCTCAACGACTACTCCATCCTGCCGAGTGTCAACGAACTGACAAGCGACGCTTATCTCGAAGGTTTCGGCAACGGCTCCTATGCCCGCATCGACAGCCGCTGGTATCAGGGCCTCACCGACAGCGTGACCGACAGCGAGTTGCCGGTGGTGCTGCCGCATGCCGAGTATTCCTTCACCGGCACGCCCGATACCCTCGGCGGCCATGTCAATTTCGATGCCAGCTTCTTTAATATCCTGCGCAGCACCGGCACGAACACGCTACGCGGCGCCGCGACGACCGAATACGAACTGCCCTTCCACGACAATCTCGGCGGCCAGTGGAGCACCGTCTTCCACCTTGACGCCGCAGGCTATTCCGCGCGCGACCTGAGCCAGTTCCCGAACTTCTCGACCGGCGCGAATGACGCGCAGACCGCGCGGGCCCTGCCGCAGATCGCGCTGAATTATCGCTGGCCGTTGATCAACGATAGCGGGCGCTGGGGTTCCGAATTGATCGAGCCGATTTTCCAGCTCATCGCCGCGCCGATCGTGGGCAACAGCGTCGACAAGACCAATATCCCGAACGAGGACAGCTTCGACTTCAATTTCACCGACGCCAACCTGTTCGGTTTCAACAAATACCCAGGCCTTGATCGGCTGGAGAGCGGCATGCGCGCCAATCTTGCGCTTCATGGGGCTTGGTATCTGAACAATGGTAGCGTGATCGACGCGCTGGTCGGCCAGTCCTATCGCGCCCACAAGGATGACACCTTCCCTGTCGGCTCCGGCCTTGAGGACAATATCTCGGATATCGTGGCGAAGATTTCCTATACGCCGAATCAGTATGTCGATTTCACCTATCGCACGCGACTCAGCCACGTTTCGCTGCAAAATGAATTCATCGATGCCTTCGCGACGGCGGGCGTTCCGATACTGCGGGTCTCGGCGGGCTATCTATATTCCTCCACCGATCCCTACTTCTTCTACGACGGCGTGCCGCCGCCGGCGTCCTATTTTACGCCCCGCAACGAAGCAACGCTGGGCATTAGCACGCAGCTCCAGCAGTGGACGCTGAACGCCTCCGCGCAGCGCAACCTGCAAACCGGGCAATTCGACGCGACCAATCTTGACGCGACCTGGCAGAATGACTGTCTCGCGCTTAGTGCCAGCTTCAGCCGCCGTTACACCTCGGTCGCGGATGACGACGGTTCGACCACGTTGCTGTTCCGCGTGGTCTTCAAGACCCTCGGCGGCATCGGCTTCAACGCCCTCTAATGCAACAACAAGAAACTCGAGCGAAGGTAGCGTATATGTCCCTCCGCCTGAAAATGGCCTGTCTGCTGGTGCTCTCAGTTTGGCTGGCCGTCGCGACGCTTCATCCCGCCCGCGCGCAAGACGCCTCGATCGCCGCGGTGGTCAATGGAGATGTCGTGACCCAGGCCGATGTGGAGAATCGCGCGCGCTTCTTCGCGTTGGCAACCGGTCAGCGGGTCTCACCCGATGTGCTGCAACATCTCAAGCCGCAGATCCTGCAGCAGCTCATCAATGAGCGGCTGGAGATTCAGGAAGCCGAGAAACGTGGCGTGGTGGTGCCCGACCGGTCAGTCGCCCAGGCGATCACCGAGATCGAGCATTCGAACAACATGGGGCCGGGTGTGCTCCATCAGAAGCTGACCGAACTCGGCATCGGCTTCGATACGTTGGTCAACCAGGTGCGCACGCAGCTCGCCTGGACGCAGGTGCTGCATCAGGTTCTCGGCGATGCGGGACGCCCGAGTGCCGCCGATATCGACCGTCGTATTCTCATTGAGAAGAACAAGGGCGCGCAGCCACAATATAACGTCGGCGAAATCTTCATCCGGGTCGCCAATCAGGCGGCTCAGATGGACGCGCAGAACTTCGCCAATACCGTGATCGCTCAGCTGCGCAGCGGCGCGCCCTTCCCGATCATCGCGGCGCAGTTCAGCCAAGGCGAGACGGCGCTGCAGGGCGGCTCGCTCGGCTGGGTTGGACCGGATCAGCTCGATCCCGCGGTCCTCGCCTTGGTGTCGCAAATGCCGATCGGCGCCATCAGCAATCCGGTGCAGGTGGCGGGCGGGCTGGTGATCGTGCAGCTGCGCGGCCGGCAAGGCCCCGGGATGGCGGGCCCGGACGCCGGCGGTGATGCGGGTGCCAATGTCATGCTCAGCGTGCGGCAGATTTTCCTGCCGTTCACCACGCCGCTCGATCCGAAAAATCCTACCGAGCAGCAGCGGCAGACGATGGTGACTTTCCACAAGATCGCGACCTCAGTGCATAGCTGCGACGATATGGAGGCCGCGAACCGCGCCGATGGCGGCACGAAGCCTGCGGACCCTGGGCCGGTCAACCTCGCCCAGGTCACGCCACCGCAGTTCCAGAGGCTTCTCGCCAGTCTGCCGGTCGGCAAGCCGAGTCCGCCGCTTATCGCCAATAACGGTGTGACCCTTGTCATGGTTTGCGGCCATGCGGCGGCCACCGCACAGGTGGCAGACAACTCCCGGGAGGCGGTGGCGCAACAGATCTTCGAGCGCCGGATCGATCTCACGGCGGAGCAGACCCTGGACGATCTGCGGCGGCGTGCTTCGATCCAGATCATGCATTGAACGCGCTTCCGCCGCTGCGGGATGTCATCGTCCGGCACAATTTCCGGGCGCGTCACTCGCTCGGGCAGCATTTCCTGCTCGACCTCAACCTCACGGCGCGGATCGCGGGGCTGGCCGGGGACTTGAGTGGGCGGCATGTGGTGGAGGTCGGGCCGGGTCCAGGCGGGTTGACGCGGGCGCTGCTCGACACCGCGGCGGTCGATGTGACGGCGATCGAGATCGATCCGCGGGGCGTGGCGGCGCTGGAGGAGCTGGCGCCGCATTATCCTGGACGGCTCGCGATCGTCGCAGGGGATGCCATGCGGGTCGATATTCCGGGGCTGGTGCCGGCGCCGCGCCAGATCGTCGCGAACCTGCCGTATAATGTGGGCACGCCGCTGCTGATCGGGTGGCTGCGGCAGGCTGCGGCTTTCGAGCGGATGATTCTGATGTTCCAGGAGGAGGTGGCGCAGCGCATAGCGGCGGCGCCGGACACGCCGGCTTATGGTCGGCTGTCGATCCTCGCACAATGGACCTGCCGGGCCGATATCGCGATGCGGCTGCCGGCGGAGGCGTTTACGCCGCCACCCAAGGTCGCCTCGAATATCGTGCGGCTGACGCCACATGCAGAGCAGCCCGAGCCCGCGCTTTTCACGATCATGGAACGGCTGACGGCGGCGGCTTTCGGACAGCGGCGCAAAATGCTGCGGGCGGCGCTTAAGCCGCTCGGCGGCGAGGCGCTGTTGCGACGAGCCGAGATCGAGCCGACGCGGCGGGCGGAGACGCTCTCCGTGGCGGAGTTCGATCGCTTGGCGCGACTTTTGGCGATCGAAGCCATGACTAGTGTTGCGGAGGTTGTGCCGCAGTCGTGAAAAAGGCCTGCGAGCACGCAGGCCTTTTCGTCGACGGCTTAGGGAAGGCGATCGGGGCCAGAGCAGGATGTCTCTGGTTTCAACCGCTCGTTTCCCCTTCGTCATGCTCGGCGAAGGCAGAGCATCCACGTCTTCCTTGCTCGACGAAGGCGAGACGTGGATGGCACGCCTTCGCGTGCCATGACGGATCTTTGGGTCGCACCCAGTATCAGGTCGTCACAACACCTAGGACGGGTTGGCGGGCGCTCCGGGCGACGGGGTCGGGGGCGCCATCGGGGCGGGGTTCGGCGGTGCCATCATGGGGGTCGCGGGGGCCATTGTGGAGCCCGGCGCCATCGGCATCGCCGAGCTCGGCGCCGACATCGGGCTCATGTTGTTCTTAAGCTGCTCAGCGTTGAGCATGTCGGCCGAGTGATCCGCGTCCGAAGGGCCGCTCATGGCCGTGCCGTGCTTCATCCAATGCTTGTGCTTCATGCCCATACCCATGGGCTTCGCCATGCTAGAGCCGCTGGCACTCGGCGCGGCCATCGGGGTGGTGCTGGTCGATTGCGCCCATGCGGAGGCGCTTCCCATGATCGCCACGCTACAAATCGTCGAGAGAAGGAAGGTCTTTTTCATGTCGGTCTCCATGCCTTTTGAGTTCAATCAGCTTTAGGCGCCGGCTAATCAGTACGGGTACAGCCCTTCGCGAAGCCCCTATGGCGCCGTGATCGTAGCCCGACATGGGGTTGCTCGCCAGAAGCGGAAGGGGTTGCTCAGCCCCGGCGCTCAGTCCAAAACCCCTCCATTCCGCCATACACCCTTCGTTCCAGAGGGCCGGACGGTTGCAGGAGGTTCGGTGACTCGTCTGGCGGATATCTTTTCCCGCAGACCCCCCGTCACGACAGATGCGACACCGCTTGCGCAGGCACGCCAGCCGGAGCGTCGGCAGCGCATGGTCGAGGCCCTGCGGCTGACCGCCCTGCGCAACTGGGCGGATGCCCATTCCGATGCGATCCGGCATGAGGGCAACGGCAAGGCGCCCGGCGCTACCGCCGCTCCACCCGCTTTCGCCATGGCGGACGTCGTGACGACGCTCTGGACACGCGTGCTGCGGATCGATGCCGCCGATAGTTCATGGCCGGACCGCGACCGCATCATCGTCGCGACACGGCAGGATGCGCGGCTGATGCGCGCGGTGCTGGAACTGTCGGGCCTCGATCCCGCTGACCTGTCGCATGGCCTGCCGGGGATCGAGGCGGTCATCGGCCAAGCAGGTGAGGCGCTCTCCTTCGCCGTGGGCTGCGTGCTCAGCGAGCGCATGCTCGCGGCGCGTTTCGGCAAGAGCCTGGTCGATCACCGCGCCTGGCTCTTCGCGACACCGGCGGACATCACCGGCGGCATCGGTTATGAGGCCGCGAGCCTCGCGGGTGAGCTGAAGCTATCGAAGCTCGCCATCCTGCTGGAGGAACCGGCGCATCCCGAGCCGGATGAGACGCCGGCGGCGGAGTTGCTCGAGCGTTTCGCCTCCTGGGGCTGGGCGACCAAGCGCATCGCGGGCCATGACGCGGCAGCTATCGCTTCAGCGCTGTCCTTCACACTCAGGGCGCGCAAGCCTGTTCTGCTGGTGTGCAAGACCTCGGCGCCCGCTCCGCCTCGCACGGACCGCGCAATCTCCGAGGATGTCTCTGAAGCCTGGCGCGGCGCGGGGGCGCGTGCCACGGCGGCGCGGCGCGGCTGGCTCAAGCGCCTAGCGCGTCATGCTTTGGCCGCCGACTTCGAACGGGTTCTCAATGGCCGCCTGCCGGATGGCTGGCGCGATGCGGCCCGCGTCAATCGCAGCGCGCTGGCGGAAGAAGGCGCCGCCCTCTCCGGCCCGGAAGCGAGCCGCCGCGTCATCGAAGCGCTCGGGACCGCGGTGCCGGAGATGATCCGGGCCTCCCTCGGCGCGGCAGGACGGCCGGCGGGACTTGCACCGCTGGGGCAGGAGCCCGTCGAAAATGGCGATTTCGCGCGGCGGCATATCCAGTTCGGCAGCCGTCAGGTCAGCATGGCCGTCACCCTAGCCGGCGTCGTCGGGCATGGCGGCCTGATCCCGGCCGGCGGCCTCGCCATGTCTTGCGGACACACGCTGTTTCCGGCGATCCGCACGGTCGGCCGCCACCGCCGCCGCATCGTCTTCACATTGCTGGAGGAAGCGGCTGAAACCGCGTCCGCCGAGTATCTCGCGACGTTCCGCGCCTTGCCCGAGCTGCTGGTCTTCCGCCCCGCCGGCGCGGTCGAGACCTCCGAATGCTGGGAGCTCGCTCTGCACAAGGAGGATGGGCCGAGCGTCCTGGTGCAGACGCCGCAGCCCGTCCCGCCGTGGCGCACCGATACAGTCGAAAATTCCTCGGCGCGCGGCGCCTATCTGACCGCGCCGGAAGAGGGTCCCCGCGCGGCCACCCTCATCGCAAGCGGTGCCGAGGTCGGGCCCGCGCTGGCGGCGCAAGCGGCCCTGGCGCAGGCCGGCATTACCGTGGCGGTGGTCTCCATGCCCTGCTGGTCACTTTTCGCGGCGCAAGACGAGGCGTATCAGACGCAAACCCTGGGCGATGCGCCGCGGATCGGCGTCGAGCCGGGAACCGGATTTGGCTGGGAGCGTTGGCTTGGCTCGGGTGGCCACTTCGTGAGCAGCGATGTGAGTCTTCCGGGCCAGACGCATACCGCGCAGACTGTCGAGACCCTGACCGAGGCGCTGATTATCGCGGTCAAGAAGAAGCTTTGAAGAAGGAAGAGAGAACCATGGCTGTGAAGGTTGCGATCAATGGCTTCGGGCGCATTGGCCGCCTCGTTTTGCGCGCGATGGTCGAGAGCGGCCGCACGGATCTGGAGCCCGTCCTGATCAACGACCTAGGCAGCGTCGAGGCCAATGCGCATATGTTCCGCTACGACAGCGTCCATGGCCGCTTCCCCGGCACCGTCGAGGTGAATGGCGACGCCATCACCATCAAGCTGAACGGCCGCACCTACGGCCCGATCCGCGTTTCGGCCGAGCGCGATCCGTCCAAAGTGCCGCTCGCCGGCGTCGATGTCGCGATGGAATGCACCGGCCTCTTCACCAGCAAGGACGCGGCGTCCAAGCTGATCGAGGCGGGCGCGCGCAAGGTTCTGGTATCGGCGCCGGCCGATGGGGTAGATGCGACGATCGTTTTCGGCGTGAACGACAAAACCATCACCAAGGAGATGACGGTCATCTCCAACGCCTCCTGCACCACCAACTGCCTGGCGCCGATGGCGAAGATACTGCACGAGAAGTTCCATATCCTGCGCGGCTATATGGTGACGATCCATTCCTACACGGGCGACCAGAAGACGGTCGACACGCTGCACAAGGACCTGCATCGCGCCCGTGCCGCTGCCCTGTCGGCGATCCCGACCTCGACCGGTGCGGCCCGTGCCGTCGGCCTCGTGCTGCCGGAGCTGAAGGGCAAGCTGGATGGAACCGCCATTCGCGTGCCGACGCCCAATGTCTCGCTCGTTTCGCTCGATGTGAACCTGCGCACGCACGCGACCAAGGAGCAGATCAACGCGGCGATGAAGGAAGCCTCGGAAGGCGCGCTGAAGGGCATCATCGACTACAACACCGAGCCGCTGGTGAGTTCGGACTTCAACCACAACGCGGCCTCCTGCACCTTCGACGCGCCCCAGACGGCGGTTGTCGATGGCGAGTTGGCCCGTGTGCTGGGTTGGTATGACAACGAGTGGGGCTTCTCGAACCGCATGGGTGATACCGCGGCGGCTTTCGGGGCGCTGTAGGTCCAGCACACTCTGCCTCGTCATGCTCGGCGAAGGCCGAGCATCCAGGCCTTGCCTGCGTAAAGAAAGCAAGGCGTGGATGGCATGCCTTCGCATGCCATGACGGTGTGAAAAGGGGAACGACACGATGACCTTCCGCACGCTGGATGACGCCGATCTCAAGGGCAAGCGCGTGCTGCTGCGCGCCGACCTCAACGTGCCTGTGCGCGATGGCCGCATCACCGATCTCACGCGCGTCGAGCGGGTGGTGCCGACCATCCGCGAGATCGCGGAGAAAGGCGGCCGGGTCATCGTCTGCTCGCATTTCGAGCGGCCGAAGGGAAAGCGCGTGCCGGAAATGTCGCTGCGGCCGCTGGCCGACGCGATCGGCAAAGTACTCGGCTCGCCGGTCGGTTTTGTCGATGACTGTATCGGGCCGGAGGTCGAGGCCGGCGTCGCCAAGATGAAGGACGGCGATGTTCTGCTGCTCGAAAACACCCGCTTCCATTCGGGCGAGGAAGCGAACCACGTCGAGATGGCGAAAAGCCTCGCCAAGCTCGCCGATCTCTATGTGAACGACGCCTTCTCCGCCGCCCATCGCGCCCATGCCAGTACCGAGGGCGTGGCGGGCCACCTGCCCTCCCATGCCGGGCGGCTGATGCAGGCCGAACTGGAGGCACTGGAGAGCGCGCTGACCGACCCGGATCGGCCGGTCATGGCGATTGTTGGCGGCTCGAAGGTTTCCACGAAGCTCGACCTGCTCGGCAATCTGCTGGGCAAAGTCGATGTCCTGGTCATCGTCGGAGCCATGGCGAATACCTTCCTCGCCGCCAAGGGGCTGCCGGTGGGCAAGTCGCTGCAGGAGAAAGACCTCCATGACACCGCGCGCGAGATCATGAAGCGCGCCGAGGGCGGGCGATGCGAAATCCTGCTGCCGGTGGACGGCACGGTCGCGCAGGAGTTCAAAGCCAATGCCGCCACCCGCACGCTTGCGGTGGATGCCGAGCATGACGGCATGGCGCTGGATGTCGGGCCGGAGACCGCGAAGCTCATTATCGCGCGGCTCAAGACGGTAAAGACGCTGGTCTGGAATGGCCCGCTCGGCGCTTTCGAGACGCCACCCTTTGAGGCTTCAACGATGGCGGTCGCAAAGGTCGTCGCGGAACTTACGCGCGCCGGAAAGCTGCGCAGCGTGGCGGGCGGCGGCGATACGGTATCGGCGCTGCGTGAAGCAGGCGTCACCGATGAGCTGACCTATGTGTCCTCGGCGGGCGGCGCCTTCCTGGAGTGGCTGGAAGGCAAGACGCTTCCGGGCGTCGCGGCGCTGCACGCATGAGCGAGTTTGTGATTCCGGCGCCTCCTGTCCCGGCTGTGCCGGTGCGCGGTGGCGGCTTATTCCCGGTGCGCCGGATCTTCTGCGTGGGCCGCAACTATGCGGCGCATGCGCGGGAGATGGGGCATGATCCCGATCGCGAGCCGCCCTTCTTCTTCACCAAGCCGGCGGATGCGATCGTCACCGGCGGCGAGATGCCCTACCCCGCGGCGACGAGCGAGCTGCATCACGAGGTCGAGCTGGTCGTCGCCATCGGCGCCGGCGGCCGCGACATCGCCGAGACGGATGCGAAAGCCCATATCTGGGGCTACGCAATCGGCATCGACATGACGCGGCGCGACCTGCAGGCGGAAGCCAAGAAGCTCGGACGGCCCTGGGACATGGCGAAGGGCTTCGACCATTCGGCGCCAATCGGCGAGATCGTGCCGGTGGGCAATTTCGGCAGGTTCGAAAGCGGCCACATCCTCCTGAACGTCAATGGCGCCGAGCGGCAGGAAGGCGACCTGCTGGATATGATCTGGAGCGTGCCCGAGGTGATCGCGGCGCTGTCCCGGCTGGTGGAATTGCAACCCGGCGACCTCATCTTCACCGGCACGCCAGAGGGCGTGGCCGAAGTGAAGCGCGGCGATGAGTTGGAGGCGATGATCTCGGGGCTGCCACCGCTGAGGGTGAGGGTGGTTTAGCTCAGCATCGAGTTCATGCCCCGTCCGCTTCGTATCGTTACCTGGAACATCAATTCGATTCGCTTGCGGCAGGTGCTGCTGCGCGATGTCGTGACCGCGCTCGACCCCGATGTCGTGTGCCTACAGGAAACGAAATGCCCGGACGAATTTTTTCCGCTGGAACTGCCGGCGGTGCTCGGCCTGCCGCATGTCCAGTTTCGCGGGATGAAAGGCTATAACGGCGTCGCCACCTTCTCGAAGCTGCCGATGCGGCGGCACGGCACGACACAAGATTGGTGCGGGCGTGAGGATTGCCGTCACCTCTCCGTCGAGATCGACGCGCCCGGCGGCCCGCTGGTTGTCCACAACTTTTATGTGCCGGCCGGCGGCGATATTCCCGACCCCGAGGTCAATCCGAAATTCGCGCATAAGCTCGATTTCGTGGCCGCCGCGCGGGATCATTTCGCGCCGACGCCTGAGCTGAAACGTACCGTGCTCGTCGGCGATCTCAACATCGCGCCGCTGGAGCATGATGTCTGGAGCCACAAGCAGCTTCTCAAAATCGTCTCACACACGCCGGTCGAAACCGCTTTGCATACTGAGTGGCAGCGCACCTGCTTTCATGACGCGTTGCGCCACTTCGTGCCGGACGATCAGAAGCTCTACACTTGGTGGTCGTATCGAGCACGAGACTGGGAAGCGGCGGACAAGGGACGCAGGCTCGACCATATCTGGGTCACGCATGACCTGACGGGGCGGCTTGTCCGTCATGCCATCCTGAAGCAGGCGCGCGGCTGGACGCAAGCGTCGGACCATGTGCCAGTGCTGCTGGAAATGAGACTTTGAACCAAACGCTTACGGCGAGCCGGCGAGCGCTTGTGTGATCGCCTCCACCACCTCGTCCCAGCGTCGTGCCGCGCTTTGCCGGAATAGCGTGATGCTTGGGTACCATGGCGAGTCCGAGCGCTCCTGGAGCCAGCGCCAGTCGGCGGCATAGGGCAGCATCACCCAGCACGGCCGGCCCATGCCGCCCGCGAGATGGGCGACGGAGGTATCGACCGTCACCACCAGATCAAGAGCACCGATAACGGCGGCGGTGTCCTCGAAGTCGATGATTTCGGCGCCGGCATCGATGAGTGGCGCATGACCCTGATAGTTCACGAGCTGCCCGGCCGCCTCGCCCTTCTGCAGACTGACCAGCGCGATGCCCCGCACCGCCGCGAGCGGGTTGAGCGCCGACAGCGGCATCGAGCGGTTGCGGTCGTTGCGATGGGTGGCGCGTCCCGCCCAGACCACGCCGATGCGGCGCAGACCGCTCGGAACCTGACGATCAAGCCGTGCCTTCCAGAGGATCGCGCGGCCCGCATCCGGCTCGATCGCCGGCGGCGGCGGAATAGTGTCGAGCCTTGTGCCATGCAGCCGGGGAAGGCCAGAGATCGGGCAGAAGGTCGCGAACGCGGGGCATTCGGACCAATTCGTGAAAATGTGGAGCCGGGGGAAAAGCCGCCGGAAGAGCGGCGCCATTTCGATGCTGGTCGCCATGACGATGCGCGGGCATCGTGCCGCCGCCCATCGGATATAGCGGCTGAACTGGATGACGTCGCCGAAGCCTTGGTCACCGATCAACAGCAATAGGCCACCGCCAAGATCGCCGCCCCATTGCGGGCGGCCCTGTTGCAGCGCTGGCGGCATCAGGCGCGGGAAGCCGGCCAGCCGAAAGCGCCACTCGTACTCCTCCCAGCCCTCCGCGTAATTGCCGAGCAGGAGCTGCGCCTCGGCGATGGCGAAATGCGGCCCGGGCATCATCGGCTTCAGCGCGATGGCCTGACGGGCACAATTGACGACCTGTTCGGGCTCGCCTCTCTCCTGGTGGATGATCGCCTGGTTGTGCAGGGCCAGCGGGTCCGCCGGCTGCAAGTCGAGACCCCGGCTGGATGCGGCAAGCGCATCATCCAGCCGTCCCGCCACGCGATACATCTCGCTGAGGTTGCGCAGGTAAACGGCGTTTTGCGGTGCGGCGAGAATGGCATGCTCGACCAGCGCGACAGCCTGATCGACGCGCTCGCGCCGGAAGGCGACAACGCCTGCGAGATGCAGCGCGTCGGGCTCCTCCGGCGCGGCGCGCAGGATATGCACGGCGAGTTGCTCGGCGTCGTCGATGCGGCCACTTTCTTCGGCACGGACGGCCATTGCCAACAGCGATCGGAACGGCACCGGAATGAGCCGCTCGAGCTCTGAACGCCAGTCCGCGTCGAGCGGGACCTCAAGCTTGTCCTGGCTCAAGCTGGCTCCTTCGCCCCTATCCTTCAGGTGTTCGGGAAATGCATCCTGGCTGGTCACAGGGCCGGTTTCAGTCGAGCTGGTAGCCTAACTTCTCAATCCAGGGCTCGAGGATCGGCAAAGCCGGGGCGAGTTCGTCTCGGTAGTGGCGATAGCGGTAGCGCGACCGGTCATAGAGCGGTTCCTTAACCTGCGCGTAGCTTGCCGTGCGCGAATGATGGCGGCTCTCATGGAAGACGAGGGACGCCGGCTCGTAGGCCACGGACAGGAAGCCGCACAGCGCCCTCAAGGTTTCTTCTGGCTCCGTCAAAAGGTCCTCGTAGCGCAGAGTGTGCAGAGACAGGTCGATCTCGGCCCTGTAATGTGCGACGAGCTGCATGATGCGCGCGTAATGCGTCGCCGCCGAGACCAGGCTGCTGGCGCAATGAAAACCATGGGTCAGCATATTGCCCATGATCGAAACCATGACATCCAGCGGATGCCGGACGACATGGATCAAAGGCGCTTTCGGGAAGATCAGCGAGATGAGACCGAGATGAGTCTCGTTGAGCGGCATCTTGTCGGTGAAAAGATCCTTGTCCGGCTTGAACACGCCCATTTGGGCGGCGCGGTGCAGATAGACATCCCGCAAGTCATTCAAACCTTGCTGACGATCGCCCATCCATAACTCGCTCAAAGCCTCTGGGTAGCTGAGCGGACTCTCGAGAAGGCGCTGGAGGGTCGCGGCGATATCGCTCACGAAAGGCAATTCGTCACCCGCCGCGATGCGCGAATGACGGGACAGCATCTGTTCGAGAAGCGTGGTGCCGGAACGCGGAAAGCCGAGGATAAAGATCGGTTGCGGCCCAGGGGCGACATCCGCGCGCGGTAGCAGCGCCAACCGGCCGCGCGTGAAGAAGCCACGCAGCCGGCGTATCATCTCGCTGACCGCCTCGTCCTGATAGATCTGGCCCAATTCGTCCCGCACGCGCCGCTTGCTTTCGAGGAAGACCTCGAAGGCCGCCGCATATTCGCCGGTCTGGTCGAGCAGGCGGCCTTTTTCCGCAAGTTCGGCAGGGGTGAGTTTGCCCAGTCGCACCTGCTGCTCCAGGCGATCGAGCACCGCGAAGGCGCGGTCATTGTCGTGTAGACGGGTGTGTAGAACAGCGCGGGTCAAAAGGCTGTCGGGATCGTCGGGAAAGAGCCGGTCGATGATATCGAGCAAAGAACCCGCTGCCTCGAACCGGCCATCCGCCTCTTCCAGCCGGGCCCAGCCGAGCAGGCTTTGCCGCACCCGCGGATTGGCACTGACCGATTCCTGATAGAGGCGTCTCGCCTCATCGAACCTGCCCTGCTTCTTGAGGTTCCAGGCAAGATTCGCGATCACGATGGGGTCGCGCTTGCCCGTCAGGCTCAGGACGCGGCGGTAGTGGAATTCCCCCGGTTGCGGGCGGTGCACGCCGGTTAGCACCATGGCGAGCAGGTTGTGACTTTTCGGATCCTCCGGCGCGATGCGCACGGCATTCCGCGCATGGACCTCAGCCTCTTCCAGGGCGCCGCGCGCGAGAAGCGCCATGGCAAGCGCCTGGGTGGCGGGTAAATCGTTGGGATTCGCCGCGACCCGCTTGGCCGACTCCTTTTCAGAGGCGGTGGCAGGGGATGCCGGCAGGCCCGCGAATTCAACCGATGACTGAGAAGAACCGACCGAGACGTTCATTCCGATGATAGAACGTCATGCCCGTCCGTTCGTCAACCGGAATGAGATGAGCGCGAATCCGCTCAGTTCGCGCGCGCCTGAACCTTCTTCCCGGTTTCCGGCTTGGCCGGCTGGGCGTCTCGCCGCAGCCGGTTCTCGCCGAGCAACAACAGGATCGGGGCGGCGATGAAGATCGAGGAGGAGGTGCCGACGACGATGCCGAACAGCATGACGATGGCGAAGGCTTTCACGGAAGCGCCGAAGATCGCCAGCGGCAGCGCCGCGAGGAACACCGTCATCGAGGTGCCGAGTGTCCGGTTCAGCGTCTCGTTGATCGACTGGTCGATCAATTGGCGCAGCGGCATGGTCTTGTACTTGCGCAGGTTCTCGCGCATCCGGTCGTAGACCACGACCTTGTCGTTGGTGGAGTAGCCGAGGATCGTCAGGATCGCGGCGACCATCACCAGGTCGAATTGCAGGCGAGTAACGACGAGGAAGCCGATGGTTTTGGTGATGTCGAGAATGAGCGTCACCACGGCACCAACCGCGAACTGCCACTCGAACCGGAACCAGATATAGACCAGGATCATGAGCAAGCTGAGGCCGAGTGCCAGCAGGCCCTGGCGGAAGAGTTCCTGCGATACCGAGGCACCGACCGCGCTGGTGCTGAGGACCTTGTTGCCCGGCGCCACCTGATCGAGTGCCGCATGAACCCGCGCCACCGCCAGGTCGGTCGCCGCGGCATTGGCCCGGCTTTCGAGGCGGATCATGAACTCGTTGGCGGAAGCGGAGCCCACGCGCTGCAGCCCGGCATCGCTGAGGTTATGGGCGGCCAGCGCGGCGCGGAGATGGGCAAAATCGGCGGGTTGCGGTGTGCGGGCTTCCATCACCACGCCGCCCTTGAAGTCGATGCCTAGCCGCAGGCCGGGATAGAAGAACAGCCCGACCGAGGCGAGCGACAACACGGCCGAAACGATAAGGCCCGCGAAGCGTCCCTTCATGAACTGAATGCGGGTACCCTCCGGAACCAGGCGGAACAGCGGCTTGTAAAAAAAGCGCATCTTCATGCCGTCCTTTGGGGCGCCTGGACCGGCGCGGCCGGGCCATTGCCGTCAGGCGAAAACTCGCGTCGGTCGAGCAACATATTGCCCGCCTATACCGGCAAAGCCGACGGGCGGCGCCGGATATACCATCTCGATGTCAGCAACCGGGCGAAGACGGTGGCGGTGAAAAGCGTGGTGACGATGCCGACGGTGATCGTCACGGCGAAGCCGCGCACCGGACCCGAACCAAAGATGAACAGCATCACATGCGCCAGCAGCGCCGTCACGTTGCTGTCGATGATAGTGCCATAGGCGCGGCGATACCCGGCTTCGAGCGCCTGCAAGGGAGACCGCCCGTTGCGCACCTCTTCCCGTACCCGCTCGTTGATGAGGATATTCGCGTCCACCGCCATGCCGAGGGTGAGCAGAATGCCCGCCATGCCCGGCAGCGTGAGTGTCGCCTGGAGCAGCGACAGAATGCCCATCAGCATGATGAGATTGACGACGAGGGCGAGGTTCGCAAACCAGCCGAACAGGCCGTAGAAGGCGCCCATGAAGAAGATGACGAGCACGAAGCCGACCATCAGCGAGATGGCGCCGGCCCGGATCGAATCCGCGCCAAGCTCGGGTCCGACGCTCTGCTCCTCGATCACCGTCAGCGGCGCGGGCAAGGCGCCGGCACGCAGCAGCAACGCGAGGTCGGTTGCGGCCTGAGCATTGGCGCTGCCGCTGATCTGGCCGCGCCCGCCGGTGATCGCCTCGCGGATGACCGGGTCGCTGATCACCTGGTTGTCGAGCACGATGGCGAAGGGATGGCCTACATTGGCCGAGGTCACATCGCCGAACTGACGCGCGCCTAGGCTATCGAATTCGATATTGACCACCCAGCCGCCGGTCTGGGGATCCTGGCCGGCCTGGGCATTGGTTAGGTTGGCACCGTCAACCATGACGGCCTGGCGGATGGCGACCTTTTGGTTCGGGCTACCCTGAAGCGGCAGGAAGGCGTCGCCCAGCGGCGGCGGCTCGCCGGAATTCGCGTTGGCGCTCTCATCGACCAGGTGGAAGGTCATATGCGCGGTCTCGCCCAGCAGCGTCTTGATGCGCTGCGGGTCAGAGATGCCGGGCAGCTGGACCATGATGCGGTCGGTGCCCTGACGCGCGATCTGCGGATCGACGATGCCGGTGCTGTCGATGCGGCGGCGAATGATCTCGATCGACTGGGTCACGGCGGCGGTGGCGCGGGCGATAAGGGCGGGCCGCGATAGCGTGAGGATCAGATTGGCGCCGTCGCCGCTGGCATCGAAATCGGCAAGGCTGGTGGTGGTGCCGAGGGACGGCGTGAGCAGGTCGCTGAGCGCCTTGATCGCCGCTTGTCGCTGGTTGGGGTCGAGTAGCGTGATCTCGACGCGGTTGGCCGCCTGATCGGCCGCGAGGCGGGTATAGCCGATGCCCGGCGCGCGGAAATCCTGTCGCACCTGGTCAACGGTGCTGCCGAGCTTCTCCTTGGCGACCGCGCCCATATCGACCTGCATCAGCAGGTAGCTGCCGCCGCGCAGGTCGAGGCCGAGATGGATCTGCCGCCAGGGCAGCCAGCCATTCGGCGCGCGCATCAGATTGGGTATGCAGAAGAGGACGCCGAGCAGGCAAGCCCCGATGATCGCGGCAGCCTTGAGTCGGCTGAAATAGAGCATGGGGGCGGACGGCCTTAGCGGTTCATGATTTGGCGCGGAGGTATGGCGGCGCGTTTGTCTGAAGGCAAGCCTCGGGGCCTGGGCAGGTCCCAGGCGCCAGAAGGTTGACGCCTCGCCACGTCCTGGTAACGCTGCCGCGCGTTCCGATAGGTCCAGAATTTGGCAACATCACCCAGCGGCATCGTTAGAGTTGGAGTGGCCGGTGTTGGTCACTTCGGCCGCATCCATGCCTTGAAGGCCGCCGCCTCCCTCCGCGCCCGCCTGGTCGGTGTCTATGACCTGGATGCCGAGCGGGCGCGCGCCGTGGGCTGGGAGGCCGGCGTGCCGCCCATGGACTTCGCGGCCTTGCTCGCCGCCTCGGACGCGATAGTCGTTTCCGCCCCGGCGGAGGCGCATCACGACCTGGCCGCCGCCGCCATCCGCGCGGGCCGCCATGTGCTGATCGAAAAGCCGATCGCCTCCACGCTCGCGGAGGCCGAGGATCTCGCGGCTTTGGCGAAGGCGGCGGGTGCCGTGCTGCAGGTCGGGCATCTGGAACGGTTTTCCGCGGCCCATGGCGCGGTCGCAGCGCGGATGGGACGGCCGCTTTATATCGAGGCGGTGCGCGTCGCCCCCTTCAAGATCCGGGGTACGGATGTTTCCGTCATCCTCGACCTCATGATCCACGACCTCGACCTTGTGCTGGCGCTGGTGGATGCGCCGATCGCCCATGTCGATGCCGTGGGCGCGGCGGTGGCGAGTGCGCATGAGGATATCGCCAATGCCCGCGTGCGCTTCGCCAATGGCTGCGTCGCGACGATCACCGCGAGCCGCATCTCGCTCAAGACCGAGCGGCGGATGCGGATCTTTTCCCAGAGTGGCTATCTCGCGGTCGATTTCGCCAATCGGCGCCTGACGGCCATCGGACGCGGCGGCGGAATGCCGGTGCCGGGAATGCCGGAATTCTCGATCGAGGAGTCTTCCTGGGAAGATCATGACGCGCTGGCCGCCGAACAGGGCGCCTTCTTCGCCTCGATCCTCGATGGCGCGCCGGTGCTGGTGGATGCGGAGGCCGGGCGGCGCGCGCTGGAGGCGGCGCTGGCCGTTACCACGGCGATGGAACATTCTCGCCAGGAGGTTTCAGACTCCGGGCTTTTCGTCGAGCAAGGCGAGAACGGCGGCAGCGGCGGCCTCTGAGGGCAAGCCGGCGGCAGGCCGCAGGCTATCGGTAATCCGCGCGAAGGCGGCCTTCTGCAAGGCGGCGGCGGGGCCTTCCTGCAACAGGCGGCCTAGTTCCTCGGCAAGGCGTTCGGGGCGGCAGGCCTGCTGGATCAGCTCCGGCACCACTTCACGCCCGGCGAGAAGATTGACCATGGCGGCATGTTTGACCCGGACCACGCGCCTGACGAGCGCGGCGGTGATCGGGTTGACGCGATAGGCCACCACCATGGGCACCCCAGCGACGGCAAGCTCCAGGGTCGATGTGCCGGATTTGGTGAGGGCGGCGCGGGCAGCGGCGAAAGCGTCGTGCTTCTCGGTGAGGGTGGTGACGAGGATGGGTTTTTGCGGCCAAGCGGCGGCCGCAGCGGTCACGGCCGCCGCCACCGGCGCGGCCACAGGCACCACGGGCAGCAGTTTGGGAAAGCGCGGTGCCAATTGCCGCAGGGTCTCGCCGAAGATCGGCAGGAGCCGGGAAACCTCCGTGGAGCGGCTGCCCGGCATCAGGATGACGGGCATGCTGTCAGGTGCCAGGCCGTGCGCGGCGCGGAAGCGGGCGGCGTCGCCGGTGCCGGCGCCGGATTCCAGGACGGGATGACCGACGAATTCGGCGGTGAGGCCGTGGCTGGCGAAGAACTCGACCTCGAAGGGCAGCAGGCAAAGCAGGCGGTCCCAAAGCCCGGGGTATTTCCGCACCCGTTTCTCGCGCCAGGCCCACACCTGGGGTGCCACGTAGTGAATGCGCGGGATGCCGAGCGGGATGACGCGGCGGAGCAGCCTCAGTGAAAAGCCGGGGCTGTCGATGGTGACGACCACATCGGGGCGCCGCGCCGCGATATCGGCCACGGTCTCGGCCATGCGGCGACGCAGGGCGGGGATACGCGGCAGGATCTCGGCGAGACCCATCAGCGCCAGCTCCTCCATGGGGAAGAGGCTGACGAAGCCGTGCTGCGCCATGAGAGGGCCGCCGATACCGGCGAAAGACAGCTCCGGCCGTTGCTCGCGGAGCGCCTGGATGAGCCGGGCGCCGAGAACGTCGCCGCTCGCCTCACCGGCCACGAGGTAGATGAGGGTCACGATAGGGCTGCCCCGGTGAGGCTTTTCCACCAGAAGTTCAGGCGGTGCGGGGTCTCGGCTGTGGCGCCGACTTCGCGCCAGGACATGGTGCAGCCCATGCCAGTGGCCTGGGCGAAGCCCCGATTGCGCCAGAAAGCGTCGAGCGGGACGTAGCCGACAGGGCGCGCCGGGTGATTGACAGAGCGCTCGACGGCGCAGAAGGCGGCGATGTCGCAGGTGGAGACGCGGCGCGCATGCGCCTCCCGCTCGGCGAAGAAGCGGCGGCCGAGGCCATGGCCTCGCCAGGGATGCAGCAGGATCGATTCGCCGAAGTAGAAGACGCGCGCTGGGTCGATGCGCTGGGCGACGAAGGGCGCCTGGATGTTCGCGGTTTCGTCGGTGAGCGGCAGGCAGGTGGAAGCGCCGACGACCTCGTCGCCCGCAATCGCCAAAACGACACCGGCGCGCGGGCTGTCGACGTAGCTGCGCAAGTACCGCTCCTCATAGGCGGGGTCGCCGTCATAGAGGTAGGGCCAGTCCCGGAACACCGTGATTCGCAGCTGCGCGAGCGCCGGGACATAGGGCAGCAAGCCATCGCCGCTGACGGTAAGAATCTCGGGCGAAGGCCCGATGCGCGCGCCGCTCATACGCATGGGGCGTGATGGCGAGCGGTTATGGAATGAGTGGGGAGCATCCGGCTTAGGCTACATGAAAAGCGTGAGCCGGAAAGCCATCGGCTGTCACGCTTTGGCGAACCCGGTGCGCATCGGAAACAAGGCGTCGCTTTCAGTCGGGGTCGGGCGGGGAGGGCAGCCACTGCACCTGATCGATGCGGTCGGCGCCGGCGGCGATCATCGCCAGACGGTCGAAGCCCAGAGCAATGCCGGCGGCTGGCGGCATGCCATGGGCGAGCGCTGCGAGAAAATCCTCGTCCAGCGGCCAGTCGGGGCCGCCATAAAGGGCGTGACGGCGGGCGCGGTCCGCCATGAAACGACCGCGCTGCTCCTCCGCATCGGTAAGTTCCACGAAGGCGTTGGCGAGTTCCATGCCGCAGAGGAAAAGCTCGAAGCGTTCGGCGACGCGGTGATCGGCGGGGTCGCGGCGCGCAAGGGCTGCCTGGGCGGCCGGCCAGTGGGTGAGGAAGGTCGGATGCCGCTGACCGAGCTTCGGCTCGATGCGGCCGAGGATGAGGCGGAAGAACAGATCTTCCCAATCCTCGCCTTCCCGCAGCCGCTCGCCAGCGGCGGCGGCGAGCGCCGGGGCGTCGCCGGCGGTTGCCAGCAGGTCGGCGCCCACATCCCGCGCGAAGGCTTCGGCCAGGGTCAGGCGCTCGACGGCGGCCAGGGAGGTGGTGATCCCTTGGCTCGTCACCAGGGGCGACAGGACGGCGCGGAGGAAGGCGGTGGTCTCTTCGATGAGGTCGTCCAGGGTGGCGACGGGGCGATACCATTCGAGCATGGTGAATTCGGCGGCGTGGCGCGCGCTACCCTCGCCGTTCCGCCAGACGCGCGCGAGCTGGAAGATGGGGCCCGCCCCCGCCACCAGCAGGCGCTTCATCGCGAATTCGGGGCTGGTGTGGAGACGCAGGGGATGGCGCATGCCGTCCGTGCCGATGCGCTCGGTGGCGAAGGTGGCGAGATGCACCTCCTCCCCCGGCGCAGCCACCGCATAGGGCGTCTCGACCTCGGTATAGCCGCGCGCGGTGAAGAAGGCGCGGGTGGCGGCGGTCAGGAGATTGCGCCGGCGGAGGAAGGGTAGCCGTGCCTCCAGACTTTCGGGACGCCAGGGCGGCAGGGGATAGGAGGACATCGGACGAAGCCTAGAACGGGCGCGAGGGAATGAGAACTCGCGCTCGTTCTGAAGGGCGCTCGATGCCACCGCGTTCAGGCAGGAGTGACGGGTATGGCTTGGAGGGGCACCACTTCAGGGGTCGGTGCAGCCTGTGGCGATGGTTGTTGCGTGAAATACTGGTAGAGCCAGCGGCCACCCAGGAATACCGGCACGGCGAACAGCGCGATGCCGCCGAGGACAGCTGCTTGCACGGGAATGCATGAACCCGGGCATTCCTGCGAGCCACCCGAAGGGAGATTCGGCAAGCCTAGCGGCGATACATCGGTCCAATTATGGAGTGCACTGGTCTGAGTGGTGAGATAACCGAGCGTGGCCGCGCCGCTGTAAGGATTGAAAAAGTCGATAGCTCCCCTGGTAGCGTTCATAGCCGCCCCCGCAAAGTCGTACGCACTCCTCGTTACTGAGTCCACCATGTAGTCAGATTTGGAGAAGATAACGCCGGGAACGCCATCATCCCGGGATCGCATAAAACAAATCTTGTTCTTGCAATTCCAAATATTCTTGTGCGGAAGCTGATTTCTGGGGCGCGCCCCGTCCTTGCGATCGCCTACAAGGCGCTCGAAGCGGCCCGGGTCTCCCTGGGTCATAGAGGGAGCGCGCGTGGGAGGCGAATGGACGGGTACTAAGGCCATGATGAACACTCCCAAAATTTCAGAGGGAGCAAACTGCTTGGTTATTGTTTTCGAAATGTTTAACGGACGCCGCCACATCGCTTGCAACAACATGAAGTCTAGTGGCAGCGCGTAGCCCAAGGCGTAGCGATCATCCCGCTCCCTTGCCCCGAGAGAGAAGATTGCGCGATCCGGACCCGAGCAGGCTTGATCCAGCCACTCACACTTGTGCGTTTCAATAGTCTCTAAGACACCGGGCCGATCACCGTCATGCTCAGCCATAAGACCGACCAGACCTATATGACGTATCGGCTCACTCTCTAGCCGCCCATCCCAGTCTGGCGCTCCATATAGCGGTTCGCGCGCAAACGAAGTTCCTGCAAGCTGCTGACCTTGTGGATCGGTTTCGTCAGGTCAATAGCGCCGCCATTGCAGATCGTTTCGAGCACATGCGCGCCAAGCGCCCGATAGGCCTCGAACTGCGATTCGGAATACCACTGGTCGAGCGTGCTCTCATGCGGAAAGTCCCGATGAGCCATCGCGTAGCTGCGGATATCGAGCCGCTCATCGCCATGATAGCCGGGCTTGATGTAGAGCAGCCAACCAAGTTTCGACGATCCGGGATAAGTGATCGTACCGATTGCGCAATAGGCTCCGGCCGCCGGAGGTTCTTGCCGCGGATGAATTTCGAATCTCTCGAACTCTATCCCCACGCCTTGATCGATGAAAATCTTGCGCACGGCATTGCCGAAATCCTCGAAGGCGCCTTCGGCATCCGCACCCGCATCACTTACGACGATGAAGCGGCAGCGCCGCCGCACCATCTCATAGAGACCGAGGTTCTCAAAATGCCCGCCATCGGATAGATAGATCCATTTGCGATCGTCGGTCGTGGCACCTGCCAGCTCCATCAATGCCGGAACGAGGCCAGGCTGCGGCCCCTTCTTACGGTATTGCGCGCGCGCGGGATTGCCGAGCCACCAGCCAAGGCGGACGTTGAAAAGCATCAGAAGGAAACTCACGATAGCCGAGGAGTGATAGCCCATATTCGGACTGACGGCGGCACCCGACACTGCCATTGCAGTGCCGAGCGAAAGTCCGTGGCGGCCGCCATAATGCTCCGTCCGCCGATAGCCGACGATGGGGTTGCCGCAAGCCATATCGGTGACCGTGAAGACCTCGGCCTTACGCTCCTGCCAGGCAAGCTTTTTCGTGGAGACCACATTGAGAGTCATGTTGATGACGTGCAAGAGGCGTGCGCTGTCCTTAGGCTCAGGCCGGACCTCGAACATGCGCGGATTGTCGTCGCTGTCGAAGCTGGTGAAAGGATCCGGGCTTCGTGGTTTGCCCGCTCCGGCCCGCGCGGAACCGAGAAAGGCGCGCACCAGCCGGTTGCGATAGATGCCGTGCAGCGTGAAGCGGTTGATATTGACGAGACAGGACGCGCCGAAAGCGACCGCGATGAGAATAGTTGCGGTTCCCAGTTCGACCAGGCCCGCGCCATTCAGCGGCAGAAGCTTCATCCAGGGCGCGTTTTTCACCTTGAAGACGTCGGTCAGCACATCACGGAGCTTCGCATCGATCGCCGACAGGACCGCCACAAGGCAGATCGCGAAGACGACGCTCGCGACGGTGACCAGGTTGTTGAGGGAGAGCAGCCCCGATTTCGCCTGTCCGGGCAATGCGGCTGTTTTACCGCTGGAGCCGATGATTAGCGTGATGAAGCCGAAGGCGCCGGTGATAGTGACCGTGCCGAATAAGGTCCAAGCGGAGTACAGGCTCCACTTCAACAACCAGGGTCCGTGAAGATCAATGCCGGCAATGATGCTCCAGCTGATGGCCGTGGCCATACAAAGGCCGCTTGCCCGGGCGAGCCACTCCCGGTCCATGTCACTGCGCGGCAGAAAGCTCGACACAGCGACATAGACGATATCACCGACGAGGATGGACATCAGCGTCCACAACACGCCGAAGACGACCAGGCCTTTGCTGTCCACCAGCGTGGCGAAATCGACCCCGACCAGGAGAATGGCGCCGACGACGGCGCCCGTCAGCGCGGCGGCCAGAAGTTCGAGTGCGGCGCATCCAGCCGTCGTTTTCTGGTGGAAGAAGACAATCAGGCGCGCGGCCATCCAAGCGACGACATAGAGCGCGGCGCCTCCGAGGATCCATCGCCAGTCGATGACGCCTGAGCCCGGGCCCGCGTTGACGCCGACGGCGGCGGCCAAGGTGAAGCAAGCACTCGCGATCGTGGCAGGTATCAAAGCGAGACGGATGAAGCGGCCGGTCGTCAACCATTTGTTAGTCATGCGGAGCCTACCCACGAAAGCGACGATCGACGCGAAGAGGGCGAAAGCGGCGCCGATCCAGGCAAAGAGTACACCAAGCGGCGGCGGTTGCAGGCAATGGGGCGCGGGACAGTATTTGGCACGGAGCGAGACGAGCAGTGCGTCAGAGAATAGCGGGATGAACAACAAGCCCAGGAAAAGCGGCCCGAAGACCAGCCAGTTGAGAACGAGGTTCCGCACAGTAAGCGCCACGACGGCCCAAGTGTCGGGCGAAAGCAGCCCCAGCCTTGGGGTCAGGTAATTGCTGTCGGCCCTGATTCCGGCGATCTCGGCGGCTTCCTGGCCGGTCCGGCGCAGTTGATCGAGGCCGGCGAAGACCTTGGCATCGCTTTTCGCGTGATGCCGCCAGGCGGTCAGCCAGCCACCTATATAGCCGCCGCCTGACACGGTCGAAAGATAATGGAAATGTTCCAAGGCGCCGCAGCGTGCCAGCGCCTGCAACGCGCCGAGGGCGAAGGCCGCACTGCGAATTCCGCCGCCCGATAGGCAAAGTGCGGAGAGAGGTTCAGGCAGATTGTCAATCGTCGATTGTGTGGTTCGTTCGAACTCGTCCCATCTCGCTTGTTTAGTGGTTCGATCCTCACCTAGTCCAATTGTAGGAGGCGGCGTCGGTGTCTCGATCCCTGGGAAGAGTCGCTTAAGTTCGTCACAGATAACTTCTCCGACACCACGTCCGGCGTTGCTCGGATCTTCGGAGGTGTTAGGCATCGGAAGGCCCTCTCATGCGAGTTAGGCGATGGTCGGCGGCCAACGCCCCGATGCTCCGTCGCTCGTGCGGCGTCGGCGTGAATTGAGAAGGCGCAATGCGAGACTAGCGGATCCGATCTATAAAGACTATCATTGCGTGCAACAAATTTGGCCGCACTCGCGTGGACCATGTGATGGCTCCCTGTAAGAGAGGCGAGACGATGGCGTATGACGTCGATCAACTGCTCCGCATGTCGCAAGCGGAACTCGATGCGCTGTTCAGCTCGCTAGAGGCTGGACCGATTCCGGATGGCGAGGGCGACGGCACCGCGATCATCGCGCCGGGCACGGTGTTCACCCGCGAAATCGCGGCGTTCGTCAATCATTTCGCGTGGCAGGGCAAAGTCTTTGACGCTAAGGCTGGGCTTCTGAAGAATCGCATCCTGCCGTTCGGCCTGAACGCGATTGTCGCACGTGTTTACAAGCAGGCGAGTTGGCTGGATGGGAAGGAATGCATCGTCCTCGATTATTCGGAGACATCGATGGTGGCGCATTGGGTCCGTGATGAGATCAGGCTGATCTCGCCTGGGTCCTATCTGGGCATCGTCTATTGGGACAAGACGCGGCTGATCGACTTCGCTTTGCGTTTCTGACCTAAAGTCGGCAGGCAGATGACCCCGCAAGGGAATTTCATGGTCGCGGCCTCGGTCCTCCCCGTTGAGGTTCCGGGCTTGCGGGTTTTGCTGGAGACCATGAACCTGCGGCCGGGTTTCGCCGATCCGGACAATACGCTGGTGACCTTTGGCGCTTTCGACCGGCTGCACTTCGCGCGGTTTGTTATCCTGGAGGACCAGACGCTCGGCGATCTCACCGCTTATGGCGTGGCGTTTCCCGATGCGCCGATCTGGCTGGTGTTTCTGGGCGACTGCGACGGTGATGGGCGAGAGATGGTCGAGGCTTTCGCGAGAGATGCCGCTCCGGGATTGCGGCGGATCTTCGCGCATTGCACGGATTTCGCGCCGACGACCGATTTGCGGCAGTGGATGCATTCGCATTCGGTTTCTCCGGCGACGCAGTATGTGAATTGGGTCGGGCGCACGGTTCTTGATGTGTGTCAGGAGGCGGCGTTGCATGCAGCGCTGAGGGCGGCACTGCCTGTCGAGGCGGGACCGCAACCGGCGATCGCGCTGCGCAACACGCTGATCGCGGAGGTCGCGCGGCATGGGCCGCTGCCTTCGCCTCGCCCTCCGACGCCTTTGGCCTGGCGATTGGCTCAGCTTGGCCGGGCGGGTTTGGGCGTGCTGGCATTTCTGATCGCCATTCCCGTTGGGTTGCTCATCGCGATTCCGTTCCTGGCGATTTTGCGGCGGCGGGAGACCCGTGACGCTGTCATAGCGCCACGGCCGACGCCCGCGCATGTCGCGGAGCTTGCGCTGCGGGAAGACTATGACGTTACCAACCAGTTCAGCGCTTTTGGCAACGTCAAGCCTGGGCGGTTCCGGCTCTGGACTCTGGTTGTGCTGCTTTGGGTGGTCAATCTCACGACCCAGTTGATCTATACGCGCGGGCGGTTGGCTCGCGTGGGCACCATACATTTCGCGCGTTGGGTGTTTTTCGATGACCGAAGGCGGTTGCTGTTTCTGAGTAATTATGACGGCAGCCTGGACAGCTACATGGATGATTTCATCAACAAGGTTGCCTATGGACTGAACCTCGTCTTCAGCAATGGGATTGGCTATCCGCGAACACGGTTCCTCATTCTGGGCGGAGCGGAGGATGAGCAGGGATTCAAGAATTACCTTCGTCGCCATCAATTGCCGACCGAGGTTTGGTACAAAGCCTATCCTGGCCTCACCACATCCGATCTCGACCGCAATACCCGCATTCGCGAGGGTTTCGAGCGCAGCGCCATGAGTGACGAGGAGGCTCGGGCATGGCTGGCGCTGATCTGACCGTGCCCGGCGATGTCACTGAGCGCGATGATGTGCAGGCCTTGCTGCGATCTGGCTTCGGGCCGCTCACCGAAGCGTGTTTCCTGTTGTTGCGGGTGGCGGATGTCGTGGCGGCGCGGGCTTGGCTTGCGCGGGTCCATGTGACGAGCATGGCGGATTTGGACACCAAGCAAGAGACAGTTCTGCAAGTCGCGCTGACGGCGGCGGGGATGCGGGCGCTCGGGACTGACCCGAAGGTGATCGACGGGTTTTCCGCGGAGTTCGTCGCGGGCATGGCGGGGGATGCGGCGCGCAGCCGGCGGCTTGGCGATGTCGGGCCGGACGCGCCCGAGCATTGGGATTGGGGCTGGGCCGAGCGAGAGCCGCATGCGCTTGTCATGCTCTATGCGCAGCCGGGCGCTTTGGCGGTGTTTCGCGAGGAGGTCGTGGGGTCGATCGGAGCGGGTTTCGATGTGCTGACGAGCCTCGAGACGTCGGACATGAAAGGCCACGAGCCTTTCGGCTTTCTCGATGGCGTCAGCCAGCCAAGTATTGACTGGAATGGCGAACGCGCACCGGGAAGCGCCGCTGATCTGGACTACGGCAATCTCATCGCGGCCGGCGAGTTCGTGCTGGGGTATCGCAATGAATATGGGCGGCTTACCGAGCGGCCAATTGTCGATGGCGCGCAGGATGAGCGGGCGGCGGCCTTGCTGCCTCGGGCCGCCGATCGGCCGAATGCCTATGATTCGGGGCGCAACGGGACCTATCTGGTGCTGCGGCAGTTGGAGCAGGATGTGCCGGGTTTCTGGCGCACGATGAGCGCGGCGGCCCCGGCGAATCCGATTCCGCTGGCTGAAGCGGTTGTTGGGCGGCGTCTCGATGGGTCGCCACTTGTGCCGTTGCAGCCTCAGAGGATTCCGGGGGTCGGCGAGGATGCGGGTGACAGGGTGCGCAACCAGTTCACCTATACGCGGGATCCGCAGAGGCTCGCTTGTCCCATCGGCGCGCATGTGCGGCGGGCCAATCCGCGTAACGGGGATATGGCGGAGGGCCGCACCGGGCTGGTGGGTCAGCTGCTCTGCACGCTGGGCTTCGCGGCGGATACCGATGCCGATCGCATCGCGCCGAGCCGCTTCCATCGACTGCTGCGCCGAGGCCGAGAATATGGGCGCCTCCTCTCGATCCGCGAGGCGCAGGCCTCGGTCGAGCATCCGCCGGCCGGCATCCATTTTCTTTGCCTGAACGCGAATATCAGCCGGCAATTCGAGTTCGTGCAGAATGCTTGGCTGCAGGGGACCACGTTTGGTGGCCTCACCGGTGAGGCGGATCCGCTGACGGGCAATCGCGCGCCGCTGATGACGGGCGCTGCGACCGATGAGTTTAGTATGCCGCAGGGTGGTGGGGTGGCGAAGCGTGTCGCCGCGCTGCCGCGTTTTGTGACGGTGCGCGGGGGTGGGTATTTCTTTCTTCCGGGGGTGCGGGCGCTGCGGTATTTGGCGGGGTAGTAGTGTGAGCTTAGCCGGGATCAAAAACTGGATGGCATGACACCTTCATGATAGCGTTTCCCGATGGCCAGAAAATCAACAAAGGTCTCACTTACGCCCCTCGAGAAAGCCGTAGTCAAGGCATTGCTTGACGACGGTTGGCGCAATCAAGATGTTCAAGCGCTCATCAACACCGGGCGGACAGCTTCAATTAACTCCGGTCGAATTTCCGGGATCAAGGCCAATGCCTCGATCGCCCCGGCAACCAGGCAGCAAGTCGAAGCCTTCCAGCATAAGAAGCTCGTCTTCGATCACGTGACGGGCCTTTGTCCCATTGACAACGAACGGCTGGTCCGCGCACGGGAGGCGATGATCCTGGCAGTCGAACTGTTCAATACGCCGCGTATCGCCTTCAAAGCCGGGGTCTTCTCGATGCTCGCAAATGTCGCCTGGACTTACCTATTGCATGAGCATTATGAATCCAACGGCGTTACGATTGTCAATAGAGACGGCTTCAGCCTGCTACTCTCGCAAATGATTGACCGACATGATTGTCCCATTTCCAAGGGCTGTAAGCAGAATCTTCTGGCAATCAAGGAGATCCGAGATGTGGTCGAGCACCGAACTATCGGGTCGTTCGATCTGGAGTGGCTACCTCTCTTTCAATCAACATGCCTTAATTTCGAAAAGACACTGACTGACCTGTTCGGCCACCGGCTTACCCTCGGTCGCGAGCTCGGTTTTTCACTTCAGTTTGCCAAACTGTCCACGGAGGAAATCGCAAAGCTTCAGGCGCAGGAACTGCCCGAGCACATCGCCGCGCTAGATGCTAGTCTAGCTGCTAAGCTGGGCGAGGGCGACGCGGACAATCTCGAGTATCAGTTTAGGGTTGTCTACACACTTACGAATGCCTCGAAGACTAAGGCACATTTCCAATTCGTCCAGCCAGATTCCGCTGAAGGAAAGGAAATCCAGAATGTTCTGATCAAATACAAGCCGGCCGAAGATATCTGGCCACTGAAACCTAACGAAGTTGTCAAGCTCGTCGCCCGCGCTAGCGGGCGACAAGCACCAACGGGCTTGGAAAATGTATAGTGCTCGTCCCAAAACGGGAGCGGCAGATCCCGCAGCTACTAACAAGGACTACTGCTGTTATCATCCGCCGTATAAATCGTATACCTATTCCCAAGCGTGGGTCAGTTACCTCGTCAAGCAGATTGCCGACGACAAACGGTGGGAGGAGCTCTCGGCTTATGGCCCATAACGTGAAGATAGCGCACTAACCTAATGATGGGTCAGATCAGGTCAATTCGCCATCGGCGCCAGTTGCAAGATGACTTGGTAGGTTTTGGTCATAGGGCCTGGCGAGCGGCCCTGGCAGCTAACTTCCAGGTGAGTAGATAAGTCTCTCCGTCCGCCGCCCTCCGTAACCCACCCCTAACCCCTCCCTTCCAGGGAGGGGAACCCGCGCCGTACACAATCGCGCATCAAAGTCACCACACCCTCAGCCGCATCCCCTCACCCAAAGACCTCATCCCCCGTAGGCTCCACATGCGGCGTCGCGTTCATCTCCTGCCGCAATCGCGACAACTCCTCGTAGATCACCAACCGCGCGCGGTTCTGGTTGCCGAGAGGCCGGTGTGCGGGCAGCGCGTGCCAAGGATTAAACGAAAGACTACTCGCAAACCCCAACTGCGCCGCGCTGTCGAAGATTTGGCGCGGCAGAATGAGCCGTGCCACCGGAATCGATGGCGACAAGCGTTCCGGCCAGATGACGGAGGCACACTCGATCGGCATGCGGCTCGGGACGGTCTGGCGTTGGATGCGGAAGTCGAAGGTGGCGTCGCGTTCAGCGAGAGTCGCGACCATGGCCTCGCGCAGGTAGTTGTCGGGCGGACGTAACGGGAGACGCGGCACTTTGCTGTGTGGCGCATTCACCGGGACGAGCGAGTAGCGCATCGCCTGGCCCTCGCCGAGGAGATACGGCACGCAGCTCCAATATGGCGTTTCCAGCGGACTCGTCTGCGTGCGGGCCCAGAGGCCCTGCATGATGGCGTCGAACAGATGGGGGTCACGCGGGTCGAGGAAATAAAACAGCGGCAAGCGGCGTGCTATGGCGCGTTGCAGCTTGGCGTTCTCTCGGACATTCGGCGTGGTGAAGGTCGGTGTGCTGATGCCGGTGAAGTCCTGAGTGAAACGCTCGTCGGCGAGCAGTTTCTCGCCAGGAACGCCCATGACTTTGATGCCGAAACTGAGGACGCCGATATCCTCGATATCCGGCGGACTGTCCGGTCCTGGCCCCGCGAAGCGGATCCAGGCGGGGTAGTCGCCCGGCTCCGCGAAGAGGCCGTGGCGCAGGGCGGGCGGAAGATCTGGCGAGACGATGAAGCGGCCGCGCAACACGGCGTGGGTTTTGGTATTGCCGGCGCGCTGGAAGCCGCCGGGCGCGTACATCGATCGCATATAGGCGGCCATCGTGGCGATGATGGAGGCGGCGATGGCGGCCTCGTCGGGCAGTGGAGTTTCGCGCGCGGGCTCGTCGGGCTCGGGCATGCGCGTGCGGTTGATGAGCGATTGGGTCAAGGCGGCGAGCCAGGGGCGGAACAGGCTGTCGAGCGCGGGTCGGATGAAGGGATCGATGCGGCGCTCGGCATGCAGAAGGCTGACCGCGGCGGCGTGGAGGCGTTGCGCGATCATTGTTTCTGATCCTGCTGCCAGATCACCTCGGCGGCCTTTTCGGCGATCATGTAGATGGCGCTGGCGATGAAGAAGCCGGGGATACGGGGAAAAACCGAGGCGTCCACGACGCGCAGACCGCGCAGGCCATGGACCGCGAAATCCGCGCCCAGGACGCCGCCGTCTTCCGGCGCACCGATTGGGCAGGAGCAGGAGGCGTGGTGGCCCCAGGCATTGTCTCGAACGTATTGGGCGAGGTCTTCGTCGGATTGCAGTCGCGGGCCGGGGAGTTCTTCCTCGGCGACCAGTCCAGCAGCGCGCATTCCCTCGGTCATCTTTCGGGCGAGGCGGATGCCGGAGACGACCGCGTTGAGATCGTGGCCGCCGGGATCGCTGCGCTCGTCGAAGTAGTTGAATTCCACGAGGGGTGTGTCGCGGGGATTGGCGGAGCGTAGCCGGACCGTGCCGGTGCGGTTGGCGGTATGGGCTTTGAGGAGGACCCAGCTCAGGCAGTCGTGGTGTTTGGCGAGGTCTTGGGCATAGCCCGGATAGTACCCGGTAAAGCGCGCGACCAGGCCCATGCAGAAGAGATCCGGGGCGGTCACGTGCGGTTCGGAGCGGCGGGACAGAGCGAGCGCGGCGCCGTTGGAGCCATACATGCCTCGGCCGCCTTGGGTCCATTCGCGGTAGAGCGGATCGCCCGCCTCGAAACGCGCGCCGGCGAGGACGCACCATGGCTCGGCCATGCGGTTGACGACCGAGATTTCGTAGCGGTCCTGCAGATTGCGGCCGACCCCGGGGCGGGCGAGCTGCAGCGGGATGCCATGAGGTGCCAGTTCCTCGGGCGCGCCGATACCGGACAGCATGAGGAGTTGTGGCGTGTTGAAGGCGCCGCCCGCGAGGATGACGCCGTGGCGCGCGCGGATGGTGCACTGTTCACCGGGCGCGGTTGAGGGCGTGGGATGGGCGCCATAGAGGCGCTCGCCTTTGAGGTAGGTGACGCCGGTGGCGCGGCCCTCCTCCAGCAGTACTTGCGTCGCGAGGGCGTGGAGTTCGATGTGGAGGCGATCGGGGCGTCGCGCCTGGGCCCGCAACACGCGTTCGCGGGTGCCGAAGCGATGGTGGCCCTGGGTGGAGAGCGGCGTATAGCAGAGGCCGTCGCGCGCCTTGTGCAGGGTGCGGCGGTCATTCGGATCGGCCTGGCTCTCGAAGAGGCGCCAGAGGCGGTCGAGGAAGCGCGGGCCACGCAGGGCAGCGAGCGCGCTGCCGAGCACCGTCTCCATGAGGGCGCGATCGTGGAAGACCTCGTTGGGTTTCGAGCGTTCGACCGGCAGCCAGCCGTCCCAGCCATGACCGGTGGCGTCGAGGCCGAGACGGGCGAGAAACCGCCAGAAGGGGCGATGGTGGCAGGCTTCCAGGCGATGCGCGTAACCCCGCATGTGCTCGGCGCGCCAGGAGGGGTCGGCCGTGAGGGCGGCGATGGCATTCCAGTCGGCGTCGTCGGGGTAGACGAAGATCATCGCGTTATGAGCCGTGCAGCCGCCTAGCGTGCCGGCGCGCGGATAGTAGATGCCCTCTGGCTGGCATTTTGGGTCGGCGCGCTGGAGCGCATCATCGGCGTAGTGGCGAACGAAGAAGTCCCAGGCCATGGCTGGGTTTTCGGCGGCGAAGGGATGGAAGGCCGGAACGTCATAATCGGACGGCATGCGGGGCGCCGCGTCCCTCGGGTCGCCGCCGGCTTCGAGGAGAACGACATGCGCGCCGAACTCCGCGAGACGTGCGGCGACCGTGCCGCCGCCGGCGCCGGAACCGACGACGATATAATCGCAGGTCGCCTCATCCGGCATGGCGCTCAGAAGGTCTTCAGGAAGGCGATCAGTGCGTTCTTGTCGGCATCGCTGAGGCCGGGCTCGTCACCTAGGCTGGTTCCGAAGTAGTGGCCGCGATTGACGACGAAGTCGGGGCATTTGCTGAGGCTGAGGAGCGGCTTGGCGAGATCGGCGAATTGCGCGCGGGCCTGCTCGTCCGTCGAACCTTTCGGCAGGTTCGCGAGATCGATCTGAAGCCGCAGCAACAGATTCACGAGTTTGGCGCTGTGATCGGCGATGGTGATGGGATTGCTGCTCTCGGGCAGCGGCTGGAGATTGGCAAGAAGATCGATGGGCACGCCCGCCGGGATGGGGCCAAGGGTGATGTCGCCCTGTGGGTTGATCAGGCCCGGCAGCAAGTGGTGGAACGAGTCTCGCAGCGGCTTGAGCAAGGCGGGCTGAAAACCGGCGGGAATGAAGATCCAGCTCCGCGCCGTGGTGCGATCGATGACGCCGGGCACTTTGTCCCCAAGGACGGCATCTTTGGCTCGCCGCACAGGCCAGAGAAGCTGCTCGATCGACGCTTGGAACACGGTCATGCGCGACTTGACGGAAGGATCCTCGCTGAAGGGGCCGATGCTGTTGTTGAGCAGGAACGGCGCGGTCGACCAGACGCTGACCAGCGAAGGCGGCCGCGTGTAGCCTCGGCCGCCGGCGGGCATCTTGTAGGAGCTTGGGGCACCCGTGAACGGATCGTAGACCGTGACCGAACCGACGGATGGCAACGTCTTGTAGCTCTGCGAGGAAAAGTTGTCCCAGATATTGCCGGCGAGTGCATTCGTCGCGAGCGGGCTGCAAGCGTTGGTCTGCAAAAGCGTGACGGGCACACGGAGGTCGGTCGAGAGGTAGTTGCCGTCGAGGAAGTCGGGGGCATGGACGATTGCCCGCATCTGGGCTTTGTATTCCTCCGTCTTCGTCCAGCTCCAATACTTGTTCCAGCACGTAAGATAGCCGGGGCCGGCGCAGCCACTTGGGTTGAAGGCCGGTATCTGTTGCGGTTGTTTGCTTGAGTGGCATCGCGCGCAGGTCTGCGCGAAAACGGTTTTGCCCTGGTCGAGCTGCGCGGCGCTTGCGGTGAGGTAGCTGGCGCCGCCTGGTGCCGCGGAAAGATGATCCGGTTTCGCGGCTTCCAGGAAGAACTCCGCGGTGTCGGGCGTGGCGGCTTCGGTGGCGCGCCAATAGGCGGAGTTGCGCTCGGCCACGGCGATTTGGATCGGCGTGATGGGCTTGCCGCCCACGACCGGGTTGAAGTGCCGCAGCCACTCCTCGCTGAACAATCCGATATTCAGATAGACGCGGTTGAGCGCACCGAGGACGCCCACAGAATCGGAGCCGTCCTTCAAAACGCGCGGCGTCCAGACGGTCTTTGGCGGTGTGTAGAAGGCCGTGAGCGGGCCGCTTTTGATATAGTCATTGAGCTGCTTGTTGTTCCGCTCGCCGCCCGCAAGCGTCTCCTTCCCGAAGCGCAAAGCGAAGTTCAGCCGATCGCTGAGGTTGTAAATCGCGTTCATCGTGCGCGGATTGTTGATATTGTCCGTCGAGACCAGCGAGGTGTCCATGCTGCCGGGGCGGTAGGTATGCACGAGCTGATACATGAAGTTGTTGGGCTGGGCGGAATAAACGAACAGGCGATCGACCCACATATATTGCGCGCCGACGGTCGAGCTTAGATTCTTCCATTCGGGATGGGCGGGATCAGCCGGCGGATTGATCGGGCTCGGCCCGATATGGCAGAAGCCGCAGGACATGCCGACGCGATAGGGGCGGATCAGGCTCTTGTCGTTATAGTAGGTGGGATCCGTGTAGTAGCGCTCGGGGTCCCAACGCTTGCGGGCCGCTTCGTCGAAGGCGGGGTTTGGGAAGAGGCGCAGGCCGATGACGCCGGAGGATTCGCCGAAATACGAGCCGACCGGCACGGTCTTACCGCGTGCGCCGATCGCGACGCCGGGATATTTCTGCGCGTTGGCGAAGGGATCGGGCGGACAAGCAGTGTTGCGGGTATCAAGCCACAATCCGTAACGCTTGGGATCCGGGCCGGTTGCCTTGTCGAAACATGGCTCGTTGATCAAACCGAGATAGCGCCAGCGCCCGTCGCGGTCGGTGTGTTGCCCGGGATGCGATGTCACGATCTTCAGCAGGTCGAAAGCCCCGAAGGTCTCAGCGGTAAGGCCGGTCCAGAACCGATCATTGCCGCCGGTCCAGACATTCCACATGTTTCGGCCACGGATCGCCGCCGGGCTCAAAGCGAGCCCACCGTCCATATCCCTGAAGTAATCCTCATCCGCCTGGGGAAATGAGTCGGCGCTGCGATGGGCGGCGGTCGCCTCATCGACCACCGGCGCGGCCTGCACCGAGGATCCGCCGTTTCCTGCAAACGCGAGGCCGAAGGCAAGCACAACTGCCAGGCTCGGAAGCCGGGGAAAGGCCATCATAATCCTCCGGAACATCAAATTCTTCTCGCGCTTTCGGCCATATTGCAGTGGTACAAGCGGAAAAGCGAGGACGATACCTGTCGCAGCAGCAGTGAATGACGGCAGGTTTTCTAGGATCGATGCCGAAAACGACAATAGGGTTCAAAAACCGCGCCTCTGTCGGACGGGAGCTTTGCTGGCTGCCACGCCGGTTGCGGAACGACTCGCGCCGGTGCATCTGCTAGCCTCCGCTTGCGTCATCGAGAGGCATTGGCATGCACGAAAACACCCCCAAGACGCCGGAGACGATCGAGCGCTTGCAGGCCAGCGTGCCGGCAGCCTTTGCCCTGCTGGCGGGGATGCAGCTCGATATTTTCACTCGCCTCGCCGAAAGACCCCGTAGCGCCGGCGACCTCGCCGCGGACTTGGGGGTCGCCGAGGATCGGCTATCACGTCTGCTCTATGCACTGGTCGTCGCCGGCCTGTTGGACCGGCACGGGAGCGAATTCGGCAATGTGCCGGAGGCGGCAGCGTTTCTGGTGAGAGGGCGCGAAGGCTTCCTGGGTGACACGCATGACTTGCTGGCCCAGCTTTGGCGTGCTGACCTTCACACGGCTCAGTCGATCCGCACTGGCGCCCCGTTGGCGCTGCACGACTTCGCCGCGTCGTCCGATGAGGAAATGAAGGCGATGCTGCGGGGGATGCATTCCTTCGCAATCGCCTCCGGCCGCGACCTCGCCCGGCGCTTCGACTTTTCCGGATATCGGTCGCTCATCGACATCGGCGGTGGCTCGGGCGGTCTGCTGATCGCGCTGCGCGAGGCCAATCCGGCGTTGCACGGGACGCTTTTCGAACTGCCGCGCAATGCGGCACTCGCCGCCGGTATTCTGGCGACAACACCCGGCGGCGATGCGGTGACGGTCGAGCAGGGTGACATTCTCGCGGTCCCGCCACACGGAACATTCGATGCGGCGGTGTTGCGCGCTTTGCTTCAGGTGCTGTCACCCTCCGATGCGGCGGGGGCCATCGCGAATGCCGCATCGGCGATACGGCCAGGCGGCTCGATCTTCATCCTGGGCGGCGGGATTCTCGACGACGACCGGATCGGGCCGCCGCTGGCCGTGTTCCTGAATGTGACCTTCATGAACATCTACCCGGCCGGCGCCTCCCATACCGTGGCCGAGCATGCGGCCTGGCTGACCGCGGCCGGATGCGGAGAGATAGAGCGGATCATTCTGCCCTCCGGCGGCAGCATCATCCGCGCGACAAGGCTCGATTGACGTGTGGCCGCTTCCCGAAGGTCCGGCGCGGCGCGATGGGCCTTTTAGCCACGCAGGATAGACCAATGGCTAGCTAGGCTCGCCTCTCCCAGGCGGGATACCCAACAAGCGACGGCAAGATCCGAGTCCTTTCGCCGTAGCGGGAGAGGCGGAGACCGACGCCGCAGCCTCATGCCTCAAAGGCCAGGAGCGAGCAAAATGGGCGGACTGACGGTGACCGTTGTCCCCGTCGCAGATGGCCACTACGCGGTAGTGTTGGTTGATCCCGCGACGGCGAAGCTGAAACGAGCGCAGGGCCGTGACTGCGACCCCCATGGCTATACGGAGGCGGAGCTGCGACCGATCCTCTCCGACTGCTACGGCCTTCCCCCGGAAGAGGTCGAAGCCCGCATCGCGGGCGCGAAAGGCTAGGCCGCTTCGCGCGCTGCGACGGCGCAATTCGGGCCGCGGACCGCCTCAAGCGACGCCGTTGAAGACCTTGTGGTCGAGCCCTTCAAGCGTCACGACCGTGCCGTCATTCAGAGCGATGACATCCGAACCATTCTGAACCGCTTCGGAAACGATCGGCCCACTGCCGTAACCGCCGAAGACGATGGTGTCGGTGCTCTTGAGGCCGCCGATTAGCTCGGTGCCGCCCGCGTGGCCCTTGATGAAGCCGTAGACATCCGTCCCTGCCCCGCCGACGACGGTCGCGGCACCGGCGCCACCGACCACGGTATCCGCCGCCCCGTTCAGCGCGACCACGGTTTTGCCGCCGACGACTTGAACGGTTTCAGCGCCGCTGCCGCCCGTACCATTGATCGCCGAGGCGCCAGCCGCGCCGACGAGGAGCGCTGGACCGGCGCCGTCGGTGAATTCCAGCGCATTGCCCGTGCCACCGATCAAAGTCGATGCGCCCATCCCGCCAACCAGGGTATTGTTGCCCGATCCCCCGATAAGGACCGAATTCGCGTCGCTGGTCGCGCCGAACATCGTCGTATTGCCCGAGCCGCCCATAACCGAGACCGCGCCAGTGCCGCCCACGAAGTGGAGCGGGGCGGCGCCGCCGGTGATCGTGGCACCAGAGTCACCGCCGAAAACGTCTCCGGAGCTTGTGGCGGCGCTGCCGGTCTGGCTGAGCGTCTGCGAGTTGTTGGTCGCCCCAGGGCTGGTGCCAGACGTCCCGGCCGCGCCGCTTTTGAACAGGCTGGAAAAAATCGCGGCTGCCGCGGCTTCTCCGTCGCCCAGAGCGCCTGAGGAAAGATCGCCATTGGCGAGAGGCGGAACGCCCAGGCTCTCCGCGTAGGTGCCGAGGAGGTGGAATGGGAGAGCGACAGCCAGCGCGGCGATGGCGGCTGAATAATCGCCCGCGTCATAGGCGACGGCGGCCGTCGTTAGAGGGACGATGCCGAGGTAGGAGCCGGTCCAGTCGACCGTTCCATAGTGAACGATATTGTCACTTTGGACGATGTTGCCTTCGTAGCCGCCTTGCGCGTAGTTGCCGACCGGATCGCCGTATTCCACGTAGTTGGTGAGGTCTTGCGTCGCGCCCGAGGGGATGTCGCCCGCCGGGATTCCCGGTGCGCCGAAGGTGGTTCCAGGAATCCCGAGCTGGCTCGCGACATATTCGACATCGGCGCCGCCCAGCGAATGACCATCGAGATAGATGTCGCTCGCGTTGTAGCCTTGCGCCTCGGCATCCGTAACCGCGGATTGCGTGAAATTGAGAGCTGTCTGGTAAGACGGCGCGTCGATTCCGGCTGTGATGGCGGCATCGTCCAGCACCTGGGCGGCGGTAAACTCCGCGCTGCCGGTAAAGAAATTAGTGCCCTCGAAGGTGACCATCACCTGGCCCGTCGATGCCACGAGTGCCGCGCCGTAGAAACCGGTGGACGCGTTGTAGAGCGTGACCGGCTGGCCGCCGTCCATGAGGTAGCGGAAGCCAGCAGGGAGTGCCGCACTTCCTTGGCTGTAGCTCCAATTCGCCGCGTTGAGGTTTTGGGCGTTGTTGGGCGTCAGGGTCTGGATGCTGGACATTGCCTAGTCTTTTTGATTTGGAACGGCTGGAAATCAAACGGCGCCCTAGCTGGAACCGGGGGGCCTGCAATGTCAACAATAGGTTGCCTCGCGGTGGACAATACCCTTCCGTCGGGCACATCATTCAAACGAACTAGCAAATCGGCGCGCCTCCCTCCACGATTTCCTCTGGCGACCTTGAATGGTGCATCATGCGGCATTGAATTGCTTGAGATTGTGAGGCGCCTTCATGAGTGACGCGGTTGGTGATGTGCTGTCCGACGGCCCCCCGCCCGTCAGCGATGCCGAAGCGGTTCGGATTATCCGGCGGCATTGGGGCATTTCAGCGCATGTCGAACCGCTTGTCAGCGAGCGCGATCATAATTTCCGCGTCCAGGCTGAGGGCTTTCGCGAGAGCGTGCTGAAGATCGCCCATCCGGCGGAACCTCGTTCGGTGACGAATTTCCAGACGGCGGCGCTGCGCCATATCGCGCTGGTCGACCCGACGCTGGCAGTGCCCGCGGTCATTCCGAGTCTGGGCGGAGCGGAAGAGCTTGACCTGGAAGTGGGTGATGGCCCTAGGCGGGTCGTGCGCCTCCTTACTTTCCTGCCGGGCACGCTGCTCAAGGACGCGCCGCGTTCGGCCACCCAGGATGTGCGGCTGGGCGCCTTCCTGGCTCGGCTGAACCGGGCGCTGCGAGGCTTTTTCCATCCGGCGGCCGGCGGTGACGGGTTGCTGTGGGATCTTCGGCAAATTCCGGCGGTGCGCGACCGCACCAGCCTCATCGGGGATCCGTCCCGCCGGCATCTGGCCGAGCGGGTCATGGATGAGGCCGCCGCAGAGCTGCTCCCTCGGCTTCCCGCGTTTCGGGCACAGGTGGTTCATAATGACTTCAACCTGTCCAATGTGGTGGTGGACGAGGACCCGGACGTCATCGCCGGGGCGCTCGATTTCGGCGATATGCTGCATGCGCCGCTCATCTGCGACATCGCGACGGCCGCCGCCTATCGTTGGACGCCGGGGGAGCATCCGCTCGAAGGCGTGGCGCGTTTCGCCCGAGGGTTTGACAGCGTGACGCAGCTGGAAGACGAGGAGATCGAGAACTTGTTCATCCTGGTCGGCTGCCGCCTGGCGCTGACCTTGGTCCTGTCGAATTGGCAGGCGATACGGTTTCCGGAAAAGATCGATTACGTGCTGCGCGGCAACGAGGATCTGTGGTCTTTTCTCGACTCAATCGCGGGTATTTCGAACGCACAGGCAACGCGGATGTTTCGCGCCGCATTGGAACGGAGATGACACAGGTGAATGATGCTTCCTCCAACCTGATCGCTCGTCGCCGGCGATTGCTTGGTCCGTCCTATGAGCTGTTCTACGATCGCCCGGTGCATCTCGTTCGGGGCGAAGGTGTCTGGCTGTTTGATGCCGAGGGCGAGCGATATCTCGACGCCTACAACAACGTCGTTTCGGTCGGCCATTGCCACCCGCATGTCGTCGCGGCGCTGGCGCGGCAGGCCGCGACACTGAATACTCATACGCGCTACCTCGATGAGACGATTCTGGACTATGCCGAGCGGCTGCTGGCGACGGCGCCCCCGCACCTCGGCCACGCACTGTTCACCTGCACTGGCAGCGAGGCGAACGATCTGGCTATCCGCATCGCGCGCCACGCGACCGGCGGCCATGGGGTGATCGTGACCGACTGCTCCTATCATGGCGCGACGATCGCCACTGCCGCGCTATCGACCTCGGCAGGCGGTCTAGCGGTGCTCGGCGAGTTCAATGCGGCGGTTCCTCGGCCGAATACGTTTCATGATGATGGCGCTGGTGCGCGGCAGTTTCTGGGCGCGTTGCAGGCGGAGGTCGATCGGCTTTGCGCGGGCGGGAAGCGCCCCGCCGCGCTGCTACTCGATTCCGCGTTCTCCAGCGACGGGATCTTTTTCCCAGCGGCAGAATTGATTCAAGGTGCTGGCGATATCATTCACCGGGCCGGCGGCCTGCTGATTGCCGATGAGGTGCAGTCAGGGTTTGGCAGGCTCGGGACCGGCATGTGGGGTTTCGCGCGTTACGGGCTTGTGCCCGATCTTCTCACGCTCGGGAAGCCGATGGGCGATGGGCATCCCGTCGCGGGTGTCATGGCTCGGCCGGAATTGTTGGAGGGCTTTGGCGCGGCGGAAGGTTATTTCAATACCTTCGGCGGCAATCCGGTTTCCGCGGCTGTCGGCATCGCGGTGCTGGATGTGGTTCAGGGGGAAAGCCTGGTCGAGAATGCGCGGCGGGTCGGGGATTATCTGCGGGAAGAAATCCTCACGCTGAAATCGCGACACGCGTGCATCGTCGACGTGCGGGGCGCCGGGCTTTACTGCGGTGTCGAACTGGTGGGAGAGACTTTGCCTGCGGGCAGCATGGCGCGGAGAGTTGCCAATGCGATGCGGCAGCGCCGCGTTCTTGTCAGCAACTGCGGTCCAGGGGGAACTGTTCTGAAGATTCGCCCGCCGCTGGTCTTCGCGCGCGAACATGTCGATCAGCTTGTCGAAGCGCTTGATGCGGCCTGCACTGAACGGGCTTGAGGGCCAGCCGGCGCGAGCCGGTCAACGCACGAATTGCGTCACATAATCCTCGCCGAGGCCGACTTCGCGATAGTGCTTGCGGCACATATCGAGTTTGGTGAAGACGTCCTCGTAGCCCGTGTGATTTCCCCAAGGATCGACGTAGTACATGACGCCATTGACCTGGAAATAGGTGATCATCTCCTCGACATCCTCATCGACGACCAGGGTGTGCGTTTCGCCCGGCGGCTCGAACACATAGGAGCCTTCGGTGGCGATCCAGTCATGTTCCAGATAGCGCCAACGACCTTTCAGGACGAAGCCATGAACGGGGCCCGGATGACGGTGACGGCTCAGCACGCCTGACTTGCGGACCTTCAGCAGGTTCATCCAGTAGCCGGACGAGACGTTCAAACAAAGCGGCCGAAACCAGACATTCTCCGCCTGGGGCACCCAGATGCGCTCATCCTCGGGAATCGCGTTGGCGACGACAATGTCGGCGAGTGCTTCCTTCGGCTGCGGGTATTGATACGGCATCCGCCGCAGGGTCTCGGCATCCAAACCGTCGCCGGAACGCGCGCCACTATCGGTCGTCATGAGATACCTCGTCCTCCGAATGCGGCACTCTATCCCCCGCCGTCGCGAGGCGCCAAATCGAGGAGGAGCGCCAGTTGCGCTTGGGGTGGATGCTCGCGCGCCTCCAAACTGGAAATCGTGACGCCGAGAAGCCGGATGCCGCGGCGCGGAGGGAAGCAGGGCCTCAGCAGATCCAACCCGAGGCGCGCCAACTCCTCCTCTGACCCGATCGGCCACAAACCCGATCGGCTTCGCGTGATTTGCTGGAAATCCGCGTATTTGACCTTCACCGTGACGGTTCGCCCGGCATGGCCGCCGCGTGAGCAGGTATCCCAGACCTTGGCGAAAACCGGCTGCAAGACCGGCTCGACCTCCTCCCAGCGCTTGAGGTCCTGCGCGAAAGTGGTTTCGGCGCCGACTGATTTGCGGGGCTGGTCAGCCTCGACTGGCCGGTCATCCTGGCCGCGCGCAACGCCATAGTAATAATCGGCCGCCTTGCCGAAATGCACCGAGAGGAAAGCTCTCGATTGGCGGCGAAGATCGCGCCCGGTCTGGATGCCGAGGGCGTTCATCCTGGCCGCCGTGACCGGGCCAACGCCGTGGAACTTGCCGATCGGCAGATCTTCCACGAAACCCGGTCCCATCCGGGGCGTAATGACAAACAACCCATCCGGTTTGCGGTGATCGGAAGCGAGCTTGGCCAGGAACTTGTTGTAGGAGACGCCGGCCGAGGCTGTGAGGCCCGTTTCCGCGCGGATGGCCGCCCGGATCTCCTCAGCAATCGCGGTCGCCGAGCCGCGGTCGATGAGCGGCGCCGTAACGTCGAGATAGGCCTCGTCCAGGGAGAGCGGCTGGATAACGCCCGTATAGCGGGTGAAAATCGCATGAACCTGTTGCGAAACCGACTTGTAGACGTCGAATCGCGGCGGCACGAAGATCAGTTCCGGACATTTTCGCCGAGCGGTCACCGAGGCCATCGCCGAACGCACGCCGAATTTTCTCGCTTCGTAACTCGCGGCGGCGACCACTCCGCGCTCCCGCGATCCGCCGACGGCCAGAGGCACGCCCCTTAGTTCCGGATTATCGCGCTGCTCAACCGAGGCGTAGAAGGCGTCCATGTCGATGTGGATGATTCGCCGAAGCAAATTGGGCTGGGCGGATGGTGAGGAGATCATCGGGACGTTGGGTTCGCCTGTACGGAAAACGCGAGTTTAATAGCCAAGTCGTCGATAATAGCGCGCCGAACCCGGTTGCGGTGGTCGAAAATTTGCCTTAGCTATTCATGCTAACAACGATTTATTTGATGTTCTCGTCACTTTGCCTATCGAGTACTCCTGGAGCTAGATCGTCGCATGCCCCAATACGTCGGAACGCTCGGTAGGTCGATTGCGAGAAAAGCTGGACTGGTGCCGCATCGAAAGCCGGCGCGGATAGGGGGCAGGCTGATGGTATCAGCCCTTCTCGCAATGACCTTCGCAGTTGCGGCATGCAGTTCCTCTAGTGGAGGCGGTTCCTCACCGTCTCGTCCGACCTACATCGTTTTGCCGAACGGCCAGGGGTCGGTTTGCTCAAACGGTACAGCGCCGCCCTGCAAATAACACGACGTCAATTACTTCGCGAAGCTGCATAGGCGCTCGCGATGTCGCTTCCGACTGGGGGGCGGCGGAGCTGATTCATGACCTGGCTGGCGAAGAATAATCCACTCAGATGCATTGGAATTCCTCCATGCCGAAGGGCGGAAGCGGTCCAGCTATTGCAGGTATAGAGCAGGTTGTATCGGTGCGTGGATGCGAAGAACAGGCTGCCAGGCCATGGGCCTTTGGCAATGAGTAGCGGCTGTCCCGCGGCGTCGTGTGCGATGGTCCGCCAGATGAAGTCAGACAAAGCGGTCGCGCCGCCTGAGGACAGCGGAAGCGTCGCGACTTGCAAATCTGGGAAGGCTTGCGCCGCCGTGACCGACACCGCGTCTACCTGAACCGCGGCATCTCCCGGAAATGGACCGATAACCAGATCCGCCACGGAATGCACCGGGGCGATCATGAAGGTGCGCTTTCCGAAGCCGAACATGAGCGTTTTCGCGTTAGGGAACATCGTGCGAAAGACCGCAAGGCCGCCAACAGCCTCATCCGCCGGAAGTGCCACATCCGTGTGCCAGCCGTGATCTATGACCGATACGGTTTTCATGTGATCCGTCGGCACGGAGATGAGCGGCGCCGGACGCGCGCAGCCGATCGGGCCTAGCAGGAGCAGGGGGAGCCAAAGCCGCATTGAAGCCCCAACCTCCGGTCACCGCACGCCCAGAGAAGTCTGATCCGGGCGGCGCCATCGTCGGTCGCGGCGACGCTTAGAACGCGGCTAGAGCGCCCGTAAACAGGAGCGTGGCCCAGGCAAGGGCCAGGCCACCGCGACGGTTCACCTGAGCGGGTTCTTTTTCTTCCCACCGGTCGAGACGAACATAAATGCCATCATATTCCAAACAGACGATGCAGAAGACGTCGTCGGGGCGGGCGAGATGACCGAACTCACGGTTGCCGCAACCGCATTCAGGGCAATGCAACCGCCAGTAACTCGGCGAGGTATCTGCCATGACTCTCTCCGGGTGGCTGACGCCGCCATAGAACAATTGCGTCGAGTCGGGCAAGTCCCCCCGAGCCAGGCGCCTCACCGCGCCTCGATCAAACCGTGCCGACCCTCAGATACGTTCGACATTTCCACAAACGCTGAGCGACTGGCCCGAGATGTTGCGACCGGCAGGCGAAACCAGGAACAGCGCGGCCGCCGCGACATCCGAAGCGGTGACCATGCGGCGCAGGGATATATTTTCGATGTAGGTCTTCTCCATCTCCTCATAGGAGACACCGATCTGAGCCGCACGATCCCGGATAACGCCGGTCATGCGTGGGCCCTCGACAACACCGGGAAGAATGGCGTTCACGCGGATGTTGTCGGGACCAAGCTCCTTGGCGAGGCTCTGGGTCAGGCCGATCACGCCCCACTTCGCGGATGAATAAGGCGTGCGGTAGGCATAGCCAAAGCGTCCCGCCGCCGAGGAAAGGTTGACGATCGAGCCGCCGCCGGCGGCCTTGATCATCGGCACGGCCTCATGCGCGCAGAGGAATTGCCCTGTGAGGCAAATGTCGATCGTCCGTCGCCAATCGATCGGGCTTATTTCCTCGACGCCGCCCGTTGGTCCCGCGATGCCTGCATTGTTGACGAGGATGTCGAGTCCGCCCAGCGTCTCGCGCACCGCCGCGAACATTCGTTTGACATCCGCCTCATCGGAGACATCGGCCTTAGTCGCGGCGGCAGCACCGTGGACCTTGCGGTAAGCGTCGAGCTGTTCGTCGCCAATGTCGCAGACATGCACGCGGGCGCCGTGTTCGGCCAGGATATCGGCGATGGCGCGCCCGATCCCGGAGGCGCCAGCGGTGACGAGGACTCTCTGGCCCTGCACGGCTGTAGATGAGAAGGATGACGTCATGGCAAATTGCCTCCTGCGATGCGACGTTCTGTGGTTTTGACTAACATGATGATGTGCCCAATGGCAGCGGCTTGGCATCGCGGGAGCACGCGCGCATCCTGCGGTGGGGCGGCGCAATGTCACGCCTGGGCGAAACGGCGGATGGGAGAGGAAACGGCAGCGCATGGCCAACTCGGTCATCCTAGGTGCGATAGGCGACGACTTCACGGGTGCGGTCGAATTGGCGGGGATGCTGACCGCCGGCGGCGCGCGTACGCTGTTCGTGACGAGCCCCGGCGGTATTCCGAATCAAATCGACGACATAGAGGCCGTGGTCGTTGCATTGCGATCGCGCGTGGCGCCGCCGGAAGAAGCGCTCAACGAAATAGATCAGGCCGCCTCGGCTTTTCAAAGGCTGCGAACGCGGCAGATCTTCTTCAAATACTGTGCGACTTTCGACAGCACGGATCACGGGAATATCGGCAACTGCGCCGAGGCTCTGATGGAGCGTATGGGCGCCCGCTCTGTGCTGTTCTGTCCGAGCTTTCCCGAGGCTTTTCGCACGGTCTACCAGGGACACCACTTCGTCGGCGACCAGCTGCTCGCCAATTCGCCCAAGCGGCACGATCCGCTCACACCGATGACGCGTTCGGACCTTGTGGAAGTTCTGGCGCCGCAGACTTCAAAGGGGGTCGGGCTTCTGCCTTGGGCGACGGTTCAGGCGGGGGCCTCGGCGATTCGCGCTTTTTCTGAAGCGAAGGCGGCGGAGGGCACCCCCTTTCTTATCGCCGATGCGATCACCGAGGCCGATCTGCGCAGCATCGCGGCGGCGACCTGGGATTGGCCACTGATGACCGGCGGGTCCAGCGTCGCCGCCCACTACCCGGCGCTGTGGCGGAGGCAGGGTCTGATGCCGAACGCCGCCCTCCCTGCCCTCGATACCGTTCGCGGCTCTGGCGCAGTGCTGGCCGGCAGCTGCGCGGATCGGACGCGCGAACAGATCGCGGCATTCGGACGCGACTACCCCGTCCTGAACCTGGATCTGATGGCAGAGGAAGAGGCGGCAGTGACCGGCGCGCTGGATTGGGCCAGGGCGGCGGGACCCTCCAGGCCGTTCTGCATCGCGAGTTCTGCCGATCCGGCCGCGGTCGCCATCGTGCAGAACCGGTTCGGCGTCATCGCTGCGGGGCGCCGGGCGGAGCGGCTGCTGGGGCGCATAGCGCAAGGCCTGGTGGAACTTGGGGTTCGACGCTTCCTGGTGGCCGGAGGGGAGACGTCCGGCGCCGTAGTGCAGGCGCTCGGCGTCGAACGGCTGCATGTTGCGGCCTACACTCGGCTGGGCGTGGGGCGCTGCATGGCGGATATGCCCACACGCCTGTCCTTCTGCCTCAAATCCGGCAAGCTCGGAGATGTCGAAATGTTCGCGAGGGTGCTGGACGAAATGGGAGGCGTTTCTTGAGTGATACGACGGAGAATGTGGCCGCGACCTATCGCGAGATGGGGCGACTCGGGCTGAACTTCGGCAGCGCGGGCAATGTCAGCCGCCGCCGTGGCGAGGGCATGGTGATCACACCGGGGGGTGCCACCATCGATGAGATCACGGAAGACGCCCTCGTCACGATGACGCTGGGTGGCGAGGTGGAGGGTGGCGGCGCACCCTCCAGCGAATGGGCCATGCATGCCGCGATCTATGCGGCCTTCCCGGAGGCCGGTGCGGTTGTCCACAGCCATGCGGACGCCTGCACCGCCCTCGCCTGCCTGCGCGAGCCGCTGCCCGCCTTTCACTACATGGTGGTGGGCTTTGGCGGCGAGGATGTGCGTTGCTCGCCCTACACGACCTTCGGCACGCCCAGGCTGGCGGTCTTGGCCGTAGAGGCCCTTCAAGGCCGCACAGCCTGCCTGCTCGGCAACCATGGCATGATCTGCCATGGCCGTGACCTCAAGCGGGCACTCGCGGCCGCCGTTCGCCTCGAGACACTGGCGCGGCAGTATCTGCTGGCTCGGAGCGCCGGTCAGCCACGGCTACTTACGCCAGAGGAGATCCAGGCGGCGCGCGCGCGCTATCGCGGCTATGGTCAGAGCGCCGTCGCGCCTGCTACGGCGACGGCCTGACTTGCCTTGGATGAAGTCGAGGTCGGGTAGGATTACGGGAAGACGAGTTGCACCTTCATCGCCTGGGACCGATCCGCAGCCAGTGCGAAGGCACTTGTCGCCTCGCCGAAGGGCAGTTGGTGGCTGAGCAGCGAGCGAACGTCCAGCCTGCCGCTGACCAACAGGGCGACTGCCTCCGCGAATTCGCGATCGAACCTGAAGGTGCCGCGGTAGTCGATCTCCCGCACCACGATCTCGCCGAGGGGCGCTGCGATATCGCCACCCAGCATCCCGACCTGGACAAGGATGCCGCAAGCGCGCACGGCCTTGATCGAGGCGGTGACGCCAGAGACATGGCCCGAACACTCGAAGGCGACGTCGAAGCCACCAGTATCCGCGATCAATTCCGACAATTCGGCGGCCTGGGTCGCGACGTTGATGACACGCGCATCCGTTGCCTTCGCGGCGATCCGGAGCGGCGGGTCAGCGACATCCGTCACCACGATTTCGGCCGCGCCGCCGAGTCTCGCCAGCATCGCGACGAGTAGCCCGATCGGCCCCGCCCCTGTGACCAGGACTCGCCGCCCTAGAAGGGAACCGGCACGCGAGACGGCGTGCAGGCAGACGGCGAGAGGCTCGGCGAAAGCCGCGTCTGCCAGATCCATCTCGGCCGGCAGAACGAAAGCCTGGGAGGCGTCGCAGACCAGCAGCTCCCGGAAGCCGCCCTGGGTATGGGGAAAATGCATGGCGCTGCCGAGGAAGCGGATGCTCTTGCAGTGTCGCGACCGACCTTCGCGGCAATGCACACAATGGCCGCAAGGCGCGCTCGGATGGATCGCGACCTTATCGCCCACCGCGACGCCGCGGACATCGGCGCCCGCCTGGGCCACGACTCCGGCGACTTCGTGCCCCAGCACCATCGGTTCCCTCAGCACGATGTTGCCATTGGCGCCATGCTGGAAGTAGTGGAGATCGGAGCCGCAGATGCCTGCGTTGGAGATCCGGACCGCCACTTGCCTTGGCCCCACGACCGGTTGCGGAACGGTCTCGACCCGCAAATCCCTCTTGCCGTGAATCACGACTGCACGCATCTGGACCTCCCCGATAACCTTCGGCATCTCGCCCTTCCTAGCAGAACCCGCGCTTCGGGTCTTGGGCCGCGGCCGGGCGCTTACCGCCTGTTGCGAGGTCGACGCGATTTCGCGCTAGGCCAAAAGCGCCCGCGCGACCTCCTCGATACCCTGCGCGTCGAGCCGATAGTGCCGGTAGAGATGAGTGGGTGGAGCGATCAAGCTGAATTCGTCCTTGATGCCATGCCGGACCAGGCGCGCGCGCGCGCCATGCTCCGCCATCACCTCGGCGACCGCGCCGCCGAGACCTCCCAATATCGTGTGCTCCTCGACCGTCAGTATGATGCGGGAACGGTCGGCCGCGGCGAGGACTGCCTTTTCATCGAGCGGTTTGATCGTGTGCATGTCGATGAGACCGACGGACTTGCCGCCGGCCTGCAGGGCCCGCGTCGCCTCGAGCGCCGGATGAACGCTGGAGCCCGTTGCGATGATCGTGATCTCATCCCCAATGCCGTGGGTGATGGCCTCGCCAAAGGCAAAGGGCGTGTCCTGGTCATAGACGACGGGATCGTGACCACGGCCGATGCGGAAGTAGATCGGCTGCGGGTGGTGAACCGAGGCGCGGATCGCCGCCGCGAATTGCGCGCCATCCGCAGGTGCGACGACTGTAAGATCGGCGATACTGCGCATGATCGCCAGATCCTCCGTCGCATGATGGGAGGTGCCATAGAAGCCGAGCGAAATGCCGGCATGATGGCCGATCAGCCGTACTGGCTGAGCGCAATAGGCGACATCCATCCGGATTTGTTCGCAACAGAGCAACGCTAGAAACGAAGCGAAGGTCGCGACGAATGGCATGAGTCCCGTCGTGGCGAGGCCGGCCGCCGCCGAAACCATATTCTGCTCGGAAATGCCGAATTGTATGAAGCGCTCGGGGTAGCGCCGCGCGAAGCCGACAAGGCCGTTCGAATATTGCAGATCGGCGCTGCCCGCGACAATGGGATGCCCTTCCTCGGCAAGGGCGATCAGCGTGTCGGACAGTGTCGAGAGAGTAGGCGCGCGGCTGTTCAGTTCGCGATACTGCCACGAACCTGGGTCGAGGGGCCGGTTCATCGGGCGGCTCCCGCCATGATCTCTTCGATCGCGCGCGCCTCATCGGCCGGCGCGAGATAGCCGAGATGCCAGCCCGGCTCCGTCTCCATATAGCTCACGCCCTTGCCCTTGATCGTATGCGCGATGACACATGCGGGTTTGGCGCGTCTCTCGTCGTCACGCAGGCGCCTCAGGCATTCGGCAACGGAAACGACATCGTGCCCATCGACGTCCGAGACGTCCCAGCCAAAGGCTTCCCATTTCTCACGCAAAGGCTCGATCGCCATCGTGTCATCGACGCGGCCATCCAGTTGAAAGCCGTTCCGGTCGATGATCGCGATGAGCCGGCTGAGGCCATGATTGGCCGCGGCGAGCGCCGCCTCCCAGACTTGGCCTTCCTGCATTTCGCCGTCACCCAGCATGACGAAGGTGCGGAAGTCGCGTTTCAGGATGCGGGCGCCGAGCGCCATGCCGAGTCCGGCGGACAAAGCATGACCGATGGAGCCCGAGCTGAAATCCACTCCAGGAACCTTGCGCATATCGGGGTGATCGCCAAGCGGGCTGCCCAGGCGCGTATATTGGTCGAGCCATGCTTTCGGGAAGAAGCCGAGATCCGCAAGAACCGGGAAAAGCGCCACCGCCGCGTGGCCCTTTCCCATGAGAAAGCGGTCACGATCAATCCATGCCGGTTCGTCACGCCTGATGCGCATAGTATCGTAATAGAGCGTTGCAAAGATCTCGGCTGCCGAGAAGGCCGAGGAGTAATGCCCGACTTTCGCAATGCTGATGAGCCGGATTGTCTCCAGGCGGATGAAGCGGGCGCGCTCCTCAAGGCGGGTAATCTCATCCTGTGTCAGCGTCGTGTTCATGCTGTTGCGCCCGTGTTCGAGAGGATGGTAGCCGAGGATGAAGGGGGGACCGGCGCCTTCATACGCTCGATCACCCGCTTCCGCCGCCACCGGGTCTTGCTCGCCAGAGCAGGCTTGCGCGCCCTGTTATTTGTTCTTGAGCCTACTTGGCCGATCCTTTCGCGACTCGCCTTGTCCTGGCAGCCTTGCGCGTTAGACGGCCTTCTTGAGCGTGGGCGAAACCTTGAACCGGACCGTTTTGCCGGCTTTCACCTTCACGGGCTCACCCGTGCGAGGATTGAGCGCCTTGCGAGCCTTTGTCTTGACGACCCGGAAGGTCCCGAAGCTGGGGAGGGTAAAACCCCCGGACTTCTTCAACTCGTTGATGATGGCATGGACTACATCGGTTGCAGCCCGATTCGCGGCCACACCAGTGAGTTCTGCGGATTCCTGGAGGACGGCGGCAATAAAGGCTTTGGACATAAAGCAATTTTCCTTCTGACGCGTGAGCGCAACTTCTGCCCCATCTGGGCTGGGGGGTTCAAGAGCGTTCACCGGCGTCAGGCTATGAATTATCGAGTCGCCACTACCCCGCACCTCGGAATCGCCTCAGGAGCACGTCACCGATCAGGTTTTCGCATGCTCGCTGACCAAATAGGTGTTGATGGTTTTCTCTACGGCGAGGTGGCTGCTCGCTCGATCGAAGGCAAGGAAATGACCGCTGCGCAGATGAAGGTCGAAGGCGCCACGGTCACGATAGAGTTCGTAGAGGAAGACCACTGGCGAAGCCGATTTGTCCGCAGGCACCGAAACATCGAATCGGAGGCACCCCTCCTCCTCCCGGACGGAGTCGGCGGCATTGCGGCGCACCAGGGCGAGAAAGGCCGAAAGCTGGCCATCCGCAATCGTGAAACTGACTGTAACCCCGAACAAGGTTGGAGCCGCAGGGTCGCCCTCCATGATCCTTAGCCCTCCACCCAGCGTTTAGGAACCACCGCGACGCCCCGTTCCGCCGCCAGATATGAGGCATCGACGAGTGCGTAAGTATTGAGGTTATCCGCAATGCTCGTATCAGCCGGCCGACTAGTTCGGAAACTCCTCAGCAGGTGCCGGTTCGTCTCCAATACCGCGACCTGGCTTGCCCGCCAGCGCGGATCGGCCCAGTCGAGCGATGGCAGCTCCACGGTTTCTTCAGTCATCGCGCCGCGGCTGGTGATGACAAGGCGGTTGCCCGCGTGAAGATGGATCGCGCCCTCGTCACCCTCGATCTCGATCAAGGTTTCCGGGAAGGTATCCGGCAGCCTCCGTGATTCGTAGGTGCATTCCACCACCGTTACAGCCGTGGATTCGTGGCGCAACAAAATTGTCGCCGTATCCTCGGCAGCGACGCGCGGATTGCGTCGCTGGGTTTCGGCCAAGACATGCACCACCTCACCACAGAAAAACCGCGCGAGGTCGAGCAGGTGGATGCCGACATCGAGGATGGCGCCGCGCGGCTCCGTCAGAAGATAGGGCTGCGACGCATAGACGTCGAAACCGATACGGAATGAAATACGCGCAAAGGTCGCCTTTCCGATGGTGTTGGTGTCGATGAGTTCCTTCATCCGGGTCATTTGTGGCTGGTAGCGGAAATTCTCATGCACCGCCGCGAACACCTTCGCCCGGGCGGTCGCAGCGGCCATTGCCAGGCAGTCCTCCCAATTTGGCGCGAGCGGCTTCTGGACGATCAGACCGATGCCGTGCCGTGCTACGAGTTCCACCAATGAGCGATGAGCATTCATCTGGGTCACGATATCCACCAGATCGGGCTGCAGCGCGGACAGCATCTTTTCCGCATCAGAGAACCAGGGTACCCCACGCGCGTCACCAGCGGCTTGGGCGCGGCCCTGGTCACTATCACATACGGCGACGAGCACGCCACCTTCATGCTTCAGGTCATCCCAGGCGTTAAGGTGGTTCTGCGCATAGAAACCGCAGCCGATCAGGCCAATGCGCGTCGGCGCCCCGGATTTGTTGGCGTTCGCGATGGCCGTCGAGCTGCTCATGATGTTCGGTCCTGCCTATATGTTTGCGATCTAAGGGCAGTGGTGCCGGTTCAGCTTTCCACCCCAAGCCATGAACGCACACGTGTATGCTTCATCACATCGGGATCTACCACGAAGCGAGGAGGCCGGCCCGACAGAGCTGCATCGATGCCCGAGAGTGCGCTGGTTGCGATGGCACCGAAGCATTCATCCGTCCAGCATAGCGAATGCGGTGTGAGGATCGTATTCTCCATGGTCAGCAACGGGCTGGCCGGATCCACCGGCTCCTGCTCGAACACATCGAGTCCAGCCCCAGCGATCTTGCCTGCCTGGAGTGCCGCGATCAGCGCCGCTTCTTCGACGATGGGGCCTCGCGCGACATTGATCAGATAGGCGGTCGGCTTCATCAATGCGATGCGGGGCCCGTTGATGAGATGCCGCGTCTCATCATTCAACAAGCAGGTGACAACGATGAAGTCGGAGTCACGCATAAGTTGATCAAGCGGCACCAGTTCGGCACCCAACTCGCGCAGAGCCGCCGCATCGCCGAACGGGTCCGCCGCCAGAGCGCTCATGCCGAAGGCACGGGCGAGCCCTATCGTCTCCCGCCCGATACTGCCCGCGCCGACAATTCCGAGGCGTTTCCCCGTCAGTCCTTGGCCCATATGATCCGTACGACGGTTCCATCCGCCGGTGCGGGTCAGCCGGTCCTTGATCAGGAGTTTCTGCGCCAGGGCAAGAACATATGTCATCGCAGCCGTCGCGACAGGGCGACGCACGGCCACAGGTGTATTGGTCACCACGACGCCTGCGGCAGTGAGCGCGGCTACATCGACCGACTCATATCCCACTCCGTGCCTCGCCACGATCCGCAACCGGCAATCGGCACGCGCTACGCTGGAAGCTGGCACGCGCGGGCCATTGACACATAGAGCATCATAGCGCGCGGCAATCTCCGGCGTGATGTCGGTGGTGTTCTCCTCCACCCATTCCCACTCTCTACCACCGAGCGCCGCAAGCGCCGCCTCGCCGAAAGAGGGCGCGCCGCTGCTGGTCAGTAAGTCGCGCGTTATGCCAATACGAAACGAATTTGTCATGTCATCCCTCAGATCGGTTTCGGCACAACGGATGCCGCAGTAGTATCCCGAATCTCCGTGTATTTTCTGCTCGCAAAATCCTGGTATATTTTCTTTCTTTCTGCTTCGGAGGCGCCCCATCGAAAGGCGCGGTTACACGGCCTCACCGGCCGCGCGCGCGACAGTGGCTGCCAACTCTTCGATTCGCTCGTGATCCGCGGTCTTTATGGATGCCGCCAGCCGACCCTGAACAAAGACAAGCACCCGATCCGCCGCTTCGAACACCTCGAGAATTTCGGTACAAAACATGAGGACCCCCGCGCCGTCGTCGGCAAAGTCACGCAGCAGCTGATATATCTCGCGCTTGCTTCCGATATCGACTCCGCGCGTCGGCTCTTCGAGCAGAATAAGCTGCGGTCGTTTCAGAATCGCTTGTGCGATCGCAACCTTCTGCTGATTGCCCCCCGACAAGGTCGTTATGCTTTGGCTCGCCGACTCGGCCTTGACCCAGAAGCGACGAATTTCGACATCCGCCCTCGACTGCATCTCGGCCTTCTTCAGCCGGCCATAGATATTCGCGATCTCGGGTCGTGCCAGACGAGCAAGAATATTGTCGCCCACGGTTAGGTTGTGAAACAAGCTTTCCGAGCGCGATGGCGCGACATAGGCCGTAGCCGAGCGGACATGCGCGACGCCTTCGCGCCCTCGCAGGCGAATATCGCCACGAGAATTTTCGAAACCGGCAATGGATCGCAATACTTCCCGGGCGCCCGATCCTTCCACACCCAAGACCGCGACCACCTCACGCGACGCCAGCGCGAACTCTACATTCGAGAAGGCTTTCGCGGTGTGGCACCACGCGCTTACCTGCAGCAGCGGAGGCTCGCCCGGTTCCTTTCGCGCTCGCCTGGCCGCATCGTTACTCTTCTCATCTGGCTCGAGTCCTCGCACAAGGAGACGGGCTATTGCCTCTTCCGTAAGTCCCGTGCCAGTGAGTTGTCCATCAATCCGTCCGTCTCGGATCAAGGCGACACGTCGTGTGTGCCTGACAAGATCATCGAGCCGATGAGTGACCAGAATAACGATATTGCCCGCCTCGGAGACCTTGTGCAATTCACGGAATAGATCTCTCGACTCATCCGCGCTCAGAGCCGAATTTGGCTCGTCAAACAGGAAGATTTTCGCGTTGCGCGCCAGGGCCCGCCCAATTTCGACACGCTGGCGCGTTGCCAGTCGAACCTTCGATACAGCGTCGTTGGAGTGGACTAGGATTCCCATGGTGGACATGAGTTCCCGATCTGGTTGGCGAATACGCGGCCTGAAAAAGCGCGTTCGTTCACGCCCGACGAGGAGGTTTTCGGCGACTGTGAGATTGGGAAATAGCTGTGGCTCCTGGTGGACGACGGCGACGTGCTTAGCCAGGAACTCACGCGTGCAGTGCCCGTCATCATTCGAAATCTGCCCGGCATCGGCATCTTCCTCGCCCGCTAATATCCTGATCAGCGTGCTTTTCCCGGCGCCATTGGGTCCGGCAATCCCCAGTATCTCGCCCGGCGCGAGATCAAGGTCGAGGCCTTGCAGTGCGCGGGTGTTTCCGTAACTTTTGGCGAGTCCCCGTAAAGCTATACCACCGCCCTTCGACAGGGGCGCGGCACTCACTCCCGGAGTCACGCCGCCCTCCGGGACCGAAATCGGCTGAGGGCGATATCTAAGCCGACTGCTCCCACCGTCACAACCCCGAGAAAAATCTGTTGCGCGTATGGACCCGGCGATAGCACCGCAAGTCCGGTCTGGAGTTCGGCGAGCAGAAACGCGCCGCCTAAGGTGCCGATGATTGTGCCCTTCCCGCCGGAGAGGCTGGCGCCGCCGATGACCACCGCCGCGAAGACCGGGAAGGTCTGTGACAATCCGATATCGGGCTGCGTGGTCTGAACAAACGAGAAATCCAGTATGCCGGCCAGGGCCGCCAAAACGCCCGCCGCAGAGAAAGCAAGGATTTTGTATTTATCGACCGGTAGGCGCGCGAGGCGCGCCGCCGCCGCATTGCCGCCGATGGCGTACAGACGAAAGCCGAAGAGTGAGTAATGCAGAACGAAGCCGACGACCAGCGCGGCGCCGATCATCCAAAAAATCTCTGCTGAGAGCTGATGCGCCCCCAGCTGACGTGTCAGACCAACAAAGAACTTAAGCTGCCCGGCCGCGACATTCGATCCATCCGGAGGGTAGACCGGATTGAAGGTAGTGGCGTTGGTAACAAGCAGCGAAAGGCCATAGAGCAGATTGTAACTGCCTAAAGTGACAATGAAAGACGGGATGCGCGCCCAGGTGCTCAGAATTCCGTTGCACATCCCAACCACGGCGCCGATCACGAGCGTCAGCGGCAAAGCCAGATAAATCGGCAAGCCACCCAAAATCCACGTAACGGCGAGGATGTTCGACGCAAATCCGTACATTGCGCCAACCGACAGATCGATTTCGCCACTTATGATGACGAGCGTCAGGCCAAGACCCAATATCGCGACCGAGCACATCGAGCGGAGAATGGATATCCCGACATCGATGCTCAGGAAAGCCGCGTTGAAAAGGTCAAATACAATCGCGACGATGATGATCGCCGCAACTAACCCGCCAGCCCGCACGACAACGGCGAAGCTCGCCCTGAAGGGGAGCTTGCCTGTCATGTCTCCAGCCCGCCGCGATCCGTCAGGCATGCGCCGTCCCGCCCGCCATCAACAATCTCACTGCTTGTTCGAGAGGAATTTCTCGAACTGCGCGCGCGCGGCTGGCACGCCCGGTTTTAGGACGGGCAAGAGGCTTTGGGTATTCGCCAGGACTTCCCCTTGCGATAGGAAACGGGCGCAGGCAAACGGACCGAAAGCTCCCTGATCGGGCCAGCGCTGATCGAGCAGCGCGATCTGAATGCCCTTGTCAATTGCGTCAAGCTGGCCTTTGCTGACGTTCCAGCCAATTGTGAAAACCTTCCCAGTGCGGTTCAGATCGACGATTGCGCGATCAGCGTATTCGGCCCCGATATCGACATTCACGATGAATTGGACGTTTGGATGGCCCAAAAGGAATGTCCGATAGGTATCGTAGGTCTTTCCTGGATCGAAGGACGTGTTGATGGCATTCGTTTCAGTGGTGAGGAATTTCGTATCGGGAAGGGCTTTCTCGATGGCCTCCCTGAAGCCTTTCAGCCGCCCTTGAGCCCACTGCTGTGACGGGGCACCTCCCGATATCGCGAAGACCTTGGGATTATTACCGGATGTCTTCATCCAATCCAACACCACTTGTGCGGCTGTCGCGCCCTCTTTGAGCGGAATCTGAGTGAAGTTTGTGAATTCATGCCCATGGGTCGGGACGCCAACGGAAAACACCGGAATACCCTTGGCGATCATCTGATTGACCAATGTCGTTGCTGAGTCGAACGTCACCGGCATGACGGACAAGCAATCTATTTCGTTGGTGGCGAGCTTAGCCTGAATCTGGGAAACCTGCTGGTTTGCGTCCTCCTGCACGGGCGCGATCGCGGCGCAATTCATGGGGTAGATGGCTTTTGCTTCCGCGCAGCCGTTCTTGAATCCCATCAATTGTTGCTGGGAATATAGCGGAATGCCGGAGGCCTGGTAAGAATAGACGACATTGATCGGTTCATGCTTGCGAATCTTGTCGGCGATGCGGTCCGCGAGCTTGAACGTGCCCCAGGGCATTTGCATGGTTATTGGAGCGCCGGGCGGTTTCGGCCCGGAGCTCGGAACTTGCGATACGCTCTGAGCCCGGGCCTGTCCCGTGATTGCCAGTGCCGACAGCAAGGCGATGAGGCCGATCTTCTTGTACATCGTTCCATCCTCTTCCGGGCTTCGCCCTTGTATTTTACTGCAGGGCGAAGGAGCCGACGCATCGGAACACTGGATCGCTGAGGAGCCAGCATGCAACGCGGCTATTCCGCAAAGCAATTTTCTCTAGCCTATTGTCGCCGCTATTGACTGTCAACCTGTCTGATAGGCAGAAAGACACGGTCGGCTTCGAAGAAGGTCTGACCAGCGGAGGACGCAATGGGCTTTCAGCCTGTCAGGAAAGCGCGGCTATACGAGCAGGTCACTTCCCAGATCGAGCGGATGATTGTGCAGGGTCAACTCGTCGATGGCGAGTTGCTGCCCGCCGAAAAGGAGTTGATGAGCCGCTTCAACGTGAGCCGCGCGACTCTCAGAGAAGCACTGCTGTCCCTGCAGCAGAAGGGAATTATCGACATCAGGAACGGAGAGAGGGCGCGCGTCACTAAATCCAATATGGACAAGCTGGTTTCCGCCATGAGCGGTGCGGTGAGCATATATCTGTCCGAGGATGAGGGCGTCCATCGATTCCAGGCTTTGCGGAAAACATTGGAGGTCGCGATCGTACGCACTGCTGCGATGACCGCTACCTCAGATGAGCTGGAGCAGATTTCAGCCGCGTTGGAAAAAAATCGAGCGGCCAAAGGGAACAACATCCTGTTCAGCCAGACGGACGTGATCTTTCATCTTGAAATTATACGAGTCTCGCGAAATCCTTTGCTGGTCGGCATCTATCAAGCGCTCACGGGTTGGCTGACGGAGCAGCGCAAGCAGGTTCTCGAAGTTCAGGGAGCGGAGGAGACGGCGTTCACCGCACATTCCAAGATCTTCATGGCTCTGGTTGACCGGAACAAGGATCGTGCAGAGGAGGCCATGGCCGAGCATATCGACACGGTGATTTCTCTATACTGGAGCCAGGTCGAACAATCCCGTGTGGAAGCAGCTTGAGAACGGCCTGGATAGTCCTCAGCCCCCGGCGATACGGCGGTTCCGCTGATATCTCACGATCTGGTCCAAGGCGACGGCTACCACAATGACAGCGCCGGTAACGAAGGTACTCCACGTAGCGTCGATGCCGAAGAATATGATGCCACTGCTGATGACCTGAATGATGAGCATGCCCACCACAGCACCGATCACCGTGCCCGCGCCGCCGGAAAGAGGGGTTCCGCCGATAATGACAGCGGCGATGACAATGAGCGCGAAGTCCGCGCCCTCATTTGGATCGATCGCCCCCCGAAATCCGATGTACATCGACCCTGATAGTCCGCTGATGGCGCCCATGAGCACGAGTGTTTGCAACCGGACCAATGCTATCGGGATGCCCGCCAGACGCGCGGCATCTGGATTGCTGCCGACGGCCTGCACGCGATAGCCGAATCGCGTGCGCCGCAAGACGATATGCAGAATTATCGCGAGCAACACGAAGATGATGGCGACGACGGGAACGACACCAAGGACCTTCGCCGAGATGAAGGTAAAGAAGCTGCTCGATTCGTCCGATGGAACGACGGCTCGGCCTCTGTTCACGACAAGCGACAACCCCTGGAACATGGAATAGGTGCCGAGCGTGATGATGATCGATGGCAGGCGCAAACTGACCGCCAAGGCGCCGTTCATCAGCCCCAGCAGAGCGCCGAAAGCCACGCCGCCCAAGGTCGCGAGCCATGGATTGAAGCCGGCGACCATGAGGGTCGCTGAAAACACGGCCGAAAAATTAAACATCCAGCCGACCGAAAGATCGATCTCGCGGATCGCCAGCAGAAACACCATGCCGAGCGAGAGCATGCCTTGAAAGGTCGTATTGCCCAGAATCGTCAGCAGGTTGAGCGGATTCAGAAAACGCGGCCGTGAGATCCCGATGATCGCCATCAGAACAACGAGTGCCACGACAACACCGACTTCCTCCGGAACCCCAAAACGCCAGCGTGCGCTTCGCGGCGCCGCGGTCGAGGAAGGTCCCGCACTCAGGCCGCGCATATCGCTCACGCCGTCATTTCCTCCAAGGCTGCGTTTCCGAAGGCTTGCCCCAACTTGGAATAGGGGCCTGCAGGCCCCCTTGAATCCACAGGAACCGTCCGCTGACCGTGGCCGCGTCTGGACCCATCAGATCGAGAACCAAGTCAGCCGCTTTTTCGGGATCGTCGCCACCAGTCTGCTCAACCCAGCGTGCCCAATCGCGGTAGGCATTGGCGACCGGACCCAGCCGTTCGGCCGCGTCGCGGATCTCGGCCCACATATCGGTCTTCACGTCACCCGGATGGATGACATTGGCAGTAACGCCTGTGCCCGCGATTTCCGCCGCGAGATGGCGCGTGAATTGGTTCAGCGCGGCTTTGCTTGTACCGTAGGCGCTGTTGATTGGCCCTGGTTCGTGCAAGGAGGCCGCCGATGTGACATTCACGATGCGACCCCAGCCCATATCGATCATGCCCCCCACAAATGCGCGGCAAGTGAGATAGGCGCTGACCGTATTGGCCATGATGGTTTCAATCCAGGCTGCGGGATCGCTGTCTTTGATAAGTTGGATCGGCCCGAAAATCCCGGCGGCGTTGACCAAAATGGAAGGGCGGCCAAGTTCGGCCTCCACGCTGGACTTTATGAGATCAAGTGACTCTGCCCGGCTAAGATCCGCAGGCAAAACATGGGAGCGGCCGCCTAACGCGGCCACCAGCTTCGCCGTCTCCCGGAGTTGCGCTTCTTGCCGCGCGACGAGAGCGACCGTGGCACCCGCCCCGGCCAGCCGCACCGCCACACGCTGGCCCAAACCACGGCTCGCGCCGGTGACGACGGCGATCTTTCCGGTGAGATCTGTCATCGACTGGCTTTCCTATGACTTTCCATCGGCAACGATCACACGGCACGGCTTTTGGCCGCTAGCGCCGGCATCTCGCCCGTATTGATCAGGTGGAGTAGAATTCGATTTTCGATGTCGGCGCCGCTGACGGTTCCTGCCAACCTGCCGCGATAGAGAACCATGACGCGATCGCATAATCCGATGAGTTCCGTCAGTTCCGTCGAACTAAAGAGCACGATCCGGCCATCTGCCGACATCTGCCGAATCAGCTCATAGATCTCCCGTTTCGCACCGACATCCACACCGCGCGTCGGATCTTCCAGGAGGATCACGTTGGGTGCGATCTCCAGCCATTTGCCGACGACGACCTTCTGTTGGTTTCCACCGGAAAGCTGATTGGCCAAGGTATTGGATGATTTCGTTTTGATCCTGAGCTTATCGATCTGACGCTGGGCTCGCGTCTGCGCGCTGCGATGGCCGAACCAGGGACTGCCGGTGTTCAAGGCGCCGACAACAACGTTACTGATGTTGAAGAGAATACTCTTGTCGAGCATAAGGCCCTGATGACGACGGTCCGCCGGAACCAGGCAAATGCCTCTCCGTGCCGCCTCTGTCGGGTTGCGGGGCAGGCCCTTCATATCCGGATAGCGAACCTCGCCCGATTTCGCTTTTTGTGTTCCGAAGAGCATTCCCAACAGCGTAGACACGCCTGAACCCTCCAAGCCGGCCAGGCCCACGACCTCGCCCGAAGTGACGCCGAAAGAAATCCCCGCCAGTTCCTGGCCGCTCAAGCCGCTAACATTCAGCCGTGCCAGCGTCGCGGTGGTCTGATTTGGCAAAGGTGGTGGGAACAGTTCGCGTGCCTGTGTCCCAATCATGCCCTCGATGACTTCCGATATCGTGAGGTCAGATGTAGATTTTGTCAGAACGTCATGTCCGTTGCGGGTAATCGTTACCCGGTCGGCGATAGCGAAGACTTCTTCAAGGCGATGCGACACGTAGAGCATGGTGATACCCCCGGAACGCAGCCGCCTCAGAACCTCGAATAGCCGTTTCGTCTCCCGCTCGTTTAGGGCCGAATTTGGTTCATCGAGAATGAGCAGCCGTGGCTCCTCCAGAAGAACCCGACAGAGTTCCACAAGTTGCTGCTCGCCTATGCTCAGTGCGCTGATAGGCGCATGGACGTCGACATGCAGGCCCAATTGTCCCAAAAGCGCTCTGCTGCGATCCTCCATGTCTCGCAACGAGACCAGACCCGCGCGCACCGGCTCGCGATTGACGAAGAGATTGGCGAGAACGGAGCGCTGCGGGAAAAGGCTGAGCTCTTGATTGACGATGCCGATTCCGGCGGCGCGAGCGGCGGGGGGGGAACCCA
>NZ_LMUQ01000039.1:374587-391866 GCF_009765865.1 Acidisoma sp. L85
CCACTTCGAGGTTCATGCCGCTCAGCGCGACAACGCCGCCGTAGCGCTTGGTCAGACTGCGAACGGAAAGCAGTGGGTTTGCCACCGCCGGGCTCGCCGCAGCACGAGCGCGCGTTAGGTCCCGGCCATCGTCGCGCTCGCCCTGCATGCCGTCTACTGGGATTCGGCGGAGATGGGCTGCATTCCGTTGAGCGCGTCAGCGCCTGCAACAGTCTTCGCCCAGGGCTTGTAGAATTCCACTGTGGCATCAGGGGAGGCTGATATCGTCTGGAGTTGCTCGAAGGTGATCTTCGGCAGATTGTTGCCCATATCAACGCTGCTGGCCGTCACGACCTGGGTGCCGGCATTGAAGAAGCCGACAGGCAGAGGCTTTTTCGTCTTGATCGCTTGCACCACCAGAGCTACGGGCAGGTACCCTTGGACATAAGCGCTCTGTCCGAGCGTGACATAGGCGTGACCGTCCTTCACTGCCTTGAGATTTTGCGGCGTAAGGTCGTAGCCGCCCGCGATGAACTTATCGCCATTCGCGGCATTCAGTTTGCCAAGACTCGCGACATCAGGTGCGCAGAGGCCAACGAGCGCGACCGCATCCGGATTGGCCGCGTAAAGCTGCTCCCAATGGTTGTAGTTCTCGACTGCGCTGACCTTCACGTCGAAAGGTCCGAGAATCGTCAGCCCTGGCGCCGCTTTGAGCGATTCCTCGACACCCCGCCCGCGATTTTCGAGAACCGTGAGTCCCGGGAAGCAGTTGCCCAGGATGACCTTGCCTTTTGCGGAGGCGCCACCGAGCTTGTCGAAGATCATCTTGCCGAGGATACGGCCGCTTTCCGTCGAACGCTCTCCGACGTAAGGCCCCTTCACTGCCCTGCTGAGCAAGTTGTATTGGGCCAGCGGAACGCCGCTTTCGATGATATCATTCAGGCTTCTTGCCATGGACTCGCCCGGCACTGAAGTCGCGACGCCCTGTGCGCCGGCATTGACGATGTTCTGCACAAGCTTCAACTGGCCGTCCGGATCGCTGCCGGATTGCTGGGCAACCTTGAGGTCGACACCCAGATCCTTCGCCGCCGATTGGGCACCTTCGATAATCTGTTGGATGAAGGAGTCACCCTGCGAATGGGTCACGAAGCCGACCGTGGTCTTGTCCTGCGCTTGAGCAAGCGGCGAAAGTAAACTGACCGAACTCGCGGCGAGCAGGATCATTGGAATGCGGTTCTGCCACATGGGCATATTGTTTGCTCCCTAAGAGTAGATCTTGGCGGCCTGCCGTCGATCCTCGCTCCCTGGCTCACGCTTTGGGTGCAATGGGTCTTCCCGCCCATACCGCGCTATATTCTAGACATGAGCGGTTATGATCGGTCAAGACCGATCATAACGCGCCACGCAAAATCGACCGTTTGTTCATCTACAGATCGAAATTCGGTCAAAATCCCTCAGAACCAGTCGGCCGGAACTTGGCGCTCATTCGGCTAGACCCGCCGCCCGCGCATCCTGTCGCTCCAAGCGAGCCAACAGGTAGTTGACCTCGGCTTTGGCAAGGGCCGTCATGCCGCCGGCGGGTTTGCGCTGGGCATCCGAGGCGAGGATGCCGCGCTTGGCCATCACGTATTTGCGGATGGCCAAGCCGATGCCGGGCTGCTGCTCGTAGCGCAGCAAAGGCAAATGGGCGTCGAATAAATCATGCGCCGCGTCACGCTGCCCAATGGTCTGCAAGCGCACAACATCGACAAGCATGTCGGGGAAGGCGTAGCCCGTCATGGCGCCATCCGCGCCGCGCTCGGTTTCGAAATCCAGGAACAATCCGCCATTGCCGCACAGGATGGAGATGGGACGCATCGCCCCCTCAGCCTGCCAGCCGCGCAAGGTGGAGATCTTTTCCAGCCCCGGCCAATCCTCGTGCTTGAGCATGACGCAGGACTTGTTTTCTGTAACGATCCGCCGGATGACGCCGGGAGTCATCACGACCGTGAAGTTCAGCGGATAGTCCTGGATCACCCAGGGCACGTCATCGCCGATCGCTTCAATTGCCTGGCTATAGTAGGTCGCAATCTGGTCATCGGTGCGCAGTGTGTTCGGCGGCGCAATCATCACCCCGGCTGCACCGGCCTCCATGGAGGCCAGGGACAGGCTGCGCATGATGGCGAAGCCCGGTGCGGAGACCCCCACGATTACCGGCAGGTTTTCGGCACGGCGGATGAAGCGCGTGGCGACTTCCACCGCCTCCTCATTGTCCAACTTCGGCGCCTCCCCCATCACGCCGAGCACCGTCATGCCCGTACTGCCGACCTCGCGATAAAACTCCGTCATGCGGTCGATCGAGGCGAAGTCGATGCGGCCATCCGCGCTGAAAGGCGTGGGCGCGATTGGGTAAACGCCCTTGGCAGTGTGATCCAGTTTCATGGCTTGTCCTTGGAATCGGTCGGAACCGGAATACTGCAATCCTTCGCGCCGATAAATGCCGCAGGTGGGACAAACGGGGCATTTGGGCGGTGCGTTGAGGGCGCAACGAGGAAGACCTGTGGACAGGCGCGGCGATGTGGCAGACAATCAGTCGGAAGACAGTCGCGCGCGCTGATCCTCGCCTATCCGGTTCGATTGCTAATTCCGGACGGCGGCACAAGGGTCCTTCGCTCGGCTAAGTGGTGAGGCCAGCAGCGTATAACATTCCCGGACTTAAAGAGGAAAGAGAGATCCGATGAGGAAGCGTCTTGCTAATAGTATTGTCACGACGGTGGCTACACTGCTTTTCGGGACGGGCTATGCCTATGCAAGCAGTGATCCGATCCTGGTTGGTTTGATTGCCGGAACAACCGGCGCTTATGGATCGACGGGTGTCGCCACGGTTCAGGGTGCACAACTCGCAATCGAGAAGATCAATGCGAGCGGTGGTGTGCTCGGCCGGCCGCTCAAGCTGGAATGGCACAATGATGACGCTTCTGCCACGCTCGCGGGTCAGTTGTTCAAGAAGCTTGTGAGCAATGGGGCGGTTGCGATCGCTGGCTCGCCAGATACCGGGCCTGTGACGGCGCAGCTGGCCAATCGGTACAAGATTCCGGATATCGGCGTGGTCGATGACGGCGGGCTGACGGTTTACACCCAAGGGCCAGATGGCGCGCCGAACCCTTGGGTTTTCGATTTCGGATTGAACACCTTCGCATGGGGTGCGAAAATCGCGGAATATGCGTTGAAGCATTGCCCGTCCGGTCTCGCCGTCCTGCATGACCCGACGACCTATGGCGAGGGCGGTTATTACGGGATCAAGCAGGTCTACGACAAGGCCGGCAAACTCATCGCCAGCAATCAAACGATTACCGAGAATTGGTCGACCGGCGCGACGACCGGTCTGATCCCGGAGATCAACGCGATCAAAGCGACCGGGGCGACCTGCGTTGACGTGTGGCTTACGCCTCAGGATCAGGCGGCATTTGCTCAGGATCTCCATTCTCTCGGGCTAAAGTACACCGTCTTCGGCAATGACGAGACTAATGCGGACGATACCTACTCCAAGCTGGCTGGTGATCAGGCGGACGGCACGATCAGCGCGGCGCTTACTTCCGCGCTGCATCCGAGCGCCGACCTGCAAGCTTTTGCCGCGGACTATAAAAAGAAGTTCAACGAGGACCCTACGCCTTTCGCTGAGACGAGCTACGACAGTATCATGATGCTCGCTCAGGCCATCACGAACGCGAAGTCGACTGAGCCGAAAGCGCTCCAGGCGGCATTCAACTCGATCTCGCATTTTGGTGGCATTACCGGCGATCTTGGCTTCAGCCCGCAGAACCACGTTACCATTACGGCCGCCGAACTAACCCTGGTCAAATACGACGCGGCGACCAAGACATGGGTAGAAGTTACCGACTAAACTCCTGATTGGTAGGATGCACCGAAGCTTATATTTGGTGCATCCCGGGCGGGGGATCGGCTAGCCCAGATACTTATTGATCATTCCGATGCCTTCATGGCCGATCGTATCCGGATTCATCTCGTCGACAATTTCACCGTGCGTCATGATATACAGACGGTCGCAAATCCGCACCGCCACATCGATGCGCTGCTCGACGAGCAGCAGTGAGGCGCCTCTTTTCCGCAATTCCAGAAGCGCCTTCACGACGATGTCCACAGCAACTGGCGACAGCGCCACTGAGGGCTCATCCAAAAGCAGCACCTGCGGATCGCTCATCAGCATCCGCCCGATCGCGACCATCTGCTGCTCCCCGCCACTGAGGAAAGCCGAGCGGCGGCGGCGGTAATCCAGCAATACCGGAAAAAGTTCGTAGACCGACTCGATGAGCGCCTGAACCCGCGCCTTGTCCCGGCGTAGATGTAAGGCGCCGAGCATCAGGTTGTCTTCCACCGACTGATCGAGAAAAAGCCGGCGACCTTCGGGAGCGATCGCGGCATATCCGCTGGCGATCCGATGCGTGGGAAGCGCGGAAATCTCTGTTCCGAACACCTGGATCGTGCCTCTCCGGTGTTTCACCAGACCCATGATCGCGCGCAAGACCGTTGTCTTCCCGGCACCATTCGGACCGAGCAGCGCGACGGCTTCGCCCTCCTCGATCCGCAGGCTAATGTCGCGAACGACGTCAAAACGCCCGTATCCAGCGAATAGCGATGAAATCCGCAATGCCTGGTTTGGTTCGGTTTTCATTCGCCCAGATATACCTGCCTGACGACGGAGTTTGCCCTAACCTCATCCGCCGTGCCGGTGAGGATGACCTCGCCCGCATTTAAGAACGTCACTTGATCACAGAGTGGAAATAGGAAACGCGTCTGGTGCTCGATGATGATCATGGTGACGCCCTGAGCCTTCAGACCGCTGAGAATACGCGCCAGATGATCAACCTCCCGCGTTGACAGACCGGTTGCCGGTTCATCTAGAATGATAATGTCCGGACCCGCCACGCATACCGATGCGAGCTGCGTTAGTTGCTCGATCCCATGCGGGACACCACCGACCCGCCGATTGGTCCAATCCCCGGCGCCGGCCGAAAGCAGAGCTTCGGCGGCCCGTGTTTGCATCTGTTTCATGTCGCGGCGGCCGGACGGGAGCAAAGGCCAGACTGCCGCTCTTCGCACGATACCGGGCACACTGCTATATAAGCCGACCAGAACATTCTGCCGCGTGGTCAATTCGCGCACCAATTCGGCGGCCTGAAAGGTTCGGCGCAGGCCGAGCCGCGCGCGATCGCTCGGGGCAAAACGATCGACCCGCGATCCCCTAACGGTCGTCGTTCCCGACGATGGTCGCAAACGGCCGGCGATGACATTCGCAAGCGTGCTTTTGCCGGATCCGTTCGGGCCGATAAGGCCGTGGATATGGCCGCGCTTCACAATGAGATCCACGTTGCGCAGGACTTTGGGACCGGATCCATAGCCGAATTCGATGCCACGGCATTCGACCATAATTTCATCAACGGCCGGTCCATGCTGCATCAAGGCCTGGTTTGGACGTGACAGGGGAACAGGAGCGGCCTCCTGTTGATCCGCACGCCCGATGGTCTCGCTCCTGCCGTCCCGAAACACGTAGCGTTTGATTATTCCCACCACACCCTCGGGGAAGACGGTGATAGCGAAGATGGAGAGTGCTCCGTAGATGATCTCTTGGAGCCAAGGGTTGATATTGACGACGGCCGGGAATGCGCTGACGAAAGCGGCGCCCACAAGCGGGCCTAGCGTAGTATTGATTCCGCCCAGCAGCACCATGACGAGGATGTTCAGCGAGACCGCCCAGTCGAACTGACCAGGAGATACGACGCCAAGGAAGGAAAAGAGCCATCCCGCGAATCCCGCCAAGGAAGCTGACAGGCCGAAGACGCCGATTTTGATAAGCGCCGTACGCGCTCCAGCGGCCTCAGCGAAGGGCTCGGCATCCCTGATCGCGAGCAGCACTGGATACAGTGGCGATTTCCGTATGTTCCAGACCAGAGCAGTGGCAGCGAAAAGCGAGAGCATGGCGCACCAGGCAACCGATGAGCCGAGCACGGTGAGGCTTTGCGGGAAGTCCGGGAAAGGCGGGCCAAGCAAACCTTGTGTGCCACCCGTAATCTGTAGATCTGTCGCCAGAACCGTGATTATGAGGGTAAAAATGAATGTCGTGATGGCGAAATACAGGCCGCTGACGCGAAGAGACATCGCGCCGATCATCATGCCGCTCAGGCCGGTGATTGCGAGAATAACGGGCAACAGAACGAAGACATTGATGTTCAAATCCGTGGCCGCCAGTGTCGTGGCATAGGCGCCGATCGCGAAGAAACCACCCTGGCCTAGCGAGTAGAGTCCAAGCGTGCCCGCGACCAAATCGAGGCTGATCGCCAAAATTCCAAAGACCGCGGCAACCAGGACGAGGCTTTGGAGGTTCAGATTTAAATTCGCGACAATATAGGTGAGGAGAACATATCCCACCACTACGAGCAGACCTGCCGCTTGCTTCAATCGGGCCGCGATTTGCCCCATCCGACCGACTGGCGTTGAGACTTGCACCGGCTTTCCATTCATCGCGGCGTTTCCTCGGCAGCGCGATCAATGTGCCGGGCGGAGACGGAGCAAGAAATTTCCGGAACTAAAAAGACCTCGCGGCGTGAAAATCAAAATCACCACGAGCACGAGGAACGGAAACCAGTCGGATGCCTGCGAGTTGATCAGTGCATTGGCGCCCTCGGACAGAATGCCCAGAAGCAGGCCGCCGAACATGGCGGCAACGGGCTTTTCGGTTCCCCCGCCGATCATCATCGCGATGAAGCCATAGGTTCCGTAGGTGTCACCGAGATAGGGGTTCGCGAAGGTCAGCGGCCCGATCAGGATGCCTGCGATGCCTGCGAAAAGCCCCGAGATAGCGAAGGCCACGACCGCAACCACCGTGATATTCGCCCCGATGGCGGAGGCCATTTCCGGATCGGCCGCGATTGCCATGCCAAGCTTGCCAAACAGCGTATGCCTGCGCACCAACTCGAATACGGCGGCAAGGCCAATTGCTGCGACAATTGCCAGAAGCTGCTGCTGCGTGAGAATGGCGCCTCCGATGTGGAGGCTGGAACTGTTCAGAAGCGGAGGAAAAGGCCGCGACGTCGGACCCCAGATATAAGCGGCGGCATTCTCGACCACCACGGCGAAGCCCAAGGTGCTCACTAGCCAGCCGAAGCTGAAGCGATCGAAGGCGAGGATCGGCCGCACCGCCACCACATAGGACAGGACCCCGATGACGCAGGAGGCGGCGAGTCCCGCGAGAACCGCTATCCAAGGGGAACACCCGGCGGACGAAATCGCCGCCACGACCATAATGGCGATCATCAACAACTGTCCCTGGGCAAAATTGATGACGCGGGTGACGTAGTAGGAAATCGCCAGTGCCATCCCGATCAGGCCGTAAATCGCGCCGATCGCAAGCCCACTGAGTATGACCTGGAACAATGTAATCATGCCCTTATTTTTCTTGCTTACACCTAGCCGCGGGCCGCCACTCACAATCAAGGACCGGCTGCCGAGCAGCGTCCCCCATCCAGCTTTAGCACTCAAAGCCGGTCGGCCGACCCTATCACGCTGGGCATAGCTGTTAGCACTTGTGCAGCGCACAAAAGGAATTGCCCGTCGATGCATCCGACATCATTGTCCCGTCCGCAGCACGGCTAAGGCCCGCTGCAGGTTCCCTCCCTAAACTTGGCGGCGCTCTTACAGCGTCGTCTTTTTTTCGGGGAGTGATTGCGGCCACAGCCCGGCAGCTTGGCTTCGCCACGAATTTGAGCCGAGCTAAGCCAGATAGGGATATGCGACATGCCCAGATCGAATCGCACGGCTTAAGCGCGCTATGGGAAAATCAGGCAAGAAGTCCACACTCGGCATCACGCTTGTGAAAGCGAGATTTCATGTCGGAAAAGATAAATCCTCTGGTGTCGTGCGATTTCGCTGGTCGGATCGATCGGTGACGGAGCGATCGGTATCCTCTGTCTCCGAGTATCTCGAATTCCTCAACCAAATCCATCGCGCCGATCTGCAGAAACCCGCCGGGATGTAGATCAGTTCGAGGCGAGGCATCGCAGCCGCCCCGCGCCCCGACGGTTTCAGCAGTGCGGCACGCGAGCCGACGAGGTCAGGCCTGGCTTTTCAGAAACGCGAGGCGCTGTGCGAGTGCGCTCTGAAACAGCACATGATCCGGCCCGACGCCGATCATGCGAAATCCGTGCTCCCAATATTCCGTCGCCCATTTGTCGTCAGGCACAAGAAAACCCGCGACCTTCTTGCTGGCCTTTGCCGCCTCCACGATGCGCTTGACGGCGCTTAAGTAGATTGGGTTTTGGAACTGACCGGGTATCCCCAGAAAATTCGTGAGATCGAAATGGCCGAGCCAAATCACGTCGACGCCTTCTGCCGCCGCGATTTCCTCGACATTTTCCAGGCCCGTCGCGGTTTCGATCTGAGCGATGACCAGCGTGCGTTCGCGCGCTATTTCCATCGTCGCGATTGGCTGAGCCCGGTAACCATCATGCGCGACACCGAATGCCGCTCCGCGCCTGCCGAAAGGGGGGTAATGCGCGCAGGCAGCGATATGCTCGGCCTGGGCGCGGCTCTCGACCATCGGGACCATGATGCCATGTGCGCCAAGATCGAGTGCTCGGGCGATGAAGTGGTATTCGCTGGTGGGCACACGAACCAGCGGTGCCACGTCCAGGCCTCTGCAACCGGCAATCATGTGTTTCAGGGTCTCATAGCCGAGGCCGGTGTGTTCCATATCGAATAGAATAAAATCCGCGCCGGATCCGGCAACGATCGCCGGCATTCCCGGCGAGAAGAATTCGAATATCATAGGGCCGAACACCTTCCCATCTCGGCGAAGGCGTTCTTTAAGGCTGCGGGTGACGCTCATGACGCGATCCTTGGTTTCGTTCCTGCCGCACTGTTATCGTCGCCCCGGACAATCGCCAGGAAGGCGCCCATGCGTCGTTGTTGTGTGCGAAAGCACGCAGGATGGCATCATGTGCGACAAGGCGCGGGGGCGCAAATGCTGGGTTTAGTGCCCGGTCCCGGGCGGATCCGCGGCCTTGTTTGAGGCCTCGTAACGCGCCTTCGTCTCCGCATTCATCGGATAGAGACCCGGCAAAGGCGCGTCTCGGCCAATTTCCTCCATGATCCAGGCTTCCATCCGCTCCTGTTCGGGTGCTTCAGCCAGAACGACATCCAACAGCGCTGCTGGGATGACAACCGCCCCGTCAGTATCAGCCACGATCACGTCGTCAGGAAAAATGGCGACGCCGCCGCAGCCGATCGGCTCCTGCCAGCCGACAAAGGTAAGAGCAGCAACGGATGGCGGTGGCGCGACGCCCTGGCACCAGACTGGGAGTCCGGTTCCGAGCACACCGGCGACGTCCCGCACGGCACCGTCGGTCACCAGCGCTGCGACGCCTCGGCGGGCCATTCGCGCCGTCAGGATATCACCGAAGATGCCGGCATCGGTGGCGCCGCCCGCATCCACCACCGAGATGCAGCCACTCGGCATGGCCTCGATCGCCGCGCGGGTGGAAATCGGCGAACTCCAGGACGCGGGCGTCGCGAGATCCTCGCGCGCGGGCACGAAACGCAAAGTGAACGCTCGCCCGGCGCAACGGGGCTGCCCCTTCTCAAGAGGGCGCGCGCCGCGGATCCACAGGTTGCGCAGACCCCTCTTCAGCAAGATGGTCGTGATCGTCGCGGTGGAAACAGAGGTGAGGACCTCACTGGTCGAGGGATCAAGTGACATGGCTAGGCTAGCCTCCGCCTGCTGGTAGCCGAGGTAAACACTTTAGCGATTGGGTGGGAATGAGCTGCCACCGCCGCCTCTCACTTCGGCGGGGCGTCGCGCGCCGCGAGCACGCGCATCAAGCCCGCGTCCCGTTCCGCCTCGAGTTCGGTGATGGAGCGGCCGGCCGCCTCCGCCGTAACCCCCGCGATGAGTTTGGCGCAAATATCCGGCGTCAAGCTGGGGGAGCCAAGGCTTGCCCAGCGAGCCTCCTGGCTGGGGCCGAGATGTTTCAAGTAGTGCTCGATCCCGCCGGAACCGCCGCCGAGATGATAAGCCATGTGCGCACCGACGACGGACCATCGCAGCCCTGGACCATGCACAAGGGCCGCATCGATCTCGGCGACATCGGCGATGCCCTCGGCGACCATGTTGACCGCTTCGCGCCAGAGCGCGGAGGAAAGCCGGTTCGCAATATGCCCGGCGGCCTCCTTTTTCAATCGAACGGTTTTGCGGCCAAGTGTTTGGTAGAACGATTCTGCGAACGACAAAGCGGCCGGGTCGTTTCCGTAAAGCTCGACTAGGGGCATGAGGTGCGGTGGGTTGAAAGGATGCGCGGTTATGAAGCGTTGCGGGTAGCGTAACTGGGTCGCCAATTCCGACCAGATCAGCGATGATGTGCTGCTTGCGATGATCGTCTCAGGCGAAGCGGCTGTTTCGATTTCGGCATAGATCGCCTGCTTTACGGGCACCGATTCCGGCGCGTTTTCCTGGATCCAGAACACGTCACGCACAGCCCCTGCAATCGACGGCTCAACTACGAGGGTTCCGCGTGACAGTCCCTCGCCGGACTTCATCTCCGCCAACTGGGCGCAAATGCCTTGGACACGAGCAGCAAGGTCCGCGCGAATTTCGGCGGAGGGATCCCACGTCTTTACGTTGAAGCCGTGCGACAGAAAGAGGCCGGACCAACTCGCCCCGATCAGACCACACCCCACCACCGCGACCGACTTGGGGAGCAAATTATACTGCGCGGCATGAGCGATCATAGCCAAGCATCCTCGGTTGCTCGTCGATAGTCTATTGCAGGCGCTCCAGACCGCGTAGCGTCACACTTTCTGCGACGATTGTTGACCCAGCCTAGCGGCCGCCACCAAAAAAGGCATCGCGAGCATTTCCATGGAATTTCCAGGAAATCGATGGACGATTCATAGAAAGACGTTCATTTTCGGGAAAATTCTCTCAAGACGCGATGGGTGCGTGACCTGGACGCTTCGATGCACGCTGAATTCGCTGCCAAATTGCGCCTGACGGCCGCAGTGCTGGGAAACGCGACGCATAAGGGCCTCTGTGCGCGGTTCAGGGCAGTGAACCCGAACACACCCTGTGATATCGACCGGCTGCATAAGTGGATCCAGGGGCGGGCGTTGCCGCGCTCGCCCCAGCTTTATGAGGATTGGGCCAAGGTTCTCGGGACGCACCGACCCGGCACTTGGCTCGCGACCTGCAGCATGAACGAGTTTCGCGACGAGATCGCTCTGCTCTTTGGCGCCAGCCTCGAAGACATGCACCGCACCGAAACGCCACGCGCCCGTTCCGAGGCTGTCAACGGAACACCTTCCGATCCGGGCGGGCTGCGCACCCTGTACGGCACCTTCGCCTGTTACTCGCTCGCCTGGTCGCCCCATTATGCCGGGCAACTGATCCGTGGCGCGCTGCGTCTCGAGCCGGGAAAGGGATCAACGCTCAGGGCAACCTATACCGAGGCGCTGTTCGGAGGCCCGGTTCAGATGATTGGCGATGTCGTGCTCAGCGGCGGGACGTTGCACATGTTGCTGAGGAATCCGGATACAGGCTTGCCCGCGTCGATGATCCTGATCATGCCGGGACCGCCGGCCAGCGTGCTTTGCGGCATATTATCGTCCCAGGCCTTTGTCGCACACCACGCGCTGCCATCGGCCTCTCGGATGCTTGTCGTGCGTGTTCCCAGCGCCGCGCGGCTCGACACCTCCAACAGGTATTTGGATTTTAGCCCTTCCTGCGTCTCGGACGATCTTGATGGATTGGGACTAAAACTCGACGCGCCGGGACCGTTGAATGCTTTGGTCGCCGCTTTCCTCGGGCGAGGGATCGACCAGGTCTCCCCGATCGATCAGGCCAGCTTCTCCAGTGCCTTGGACCCCCTGTATTTCCTGCCGGCCGCTGGGAAAGCCGCGCTCAGGATTGATCCAGCACCGCCAGAGCCTGGGTGAGGTCAGCAACCAGATCGTCCTCGTTCTCCAGCCCGATACTGAGACGGATCAAGCCGTCTGTGACACCGATGCGGGCCCGCACGTCCTTAGGCACGCCGGAATGCGTGGTGGAGGCGGGATGGCACACGAGCGATTCCGTGCCGCCCAGGCTGACCGCCAGCTTGAAGATGCGCAGCCGATTCAACACACGGAACGCCTCGGCCTCACCACCCGCGATCTCGATGCTGAAGGTCGAGCCCGGACCCGTGCATTGTCTGGCGTAGATCCCACGCGTGGCCTCGCTGCCGCGTTCACCGCCGAGGGCATGCACCGCTGTAACCTTCGGGTGAAGTTCCATCGCGCGGATAACGGTCTCGGCGTTGCGGGCGGCGGCGCGAACGCGCACCGCCAAGGTCTCCAGCGAGCGACCCAGCATCCAGCAGGAATGCGGATCGAGCTGCGTGCCGATCGCCCCGCGCAGTAGCCGCACCGGCTGCAACAGCGCGCGGCTGCCAATCACCGCGCCACCGATAAGGTCGCTGTGGCCGCCTATGTATTTTGTGAGCGACGCTGCCACGAGATCGGCACCGTGAAGGAGCGGCTGCTGGAACACAGGGCTCAGCATGGTGTTGTCGCAGATCACGAGCGGCCGCAGGCCGGTGGTTTCGCCGACCCGATCGGCCGCCGCACGCACAGCCGCGATATCGACCAGCGTGTCGAGCGGATTCGAAGGGGTTTCGATCATCACCAGGCTGAGGCGCCCGAGCTTGCAGGCTTCCTCGGCAGCGGCTTGGATGGCGGCGGGATCGGTTCCGTCGGCGAAGCCATGTGCCTTGATGCCGAAATTGGCGAGGGTGCGGCTGAGCAAGGTCTCCGTGCCGCCATACAGGGGCTGGCTATGAAGGATGACGTCGCCAGGCCGCGCGGTCGCCAGTATGGCGGTCGTGATCGCCGCCATTCCCGAACTGAACGCCAGAGCGCCTTCTCCGGCCTCGTAGATGGCCAGCCGCTCCTCGATGATCTCGCTGTTCGGGTGGTTGAAGCGGGAATAGACCAGCCCGGCGCCACCCTCTGGCGCGGGCTTGCGCCCGGCCACGACATCGAAGAAGTCTCGCCCTTCCTCGGCGGATCTGAAGACGAAGGTCGAGGTGAGAAAGACCGGCGGCTTGACCGAACCCTCGGAAAGCGCCGGATCATAGCCGTAGCCGAGCATCAGCGTTTCCGGCGCCAAAACGCGATTCCCGATGGTCCGGTTGTGGCTGCGATCCTTCATGGAGTCCCCCAGGGTCCCGGCCCATTTGGCCGGCCCGGCGGGGAGGATGCACGCGTCTCGGGTGTTTTGCACGCCGAGCTTTAGCCCGCTCGCACGCCTATAGGCGCGCTGTTCTCAAGCCGCCAGGCGTTGTTCGGGACCCTTGAACAGGAACTCCACATCGTCGATTTCGACACCCGCGAAATCGCCCTCCTCGCTGAGCGCGATATTGGCGAGATCGGCCTTGCGGCGCTGGAGTTCGACGATCCTGTCCTCGACGGTATCGGCCGCGATCATTTTGTATACGAAGACCGGCTTGGTCTGGCCGATACGATGCGTCCGGTCCGACGCCTGATCCTCGGCCGCCGGATTCCACCAGGGGTCATAATGAATGACGGTATCGGCGGAGGTGAGGTTCAGTCCCCTACCCCCAGCCTTCAGGCTGATGAGGAACAGCGCGACCTCGCCGCTTTCGAAGACGCGCACGGGCTCCGCCCGGTCGCGCGTATCGCCGCGCAACTCGACGAACTTGATACCAGCCTCCACCAGGCGCGGCTTGATGAGGTCGAGCATCGTCGTGAACTGCGAGAACAGCAGGATACGCCGGCCCTCGGGGATCATCTCGCTGATCATCTCCAGGAGCTCATCGAGCTTGCTTGAGGATTCGACCGAACGGGCCGAGGCGAGCTTAACCAGCCGCGGATCGCAGCAGACTTGGCGCAGTTTGAGGAGCGCATCCAGCACCACGATGCGGCTCTGCGCGGCGCTCAGTTCGGCGACCTGTTCGCGAACCTTGTCGTACAGCGTCGCGCGGATGGTCTCGTAGAGTTCGCGCTGGTCGGTGGCCAGGTTGATGCGGCGCAGGATGGTGTGTTTCGGCGGAAGGTCGGTGGCCACTTCCGCCTTCGTGCGGCGCAGCAGAAACGGCTTGATCCGGCGGATCAGTTGAATGCGCCGAGTGGTGTCGTTGTTCTTCTCGATCGGCGTGCGGAAGCGCTTGGCGAAGCCTTTGCGGTCGCCAAGGAGGCCGGGCATCAGGAAAGCGAATTCCGACCAAAGTTCCTGAAGGTTGTTCTCGATCGGCGTGCCCGAGAGGCAAAGCCGGTGGCGCGTATCGAGCTGGCAGACGGCGCGGGTTGCCTTGGCGTCCGGACTCTTGATGACCTGCGCCTCGTCCAAGACAACCAAATGCCAAGGCAGCAGCTTCATCTCCTCGATATCGCGGGCGAGCACGGTGTACGTGGTGATCACTACATGGATGCCAGCGAGTTCCGTGCGACGCTCATGGCGGTCCAGACCATGCAGAACGGCGACCCGCAGATGTGGCGCGAACTTAACGAGCTCGGCGGTCCAATTGGTGACCAGGCTGGTCGGAACGACGATCAAAGCCGGCCGGTCCAGCCGTCCCTCCGTTTGCTCGATGACGATATGCGCGATGGTCTGCGCGGTTTTGCCCAGGCCCATGTCATCGGCAAGGAAGCCGTTGAGGCCAACGGTGCGCAGGTGCTGCAACCAGTCAACACCCTGCTGCTGGTATGGCCGCAGCGTCGCGGTGAAGCTCGTGGGGATTGCGACCCTCGGGATTGCCATCTCGCCGCGAAAGTGGCGGGCATAAGCTTCGATGGCGCTCGCATTCTCCCACCGCGTGCTGAGCAGATCTTCGAGGTCCAATACGCCAGGGGCCTCGGCCTCCGGCAGCAGCAGGCGGCCTTCGCCTGTGCGCCGCGCGGCCTCGATGAGATCGGTCATCACCGCGAGAAGGCGCCGTATTTTCTCTGCCGGCAGCTTGAGGATGCGGCCATCCTCAAGGCTGGTGATCAGCTCGCCATCGACGATTTTGGCCGCGTCGATGCCGCCACGGTCGAGGAGGCGGGAGAGAATGGGCAGCAAAGGAATGCGGGTGCCATCCACCTCGATACCGAAATCGAGTGAGAACTTGCCGGCCTCGGCATCCTCGACCCGCACATCGTAGTCACCGACCGATTTGACCAGAGTCGGGCCGAAGTCGCGGTCGATCTGGTTGCGCCACCCCTGCGCCTCCAGCAACGGAACGCGATCGCCGACGAAACCCTGCCAGCGCTCGGAGGCATCGCGGCCACGATAGACGAAGACCATGCGCCCTCTGGCGGAAAGGCCCTCGGCGATCCGCATCTGGGCGAGCCCCTCCTTGCGGAGAGCCTCGAGAGCAGCCGCCTCAGCGACCCGGTCGCGGCGAACAAAGCTTGGGCCACCGGCGTCGCCGGGGCGGATCAGGCGGAGAAACTGGCGCTCGTCGTCTCCCGACGTGAGGATCCCTTCATAATCGAAGTCGATCGTCAGCGCGTCGATGCTCTGCATATGGCCGAAGTCGTCGGGGCAATCGATCTTGCGCAGACGGAGAATGGGAACGGGAGGCCGCTCCAGAATCACCGGCTCCGCCGCGGCGACGATCACCGGTTCAGCGCGGAGTTCACTGTCCCGGCTGCGACTGGAGCGCGAGGGTGCCGGACGGCTAGCGCCAAAGCGAGGCGGCTCGCCCCGGCGAAAGGTTGGGCTTTGCGGTTTCGCCGCCGGGCGAAACAGGCGTTGCGGCGTCAGCTCCGTGCGGGGTTGCGGCACGGATGCCGGGCGAAGTCTCACGCGGCCCACGGCACCGGTTGCCGCATCGACATACCAGGGGCCGGTGTCGCCGAGGATGACCGCGGATTTCGGCGGCAATTTGGGCGGAACATTGGAGGGGAAACTGCGTTCCTCGCCCAAAATGAGCGGCTTTCCCGTCGCATGCCAGCGCGCCTTGCCCAGCCTCGGCAATAGCCCGAGCACTGCTGGAACCGAGGAAGGCGCGATTGGAACCCGGCTGACGGTTCCACCGCCAAGGAGCTTGGCCATGATGCGGGTGGACCCGCTCGATAGGTGATCGGCCAGGATCCGCGCCGGGGTCGTGATCCCCGGCGCGCCAGTACGCTCCCCGACAAGGAGCGTGGAGACGAAGCAGGCATGGGGCATTTCGCCCGGCGACAGCTCGAAAACGAGACGCTGACGCTCCTCGCCCACCGGCTCCAGCTTTTCCAGCAAACTGGTCGGCTCCGGCTTGCGCAACGCGGGGTAGCGATCGAGAGCCGCGAGGGCTCCCGCCGCGAGATGCGCACAGGCGGACTGGCCGCAGCTGCATTTGTTCAGAAAGCCTACCCGGCTGCCGCGCGCCGAGGGCGTGATGGTGGCCGTGTGACGCTGGCCGAGTTGATCGACCACGACCGCGATCGCCGCATCCCCGAGGGTGACGCTCACCGATTCGAGCAAAATTAGAGACCGGCCCCTTCTGAGCACGCTCGCGTCGAAAACATGGGAAAGATCTTCGGGCGAGAACGGCGTCAGCATCGGAGCAGGGAAACCTTCGGCTCTAGACTCACTGCTTCCGGCGGCGGCAAGCGGGCGGGACTGGGGGGAATTGGTTGTAGCAGAGCTGGTGGATGCCGTCAGCTATCCGTCCTGCAGCTCGGGCAGCCGCCGAACGGGTAGGATGTAGGAGACACGCGCGGAGAACTCAAACCCGCCGGGAGGGCAGTGGGCTTGGCGTCTCAATAAGTCGCTCGGCCGCCTGAAACGTCGAACACGGCGCCGGTGCTGAACGAGGCTTCGGCACTCGCCAGCCAGCAGACGAGGGAGGCGACCTCGCTTATGCCGCCGAAGCGCCCGATGGGGATCTTCGACAACATGAAGTCGATGTGCTGCTGCGTCATCTGATCGAAGATCGCGGTCTTCACCGCCGCCGGCGTGACGCAGTTCACCCTGATCTCGGTCTTCGCCAATTCCTTGCCGAGCGATTTGGTGAGGCCAATGACCCCGGCCTTCGACGCGCTATAGGCCGAGGCATTCGGGTTGCCCTCCTTGCCCGCCACGGACGCGATATTGACGATGCGCCCGTAGCCGTTCTTCACCATGAACGGCACCACGAATTTATTGCAGTAAAACAGCCCGTTGAGATTGACGTCGATGACCTCTCGCCAATCCGCGACGGGATAGTCGGCGACCGTCGTGTTGGGTCCGGTGATGCCCGCGCTGCAGACCAGAATGTCAATCTTGCCCAAATCCACCGCTGTTGCCTCGG
>NZ_LMUQ01000040.1:0-30145 GCF_009765865.1 Acidisoma sp. L85
AAAAAGGGGCTTTCCCCGCTGCATTGGTCGAACGAAGGGCGGTCTGAATTCCAAGTTGCATGCGGTCTGCAACGGAGAAGGCAAGCCCCTGCTTCTAGCTTGGCGAACATGTTTTCGACTTTGTGGCGCTCTCGGTAGAGGGTCTTGGCCGATTAATGACGTGGGTGATCTTTGCCAGGCTATGGGCGCCACTGACGAAGGCCAAATTTAGGCTCGTATGCTCGGTATAGAGCCTGGTCAGCTGTTTGCCGCGAGCCAAGCTATCGACCCGCACCATTACCGCGACGATCGGCCAGCCGTTTTTAGCCACGATGCGCACTGCCTCCATGCCATAGAAGCCGACGCCATAGATCATGACCCGGGGCTTGCGTCGAACTTGCTCTTGAGTGTCGCTGTTCCCACGTGTGGTCAGTTTCATAAAGGACGCCTTCGACGGGCCTCGAAGCGTGAGCATATACCTCCTACCGATTGATCATGATCCCTGAGGGCTCACCCCATGCGCATGGGACAAATCGCGCGCCAGATCGGCGTGAGCCGCGAGGCGCCGCTTCCCGCGCTTGGTGACGCTCTGCCGACCTGATCCGTCTCACATAGCGCGCGTCGATCCGGATGATCTCGCGTCCGTCTCACCGATCGTGCTCCCAATCTCGCGGAACGTGCGTCGGTGCGCAGCTCCAATCTCAGCGAATGTGCGTCGGAAACGTGATTGCGCGTCCGTGACAGTTCGATTGCGCGCCGCTACACGTAATGGCCGCCAACACGGATCGAAAGATGAGAGAGGGTCCTGGTAGACGACCGATGGCGGTGCGGCGGCGGCCCGCTGCCGTCGGGCACCAGCATGTCGATCAGGCAGAAACGCCCCGCAGTTTGCGCTCCGGGCACGAGGATCATGTAGGTGTCGCCCACGACCGACACGTGGCGCAGTTGAGGATCGTCAGGGCGGCCTATCCGCGTCTGCGACCACATAGACTTCATAACAGCTAGCCGACTCAGCATCGCCAACTCACATTCGGTCAAGTCGCTAAGTTCTGTTGCGGCTTGTGCGAAGACTCCCAGTTCTAGGTATGCGCGCCGACAGAATCGAATTGTCCATCAGAACAGTAAGGGTCTGCCCCGAGTCATGATGGCCACCAGCAGTAAGCAGAACACCGCGCCAATGCAGTCGCCAGAAATCCATCCTGAGGCGAGCACGTCGGCTTGAGTCGCGACGGCCGCCGCCAGAAGCCTGCCGGCTTGTGAAGAGCTATAAACTGGACTTAAGACGGATCGCCGTGCGATGGCCAGGTTCATCGATTCCAGTGACGCGAGGGCTGCGAATGTCTTTCTCCCTCCGGGCTCGCCCGGCCTCGACAGCGGCGATGGTGGCCGCCTTCGATGATGACTCGTTACTGCGAGGTGCACTGGCGTTCGAGGCGGCACTGGCATCCGGTCAGGCAGAAGAAGGTCTGATCCCGGTGGACCAGGCGGCCGCCATTGATGCCGCCTGCACCGCCCTAAGCCTCGACCCGGGTGGTCTCGCCGAAGCGGCGGCCCATGCGGGAACTCTCGCTATTCCACTCGTTGAGCGGCTGAGGACGGCGGTCGCGGTCACACACCCCTCGGCGGCCGCTGCGGTGCATCGAGGCGCGACCAGCCAGGATCTGGCGGATACCGCACTGATGCTCCAAGCCAAGGGCGCGCTCGATCTCCTACGGAGCGACCTCGACCGTCTGGAGAAAGCGCTAGCAGCACTGATCGACCAACACGCGGAAACCCTAATGTTAGGACGAACGCTGCTTCAAAGCGCCCTCCCCATGACCTTTGGCCTTAAGGTTGCCAGCTGGGCTGTCGGCATTCGCAATGCGCGCGAGCGGCTGCAGCGGGAGGCGGATGGCGCCCTGATGCTTCAGCTCGGCGGCGCGGCCGGCACCCTTGTAGGGATGGGAACGAGTGAGACGGCCATGGCGGTCATTTGCCGCGTTGCTAGGAGGCTGCATCTCGGAGTACCCGTATTGCCATGGCACGCACGGCGGGATGGCGTCGCGGGCCTAGCCGCAGCGCTCGCGATCCTGACGGGTGCCGTTGGAAAGATCGCCAAGGACATCGCGCTGCTTGCCCAGAGCGAAGTCGCTGAAGCGTTCGAGCCGAGGGTGGTTGGCCGCGGTGGCTCCTCTGCGATGGCGCATAAGCGGAATCCAACAGGCTGCCAAGTCGCGCTGTCGGCGGCGCTACGCACGCCGGGCCTCGCATCCACCCTGCTCGCAGGACTGCCACAGGAGCATGAGCGCGGCCTCGGTGGCTGGCAGGCGGAAGGTCCCGTTCTCGCCGACCTCTTCCTCCTCACGCACGGCGCCGTTGCAGCAATGGCGGATGTGACCGAGGGCCTGGAGGTCGACACCGCGGCGATGGCGCGGAATCTCACCAAAGCCGGTGTCGGCACGGATCCTGGAGCCACCAAGCTCCTCATCCAGGCAGCAAGAGATGCCTTAACGCAATGGCCGATCCGGCGGACCGAGCAAAATCCCGCAGCCTAGATGTCAAGAAACACCGTCTCGCCTGCTCCCTGAAGGCGGATGTCAAGGCGCCAGACCGGCAGCCCTTCCGCCACCCCATCAGGTTTGGCAATCAGCGTTGTGCGACGTTCAGGGTCGGGTACGGCGCATAGGATGAGATCGGTCTCGTTGAGAGCTTCTCCTGCGAAATACAAACGTGTTGAGAGGGACTTCAATAATCCTCTTGCGAACAACATGATCGCCACGTGCGGCGCCTGAGGCGTGTTTCGGCCACCCGCCGCCGGCACGGGACCCGGCTTGATCGTGGTAAACCTGAACTGCCCATCTTTGCCCGTGCGGCAACGACCGTAGCCCTGGAATTCCGCCTCTGGCCCTTCAGGATCGGGATAACGACCGCCGGGATCGGCATGCCAGATCTCGACCATTGCATCCGTCACAAGGGCGTCACTGCCGTCCCTCACCGTTCCAATCAGTATGATGCGTTCCCCCGCAGGCAGCGCACCGGCGAAGTGACGCGTTGTATCGGACCATTCTGGGAAGTCGATCAGGTGCCAGTATGGGCCGGCTGTCTGGCTGCTGGTCGCGGCTGGCTGGGGCTCCGGCGCCTGTTGCGACGCGACGCGTGGTGTCGGCCTGACTGTTTCAGCGTTGGTCATGGGTTGTGCTCATCTTCGAAGGGAGTCTCCAGGCGACCGCGTAGGACGATGTCAAACCGATAACCGAGTGCCTGTTCCGGCTCAGTGAGATCGAGGTCGAAACTGCTCACCAGTCTCTCCCGGCCCGCTCGGTCCGGTGTCGCGTTGAATATAGGGTCGAGCGGAAGCAACGGGTCGCCCGGGAAATACATCTGCGTGATGAGGCGTTGGGCAAGACCAGCACCAAACAGGCTGAAGTGGATGTGGTTTGGTCGCCAAGCATTGTGGTGGTTCCGCCAAGGATAGGCGCCGGGCTTGATCGTCACGAAGCGATAGTTGCCGTTTTCATCGGTAAAGACCCGCCCACGGCCTTCAAAGCCGGGTTCCAGCGGCGCGTTATGGGTGTCACCTTCATGGTCGTAGCGGCCTGCCGCATTCGCTTGCCAGACCTCCACCATGGCGTGCCGGATCGGTCGCCCATCCTCGTCGAGAACTCGACCTGCCACAATGATGCGCTCGCCGATCGCCTGGCGGCCCCCTTCGCAGATCGTCAGGTCCGCACGCGCCGGGTAGCGGGTGCTGCCGAAGCGAGGCGCCGAAGTCTCGGTCAGCGTGTGCGGCAACCGCAACGGCTGCTGCTGAGGATGGCGAAGCCTCGTGCTCCCGTAGAGCGGCGCATCGTGGGGCGGCTGCGTTCCCTCAACGGGACGACGATAGCCTTGAGTCTTGCTTTCGACTTGGCCGCTCATACTCCTTCCTCCTTTTCGTTCAGCACTTCTTTGGCAAGCCGCATGGCGCTATTCGCGGCTGGGATACCAGCGTATGCGGCAACCTGTATCAGCAACTCTCCGATGTCTTGAGGCGTCGCGCCGGTCCGGCGGCTAGCGCGAACATGCAGCTTGAACTCCTCGTGATGTCCGAGCGCTGCCATCAGTCCTAAGGTCAAGATCGATCGCGTGCGGCGGTCAAAGTGCGGGCGTGTCCATACGCCACCCCAGGCAGTGCGGGTGATGAAAGCCTGGAAGTCTCGGTCGAGGTTGGTGATGACCGAACTTGCTCGTGCTACATGGGCGTCACCCAAGACTTGGCGGCGCACTGCGAGGCCGGCTTCGTACCAATCAGTCACGCTCGGCTGCAGGAATGCCCGTATTGCATCAGAAATCTGCGCTGGCTGCTCTAGCGTTGGGATGTGTGCGGCATTCGCGACGACGAGGAGACGCGCATTCGGCAATGCATATCGTAGCGCTTCTGCGCTGGCGAGCGGGGTGGCAACATCGGTGTCGCCGACAAGAACTAAGGCAGGTACCGAGATTGCGCTCGTACTGACGGTCAGGTCGGCGGATGCGATGGCCTCGGCCGCGCTGGCATAGCCCTCCGGATCCGTGCGCAGCAACATGGCACGTAGTCCGCGCGCCTGGGCGCGCGCCTGGGCGCCGGGCGTGACCCAGCGCTCCAATACTGCATCAGCGATTGCAGCCACTCCATTCGCCCGAACCATGGCCGCCCGCGCGTGCCAATTCTCTGGTGGCGGAATCGCCATTGCCGTGTCGCACAGCACAAGCGAAAGTGCTCGATCCGGCGCGGCCGCGCAGATTGCCTGAGCAATAAGCCCGCCTATCGACAGTCCGACCACGTGGGCTCGTTTCACGCCAAGAGCGTCCAGCAGCGCAAGGGCATCTCCGGCGAGCATCTCGATCGTGTAAGGTCCCGTAGTCACACTCGTAAGCCCATGCCCACGAAGGTCGGGTCGAATAATACGAAATTCGGTTCCCAGTGCGGCAACCTGAGGGTCCCAAACATGCAGACTGGTTCCGAGCGAGTGCAGCAGAAGGAGCACTGGTGCGCCGGTGGGACCTTGAATATCGACGTGAACCGTCAAATCGTTGATCTCAATAAACATCGCTTGCCTTTCGTGGCCTCCCGGGCGAGGAGCCGTTCAAACTTCGACGTAGCGCGCAGGGTTGCTTAACTGGTACGAAATGTCACGCTCGGACGGTCGCGTTCCGCTCTCAACGCTGACCGCCGCTCTTCTGACGAACACAGTCACAAATTGCTCAATTCGATCGCCGTCGGCCCGGGCGCCTGGGCGGCCATGCGCACCGGCGCATTCACCGCGCCGAAGCCTTGGTAGCCACGACGCTCTACAATCTCAAAGAAAAAACGTCCCGCAAATGTCCTACTGTAAGCATGGATAAACTCACCGCCTTCATCGCGATCATACAGAAGATTGAGGCGCTGGAATTGGCTAAGTTGGTCATCCTCCAAGTTGTGCCTGGCGGCCAGGTCATCATAATAGTTGGCTGGGACCTGAAGCATAAGTGCTCCCCGTTCCGTCAACTTCTCGACTGCTCGAACAATGCTATCCGTGGCGAAAGCAATGTGATGCACACCCGCGCCCGCAAAGAGATTAATCGCGCGGGCCGCGGCTGTATTGCTGCTTCCGGAGATATTGAGCGGCAATCGAACACTTCGGTCGTTGCTCACCATGGCACGGCTGCGAATGAGGCCATGCGGATCAGCCAAATCGATTGCCTGCTCGGGCATCATTCCGAACAGCGCCCGCCAGAAGAGTACGAAGCTGTCTAGCCGTCCGTGCGGTAACACCTCGGCGACGTGATCGATGCTCATCAAACCGATGCTCTCTTCCAAGGGCGATCTGATCTCGAATTCCTCGTCGTAGACCGAGGGCCCAGGAGTACGGGGGGGCACGAGATGCAGTAGGGTCCCATCAGGGGAGCGTAGCGCGGGAATTCGATGCACACCCTCGCCAATCGCATTGGGCCATTCCGGGCTTAGCAGCGCGGCCGCGCGTTTGATGGCTGTATCGGTGCTGTCGACGCGCAGACCCATCGCGCAGACTGAAGGTCCGTGCATTTGAAAATGCTCGGATGCAACGCTGTCGGGCTCCGCATTGAAAACCAGATTTATCCGGCCCTGCCTATAGAGGTCTACATCCTTGCTCCGGTGGCGTCCGACATGTTGGAATCCCAGTTCCCTGGTCCATCGAACGAGCTGATCCCGTGTCTCCTCATCAACCGCAAATTCGAGAAAGTCCACGCCATCGAGTTGCGGCGGGCGCGGGAGCAGCGGGTTCCGACGTGCCTCGTCCTCCACTAAGATCAGCGATCGGAGCCCGTCCCTCGCTGTCAGGCTCGCCGGAGCAGAGCGAAATTCGTCATTGAAGACCTCCAGCGAGAGAGGACCTTGGTATCCGGAGGCAAGTGCGGCGCGAAGGAACTCGGCGACAGGCAGATCACCCTGCCCCGGAAAGTTGCGGAAGTGCCGACTCCACGACAGGACGTCCATCGATAGTCGAGGAGCATCAGCCAACTGAATGAAAAAGATCTTCTCGGCAGGTACAGTCGCGAGGCCAGAGGGATCGTCATTTACAGCCAGCGTATGGAAAGAATCCACGATAAGACCCAGCGCCGGGTGTGCTGCACGCTGGACGATGTCCCAAGCTTGTCCCCAGCGATTGACGTGCCGCCCCCAGGCCAGCGCTTCGTATCCAACCCGCAGGCCTCGTCGTTGCGCGCGTTCCGCCATTTCTGCGAGATCAGCCGCGGCTCGGTTTGGATCGTGCAATGTCGATGGCTGCACATTGCTGCAGACAAGGACCAGGTCGGTACCGAGCGCCTCCATCACATCAAACTTGCGCTCTGCGCGATCGAGGTTGCGGCCGCGAAGCGCGGCCGGCGCGGACTCAAAATCGCGAAAGGGCTGGAAGATAGCGATTCTAATACCCAGGGAAGCCGCAATATCCCTCACTTCCCCCGGGGAACCGCCGAAAGTGAGAAGGTCACTTTCGAAGATTTCAACGCAATCAAAGCCAATTGCTGCTGCCGCCTCTAATTTCTCCGGAAGGGAACCACTCAACGAGACTGTAGCGATAGACTTAGGCAACGACTTCGTCTGCATTGATGCCGGCTCCTTCTCGGGAGTTACAGGACGCTCAGTTACCCCGCTAGCGCAGTCCGCTTGCGGCCAAGTTCGTTCATGGGAGCGAGGTAGGTCTCCCGCGCCGTCGCTACGGAGACCGCGGCGATAGCAGCTGTGACGGCGGTGAAGAGCGCCACAGGCACCCAGCCGTCCGGTCCCGGACGCAGAACCGCAGCGCTTATTGCGGGCGCAAAGCCCCCCAAAGCAAAACCTATCTGCGTTCCGATCGCGACACCAGACAGCCTGACACGGGTATCAAACATCTCGCCATAGAGTGCCGGCCAGACGCCATTCGCGGCGCTGTAGATTATGCCCGAAAGAAGGATGCCGAACACGAAAATAAGTGTAATGTCCGCTCGGCTGATCGCCCAGACATAAGGCCAGATGAATACGGCGCAGCCCAGCGCGCCTAGGATGAACACCGGTTTGCGGCCGATACGGTCCGCGAGTGTCGCCCAAGCAGGAATGGCGCCCAGTGCGACGACATTCGCAAGAACCAACACCATCAGCATCGTCGAACGCGAGATGTGCATGGTGTTGACCGCGTAGGACAAGGTAAACACCGCGAAGATCGTGCTAACGACAGAGACCAGGGCGGCGAAGATGACGCGCATCACGTCCGCGGCGTGCTCTCTGAACAAGGTTGCGACAGGCAGTTTTGCTTGGCCGTGCTCGCGATTTTCTTCCTCAAAGGCAGGAGTTTCCGGCAAAGTGCGCCGTACCCAAAACCCGACGGCAACCACGATGGCACTGAGAAAGAAGGGGATGCGCCAGCCCCAGGACAAAAGCTGGTCAGGCGGAAGACGCGAGAGAGGAAGGAACACGAAGGTCGCAAGGATCAAGCCACCCTGCGTTCCGCTCAAGGTGAAGCTGGTGTAAAAGGCGCGCCTTCGGGTCGGGGCATGTTCCAGCGTCATCGAACTAGCGCCCGCCTGCTCGCCAGCTGCCGAAACGCCTTGCAGCAGTCGCGCCACCACCAGTAAAACCGGCGCAAGGAGGCCCACCTGTTCATAGGTCGGGAGAATGCCGATAAGAAAGGTTGAAAACCCCATGAGCAGGAGAGTGAACGTCAGCACCTTTTTGCGCCCGAACTTGTCGCCGATATGCCCTAAAGCTACCGCGCCAAAGGGACGTGCTAGATAGGCAACGCCGAAAGTTGCGAAGGCGGCGATCGCGGCAGCAGTTGGGTCGCTCTTGGAAAAGAAGACCTTGGGGAATATGAGCGCCGCTGCGGTACCATAGATGAAGAAATCATAGTATTCGACAGCGCTACCAATCCAACTTGCTAATGCGGCCTTACGCGGTGTCTTCGTACCAGCATAGTGGGGTACGCTTTTAGGGCCAGTGATCGTCGACATCGTCCCCTCCCGTGGCTTTGGCCACATTTTTGTTTTCGGCCGCCTTAATATTAGTCCGCCGTCATCCTCTGGAAGTGGTCGAACATGCGCGTTGCATCAGGCACAAGGCCGGTCAATAGACGAAAAGCTTCGACTGCCTGAAACACCGCCATGACACCCCCATGCATAGTACGGGCCCCGAGCGTGCGAGCTGCGCGCAGTAGTTCCGTCTCGAGCGGAAAATAGACGATTTCCGCAACCCAGAGGTCCCGCCGCAGTAGCACCTCGGGTAGAGGCAGTCCTGGATGCTCGGCCGTACCGGTTGGGGTGCAATGCACGAGCCCGTCAGCCTCCGCTACCGCCGACGCAAGATTGTGACATGCGATGGCGCGACCGGCGCCAAAGCGAGATGACAAATTATCTGCGAGCGCGGCCGCCCTGGCGGCATCCATATCTTGGATCACCAGTTGCGCGACGCCCAGCGTCAATAGAGCGTGCCCTACCGCGGACCCAGCTCCGCCAGCACCAAGCTGCACAACGCGGCGCGTGGGGACGCCCTCCATCGTGCGCCGGAAGGCTTCGGCAAAGCCCCACCAGTCCGTATTCTCGCCGCGGCGCTTGCCGTCCCGAAGGATGACGGTGTTCACCGCGCCCAGGGCTTTTGCGTCCCGCGACATCTCGTCGAGCAGCGGTATGACCGCCTGCTTACAAGGATGGGTGACATTTAGGCCAGCGAAGCCCATTCGCTCAGCGGCCAGAAGCAGATCGGGGAGTGCATTGACCCCAAGCCCGAGCGATATCAAGTCGATCTTTTGATAAAGGAGGCGAATACCCTGCGAATCTCCTTCCTGCTCGTGTAAGGCAGGCGTGCGGGAGAGTTGGATACCAGAGCCAATAAGGCCCAGAAGAACGCTCGACCGGCTCATGCGAACATGTTCCCCATTAGCGATAAGGCGCTCCCTCAATGTGCAGTCTTTCGAACCCTTCTGGGAGTGTCCCGAAGGCTCGATGCGGATAACGACCAACTTCACTTTCCAGCCAACCTGTAACCGCCAGGAAGGTCGTCTCGTCTTCGCTGTTGCACTCCGACCGACCGGGATGAAGGCATCTCGTAGACCATGCCCCATCGTTCTTTTCGGCGACGCGGTTCTCCGTCCCGCTTGTCGCCCTTCGGCTTTGGACTCATTTTGGGCTATCTAGTTAGTTCATGTCAAGTACAACTGCAAAGCTCCCCCGGGGCGCAGCCAGCGCGCCCCGAATGGTCAGCCGGATCGCAATGACACGCCGTTTTGGCCTGGATCGAGGGCTGAATGTCGGGCGTGCTGGATGAGGCCGACAGCGAGCCGGGCTACGATTGCCCATCAGCCAGCGGCCAGTCGGCTCTTAGCGAAGGCGCGCCGGCGGGCGAAGGCGTAGTAGCCGCCCTCGACCAAGATCAGAGCGATCAGCAACGCGCCGCTGGCAAGGCTCTGAGCCCAGAACGGTGCGCCGAGGCTGGCGATCCCGCTTACGAGGAAGCGCAGCGTGAAGAGACCAATGATTATACCGAGGACGCTCCCACGCCCTCCGCGAAGCGCGACGCCTCCGATGAGGCATGCTGTGACTGCATCGAGAAGAACAGCGTCGAAGCCGAGCGGCGTGGCGCTGCCCGCCTGGAGTGAAAGAACTGCCCCCGCCAAAGCGGCTAGTGCCGCGGATAGTGCAAAGGCGATGATAAGCGGGCGGCCCATCGGAACGCCGGCGGCGCGGGCCTCCGCGCGGCCGCCGCCGATCGAAAAAATTTCGCGCCCCCACAGCGTTCTCGAGCAAAAGACGCTTATCACGAGCGCAGCGATCAGGAGAATAAGACTGAGCGGTGATACGAAGAACCAATGCACGCTGAGGAAGTCCGTCGCGTCGAGTTGGTCCAGGGAAATATTAGCTGTCTGCTCATTCGAGATCAGAAGGGCCAGACCACGGAAAGCGATCAGTGTCCCCACCGTGAAAATCAAGGAATTGATGCGCAGCCAGGCAATGCACCAACCCTGTGCCGCACCGACAACGGCAGCCAAGGCCGTGGTAACGACGATCGCGGGGAGGATGCCGAGCGGCGCCAACTTTATGCTGATGATACCGGCGAGCGCCGCCATCGAGCCAACAGAGAGATCCATCTCGCCGGCAATCATGGTCAGACCGACACCAAGCGCGATAACGCCGGTCAGGAAGGCGCCGTCGAGCAACGAAGCCACCCCGGGGATGGTGTAGTAGCTGGGAAGCCGCGCAGCAAAGATCGCATAAATTGCGATCATCATAGCCAAACGAGCGGCAAGGTCTCGCCTCGGATTGAAGCAGTTCATCGGTTCTTCCCCTGAAGCAGATGGAAGACGCTTATCGCACCGACGACGACTGTACCGACGACGGTCATCAGGAGACCGCCGGAGACGTTATTCAGCAGCATGAAGTTCTCCAGGAGCGCGATAAGAACTGCCCCGAGCGCCGCCTGAAGCGGCGTCCCCTGTCCACCCCTTAGAGCGATTCCGCCGACGAGAACCGCGGCGATATAATCGAAATCATACCCGCTGAAGAGATTAGAGCGCGCTTCCGAGAACTGCGCGACCGTGAAGATCGCGACGATAGCCACGCCAACCGAGAGCATCACAAGCGCAAGGCAGGTGACGATATTGACCCGCAGACCGCTTGCAACAGCGGCTTCCCGGTTCGCACCACTGAGAATGATTTGGCGACCAAGGCGCGCCTTGCGAATGACCAGCCACGAGACCGCCGCAAGAAAGACGAAAGTCCAGCTTTGGGTGGGAACGCCAAGTGGACGAGCGGTCCCGATCCAGGCGGCTGCTGTGTTGTGAATTCGCAGAACCCCGTTACCGCTAAGGACCGAGGCAAGACCGCGAAAGACCGCACCGAAGGCGAGTGTTGCGATGATTGGGTTACCAGTCAGATTAACTGCGACGCCTTGGAGGACGCCGGCGAGAACTGCCCCGACCAGCACAACAGCGATACCGGCTGGTAGATCCGTTTGCGCGGTTACCAGCGCAAAAATCACGGCCAGAAGGGCGCCTAGAGCGCTCGCGGACAGAGCGAAAAGATTGCCGGAGAGCGTCACGTAGCTCATCCCAATTGCAACGATGCCTGTCATCGATGCCGCGCGAATGATTACGAGGCCATTACCGACCGTGAGGAAGGCTGGTGTGGTGAGGCCTGCGACCACAGCGATGATGACAATTGTCGCGACCGCCGCCAGACTAGCGAAGCGCCAAGTCCGGCGTCCGATACTTTTCCTCGCGATCGCGATCGAAGTCATGAGTTATAGCCGCTCAGGCCGCGACGGCGGGGTGGGTGACATCGCGCGTAATGATCTCGGCCGTCATTGCGTCTGCCGAGCCGATTTGCACCATCTCACCTTGGAAGAAGGTGCCGATTGTGTCGGCTAATCCTAGCACTTCGTGGGTATCGGACGAGGCAAAAAGTATCGCGAGACCTCGTGCGGTTTGGGCGCGTAGGTGCCGATAGATCTCAGCGCGCGCCCCGACATCAACGCCCCTCGTGGGCTCTTCTACGATGAGAAGCGACGGCGAGATCCCGATCCACTTGCCGAGCGCCACCTTCTGCTGATTGCCTCCGCTCAGATTGCCGGCGAGCCGGCCGAGACCGTTGATATCGATATTAAATTGCTGCGCGACGGCCTGTGTATGCGTCGTCTCTGCGCGACGATTCATGAGCCCAAAACGGGACACTTGATCAATTACGGGCGCCGAGAGGTTCTCGACAAGATTGCGAACGGCGAAAACGCCGTCGCGCTTCCGATCGTCGGAGCAATAAGCAACGCCCATTTTGATGCTGTCGCGAATTACGCGCGGTGTGAAGGGCCGCCCGTCGAGCGTGATGGATCCGCGGTAGAGAGGTGTAAGCCCCGCTAGAACTTTCAGGATCGCGGTCGCGCCACTGCCAACCTGTCCGGCGAGCCCGAGCATCTCGCCTTTCCTCAGGATAAAGCTGACCGGGCTTGAAAGCCCCTGGCAGAGGCAATCCTCGACAACGAGGAGCTTATCACCGACCGATGGCGCGCGGGGTGGAAACATCTGTTCAAGCCGGCGGCCGAGCATCATCTCGATCAACCCATCGACCTGAAGGGAGCTGGTGGCTACCGGCGCGAAACTGTGGCCGTTGCGGATGATTGTGACCCGATGGCTGAGTTCGAATACCTCGCCGAGACGGTGAGTGACATAAATGATCGCGCAGCCTTCCTCTGCCAGGGTGCGGACCGCCGTCTTAACACGGTCAATCTCGACCTCCGACAGGGCGGCTGTCGGCTCATCTAAGATAGCGATCCGCGCTTCGCGCGACAGAAGGCGAGCAATTTCCATCAACTGACGTTCGGCGACCGAAAAAGCCTCGGCGGGAAGTGAAGGATCGATATCGCCCAAACCGATCCTGGCGAGGAAGGGCTTCGCACGCCGGGCCAAGCTAGAGGGACTGCGCAGCAAACCGACTGTCTGGTCACCAAGGAAGACGTTCTCGGCGACACTGAGCGTGCCTACGATACTTAGTTCCTGAGCAACGTAGGAAATTCCGGCCGCTCGCGCTTGGGCTGGTGAGCCGATGTTGTGCGGCTTGCCGCCGATCGCAATCGCACCGGAATCTGGTTGCTCAAGACCGGCAAGAATTTTTACCAAGGTGCTTTTGCCGGCGCCATTCTCTCCCAGCAACGCCATGACCTCTCCGGCCTTGACATCAAGGTTGACATTCTCAAGCGCGACCGTCGCCCCGTAGCGCTTTGCAACGTTCCGCATCTGCAGCATCGGAACCTCCAAGAACCGACCAGAAGAGGAGGCCGAAGCCTCCCCTTCTTACGCCTTAAAAGTTACAGAGTTGCTTGGCGTTGAGTCCCCAAAGCTTGGCTTGGTCATAAGCTGCTTCTGAATTCCCAATGGCAGGATTTGGCAGGAAGTTGAATTTGTGTGGTGCACCGTCGTCGGACGGTGGTTTATCGGGATTAGCGGCGAGATAGACTTCGCCGGGCAGGACCTTGCCGGTCTTGATGTATTTGACGAGCGTCTGCACAGCGAGCCAGCCCTCAAAGTAACCCGACTGAATCGCCGTTCCGATCAAGTCGCCGTTGACGACGTGGCTCGAATCGCCGTGGCAGGTGCCCCCGACAATGAGGATGCGCTTGCCAGGGGCCAGCCCATTTTCGCGCGCCGCCTGAGCTGCCGCTCCAGCCATGGAATCATTCTCGGTATAAAGCCAGGTGAGCTCGCCCTTATGCGCCGGTATAATCTGCGAAGCGACCTTGTAGCCTTCGTCCTCTAGGAAGCCCGCAGTCGGAGTGACCGAGATGACATCGAGCTTGCCTTTGATTGCCTGTTCGAAACCGGTCACACGGTCATCTCCGGCCGAAACGCCAGCCGGAAAGCGAATGATGGCCCCCTTGTCACACTTCATGCCGGGCTCGGCGCAGGCCTTCAGCAGCATTTCGGCTGCGGTCCTGCCGCTGAGGATATCATTCGCGCCGGCATAGGCAGTGTAGAATTTGTCCGTCCCCTTCAACGGGAACTGATTGGAGACGATTACCGGAGATCCGGACCTCGACAGAGCGCGAAGAGCACCGATGCCAGCGGCGTTCTCGAACGGCCACCAGATATATCCGGCTGCCTTTTGGCCCGAGGCTAGCTGCTGCTGGACCTGGCTGTCCTGCTCCGATTGATTGAAGTTGTTCTCTATGACCTTCACGCTATAGCCAAGTTCGGCCGCCTTCTCCCTCGCGCCCTTCTCGAACTGCCCGATATAGGGATTGGTGCTTGAAGGTACAAAGACGACGACCTCGCCCTTATCCGCCGCCATCGCAGAGCCGCATACCCATTGGAGGGCAGCGGCGAGTGCGAGGGTCACGACCGTCGCAAATCCGGATTTCATGACATTCTCCCTTTTTCGTTTTTGGCCGCGAACAGCTTCGAAGTCAGGTCTTGCCGCCTGTGCCTCACCGGGTAAGATTACTATCTAGTTCGTACATGTCAATAAGAAGTTCCAAGGAGCCAGTGCGCCCTCACTCCACTGTCTTTAGGTAGCTGAGAACGGTATCGACGATCATCCGCCGATGGCGTTGCCTAACTGCGCTGTGAGCCAGGTCAACTCCAAATATCGTGCCGAAAGTGTACTGGTTGGAAACCCTGAAGAAACAAAAGGAGCTGATCAGCATATGCACGTCGACGGCCGTCACTCGCCGCCGGAAGACGCCAACCCGGTAACCTTGCTCCAGTATTGTCTCCAAGGTCTCGATAACCGAGACGTTCAACCCACCGATCGATTTGGATCGCGCAACATGCTCAGCTTTATGAATATTCTCGATCGCGACGAGGCGTACGAATCCGGGATGCTCGTGGTCGTAGTCGAACGTCGATTCGATCATCTTCGTTAGCGCTTCTTCGGGCCCTAACTGTCCAAGAGCAAGAGCATCCTCTACGTGGCGAATGGACTTGTAGGCCCGTTCGAGGACAGCCAGGTAAAGGTCTTCTTTGCTGCCGAAATAGTAGTAGATCATTCGCTTGGACGTCTTGGTCCGCTCGGCAATTGCATCGACCCGAGCCCCTGCCAAACCGAGGTCCGCGAACTCCTCGGCGGCGACGGCGAGGATGTCCTCCTTAGTCCGGTCGGGGTCGTTACGACGAGGCGCCCTCGCCTCCAACACTGCGGTCATGACGTATCCTCGACCTCCCTCTCCGGTAGCGGGCAAACTCCGGCCCACACTCACCGCGCTCGCGATGGTCTGAGAGATTGTACGCACCGGTTCGTTTAAAAGCTACCCCAGTGGCCGGAGCTAAGCCTTTTTGCGCCGATGTCCGGGTGCTCGAGATCGTTCGTATCTCCATGGCGATCGACGCCCATTTACTCTGCAATACGCGAGTCCTCGAAGGTTATTTACGCTTACGTGATTTCGGCTTTATGTGTGTTTCCCTAGCCATGTTGCCCTCGAGTCCGAGCCAAGACCGAAAGGCCACAGGAAGCGGTTCCTTCTCCGCCGCTTCCGATAGATAGGCGCAATAACTGCGGGCGGGCAGCAGCGGGCCATCAAAGGGGGCTAATAGGCGGCCCTCGGCCAAGTCATTGGACACCAATGCGGTCGGCCCCATCGCGATTCCAACCCCGTCCAGCGCCGCCTGAAGCGTGAGATAGAAGTGGTCGAGGACCAGCGTCGCGTTCGGTTTGAGATCAGCGGCGCCGGCTTTCGCTAGCCAATCATCCCAAACCCGGGGAAGGCTCAAGGTGTGGAGTAGCGTGTGCTGTTTCAGATCTTGCACAGATCTCAGGGCCAGCCGGTCTAACAAGGCTGGACTACAAACAGGCAGCCGATCCTCGGACAAGAATGCGGTCGCCGAATAGCCATAAAACGTATCCGGCCCTCCCCGGATTATAACATCATAGGATTCCTGAAGAGCCTCCAGCCCTTCGTTGGACGTCTCAAGCCTTACTTTCAAGCCGGGGAACCGCTCCTGAAACTTTGCCAATCTTGGAACCAGCCAGCGCAACGCAAACGTTGACGGCGCATTGACCCTGAGCGCTGAACTCACATCCCGCCCATAGTGTTCGGTTGCCGAAGCAAGCCGATCAAACGCGGGACTCAATTCGGCCAGATAGGCGCGGGCCGCGGATGTCAGCACGACGCCACGATTGTGCCGTTCGAAAAGTGGCGCACGCAGCCGGTCTTCGAGCAGGCGGACATGTTGGCTGATTGCGCCGTGCGTGACCCCGAGCGCGTCTGCCGCAGCCTTGAAACTGCCGAGGCGGGCCGCCGCTTCAAAGGCCCGCAAAGCGTTGAGCGGCGGAAGAGAGCGCTGCACTCGTGTGAGTTTTTCTACCAAATGTTAGCTAGATTACTGATTTGAGAGGCGGACTTGCAAGAGATATATTAACATCAACACCTGCTAGGATTGCCCCCATTGGCTCTCTTCTCCGCGACAGTTAGGACCTCAAGCCCATCAGAAACAACTGAATCACGCAGCCTGCTCGCCGCGTGCCTCACCCATGCGCTTCATGACGGCTACACCGACAGTCTCTATGCCTTCCTGCCAGTATGGCAGGCGCAGTTCGGCCTTTCCTACGCGGCGCTTGCCGTCGTTCGCGCCCTCTATTTCGCGACGATGGGAGGCCTCCAAATCCCAGCAGACAGAGCCCTTCGCGGCTTATCGCCGCGAGCGGCGCTGATCCTTTCGACCGTCATCGCGGCGACGGGCTTGCTGATCATGGCGCTGCCCTGCGGCTTTGTGGGTCTTTGCGCCGGCCTCGTCGTGGCCGGCATCGGATCGAGCATCCAGCATCCACGTGGCTCGATGCTCGTCACCGATATTTACGGCAAGGCGTCGCGACGTCCACTCGGCATCTACAACTTTTCAGGTGATCTGGGGAAAGCCGTGTTGCCGGCGCTCGTCGCGGTGTTGTTGCCGGTTCTCGCCTGGCGACCCGTGCTGGGCCTGATGGCGGTGCTAGGAATCGCCCTGGGGCTCGCCCTGGTGTCACTGGTGCCGACGGCTCCCATTACTAGGAGTGGCAAGGAGGCGGCGGCGGTTGGCCGCGGCCGCGGCCGCGGCGGCTTCGGCATTTTAACCACGATCGGCGCGCTCGATACCGCGACGCGCATGGGTTATCTCCTGTTTCTGCCCTTCTTCATCCATGGACGTGGCGGAGGCTCGCCGACGGTGGGATTAGCGCTTGCGCTGCTGTTCATCGGTGGAGCCTTCGGCAAGGCGACGGGCGGCTGGCTCGGCGAGCGGCTGGGTGTCATCGGGAGCGTCATGGTGACCGAAGCCGCAACGGCCCTGCTCATCGTAGCGACGCTGTTCACGTCGCTGACGCCAACGCTCGTCCTGCTGCCGCTGCTCGGTATCGTGCTCAACGGCACCTCTTCGGTGCTCTACGGCACCGTGCCGGAACTTTCTGATGGCGATACAGGCCGGGCCTTCGCAATCTTCTATACGAGCGTAATCGGCTCCGGAGGAATCGCGCCGATCCTCTACGGCGTGGTTGCCGATCACAGCAACCAGACTATCGGCGTGCTGGCCTCCGCTGCAACCGCCGTCTTGATTGTGCCGCTTGTCCTGGCGCTAAAGCCCCATCTGCGCAGCCCCACTCTAGGGTAAAGAGGTCCATTTGATCCAGCCTCGGACCTTGAGGTGGATCGGCCAGTGCTGCCATCGAACTCCCCTTCTTAATGCTTCGCGCTGCGCCGCGTAGAACTGACGCCCATCCTGCCAGATCGGCTGCGACAATCTCGAGCCGATGCTGCCGGAAAGCCGACAATCAGACGACGGCATCGGGCCGGCCCCGGCCCCCTCATTACCCGCCACACCATGGAGGTTCGCTCAATGGATAGCGTACTTCAGGCACCACTCATTCTGATAAAGGGTAGAGGTCGTGGCGTAGGTGCCGCGACTGCGCGACTTGCTGCTGCTCAAGGTTACGATGTAGTGATCAGCTTCGTCTCCAATGAGCCTGCCGCCCTCGCGGTAGCGGATGATGTGGAAGCTGCTGGACGCCGGGCTTTGGCCGTGCGCGCAGATAGCGCGGATCCTGAGCAGGTCGCTCAGCTATTCGCGGCGATCGACCGGAACTTCGGCCGGATCGACGTATTGGTGAACAACGCCGTGATAATTGCGCCGCACTCCCGGCTAGAGGATCTCGAATTCGAGCGCATGCGGCATATCTTCGCGGTCAACGCGATCGGCCCTATCCTGTGTGCACAGCAGGCCGTGAAGCGCATGTTATTCCGTTACAACGGGCATGGCGGCGCGGTCATTAGCGTCTCATCGGCATCGGCCCGGCGCGGCAGCCCAAACGAATATGTCGACTACGCAGCGTCGAAGGGTTCCGTTGAGACATTCACGACCGGCTTCGCCAAGGAGGTCGCGCGCGACGGCATACGCGTCAACTACATTCGCCTCGGGCACATTTACACTGACATGCATGCGAGCGGCGGAGAGCCGGGACGGGTGGATCGCGTCAAAGACGCGATCCACCCGGGAAGAGGGGGCAACCTGAAGAGGTCGCGCGAGCGATCCTCTGGTTAGCAAGCGCCGAGGCTTCCTTCACCACTGGCACTTTCCTCGATGTCATTGGCGGCAAGTGAGCAACAGGGCGGCGAACCGCAGCGATCCGTTTTACTGAGGCATGTAACCAATCGCGACACAGGAGCGAAGAGACTCCTATGAATGCGTTTTTTTGCATCCCCGAGAAAGGCAACGGCTCCTATCGATCGTTGGCCATACTCCGCTGGGTGATGGTTTTGATATTTGTGGCGTTTGGCATCCAGAAGTTCACGCCGCAGTCGGCGCATGGGATCGTGCTTTACATAAGCAATAGTCCATTTGTTTCGTGGCTCTCAATTCTCGGCGTGCGCGGAGAAGCAGATTTCCTTGGCATCGTTGAGCTGAGTATCGCAGTCCTTCTCGCGGCGGGGTCGGCTATTCCCGTTCTGTCAGCCATTGGCTCGTTGATGGCGGCGGGTTGCTTTGCCATCACATGGTCGTTCTTCTTCACGACGCCGGACGTCGTTAAGTGGAGTTTCTCGACAGATCCCATCGCCTGGAATCTCACCGGTGAGTTCTTGTTCAAAGATATAGTCCTGTTGTGCGTTTGTATTGTGTTGTTTCTGGCGTCACTGCCGCAATCTATGACGAGCTCTCCGCGATTGACCCAAAATGGCCGCCTAAGTAAAGATTGATGGATCCACAGCCAGGATCCTCGCGCTGCTGTCGCGAGGTCGGTCGGCATTACCGGGCCATCGATGGGCCGAATTCTCGACGGCTTACCAACTTCGGCTCGAACGCCTACGCGTCAAGCATTCCACAATCCTTCGAGGAAAAAGGCCTTCGATTTCGAGCCAGCATGGCGGAATTTGACGGCAGCCTGATAGGATGGGCTGTCGTACCAGGCTCTAGCTGCGGCCATGTCGGGGAATTCGAGTATTACGGCACCCTCGATCGGCTCCCCTTCGAGCTGATCGAGGGTGCCATAGGTAGCCAGCGGCTTCAAAGGATGGCCCTGCGCCGCAAGGGAAGCGCGTGGTCCATAATCCGCGAGGGCCGCGGAATCGAGAGTCTGTTCACGGATCATGACAAAGTAGGCGCTCATGGCAGTCATTCTTTCGAGTAAGATGAAGATCCAAAGCGGAGGCTTGCGAATTGGATTGACCGGCAAGCCTTGATCACCGGCGTCGACGTCAGATCTGAGCCAGGCCGCCGTCGACTGGAAGATCGATGCCGGTGACATAGCTTGACTCGTCTGAAGCCAGGAAATAAGCGCCTGCCGCAAGTTCCTCCGGAAGCCCGAGGCGGCCGAGCGGCGTCATCGAGGCGAACGCGCCTTTGGCCGCATCCGAGGCTTCGTCACTGTCGAATTGACCGCGGATGATAGGGGTTTCCGTCGCGCCGGGACTGAGCGAGTTGACGCGAATACCATTGTCTTTGAGTTCCTGCGCCCACACGCGCACCAGGGCCCGCACACCAGCCTTCGCAGCGGCGTAGGTGCCATGAGCGGCCACGCCCTTCACGTTGATGATGGAGGAGACAACGACGATCGAGCCGCCACGTGACATTAGTGGCAGAGCCTTCTGCACCGTGAAGACGACGCCTTTCACATTGATGTCCATGGTCTTGTCGTAATGGGCTTCCGATAGATCGAAGATTTTGGCGTGCTCGATGAACCCGGCATTTGCTACCACGATATCGACCTTCCCCCTTTCTGCCCTCACCGTCGCATAGAGCCGGTCGAGGTCGGCAAGACTCGCCACGTCTCCTTGCACGGCCGTGACATTTTTGCCGATGTCAGCCTTGGCTTTTTGCAGTTCGGCCTCACGGCGACCTGTTATGAACACGTAAGCGCCTTCGCGTACGAACCGCTTCGCTGTCGCGAGGCCGATGCCGCTAGATCCGCCGGTGATCACCGCGACTTTTCCTTCGAGATTGGACATGATGGGCTCTTTCCTATGGCCGCTGCTCAGGCGGCCGTTCCGGGCTAAGCGGAACAATCGGACTGATGAATGTCCCGATGGCCGCCGATGGGAGGAGTATTGCCATTCCCGATGGCCGTGAGCAGACTGCTCGAAGCGATAGTGTGTATTCTCGCGAGGAATAATGGACCGTCTTCAGGCCATGGCCACCTTCGTGCGTGTGGTCGACACGGGCTCCTTTTCGGGGGCGGCGCGGCAGCTACGCGTTGGGCAGCCTGCGGTGTCGAAAACGATCGCACAGCTTGAGGATCGCTTGCAGGTGCGCCTGCTGGTGCGCTCATCGCACGCCCTCGCCCCGACTGACGCGGGCCTGCGCTTCTACGAGCGCGCGAGTCTTGCCATCAAGGAGGCTGACGAAGCAGAGCTGGAAGCGCGTGGCGCCGGCGCCGGACTGTCGGGGCGGCTCAGGGTCTCTGCGGCAACGACATTCGCCCGACTTATGATCATCCCACGACTGCCGGAATTCCTGGCGATGCATCCGTCACTCGACATTGACGTGCTTCTCGACGATCGCGTCATTGACGTCGTGGCGGAAGGTATCGACATCGCGCTCCGCATGGGCACACTGAGCGACTCGACTGCTGTAGCTCGCAAGCTGGCCACAGGCGGCAGGTCCGTGGTTGCCACACCCGCTTACCTAGCTCGAGCTGGCCTACCCAAGGCCCCGGCCGATCTCGTCCATCATCATGCTCTGGTCTACAGCCAGCTCGACGACACCTGGTCGTTCCGAAAAGGCGACATCGAGGCAACAGCGACCGTACGTGGACGCGTTCGCCTCAGCGCAGCGGAAGGTATCCGAGCAGGGGTGCTCGCAGACATGGGATTGGCTGTAACATCGGACTGGATGTTCGCACCCGAACTTGCGAGCGGCGCTGTTCAGCGCGTATTGGCGGACTGGACGCTCCCTACCATCGACTTATGGGCTGTCTTCCCGACCGGTAGACTCGCGAGCGCGAAGGCACGCGCCTTCGCCGAATTCGTCGAAGACATACTGCGCACTGGGTCACCGCTCGCAGTCCGACATTCGGCCTGATTTGATCGGCGCACGAGGCGGCACTCTCTCCCTCCGCGACTATCGTACGATTCCAAACCGTCGATATATTTCGGAGCCGCTAATACGCGGTAATTGAGAGCGTTTTTGCCTTGGCGGCGCGATGGCGACAGCGAGCCGTGCTGCTGGCGATTACCGCGCCGGTAAGGCAAAAACGAATTGGGCTAAGCCGCGGGCCGTAGAAGCGAGCTATGGGTTTTGATTGCCGCCGGCTCGCGTTAGGACGCGCCGTGACGTGGGCTGGGAAGCAGGTAGCGGCGGGCAAGGAGGGGGCGTTTCGGACCGGCCATACCACTGGCAACGGCCACGCACGAGGCGGATTCATTGCTGCGGGCGGTGTCGAGCCGGTGTGGGTGAGCGGGGCACGAGCGGGGCCCGTCCGGTCCGTGGGGCGGAGCCGGCCGACAGATCGGGATTGGGGTGCCGCGATCGTTATGAGGTGTCGCAGATCCAGCGAGATTTGGCTGGCCGTGCCAGAACGTCGATGACTAGCATGTGCCCGCGGCCGCAGGCCGGGCAGCTTGTCAGTGATGTGCTGGCCAGGGTGGAGCGCACGGTAGTCAGCCGACGTGGCGGATCTCGGCTCACATGGGTCGGGTGGCGTCATGCCGAGTAGTTCACGACAGCGGGCGAGTTTGCGTTCGCGTTGATGATTGCAGAGGAACCCGAAGTAGCGGATGCGGTGAAAGCTGTCCGGCAGGACGTGGATCAGGAAGCGGCGGATGAACTCGTCGGCGGTCAAAGTCATCGCGCTGTGCGGATTGCCGCGGCGGCAGTCTTTCCAGCGGAAGCGGACCCTGCCATCGTCGATGGAGAGTAGTCGGCTATTGGCGATGGCGATGCGGCGAGTGTAGCGGCCGACGTAGGTGAGAACCTGCTCCGGGCCAGCGAAGGGTCGCTTGGCGAAGACGACCCATTCCGACTTACGCGCTGGTGCCAAGTGACGCAGGAACGCCGCCCGTTCCTGCAATGGCAGCAGGCCCGAGAAGAAGCGTAACCTGCCAGCTGTGAACGCCTTCTCCAACGCGTGCAGAAACAGACCTCGGAACAGTCGCGACAGCACGCGGACCGGTAGAAAGAAGCCCGACCGGCAAGCAACCCAGCGATTGCCGTCCGGCGAGATCCCGCCGCCGGGGACGAGGCAGTGCAGATGCGGATGGTGCATCAGGTTCTGCCCCCAGGTGTGTAGCACGGTGAGGAAGCCAATCTCGGCACCGAGGTGCGCCGGGTCGGCGGCGATCCGGCGCAGGGTCCGGGCAGCGGCTTGGAACAGAATGTCGTAGACGACCGGCTTGTTCTGGAAGGCGATCACGGCGATCTCGTCCGGCACGGTGAACACGACGTGGAAGTAGGGTACGTCGAGCAATTCTGTTTGCCGGTGCGCCAGCCATCGGGCGCGAGCCAGTGACTGGCACTTAGGACAGTTGCGATTGCGACAAGAGTTGTAGGCGATGCGTTGATGACCGCAGCCGTCGCAGCGCTCGACATGCCCGCCGAGGGCTGCGGTGCGGCACAGCTCGATCGCTCGCATCGCTTGGCGCTGCACGGTGGAAAGCGACGCGCCATGCAGCGCCCGATAGGCCTCACCATAGCGGCGGAATACCTCCGCGACCTCTGGCGTGTTGCCGGCCATTGCGGCCGGGTTCAGGCGGGTGCCGGCGCCGCCTCTCCCGCTGCAGGCGGGGCTGCCCGCAGGCCGTCCAGCGGGCTGGCGGTGGCGCAGACCTTGTGGGTCGCCAGCCGCAGCTATCGGGCCGTGGTGTTCAGGCTACGATGGCCGAGCAGTAGCTGGATGGTGCGCAGGTCAGCACCGCTCTCGAGTAGATGCACCGCGAAGGCGTGGCGCAACGCGTGCGGCGTGACCGGTTTGCCGATGCCGTGCTGGCGCCGCATGATGCGACAGGTGTCCTCGACGGCCGATGGGGTGATCGGCTGTCCTGGGACGTCGCCGGGGAACAGCCACTCCTTGGGACGGGCAGTGCGCCAATAGTCGCGCAGAAGGTCGAGCAGTGTGGGCGACTTCGGCTGGGCTCATCACGACCGGAAGATGTTGTGGCCTGCGACGGCCGAACGGCAGGACCTCGTCGAGGTTCCAGTCGCGCATGAGGGTGGTTTTGTAGAGGAACCGCAGCGCCGCGACGGCGACGGCGACGGCGATCGAACTGGGCGATAGGTGCCGCTCCTGGGTCAGATAGAGTTGAAAGGCTTGGATCTCGGCAGGCCCGAGGAGTTCTGGCGATTTGTGGAAGCATTGGGCGCATATGGCGCCGTATTGGACGTAGGCACGTTGCGTATGTCGCGAGAGGCCGCGAAGCTCCATGTCCTCGGTCATGCGTTGGCGAAGCGGGGTCATCGATTGCTCCTATGCAGGTGTGGCGCGCCACGGTCCTGCAAACGGGGCAGTCAGATGAACAACGAACGATTACCGGCCTCGCGGAAGACTACGCCGGATTGCTCAACCTATCGCGCGCGACCACGCGACTCCCGCGCAGCGGGTTAGTACACATCGTGCCTTCGCTTAAACCTCGCAAATGTCGCCGACGCTTGCGCGAAGGTCTTCCGAGGCTTGACGTTGCTCAGTCACAGAACGGCAAGCATGCCCCCGTCCACATACAGAATTTGCCCGTTTACGAAATCCGACGCTGGCGATGCTAGGAACACGGCTGCTCCGATCAGATCTTCGGGTGTTCCCCAGCGTGCGGACGGCGTACGGCCGCGGACCCAAGCATCAAAGGCTTTATCCTCGATCAGCGCCTTGTTCATCTCTGTGATGATGTAGCCCGGCCCTATGGCATTGGACTGAATATCGTACTTTGCCCATTCCGCCGCCATCGACCGGGTGAGCAGTTTGATGCCGCCTTTGGCAGCCGTGTAGGGAGCGACCGTGGCGCGCGCGACCTCGCTTGTCAGAGATCCGATATTGATGATCTTGCCGCCTTTGCCGCGCGCGATCATACGGCGCGCGGCTTCGCGTCCCATCACGAAGGCGCTCGTCAAATTGGTTTCCAGCACGCGCCGCCAATCCGCGACGGCAAGGTCGATCATAGGCTTGCGGAATTGGATGCCAGCGTTGTTGACGAGGATATCAATGTCGATGCCTGCTTCATCGAAGGCCGCGAAACCCGCCAGCACGGCCGCTTCATCCGCAACATCGAAGGCGCTGACCGAGACCGTATATCCCGCCTCAATGAATCCCTCTTTGGCCGCTGCGAGCTTCGCTGCGTCCCTTCCATTGAGTACGACGGCCGCGCCCGCTTCGGCCAAGCCACGCGCCATCACAAGCCCCAGGCCGCCAGATGATCCGGTGACAAGGGCTGTTCTGCCCGAGAGGTCAAAAAGTTTGGACATTTCTAAGCATCCGTCCGCCGCACCACGAGATCGGATCGCTCGAATACCGAGGCCTGCAGCTCCGTGCCTAGGCCAGGACCTTCCATTGGATAGACGTAGCCATCGCGGATCACCGGCACTTCAGTCACGAGTTCCTTGTACCAGCCAGTGTAGAAGGCACGTACCGATTCCTGAATGAGGGTGTTCGGCTGGCTGAAGGACATGTGAACAGCCGCCGCGAAACCCACCGGGCCGATGCAGTCGTGCGGCGCGAATGGCTTGTGATAGGTTTCCGCCATGGCGGCGATCTTGCGCCCTTCGGTCAGTCCGCCCGTCCAGCAAAGATCGACCATTACGATACCGATCGCATCGCGGTCAAGCATCTCCTTATAGGCCCAGCGCGACCCCAGCGTTTCGCTGGCGCAGACCGGCACATGTGTGGACCGCGCATATTCCGCAAGCGCCTGACTGGAGTTCATGCGAATCGGATCCTCGAACCAGGTCGGCTCAAAAGGCTCCAGGGCGCGAGCGATGCGTTTGGCGGTCGTGAGGTTCCAGAGCGAGTGGAACTCGACCATGATCTCCATGCGGTCACCGACCCGCTTTCGAATGAGTTCGAAAGGCTTCAGCGCCGCCTTGAGCTGTCCAGTCGAGATGTCGAGCCCGCCGGTCTCGCGCGCCGCCGGGTCGAAGGGCCAGATCTTCATAGCATTGATGCCGCTTTCAAGCAGATTCTCGGCTAGAATCCCGGCATCCGTCGTGAAGCTCTGCAGATCTTCATACGGACCCGCCGTCCCGATATTCCAGGTATTGACCGGGCGGATGTCCAGGTTGCGCACATACTGGTAGCCAGCACAGGTATTGTAGACGCGCAGCTTGTCGCGGCAGAGGCCGCCGAGCAGCTGGTACGCGGGCTGGTTCGTGGCCTTGCCCCAAAGATCCCATAAGCCAATGTCGATGGCGGAGGCCGCGCGATACTCGGTGCCTGTGCTGGACTGCGCCATTGGCAGATCGACGAGTTCCTTGTGGATCGCCTCGATGCGCAGCGGGTCACGGCCAAGCAGTCTTGCGCCAAGGGTATCATGGATGTGAGATGCCACCGCGCCCGCGCCGTAGAACGTCTCCCCAAGGCCAATGACGCCTGCATCAGTATGGATGCGTACCCACAGCACATTCTCGAACTCCCGCGTGGAGAGCGTTTCGATCGCGGTTATCTTCATGGTCGTTTCCAATCGTCCCTGTCGGCGGCCAACTGTGCGGCGGCGCCCGGCTTCAGGTCACACCGGCGTTAAGAAGTGCTTTGATGGTGAGGTCGAAATGATCTGCCATGGCTTTCTCCGCCCCTTGCGGATTGCGGTCCTGAATAGTCGCAGCGATGACCGAATGACCGCCGACGCTTTCGCGCCTTGCGGCGTCGTTCGGGCGGCTGGCCCAGCCGATAGCCCAGGTCTCGTGCGTAACCACCCGGAAGGATCCTACAAGGAGTGCAAACAGCGGGTTGCGAGATGCGCGGGCGATGAACTCATGGAACTGCATGTCCAATTCCATCACTCGGGCAGGCTTGTCGAAGTGACGCAGCATATCCGCCGCGACCGCCGTGATGTCGGCGGCTTCCCGTTCCGTGCGCCGGAGAGCCGCCAAAACAACGGTGCGCAATTCAATCGACCGGCGCACGTCCAGAATCTGCTGGATATTAACCTGCTTCGTATGCACCGCGTGTTCGATTAGCAGGCTGGTGACGGACTCGTCCGCCGCCGCCACGCGCGCCCGCCGGCCATTGCCGACATCGATCAGTTTCAGCGCCGCCAGGCCACGGAACCCCTCCCGTGCAACCGCCCTGGACACACCAAGCCGCGTTGCAAATTCGGCCTCGCTTGGCAAGGTCGCGCCGACTGCTAGGCCATTGTCGCGAATGTGGCGGCGAATTTCGCACATCACGCGATCGACGAGGCTTGCGGGCTGCGCGTCCGGGACCGCTTCCCCAGGCGCACTTGCCTCTTGTTCCAGTCCCATCGGGCGAACCTATCTGATAGCTCAAGCTATGATCTTATGAAAGATGTCGCAACCTATTTGTCATGGGATATTGGCCATGTTAGATGCCTTGCAATAAGGGACTCGCCCAAGACAATGACCGTCCCCGAAAAAGGGGCGGAGCCTTTAAGCGGCCAGGGGAGGAAGGTTTGGATGATAGGGGCTCGAGCATCGACCCTGTTTCGCCGGTCCCCCGTTTGGGCCGCCGTCGTTCTGCTCTATATCGTGGCGGCGATCGTTTCGCCGGCGATGCTAAAGCCCGCGCAGATGCTCAACATCCTTCAGGTGACCGCGTTTCTTGGTCTGGTCGCGACCGGACAGACGATGGCTCTTCTGACCGGCGGCATCGACCTCTCCGTCGCGGGCGTCGTCACGATGACGAATATCGTGGCGACCAGCCTCATGCTCGGCCAGAACCAGAATATCGCCGTCGCCATCATCTGCTGCGTCCTTCTCGGCACCGCCGTGGGTATAATAAACGGACTTCTGATCGCGGTTTTGCGCGTCGCCCCGATAATCGCGACGCTTGCCATGAACTCCATTCTGTTCGGTTTGGCCCTGGTCTATACAGGCGGCGCGCCGCACGGATCGTCGGCGAATGCCTTCAATGTCATCGGGCAAGGACGTTGGTTCGGCCTTCCCGCAAGCGCGATCTGCTGGCTCGTGGTGGCAATCGGCGTCGCCTACATGATGCGGCGCACGACGCTGGGCCGCTGGATCTACGCGGTGGGTGCGAATGAAGCTGCCGCCCGCTTAATGGGGGTTCCCACACGCATAGTGGTGGTGACGGCCTACGCCCTCAGCTCGGTCCTCGCCGTTCTCGGTGGTCTTCTCGTCACCGCCTATGTCGGCAATCCCAGCCTTGGCATTGGAAATCAGTTCCTGCTGACCTCGGTGGTGGCCGTCGTTGTCGGCGGCACGGCACTGACGGGCGGCATCGGCAGTGTCGCGGGCACCATCGCCGGTGCTCTCTTTGTGACTGAGCTCACCAGCTTCACCAATATCGCCCAGGCGTCCACGGGGACGCAGTACGTCATCCAAGGGGTGCTCATTGCGATCAGCGTCGTCGCGTATCGCATGCTCGGCGCGCGCACGGCCGCATAATCAACAACAATCAAACACGGATGACAACCATGAAGAAGATCATGATGCGGCGTCGCGAGGCACTGAAAGTGGGGCTTGGCGCGGCGGGACTCGTCGCCATTGCGGCGAGCGGCGCCACTGCTTTGGCTGATGCCATCAGCAGCGCGAAGATCGTCGGCTCAGGGGAGATGGCGAAGGGCATCAGCAAACCTGGCAAGCTGCGTATCGGATTTTCCAACGGTTTTTCAGGCAATACATGGCGCACAGAATGCCTGACCTCGATGTTGAACGAGGCCAAGCTCAATACCGATCGCTACGAGCTGATCGTAGTTGACGGCCAGGGTGACATCAGCAAGCAGGTCAATGATCTCGACGATCTCATCGTGCAGAACGTCGATGCCATCCTATGCATCGCGAATTCCGGCACAGCCGTGGTCCCAGCCTTCCGCAAGGCGACCCGCGCTGGCATCATCGTCGTTCCGTTCAATCTTCCCGTCGAAGGTGAGCATTGGACGGCCTACATTGGCACCGACCCCGAGAAGAAGGGGGCCACCACCGGTAAGGCCCTGAACGATATGCTTGGCGGCAAGGGCAAGATCGTCGCCCTCGGTGGACTGCCCGGCAATTCCTATACAGCCGGATGCTGGGCCGGCGCAAAATCTCAGTTCGAACCAGGTATCCAGATTCTGGCCTTCAAGGATGCCTCATGGCAGGAAGACCGCGCCAAGGTGGTGATGGCCGATCTATTGGCCGCGTATCCCCAGATCGACGGTATCTGGTGCGACGGTGGGCAAGACGCCGCCGGCGCACTCAAGGCGATGATAGCCGCCAACCGGCCTCTCGTGCCCGCCACCGGCGACGACTACAATGGCCTGTTCAAGCTGTACGACGCACAGAAGGCGAGTAATCCCAAGTTCAAGATCGCCTGCGTTTCCGAGCCTTCTTGGGAAGGCGTCGTCGCGCTCCGCACTACTGTCAAGCTGCTTTCCGGGCAGGATATGCCGAAGCGTCAGATCATCTATCCCCTGCTGATCGACGACAGTAACTACACCCAGTTCATGAAGCCTGGCCTTCCCGATGGCGTCTTTGTCGACACGCTTCTGACGGACGATCAACTCAAGAAGCTCTTTGGCTGATCGCACGAACAGAGAGCCCGACCGGATGTTGGACGTGGATAGGCCCGAGATAGCGAACGAGACCAACGCGCTTGAACTCATCGACGTGGACAAAAGCTTCCCGGGTGTCCGCGTCCTCAAGGGCGCGTCCTTCGCGTGCCGGCCGGGCGAGGTGCATGCCCTCATGGGCGAGAACGGCGCCGGCAAATCAACGCTTATGCGCATCATTGCCGGCGTCTGGAAGCCTGAGGCTGGCCGCATCCTGATCCGTGGCCGAGACGTGCAAATCACGGGGCCGAAACAATCCCAGGATCTCGGCATCGCGATGGTCTACCAGGACACGCGCTTGGTTCCAGATCTCGATGTTTCTCAGAACATCTGGTTCGGGCGCGAGCCTGGCGGTGCCGTTCTAGTCGATCGCGGCGCGATGGATCAGGGCGCTCAGTCAATTTTCGATCGCCTCGGCGTGTCGATCGCGCTCGACACGCCGGTTCGCGACCTCACCGTTGCCGAACGCCAGCTCGTCGAGATTGCGCGGGCACTGACGACCGACCCCGCCGTGCTCATTCTGGACGAGCCAACCTCCGCGCTGGATGCTGCCGAGATACAGCATCTCTTCACCATCATCTGCCAGCTCAAGAAGAACGGGACGGCGGTGATCTTTATCTCCCACCGCCTGCCGGAAGTCTTTGCAATCGCCGACCGCATCACGGTGCTGAAGGATGGCGAGGTGGTTGGCACCGTTGATCGGGATGAGGTCGATCACGAACAATTGGTCGCCATGATGGTTGGGCGGGAGATGGCTCTGGCCTATCCGCCGCGCGCCTCGCATGCCGCTGGCGCCGACCGGCTGGTGGTCGAGAACCTGTCCAGCCCCGGACGGTTCGAAAGCCTGTCCTTCCACGTCCGCGCTGGCGAGATCGTGGGATTCGGCGGCATCCAGGGCAACGGCCAGGCAGAGGCTGTGCGTGCGTTGTTCGGATTGCTACCCTGGACCGGCACAGCGACGCTGGACGGCACCAGCCTGCCCCACGGATCGCCGGCGCGGGCCATCAAGGCTGGCATCGTCTATGTCCCAGGCGAAAGGCACCGCGAGGGGCTGTTTCTGCCGCACTCGATCCGCGAAAATATCTCTCTTCC
>NZ_LMUQ01000040.1:30262-39279 GCF_009765865.1 Acidisoma sp. L85
TCCGCCGAGCAAATCGTTCGCAACCTTTCGGGGGGCAATCAGCAGAAGGTCGTGCTCGGGCGCTGGACCGCCGGCAATCCGCGCCTCTTCCTCTTCGAGGATCCCACGCGCGGCGTCGATGTCGCGACGAAGCTCGAGATTTATCGGCGCATCCGGTCTCTCGCTGAGGCTGGCGCCGCCGTGATCCTCGTCTCCTCCGACCTCCTTGAGTTGATCGGCCTCAGCGACCGCATCCTGGTCTTCTCACGCGGGCGCGTCGTGCAGGAGATCGCCGGCACCGACGCGACCGAGGACGCGATCGTCGGCAGTGCGACAGAAGCCGGCACCACCGCCGCCGAAGCCGTTACAGCCGCTGAGCCCGTGGTGCACGCCGCTCGCCGACACCGGCGTCCGCTGTTCGCGCGCTACGCCGGCGCAATTTTGCTAGCGGTGCTGATCATTGCTCTCGGCATCGGCACCTCGCACGTGTCGAGCTTCTTCTTCTCGGTCAGAAACCTCTCGAATATAGCCGGGCAGGTGGCACCGCTTGCGCTCGTGGCCCTTGGTCAGTTCTGCGTCATTGTACTCGGGGGCATCGATCTCTCGGTGGGGCCGCTCATCAGCTTGGTGACCGCCCTCACCTCCTTCGTCGCCGTAACTGAGGGCGCCACCGCCATGTGGGCCGCTATTGCGGCGGCGCTTGGCACCGGCCTCGTCACCGGATTGGTCAATGCCGTCCTGATCGTGCGCCTCAAGATCCCGGACCTGATCGCGACGCTTGCGACTTATTCGGTGGTTTTTGGCGCGGCGCTGATCATCCGGCCAAGCCCCGGCGGCCTCGTCAGCGACACCTTCCTGGATACATTCAGCAGCAATATCGGGCCGGTGCCGGTGGCGGCGCTCGTCGTTGGGTTGCTGTTTGTTGTGGCCGAATTCCTGCTGTTGCGCGGTCGCCTGGGCCAACGTCTCTACGGCGCGGGTTCGAGCACCGAAGCGAGCGTCGTTGTCGGCATCAACACCGCGCTGGTGCGTGCGGGTGCCTATGTCTTCTGTTCGCTCTGTGCCGCCGCCGCGGGGCTGCTGATCGCGGCTCGTATCGGCAGCGGCGATCCCCAGGCTGGGGCGTCCTTCACCCTCTCCTCCGTCACCGCTGTCGTGGTCGGCGGCGTTAGCGTCCTCGGCGGACGCGGAACCGCGATCGGTGTGCTGGCCGGAGCCATCGCGGTCGGCGTCATGCAGAATGCGCTGAACCTGATGCACGTGTCTGCCTACTACCAGTATGTCTGGACCGGCGGACTGACCCTGGTCGCGGTCGCGGGCTACTCCCTGCGCACATCCAAGGCCAGACGTACGTGACGCGCACCGTTGCCGATGGCGAGAACAGATTGGGCGAGTTTTCCGTCTGAACTCTAGCGGAGCAGGCTTTCGTTCCGTTGATGTCGCACGAACTACTTCGACGCTCTGACCCCGCCAAGGGTGACCTCGCGTAACTGGCCGAGCCGATTCATGCGTTGGCGTAGCGCATGAATGGGCTGCAGGCATACCGCGGCACGGCAGCAGGCTTCGCCTATATCTTTGTCAAGGCGCCGAGCTTCCTCGCCATCTTCCTGTTCCCGGTTTTATTCGGTGCCATTGGAAAGGCAAATGCGACGCTGTTCACCGCCGTCTTTCCACTCATGGGTTTACTCGCTGCAATCTTTATCCTGCCTGAGGTCTACGGTTACGAGGACGACTGAATGTAGCATAGACTCCATCGCGGCGTGACAATTGAGCGGGTTCTTTGCCTTGCCAACTCTGCTACTTCATCAGATGGAAACTGCGGCCCTTCGTGAAACCGAACCTCGGGCGTCATTCGGCCACGCCTCGGGAAGCTCTGAGCGGCGCCGAGGAGGCGCCCCTTCGGTCATCGAAACGATTGCGGTGTTTAGACCCAGGCCGCCGGCAACAGCGGACCCGGCTGCTCTCATCAAGATCATGTCGAATCTGCGTCTGATGCCACGAGCTTAATTTTCATTGCAATCATCCGGGTCAACCACCACGATCTTGTGAAATCGGCTCGGAAGGTAGACATCAGTACGCTATGGGCGAACATCATGATGCTCTTCACTATGTCATTTATCCCGTTCGCCACAACGCATTTGGCCGAGCAGCTTCGCTCGCCTATGCAGGTCGCGATCTATAATGGCCTCTTCTTGCCAATACACCTCCGATTCAGCACTCGCTGCACAAGACACTGTCGCGATCTCCGCAAGCCACAGCTCGCAAACTCAGAATCTACTCTAGTGATCGATTGCAAATAAAGTGCCTGTAGTCGGATCAGGCGAGCGTGGGCGATCTGTCAGTGTTTGATGAGCGTGCCAAGCTATCGTCATTCCTCTAACCGCACTACAGCCGCCAGCTATTCGACCATTCGAGCGCCTTTAGTTGCCGGCTGGTCCGGGACCTCGTCCTTGCCAGAGTCCCGGAAAAGGTTGTCTAGCTCGCCGAGCATGCACGGGGGAGAACTGCATTGTACAATGACGTCCGTGCATTCTTGCAGATTCAGCACTTCTTTCGCTGCGGCCTCTTTCTCAGGATCCTGACGCATGTCACCCTCATCCGGGAGCAGGGGCCCATGAGTGAGCCCTTACCCGATTCCCGAGTGCTATTTGTGCTCGCCGCCCTTGACGTTCTCTATGCTATCTCGACATGCCAGGGCTTTGTAAGATGCCGAGCGCAACAATCGCGCCTATTGGCGCCGTCTGATGCGCACATCCGCTGATCTGACTACAATGGGCAAGCGGGAACTCGTCAGATTTCATGCGTAGAAAACACGCTGGAAGCAAGGCTGGTCCTGTTGAGCCTAAGCTATCCTAAATCTGCTTGAATCCGATCGCCATAAGTTATTCCCGCTTGCCTCCACCGATGCCATGTCGATCGAGCGGATAGGGGCGTTTCGGCAATCGAGCGCGCGCTTCACCATGGTAAGCCGATCTAACGGACTTCGAGTATCACACTCATTTGCGACAGCGTTGTTCACGTCGGCAAACGTAGCAGACGGGCAACGATCCGAGCGCCCTGTGACACCGGATCGACTGCGCTCGATTATGACAGCCGCGGCTGCTTTTACCTCCGCAGGTCAAGCCGCATCAACACGCGATACTACTGCTTCGTAGTCAAATAGGGCTCATCTCCCGGCTCGGTCACGCGAGCAAGCGAGTGATGGACCCGCACGCGAAGAAGCGTCCCCTGGGGATGGATTCTATTTATTACAATGCTTGTCCAACTCGCGTCGCAGGCGTCTGAGCTCAGGCTCTACGGCGAGGGTAAAACTCACTATTTTGGACGACGGCAGGCCCGTTACCGCCGAGATGGTTTGGCAATGGTGTAATGAAACCCTCCAGTTACGGACAGGTACGCGACGCGATTTAAAAAGTTGAACTTCGACGTTTGAGGTGTCCCGCATCTGCCGCCGCTTCGGAGAAAGACGATTTCGCCATTCGCCTGCGCATCGCTGCCTCGGCCCGGATTCCCAGGGCGGCGGGCGCTATCTCGCCGTCCGCCAGATTGACGCTCAACGGCCGCTGTGGTTCGGCGCACCCACACCTTCCCTTGAGAAGGGTCAGTATAGAATAAAGCTCACGGACTCATGAGAATTTTTCGGGAATACCTCGGCGTCATTCAATGCCGCAGTCGTGTATGGAAATCGGCGGCCTAAGCCATTGATAGAAATAGCGCCTCCGAAGTTGGCGCCGGATTGTGGGGGGAGGGAACCTGTGGGGTTGACGCTGCGCATATTGCTTGTTGAAGACGAGCACCTGATACGACTGACTGCCGCGGAGGCTTTGCGGGACGAGGGCTTCGACGTTGAGGAGGCCTCGAATGGTGACGAGGCAGCTTTACGGCTCGTCGGTCCCAATTTCTTCGACGTGCTATTCACCGATGTTAGAATGCCCGGCAAAATGGACGGTGTTCATATTGCGACGCACGCCAGGACCCATCACCCTCCGATCATCCTGATAATCGTATCTGGCTTCGCGCCACAGCTTGCCAGCCGCTTGAAAGACTTCGACCCCGCCGCAGTGTTCTTCGCCAAACCCTACAGGGTGAGAGACATCGTCAACAGCATTCGGCGTTTGGCCGCCTAAGGGCTCTGCCCTCCCTAGGGTTAGGCCGGGCGACAGGCAGTCCCTCGCCCGGCCTAACCCCAGCGGGAGGTCAGATCGACCAAGGCTAGGAGTCGCTCCATAACAAGCGCCACCAGCGCTGCAAACAAATGCCTGGCAATTCAATAGAGAAGAGAAAGTGCCCATCCGGGCGCCTTGCTCGAGGCGCGTGGCAGAACGCGCTTTAAGTAACTCAGCGATCTACCAAGAGGGCTTAAGGCCTTTGTGCTGAGCAGGGGCGCCTCATAGGTAAACGTTCCTACCATATGTCAGACACAACCAAGTTTTCGGTTGCGCATCAAATTGTCGGGGCAGAATCGGGACTTCGGGGTTGCCGCGCGAGGACAGCCCAGGAAGTTCCTAGATTGGAACGTTCCTGTCAAAGATGCTTGTTGTTTTCTTTTGCGAAATCACTGATAGTCGGCTCATAAATATCCTATCGAGTATTATTAAATGTCGAGAGTTTTAGTGTGCGGAGGGCGCTCATACGCAGATTTTACTTCCGTTAGCAGAGCCTTGTTAGAGGTTCACCTTTCTCTTGGAATTTTGCTACTAGTCCACGGCGGCGTCTCGGGAGCCGATGCGCTGGCGGGCACGTGGGCCGTTAAATTTGGCGTGCCCTCGAAATCCTATCCACCGGATCACGACAGGCATGGCGACCAAGCGATTTTCATTCGCAATGGCCTAATGATTGCTGACGGTAGGCCGCATTTGGTGATTGCCTTCCCGGGTGGGCCCGGAACAATGGACTTATTGGCTAAGGCGGCGGTTGCCGGCCTTCCCATCTGGCACCCCGCAGATGAGTCGCTCGAGAATGTGGTCGGCAACGGCGCGAACCGCATTCCGAGCGACCTCGCACCTTTTCGAAGCGCGACCTCGCCCAAGCCGTTCCCCCCGACTGATAAGCCGGCGAGCAACGTGCCGATCGGAGAAAGTTACGAATGGGGGCCGCCGCGCGATCGACGCCGGCCTGCGAGAGAGATTTTGGTTCATGCAGTCCCCATCAAACGGTGACTTAGCTTGTAGTCACCCTTGTCAGAAGTTTGAAACTCGGCGCCGCCGACCCTAAAAATAGTACTGAGACCTAAGCTCATTCACCCTCAGGCAACAACTTCCGCAACATCTCGCCCCTTGCGCGCATCGCTCCCCATAGTAGGCTATTCTCGGCCTCTAGCTCGGCGACACGCTTCTTCAGAACAGCAATTTCAGCTTGCTGGGCGCGAACCTCCGAGATCAGTTTGCCAGATAGCCCCCTAGCTCAACGCAGCGGCTATGGCGTTAGGATCGAGTGTTCCAGCACGTCACGCGGCTGCTTCATCACAAGGTCATGGACGCGCCTGAATAGCCAATCAATTGACGTGAGCTTCTTTTCGCTCGTTTGATGGCTGATCCGCGAGCTCGCGTTGAATGAGATCTCCCGGATGCTTGATGTGCCGCAACCGCTCGTGCGCGGCGACGAGGGTCTCCATTGAGCGGCGGTTGCTGATTTCGACCTGACGCCGCCTACGAGTAACCATTGATTCGAGCGGGGCATCACCGCGTCGGCCTTGGCAGATGGGAAGGCGAGGTTCATCTCAGGACCACCCGCATTCGACGTTAGCAGGATGATCGTGCCGTCAATGGGCACAGCAGACCCAACGACGACGGTGCGCATCGGCGTTGGAACGTTTCTGCGCTATGCTGGTTACTCCAGAGGAAGAGCCGTCCATGGACAAGAAGTCGAAACCGTCGCTCATCAGGCCAGAACAGAGATGGCGTGGTCCCAATCCTAAAACCGGGCGCAACGAAGCGGCGGTCGTATTGAATTCGCTCATTCCAAAGGTCGAGATCAAGTTCGAGTTCACAGGGCTGGAAATTAGAGTGACAGATAAAACTCTGAATTCGCGGGCGTGGGAGTTCCTGTCAGATGCCCCGAAATGAAATCGGCTCGAGGTTCACGCACAAGAGAGATCATCCAGCGAGCGAAGACGAGCCAACCTATGACGCTAGTGACCAGCGCGACGATTCCCGCTGCGATCAATGGCAGCGCAGCGACATGGTGAAGCAGACATAGTCGCTCCGAGGAGGCTCACAGAGTGTAATACCGAGTCTCGTTAAGGGTGACTCGTGGGGGATTCCCGAATCGGCTTGGCCAGGCTCCCCCATCGCTCGGCGAAGACGTGGACGCTTGTGGTCCGCTCCCCAGGGTTTGCGCGTGTCGTGCTGGAATGTTCGAGACGGCTGAGGCTGCAGTCAAAAATACGATTCCTAGCGCGCGCGTTAGGGGCGAGTTAATGGTCCTCGACCTTCCTGCGCCCTAGCCCCCGGGGCCGTGGCTGCGTCGCTGTAGCGTGAACCCAGTTCAGCCTTTAGCCTCTCGACCTTATCAGCGGCGCGCTTCATGCCTTCGCCGTCGTAGCGATCGCCTGTTTCATGCAATTGCACGAGCTTAGCCTCCGCAGCCGCTAGTTCGGCCTCCAGCCTCAGTAATCCAGCCATCTCAGTCGGCGAAGGCGACACGGGCGCGTCCTATCATCGTTCTCAGAGTAGAAACCTATGCCGGAGCCTCTTCGGGTCAACGACACTCGGGCCCCACCTGACTTCGAGTTGATCAGCGGCCGGCGCCTGATCGCGCTCGAATACCTTAGTGGGCACCGTCGAGGAGCGCCTGCATGCTGGGCACTGCGCCTCGATGTGGCAGTCAGGCTAGTCGAAGATCACAAAGGACTCGAAGTCATACATGCAGACCGGGCGCTAGCCCTGTTGTACTGCCGCTGCGGGCTTGTCCCGCAGCCGAATCGTCAGCACCAGAAGACCGGAGATCAGCAGCGCGCCCGCGAACAGCACGGCGGTCGCTGTGAAACTGCCCGTGCGGTCCTGCAGATAGCCACCTAGGAACGGCCCAAAATAGCCGCCGAGATTGCCGAGCGCGTTGATGAAGCCCATCGCTCCGCCGGCAAGCGCGACCGGCAGCACGCGGGAGGCTGCGGCCCAAAAGGGCCCGTCGTAAGCCAGCGCGCCACCGACGGCGAGGCAGATGAAGACGATCGAGAGCACGACGCTAGTCTTGGCTACAAGAACCGAGATGATGAGAGCGATGGCGGCGGTCGCCGTCGCGTAAAACACATGCCGGCTGTAGAGGCGGTTACGATCCGCGGCCCAGCCGTTGAGGAACAGGAGGACGACGGCGGTGAGATAAGGCAGCGCCGCGATCAACCCGACCGTCCCGAAGCCTTGCTTCGTCAATGTTTTCAACAGAGTCGGCAGCCACATGTTGAGGCCGTAGAACCCGACCTGGATGAGGAAATAGACGCCGACGAATTTCCAGATCGTAGCGTTTGTGAAAATATCCCAGAAAGGGCCGGGCAGCGGTTCCTGCGCGCGATCCTGCGCGATGGAGCTTTCGATATAGTTGCGCTCGGCGGGCGAACACCAAGGCGCTTCACGCGGCCGGTCCCGTATGAAGATCAGCCAGAGCGGCAGCGCGATAATGAACGGCAGCGCGCCCTCAACCATGAAGAGCGTCCGCCAGTCGGAGGCCGAGACGATCCAACCCGAAAGCGGCTGCGTGATGATGGAGGAGATGGCGAGATTGGCCATCCAGAAACCATAGGCGCGGGCGCGTTCTTGAACCGGGAACCAATGGCTGATCAGCACCAGTACAGCAGGCCAGATGCCGCCTTCGGCGACGCCCAGGAAGAAGCGGACGATGACCAGCTGGTCAAAGGTGTGAACGAAGCCGCAAAGAAAGGCCATCACACCCCAGCAGACGATCATGATGGCCACGAATTTACGGGCCGACCAATGTTCGGCAAGCCATCCACCCGGGATCTGGAACAGCATATAGCCGACGAAGAAGATGCCGCCGGCAAAGCCCTGTTGGGCCTTTCCGACATGGAAGTCATGCCCGATGCCGGCGAAGGCATAGGAGATGTTGGTTCGGTCCATGAAAGAGATGATGTAGACGATCATCGCAATAGGGATGAGACGCGCCCAACGCTGGTTGTCAGCGAGGCGACTAATAGAAGCACGCGTTGGTGCATTATCCGACAATCTCTATCTCCTCGGCGCCCCCTCTATGGAGGCTTAATGTCAGTGCCAGATAAACTGTAAGGCCTCAGCTGGTTTCCCCAAAGAGTATTTGACCTTGCATTACGCCTTTATTTCTCATGTCACCGAGGACGGTTTGACTGCGCCGAATAGCTTTCAATGCTTCACTTGCGCGTTGCACGGGCCAAAACACGCATCGCGCATGGACGCCAGCGTCAGAAGGAGAAGCGCTAATATTGACTGATAAGTAAGGGGCAGACGCCATGGAAGAAGGCGAGGGCCGTCCCTCCCCGTCTCGTCGATCCAGGCCGGGTTGAGAGTGAAACGGGACACTTCCGCGGCTGACCAGCTCCACGACTGGAAGCCCGCGCGTTTAGACTGTCGAACTCCGTGACTTTCACCGTCTTTATGGACGTTGGCCAGCTCGGCCACTACGCGTAGTAACCCGAAGGGCGTGAGAGCCGGGCATCCCTCACGCCGAACGCTACAGGGCGACTTGCCGGCCGACTTCCAGAAATCTATCGGCGGGCAGGTCGAACCTATCCGGCACCCGCACGGCATTCCGATACATGAAAGCGAAGATCATGCGCCGCCATCCGTCAAGGCGAGGTCGATCCTTGCTGCGCACTATCTCGTCGCGAGCCGCAAAGAAGATGGCGGAATCGAGGTTCAGCGGGAGCCTTGCTTTTGGGCGAGGGCCAGGGCGACCGTCAAGCTCGGCACTTCTACGAAGCCAAACCTTACGGTCACGCGCCACAGGCCGTCGGTTATCTGCTCGACCTCGGCTCGCTTCTCCTCGGGTACGCGCGGGATCTCGTCAAAGGCTAGAGTCAAACTTACGACTGTCTCCTGCAGCGCCTTCAT
>NZ_LMUQ01000004.1 GCF_009765865.1 Acidisoma sp. L85
TGATTCCGAAGTTTCTATCCACATCTCTGCTGGACGTCGACGGTTCTTTGGCAGAAGCGCTGGATTGACGCCAAGATGTCGTCTGCGGACTTGGTCCACCGAAAAGGCTTGGGATCGGCGTTCCGGGCGTCGATGTAGGTGCCGATTGCCACTTCAAGCTCTCGAACGGAGCGGTGCGTACCGCGCCTGATCTGCTCGTCGGTTAGCAAGGCAAAAAAGCGCTCGACCTGATTGATCCAGGATGCCGACGTCGGGGTAAAGTGTGGGTGCCAGCGAGGGCGCTTGGCAAACCAGCTGCGGATCTGCTTGGTCTTGTGGCTTGATGCATTGTCCATGACGACGTGCACGTCGAGGTCGGCCGGAACGTTCTTCTCAACCATAGCGAGGAAGCGCCGAAACTCGGCGGCGCGGTGTCGCGCCATGCATTTGCCGACAATCGTCCCAGCCTTGATATCGAGTGCGGCGAACAGCGACGTTGTGCCATGCCGTTTGTAGTCATGGGTGCGCCGCTCGGCCTGCCCCGGGCGCAGCGGCAGGATCGGCTGGGTGCGGTCGAGCGCCTGCACCTGGGACTTCTCGTCGACACAGAGCACCACAGCTCGGTCCGGCGGATTTAGGTAGAGCCCGACGATGTCACGCACCTTGTCGACGAACAGCGGATCGGTCGACAGCTTGAAGGTCTCGCTTCGATGCGGTTGCAGCGAGAACGCTTTCCATATCCGCTGCACCGTCGATGGAGCCAGCCCCGATGCGCGTGCCATGCCACGCGAGCTCCAGTGCGTCCGACCGACAGGGAGCGTCTCCAGTGTCGTCGTGACGACGTCGGCAACTTTCTGGTCTGTAATAGTCCGGGGTGCCCCAGGGCGTCGCTCGTCCAGGAGACCGTCCAAGCGCTTCTCGGCGAAGCGCCGTCGCCAGGTCGTGACCGTCACGCGCGTAATGCCGAGCCGCTCCGCGATCGCAAGGTTGCTGACGCCCTCGGCTGCCAGTAACACGATCTCAGCCCGCATGGCATCCGCGCGGGCCACCTTGCGTCGCCTCAGCCGGGACGCAAGCTCGGCCGCTTCAGTCTCCGACAGCTCGATCGCAATCGCCTTCGGTGTCGCCACGCGTCGTCTCCTGCGCTGCCAGGAACTCAGCGAATCATAGCCACGCGAAGGTGTCTAGTTATTTCTCGGCCAGGACACTAG
>NZ_LMUQ01000041.1 GCF_009765865.1 Acidisoma sp. L85
GGCCCCTCCCCTCAGCATGGCGATCCGGACGAACTGAAAAAGGTCCTCGGCCGCACGCTCGGAGTTCCACTCTTCCAGGAACAGGCGATGCGCGTGGCGATTGTCGCCGCCGGCTTTACGCCGAGTGAGGCCGACCAGCTTCGACGGGCCATGGCGACCTTCAAGCACACGCAGGGTGTTGGTGTTTATCACGAGCGGCTCGTCGGCGGCATGGTGCG
>NZ_LMUQ01000042.1 GCF_009765865.1 Acidisoma sp. L85
GGTTGATGTGCAGCAGGCGGATGCCACGCGTTGTGGAGGGATAACGGGCTTCCTCGCCATCGCAGCACAGTGCGAGGCGCACCATATCGATCTCTCTGGGCATTGCGCCCCCGCTCTCCATCTCCATGCGGCCTGCGCCGCACCGCGTTTTCGCCATCTCGAATGGTTCCACGATCATGTGCGGATCGAGCACATGCTGTTCGATGGCGCCCCGGTTCCGAAAGATGGCGCCATCCGTCCTGACCTCTCGCGCCCTGGCCTCGGCCTGACCTTCAAACATTCTGACGCCGAGAGATACCAAGTATGAATACAACGAGGCCG
>NZ_LMUQ01000043.1:0-36649 GCF_009765865.1 Acidisoma sp. L85
CGGAATATCGCGACGCTTCGCTACCAATTTCCTTACATGGAGCGAGGCTCGCGGCGGCCTGATAGCCCGGCTCTGGCACATCGAACGGTTCGAGCGGCGGCCATCGAGGCGGCGCGGCAATTGCCAGCACTGCCTCTTATCGCCGGCGGCAAATCATTCGGCGGTCGCATGACCTCCCAAGCGCAAGCGGAGTCGCCGCTCCCCAAGGTCGAGGGGCTGGCCTTTTTTGGATTTCCGCTGCATCCAGCGAACAAACCCTCAATCACACGCGCGGAGCACCTCAGCCAAATTCAAATTCCGATGCTCTTTCTACAGGGCACGCGGGATGCGTTGGCCGACATGACGCTGCTGGCTCAAACCATCAACACGCTCGGCGCAAGGGCGACGCTCGCAGAGGTCAGCGGAGCGGATCACTCCTTTCATGTGCCAGCGCGATCTGGCCGCACGGACACGGACGTCCTGACGGATATGCTCGATACGCTTTCCATTTGGATTACGGCGAGCACCAGAAAAGGAGACGTTTGATATCCTTCTAAGACCTCATTTCGCTAAAACGGCCGCAGCTTTGTCTCGCGGATTTCGCGACTATTGCGCTACAGAACGACAGAGAAAACAATATTTTTTCTTCAGCGGCTCCATATGACAAAGGGCGAGCAATATTTAGCCGATCTGATTATCAGATTTTAATGCATCGACATATTGTGCTTGCGAGGAATCGACGCCATCTGCGGCTTTCGACCAATGTCGCGTCGTAACCATTCTGATGACTAGTTGGATAGTGGACCTTGCGTCAGAATTCGCCCGCAATCTGAAAGAAACATGCACTATGTCTGCCACCACCACCCGCGCGCCGCGCGGAACGAAGAACTTGTTTCTGGCCTTTTTTGCTGCTGCTGACGCCATCAAGGAAGATAAGCGTCCTGCGGCCATCAAGGCCGCGCTGGCGTCGATCCGCGAAGAGTTGAAGGCCTCACGGGAACGGGCGAAATTGGCCAAGTCGCGCGCCGGCAAGAGGGGTCCAGGCCGCCCGCGCAAGGTTAAAACTGTCTAGTATTGAGTGTTGGTTCAATCCGCTCGTCTTCGAGCCGATCTTAAAACCAGGACGACTAGCGAAGCGGCCGTCGTGGCTGGAATTCTGAAATAGTCCGAACCCCTTCTCATATCGAGCAGCCACCACGCCGTCTCAAGCGAATGACGCCTTGTCACTCAGATACCATCGAGACCCGGCTCCATCCAAATTCCATGTCAGCGTCTGGCAAGGGCGAATAGGAGCCGTCGTTCACCCTCCGGTCAAGGATTACGCTCACGGTCAACGTCTTCAATCAGAAGAGCGTCCGCCCTGATGAGGCAGCGGCGATGGATCGATTCATACATCTCGTAGACGTTCTCCCTGCGAGTTTGTCGGCCTCCCAATTGTCGACAGGCGCACTGCGGGTTGTCCAGTATCAGATTGAACCCAACTTCCGCTCATGAGTAAAAAGATCAAAGTCGCGCCTGCAACGGTCTTAAGCGTCCCGACCGGTTGGGATGAGACCCTCTTAATCTGCGGCAAGTGTAGCAAGAAACTCTCGGGCGGCTTCGGCAAAGATGGCGCCGAGCCGTTAAAGACCGTTCTTCGTGCCTATCTGCGAAAACACGGCCGGCGAAGCACCAGGATCATTGAGGTGAACTGTTTCGGCGTCTGCCCGAGGAAGGCCGTCACTATGGCCCGCAGTTCGAAACCGGAAAGTCTGCTTGTCGTGGGGGCTCGAGTGGATCCAGCAAGTCTCCTTAGCTGGCTCCCGCCACGGAATTTAGAGTGACCCCAATCAGAAATATTAGCCCGACAGCTTGCGTCATTGTACGGCGCCCGCTCGCTCACACGCGCTTCGCTAGCTCTCGCACCCCGGGCTAGAGCCTCGACACGCGTTTTAACCCGCCTGCCCGCGCGTTGAACGATATCACACGGAAATTGGCGCTCACAAAATCGAGGATATATCGGCTACTTGGTCCGGGCTCTCCAATGTCGCGAGATGGCCCGTTGCTATCTCCAAATAGCAATAGCGCACGTTTGGGATGAGATCGACCAGGCCACGTGCATAAGCGGGCGGAGCCAGATGATCGTGCGCGCAACCGATAACCAAAGTGGGTTTGTTGATGCGCACCGGCTTGGTTTCTTACGTCCTTGTCATAAGCAATTCAACCTGCCGCGCCAATCCGTCCCAGCCATCTTGAGCAGCAATTTCCTTGATGTCCTCTGGGTAAGGAAATCCGAGGTAAAGCCGGTAAACAGTCGACTCGCCAACTTCAGTACGATATTTCCTTGCTTTCGATTTCCTACACGCTCCGCACACAGAACCTGTGGCACCTGGGGCAGGCCAGCGCACCATGACGGCATGCTCACATTCTTACCGCGGCCAAGTTTAGGGGCCGGCTCCGCTTAAGCCGTAAAACGTAGACCGCCGTCGCAGATCAGCGTTTGGCCGGTCATGAAGTCGTCGGCGATCAAAAACGCGATCGCCTGCGCCACGTCCTCCGGCCGCCCGACGCGGCCGACCGGGGTTCTGGCCGCGAAGTCTTTGAACATCGCCTGCTTCTGGGGCTCAGGCATGCCGTCCCACCACGGTGTATCAATCACGCCCGGAGAGACCCCATTCACACGCATGGGCTTGAGTTCGACGGCGAGGATCGGGACGAGCGCTGCGACGGCGGCATTGGCAGCGCCAATCCCGGCTGTGCCAGGCACGGCAGCCTGGGCTGAGACGGCCGAGACGAAGGTGAGGCTGCCCGTTGGGCTCAAGGAGGGCAGCGCTGCCTGCGCTGTCGCGAAGTGTGCATAGACCTTCTCCTCGAAGCCAAGTCGAACGCTGGCAAGACTGACGGTCGCGAAAGGCCCTACGCCCTGGCCGCTTCCGAGGGCCAATACCAAGTGGTCAAACCTGCCGATTTGCGCGAATTGGGCTGGAAGTGCGTCAGCCGCAGCCGCGTCCATCAGCACGGTCTGCGCTTGCCCTCCTAGCTGGCGTCCCGCCTCGGCAAGTCGGTTTTCGTTACGGCCCCCAATGGTGACCCGGGCGCCGGATGCGAGGAGATGACGCGCGGTAGCGAGACCGATCCCCGATGAGCCTCCGACGATGACAGTGTGCTGAGATGACATGATATGCTCCAATGTATTGAGCGGCCGCACAAGGCTGTCGGGTCTCGTTTACGCCGCTCGAGGGAGCATGGCTCGAACGAAAGGGCGCAAACAGTTTCCAGCTGATCCTAGTATTGATTATGCTATCGTGACCTTCATGAGCGATGCTCCGACGATCGATGCTGACGCCCGCCGACGTGAAGCCGGGGAGTTCCTGCGGTCGCGCCGTGAGCGACTCGTCCCGTCTGATGTAGGCCTCTCAAATGGCTTCCGGCGGCGCACCCCCGGCTTGCGCCGCGAGGAGGTCGCGATGCTCGCCGGCGTCGGAACAACTTGGTACACCTGGCTCGAGCAAGGGCGGGACGTGAAGCCTTCCAACGAGGTCCTATCGGCGCTCTCGGGCGCCCTGCAGCTCGATCCTACCGAACGGCGCCACCTCTTTGTCCTCCACGACCGGCCGTTGCCAGATCCACGCTCAACGGGAGTAGAGCGGATCAATGAGCCGCTCCGCCGGATGTTGGACAGCCTGACGGGGCAGCCCGCTTACGTGCTCGGCCGGCGGTGGGACTTGCTGGCGTGGAACAGGGCAGCCGAGGTGGTGTATGGCCCGTATGGGCGGCTCGAGGGCGATGAGCGCAACACGCTCCATCTAATATTTACAGATCCGGATCATCGCCGCTTGCTCGTCGATTGGGAGGCAGTGGCGCGGGCCTCGCTCGCGATGTTCCGCGCCGACTATGCCCGCCATACCGGAAACCCGGATTTCACGCGCCTCATCGCTCACCTGACGCGTCAAAGCACAGAGTTCGCGCAGTGGTGGCCGCAGCGTGAGGTGGCACGCCCGCTCGCGGGCCAGAAACGCGTCAATCACCCGACCGCGGGGCAAATGCTTTTCGAATACTCCAGCCTTGGCGTGGGCGACCTGCCGGATATGAAGCTGATCGTCTTCACACCCCTTGATGATTCAGGCAAGAAGCTGGAGCAGCTACTGCGCGATCGGCCGCGGTGACGATACGATAATAACAGCTGCTGCTCTAGGAGGCGTCGAGTTCGCCGCTGCCGTGTTGGCGATAACGCGTTGTCCGCAGTTCGCACGGAAGGTCCTCAAGATAAGCTCTTTGACGCAGCAGCCTCAAGGGGCGCCTCCAGCAATCCGAGTGCCTTATAATCCTTGAGGTCTACTTGCACGAGAAGGTCGGCGACTGCGGCCTTTTCGGTATCTCCTTTTCCAACCGGATCTCCGGCTTGGTAGCTGTCCATTGTCGCCGTCCAGTCAAAAGACCGCTCCTCTATAGGTAGTCGATCGTAGCGTGTGACGATTTTCATGCGTGCCCCCGGTGCTCGGTGCAAGCTGAGTCACACCCTGTGAACAAGTGAATTTTGCGCAATCAGCGACAGTATCGCGGTTACGTGTTGGTAGTGTGCTTCTCTGAAATCTATAAGTAGGCGCGAGATCCTTTCATTCCACGCCGAGGAACTTCCTTTACAAAGTAAGCCAGCATTTTGCTAGCCGGGAGCTCCGCGACCAAGGTTTCCAGCAGCGTCTTGTCTGTGTTCTAGAGAGCGGCTCCGCCGCGTGACCGCCGCCACCCCGCACAAGATTCTGGGTCTAGAACGCGTGCGTTGAATTCGAGAGAAGCTAAAACTGTGCATATAAGAGCGGGAGTGAACTTCTTGTGTGTATCCCTGACAGGGTGCAAAACCCTGCGCACCGCCGCTTCTTGACCGGCAGTCGCGGGGTTCAGGCCGCACCTGACCAACCCGGGATCACGCATGGGTTCGCAGATTGGCCCGACGTTGCCCTTGCGAACCGGGCGCAGCATTTGCGGTGGCCGCTACGGGGATAGTGCGCTGGCGCGGGGTAGCGGCGGCCGCGACCCGATCTCGCGACCGCCGGGTTGGCGGAATCTTCAAGTCTCCGCCAACCCGGCCCCGCTTTAGCTTCGCCGTCGGCCCGCAAGCCGACGCGAGCCGGGCAGAGGCGTCGCGCAAGGAGATAGTAAAATACGACTTCAACTCCGCGCTGACCTTGCGGTCAGTATCGACAAGTTGCCAGCAACACAGCAGATGATCGTCGATGGCAGCGGCATATTGACGCAATCTCAGCTTGCGTGTGATCAGGCCGATGCCCATTGGCTCGTCGTGGTTGCACTGGACAGACGATATGCCGCGAAGGCCGCTTGCGTCCGGTTAGTCGCCCCCATCTTGCGCATAATGTTGCGAACATGGACCTTAACGGTGCTTTCGCTCATCCCGAGATCAAACGCAATGATCTTGTTGGCTTTTCCGAGCTGCAGCTGTTCCATCACGTGTCCCTGGCGCACCGTCAACTGGCTGGGTGACCGAACAACTGCTTCTGCGGCCGCGCGACCTGCGCGCTCGTTCAACATGACATCAGTGGGCACATAGGTGCCTCCCGACTGCACGAACTGGATAGCCGCGAGGGTCATCGCGAGACTTGTCGTTTGCGTTGGGATGAAGCCGTTCGCGCCATTCGTTAGTGCGTCGCGAATTGTGCTTGCCTGACGACCCTCTTCGAGGTCCGACAAGACAACCAGTCTTGCGCTTTCAAAAGCCAGATGGAGCTGCGAGGTTCCTGAAAGAGAGGCCTCTGAGCTGTGGGAGTAGTAGACGATAAGGTCGAACCCGCTGCCTTCTTGCGAAATGCACTCGTCAACAGATGCAAAAGCGTGGATCTTGTTGTCGGGATACATATCACCCAGTGACGACAGGAAACATTCTCGTGTGAGACTGTAACTGTCAATCAACGCGAGCCGCATTAGGCTCGACGCGGCGTTCGAGCGCTTAGCTGGAGCGGACGATGGCCCAAAGCTCTCGCTAAGCTCTGCTGCGTCCTCCGAATAAGTCGAAAGGGAGGAGGCATCGGCGCTGAAATTGTCCATGTCTAAAACTTTCGAATTTTAGCGGTTAATTGGGCGTAGGCGGTTTGAATGACCTTCGTTTAGCTGGATATTTGTTGCGTTGGATTGCTGTTACGTAAGGAAACGTAACCGCAAGCGCGCGTGATGAGCTAAATAAGAGACAATGTCTCGCCACGCGGTTCGGTCGGTGCGCGTTCGATGCTCGCCGCCCATCGGTGCGACGCTCACCAGGACCTAACGGCGGTGTTCCGCTGCTGATGGACGGTGCTCAGGGGCTAAGCCGCACACCGAACTCTGGCAGCGGATCCGTAAGCGTCTTCCGATCGACGCGGTTGACATAGCGTTGTGGCGAAGGTGACGATCGCACTGGCAGCGGATTCGGGAAGGCTGATCGCTTGAAAGCAACCTTCGGGAAGCGGGCTTGTCATGCTGAACACAACCCGCCGCCGTGTCCTAGCTTTCGCGATCACCCTCGTGCCGGTGCTGGCATTTCGCCGTACTGTCGCCGGTGCCATGGTGGTGGAACCAGTGCCGGAATCAGCGCGTCACCCACCCGCCGCTATACGTTGATGGGACGCACTAAAGTTGCATTTCAGACTTGAGAAGCGATTGGCTCAGGCGACGATGCGACGATAGACATGCCAAGTTGCGTGGCCGAGGAGCGGCAAAGTGACCGCCAGGCCAAAAAGCCCAGGAATGGCGCCGATGACCAGACCGACGACGATCACCACGCCCCAGCCCAGCATGAAAACCGGGTTTCGCGCCATCGCCTGCAACGAGACACCAATTGCCTCCATCGCCGTCACCGGCTTATCGAGCGCAAGTGGGAAGGACACGCAGCCGATCGCCACGGCAACCAGGGCGAAAATGATGCCGGCGCCACAGCCGATGACGATCATCTTCCAGCCGGCGGTGGTCGTCAGCACCCGGGTGAGGAAGAAAGCGCTGGCCTTGTCGGATGAAGTGCCGAGCGTCGAGTGATAGATGACGCCAGCGACCGCGAGCCATAGCAAAAAGAGGAGAATGGCGATACCGCCGAGGACGCGCAGCGACCGGCCGCGTGGCCCGAAGAAAAGATTCACGGGATGCGCGGCGGCATCCTCTCCATACAGCTCGCGTCCACGGCTGAGGGCCGCGTACCAGAGCGTCGCCAGCGGTCCTATCAGTGCGAAACCGGATGCGGCCGGGAACAGGAACGGCAGCAGTGCGCGGTCCGCGACGACGCCGGCGACAACCAGGCCGGCAAGCGGAAAGAGCACCGCGATCGTGATCTGGTCGGTCCGCAACGCGCGGAGGTCGTCAAACCCCTCGCGCAGCGCGGAGACGAGGTCATTGAGGCCGGCCTTACGAATTTCGATGGGTCCCGGCGACGCCGCGTCGTCCCGCTCTTCCTCTACGCGGGCGGCGACCTCCTCATGGGTTTCGGGCGGGGCGCGGAACACAACCATGAAGGCATCGGAGAGTGTGGTGGCGAAGCTCATGCGGATCGTTTCCCTACCTGGCCGCCGCTACTCGAGCAACGTCGGTTGCTGAGTCATGTCCATGCCCGGCATCGTGTCGGGCATAACGCGCGGCGCAAGCGAGTGGAACATCCAGACCGAAAGCCCGATCGTGAAGACGAAGAGCGGCAGCGTGAGGATGAGCGAGACGCTTTTCCAGGCTTGAGCCGGGGACAGGCCCAAGCCGAAGAACAACGCAGCCTGTGCGACGAGCGCGATAACGACGAGCGAGAATATGACCCAGAGGAAGGCAGGGTAGGTAAGCACATGCTGCTGCGTGACCAGCAGCGCCGCCAGCATGAGAACGATGGAGGCGGCATAACCGGCGAAATAGCCGCCGGTGCTTGCCTGGCGCACTTCGGAGTGCAGCAGCGGATCCTGTCCATGAGTGGCCATCAGAAGGCTCCCCTAAGATAAACGAAGGCGTAGACGCAGACCCAGACGGAGGCCTGGAACTGCCAGAACATCCGCAGGTTGAGCAGGCGCGCGACGATGCTTGGGGTGAAGCCGGACCTTGCCACCTGAACGATCATGACGAGCATCCAGAGGATGCCGAAGGCCATGTGCAGCCCGTGCGTCCCGATCAGCACGAAGTAGATTGAGAGGAAGCCGCTCCGGTCGGGACCGTCGCCCAGGGCGATGAGCCGTGCGAAGTCGCCGAGTTCCAGTCCGATGAAGACGAGGCCAAGGACGAGGGCGATGGTGATGTAGAGAATGACGCCCGGCTGGCTGCGCATCTTCATGGCAACGCTGGCGAGGCTGTAGGCGAAGACGCTCGTCATAACGGCGAGAGTTTGCCAGAAGCCTGCGAGCGGGTGGACGATCTGGTGGGCACCGGGTCCGCCTGCGAGATTAGTTGTCTGGTCGAGCACGCCATAGGCGGCAAAGAGCGCCGCAAAAATGAGCGCGTCACTCATCATGTAGAGCCAGAAGCCCAGGGTGCGCGTCGCGATATCGTCATGCGCCTCAGCCTCGTGCTGCCACAGCACCGAGTCCGGGGTGGCAGGCCGCTGGTGAATTGCCATCAGTGGGCCCCGGCTTCCATGAGTGGCGGTCGCGACGGCTGCTCGGCGATGATGCCGGAGGCGGCCGTCCGCCGTTCCATCGCTGCGATCTCGCCCGGCTGCAACATGTAGCCGGGCGTGTGCTGGAACGAGCGGAAGATGACCAGAGCGATGATGGCGAGCAGCCCGCCGCCCGCCATCCACCAGATGCGCCAGATCATGCCGAACCCGAGGCCGAAGGAGCAGATGCCAATCAGGATCGGTATCATCGTGTTGCCCGGCATGTGGATCGGCGCAAAGCGATCGGGATGCGAGAGATCGAGCCCACTGCGCCGCCGCCAGTCCAGCTCATCCCGCGCATTGATCTGCGGGGTGACAGCGAAGTTGTAGAAGGGCACCGGCGTCCGGGTCAGCCACTCCAAAGTGCGCGACGTGCCCCATGGATCGGACTCGAGGCTCGTGTTCCGGTTGCGGAGGCTGACGAAAAGCATCCACGCAAAGATCAGGACGGAGAGGCCGTAGAAGCCGATACCAATCTCCTGGATGATGAGGAGGGGCAGCATGTGCGGGTCGTAAAGATAATCCAGCCGCCGCGTCTCCCCCATGAAGCCGAGCGCGAACATGGCTACGAAGACCAGGATGGAGCCGGTCGAAAAGGTCCAGAAGAACAGCTTGCCGCTGCGCTCGTCGAGCTGCATGCCGAAGACCTTCGGGAACCAGAAGATGACGGCGCCGAAGATCGCGTAGGCGATGAGCAGGACCATGCAATGGAAGTGAGCCACCACGAAGACGCTGTTGTGGACCGTGTAGTCGATGGCCGGCATCGCAAGCATCATCCCGGTCAGGCCGCCGGCCAGCAGCATGAACAGGCCGCCGAGGCACCACAACATAGGCGTCTCGAAGGTCAGCCGGCCCCGGTACATCGTGAAGACCCAGTTGAAGACCTTCACGCCAGTCGGCACGCCCACCAGCATCGTGGCCACGCTGAAGAAGGTATTCACCCCAGGGCCGGCGCCCATGGTGAAGAAGTGATGCAGCCAGACTAGCCAGGCGATACCCGCAATCGCGAAGGTGGCCGCGACCATGGTAGTGTAGCCGAAGAGCGGCCGGTGCGAGAAAGCCGGGATGATTTCCGAGAAGATGCCGAAGGCTGGCAGCACGAGGAAGTACACCTCCGGGTGGCCCCAGATCCAGAATAGGTTGGTGTACAGCATCAGGTTGCCGCCCAGGCCGGCCGTGAAGAAATGCGTGCCGATGTAGCGGTCGCAGCTCAGCATCGCGAGCGCCACGCCGAGAACCGGGAAAGCGGTCAGGCCGATGATGTTGGTCGAGAGCGTCGTCCAGGTGAAAACCGGCAGGCGGAACCACGTCATGCCGGGCGCACGCATCATGACGATGGTGGCGATCATATTGACGGCGTTCAGGGTGGTCCCGATGCTCGAGATCTGGATAGACCAGACCCAGTAGTCGACGCCGACGCCCGGGCTGAAGGGCAGCTCGGTCAGCGGGATCAGGCCAGACCAGCCCGCATCCGAGAAATCACCGACGAACAGCGAGACCATGACAAGCGCCGCACCCATCGCGGTCAGCCAGAGGCTGAGGGCATTCATATACGGAAAAGCCATATCACGGGCGCCGACTTGAAGGGGCACAATGACGTTGGTGAGGCCCGTGAGGATTGGCGTCACCGCAAACAGGATCATAATGGTCCCGTGGGAACTGTAGATCTGGTCGAAGTGGTACGGCGGAATGTAGCCGTGCGAGGCGTCTAGAAAATGCGGCGAGTGGGGTCCGTCCGCGAGTACTTGCTGTGTCCGGATCATCAGCCCGTCGAAGAACCCGCGGAACATCATGACGAGCCCGACGATGATGTACATGACGCCGATCTTCTTGTGATCGACGGTCGTGATCCACTCGCGCCAGAGGTAAGGAATTTTCTTGAAATAAAGGACGGGCAGGACAATGGCGATGCCCGCGACGGCGGCGAGCGTGAAAGCGAAAAGAATGATGACGTTGTCGTAGGGGATGGCGTGCAGCGTGAGACGGCCGAACAGAAAGGACCAGGGGCCCTGCAGATGGACTGGCACTCTATGAGCCCTTTCCGTTTTCGGAGCTTCGGCGCTGATTGGATGGGCCGCTATCGGGCGCCATTTTCTCGGTGAGGTCGGCGGGGACCGGATAGGTCAACCCGTTCAACGCGTCCGTCACGGCACGATTGAACACGCCGGTGTCCACTGAGGCGAAGTAGCCCGGCTTGGCGCCGATGTTCAGCGTGGGATGAGCGAGCTTCTGGAACACGGCGTAGGACAAGGCACCGCGGTTCGGCTGCGCCTGGCCCGCCTGCACTCCGGCTACCCAGCTGCTGAAGCCGTCCCCGCTCATGACGCGGGTGGAGAACTGCATCCATGAAAAGCCCGCACCGCTGAAGTCGGCGGAGAAGCCGGTAAACGTTCCTGGACCGTCGGAACTAAAGGCGTCCCGCGTCTGCATGCCGGGCATCACGTCGATCATCGGTGCAAGTTGCGGGATGAAGAAGTCGTTTGTGACTGATGTGGATGTCATCCGCAGCCGCACTACCCGCCCCTGTGGCACGACAAGGTCGTCGATCGTCGCGATATGCTGCTTCGGGTAAATGAAGAACCACTGCCAGTCCGTCGTGATGACATCAATTTCTAATGGAGCTTGCGCTGGCACCTGCGTGCCGGCGGGCGCGCGGAGCACGGTCGGGTCATAGGGATTGGTCTCGATGACGGACTCATAGGTAAAAACCGCGAGCAGGGCGACGATCGCGATCGGGCCGCCCCAGATCAGGAGCTCGATTGTCATAGAATGCGCCCAATCCGGATCGTAGGCGGCCTTGCGCGCCTTGCCGTAGCGCCAGATGAAAAGGCACAGCATCAAGGTTGTCGGCAGGATTATGAGCAGCATGATGCCCACATCGATCATCGTGTACTTGAGCTGCGCGGCTGCGACAGGGCCTTTGGGGTAGAAGAGCCGGAACTCTTCGCCGCAGCCGCCAAGTGGAATCAGTGCGAGACCCACAAGTGGCCATGTCAGCCATTTCGAAAGATGCTCTTTGACGTGGGAACACTTGACCGGAGCCAAGACGAAATCCTTCCTGCGCAGACGATGAGGTTTGACCATGGTTCCTTCGTACAGCGCGGCGCGCCGGATCGCAGCTGAGTTCTACGGGAGATCTCGATTCTGTCGAGTGGCTCCGTCAGGAGTTCAGTGTTTCCAGAGATCACAAAGAGGCCAACCAGGCAACACTTGGCCGATGGCACCCGTCGGGTGCAGGACCATTTAGGCCGCACATCCTGGTCCACCCCGCTACAGCAACGACAATCACTTTCGTTTAGGTGTACTGGTCGTGATTCGATCTGACAGATGCCCTGGATGGTGTCGGATGGGTTATCGGTGTCCGACGTTACGCGGCGTTGAGCATTTTGCCCCTGGCGATGGGTTTGCTGTCAATGAAGGTCTGCATGGGTGTCTTACCATAACACCAGCGTCCCTGGTGGGACCGTTGCTCGTTGTAGCTGGCCATCCAGACGTCGGGGTCAGTCTGCAGCTGCGCGATATTGCTGTAGATTCGCTTGCGGAACGCGAGCTGGTAGAATTCTCTGAGCATGGTCTTATGGAACCGCTCGACGATGCCGTTGGTTTGCGGGCTGCAGGCCTTGGTCCCGCTGTGGCCGATGTCCTCGCCCGCGAGATGCGACAAAACTCGGTTCCGCGATCGGTCAGCTCCCGGCCTAGCTTGAGATCCTGCTGGTCGAAGAACGGCACGACACGGTCGTTGAGCAGATCGGCCGCGGTGATCGGGGTTTTGCGGTCATACAGCTTGGCAAAGCCCAGCTTGGTGTAGGTGTCGATGAAGGTCTACTCATAGATGCGCCCCACGACTTTGAGCGTGCCGACATAGAACGTGTCCTGAGCCCCGTAATAGGCCGGGCAATCACTCTCGAACTCGCCGAACGCCTCCTTGTCCAGCTGGCGCGCTCCGGGGCTGCAATCTGGGCCTCTGTCAGCACCAGGCCGTCCTGGGCGCTTTTAGCCTCCAGGGCTTTGAGCCGCTTCTGCATGGTTTCCGGGTCATGGCGCTGCCAGACACAGCGCACGCCAGCGGGCGAGGCCGCGATGTCGGGCGCGCCCCCATCCAGGTCCCGGCCAGTGATCGCCTGATCACGGACTGGCAGTCGCAACCGGATTACAGTTTAGATTACTGCAATCATTCAGTGTTTGCTTGCGCATCCGTGCGTTTTCTCGGTGCGTTTACGTGCGGCCAAGTCACTAGCGACTGGTCGTCGGGGCTTCAGCGCAGCAGTGACTGAGCGACTGCGTGAGACGGGCCTGGCAATCGTGGTGCCGTCAAGCTTATCCTTGCCAATTCAGGTTGCGCGAACCGGATGACACCCAATGTGCTCTCTTAGAGTAGAGAACGCGGCGGGCAGTCTCAGCGACACGGGTTCCTACGCCTGATCAGCTGATTAGTCCCGACGCACACGTCGACTCAGTTTCGGAAGTTCGGGAGATGAGCGTGAACGCAGATCGCATTGGAGACACTTTCCAGAATTTGGCTGAAAAGGTCCAGGATGCCTTGACTGGGGACACCAGAGCTCAGCTTGAGGTCAAAGCGCGTCGGGTGGCCGGCCAAGCTCGAGACGCGTACGGCGAGGTAGTCGAGCAGGCGGCAGATGCTGCGACCGCTGTTGGCAAAGGTGTGGAGCAACAACCGTTGATCGCCCTGCTAATAGCTGGGGCCGTCGGCTACGCGCTCGGCAAGCTGCTTCATCCTCGCTGATTTGGCACATAAGCAGGGAGAATGCATCCATGAAATCAGTTCTGGCTTTGGCAACTTTTGCTTTAGCGATCCTCGTTCTTGAAGGCAAAGCTCGCCAGGTCGCCGCCGATGCTCAGGGTGCCTATGGTGAGACTGTGGATCGGGTTCGCTCCGTAGCGGCCGATACCCGCCGTGCGACGACGAATCGGCCCATTCCATCTCTGCTGGTCGCAAGCCTCGTGGGTTACGGTCTAAGCCGTCTGACACGTTTAATTGGGATCGACTGAGACCTACACATACGGATCTGAGCTGAGGCGCGCGGCGTCACAATCATTGCTGTGCCTGCAGCTTTCTTCCTGTATCTCGCAACTTGACCCAGCTACGCCTTGGTCAGCATTTCGGATGTTTCCATGCTCCGCGTTTCCTGCAGTGACAAGCGGGGTAACTACGTCGCTGACGTTACAATCGTCCTAGGATTCTGGAACGGGGTCGATGCCAAGTTCCTGCCGGATGTGCTGAAACTTCTTCGGATCGGCGAAACGGCGGTCCGTCATCATTGCCCGCAGCTCGGCCAACCCTTTTGTCGTGAAGAATAACCGAGGGGGACGTGATCCGGTATCAAGCCGCATCAGCCCCCGCTCAATCAGACCGTTGGCGATGGGCGAGAGCTTAGGCTTTCCGCTCTCAGGTCCGCCCCGCCAGGTTTTGAGCATAAAGCCCTCGGCGACCGTCGGATATGTCGAGAAGAACATATCGAGCTCTCGCCGGATATACTCTCGCTCGCCGGCCGTGAACCCCGCGGCAGTCGGATCGTTCAGCTTGCTCATGCCAAATCCAAATGAGTGGCCCACTCTCCTCAGGAACGTAAGGTTTTGCGCCCGAGTCAATCCCGCATACGTCGTTGAATTTTTGGGTCTAGGAGATCATGAGGGCGGAACGCCACAACCCGCGCGATGTTGTCAATACCGATATTCCATCTCAACGGGGCAACTCCCTAAGCTAAGCTCAAATGTCTGCCAGCTATCTCGCGAATGTAATCTTTCTTCTAGCCGCTCCATCGCACCTGCATTGCCTCCTCTTGCAGCTCACGCGCAAGGTCGGCGTGCTTTGGAACCATCGCCGCCTCACTCCGACGCGCCAGATAGTGGCTCGCGCAGAAGGGATATGTACGAAAGTTAATCGCGATCACGGCGTATTTCTACACCACAGGCACGTCGCTTTCGAGCGTGACCGTAGGCCGGAGTAACTGGATGCTAGAGCAAAAACCGACCGATCCGACTCGAAAGTTCTTGCCCGACGCGGCGGCGATCTGATTCTCTGCGCGTGCTGGAAGGGGGCAGCAAAGCATGGGACGGACTTTATCAGAAGACCTTCGTCTGCGCGTCATTGCGGCGGTCGAGGCGGGGCTATCCCGGCGCGCGGCGGCTGAGCGGTTCGGTGTCGGTATTGCAACCGCTATTCGCTGGATGCGGGCGTTCAAAGCGACGGGGTCGACGCGGGCGCAGCCAAAAGGCGGGGATCAACGCTCGCATCGCATCGAGGCATACCGGGACGTGATCCTCGGTGCCGTCGCGGTCAAGGTGGACATTACCCTGGTGGAACTGGCCGAAATGCTGCGGCGGGAGCACGACTTGCCTGTGGCGCTCAGCACCATTTGGCGGTTCCTTGATCGTCACGCGATGACCCTCAAGAAAAACCGCGCACGCCAGCGAGCAAGACAGGCCCGACGTGCTGGCGCGGCGGCAGGCCTGGTTCGACGAGCAGCCTCAACTCGATCCGCAACGCCTGGTCTTCATCGACGAGACCGGTGCGTCAACCAAGATGGCACGCCTGCGCCGTCTGGGGGGCGTCCACCCCATCATTGGAAAACCACCACTTTCATCGGCGCCTTGCGTCTGAACGGCATGACCGCGCCGATGGTGATCGACGGGCCGATGAACCGCGATGTATTTCACGCCTATGTCCGCCACGTGCTGACACCGACGCTGAAGCCCGGCGACATCGTGGTGATGGACAACCTGCCTGCCCACAAGGGTGGCGAAACGCGCAGGATGATCGAGGCGGCCGCTGCCAGGCTGCTCTATCTGCCGCCTTACTCGCCCGACTTCAATCCGAATGAGAACGCCTTCTCCAAGCTCAAGGCCATCCTACGCAAAGCCTCAGAGCGCACGATCGACGGACTGTGGGAAACCATCGGACGCGCCATCGACCAATTCACCCCTGCCGAGTGCGCCAACTACTTCACCGCCGCAGGTTACGAGCCAGAATGAAAGGATTCTGCTCTAACTGCGACGCGCTGCTCCATGCCTGCAGCGACGCAGTAGCATAGATCTGAAGCTTGTAGGCTCCAGAGTTGACCCAACGTTCATTGCCGCACGAGACAGAGTAAGCTATTTTCCAAACCTGATTAAAGGAGGTTGTTGAGGCGCTCAATGGATAGAATGCAGACCTAAGGGATCGACGGCCAAGCGAAAAGTGGGGTTGATTCGGAACGAATCTGCAAATCTCCAGCGATCGATCATCAAGTCGTGAACGCTCTCGTTAAGGATCTCGGCCCTGACACCTATCGGATTCTGCTGGACACGTTCTCGAGCGATTTCGTCGAGGTTCATGCCAAGCTAATCACGGCTATGACAGCTGCCGATGTCGAGGAACTCAGAAGGCAGCTACATGCTATACGAAGCATAAGCCTGCCGATGGGGGCTGTGGAACTCCCATGCCTCGTCCGGACGATCGAGACGCATGAAGATGACGAAGTCCTTCAAGCAACCGTGACATCTCTTCAGGAAATCGCGCGGGGATTCCGGCGATTTCAGACGGCAGCTTCCGCTTTGCTTCGCTGAGAAGCTGGAGCGAAAGCATCACGGAACAGAAGGAGAACTCAATCGGCCTACTCCGATGGCGATGCGGGAAAGCCTCGGATCATCTCTCTTATGATCGCGCGCACCTTTGGGTCGTCGACCTGCCGCGCGAGTTTTCCTAGCCGCATGACTTCTGTTATCGCTAACTCCTCAGGAGGTTTGGCGACGAAAACTTCACGCGGCTCGTGCGAAACTTCCTCATTTCTGCATTCCAGATCTGAGAAGAAATGCGCAATGGGTACATCGAGCGCAAGCGAGATGGCATAGAGACGGGCGGCTCCCAACCTACGAGCTCCCGTCTCATAATAACGAACCTGCATCGACGAGACGCCTACAACATCGCCAAGCTGACGATAAGAGATATTCAATTCTTCACGTCGCCGTTTCAGGCGCGTCCCTACGGCGAGATCAACGGCCGCTGTGGGACTGCTGGCTGCGTCCTCTTTTGAGGAGGAGGCAGTCTTCGCATCTGAAAACACTTGTATCGGTCTCATTTTGATTGGCCGCCATTGTCTCCCGCCTCAGCGGTCTTCGTCACAATGAAGCGTTCGAGGGCATCGACGATCACCTCGGTTTCATACCTGACGCGCGCAATTATGAGAGGTTCTATCGTCTTCAGATACCTCGGCTCTAATCGACCTGCGTGATAGTAGACCGACTTCACGCCGTTAGCCCCTAAGCTGCCCGTGGAACTGAGCACCCCCGTCATCGCAGCCTGGAATCCCTCGATATCGCCGCTTGCAACTGCAGCATGCATATAGTTTAGTGATACTTCGACGTCTGTTTTTACTGCGTTGCCGAAGTTACGAACGCCGGCCTCACCCGCGAAACTGAAAAGCTCTTCGAGCATAGTCACGTCGAGATCATGGCTGCTCACTGGCCGATACTCTAGGCGGTCTTTTAAATGAATCACGTTGCTGATGGGCGGCGGCAGCGAATCTTCGCGAGCCACGATGAGACTGTTCAAAGTCTGCACAAGGGTATCGGAGCTTATCGGATGGGCGAGGAAGGCGTCCGCGCCGGCACTTAGGCAATCTTGTTTCGTCGCTGCCCGATCATCGGCGCTGATGGCTATGACTGGGAGGCGCCCCGATTCGCCCTCGCATACTTCCTGAAACCGGATGAGCTTGATGGCCTCGGTGCCGGAGAGTTCCGGCATGCATAGGTCGATCAGCACGGCGTCAAAGTCGCCTTTTGCGGACAACTGGTCCAGAACCGCGTCTCCGGAAGATACGACTGACGTTTCGAAGCCGGCTTTACGCAATAGTTTACGCCAAGGTCTTCCATGCTAAGCTGGACACCTCCGGCCCGACCCGCCTCAATCGCCCGATTATGCTCGCAGCACCGTCGAAGACAGATATTCGCGCAACTGTCGGGACAACCCGGACCATCGTCGAGAATCTACTCACGGGCAGGACGTCGGCGACGGACAAGGTCGAGGATGGCGAAATTCTCGCGGCGATGCTGGACGCCTTCGCCGCGGGCGCCAAGGAGCGGCAACCAATCGCTGCATGTGCAGACGCGGCAATCGACGCTGCGGGGTCCAAGCACATCGCCATGCTTCGTGCAGGCCACGTGAATCCGGAGGGCGGGGAGGGCACGGAGCCGCCTGTGACTGATCTGCTGCCGATGTTGGAAGCGACAAGCGCCGCGGTGTTCGCAGGCGCCGTCGATCCCGGCACACCGACCGGCCCGATCAACGCGGATGACATGCGGGTGCTGGTGCGTATTGAGACTTCTGTATCTAGAAGTGCTCAAGTGGGACGCCGGAACAGCCTTGCCGCGCTGGCGGAGCGGGACCGAGCGCGCCAAGGCCGTCAAGCACCCGCTCGACCGTCTGCGATGGGGGCGCCGGAGTTGCTCAAATTGATAGACGGTCTAATCGAGCAATTGGCGGCATGAACCTCGGGAACCTTAAATACATGAGCATCAGACCTGAGGCTGGCCGCTGTTGATCTTGAAGCTAGTCTTGGCCGGGATAGGCTACCTGCTCTCGGCGCCCGTCGCGCCGGAACGGACGCCACTATTCTAGATACGGCGTCAGCACATCTTCGATCCATTTCATGAATGCGCGGGTGCGGCGCGACAGATTGCTCCGATGTGCTACGACAAGGGACACTGCGATAGCCCGGCGACGAAAAGGGGGGATGATCTCCACAAGCGCCCCACTTCTAAGTATTGGCCAATTCCCAAGAGCGGTGCCTGAATCAGGCCAAGGCCGGCGACGGCGGCGGCGTCGTAGGTCTGCGCGCTGTTGACGTGGAGCGCACCAGGCAACTGAAGCGTCGCGTAACTGTCGCCGTCCGGATATTCCCATCCATAGGGTCTAGCGCCCAGCGTCGTCGAAAAATGATTGTCCGATGTTCCTGACGCTGGAGATCTTCAAGCGATCGAGGGACGCCATATCGCGCCAGATAGGCTGGACTGGCAGCGTTGACCATGCGCAACAGGCCAAGCGGGCGGGCAATCAGCGTCTCGTCCCCTATGGGTCCAAGCCGCAATACACAGTCGAACCCCTCTTGAACCAGATCCACTTGCCGATCCGTGCTCGATATCTCCAGCTCCAACTCGGGGTGAGTCGCCATGAAACCCGGCAAGGCCGGCACGACCGTTGTGCGCGCGACCTCGGTCGGAAGATCGACCCGCAAACGACCGCGAAGTGCTACGCGATCGCACGCGAACATCGAATGCAGGTCATCGACTTCAGCCAGTAGATCGCGGGCACGCGCATGAAATGCGCGTCCGTCCTCCGTCAACTGCACGCTGCGCGTCGTCCGGTGCAGAAGCCTGACACCGACATCTTCTTCCAGTTTCCGGACCGCCGTTGAGGCCCTCCCTTTTTGGATGCCCAGGCTATCAGCCGCGTGGGTGAAGCTCCCCATTTCCGCGACCGTGATGAATATGAGGATGGATTCGAGATTCTGCATACTCCGGCCTCGGTATTGTTTATTAAAAAGAGAACAGTGAGTTCATTGCCCCAGCGTTTATCACACCAAAGAGACATAGTAACCTCCCAAATATGAGGATCTTCCTCATTGGAGAATGACGAGTGTCCGAAACAATGAACCTGCATCACGCGCGTGAAGCTATAACCTTGCATCACAGCCTGTGGGCCGGCCGGATCATGAACGCGATTGTCGTTATCGCTCTGATGGCAGATGGCATTATTCAGCTTTTCGCGCCGGCACAGATTGCAAGCATGTTGCAGGAAACCGGCTTCGCGACGGACCTGACCAGTGTCGTGGGCCCGGTCCTACTCGTCTGCGCTATCTGTTACGCCATCCCGGCCACTGCCGTCCTCGGCGCGATCCTGGTGACAGGCTATCTAGGAGGTCCCATCTGCGCCCATGTCCGCATCGGTGAGCTGGGGTCGCCGCCGGAAATCATTTCCCTGCTTCTAGGCGCGATGACATGGGGCGGCCTCTACGCGCGCGATCCCCGTATCCGGGCCATTCTGCCGCTCATCCGTTGAACCAAGAGGGCAGTCTTCTGTCCCTCAAGATTAGGAGAAAACACATGTTTTTAGTAATGGGAATTACGGGAAAAGTTGGCGGCGCGACGGCAAAGCATCTGTTGGCGCACGGCAAGGAGGTACGCGCGCTGGTTCGCGATCGCGAAAGGGCGTCAAACTGGGCAAATCAGGGCGTGGAACTGGTAGACGGCGATTGGAATGCTTCGGCAGCCGTCGAGCAAGCGCTCGAGGGCGTCGAAGGCGCTTTCGTCATGTTGCCGGCTGTCTGGGCGCCCTCGCCCGACTACAGAGAAGCAAAGGGCGTGATTGCAAACTATGTCGAGGCGCTCACCAAGACAGCGCCGCCGCGGGTGGTGGCACTTTCGTCAATGGGTGCGAACAGGACCAGCGGGCTCGGGATGATCACGGCCTTGTCTCTTCTGGAGCGAGGTTTTCGCGACCTGACATCCCCAATCGCGTTTGTGCGCGCAGGTGGATTCTTCGAAAACTTCTTGTACGGCTTGCAGGTCGCCCAGGGCGGAACGCTGCCAGTCTACTATAATCCGACAAACCGGAAGTCGACCATGATCGCGACGAACGACATTGGCGCGGAGGTCGCAACCCTTTTGACTGGGCCAGCTTGGTCAGGGCAGCGCGTCGTCGAGCTTGGTTCGATAGTCAGCGCGGATGAAGTCGCGGAGCAATTGGGTGAAGTTCTGAATCTCGACGTAAAAGCAGTTGCGGTTCCGCGCGCAGGTTGGGCGGAAGCGTTCGAACGGTTCGGCATCCCGAATGGCCACACCGGACCCGCCGAAGAAATGTTTGACGCCGTTAACGCGGGATGGATGGACCTCGGAGCCGAGAATACGGGGCACGTGGCGGGTAAAACGCCTGCACGTGATGTATTCGAGGCTGCACAGAACGCCGCCAAGGCGTGAGTCGGGGTCTCTGTCAGGTTTCGGCTAGTCATGCCATACGGGAAATGTCCGGTTTCTGATCATGCCGGCCTAAACCGGACTGACAGCTTTCCACCCAAGAGGCCATAAAGCCCCCGTCGGCTCTCGACCGAGGCTGTGTGAATACGTCGTTCTGACGCTCTTTGGTATGACGGCTAGCTGGTCGTGACGATCAGGGCTTACCCCCGCCGTCAGGCTCGGATGGCTTGCAGCACCGGCGCCACCCCGAGAAGCTTGATGACCCTTTTTATGTTATAGGCCAGGACTGCGAGGCTCATCTGGGTTCGGACTTTTTCGAGTGTGCGGGTCAGGAAGGGTGTAATGCCGCCCCAGGCTTTGAACGTGCCAAAGACATGCTCGACGGTTTGGCGGCGCAGCGCCATCGCGTCGGGCAGTTGGTCGAGCCTGGTTTGCATGGCGTCGAGCACCACCTCATGCTTCCAGCGCTTGAAGCGTTTGATATTCTCCGGTGTGCAACGTGGTCTGAGCTCGCAGCTGAGACAGGCGGTCAGATTGCGGTAATGAGTGATGTCGCCACGGTTGTCCGAGCGCTCGACGCCTTTGGTCAGGTGTGCGCCAGCCGGGCAGGTGTAGTGGTCAGCGGTCGCGTCATAGACAAAGTCACCTCGCGCGAAGAGACCCAGCTTGAGCCTGCCGGAGGTGTCTATCTTCGGCACGCAGGCAACACGCCGGTTCCATCGCATGCCAGCACCTGCTCGCTGTTAAAGTAGCTCCGATCGGCCAGGATCGTGATCTCGGTGGCTTGCGCGGCATCCTTGGCTCCCAATCCCATTAATACGAGTTGCGAGCGGTCGTGTCCCTCATTGACCACTTCATGCGCCATGATCAGGTGGTGTTCTGTGTCCACAGCAAGCTGCACGTTGTAGCCGACGATGCCGGTGCCACGGCCGCTGGTCGCCATGGAACGCGCGTCGGGATCGGTCAACGATATTTGGCCGTCGGGCTGGCTTTGCTAGCGAATTCTGGGTTCTTCCGCACATTTCGTGCTGGTTTGACGTTAGGCTGCGTTCAGCACCCGAGCGCGAAGGAGTTCGAAGCCTGCGCGGCCGTACATGGTGCGTTTTAGCATCTTCAGGCGACTGATCTGTCCCTCCACGGGGCTTGTGGTCCAGGGCAATTCAAGCGACGCCGAAATTGCTGCGAAGTCGCGACGTAAACCTGCGGCGAACCGCGCGAGCATGGTGTCAGCGGCGGCGGCAAGGATCGTGCCGAGATCGCCATTAATCTTGCGTCGGGGAAGCGCATTGAACTGCTGCGCCCAAGCGACGGCCGCGGCGAGCGCGGGCTCGTCCTCGAGCAGCTTGGTCCTGAAGAGTTCGTCCTCGGCGGTCAGCCTTGATGTTCCCGACATAAGCAGCCGTGCCAGCCGATACCCCCGCGGAACCGGCCAGATAGGCGGCAGGGGATCAGCCGCGATCTTGCCCTCGCCTGCGTCGTCTCGGCGATGCTTGCTCACCCAGTGCCGCACTGTGCTCGGTCGCCCGCGGAAGCCTAGGGACACCAGTTCGCGCCAGAGTTGGGCAGCGTTGCGGCATCCTTCATTCCACCGGCACGTCAGGACGTCGGCGAAAGGGTCGAGGATGCCGCCGCTCGGCGGCTGCTTCCACAGCGGGGCGTGCCCCAATCGGAGCCATCTTCGGACCGTCTTGCGCTCGGCGCCGAGTTCGGCGGCGACGCGTTTGATCGACGCTCCAGCGCTGCGCAGTCGCGCGGCCTCCTCGTACCGAGACTGTCGGCGCGCACGCGATGCCATGCTGATCAACTCCGCAGCGGTCGGCTTCGAGGTGGCGGCTGTCATGGCAGCAGGAGGGGCCGATGCGGCGGACGCGCGGAGATTCGCCCTTACGTGTTGGGCCGCGCGGCCGGCGGCGGCACTGTGCTTGTCGGTAAGGTTCTGAACGGCCTCGCCGAGATTCCTGAGCAGGTGCCACCGGTCGGCTACTTGCACCGCGGCGGGCGCCCCTTGCCGAATGCCGTCGGCATAAGCGCCAGCACGGTCACGGGCTACGACCTCGATACCGGGGCGATCGCGCAGCCAAGCTGCAACAGTTCCTGCTTCCCGGTCGGGCAAGAGATCCACCACGTGGTTGGTCTCCAGGTCCACCACCACTGTCCCGTACCGACGTCCTCGTCTCCACGCCCAATCGTCAATCCCGAGCACTCGTGGAGTTCGCGCGGGCGCTCCAATGCGTGACAGGGCCGATGCCAATCGCAGCAGCGTGTCCGGGCTGGTCGGGATTGCAAGCCGCGTCGCAAGGCGCGCACCAGCCTCACCGCCCAGCGCGAACGCTAGATGTCGATGCAAATCTCGAAGTCTTTCGGTCTGTCGGCTCGACGGGTGTATTACCCCTGTCAGACGTTCAGCGAATGTCTGGCGCGAACAAATCCGGTTGCGACAGCGGAAGCGGCGCGCTGCCACCCGGATCGTCACGGCTCGTCCTTGCCACGGTAGATCACTCAAAACGCGCCGATAAACACTGTGAACCCGTGTCGACGCCACGCCGCAGGTTGGACAATCCGCGACCATTGGGCGGGGTGACGCCTCGATTGTCACTCGATCTGCAGTCGGCACCACGCGAATCACTTGTAGCGCGCGAGGGATGAAGGAAAGCAAGGAAGGGGGCACGTTGAGCACCTTGGACGTGAGTCCAGGTGTCTCCTCGATCCAGTCCTCGAGTACAAGCCAAACCAGCACGAAATGTGCGGAAGAACCGAATTCTGGCCCGGAGTGCTGGCGGATTTTGGCCCACCCTCCGTCCCTCAACCTACGGTCACCCTGGTTTTGCCGGGGGACGCGGAGTGGATTGGAACGTCAGAGTGGAATTGTTAGCCGCGCCAGTGTCCGGCTCATCGCCGACGGGCTGAGCCCAAGGCGGCGGGCGGCCCCAGTTACGCTACGTTCCGCGAGCAGCACATCGAGCGCTCCCAACAAGTTCAGATCGACCGTCTTCATTGCCGTATCATACAGCCCAGTCTGCAAAGGCATAGCGTCGCGTGCAATCGATGTTTGCATCCTGTGCGGCTGGCGGCACGCATCGGACCCGCTATTCTCGGCTCGGACCCGATACAGAAGGAAAAGCGCCATGGAGCCGAATACTGAAACTACTCAAACCATATTGCTGGTCGGTGCCTCGCGCGGTCTTGGCCTGGCGATGGCGGCCGAGTTCGTGGCGAAAAACTGGCATGTCATCGGCACGGTGCGCGAAAGTGGCCGGACCGGGCTGCATGATCTGGCCGACGCGCACGGTGACCGGGTTTCGATCGAACCTCTGGACATCACCGAGCCCGACCAGATTGCGGGATTGTGCGACAAGCTTTCGGGCCGCGCCTTTGACATGCTGTTCGTCAATGCCGGCACCGCCAACCGAAATCAGGGCGAGACGATCGCGGAGGTCTCAACCGATGAGTTCGTGCGCGTGATGCTAACCAACGCGCTCGGCGCAATGCGTGCCGTCGAGGGTTTGCAGGACGTTGTGCATGAGGGCGGCGTGATCGGCGTCATGTCGTCGGGCCAGGGCAGCATCAGCAACAACACCAAGGGTGGCCACGAGGTCTATCGCGGCAGCAAGGCGGCGCTCAACCAGTACATGCGGAGCTATGCCGCGCGCCATGCGGACGACGAGCGGGCGATACTGCTGATGGCGCCGGGCTGGATTCGTACCGAGCTGGGCGGACCGGAGGCGCCGTTCGGCGTCGAGGAGACCATCCCGCAGATTGTCGATACGCTCATCGCCCAGCAGGGGCGACCGGGGCTGCGATATCTCGACCGGTTCGGCAAGACGGTGCCATGGTGAAGGCGAGCCGCCGCATGGCGCTTGAGGGATCGAGCGACTGTGCAAACGGCAGCTTCTTAGCCATTTTACGCGAGTTGACATTCCGTGACGACCCAACCCGGACGCCAGCGGTCCAAGCGGGCGGGCGCGAAAGCCTGCATTGCGTGGCGGAACATCCCGTCGGCTTTGCGCCCATGCCCATCGCTCAGACGGCCCGGTCGAGGTCTCGGGAGCGGACTTTGAATATCCGGAGCCGCGAAAGGTGCATTCGCCGCGACGAGGCAACCGGCCTCACCGAGAAAACTAGCGAACCGGTTGTTCGTGGCCAACACGAGGTCTGCGGCTGTCTCGGCCGAGTTGCGGACCGCATGCTTGATGCCGTCGGCGATCAGCAAACTCCGGCCAGCTGTGACCACATTCCATTTCGGGGCATCGTCCATAAGAAACACGTCGAGGCGACCTTCAAGAACATAGAAGCACTCGGGATCGATATGACCGTGCAGGGGAACAATTTTGCCCGGCGCCATGCGCGTCCGAAAGAGAACAGTGTCGCCAGGCGTGATGCCCATTCGCGCGACCATCTCAAAACGAGCGCCGACCATATCGATCATGTCGCCGAGTTTGACTTCCTCAACCATGAACATCCTCCGAGTATCCCGTCGTGCGATGCGGCGAACCTAGGTCCCTGGCGATGGCGAGGAGGATCGCCGGGTTGCCACGTGATCCATCTCGCGCCGCGACAGCTCCGCGTCAATCCGGAGGCTACGGAGATGGCCCTCCCGGTCGGACAAGGGTCCGGTGAGGGTCGTCTCGGCCGCCGCGATCGCGTGGTCCAGCGAGGCAATGAGCGCCGGAATGCTTTTGCGCACGGCCTCGGCCTGCATTCGGCCGCGGGCTTCGCGGCCAATGCTGCGCCCTTGGAGCTCCATCGTCTCCACGCGATGTCCGGCAGCCATGAAGGAGCGCACCGCCAAGTCGCGGTCCTCTCGAGCCGCCTGCATCAGGTCCATGCCGAGCGCCTTGTAGGGTTTGGCGGCCATGTCCTCGGCCACCTTGGACCACATGTCCTCGGCCTTGATCGGCGTCAGGTCACCCAACGCGCGCCGGCTGCGAACGGCGTCGAAGGTCGCCACATCCGAAATCATCGTCCAAGTAGTTCCACGCGCCCGACTTTCCGCCACGTAGGCCGTGAACCCGGTCATACCGGCGGTGCCGCGGGGCAGGGCGTTGATGTGCTCGTCCGAGGTGATCCCCTGCGCGGCGTCGATCGTCATGGCATGCCCGAAGCCGACCAGAAGCCGCCCTGTCGCCTTGTGCTCGAGGCGCTTCCACTCGACCTCGCCCAGGCGCCCGGCCTTGTCGCGCAACACCAAGCCGTTCGCCATGCGGCCCACCACCTCGACGATATCGCCATTGTTGCCGATCGAGCCGCCTTTGCCGTTGATCTTGGCCCAGGTCCGCCGGAACAGCCGGAGCTTGTCGCCTGTCGCGATAGGGATGGCATAGTGTTCGCCGCGCTGATCGATCGCCTCATAGACCTGCTCGTCATTGCGAAGCTCGCCACGCACCTGCATCCGGTCGCGGATGGCGCGGCTGAGGTCAGCGGTGTCGGCGTTAGTCGGCGCTGAGACGGTGATGCTCCCCTTTGAGCCAGCGGCTGTGAGGGCGTCCCGACGCTGCATGTAAAAGTCTGCGATACGGCCGATGACTTGGTCTTGGTCGCCGCCGATGAAGCGGGCGGTGCCGTCTTGGCGCTTCATGGCGAGGGCTTTCTCCACTTCGCCAAGGTGATGGTTGCGTCGCTCCACCGCTTCCAGCTCGGCTTGACCATTAGCGAGGCGTGGCCCGCTGATCTCCCGGCCGCGTTGCTTTCCGGGAAGCCTGTCCGCGGAATCGAGGTCAGGCTCGGCGCCCCGGAACAGGCCCGCGATCATCCGCAGGCGACGCGTCTCGGATGCGTTGCGTCCTTTCTGGCGGACAGTGCTGAGCAGCTCGGCCTGTGCCTCCTTCGGCAACACCCGCCGCAAGATCTCAATGGCATCGCCCGCCTCGACCGACTGCGCTTGCTCCCGGTCGCCCAAGGCCTTGATGGTCAGGCCGGTCTTGCGCTGGAGCTGCAAGAGAGCGAGCATTGCGCGGGGTGCGACTTGGCTGATTTCGTCGATCACCAGGACCGTATTGCGGCTGGCTGCGAATTCGCCGCTCTCGATCGCCCTAAGGAGCGGATCCATGGCGATCGTTCTGACAACGCCAGCATCCTTGAGGGCGTCTGCCTGCTTCCAGCCCGTCGCCAATCCCAAAACGTCCCGACCACCCGCATCAAAACGGGTATCGGCCTTCCAGGCCTCGACCAAAGGCTTGACCAGCGTGGTCTTCCCGGCGCCCGCCACGCCTGTGAGCAGCGAGAGGGCACCTCCCTGGCCAAGCGCATAGATCGCCGCCCTCTGGGCAGCCCCGTGATCCGGCTCTGACGTGAAATCCAGGCCCGAGGCGGCAATCGCCGCCGCGATGGCGCCGTGGGTTAGAGCGCCGGCCTTGTCGGCCGCCGCGCGGGTCGCCTCCGCGGCGAGGCTTTCCTCGATCCGGACCTGGGCGGTGTTGGTGACGCGGACCTTGTCGCCGGACATGCCAAGGATGAGTGCGACCTGTTCGCCCTTCAGCGTCAGGCCCCGCTGCTCGATGAGCGACACCACCTGATCGATGTCACTAACACCGCCGGCGATGCCGGTTCCGATCAGGCTCCGCGCCGCATACATCCGGAGCTTGTCGTGGTCGATGACGGCGGCCGTGTGGAATTCCTGGGCAAGATGGCGGGCGGCGAAGCGGTAGGCGGCGTCGAAGCGTTCGGCAGCCGGCCGCACCTCGTGCTGGGTTTCGTCGAGGATAGTCTGATGGTGCCAGCCAATCGTGGCGGCCTGCTCCCGCCAGATTTCGTGGTCGTTCTTGTCACCATGCTTCTTCAAGCGCGAGGCAAGGCCGGCGGTGGAAAGGATCTTGAACTTGCCCTCGATGGATAGCGCGTCCCAGTTAAGCCCTTGAGACTGAGCATAGGCCTTCGCAGATCCCAGAATCTGCCGGCGACCTTTGCTGAACAGATCGACGGCCTGTTGCGGGATCGCCTCGAGCACGATCGCTTGTTCATTCTTGTCGTAGCCGATCCGGGCGCCAAGGCGCCGCAGTTCATCGGCCAATCGTGCCTGGAAGAAGGCGCCGAACTCGTGCACACGGCTATGAAGGCGCTGAGTATCGAGGGAGCCCACGCGACTGTCCTCGGTGACGACCAGGTTGAAGAGGGCATTGTGGATGTGAGCATGCGGGTCACCGCCGATCGGCGATTGCGCCAGGTAGGTTGCGCCGTGCGCGCCATCCTGCACGGGTAGGGTGGGCCGGGCGGTATGATGACGAAAGCTCACCCACCCGACTTCCCCCGGGTCGGCGCCGTCCTCCCCGGCCTTCCCCTTACGCGCCCAACCGACCTCCCGAGCCACGAAGCGCATGGTGGCGTCGTTCGCACGATCGATGGCGTGCCAGATCATGGCGCTCTCGGCGGCCGTCGCTGCGAATTCGGCCGCCAGGGTGACTGACTTGTGCGGTGCCAGCGTCAGGTCATAGGCGCTGACCTTGCGCTTCTGCTCTGTCCAGGCTTCCCCGGTATCGGCGCGCTTGGCTTCGAATAGCCGATCGAGATCGGCGTCCTTGGGCATGGTCCGTGGATCGATACCAAGCGCTTGCGCCACCTCAGCAGGCGTATCCGGCCGCCACGTCGCGCGGCTGTCGCGCCCCGTGTAGTACGAGGTGAGCCGGCCGCCGCTGTCCAGCACCCTGCCAGGGTCCGTCCGGAAGTCATGGGCCGGTTGCGGAGTATTCTCGGTGAAGTAGGCGCGGATCAGCTTGCCGGCGGACGCGGCCGCCAGCTTGCGGAAGGTCATCACGAGGCAGCACTCCCGTCCGCGCCATGGCCGGCAGCGGCCCCATACCCGTTCGTCCCGGACGTCCCTTTCATGGCGCGGACCACATCGTCTGGCAGGCTCGTGGCCATGCTGTCGGTGCGGCGATCGATGCGTCGGAGGAGGGCCCCGTTATCACCGACTCTCGCCACCAACTCAGCCAGCAATTCCTGCATTGACGGCCCGTCACCAAGCTCAGGCGTGAGCTTCCCGATGACGACGCCCAGCTGCTCCGCAAGGAGCCGCAAGATCGCCCCTTGTGCTTCGAGGGTGCCGGCGATCTGCGCCTGCTCAGACTTCAGTTCGTCCTGTCCGCGAATAATGCGGATCAGAATATCGGTCGCCTCGGTCGCCATGATGCTCTCCTCGTGTTCGTGAGAGCATCCCGAAAATCGGTGCGAACGACGTCAGACGTTTTTCTCGACCTGCGTCAATGCGTGTCGCCGTGCACGACGGGTGCAATGGTGTATGGAAAACCCTTTTTGACGGAAAGCTCACGGCAAGCCGACGGCAAGTCGAGGGAAAACTCACGGCAACTGGGCGGAAATTTCACGTCCAGCGCTCGGAAGAACATGAACTGATTTTAATCTGACTGCGTCTCTTCGTTCGCGCCAATCCGCATCAGCCTCTTCCTATGACCAAGGAAGAGCACGAGCGAGCGAGAGCGACGATGAAGGCGCGAGCGTATCCGCGTAACAGTCACCTGTACCGCTGGCTTCGTGAAAACCACCGAATGGTGGGGGAGGCCTTCAAGGCCACGGGCGCTGGCTGGGACGGTCTCCTTGCCGTTGTCCTGGATGCCGGCGTCGTGGGGCGGCAAGGAGCCCCTCCCAACAAATGGTCGGTGCGTAAGGTTTGGCTCCGCGTCTGCGCCGACATCGCGGCCGAAGTGGCTGACCAAGGAGCCACGAAGTCCGCCAAGCCACCATCCGATCGAAGCCGACAAAAAGGAGATTGGCAGCCGCCGATCACGACGAAGGACACCTCGGTAGGTCGCCGGGTCAGTCCGCCGACGGCTGCGCCTGTTCCCGCTCAACAAGGTGACGAACATCTATCGGAGCGAGTGAGAGCGCAGTTGGCTGCGGTCGACGAACAGTTTGCCTACTTGGACCGGCATATCATCCGGCCAAAACAAAGGACCTGAAACCTTGTCAGAAGCATCGCAGCCCCACGACGGTCGCCCTGTCCTCTTCGTTGGTGTTGGCCGACAGAGGGTCGGCAAAACCACCTTGCTAAATACCATCATCCAGTCCTTGCGAGAGCAGGGGACGGAGTTGGTCATCTGGAATGCCGACCTTCTTAACGTGACGTATAACCTTCCGCTGTTCCACCGCGATGTGCTGGAGCCACCTTCATCTGAATTCGAGGATGTGAAGTCTTGGCTGGAGGAGCGAATTCAGGATCAGATTGACGGTCAATATAATGCCTTCCTTGATGTCGGTGGCGGCGACACGGCCCTGAGCCGGTTGGTCCAGGAGATCCCAATCGTCCAGACATTGGAGCGCCAGGGAATCCGGGTGGTGCTTGCCCACGTCATCGGACCAGAACAAGCAGACGTTGATTATCTACGGCACTTCACGGCGCGCCAACTCTTCGCACCTGAAGCGACACTGATTGTGCTGAATGCTGGCTTGATTATGTCGGGGCGATCAGCCGCCCATGCATTCGCCGCGATCCGTCGTCATCCCGTCGTGACGGCTGCGATCGATCAGGGCGCTCACCTCGTGATGATGCCGCCGCTATCCTGTATGTCGCAGGTTACAGACCGCGGCCTCACCTTCTCTGAAGCCGGGGAGGGAGTGATTAAGGGCGATCGCCCCCGCCTCTCATTCTTTGACCAGGAGCGGGTTGCGATTTGGTGGCAGAAGGCTGTGCCTGTTTTCATCGCGTCTATCCCGCCGCTGTGGCTGCCCTATCGGCCTGGGGCCAGGCCGATCGCTATCCCAGCTGCTAGCGAGAGTTCGACCGAGGATGCCGCCAGTGCTTGAGAACAGCCAGGAGCGAAGGGTGTCGGACACGGTCCCGCCGCCCTTGGATCTCGCGGAAATGCGCAGCCGCTTTGCAGACCGGCTAGCCGCTGTCGAGACGGCCGCGCGTGATTGGGGGGTGCGGCCTGAATATCCCGAAGGGGTTTTCATCTCGACAATGATCAGCACGCAGGCCGGGTTCGCGGAAGTAGCGTTGGGCGTCGCGGATGCACTGCTCACCATTGTCGAGCGGGCGAAGGCGGCGGGAGAGGATGAGTTGGCCCGGCAAAGGGTCGTGACGGAGCGAACGCGCCAAACGCTGGCGAAGGCGAGTGGCGTGATAGAGAACCTGGACAGGGGTGCGCGGCAGGCAATCGAGAAGATCGAGGTCGATAAAACCGCGGTCTTGACCCAGCTGGTCAAAGACATTTTGCCGGACATGACGCGCGGGGTTCGCGAGGCGCTCGTCATTAAGCAGCGTCGATACAATCACGAACGCGAGTGGATGCGCGCCCTTTGCATCGGCGCGCTGATGGTGGGCCTGGTGCTGACAGGCTACGTCTGGGGCACGTGGTCGGACTGGGGTATGGCCGGCCGCGTTGAAAACATTGGCATTGCGATCGAACGCTGCCAACTGACGTCACATTGGGAGGACGACAAGGGGAATCGACTCTGCGAGATGAAAGACTTCTCTGGGATTTAGGCTGTCGGTTCGTACCGGATAGCCCGACGATCAGATCTAACCTGATCGAGGAGGTGCGTGTGGAAGGACAATGGAGGCATCTGAGAGGCCGAAGGACGGCGGGATGGCGAGCAAAGCAGCTTTTGGCCGGTTCAGCAGTTGGATTTGTGTTCTGGGGATCGGCCGCGGTGGCTGACCCAGAACCACAAACATTAACCGGTGTGCCGCAGCAAATTATCCCCGAGGCCACCGAGGTTGGACTGCCTCCGTTCACGATGCAAGCGGGAACGGTTTCGATAGGGGTAGCACGACTGGGACCAGCGGCACGAGCGGGGCGGGGACGTCAACGGACAGCAGTGCCCTCGACACAATGTTGGGGACATCGTGGGGTGCCTCTGCAGAGCAAAGTGCGGAGGCACTCGGGGTCAACGCGACAGCGGTGGCGGCAACGTGCGTTCTCGAGAGTGGGTGTCAGAACGTGGCTGGAACGGGGAGTATCACCGGTGCGTTCCAGATGACCACCGCGACCTTTCAGTCGAGTCTAGCAGCGGCGCTGGCGCAAGATCCAGCCCTGGTGGCGGACATCGTCCCGGGAACTGCAGGTCAGAGTGACCCAGCGACGGAGGCGATCGCAGCGGCCGAATATTTGAACAGGGAGCGCAGTCGCTAGAGAATGATGGAGTGGCTGACCCTACGGTGTTGGACGTCAGGAGTTATTATAATTTTGGTCCCTCCGGCGCGGCCATCGCCACGGCTGATGGAAGCGCGACAATGGCGTCTGTCTTATCAACGACCTCTGCGGCAACTCTGGCGAGCAACGGCATTACATTGGGCGAGACTGTCGCGCAGTGGCGGACGTCGGTATCGAATAAGATCGGAAGCGCCGCTACAGCTTCCATTTTGACGTAGGAAATGACGATGCGGTTCACCATCACCGGGCTCGTGCTTGCCTTTTCGTTCATCGCTATCGGTGCTTCCGCGCAAGGATTGCACGCGGTAAAACCTCTGGGAGGCTGGACCTGTATGAAACTAAACCTATCGCAGAAGCAGTCGCTCGACCCCTCGGTACATGTGGTTGTTCGCGCCGCCCCCCGTGCTGACGCTCCTGAACTAGGCTGGGCGGCAATGACAGTGGCAGTCCGTTCACCTGTTCACAAGGTGAATGGATTTGAGGAGTTGCTGTTTCCGAACGGGAAGCTCGTTTGGATTGCGTCGCAATCCCTGAGCCCATGGAGCAGTGTCGCGGACCCAGCCGCGCGCTGCGTGCCGTCGATGATGTCAAACGGTAAGCCCGGGTTCGCCTATCTTCATTAAAGCGGTAAAGAGCTGTGGCAGCGCGAACGTGCCAAATCAGTCTTGCCTTAACGCTGCACAGGCACAGGCGCTGCCAGCGCGCGGGTATTGCCGGGCCTTTCGGGCCCGGCCGCTCCGTCAGTATGGCCATTCGTTCTCAGGGATGACCTCGGTCTGAGCGATCCGTGTGTAGCTCACTGGCGTTTCCCAGAACCCTCGGCGATTTTCTAGCAGGACAACCAGCCGGCCATGGACGTGATTGCCAGAGTGTCTTGCGTGAGGGTGTGATCCATTGGTTTGCTCTCGCTCTTTGTCTGCAGCCCAATCGCTGCTGAGCGGTGTAAATGCTGGCCTTCGTGTCGGGTCAAAGGCGCGCTTCTTCGGCGCGGCCGGAGCCGCACGGAGCCACGCGCGGGCCATTTTCGGCCGAGCATGGCGACGACCGACCATTTGAGGCGACGCGACCTCGGCCGGCATTACTGCAGGAGAGCAGTGAAGGCTTTCTTCCTTGCACGCTCTCAAGAGCTCTTCGTGACCGCCCGACGCGTTGGCTGGCAGTACGCATTCAGCTGTTCGCGGCGGCTCCATTGATCAGAGTGTCATCAAGAATTGAAAGTGGTTTCCGTCGCGGGCACGGATTGGTAATATGGACGGCGACCAGCACCTCGAGCCATTTCGCGACGGAAGGATCGATTTGGCCTTCGCCGGCCAGCCAACGTCGGAGCGTCGTCCGGTGCTCACCGGTTCGCCTGGCGAGTTCTCGCTCGGACCAGCCCAGGATGATCAGGCAAACCGACAAACGATAGGGAGACATCGGCGGCGCGGGACTGTGTCCATAATGGCCACATGACGCTGCCGTCGGGATGTGGCCATTTTGGACACACGAGCCTCTGGGGATCAAAATTGCTGACGAATGACTGTGATCTGTCTCTGTGCGCGGGGCCACACTGCCGATCGGATCCATTGACCGAGCATCGAAGATTTCGGTGCGAACGACGACTCCGCCCCTGTTCGCATCGACTATCGTGCCCTTTGCCACACAGGGATTCCTGGTGACGGCGTGGCCGACGAGAGTAAGACTGCACCACGAGGTCGCTCAGGTGAAGGATGTTTGTGTATCAGGACCATTGACGAAGTTTGGTTAGTTAAAGCCGCGATAGTTGGCCGGCAGGGCGGGAGCTGTCGGCATTGGCGTGCCCACACGTCATGATCTGCTTTTGCCTGACCTGCTGGCGTGACGCAGCGTGGATTCCGGAAACTGCTCTGTGCAACCGGCAGCTCTGCTTGTGCAAGGCGCGGACAAAAGGGGGGTCGTGGAGCGGCCACGCACGCTCGCCCTTGGAGTCCGCCTCGTTGTGTTAACGCTCGGTGCCAACACGCGGTTGGTGCCGCAAACGTGCGACGCCCGTTTGCTTAAAAGGTAGGAGGCGGGAGCCGAAGCTCCCGCCGTAGTCTCAGCCTTCGAAGGCGCCCATCTGGACGGTTGCGCTGGCGCGGCTGGTGCTCTGGGCCTGGCTCGGAGCCTCGTAGGGCTTCCACTCATTGCCGGTGAGGTGAGCGTAGGCGGAGACCGCGCCCTCGGCGGCCGCCAGGAGAGCATGCGCCTGGAGACCCATTTCGCCGGCGAAGATACGGGCGCGCTCGGCCCTGCTTTCAAAGCCGCTCACGCCATCGCGGTCTTCGTCGCGGTCTTCGTTGGCGACCTTCATGGTGAGTTCGCGGGCCAGGGTGACCTTGCCGGTGTAAAACTGGCCGGCCCCGAAGGCGGAGCTGACATAGGCGCCGACGATCCGCTGCAGATGCATCTCGAGGGCCTTTTCGGAGAGGGGGAGTTCCTTGGAGGCGAGGGCCAGGTGCTCTTCGGTTGCTTCGCGGATGCCGGCGGTGTCGACGGGCTCGAGGCCGAAGGTGCGGGAGAGGTTTTCGGCGAGGGCACTGTGGGGGCACAGGCTGGCGGCAAGTTCGAGGGTGACGGGCTGGCGGGTCTGGGTGGTGCGGGCGGCGGTCTGGGTGCGGGTCTTGCTGGCCATGATTTCGATCTCTCTTGCGCCGGAAAGGTTCGCCGGCCCAGTGCCGGCTTTCCCCCTCGGGTGTGGTCGACCAGAACCGGGTAGGAGGGAGCGGAAGCCTCTGAGGACGGCAGTGGTGCGGGAGCGCAGCGACCCGGTGCCGTGCGAACCGCAGGCGCTTGCCGTTTGGCAAAGTGGGGGTTGGAGTGAGTGACGCCCGGTTCAGACCACAACAGCCCGAGGGGTGAGACCGGACAGGGCAGACCAGGCGGACCACCGGTGCATGCGATCGACATTCCCTATGGTCAGCGAGACCCGCACCCAGACCGCCGGCCGTGCTTGCACCGTCCCTTGAGAACCGCCCCTGGCATTGAGTGCCAGCCTGTGCCCCATGCCTCCCTACTCTCCGAGCCTCCTTGGTCGTCTCTCCCCACCAGGGTCTGACTGTCATCGAGGACCGGCACCTGGTTTTTGCCAAAGCAACGTGGCTGCCTAAGGCGCGGGTTGCATTGGAGGTTCTTCGGAACGACCTTCAGCGCAGCGGAGGATTGAGCAGTAATTCAAGCTCACAGACCGCCATTCCAAACTGATCGGCATAGAGGCTGCAACGCCGCGACTCTTAGCGCGAGCGTGTTCGAAAGTCGGCTGAGGAGTGCCGTCACAAAGTTGACGTAGCGGAGCGGGCTGCCCGACCGGCTGCCGAAAATGCTGATCCTGCCTCTGCTTCGCTGGGTGAGGAGGCTGGAGAGGAACTGCACAGGCCAGATCCTACCGAAGCTGCGCGGGACAGGCGGCTTTCGGGAACAGAGAGTGAGCGTCCTGCATGCCGATCCCGTAGCCTGATCACCGACCTCCGCCTGCGGTCCGCCCCGGCGCTGTCTTGTTTCCGGACGACGCCGGCGCGACCAGGAGCTTGTCGCCCTCCGACCGGTGGCTCATGCAGGTCCAGACCTCGCCGGCGCGAGTGTTGAAACCGAAACTGGCGAGCGCACCACACACGAAGCAGGTGCGGGCCGCCGCGAATGTAAAACCGGAATCATCCATAGCGAGCTCCGTGATCGCGGGTCTATTCACCGTCCCGCAATTTGCTAGGCTCCTGTCATGGCGACTCGTGGTGCGAACCGAAAGAAACCTCAGCCGGTACAGCTGCCACTGTTTCCGGACAGCGCGGTGTTGTGCCGCATTCGGCCGGAATTAAACGAGTGGCGGTATTACAGGATGGAGGTGTGGCCGGACTTGTTCGGCCGCGCGCTTCTGATGCGCCAGTGGGGCCGGATCGGGACGGATGGTCGCCAGCGGACGGACCCGCATCCTGATTCGGGAGCTGCTCTCAATGCTCTGGCCCGAATTGCACGATCCAAGCACCGAAGAGGGTATCGGCCGCGGCCTTAGACGGTTGAGTCGCGCGACTTGGCCGGGGCGACACATCCTGGATGTCGCCGGAACAGGTTGGGGTTGGGGCTGGGGCTTTAGGGCCGCGTCCTGAAGCCGCGATCTCAGGACGATCACACTGCGCGGAATTAACTGCTTTGTTCATGCCAAACGCCGCCAGCAACCGGGGGGCAACAGGAGACAGACAGCTGTATCTGAAGGCGAGGTCAACAAGCGCCGACGCTGGCGAGGCTCCCATTCCGATTGACCGTCGCGCGGTTCACCCGAATCCTCCACATTGGGATGAACGGTTGACGACCCGCACGTGGAGCGCGGGTCGTTGGCGAGCGCAGCCCTAGAATGGAACTTCGTCTTCCAAATCGGGGCCTGTGTGCGGCAGGTCTCCATCGCCCATGCTTTCATCCGCCGTGGCGGTCTGGCGATGGCCACCATTCGTGCTCGAAAGCATCGTCATCTCGCCTTTGAAGCGAGCGAGCACGATCTCGGTGGAGTAGCGCTCAATGCCGGATTGGTCGACCCATTTCCGCGTCTGAAGCTGGCCCTCGACGTAGACCTTCGCACCCCTTTTCAGGAAGCGTTCAGCGACCTCCGCGATCTGGCTGTTGAACACGACGACGCGATGCCACTCGATGCGCTCCTTACGCTCGCCGGACGCCTTGTCATTCCAACTCTCGCTCGTGGCAAGGTTGAAGGTAACAATCTTGTCGCCGGTTCGACTGCTGCGGACTTCAGGATCCTTACCGAGATTGCCGATCAGGATCACCTTGTTGACGGAAGCCATGTAATTTTCTCACATTTTACAACCAAGAGAAGGCGTCTGGCTTATGCCGTCGGCGTCCCTTCGTGTGCGGCCCCTGGGAACCGGCCGGAAGAGACGGACAACGGAACGTGCTTGCGTTGGACCAGAGCCACACGGAACGCAGTGAGTATGGCGAGGACCTACCCGTTTTCCAGCGCGCGGTTGGTTCAAGCCGCAGCAACACGAGAAGGGGCGAGACGGCCGAAGCGAAGCGC
>NZ_LMUQ01000043.1:36659-37607 GCF_009765865.1 Acidisoma sp. L85
CCGGGAGCTGCTCTCAATGCTCTGGCCCGAATTGCACGATCCAAGCACCGAAGAGGGTATCGGCCGCGGCCTTAGACGGTTGAGTCGCGCGACGTGAACGGGCCGACACATCCTGGATGTCGCCGGAACAGGTTGGGGCCGGGGCTTTAGGGCCGCGTCCTGAAGCCACGATCTCAGGACGATCACACTGCGCGGAATTAACTGCTTTGTTCATGCCAAACGCCGCCAGCAACCGGGGGCAACAGGAGATAGACAGCTGTATCTGAAGGCGAGGTCAACAAGCGCCGACGCTCGCGAGGCTCCCATTCCGATTGACCGTCGCGCGGTTCACCCGAATCCTCCACATTGGGATGAACGGTTGACGACCCGCACGTGGAGCGCGGGTCGTTGGCGAGCGCAGCCCTAGAATGGAACTTCGTCGTCCAAATCACGGCCTGTGTGCGGCAGGTCTCCATCGCCCATGCTTTCATCCGCCGTGGCGGTTTGGCGATGGCCACCATTCGTGCTCGAAAGCATCGTCATCTCGCCTTTGAAGCGAGCGAGCACGACCTCGGTGGAGTAGCGTTCAACGCCGCATTGGTCGACCCATTTCCGCGTCTGAAGCTGGCCCTCGACGTAGACCTTCGCACCCCTTTTCAGGAAGCGTTCAGCGACCTCCGCGATCTGGCTGTTGAACACGACGACGCGATGCCACTCGGTGCGCTCCTTACGCTCGCCGGACGCCTTGTCATTCCAACTCTCGCTCGTGGCGAGGTTGAAGGTGACAATCTTGTCGCCGGTTCGACTGCTGCGGACTTCAGGATCCTTACCGAGATTGCCGATCAGGATCACCTTGTTGACGGAAGCCATGTCATTTTCTCACATTTTACAACCAAGAGAAGGCGTCTGGCTTATGCCGTCGGCGTCCCTTCGTGTGCGGCCCCTGGGAACCGGCCGGAAGAGACGGAC
>NZ_LMUQ01000043.1:37617-37996 GCF_009765865.1 Acidisoma sp. L85
GATGCTCTCCAATCTCCATCCATTCCCTCGCTCCACATGTGGGTTGTGCTGGATGTCGAGAGACGGCAGAGGATACTCGTGACGCGCCGGTATTCTTCCGTGCTTCACGAAGGACGTGGTCGGCGGCAGCCCGCGAGATTGCTGGCGCGATAGCGGCCGGCGACGCCGCTCATCGCCGCCACGGTCTTGGCTGCCGGCGCTAAACGCGAAGCGTGGCGATCGGCTGGTCATCGCCATGCGCCGTTGGGCCGCCGCCCACGGCGCTACGCCGCCAGCGCAGTACGGGGTGCCTCGCTCTCGGTGCTGATGTCGGCCTGGACTGCGTAGTCCGGATGAAAGGCCAGCAGGTAGTCGGCGATACGCTGTGCGTCGGAGGCAG
>NZ_LMUQ01000043.1:38006-44165 GCF_009765865.1 Acidisoma sp. L85
CATGCCCTCCATTCTCCATCTATTCTCCGTTCCACAATTGTGTTGTGCTGGATGTCGAGGACGGCAGAGGATGCTCGTGACGTGGCCGCCACGGTCTTGGCTGCCGGCGCTAAACGCGAAGCGTGGCGATCGGCTGGTCATCGTCATGCGCCGTTGGGCCGTCGGCCATGGCGCTACGCCGCCAGCGCAGTATGGGGTGCCTCGCTCTCGGTGCTGATGTCGGCCTGGACTGCGTAGTCCGGATGAAAGGCCAGCAGGTAGTCGGCGATACGCTGTGCGTCGGAGGCAGCTCGGAAGATTTCGCGCTTGTCAGCCTTCAACGTCTCTATCCAGGATCCGAGGTAGCTCGCATGGTTCGGTATATCGCTCGGCAGATCGAGGACTTTGCCGAGAAAAACCGACGCCAGTTCAGCGCGAAGCTCTTCTTGAGCGTAGGCGGCTGACCCAAAGCGGCTCGATAAACCGCGATCGAGCCGATCCTTGCCGCCTGTCCAGTGTGATTTATGCCGATATCGGCATAAATCACATAATGCCGCGTTCGGGATTATGCCGCGCCGATGCGCTTTTGCCTGAAACGACGTGGCTCACCGGCGCGGCGTATCGGCATAATCAGAGAGCTTCCAGGAAGGCCAGCAACTGGTCATCCGGCTTATAGCGTCCCGGTAATGCGGCTATTGGCGCCGTTCTTGCCATCGCTTTTTCCTTCAGTTCGATGTCGGCATGGATATACATCTGCGTCGTCTCGACGGACTCATGGCCGAGCCAGAGCGCGATGACGGTGCGGTCGACGCCGTTCTGCAGAAGCTGCATGGCGGCGCTGTGTCGAAGCACGTGAGGTGTCACCCGCTTTTTTGTCAGGCTCGGACATTGGCCGGCAGCCGTTTCCACATGCTTCCGTACGATGCGTTCAACGGCGTCCCGGCTGAAACGGTCGCCCCGAATGCTGACAAACACTGGATCGCTTTCTGCACCTCCGCGCTCGGCGAGCCAATCACGCAAAACCTTCAAACTGTCCTTGCGGATTGGTGTCGACCGTTCCTTGCGTCCCTTGCCCATACATCGGACGTGCGCGCCTGCGCCGAGCATGACGTCGCCCCGAGACAGGTTGATCAACTCCGAGACGCGTAGTCCGGTCTGCAACGCGAGCACCAGCAACGCACGATCACGACGGCCATACCATGTCGACAAATCCGGCGCGGCGATGACGGCTTCGATCTCGGCACGCGTCAGGTAGTCGACGGCTCTTTTCTCATGGCGCTTCGAAGGCATGGCGAGCACGCGCTGGCTGTGGTGCAGCAGTTGTGGCTCATTAACCGCAACATATTTGAAAAACGAGCGGATCGCTGCCAGGCGCGTATTCCGGCTCCGGGCAGCGTTGCCGCGCGTCGCCTCGATGTCGGCCAGGAACGCGCCGACAAGCTCTGCGTCGATGTCCGCCAGTTGAAGTGCTGTCGGTTCCCGGTGCAGGCGGCCAGCGGCAAATTTCAGTAGCAGGCGGAACGTATCCCGATAGCTTGAGATGGTATTCGGGCTGGCTTTCAGCTGCGTCCCGAGCCTTTCCACGAAGAATCGTTGCAGGTATGGCGCCAAAGAATGGGTGTTCATGCCGATGCTCCCCTCGCCAGGGATCGCTCCGCGCGTTCTGAAGCGAGTTGCAACAACTCGGGCACGGCCTCAATATACCAGTAGGTATTGTCCGGTTCGGAGTGGCCGAGATAAGTGCTGAGCTTGATCATCTCTCGGTCAGGATCAGCGTCACTTCGATACCATCTCATGATTGTCATGACAGCGAACGTATGCCGGAGGTCATGAATCCGCGGGCCACGTCCGTGCCTGCGAAAACGTTCCGTCTGGCGCAGGCCAATATCTTGTGAGACCTGGGCGAAATTGTAACGTACTGTGCAGTCCGTCGGACGCTTGCCATCGTCCATTCGAAAAAATGCGCCCGGGCCCGCCCCGAGAAGCCTAGTTCTTTCAACGTGGTATGCTCGAAGCTTCGCAACGCAGCTCGGAGCGACGGGCAAAAAGCGTGCCTTGCCGCTCTTGGCCCGCCTTATGGTGATGACACCTTCGCCAAGATCGACGTCATCATCATCGAGTCCAATGGCCTCGTTAATCCGCAACCCGGTAACAGCGATCAGACCGAACAAGGTCGAGCAGGTCCAGCCTCTGAGGCCGTAGCGGGATGGCAGCCTTGCTGCACGCGCTACGATCGTGGAGACCTCGGCGCCCGAGTAGATGTAAGGCCGCGTCCGGCGTAGTTTGCCCGCGATCAATCCGGGCGGCGGCACTTCGGTTCGCGCGTCATAGCCCTGTAGCCAGCCCGCAAAGCCACGAACCATGCTGAGCCGCGCGGACCATGTGTTGTTGTTCGCCGCGCCAAAAGCATCCTTCCAGCGCAAGAACAAGCCGACGGTGATATGATCTGCGCCTTCCCGATCAGCGAACGCGGCGAAGCCGCGTAGAACACGGCCCGCGAACGAAAGGTTGTAGCCGAGGCTGCGGCGAACCGAGAGATACTTATCGAGACGTTGCGACAACGCGGTCATGACCGATCTCCCTGTTCCGGCCATTCACGCGCGATCGACCGCAAGCCCTCGATATCGTGCTTTGCGTAGATGGTCGTCGAGACACGCGACCGATGACGCAGCACGTCGCCGATCTCATCGAGAGAGGCCCCCTTGCGTAGCATGTCGGTTGCCAGGCTGTGCCGCAGAACGTGGGATCCGACGTACTTCGGTGGCAATTCCAGGCCGATCCGATCAAACGCACCGCGAATTATAAAATTCAGGATCTGTGCATCGACGAAGGGTAAAAACGGCGCCTTATTGGAAACGAACAAGACACGCGAGCTACCCCGCCGCCCATTCCGAATGTAGTCGACAATTGCCTCGCCGGCGTCTTTGGGCAGCGGCATGCGATCGTGCCGCTTGCCTTTGCCTCGAATGAGGATCGCACCGGTTCGCCAGTCAATGTCATCAAGTTGGATCGCAATGACCTCTGGCGCCCGCAAGCCGAGGCGGGCGACGAGCAAAAGCATCGCATAGTTGCGGCGTCCGACCGGATCATCGGACCCGACTGACGCAATCAATTTTTCGACGATCTCGGGACGCAGATATCTGGGAAGGTGGCTTTGCGGAGGTTGCGCGACGCGAGGGACAGCGTTCACCAGATCGCATGTTGTCTTGCCGCTCCAGAACAGGAACCGAAACATCGCCCGCAGGTGCGAAGGCGGCGTCTTGTCCCTATAGGGTTTATCGCCGCCCCGGATTTTGCACAGGAACGCGACAACGTCGTCCGGCGATATGTCATTGAGATTGCCGATGACCTCGCCAAACCGGAAGGCCATGAAGCGGTCCATGAAGCGGTGGCAATCGTAGATCGTGCTGTCGCTCAGCCCGCGCTGGTTGCGGAGATATGCGTCGTATTCCTGGTGTAAAAGTTCCAGCACTGTTAGCACCTTCGGCGGCGGTTCTGGCAGACGCGCCACCCCCGCAGCCACGAGATGATTGATAAAGCGATTGAGGCAAAAACGCGTGTTCGTCCGGTAGATCGCGGCTGTCGCGTCGATTACGGCGGCGCGAAGATCCTCGATCTGAGACCCGACAAGATCATGGGCGCCGAGAGCGCGACTCTCGACCGCTACACAAAAGCGATAAGCCACCTCTCCGTAGCGGTTCAGTGTGTCGGGCCCATAACCCAAGCCACTGAGATCTTCTATAAACCGTTGGCGATGAGGTCGCAGCCAACCTGGGGTGTCAGCGCCCGCGTCGGTCTTCTCGTATTGTGATGTCACAGTCGTTCCTTTCTGGTTGCAGAACGGAACGAACCTTTCAGTACAGTCGGCCGGCGCCAAACCGGCGCCGCGCTCGCGCCGAAGGCCGCAGGATTATGCCGACGTCATTGATCCCTTGTTTACGGTTGGATGGGCGGTCTAATCGGTCAAGCGGCATAATACGCGACGCGGCATTATGTGATGCTTCATGAAGGGCGACGCTCGCGAATGCCACAGGGCTCTCGAAAGAAGCGGGCGGTGGCAGCTGAATGAAGTCGTGCGATGGGCTGTAGAAGGCCCGGTCGCCGCCTATCCGGATGACGGCCTTACTATTGCTCAGAATGATGTCGGCCGCTTCGGGTCGGCGCCAGGGAGCCTCTACGGCGCTTGGCGCGACATACGCCGGGATGCCTTCGATATGGGAACCGTTGAAAACGGTGAAGGTCCGCAACACGGGTACGGCCTTCGTGCGATCTTCCGCCTCGGGCGCTGCGTTGCGATCTTCAACGAACATGCGCCTGAAGAAAAATATTGTCGTGCCGCGTTCGCCTTTGCGTACTTGCCAACCGCGGTCGGCTGCCTGCTTGAAGGAACTGAACCGTGGGTCGCCGCCGAGCGCGAACGACGTCATTGCTAGCACCAACACGTTGATGCCGTGATAAGGCTGTCCGGTCGTGGCATTGATTGGCATGCCAGGTGAGCCACTCTTCCAAGGTTGGCGCCACGGCCGGATGCCCGCTTCGAGCGCGCCGATGATTCGGTCCGTCACCTCCTGATAGTGATCGCGATGATTCGAGTGCTGTGTTGTGTTGCGGTGTTTCAACATCGGGATATTCTCCAGGGTTCTGTCTCAACCCCATCCCCGCCCCGCGTGTCGGCCGCCGGTGCAAGGGCGCGCGCTAGCGCGGGACCGCAGGCGCTTGCGCCGAGGACCCGCCCTTTGCCGCCGGCGGCCGACACGCGGTAGCCATCTTCAGTGTTCTCGCAATTTTCTTCTTGGCATTCTCGTTCCCATGGGCCGTCCGGTGAGCAGCCAATCATCGCGAGTATGGCGCGCTCAGCAGAATGCCGCCAACCGGCCAAGGTCTGGATGGCGGCGGCGCCGATAAAGAGTCCGTCGAGGGTCATAGTCAGCAATGTCGTCCGTTGCGACGGTCTCTTCCTGGTCCGCGCCTGAACTAGCAAGTACGAATCCTGCGTGGAACATGACGTCAATTCTGTTTGGCTTGGGCCGGCGCGGCCGAGCTGGAACCGCATGAACGTGGAAATCGGACTGCCTCTACCAGGCGAGCAGCTCCGCTGATATGACATTGGGAATGTTGAAGCTCTCTTGCCTCTGTGGCCAAATCCATGTCGACATCTCAAAGCGACCGGATTTCATCAACGAGTGCAACTGCACGCTTTGTAGCAAGTCCGGCGCCCGCTGGGCCTATTTCCATCCCTCGGAAGTCAGCGTCGTGGGCGCGACGAAAGGATATAGCCGGGAAGACAAGGAAGATCCGGCTGCAGAAATCCATTTCTGTGCACATTGTGGATCAACGACACATTTTATTCTAACCGCAAGCGCCATATCGAAGTTTGGGAATAGCCAGATAGGCGTCAATATGCGCCTTGCGGATGAGAAGGACCTCGCCGGGATAGAATTGCGCTATCCTGACGGACGGGCTTGGCCGGGCAGGGGCGCCTTCGGCTATGTGCAGGAGGCTCGCATTATTGAGTGATGAGCAGGTTTGGAATGAACGCTTTGCGATGAGTGTCCTTGGTCTTGGACGACCGAAATTGAATGCGAGCGAACCCCTCGCTCTTGGATATCGAGTGTCAGATCTTGACCGTTGGTTCGATAAACGTCCTGCCGCGCCACGCCCCCCGGGCATGCAATGTCATCGAACCTCGACATGACACTCCTGACCCAACACTTGGACGAGTTCTTCATTGGTTGTGAACACGGTGAACTGTTCATCCAGCAGCCATTCTCCGTCACCGTCTCGCGCACCATCGACGATTGTACCTTCGAGGTGCTGGCGCGACGCCTCCCCGAATTCGATATGGACGAAAATGTCGTTGAGACTGTCGCCCGTCGGCGGAATCATGCATTGCCCGCGCGTATCTGCGGGCAAGTGGGAGAATGCAGCGCCCAATGATGCGATCTTAGCCTCGCGTTTGATCGCCGCGGTCAGATCGGCAGGGGCCCCACTATGGGTCCCGCTCGTGAGTTCCCTGAGTTTGGCAAGAAACAATGCCGCGGCACGGCGGGGCGGCCATGGCTGCCAGGGCTCAAAGCCCGCCAAAAGCGGCAGTGGATCGGCTATCATCGGCTCCAACTGGATGCCGAGCGTTTCGCGGATTTCCTCCCGTGACCAGCCGGCGACGTGAAGGGCCTCAGA
>NZ_LMUQ01000043.1:44175-44982 GCF_009765865.1 Acidisoma sp. L85
CGCGCCGAGGACCCGCCCTTTGCCGCCGGCGGCCGACACGCGGGAGCCATCTTCAGTGTTCTCGCAGTTTTCTCCTTGGCATACTCGTTCCCATGGACCGTCCGGTAAGCAGCCAATCATCGCGAGGTCGGCGAGGTCGGCAGAATGCCGCTAACGGGCCTAGGTCTGGATGGCGGCGGCGCCGATAAAGAGTCCGTCGAAAGTCATAGCGAGCGAACCCCTCGCTCTTGGATATCGAGTGTCAGATCTTGACCGTTGGTTCGATAAACGTCCCGCCGCGCCACGCCACCCGGGCATGCAATGTCATCGAACCTCGACATGACACTCCTGACCCAACACTTGGACGAGTCCTTCATTGGTTGTGAACACGGTGAACTGTTCATCCAGCAGCCATTCTCCGTCACCGTCTCGCGCACCATCGACGATTACGCCTTCGAGGTGCTTTCTCGGCGAATCCTTGAATTTCACATGAACGAAGGTTTCGTTGAGACTGTCGCCGGTCAGCAGAATCCTGCATTGCCCGCGCGTATCCGCGGGCAAGCGGGAGAATGCAGCTCCCAATGATTCGATCTTTGACTCGCGTTCGATCGCCGCGGTCAGATCGGCAGGGGCACCACTATGCGGCCCGCGCGTGAGTTCCCTGAGTTTGGCAAGAAACAATGCCGCGGCCAGCCGCGGTGGCCAGGGCTGCCAGGGCCGAAAGCCCGCCAGAAGCGGCAGTGGATCGGCTATCATCGGCTCCAACTGGATGCCGAGCGTTTCGCGGATTTCCTCCCGTGACCAGCCGGCGACGTGAAGGGCCTCAGA
>NZ_LMUQ01000043.1:45240-45355 GCF_009765865.1 Acidisoma sp. L85
TAACAATTCCCGCAGCGCCTCTCCGGGCGTCAGCGGCTGGTGTGGCTGTATCTGCTGACGCAGCACCAGCACGAGCAGGCTATGCTGCGTCACGGATAGCGGCAGGTCCCAAATC
>NZ_LMUQ01000043.1:45543-46057 GCF_009765865.1 Acidisoma sp. L85
GGCGGCAACGCTCATCGCGTCATTCTCATCACCCTCAGCAGACTGGTTCTCTCGTCAGCCTGCCGGTGATCGGTGCGAACGAAGCCTCCTCGCCTAAATTGTTTCGCCCGTTCGCACCGATCTGCTTGAGCCTTTGTTCACGGCTTTCGCTGAAACTTTGCCGGCGTACGCGGCGCCGAGACCCGCAAATAGACTTATCACGCCGCACATGGAGGACTTTTGGTTACGCCAGGAGCGGCACCCGTGCCTGACTTCTCTATCCGGCATGCGCGCATGAAGCTCCGCCGAGTCGCGCCGACGGTCGTCGGTCTCGCGCGGCGGCCCTCCTCTGCATCTGGAACTGTGGACAACACAGCAAGTTGTTGATGTTCAACGCGCGGCGTGGCAGGAGGACTCATCGCAGCAACAGCGATAGGCTGGAGGAACATGGCGACGACGACCAGAGCGTGGGAACTAGTCCACGAGGAACATACGCCGATAAAGCAGGCGGCACGAAGGCTTGGTGTTCGGGTAT
>NZ_LMUQ01000043.1:46067-50891 GCF_009765865.1 Acidisoma sp. L85
AGAGGCTGCCAGGTGATCCGCGCGCTTGTGAAGCAACTGGTCCTCAGCCGACCAGGCTGGCAGGCTGTAGCGCACCGCGATCGCCTTCTGCAGGCTCGACGTCAGGGCGCTGAACTCGGATCCGAGATGCGGCTTGAGGGGAGAGATCGGGTCGAAGCCGACGAGTCCCTCATCCGCGTCGTGCAACAATTCCCGCAGCGCTTCTCCGGGCGTCAGCGGCTGGTGTGGCTGTATCTGCTGACGCAGCACCAGCACGAGCAGGCTATGCTGCGTCACGGATAGCGGCAGGTCCCAAATCGAATGTCCACCCCAGCGGTATGTCCGGGAGAGCCCGACCGCCAGATCGAGGTCGGTCCAGTCCGTGGGTTGTGGGGCGATCAGATCCAGTCGTCGCCCGGAGCTCAGCCGAACCCAGGCGCGATCAGGCCTCATACCCGCCTCCCTTGCCGTAGCACGTCATTCCAATCCTTCGCCCCATTGGCCGGCAATAGGCGGCTGACTTTCAGATCCAGGGTTCTCCCCATCTCCGTCAAGCGGTCGGCATAGCCATGGCCCGCGCTGTCATTGTCGGTCGCGATGGCGAGTTCGCTGCCCCCCTGCGTCGCGAGGGCCTGAAGTTGGCGCTCCAAAGCGGCAATCGTGCCCGGCCCCATGCCGCCGGCGGTCGCGGTGTAGAGGGTGTCACCCCGTGATTGCTCGATCGCGGCAACGCTCATCGCGTCGATTGGCGCCTCCGCGACGACCAGACGGCTGACCGAGACAGTGCCGCTGCGGGGCCGCCCGGGCAGCCGGAAGAGTGTCTTCTCGCCGCCGGGGCTGAAGCCGCGGTATTCGGGACCGCGCATTTCAATCCCGGTGAGGCGACCTTCGTTGTCACGATGGGCAAACCAAGCACTGCCATGGGGCCCTTCCCGTAGCATGCCGGCGCCGATCGCGACGGACACGACGAGCGTGGGCAGACGGCGTGTCTCGGTCAGATAGCGCCAGGTCGGCGATCCCGGCCGAGGCAGTCGCCGACGCTCCCACTTCACCGCACATGGCACGTCCGGCGCTGGCTTTGCCGACGGCCGCTCGTGGACCGGGAAAGTTGGGCTCAGACCGATGAAGGGGCGGAGAATCTTGCGAATCTCGTCAAAACTCAGGCTCGGATTAAGGAACTGAATTAGCCCGAAGATGTCACCCTTTGCCGTGCTGGTGGGATCCCACCAGCCGCGGCCCTCATGGGTCACCAAAAGGATCTTGCCCTTGGCTCTGCGATACTTGAGGCAGTTGCGCGTGCTCTCCTTTTTGTCCAACTGCCAGGGTGGTGAATGCCGCTCCAACAACACCGCGCAGCTCACTCCCGACCTCATCTCTTCCAATTCAGCGTCTTGGCTGCTCATCGTCCGTACTCCTCTCTCAGAATACGGTCCGACGATCGCGTAGCCTGCACTGGACAAGGGCGCCTGCGGAGCAGGCGGGAGCGCTCGCGACGCACCCTTGTGGCGCGCAAAGGCGAATGCGGTATAGGCATTCTCATCACCCTCAGCAGGCTGGTTCTCTCGTCAGCCTGCCGGTGATCGGTGCGAACGAAGCCTCCTCGCCTAAATTGTTTCGCCCGTTCGCACCGATCTGCTTGAGCCTTTGTTCACGGCTTTCGCTGAAACTTTGCGGGCGTACGCGGCGCCGAGGCCCGCAAATAGACTTATCACGCCGCACATGGAGGACTTTCGGTTACGCCAGGAGCGGCGCCCGTGTCTGACTTCTCCATGCGGCATGCGGGCATGAAGCTTCGCCGAGTCGCGCCGACGGTCGTCGGTCTCGCGCGGCGGCCGTCCTCTGCATCTGGAACTGTGGACAACACAGCAAGTTGTTGATGTTCAACGCGCGGCGTGGCAGGAGGACTCATCGCAGCAACAGCGATAGGCCGGAGGAACATGGCGACGACGACCAGAGCGTGGGAACTAGTCCACGAGGAACATACGCCGATAAAGCAGGCGGCACGAAGGCTTGGTGTTCGGGTATGTGAGCTCTATGAGCTGTTGGAAAAGGAGAAGGCCGAGCGGGACAGTGCCACTCACCGGGCCGTTGCTCTTTTATCCGCCGTCATTGCAGCTCGAACCGCTCCGACTGCGGAGGATGTAAACGTCAAAGTACGCGCCAGGCAGCTCCTGGATAACGGACTTGCAACGCGGGTTATCTGCGAGAGGTTGGGGCGCACCGAACGATGGCTCGCCTCGGTGAAGCAGACACGCTAGGTGACGCGCACCGCCAGGGACGTTCTGGCTTGGCCGCGTCCGGAAGGGGTCCCTCGATCTACACACAAGCTTCGCCTGGCTCGCTGTCATATACGCAACCTGCGCCGACGGCTGCGGCACACGGAGCCGCAGCCGCAGATTCACATTGTTGATTTCTTGGCCGCGACTGATTCAGCGAATTCATAGGCTTGCACCGACATTGCAGTTGGCGTGCAACGAGGAGACAGCTAGGACTCGCCTAGTTCTGGAGAGAACCTGACATGGTTGTCATTAGAGCCACGGCGGCACGGCTTGAACTCGATGCGCCCTATCATCCGGCGCTTCCGTATCGGGCAAGGCAGGTCGGTGGAACGTGGCTCGGCTCGACGACCGGCTGGGTCTTTCCACTCAAAGCGGAGCAGGCGCTGCGCGCGCTTTGTCAGGACATCTGGGCGGTCGATGGCAGAATAGCTGCTCTGGAAGACATGGTTGATCTTCGGATCACGGTCGACGAGCGGGTGCCATTTCGCTCAGTGTTCGAAGCGCATGAGACGCCGATCTATCTCGTCGGACGCGAGATCGCTGCGTCCCTCAGGAACCTGCGTGGGGCTCGCGCAGGCCGAGGCATCCGGTTCCTCTCGGGGGAGCCAAGATGCCTCGCATCGCCAAGCACGTGGGCGACATCTATTCCCGATGGCGCTGTCTTCCTGATTCGCGACGTGCCGCGCTGCGCCCTCGGCCGCTTTCGGGAAGCCGTCGGCAGTGCTGGGCATGTCGAGGAAAGTGCTCTGGATATGGGAACGCGCGAGTGACCCTGTGAAGGGTTGAGGCGCCGCCTCGGCGAAGTCGGACGTTAGACCAACTTCTTCAGCGCCGGCGAGACTTTGAACCTCACGGTTTTGCCCGCCTTTACCTTGACCGGCTCACCGGTGCGGGGGTTGAGCGCCTTGCGGGCCTTTGTCTTGGCGACACGAAAGGTGCCGAAGCTGGGTAAGGTGAAGCCGCCCGAGGTCTTCAGCTCTTTGACGATGGCATCTATGAGGTCACCAGCCGCTCGATTCGCCGCGACACCAGTCAGCTCAGCAGAGTCTTGCAGAACGGAGGCAATGAAGGCTTTTGACACAGTTACCAGTCCTCATGATGGTTAGGCGCAACTTCTGTACCGGATGGCTTCAGAAATTCAAGTGCCGCCCTGGGATCATTGCACAGTCTCTCGTCCTCAGTGCCCAGCCCGAAACGCGCTGATCATCACATAGGAAGCATAGAGAGAGAACAGCCCTTGCGGCCGTTGATCCAAGCAGTCAAAGGACCTTGTTGAAGACTGCCCCAATCGACGGAGATCGCCCCAGACATGCGTGAGGCAGCCTCGACCACGAAGAAGGGCGCGACGACCACAACTGCTTTGGCAGCACTCGGCATCGTTTTCGGCGATCTCGGGACGAGCCCACTTTACACCTATCAGACTATCGTGAGCGACGTGGGCGGTCGCCCTTCCGTGGGGGACGCACTCGGCCTTCTCTCCCTCGTCGTCTGGACCTTGATCGTGACGATTTCGATCAAATACTGCATCCTTGTCATGCGGGCCGACAATCACGGCGAGGGCGGTATCCTAGCGCTCATGTCTCTCGTCGCCGGTTGCGCTGGCCGAGCCGCCCCCGCACTCGTTGCCGTGGGGCTGTTTGGCGGCGCCCTAATCTACGGGGATGGCATCATTACGCCTGCCATCTCCGTACTGAGCGCGCTCGAGGGCATCGATGTCGTCACGACTATCTTCAAGCCCTATGTGATGCCGACAGCTCTTCTGATCCTATTCGCGCTGTTTGCGGCACAAACATTTGGCACCGCCCGCATCGGCCGTTTTTTCGGCCCCATCATGCTGCTGTGGTTTGCGACGATCGCGGTGCTCGGCTTCCTAGGTGTCGTTCAACGTCCCGAAGTTCTAGCCGCCATCGATCCACGCCATGGGGTAGATTTCCTTGCCCGCCATGGGTGGCGTAGCTTCATCGTGCTCGGGGGCGTTTTCCTCGCCATCACCGGCGGCGAAGCACTCTACGCCGACATGGGTAGCATCGGCCGTCGCCCAATCCGTCTGTCCTGGTATGGAGTTGTGCTGCCCGCACTGCTCCTCAGCTACGCGGGCCAAACGGCGCTTCTGATCAAGACACCGAACTTGATAGGCAATCCCTTCTTCAAGCTCGCGCCCGGATGGGCCGTCGTTCCGCTCGTCGGCCTCGCGACCATTGCCACCATCATTGCGAGCCAGGCCATCATCACAGGGGTCTTTTCCCTGACCCGACAGGCCATTCAGCTCGGCTGGTTTCCCGGCCTGCTAATCCGCCAGACCTCCGACAGGGAATACGGCCAAATCTACGTGCCCTTGGTGAACTGGACGATGATGATCGGCACGCTCGCACTGACCTTCGGCTTTGGGAGTTCGGACCGACTGGCGGGCGCCTATGGCACGGCCGTCTCGACCACCATGCTTCTCACGACCGTTCTCCTCTACAACGCCATGCGTGACCTCTGGCATTGGCCGAGATGGATCGCGCTTCCCGCGAGTGGCGCCTTTCTGGTCTTTGATCTCACCTTCTTCGCAGCAAACCTGCTC
>NZ_LMUQ01000043.1:50901-53073 GCF_009765865.1 Acidisoma sp. L85
GCGTCGCCAAGCACGTGGGCGACATCTATCCCGGACGGTGCCGTCTTTCTAATTCGCGATGTGCCGCGCTGCGCAACCGGCCGCTTTCGAGAAGCGATTGGCGGTGCAGGTCATGTCGAGGAGAATGCCCTCGATCTCGCGAGGGCTGAATAATCTTGTGATGCTTAGACGACGTCGATTGGACGAAGTCGCGGCGTTAGACCAGCTTCTTGAGCGCCGGCGAGACTTTGAATCTCACGGTTTTGCCCGCCTTAACCTTGACCGGCTCACCCGTGCGTGGGTTGAGCGCCTTGCGGGCCTTTGTCTTGGCGACACGGAAGGTGCCGAAGCTGGGTAGGGTGAAGCCACCTGAGGTCTTCAGCTCTTTGACGATGGCATCTATGAGATCGCTAGCCGCTCGATTAGCCGCGACACCGGTCAGCTCGGCAGAGTCCTGCAGAACGGAGGCAATGAAGGCTTTTGACACAGTTACCAGTCCTCATGGTGGTTGGGCGCATCTCCTGTACGGGATGGCTTCAGAAATTCAAGTGCCACGCTGGGATCATCTAACCACCCATCGTCCTCAGTGCCGTGCCCTAAAACGCGCTAATCATATCCATGGTGAGCATGGAGAGCCGAACAGCCCTTGCGGCCGTTGATCCAAGCCGTCAAAGGATCTCGGTGGAGACTGGCCCAAAATGACGGAGATCGCCCCAGACATGCGTGAGGCAGCCTTGGCCACGAAGCAGGGCGCGACGACCACAACTGCTTTGGCGGCGCTCGGCATCGTTTTTGGCGATCTCGGAACCAGCCCACTTTATACCTATCAGACTATTGTGAGCGGCGTGGGCGGTCGCCCTTCCGTGGGAGATGCGCTGGGCCTTCTCTCCCTCGTCGTCTGGACCTTGATCGTGACGATTTCGATCAAATACTGCATCCTCGTCATGAGGGCCGACAATCACGGCGAGGGAGGCATCCTAGCGCTCATGTCTCTCGTTGCCGGTCGCGCCGGCCGTGCCGCCCCCGCACTCATTGCCGTGGGGCTGTTTGGGGGCGCCCTAATCTACGGCGATGGCATCATCACGCCTGCCATCTCCGTACTGAGCGCGCTCGAGGGCATCAATGTCGTCACGACTATCTTCAAGCCCTATGTGATGCCCGCGGCTCTTCTGATCCTTTTCGCGCTGTTTGCGGCACAAACATTTGGCACTGCCTGCATCGGCCGTTTTTTCGGCCCCATCATGCTGATTTGGTTCGCGACGATCGCGGTGCTGGGCTTCCTAGGTCTCGTTCAACGTCCCGAAGTTCTAGCCGCCATCGATCCGCGTCATGGGGTAGATTTCCTTGTCCGCCATGGCTGGCGAAGCTTCATCGTGCTCGGGGGCGTTTTCCTCGCCATAACTGGCGGCGAAGCACTCTACGCCGACATGGGTAGCATCGGCCGTCGCCCGATCCGTCTATCCTGGTATGGAGTTGTGCTGCCCGCGCTGCTGCTCAGCTACGCGGGCCAAACGGCGCTTCTGATCAAGACACCCAACTTGATAGGCAATCCCTTTTTCAAGCTCGCACCTGGATGGGCCGTCGTTCCGCTCGTCGGCCTCGCGACCCTTGCCACCATCATTGCGAGCCAAGCCATCATCACGGGGGTCTTTTCCCTGACCCGACAGGCCATGCAGCTCGGCTGGTTTCCGGGCCTGCTCATCCGCCAGACCTCCGACAGGGAATACGGCCAAATCTATGTGCCCTTGGTGAACTGGACGATGATGATCGGCACGCTCGCACTGACCTTCGGTTTTGGGAGTTCGGACCGACTGGCGGGCGCCTATGGCACGGCCGTCTCGACCACCATGCTTCTCACGACCGTTCTCCTCTACAACGCGATGCGTGACCTCTGGCATTGGCCGAGATGGATCGCGCTTCCCGCGAGTGGCGCCTTTCTGGTCTTTGATCTCACCTTCTTCGCAGCAAACCTGCTCAAGCTGCGCGAGGGCGGCTGGGTGCCGCTGCTTTTGGGCGTGGTGATCTTCACGATCATGACCACATGGCATCGCGGCGTCGAGGCCATGCGGCGCCGCGCGGCGGAAAATGAGAAGAGCTCCGCAGACTTCTTCGCGGAACTCGAAACCGGGAACATCGCGCGGGTGCCCGGCACAGCGGTGTTTTTGAGCCGCGGCGGCATTCTGATCCCGCTGG
>NZ_LMUQ01000043.1:53083-53668 GCF_009765865.1 Acidisoma sp. L85
TTGGGTTCCGCTGCTCTTGGGTGTGTTTATCTTCACGATCATGACCACATGGCATCGCGGCGTCGAGGCCATGCGGCGCCGCGCGGCGGAAAATGAGAAGAGCCCCGCAGACTTCTTCGCGGAACTCGAAACCGGGAACATCGCGCGGGTGCCCGGCACAGCGGTGTTTTTGAGCCGCGGCGGCATTCTGATCCCGCTGGTACTTCTCCGCCACATTGCCGATATGAAGGCGCTGCAGGAGACAGTCGTAAGTTTGACTCTAGCCTTTGACGAGATCCCGCGCGTACCCGAGGAGAAGCGAGCCGAGGTCGAGCAGATAGCCGACGGTCTATGGCGCGTGACCGTTCGATTTGGCTTCGTCGAGGTGCCGAGCCTGACGGTCGCCCTCGCCCTTGCACGGAAGCAAGGCTGCCCGCTGAACCTCGATTCCGCCATCTTCTTTGCGGCTCGCGACGAGATAGTGCGCAGCAAGGATCGACCTCGTCTAGCCGGATGGCGGCGCATGATCTTCGCTTTCATGTATCGGAATGCCGTGCGGGTGCCGGATAGGTTCGACCTGCCCGCCGATAGATTTCTGGAAGTCGG
>NZ_LMUQ01000043.1:53678-80687 GCF_009765865.1 Acidisoma sp. L85
GCCGCTGCAGAGAAGCCTACCGGTCATTCCCCTTCGCGTGACCTGGCGAAGCGGGTCGACCTGGTACTCGTTATAGCCACGCGGTGAACGTCACGAGAGAGCTCGCAGATCTGGCACCCCTAGTGATCGAGGCGGACGGTCAGCCGTGAAACTAGCCGTCCAGCGCTCTCCGCATCATCTCAATCCACTGCGCCGTTTCACTCTCAACCCGGCCTGGATCGACGAGCCGGGAAGGGACCACCTTGCCGTCTCCCATGGCGTCTAGGCACCCGTGTATCGCGGCCTTCTGTGCTGCCCCAAGCGTGGGCAGGCGCGCCATGGTCGGCAGCTCCTGGCAGGAGGTCTTCACGCGCAGGCTCGCGACCGTCGTTCGTAGTTCGATCTCGAGCTCCGGTGTCATCGCGCCCTCAGCTAAGCTCTGCCAGGCGTGAGGTTCCTGACCGCCGTGGAGACCCGCGTCCACTCGGCCCGAGCGGCAGCTCTGAACCGATCAACTGCGGCATTGGCAACCTCCTCGTCTTCCCCGCCCTCGGCCATCTCCTGCAACAGCGCGTCAGCAGCACCGAGAAGCAAAGCCTCAAACGTGCTCAGGTCGGCCTCCGCGAACCCACGACCCAATTGCTCGCCCAGTTCCGTGATCGTCAGGTCTTCGTCAACATGCTCGAAGTCGGAGGTCATAAACCAGGGTCCTTCGCTCAGGTTGCTGACGGCGATTGCGCGGGCTGCTCAGTGACGAGCGACAAGATCGCCGGCGCTTGCGGTTTGGCAGCGTTGAGAGCTGCAGCCAGGGCGTCATGGGCCTCCACGAGAGCAGGAAGCCGAGTAATCAACATGTCATCCAACGCCGCATAAGCGTGGCTCTCAGCCGAAGCCGTTGAAACGCACGCTTGCATCTGCAGAATGTCTTCGAGGGTCTCTCTGACGACTGAGCGGACGGTCGCCACCATAGCCCGTGCCGCGAGCTCGACGCTCACGAGGTCCGCCTGCTTGCCGCTCATGCGCGCTATCCTTCCTCAATTCGCACTGTCCGTCTTCTTAGATGAAGAAATGCCGGCGCCGCCTGCAACCGGCAGAGCGCGTATCTCGATCCAAGTTAAACCAACAGCTGTCGGACGGACCGCGCAAGCCCTGGATCCTGCGCAGTGTGTGAACGAAATGGCCTTGCGGAAGTAAGACCTCGAATTCGGTGCTTTCGCTGACGAGATTGCGGCCGCCTGTTTAGGCGAAAACCGAAATATCAGTATCTTGGCCTTCGCCATCTTGATAGGGCGATGGCAGGGTGACAGCCGTTGCAGGGGTAACTCATTCGGCCAAACGATGGCTAGCTCACCCTCCAATGTTTCGCAATCGTCGCATAGCCGCCGTCTCGCTGCATCTTGGCTAAAACGCCGTCTAAAGCGTTGACAAGTGGGGAATTGGCACGGTTGAAGCCAATCCCGAGAGGTTGCGGGTCGTCCGGGATCTGCCCGAGAATACGCAGACCTGGCGTTTTTCGAACAAACCAAGAAGCGGCCGGCGAAACCTTCATCACCGCCGCTATGCGACCTGCACGGAGGTCCGCGATCGCTTCCGTCAGTTGCGAGAATTGATAGACCCGGACGTTGCCAATTTTGCCAGCTCGGCGCATCGCCACCGCTGTAGTATCATCAGTTGTGGCCGCTTGCACGCCGATGGTTCGGCCCTTCAGATCAGCAAAACCCGTCATCCCCGGCGACCGGGCGGCGTCGATTATAAGGCTGAGCGTTGTCGTCATGAACGGAGCGGACCAAGCGAGCAGCCGTCGACGGCCCGGGGTGATCGTGATGCCGCCGACGATGCAGTCGAAGCGGCGCTCCGCCATCTCCTCCATGATGACTTCCCACCGCGTGTCGACGAATTGTGGCTGCAGCTCGAGCCGAGACGCGACCTCGCTCATGAGATCCACCTCGAAGCCTACCTTCTCGCCCTCGGACACATACTCGAAGGGCGGATTTGTGAAATAAGTGCCTATGCGGAGGACACCTGGTGTCAGCGTGCGCAGCGTCGGCACCGCGAGCGCCACGGAACCCAGCGGCAGCAGCGCGGCGGCCACGGCGGCACAATACGTCTGGCGTAAAAGGTGACGGCGCGGCGAGTACATTTGGTCGATTGCCAAAAAACACTGAGGGATTACAATAGTGAAATATGAGGTTGAGTCACATGCTTGCATCTGCAGGACGTTTTCCAGAGTTTTTCTGTCGACCATCTGGACGCTCGCCACCACGGCCCGCGCAGCGAATCAACGCTCGCAAGGCCCTCCTGCTCACCACTCCAGTCACATGTAATCCTCCCTCATCGCGGTAGATTGTGTTGCGTGCACTTGGGGGCACGCCATCTGATGGCTATGCCCGCATTCCAGGACTCAGCGATTTCACAGGCCGAATACGATAACGAAACGCACCAACTTCAAGTGTGGTTCCGAGATAGCGCTGCGAATTACACGTATGAGAGCGTGCCGATTAGTATCTTCGAGAACCTGCTGAGCGCCGTATCGAAGAGCCGCTATTTCGAGCTGAACATCAGAGGCCGCTATTCCTATATGAGAGGATAGCCGCCGCACACTTTTCTATGCTTCCTTTTGACTTGTTTGCTCTCTCTGGTTGTAGTAGCACAGCTGAATGCTAAGATTAGTTGCAGCTACTTGATGGTGCGGAAGGCGGCACTTTCCGGCAAGGGAACGCTGATCGGCGTCCGTCTGCACCTTCCGCACCTGAGTAAGCTCGACTCATGGATCGCTTGGCAAAAAGAACCCCTAACGCGGCCGGAAGCAATTAGGCGGCTACTCGAGCTGAGCCTGGAACAGGCCGCGAAGAACCCTGAGCACAATAATGAATCTTAGCGTCGTATTTCCAGAGGATTGAGAATTAGATGAGAGGGTGCGTTCTCTACGGTCACCGAGGAAATGAAGTTGTCCGCGTCACAAACGATGAGGTCTTCAGCAAGGCCGGCAATCAGAAGTCTCGGCACATTCTGAGATGGAGCCGACTATGATTTGTGCGGCAGCTTCACTCGCCGTCTAGCACGGCCCGGACCGGTGCCTGCAGCGTGGCACCCGACATGGCGAGCTCGGCTAGCCGCTGACTGAGCCGACCCAAGCGGAAGCCACGTGGCGGAAAGTGTCACTTAAGAGTAGACGAGTTGCGCTTGCTCCGCGGCTGCCACTGTGGCCCTGTTCGCGTCCCGAAAAGGACGACGCCTTGTGAGCGCCGCCAAGTTTAGGGAGGAACGACGGCGCGACGAAGTCAGCGCCGTCGTTCGTTATAGTGGAACGAGTTACGGTGCTGCGCAATCGCTTTCCGGCGATATGCCGGCTCTATCAGTTATGCTGTGAACATGAGGAGGGCGCCACTGACGAGCGCTTGGCGTTTCGAGGCTTCAGCCGGGTCCCGCAGGACCTACGTCCATACATTGAAGTCGGCGTTGCAGAGTGGGTTTGCCCAGCGGCCTTCCTAGCCGAAGGCGTCGGTTAGGTTTCGGCCGCCGCTTGCGCTCCCTGCGAAAAAGTACGGCCTGTGGATCGCGGTATTTGGTGCCGCTACAATAAAGACCGGCGGGATTCACACTGACCTGGCTGCTCTCCGGCTTAGAACTCTGCCAGCAGTTTCCAATCACCGCTTTCTGCGCCTCAAAACGAGCCCGTTGCCGCCGCCCTCCTGGCAGTGCTGACCCGGTGACACCCTACGAAGTTGCCCGACGTCTTATCTAACCGTCTCCCAACCCTCTACCTTCGCTGATGATTATGTCACTGGCGGCCCCGCCGGCGCTACTTGGCAACCGACCACAAGAGAAATTTGCCAAGTAACGAAGAGTTTCAAAACGCGAGCAAGCTGATTGCGTCCGCCGCCCGGCATTGAAGTTGCTTACGTGCTGTCCAAGTTCCGGAGGTCGTAAGGACAAATGCGATGGATGAAACAGCTGCCCTCGCCATCGACAACATTATCGGCTCTGCCGCGACTAAGGACGGCAAGGTGATTCTGATCAAGCTTGACGCGGGCGGTCTCACAATTGAACTAGCGTTTCCCCATGCCAAAGCTCTAGAACTCGCGGTGATCCTGACGCGAGAAGCGGATAGGGCTGCCCTTCGCCACGGTTGAAGATTCCGATTACCTCTCACAATTAGGCGCCGCATGACATCGGGCGGCAATCGAGTCCGAAGTTTGGCTCGACCCGCACCCTGCCTGGTCCGCTCTCATCATGTCGGGCTCTCACCGACCGCAACCAACTGGGATAGGAAGGTCTCTTTTCCTAAAAGTGGGTAAACTCTTCCGAACAGCAAATGCTTACGCTTGCTCCTCGGTTTCCTACACTTCGCTTTTCGGATGTAGAAACGCAACAAAGCGTAACTGCGCATCGCAAGTTAGCCTTCTCGACGCCCCGCCTAAGCGGGCGGCCGGAATCGAACCGACACCTTCGGTCAGGGCGACCGACGCAAGACCACTGTCGCTACACCCACATCGATCATCGATACGTAAGTTTTCAGCAACAGAATTTAAAGGCGATTGCCTCGATCATCAGCACTCTTCCGCCGAAGCTCCTCGAGAGCAGCCTATCCAAGGCGAAAATCCAGGGACGGAGGCGGCGACGCGGCCCGCCACAGGCTGGTGTCTTGGCGCAGTCGTGGTGCTTCCAATGCGAGTAAGGCGCTGGCGAGCTATTCCGGCAGCAGACTGAGAGTTCAGCATTTCGAGGTATACGCGCGCAATAAAAGATGAGGCTTGGCTCCGGACGCGGGCTTGCGGAATGCCTCCGGTCTTCTCACCCTATTGGTAGCTCGAGGTTGAACATGTTGCCTCGCTTCTCTCCATAACAAAGGCGATAGCTTGATGACATCAGCCTTTGTCTATGTGACTGACAAAAACGGTTACGAACTACTCCAGCATTCCGCGATGTCTCTCGTTCTTTCTCAACCCACAGCCTGTAGTATTCACGTCTATTGTTACAAATTTATGCCAGATCCTTCGGACAAATTCGGCGCAACGCTCACTGCGTTCGGAGCCAACGTGACTTTCAGACAAATAAACAATCCTGAAATCGAGGCTCATTCGACTTTCGGCCATGTGACGACGCCCACCCTCCTCAAGCTCTCAGCCGTCACAGAGCTGATTGAACACTATGATCGCGTCATTTATCTTGACAACGACGTTCTGGTTTTCGGCGACCTCAAAATCGGAAGCATTGTCTTTGGCAATTCGCCTGTCGCTGCGGTGACCGACATGGATTTGAGCGAAACTGGGGCGCTTCGAAATACCAAATGGTCGGATGCCGCGGCGGAGAGCTTTGACGTCGGCGACTACTTCAACGCGGGCTTCATGATCTTTGCATCGGAAAACTGGAGAGGCGCAAGTTTTCCTGCGAATTATTCCAAGGCTCTTAGTCAACACGACATAGCCTGTCTCTACAAGGTCGATTGCACATCAATCGATCAGTGTGCCCTCAATTATACCTTCAGAAAAGCATGGCTCAAGTTGCCAGTGACTTATAACATGCAGGCTGGTGCGAAGTTCACCGGCGCCTGGAAGGACGCGGCAGTCAGACACTACTGTGGCCGTCGCAAATTCCTGCCGATAACGGCCTTTCGCAACGATAGAAGGGATGTTCGCTATCTGAGCAACATCCGGCGCAACCTGGGCCGGCCGGCGGCGCCGTGGGCCCTTTGGTATGAAATCCCTTTCCGCCTCAACGTCTTGCGAAAATATCGCAGCGCCGCGTCAATGCGGCGCTTCCTGGATGCACTTCAAAGTTCGAGTGCCATCTCATCTCGATAACGCAAAGTAAGTTGGGCCACGCGCCTCGTGGCGGCGCCATATCCAGGGGCCGCTCCCGAGCACGCTACTTGGGATTAAAAGGCAATGACGCGAGAACGGCCATTGTCACGCCGGCTTGCTCAGCCCCAGGAACGGCGGCAATGTGATGCCGCATTTCCTCAGGTATCCGACGTTCAGGCCGCGTCCAGTTGTAGACCGCCCGCCAGTGCAATTTGAGCGCTGTGGAGAGGGTGTGATATCCGCCGAGAGCATTCACCACATCGACGCTGTTTCGTATCATCCAGATCCTCGTCCGTCCGCAGATGACGAATGGAACCGGTGACCGCTGTTTGTAACGGCCTCCGTGCATCAGTTGCTACAAATCGTAACACCGGCAGCTGACTTGTTGGTCGTGCCCGAGAGGCCCATGTTCCTCAAGAACGGCCCGCGGATGCCATCATGTCCCGTTATACTTTTCTATAGTCACGGGGTCGGGCCGGGGATGATTGACAAAATGGCGATAGAACATGGCGGGGGCCCCCGACCGTCCCTCAGAACATGGAGAGGCCGGCCGCCGCCTTGCATGGTCGGGCCTGCACTGCTCGAAGCGCAGCGTATCGGAGGCGAGTGTGCTGTCAGAGGACGGCGCGAACACCAGAAGGCGACGAAGTAGGCGATGATCTTCCGCCTCGAACTTCTGGTAACGGCCTGGAGATCTACGCGTCAGGGGACGACCTGGCTTCTACCGCCGTTTGGACCCTGCCCGACACTCCCACTAACCTCCTGTCAAGCCATCCACGGGAGCTCTTACTGTGGGGCGGACCCAAATATGCTCCCTTTGAACTGAATCGAGCGGCCGATGCCATACATAAGAGGGCAATACCATTTTCCCTCTACGCCATCTCCTGGACAGATTGACGCCCGCGGCGCGGCCTTCATTCGTCTTCAAGTCTCTTTGTGGAACGTCCTTGCCTTTCATCACGATCGAGAACGCGAGAGGGAAGCTCACTGGCAGCAGCGGGCGAAAGATTGTGCCGCCGAGCTTCGCCGGCTGCTCGATCCTTATGAAGCATCTGCTGCGATTGGGGAGCTGGGCGACAAGCCAAGGCTCGGTTTGCGAGTGAGCTGGCCTCCGGCAAAGAGTGGCCAAAGGAACGTGGTGTCGAACCAAAATTTGAAGCGCAGGAAGGCAAGTAGGTTTCTCGCTGGCGCCGGAAGATCTGCCCGCTCGTCTAGCGAAGGCCTGTATGAGAGAACGGTGGCCGCGATCCGGTTGGCCCTCGAGGAAGCCGGCATCGAGTCATCGCGTAGAATGGGCGGCGGTGCAGGAGTGAGACTGCAGGAGGCGACCCATGACGAGCAAGCATGTCGAGAGCGGTTCATGCTTCTGCGGTGAGATTGTCGCTGAGCTGCGTGGTCAGCCCTTCTAGGTAATGACGACGACTGCCACCGCGCGATCGGCAGCCCTTTGACCATTTGGGTCGGAGTTAGGCCTGGGCAGTTCCACATTACGCGGGGACAACCGAAAACCTTCTCAAAGGCGGACGGTGTTGTTCGGACATTTTGCGCGACTTGCGGAACCTCGATCGGCTACTGTGACCGGGCACTTCCTGACGAGTTTTATGTAACGATCGGCTTCTTCGATCACCCTGAGATATTTCATCCAGAGGCTCATGCTTATTGGGGACTGCGGCTCCCTTGGGTGGAGTTCGCTGACACCTTGCCTCACGTGGACGGCTATTCGCGGGTTCGCGACGCCGCGATAGGCAATCCACGCGAACGACAGAAGGCGACTCGCGCGTGAGCCACTTGTCGGTATTCGCCCACCACTACCACTCTTGCCAAGGCGACGGGATGACGGACTGGATAGCGCTCATAGCGCTCAGCCGTCATCCACGGTCTGACGTACGGTCCGATCTTCAAGGTGCTTCATCAGTTTACACTCGTGCAGGCTGCCATCCTAGCCGTCATTGGTTTGGCGGTGACGTTATGGTTTGGGCTCGATCCGCGGGTATGGTCGCGTCGAACTCAAGACGGCGTGCAGTGATTTCGCCTCCAGCCCATGCTAAAGGCGAAACATGTCGCTGACGATCGCTCTCGCCATCATACTCGGTTGCACGCTTCTCTCTGGCATGGCCGGCGCGCTTGTTCACCGCCGCGTCCGTGTGGATGTCAGACGGCGACATCAGGAAGTAGGAACGACCATTTTCCTACAGCTAGGGGTGATCTTTGCCGTTCTGCTTGCCTTTGTATTCAGTGAGGTGTGGAGCGACTACAACGCTGCCGCAAGCTCTATCGAGCTGGAATGCAGTGCGCTTGAAGACGCGGGCGTGCTAGCTTCGGCGCTGCCGCCAGCTCAGGCCTATGCAGTTTTGAAGGCGGAACAGGTCTACGTCGACGGGGTCATCTATGAGGAATGGCCGCTGATGTTCTCGTCCCGGAGTGAGGACGTCAGCGTCGATGACATGCTGCACTCAGCCATCGTTACGACGGCGCGGCTGCACCCTGCGGATGCCGCTGACCTCGGCCTTCGGCAAGAAATTCTCAGCTATCTAGAACAGGCGCACACGCAGAGGACGATTAGAACCTTTCAGCTCGGCAGCGGCGTGCCAATATTTCTCTGGGCACTTCTGATCTCGTTCGGGGTTGTCCTCGCCGTGTTTGTCAGCATGGCAGGGGTCGAGAGCGGTCGGGCACTCGTGAGCTTCTCAGCGACTTTTGCGGCGGCGGTTGCGGCTATTCTGGTCCTAATCCATTTGCTCGATTTTCCGTTCGAGGGTGCGCTTTCGCTTCCGCCAGGCCATTTCCTCCATACGCTTCATGAGATTACAGAGCTTGCTCAGTCCGTTCGATAGATGCCGGTGGATTTCTACGCATGATGCGCAGGACGTCGCCTCGCGGCAGGGCGGGTCGCGGCCATCAAGGCCTGGATATCACTGGTCGTGACCAGGATCACCCAGCTTGTAGTGCACAAGCAAACACAAGCTGCGTTGTGGCTCGCGAAGGGTGTGTTCGCGATACACAAGGGCTTGAACAAGCAGGAGACCGCCTCGCCTGATCCGCGCAAGTCGGCGGGTCGTTGACCGCATGCCAGACCGTCCACCGCTCGAGATGAGATCAAGGCGTCGATAGCCGAGGTTGAATTTCAGCGAGTGACCGGAATTGCGCGCACGAGGCTGGACCGAGGCGAACTCTCGGCTGGCGCCTACGCTGTGATCCTCGAGCGCGCGAGGAAGGCCCGAGACTCGGTTGATGACGCTCCAGGAACGGCGTAGACCGACGTCAGCGTCGGAACGCGAGGGCGTTTCTGCGCTATGGTGGCCGCTCCAAAGGAGCCCATAATGGACAAGAAGTCGAAGAAGTCACTCATCAGGCCGGGACAGAGATGGCGCGGCTCCAATCCAAAAATGGGACGCAATGAAGCGTCGACCGTGTTACGTACACTCATTCTTAAAGTGGTGATGAAGTTCGAGTTCACGGGGTTGGAAATCAAGTGACAGTAAAAACACTGAATTCGCGAGCGTGGGAGTTTCTGTCAAATGCTCCGGAATGATTGCGTTCGGGGGGCGCAACAACGGGCGATCGATAGCGCGTCACTGTAACACGCCATCCGATGAGCTATTCGCTACCGCCGCAATTACCGTCCCGAACGACAGTGCGTGAATTTCACAGTTGTTGGGCTGACAACAGATGTGACCCCCTCAGTGTGTCGGCAGTCCCGCGCCCTGCCTGGCGCTCACATCGTCAGCGAATCTTGGGCTTGTTCGCGTCGATCCATAGGCGCGCCTCATCAAGGGCCCTCTCGACATCACGGTGCAGCATGCTCCGCCACCCGGTGCCGGCGATCTCGACAAGCCACGCGCCATCCTCCTGATGGATCTCAAGCTTGTAGCCACGATAGACTTCTGCGCGCATTGCCTGCGGCCTCCAGTCTTTGCGCTATCCTACCGCCCTCCGCCTTGTCGCGCACTCAGGTCTCGATCCCCCGATCCCCGAACCTGCGCGGGGCGCTGACTTCACGTGATAGATCGGTCTCGGCCCTGAGAGGCTTGATTTCCTCGCCCAGGGGTCAGGCCGGGCAAAGCGCCACCACCTTCGTCCGGCTGCCATATCGTCCTCCGCGCCATGCGGATTGACGGCAGCATTCTGGTTACCATTTGTAGCAACTGAGTGTTCAGCGGCCGACGCACCGTCGAGCTACGGCTTTCTTCTTCCAGAGGAGGTTTAGAGTCGGATGCTACCCATGGATGAGGATACATGCTGGCTGCAGACCGAGGACGCCGCCAACTATGTGGGGCGCGCGGGTCGATCCGCTTCGGCGCTACATTAGTACCGCCCAAGCCGCGCCATCAGGTCGGAGGATACGAACGGGCCGCGGGGGCCACCATGTTCCGTCGACCATGTTTGCTTTACCATGTCGTTGCGCTGGGATTGACCGCAGCGCCGATCGTCGCGCTAATCACTGGCGTCGTGGGTTAGCTCGTCCTTCGCTGTCTGGATGTCGGGCTCTTGATCTCTGGTGGATTCGTTTACCGTCAGTAGCGTCCTGAGGTGCGTCTACAACTCAGACACCCACCAATAATGCTGAGGGTTCTCTCAGATCGGCGCACCCGTTGGGGATTACCAAGATCTGGGAGTTGAGATTTCGCCAATCCTGCTCAATCGGGTCAGCGTTCCACGGCGTGGGGGCGGATCGAGGCTACCCGGTCACGTATCACTGAGACGGTCTCAGCCGAACAATAGGCCGAGGTTAACGTCATGTTGGCCGGTGTTTGAACTGACTTCGGCGGGGACGATCCAAGCGATCTACGCTCGCCACTTAAGAATCTTATGAATCTTATTACAGATCCGGAGTCAGCGATCTCGGTGGCCACTGAATCCTAAAATGCTCTGTGCGAAGATGCGATCTCCTATCGGCTTCGAGCTCGCCACCCGGAGCTACGGCTGAGGAACCGTTGATCTGCTCGAAACCCAAGCCCACTCTAGCTTTGCGCTCTGTCGGCAACTGCCCACACCACGAACCGTCAAAGGGCCATCGTGACTAGCCCAGCCGATAGCGCTCCTCGTCCTCAATGGTAGTAGTAACGACCATGGCGATAGTAGCGGTGTCGGTAGTACGCTCCCCTGTACCGATAAGGATAATATCGGTGACGGTAATAGTAGACATTCTCGATCGAACTATCGCTGAGGGCGACAGTTACTCGCGACACGATGAGTGTCGCGGGACTGGCCGCCGCTTCATGGGAAACAGGAACACTCAGGAGCCCGGCCACAATCATCATTGGCAGCAAACGCATGGAGCTTGTCTTCCTTAACAGTTTGCCGTCTGGCCAGTCCCCACCCACCCGACAGCCATCTAAGCCAGACTTAGGCGCGGCACCAGGGCGACCGCCGTGAAAGCGCCCCAATATTCTAAGGGCTCAATAAGATTATGCACAGTGCCCACACTCTCCATCCACATGGATGGTTATGGATGGAGAGTTCGGGGTGCCAGGGATCTTGCAAGTCTCTCATCGGGCTTTGTCGACCCCTAGCATTTCGATCAGCGCTTTGACGTCATCGGACGGGCTCCCGGCCACATCCGATGACGGCCGGGGTCGTTCGTCCGGCGAGCAAAATTTAGGGGCGGATAGAGGCCGCGTCATGTCACCGTTTAGGAGGGCGGATCATTGACCGAGGGACTGCCGATCCTTCACGCCCCCTTTTCTCGTGTCATCAAGCACCAGATGAGGATGAAGATGCTTTCGACCCGGGAGACCTTCATGAAGCCTCACGCCCCGCCAAGATGGTCTGTTCGCGACGATGAGGGCACCGCAATTGCCTACACGCGCGACGGAGTGGTCTATTCCGCTTCGACAGGGGGGCGGATCGCTAAGCTTCGTTAGGCCAGCTCTGTACAGCGGACGGTCAAATTCTCGGAATGCTCATGCCCTCGGGAAGAGTTCGCGGAGTAGGAGGCGAACCGCCTTAATCCTTCATGAGGCTCTTCGGAGGAGAATAGCCATTCGGCGGCAGCCCACGATCTCGTGTGTAGGCTTAGGCACCTGACGCAGGTCTGAGGAGGCAGCACCAGCCGCGCCAAGTGCTCGACCTGTTCGTGGACGGTTTGGTTGAGCGGCGCCGCTCTGGTTGAACTCCGCGGCCAGGCCGTTGGGATGCCGACTTCAGAATGCCGCATTGTCGACGGACATAGAGATCCGTATGACAATCGCATTCCACAACGCTGGTTGTGACGGCAGTCACCCGAATCGGGCTGAATAATGACGACCGGGAACACTCAAGAGCACCGGCGCATCGAGGAAGATTAAACCGACAACCATGAAACAGCGTTTGGTGCTCACAGCTGTGCTCGTGAGAGACTACGATGAAGCGATCGCCTTCTATGTGGGTAAACTAGGCTTTGAGGTGCGAGAGGACACGCACCTCTCAGTGGACAAGCGCTGGGTGATTGTCGGACCGCGAGGCGATGGTGCTTCTCTTCTGCTCGCGCGGGCAGACGATGACCGACAGCGCGCGGCTGTCGGTCAGCAGAGTGGTGGCCGAGTATTCCTGTTTCTAGAGACCGACAATTTCACCCGCGACTACGCCGACTATATCGCGAGGGGAGTCACCTTTGTCGAAGAGCCGCGACGTGAGCCCTATGGCACAATAGCGGTCTTCTTGGACCTCTACGGCAATCGTTGGGATTTGGTTGAACCAGAGGTCCCTTCTTAGTGACGCGCTCGCATGAGATAGCGATCGAGCATAAGAAACGAGAGGAGGGTGAGGCCGAAGATCACCTGGCGTCCACTCTCGCCGATGTTGATGGCCGTGAGAAGGCTCACCAGCACCGTCATTAGGATTGCTGCGCAGGCGACCCCTCCGTACGGCGCCCGACCGCCCGCTAGCGCGACCCCGCCGATTGCCGCCACTACAATGCTCGTCAGCACATAGGCGTTGCCCAGCCCTAGGAAGGCTTGGCCAACGTAACCAGTCAGCAGGAAGCCGCCAAAGGCAGCAATGCCGCCGCTCATCATGTACGCGACAATTCGGACCCGCGTTGTGTCAGTTCCGCTCAGGCGCGCGGTGATAGGATTAGCGCCCGTGCGGCATAGCCGTCGCCCCCAGGCCGAGCGCGACAGCAGCCAAATGGCGATCGCTGCTATCACGGCCCAGAGCACGGCCACGGTGGGAATGCCGTGGAAGCTCCGCCCCGTCATCGCGACGAGGCCAGGGCTGGCTCCATTCGCAGGATGGGCCAGGGAGACGCCGACAATCAGGCCGCCGTCTATGACGCTGGAAAGCGCCAGCGTGGTGACGAGCGGCGGCACGCCAAGCACCGCGATGCCCACGCCGTTTACACAGCCCGCGGCGAGGCCGGCTCCGATCGCCACGCCGGCCCCGATCGGGGTCATGGCATTGCTGCCGTTCATCAGCGCCGCGCCCAATATACCGCCGAGGGTCGCAATGGCGCCGACCGATAAGTCGAGTCCCTGGCCGCCCGCTGCCATGACGACTGTTTGACAAAGTCCGAATAGGCCAAGGAAGGACGCGATTTTGAGCTGGTTGGCGATTTGGCCTGGCCCGATGAAGCCAGGCAACAAGACCTCTCCGGCCGCGAGCAGCAGCAGCGTCAAAGCCAGCAAGAGGAGAGGGCGGCCGAGCCGCAATGCCGTCATGCCACAGCCGCACGTTTCTGTTCGAGCACCATGAAACCGAGCGCCGACATGATTACGATGCCTTTGAAGAATTCCTGCCAGATGCTGGGAATGCCGGCGAAGTAAATGACGTTGCTAACGATGCCTAACACGATGGCTCCCACCAATGCGCCCCAAGGGGTGCCCCGACCGCCAGCGAGTGAAATGCCGCCGATGACGACGGCCGCTACCGAAGTGAGCGTATAGGTGTCGCCGACGCGAGCGTCGCCAGACAGCGTCTGCGCAGAAATTGCGATGGCTGCGAGGCCTACCAGCAGCCAACCGACCAGATAGGCGGCGAGCTTGACGCGAAGAACCGATATTCCTGCCTGGAACGCTGCCGCGGGATTGCTGCCAACGGCGACGATCCGCCGGCCGAGACGATGGCGTCCGAGCAAGGTCCAGATCAGCAGCGCGCCCGCCACGATGAACAACGGCACCGGCACGCCGCTGACGGTTCCGGAATAGAGATCACCCACACTTTGATCCAACTCACCGCCCGGCTGCGGAATCAGGGCCAGGGCCAGGCCGAACCAGACGGCCGCGGTTGCAAAGGTAGCGATGAGCGACGGCAGCCCGAAGATCGTCACAATGACGCCGTTGATCGCGCCCAATGCCAGCGCCAGGAGGAGCGCGAGTCCCATCAGCCCCCAGGGGCCTCCCACTGCCGAGATTGGAACCGTCGCCAAAAGACAGTTTATGAGTGAGACGCCAGCGCCCACCGAGAGGTCGAGTTCGCCGCTCAGGACGATCACGGCTTGTGCCAGACAGACAAGGATGGTCGGCGTAAGGGTGGCGATATTGTCTTCGAGCGAGGGCAGGCCGAAGAAATGCGGCTGCAGTCGTGCATTGAGAGCGATGACGACGACGAGCATCAGTAAGCTCGGCAGGATGCCGGTGTAGCGGAGCGCCCTCATCCGGCGGCTTTCCCGAAAGCCGCCGTCATGACGCGCGGCTCGGTCATGGCGTCGCCGCTCAGTTCCTCGACGATGCGGCCTTCGTACATGACCAGGATGCGGTCGCAATGCAGCAACAGCTCCTGGACATCCGAGGCGAAGACGAGCGCCGCGGTACCGGCTTGGGCCAACTCGCCAATGATGGCATAAATCTCGGAGCGGGCATGGACGTCGACGCCTTTTGTCGGGTCACTCAGCAGCATGACCTCGACATCAGTTGCCAACCACTTTCCGATCACGACCTTCTGCTGATTGCCGCCGCTCAAGGCGGAGACCGTTTGGTCCGGCCCGTCGGTCTTGATGAGCAGACGTCGGATCGCGCGCGTGGCGAGGGCCGCGAGCTTCTCCGCGGGCAGGTGCCAGGGACGTGGGGCGAGGGCCAGGAGGACGTAGCCGATGTTCTCGCCGACCGTCTCCCCGGAAAAGAGTCCCTGGCGCCGCCGATCGTCCGGCACCAAGCAGATGCCGCGATTGATCATGTCCCTCGGCCGCCTGGGCGATACAGCGCGGTCCTTGTGCCAAAGCGTGCCGCCGTCGATCCGCCGATCTCCGGCGATCGCCTCCAGTAGTTCCACCTGCCCTTGACCTTGCAGCCCGGCGAGGCCGACGATTTCGCTGCGGCGAAGTTCGAGATCAACACCGCGAACGGCCGGACCGGCGCGCAGGCCTTCCAGCCGCAGAACAGGCTCGCCGATCCTTCGCTCGCCCATCTCGCGCAGCACGGCATCCGGATCGCCGGTCATGAGGGAGAGGATGCGCCCTTCGTCCAGCCGCCCCGAGGTCGTCCAGGCACCAGCCGTCCGGCCGTTGCGCATCACCAGGATGTCGTCGCAGATCGTGTCGATCTCCGCGAGGCGGTGCGAGATGAAGATGACGCTGACGCCCTCTTCTGTCAGTCGCCGGATCGCGGCGAACAGGTGCCCGACTTCCGCGGCGGCAAGAGCCGCCGTCGGTTCGTCGAGGATTAGTACTCGCGGTCTGCGAGCGAGCGCGCGGGCAATCTCGACCAGCTGCTGGCCGGCGGCAGTCAGCGTGCCTGCCGGTGCCGCGATATCCAGCCGGCTGCCAAGTTCCGACAGCACGTCGGTCGTCCGGCGTCGGGCTTTCGCGCGGTCAATGAAACCACCAGCGTAGCTGAGTTCAGCGCCCAGAAAGACGTTTTCCCAGACCGGCATGTCGGGCGCCAGGCTTGGATGCTGATGCGCGATGACAATGCCCAGGCGCGCGGCATCCTGCGGCGAGGCATGGCGCAGCGGCGCGCCCGCCAGATGCATCTCCCCGCCGCCCGACGACAACTCACCCGCGATGATGCGGGACAGCGTGCTCTTTCCCGACCCGTTCGCTCCTAGCAAGCCGAGGACGCGGCCTTGCCGCAATGTCAGATCAACGCCGGCAAGCGCTACGACACCACCAAAGTGTTTGGTGATCCCGCGCGCAATCAGGAGCGGGGGTGCGATTTCCCCGTCGGTCGGCGGCGCTGCCGGCAGACCCTCAGGTGAAGAAAGCATCAAGCTGTGGTTCCGAGAACCATTCTGCCAGAAAGTAGCTGTCAGGTTGATCCTTCATCGAGGCAAGGGTCGCATCCAGGTTGTCGCGGGTCACCTGAAGGTGGATTGGATAGTAGATGACGCCGTCCGGCACGGGCTTGAGCTTGCGGCCCGCCGCCAGTCGCACCGCGATACCGATGGCGTTGCGGCTGATATCCGGCGGGTTAGGCTGCGCGAAAGCGCGCATGTTGGTGCCGCTGTCTAGTTCCTTTTTCCAGGCAATCAAGAAGGCCTTCTGCGCTTCGCCCGTCATTACCGGGATCGGCCGTCGCGCATTTTGAAAGGCGCGCAGAACCCCGAGCCCCATCGAGTCTTCCACGAAGGCGCCGTCAATCTGCGGCTGCGCGGCGATGACCGTCGCCATCACGCTCTGCGCCTTGGCGTGATCCCACATGCCGTAGCCGGACCAGACGATGTCGATGCCGGGATATTTGCCAAAGACGTCGTGCGCGGCACGGCGTCGGGTTTCGGCGGCCGGATTGCCGGGAATGCCGTCCATGACGACGACTTTGCCTTTGCCGTTCAACGTATGGGCGATCCATTCCGCATAGCGGGTCGCCCAGGCGTAGTGATCGACCGTGACGCTCAGCGCGTATCTGTTCTTCACCGCCTGATCGAAGGCGATCACAGGAATGCCGGCGCGCTTCGCCTCGTTGATGACACTGCCGAGAGCAGTGCCAGAGTTCGCATCCATGGTGATCACGGACACGCCCTGCAGGATCATGTTGTGGATGTCCTGGATCTGTTGGTTGACGTCGGCGCCGGCCTGCTGGACCACGAGCTTGGACGCCTGGCCCTTGGCCTGATATCCGGCGAATTGCGCCTGCGCGCCGGCCACCATCTGGTTGCGCCATTCCGAACCGAAGTAGCCGTTCGAGAGGCCGATCACGACATCTGAAGCGGCGGCAGGTTTTACGCGCAGGCCCATGGCGGCGGCACCTGCTGCCGCCGCGCCCATCATCAGATCTCTTCTTTGCATCGTCCGATTCCGCCTTTTCAGCCATTTCTACTGGTGTTGCGCGGGGGTTAGTCCGCGGCCATTTGCCGGTCGGCGGAGACACGACCCTCGAAACGCTTGTGAAACTGACCATCCTTCATGATGGCGAGCAGAGAGTGCCGGTCCTGCATCAGGCTGAGGTCGAGCAAGGGATTACCGTCGACCAGCAGGATGTCGGCGAGATAACCCGCCGCGATCCGGCCCATTTTTTCGCCCGACTTGCCAGCCCACGCCTCACCGCCGTAGGCCGTCGCTGCGCGCAGCGCCTCCCACGGCGCGAAGCCGAAGAGGTTGACAAAGTGCTCAAGGTCGCGAGCCTCGGTGCCGTGGGGCAGCCAGGCAAAGCCATAATCCCCGAAAGGCACGACTTTGATCCCGGCCTCATGCATCTTGATCATCACCTTGATGCCTTCTTCAAGCTCCCGTTTGTTGCCGATCATCTCGGCAACATCGGTGGTGATGCCCCAGTCTTTAGCCTCGTATGTCGTGTTATAGCGCGCCGCGATGGCAGGCGAGATGTAATGCTTGTGCTTGACACGCTCCAGCATCTCGATCGTCTCGTCTGTAGCGAAAGATGCGTGGAAGATGAACTCGACATTGTGCTTGATGCACTGCCGCACGGAACTGTCGGCATGCGCGTGGGCTGCAATCCGTTTGCCAATGTTGTTGGCTGTGTCGCAGATCGCCGCGACCTCTTCGTCGGTCATCGGATTGTCATAGGCCGCCATACGGGGATAGCAGAAGCTGTCGCCGGAGTTGTTGAATTTGATGAGGTCGACGCCTTCGCGGATCAGCATGCGAACCGTCTTGCGGAATTCCTCCGGGCCGTCGCAGATGATGGAGACAGAAGGATGTTTGGCCTCAAGCTGATTGTCGTCCGCGAGGCCCCCGGTTACGGTCAATTCGGGCGAGCCCGCCAGCATCCGAGGACCGGGAATGCGGCCCTTGTTGATTTCGTTGCGGATCACGATGTCGAGCCGTGGCTTGGCGGAGGCGGCGCCGATAATGGAGGTGAAGCCCATATCTAGCGCGAGCTTCGCATTATGCATGCTGAGAAGGACATGCTCCTCGACCGGAAGAGCGGTGAGCTCAGCGACGGTGGTGCCATTGTTGTAGGTCGGATGGGCATGGGTGTTGACCATGCCGGGCATCAGGGTGGCCCCGCCGGCATCGATCACCTGCGCGCCCTCGCGCGGCAGGCTCTCGCCTGGCGCTGCCACAGCGTAAATGCGATTGCCCTGAACCAGCACCTCGCCGGGCAACAGTTCTTTGGCTGTGCCTTCGAAAATCATCGTGTTCGTGAACAGCGTTTTCGCCATTTTCATTTCCCCCAATTCTGGCCGCCAGTCCGTCTTATCAGCCTCTCGCCATTTCAGAGACGCCCAAGGTAACGCGGCCCGCGACTTTTGCGTGTAGCCGTCCAGGCAATGCTGTTGGCGACAATTCCCCATCGGGGCTTTGGGCGTAGATTTCGGCAGCCTCGATCAGAGCCTGCGTATCCTCGGGCACCAAACCGCCAAATCGGATTACAGTCTTCCCGGGTTCGCGCAATGCGGCGGCGCAGGGATTAGGGCAGGTGTTCAGGCACTCGACCATGCGCACCGCGATCGAACCGCCGGCCGCCACCTCCACCGCGCGTGCCAGCCGCTCCCCGGGTGTCATCTCTCTCATAGGCGGCGCTGCGTAGCGGTTGCAGGTCGTGCAGATGAAGATACGGCCCATGACCCGACTAGGCGGCCTGAGATGATCGCTGTCGCGAATAGAAGAGGGTCATCGCGTAGTTGACCTGTTTGGCGCGCTCAATCGTCGCCCAATGGCCGCAGCCGTCCAGCACGCGAAGTTCCGCACCGGGGATGGCGGCGGCCAGTGCGGACGCCGTATCTGGGGGCGCCGTCCGGTCCTGGTCGCCGGTCAGCAGCAAGGCTGGGCAGCGCAGCGCTGAGAGATCGGCGCGGCTCAGGGCCGCCAGGGCTTCGCAATTACGCGCGTAACCCTCTGCGGGTTGCCCCATGATACTCTCGCGCACATAGGCGGCCGCGGCCGGTTGATTTACTTTCGTATCATCCGAGGTCCCGGCGGCAACGATGGCGTCGGCGATCGCCACCATGCCCTCCGCCCGCACTTTCGCCGCACGGTCTCGCAAAGCCTTGCGGGCGGGTTCGGGGGGTTCCGGAAAGGCGCCGACGAGCGCCAGGCTCGCGACCTTATCGGCATAGCGCGCCGCATAATGCTGGCAGATGATCGTGCCGAGTGAGTGGCCGGCGAGGTGGACACGGCCGCCGCCAGCCTGTTCAACGACGTCATGAAGGTCGGCAACCAAGCTGTCGATCGTGACACCGTCGCGCAGCGAGGTGCGCCCCGAGCCAGGGAGATCGTATGCAACAAGACGAAGATCGCGCTTCAAGACCTGCGCCTGCGGATACCATGTATTTGTACTGCCGCCGAGGCCGTGGACAAACATAAGCAGCTCGCCTTTACCGCCCAGTTCTTCGACGAAGCGGCCATCATTGCGTTGTTCGATCATCGTCGCTTCCTTACTTCGCTTCCAACACGGCATGCGAAGGTTTTGGCGTGGCGCCAGGCATCCGCCGCACCGTATTGCGCAAAACTCCGATCCCAGCGATTTCCACTTCGATCACGTCGCCGTCGCCCAGGAAGCGCGGTGGGTTGAAGCCAATGCCGACGCCCTCGGGCGTGCCGGTAGCGATGACGTCTCCGGGGCAAAGTGTGACGCATCGAGAAATCGTCTCGATGAGGGTGGGCACATCGAAGATGAGGTCCGCGGTAGTCGCGTTCTGGCGCGTTTCACCATTGACCCGGCACGTAACACGAAGATCGCTACCGTCGATCTCATCGGCGGTGACGATCCATGGGCCCATAGGCCCAAACCCGTCGATCCCCTTGCCGAGAAACCACTGCTTGTGCTGACGCTGCAGATCACGTGCCGTGACGTCGTTAAGGATGGTGTAGCCGAAGACATGTGCCAACGCATTTGCGCGGCCGATGCCGCGGCCGCCGCGGCCAATGACAACCGCGAGCTCCGCCTCGTAGTCGACGGCAGCATCGATGCCGGGCCACAGCGGAATATCATCGCCGTGCGCCGAAATCGCGCCGGAAGGCTTGGTGAAAATGATGGGATATTCCGGGACCGCGTCGGCAGCGGTTGACCCCGCATCAAACCCGCTTCGGGAAAACTCATGCGCGTGCGCATGATAGTTCTTGCCGACGCACATGATGTTATGCGGGGGCGCCAGTATGGGCGCGAGCAGCCGGGCATCCTCTAGTGCACGTCCACCGCCGGTGGGCGCGGCGATCCCAGAGACGTGGGTCAGATGTGCGATTGTCGACACCATATCGCCGCTTATGCGATCCGGTAGGCCGGGGATCGCCTCGTCCAACGACCAGTACAGCCCATCTTCGACATCGACGACGCAGACCGTCGGTCGCCCTTCATGAAGGATTGTTGCGAGTTTCATTGGTGATCCAATCTAGACCAATCTCGACGCTTGGGCTCCCAATCGAAAACCAAGTTGCAGTGATTGGCCTAGCAGTGTCAAGTCTATGCCATGAGTTCTGAAGCACGTGATCGCGAGCCTTCGGGTCCCGTGAATGGCCCCCCGCGAGGCGACGCCGAGTCGCTGCGCAAGCTGCTCGGGCAGGAGATCGGCTCGTCCCGCTGGCGCATCGGTGACAAGCTGCCGACCGAGCGCGAGTTGGGGGAGACTTATGGGGTCGCCCGCAATACCGTGCGCCGTGCCCTGCAGGTTCTGGAGCAGGAAAAGCTTATCATCCGCCATGTTGGACGTGGCACCTTCAAGGCCGGCGATGCCTCCTCTGTGACCTCTGCATTCCTGCCGAGCGCTGGCTCGCTGAGCCCCGCTGGCGTCGTCGAGTGCAGGTTGATCTTTGAGCCCGAGCTTGCACATTTGGCGGTTGCGCGCGCGACGCAGGTCGATCTGGACCGCTTGGCGCAGTGCCTTCGCGGCGGTGAGACCGCAACGACGGTTGAGGATTTCGAACGTTGGGACGGCGCGCTGCACGAAGCTATTGCGCAGGCGACGCACAACCAAACCATCGTCGCTATGGCGCAGGCGCTTGCTGTTGTGCGGACCAGGGGCGAATGGGGTCAGCTCAAGGCCCGCAGTATGACGGTGGAACACCGCCGTGCGCTTCACGCGCAGCACGCTAACATCGTAGCCAGTCTCATCGACCGGGACCGTGATGCTGCACGGACGCAGCTTCGCGAGCATATCCTGTACGTTCGCAAGTATATGTTCGGGGAATAGAGCGCGCCCCGCCGATCATGAGCGGTTGCGCTGGGCGGACGAATTGGTACTTATTGGCTCCCGCTGGGCGGGAGCTAACCAAATCCTCAAAGAAGGGATGATCGCTATGCGCGTCGGCTTTATCGGACTCGGCCTGATGGGAACGCCCATCGCCCTCAACATTCTGCGCGCCGGTTTCACACTGACGGTCTGGAACCGCACCAAGGCAAAGGCTGATCCTGTCGTGTCGGCGGGCGCCATTTGGGCCGCTAGCATTGGGGAGCTTAGCCGTCAGTCCGACGTAATTCTGACCATGGTGACCGATGCGGCCGCATCTGAGGTCGTGATCAGCGGCGCTGATGGCATTCTGGCTCACGCTGCTCCTGGCACGATCTTGATCGACATGGGCTCGATAACGCCAGAGGTCTCCCGCATGATCGCGGCGCACGCGAAAGATCGGGGCGTGGCAATGCTGGATGCACCGGTGACGGGCAATCCGAAGGTCGCTGAAGCCGCTAAGCTCGGCATCATGGTGGGGGGCGAGGCGGATGTTTTGGCCCGTGTACGGCCGCTTCTGGAAAAGCTATCGGCAGTCATCGTGCATGCTGGCCCGCCGGGCGCGGGTTCCACGCTTAAGCTCGTGAACAACCTGATCCTGGGTGTGGCGATCCAGGCCGTGGCCGAGGCGCTTGTCCTCGCCCGTAAGGCAGGGATTGACGCCGACTGTGTGCGGCAGATCACCAGTGTTGGGGGCGCGCGAACAGGCGCTATGGAAACACGCGGGCCCCGCATGATTGCCCACGACTTTTCCCCGCATTTCTCGGCGGATAATATGCACAAGGACCTTTCTACCGCCCTCAAGCTCGCTGACGCGGTTGGCGCGGCGGCCCCGGTGGCGGCGGCCGCACTGGAAATCTTGCGGGCGGCACGGGCGCAAGGCAAGGGTGAGATGGACTCTGCCGTGGTCTACATGATCATCGAGCAGCTATCGGGCCTCGGACCGAAAATTGCCGCCGCTGCTGCTGAGTGATGCCATATCATCAGCAAAGGTCATGAGCCAAGTTCGCTCGCCTACTCGAGATACTGACAGTGATTGCTATTGCTTGTTGGCCGTGTTGGGAAGTGCGTTGCCCGCACAGTGTAGTAGCCTGAGACTGCAGCTGTTCAAGGAATGCTGGATACCTCAGAACCGAAGGTCAAGGACGCCGTCGGTCGCTCGGCAGGTCTCAAAAGAACTCAATCCGTCAAAGTAATCAACGTTCTTATCACGAACCGCCGCTGCTCGGCGGGAATGGCGACCGCCATTATCGACGTCTGACGGCTTGCCTGCGATATGCCAAGCTGCGTCCTGGCATAGACATTGCCGGCAGCACGCCACGGCGAGTAAACACCCCCGCCTAGCCTCGATACACCGCGAAGGCCGTCATGAAGCGAATCATTCTGAGGACGCGCAATATCTTCTCCCCCACCGCACTATTGCTGATTCTGGGTGGAACAGTTTCCGCCCGCGCTGGCGCAGTCGAGATTTGCGCCTCTAGGCTGGACCCGGCGGATTGGCATGAGCTCTTCAGCAAGGGACCGATCGTTGTCCCGGAACACATCGTTTTCCAATTCCGAGGTCACATATTTGGCTCGCTCATGGATCCCAACGATCAGGGTCACAGCCTCCCGGGCGGAGGTTGGCAGGTATCCCTTGCCGAAGTACAGCGACGCAATTCAGTGGTCAGAAGCGATCAAGCATTGTGGGAAAGTGGTTACCTGGCCTTCATGACCGAGAAAGCCTCAACGCTCACCAGAGGGCACCCCTGTGTGTCGGCCGAAGTGCAGCAGGTGCTATCAGAGCAATGGGGCTGGTCGAAGAAGGGCATAGCCGCCGATCAAAACGTGTATTTCGAAATATACGCCGTTTACGAGGACGGCGGTGTTGTCACCAGCTTCAGCGACGACAGCAACCCTTTCTTTTTTGCGGCTGCCCGGGGCGAGATTAACGCCTCTGTCACCTCCACCATCAACAACTTTGTTGTGCTAGAAGACGCTCTGCAGCAATCGCCCTAACGGCGCCACCTCATTCGAAAGCGGCCAAAAAAATTAGTAGATAAAGTTGCCGGTCTCGTCGACTTGACTGAGACGCGGGCGGGAATTCACTGGGCCGCTCGTCCACCCTTGCGCTCACAGCCTTGTGAGCCCTTGTTTCCCGATTAATCCCAGGTGCGCTCGCGGCTTTGGACCCGCTCGCCCTGTTCTTCAGCAAGCCTTCTCGACCCAAAAGATATTAGAAGTGCTCCGCCGCTGATGAAGTAGTGGGCTCGTGAGCGGCTCACCTGCGAGAGCCGCGGTCTCCCGCAAGGTGCACGATGAGCGTCGAGAGCGCTGCAAACGAGAAGGGTTTCAACAGCACTGGCACATCTGCGCGCGTCTCGCCATTGCAGCACATGACGGTTGACGATGCCGCTCAACACCGTCGATCATCAACTCGCGGCTTACCGTGGCTCTAGAGAGAATACGGCCGATGACTTGCGCGGAAACACGTACGCCTGAAGGGCGGCAGCCCAATTAAGCCGGCACCGATGCACGCGGCACCGGCTCAACGTCTTCATGACCGCGGGGCAAATCGGCGGTCACATCGGCGCTGCGGCTTCGCGACTTGTGAAACAGGATAACGCAAGATCACGAGTTTGTTATGAAGCAACGACCTGAACAAGTAGCCAATTCTACCTTTAGGTGTTGATCGAGCGGGGTCGCCTGAAGTGCGGGCATGTAGCCCGTTAAACAAGTTCTAAACTGTGTCCTGACGCAATTCCGAATTGGAATGCGAATCTTCCAGATGCAGTAGGACACAGAAAAGTGATAAATTCCAAGACAGGATGTATCGCGCTGTTTGCGGCGCTGATGGCGACGAGCGCGTCCGTAGGCGTGATGGCTGCAACCCCTTCGCCAAATGGAACCGATCTTCGCCGCTGTTATCTCCAGAAGCCGTCACATGATGTCCGTTACGGCCTTCGATGCGTTCCATACTACGGATTTGTGAGGGCGGGTGACTCAGATACGGCTCATGCCCTCAACAACGCGGCCGCGAAACATAGCGCGAGCGCCACAAGCACTACTGTGGCTTCCACCTCCGGCACCCCTGCGGCTGCGACTCCTTCGTCTACTCCTACGGCCGCGACTCCTTCATCGAACGCTGCTGCGAGTGCCGCAGCGATGGCTGCCAGTGCTCCCGCTGCAACTCCAGCAGCGACCACTTCAGCGCCTTCAACGCCGGCTGCTACGACAACCCCTCCAAGCCCTACAGCAACACCATCTGCGCCCGCGTCGCCGCCAGCAGCCAATCCCAGCACGCCGTCGACGCCGGCCGCGCCGCCGACAACCCCTGTGGCACCTCCGAACACACCAGTCGCACCTCCGGCAACACCTGTGGCGCCGCCAACAACCCCGCCTTCCCATCACCATGGCGGCCATCACCGCGGCTCCGCACCGGGTGGTAGTCGCTCGGGTGGGGGCAGCAAAGGCTCCGGCCACGGCCATGGCCATGGCCACGGTAGTTCGAGCAGCGGCTCGGGATCTGGCGGACCTGGCGGCGGCGGATCCAACGGTGGCTCAAGCGGTTCAGGTGGAAGTTCCGGCGGCTCAGGAAAAGGTCAAGGCCATGGCCACGGATCGTCGAATGGCAGCGGCAGCGGCTCGGGTGGCTCAGCGAGCGGCAGTCACTGCGGGCCTTCCGGCTCAACGGGCAAAGGCAGCTCCAGCAACTCAAGCGGCAAGAGTGGTTCTAGCTCAGGAACTGGAAGCAGTTCGGGTTCTAAGGGATCGTCGGGCAAAGGTCACAGCGGCCCGTCCGGTAGCAGCAGCTCAAGCGGTCACGGTTCGTCTGGCCACGGCGGGAAAGGTAAGTAGATCCACCTGCACCCAGACTCCGGTTTCCTTACTGATTGATCATCTACGGAACGTCCTGCAGGAATTCCTGTGGGACGTTGCGGTGGTCTCGCTCTGGCAGAGATCGCTCTGTGTTAAACGCCACAAGATTGCAGGTTTCAACAGCCTGCACGGACCGTTGCGCGGGGGTGATCGTCAGCGCGTACCCCCTGGCGCGTTTGTGGCTGTTTTACTGCGCGCGTCGATGGGGGATGAATCCGGATAGCTCCTTACAACCCGTGACGTAATGCGGGGCACCTCCATTACACGTCCGTTTCCCAATCGTCAGAGGGACGCAATTTATCGGCGTGCTATTCGATTAGCGCAGCAGTGCCACTGGGCGTCCATCTGGCATGGCAGTCCAAGCAGCACTTGGCGCCGCGGCAATTCCTCATCGCTCGACCCTGGGCGGAGGAGAAGCGCTAGCCGTTGTTGCCGCGCCGCTGCAGTGATCTACCGGAAAATACTACGGTGACAGCGGCGCATCTTCCTGAGTTGTCTTTTGGAGACATGTGCAGGCTCCTTCGTCTGCGCAACTTCGCGGCGTCTTATGTAGTCGAGCGCGAGGAAGCAAGCGACGAGGGCGATGACGAAAGACACCAGCGGGATATACAAAGCCACGGCCCTCCTGAGCGGCAAACGCCGTTGGGCTCATCGTAGCCTTCCCTTAATACCTTAATTGCGGCACGATGCTGCTCACGATCGCTTGCTCGACCAGGCTGGCATCTCCGAACTCCCGGGAAGGGCGTCCCCTGAGGAGAGGCCATTGACTGATGAAACGCGGTCTCCCGATGCGATGCGCGCGAAATTGACGGTGCGAGAGTGGGAGCTTCATCCTTAGGAGCTGGGACGGCTGACCAAACTGGAGGCCGATACAGCCATTGCCCCAGAATTGGTCCAGGAATGGCGGGAGGAAATTGACGAGCTGCGCCGAGTGGCCGATGCTTCCTGACCTCGTGAAACAGAGCAACATGGCCAGAACAACTCGGGCGGAACACCGGTTCAGGGTTAAGGAAAACGCCTCGGGCGAACCTTGGCTTGTGTCGGAAGTGCTTAAAGGAGAAGAGCCGCGAGGAAGCGGTTTCGTGGGGCTCGAGCTAACGCCTGGGACGACGATGCAACAGGCGGAAGACCTTGCTCAGACAATGAACCGCCTCATTGTCTGCACGTCCTTCACGCGGTTCCAAGATTAGCCCTGCTGCTGGCGCTCTTGTCCTTGCAAATATGCGGGAGACTTCGATGGAGAGCGCCTCCCTCTGCTGCATCGCCCGAGGCTGCCCCTCTTTGCATCAAGCTTGCGCGAAAGACGCCCAAGCAAATCCCCAGGCCGATCGTCGGCTTGGAGAAGCTCGGCCCGTTTCGGATCTGCAATATGACCAACGAGGGCTTCAATCTGCAGCTCGATCCGTCTAATGCAGTCGGTCCGCGTCATAGCGGCCTCCATCCAATTCTACGGCGGCAATCAAATGGAGCCGTCAGGAGCCTGGCGCAAACAATTCGCCATCCCACCCGTCCATCCAATCTTTCCATTCGCCGGATCCCCCTGGATAAGGACAGCTGCTGCGCGGGCCGCCACGTGCGCGTTCTTCGAGCCCCTCCGCAAAGGCATTGCTTCCGGTCGCGTTGTCCATATCTCCGGACGGAGGCCCGATCATGTTGCTTCTCCCAGGGTTGCTCGTTTGCGTTGTGGAGGAACTGCACCTTTCCAACGCGACGAGCCCACAGACCTTTCGCTAGCGGAAGCGACAGGTGTCACTGCTCGCCGTTCAGCCGTCGGATCCGGAACTTCCATGACGACCTCAGTTGCGACCTTGTCCTCTCGTAGTCCCAGGTAGACGGGATGGCGGACATGACCTTCGCCTGACCAGGCGGTGAAGCTGACTTCGACAACTAG
>NZ_LMUQ01000043.1:80886-102394 GCF_009765865.1 Acidisoma sp. L85
CACGATCGGAGAAGCCCGTTCCGACTGACCCAGCATAGTGCAAGCGACCGAGCGGATCATAGAAGCCGAGAACGAGCGACCCGATACCTTGACGTGAACCGCCTGGAGGCATCCGCCCGAGAACGACGAAGTCCTCCCGGCCAATGGCTTTGATCTTCAACCAGCTCGGCCGCCGGCCAGGTCGATATGCAGCGTCGGCGCGTTTGGCGATGATGCCTTCTAGGTTCAAGCGACGCGCCTCGGCGAGAAGAGCGGCGGGATCACCATCGACATGCTCGGTGAAGCGCAGGTAGCCGCCCCACTTGTGTGCGCCCTCGAGGACGCGCTTCCGATCGATGAGCTTGCAATCCCGCAGGTCCCAGTCGTTCCGATGCAGGATGTCGAATGAGTAGAAGTGGAGGGTCCGGTCCCGACCATGCGTCAGGGAGTTCTGCAGATCGTGGAAGCTTGGTGCGCCATCTGTTCGAAGCGCGACGAGCTCTCCGTCAATCAATATGGTTTTCAGTTGTAAGGCCTGGAAGCGCCTGGCAAGGGCCGGCATGCGCTCAGTCCAGTCATGGCCACTGCGGGTGACGAGACGCACGCGGCTGTGGTCGACCCAGACGAGGAGTCGATAGCCATCCAGCTTCAACTCAGAAAGCCACCCAGGACCTTCTGGAACGGCCGAGGCTGCGGCAGCGAGTTGCGGCACCTGGGTAAGCGGGAAGCGTCCCAAAACTGCTCCTGGCGCGGGAGCACGGTCACGAGGCGGCGGACGATCGGCGGCAGTTCTGGCCATAATTCACAGATCGCGTCAGGCAGATAGGTTGCCATAACCAGATCAGGACGACGTGCTTTCGCTGCATCAGCACTGTTCTACAAGCCGCTCGCAACGCGTGAATCTTTGGGTTTTCGGGCACCGCGAGTGTGATGCTGTGCCACGAGTTTGTGATTAACCATCGTGGTCCAGCTACCTCAGCGGAGGCCAACTGCGCCATTCCCAAGCCGCATTCACCTGCGACGGTCTCCGAGAACTATGGGAGCACGGCGATGACAGCGCGCACCGTAGAAGTAGATGTCGGCAAGATCGAGATCGAGACTATCGGACGGGAGATCGTGCTGGCGACCCCGGTCAGCTTCGACGATGTGGGCATGACTGTGGGACAGGCCCGCTTGCTTGCGGCGGCGCTGCTTGCGGCGGCGAGCGAGGCAGAAGGTCGATGATGCAAGTCAATGCCGAAACAGTGCAGTCCATTTTGACGTCGGATTAATTAAATTGGCCCGCAGCGCTAACGTATCGATATCATTGGATTGCGCACTGAGCATTTGCAATCCGAATGGCAGCTCGCCCTGGAACCGCCCAGTCTAAGCTAACTCGCTGATCGCACTATACGAAACCGTGAGGTCAATACGTGATATTACATCTCTCACGCGTTGATCTATGGCTGTTGTGGAAGCCGACACGCATCAGTCGCGCCAGTAACGGGCAAGGCGTGCCGTCAGACGACTGGAATTCGTAAATGAAAACCGATGAGACAGAGTCTTTCTGGAATTCCTTCTGTCGAGCTACCAAGCGCGGCAATGCTCGCTATGAGGTCGTCGCGCTGGGCGATACACCCTCAATGGCGACGGAACTTGCTGAACTGGTCGTCATTGGCCGAAAACGCGCGACGGCCGGACTGCTCGAAGTCTACCTGACTAACGGTAAGCCGATACCTGAAATCGGTGGTTTCGTTGTGCTTACGGATGGGGAGGGTCACCCGAAATGCATCTGGAGGACAACGGAGCTCAGGCTCGGGACCTTACTCTCGGTCGACGACGCTTTCGCTTTCGATGAAGGCGAAAGAGATCGGACTCGCTCCAGCTGGATTGCTGAACATCAGCGATTTTTTGCGCGTCAGTCACATCAGTGCGGCTTCGCTATGCATGACGAGGTGGAAACGGTCTTCGAGCGCTTCGTCATTGTGTGGCCTCCAGCACTCCTTGAGGGCGGATGATCTGCCACCAGGGAATAAGCAAGCTTTCGGAACCGAGGAGCTGACGATGGTTCAGCATCAAAAGAGACGCGCGAAACGGTTTTCCATCGGCTCAGCTTGTGCGAAACTGAGAGGGGAAAGCTGCAATATTAGACTTTGCCTTTTGGCCCGCTCGAAATCGCTCAAACCCGTCGGGAAATAGAGGAAATTGCATTCCACAAAGGGCTGCAAGCTGCGACTTTGCGTCCTTTCTCCCCTTTACAAATTATGATCGCCGACCACGATTATCTGCGAAGGCTTGAATCGACGCAAAAGAAAGACGAATCCGTTGCCCTGGACACGCATCACCGATCCCAATCACGCGGCCGAGCTTCTACCCGCGTGGTTCTCCGGACGCATGATCGGCGAGCGCGGCTCGTTTGGGTTGCTCCTGACGACGGGTGACGTAATGCGGGTCACCTCTATCACGGCCGTCGCTCAATCGTCGGAGGGCACGCAACTCATCGACGTGCTGCTCGACAGCGCAGGCGTACCCCAGGGCGTCGATCGGGCTTGGCAGTCCAAACACTACCTGGGCGCTCCAATCCCCGGTGCGACCTTGGCCACCGTGAATGCGGCGCATGTTGTTGCGCTGATAGAGTTCACCGCGGCGGAGTTGGTCGAGCCGACAGCCGATCTGGCCATTGATTTCGATGACGATGGTGAGCTTCCGCCAGAGCTGGAGGCGATGGGGACGGTGCCGGCGATGACCGTCTCGGGCCCTCAATAAGTAAAGAGCGCCGGACACCTGATGTTAAGCTATTAGGGGAGCAATAGCGTCAAACTGCCAACTGCCAACTACCAACTGGAGAGCATCGATATCTGTAATCTCTATAGCGTCACAAAAGGTCAGGCCGCGATTCGGGATCTAGCCAAGGCAATGACCGATAGGACCGGCAATATGCCGTCGCTGCCAGGTATCTTCCCCGACTACGGAGCACCGATCGTGCGGGAAGCTCCCGATGGCAGGGAGCTGGCTTTGGCGCGCTGGGGCATGCCCTCACCAATCTTCGCGCTAAAGGGCAAGAAGACCGATAGTGGCGTGACCAACATTCGCAACGTCAAATCGCCCCATTGGCGACGGTGGCTGAACCCGGAAAGCCGGTGCCTGGTGCCGTTCACCAGCTTCAGTGAAAACGAACTGACGCCGGGCGGGTCCCGTCAGCCCATCTGGTTCGCTTTGGGTGAGGATCGGCCGCTTGCCTTCTTCGCCGGCATTTGGACGCGCTGGACGTCGGTTCGGGAGCTTAAGGAAGGCCAGGTGACCGCAGATCTTTTCGGATTCCTGACCACTGAAGCCAACGCCGAGGTTGGCGTTGTGCATCCCCAAGCCATGCCGGTTATTCTGGCGACGGAAGAGGAGCGCGAGGTGTGGCTGCGCGCGGCGTGGGGCGAGGCATGCGGGCTGCAGAGACCGCTGCCAAACGGATCCCTGCGCGTGGGGCTCACGGGTGAGAAGCAGGATGGTACGATGGAGCTGATCAATCTTGCTGGCGAGGCCAGCAGACCGCATGCTGCGCTGCCTTTACCACTGTTCGAGGGCACGCCGGATCTGCCCGATGATGCAGCGACGATAGCGCTCGTGGAGAATGCTCCTCGGCGGGTTGTGTGACAGGTGCGCGGCCGTAGCACGAGACCGCGCGCTTGAGTATCAAGCCACGAGGGCTAGGACCGGCACGTCACATTTTTGTCGGACGCAAAAGCGTTCTCCTCTGCCCTTAGAGCGATAGGAGCGAACTCAGGCCTCCATGGTCAACCAAGAAGCGACCGCGCCATCATTCTGTCTTCATCGACGATAGGTGCCTGCAGCAATGGCGTGAATATCTGCACGGCCAAATCCAAGCTCGCCAAGCTCGCGGTCAGTATACATCGAGAGTTCATTTGCAATCCGCAAATACTCCCGACGAGTTGCGCGGCGGTCTTCCCAGGCTTGACGATAGTTTGCCGCCAAGTGCGTAAAAGTCGTGAGATCAGCGTTAATCGCGTCAAATACGGGCACGGGAAGCTCCCTTCATGCTGCACCGCAACATAAGAGCCTTATCGCCGCCGGGAGCCTAGCGTTAAAACGAAGTCGATTCGCTATAACGATCAGCGAGCCTTTAACTCGACATTATCAACACGCGAGAAGCACCCTTATCGCGTGTTGACTTCAAGACTTCTTGTGCAAGCAGTGAGGGGCAGCGATACGATCTACCGCCGACTGAGCGTCATCGATCCTTAAATCGAGTATAGCGACATCCGAGCCCTCGCGCGCGAAGGCCTCGGCGATGGCCGCTCCGATTCCTCCCGCACCGCCAGTTACAAGCGCAACTTTTCCTTGAAGGCGTCCCACCATCATCAGCTCCAAACAGCTACAGCCGTCGTGACAACCTGGCGCATATGCGGATGTCATCATCTCAACGTCGAAGCATATAGGCCGCAAGCGACAATGTCTTGAGAAATTGTATCGAGCAGACATCGGAAGTTCGATCAGTACTATACGCCCGAGGATCTAGCTGGGCTCGAGGAGGCTCACTTCCAGCGGCAGAAGGAAATGCAACGCCGGGCCGCCGCAATGACGAGCGAGCGGCGGAGAGAAGCGCGCCGGGCAGCGCGAACCGAGGAAGATGATACCGACTAAACCGAACTGAACCAGAGCGGGAAGCCGGGAGCATGGGATTCCGAGCAGCAGCGCGATCTCGGCCGCTAAGGTGGCCCGATGGACTGCCTCAGCTGACGCACGATGCAATTTGCGAACGGGAAAGCCGACGCGACCGGCATCTCGCCGCCTCCCGGAAGGGACAACGACGTCATCAAAGTGCGAAGACAGACCGCCGCTTTTCGTCGGCGCTAGCTTCTTCATACCGCTCGCGTCAGATGAACCCGTGAAGACTGCATTCTGCGAGAGCGCTTGTTAGGCCGATCGAACGAGAGAGCATTCGTTACAAATCTTCGGTGATAAGACCCCTCCCATCTATCCTCGGCAGGAATAACTGTCATACGCGCGTCAGGGGACGCGGAGCCAATCGTTTGATTAGGAAACGCTATGCGGACCATTAATTTCGCCTTAACGGCACTGCTACTCACCGCATCATCGGCTGCAGCTATTGCCCAATCGAACCCGCCTGATCCGGGAAAAACTGCCCCCACCGGCGTGACTCAACAGCAAGCCCTCTATGACGCGGGCGTCGCCGGATACAGCATGATGTCTGGCCTCACGAAGGAGAAGGACGGAAGCTGGATGGGCGAAGGCAGCAAGGGCGGAAGCGAGAGCCGTTTCAGTGTCGATCCCTCGGGCAAGGTTACACCGTTGCCTTAACCCGGTGGTGCCAGGCAAGCTACGATGCTTTCGCGAGGCTGCGGCAGAGCATAGGGCCAGGTCGCGTTAGGCGGATAATCTTTATCCGGACATCGGTTTGGTGGGGCCGGCGGCGTGCGAGACCGATTGCTGCAAGCCTCTCGATTGGGTCACTGCCTCTCGAGGCGTGCTAAACATCACGCTCGGGTTCGTCATTGCGGCGCTGTCAAGTTTAGGGCGGAAACGTTTGCCGCGCACATTTGGATCAGCCACTGGGCGCCGCACTTTCCGCCTCCATCCGAGCGCGGTTAGGCTGAATTCTCGACCCACGTGATTAGAATGTGACCTTTCCGTTCTTGCAATCAGATGGGTTCACCTTTGTTGCTTCGCTACCCGCCGGCAGTACGCCTCACCCGACCGTGTAGTCTGTAGCAAGGAGGACCCTCTGTGCAGCGGGTCGGGCAAACGACGGACCAGCGTCGCCTCGCTCAGGGCGTGGAGCGCCCTTGTTACTGCGGGCTTCTGAATGTTCAGCATCAACGCGAGATTGACGACCGACAAACCGACAACGGGTTTTTTGTTGTGCCTGAGAGTAAGAGCACGGCGAGCTGCCGCATTGTCAGGTCGCTGTTGTCGGCATGCACATCCCCAAAATCACCTCACGCAGCCAAAACAAGTGAGGGTCGTCGGGTGCGGGCTCTTCGGGCATGGCGGACGCTGGCATGTTCCTAATGAGCCCGGGACAGGCAAAACAATACCTCCTGTGGACAAAAATTAACCAACGACTATGAGACGCTTGCGCATTCTGCTAGTTGAAGACGATGGAAATATCAGTGCTCTGATCTCAAGCTGCTGGCATGGGACATACGGCCTGGTATTCTGCAACCTGTCGGCTCGTTGTTAAGGCAAATAACTAGCGCATCCGGGTCCGGGTAATCGCCAGATGTGGATGGAAAAAACATGCCGGTTCGATCCGAACCGAGAATTCCGCCGTAATTTGAGATAGGGCTGAGGACGAGCAGCTACCGCTCGGATTAGGAATCATCCGCGGCAGCTTTCGTGCTTTCGCTGCCTTGCGTTTAGCCTTTCGGGGAGCGCACAAAGCAAGATAGGCTCGTTTCTTCATCTCACCGCGGGCTGCTCAAGCGCAGCTCGATCTCCGCGACGTGCTCGGGAATTCGGACAACGCATTGTCAGCCAGGCTCGGCGCGGTGTGCCGCGGTTTCCAGCCACTTGGGAGGCTCTTGGTGCACCTTTCCGCTCAAGGTGCTACAGCTGTCCTGTACACGCCGTCGGCGACGGCCCGGTAGCGGACGTTAACGTTTCGTAGCAACGCGGAAACGCCCCCGGCATCGAGGCCGTTGCCAAGAATGGCGGGCGTAGTATTGACGTGAGGAAAGCAAAACCGTGACTTGGCGTTATCTGCCCGTGGTGGCCGCCGTGTTTATAGCCGGGTTCGCAAGGGCTCGTTCAGATGATTTAACTTGTTGGGGGAATGCAGCCCCGGACTCCACGGTCCAAGGAATCACCTGCACGGCTTTGACGGAGCCGTTTCTATTAAGCATGCGAAATGCGACTCGGAGCGAGGTCGTCCGGGCGATGGGCGGTTCTGGCAGCATCTCGGGCAATAACATCAGCTTCTTAAGCAATCACGCCTTCGGCGTGGGGGGTGGGTCAGGGGCCGTCCGGTTTATCTTCGGGGCAAATGGCCGTGTGACGACCATCCGTGCTTCTGTGGATCGACGAGGGCAGTCCGGTGAAATGGGGTTTGAGTGGACCTCTGTCGGTCATCAATGCTCTGATTTTCCTGGCAGCCGTCAACGGTGCAAATAGATCAGACGGCAAGTTTTTCTGCTTTAGCGGGCGCCTTTTGATCAGCATGCGCTAGAGACGTGGTCCAGCCGCCTATAAGCCGCCTCCGCCTCATCCGAGAGTGGTGCGGCAGGGAACTTCTCTCAGCTGCTTTGGATCCTTTTTGGAGCGTCGGCTCTGCGATACTCAGACAGCCGTTTCGCGTTGGGATTGCCCGAACCTGTCGCGAGTCCGTGGAGCAGCGGATGAATATTACGCCAATCACTCGAAAAGGAGTGCATGACCATCGGGATCATGTCGCAGCACGGCGCACCCCTCGTGCCCCGGCTCAGCAGCGTGTGCGAAGAGGTCCGGAGCCGTCAAGACGAGCCTCGCCGAAGCGAGATCTGAGGTTCTGAGCGGCCGCGACCAAGGCGAGACGGGCGGTCGTTGATAGGCGAGAAGTTCCACATGAGGGGTGCTCGCGTCGCCAGGTCGAAGACCGATCACATCCACGGAGACTGCGGGTGTGCAGTCGAGCCGATCCTGTTCCGGACCCTGGTTGAGGGTGCGCGACAGGACTGAAAAGCCGAGGCTTTCATAGAACGCGAGGCTACGCCGGGCATTCCGCACTACGATAGCGGAATGATCGACACCGAGGAAGGCCGAGTATGTTGATTCTTGGTGCCAACGAGCATTGCCCGTGCCAGATGGAAAGGCGATGAGTTCTAGAGGATGCCCGTCCGGATCCCGGAACTTGAAGGCTCGTAATCGTCCAGTAGAAGGCGGCAAACGCTGCGGACCATCTACACTGATGTGCGTGATTGGGTAGTCGCAGACCCGAGAATAGGCGGCGTCCATGTTGTTCACGACGATGGCGATGTGCTGGAACCAGATGTCAGTTGCCCCGCTGTTCGCGGGATAAGCACGTCCCGGTGTCGCGGGGCAGAGCAGCTCGAGCGTTTGTTCGCCGAGCTGAAGACGTGCTCGGTTGGCAGGGCCCTCGAGGCCAAGCACCCGAAGCTGGGAGATTGGGACGGGGCCTTCGTCAAGGCAGGAAAAACCCAAGGCATTACAGTAGAAGCGCGTGAGCTTGTTGAGGTCAGACACCGTGAAGCTGACACGCGCCAGGCTCCGCACAGCTGTTCTCATGGCCGCGCGGCGCCCCGAACATTGACGTAGATGGCATAGAGCGTGTGGGAAGCGCAGAGAAACATCCGACTGCGGTTACGGCCGCCGAAGGTCAAATTGGAGACGAGGGACGGCACCTTGATCTTACCCAGCAATGCGCCGGAGGAGTCGATGCAATGAACCCCGTCCGCAGCGCTACTCCATATCCGCCCATCCTCATCGCAGCGGAAGCCATCCGCAAAGCCCGGAGATATGTGGTGGAAGACGCGGCCATGGGTGAGGTGCGCTCCATCATCTGTGAGGTCGAACACCCGGATGTGCTGCACTGGGTCAGGCGCAAATTGCAACCCGCTCTCCGCGACATACAGCAGCCGCTCGTCTGGTGAAAAGCAAAGGCCGTTGGGACCCTGGAAATCATCGGCGACGATGCGCAGGCTGCCATCGCGTGGGTCAAAACGGTAGAGCGAAGCGGGTAGCTCCGCGATCTGTTTGCCGCCTTCGTAATCGGTATTGATGCCGTAATGTGGATCGCTGAACCAAACTGTGCCGTCGGATTTGCAGACCACGTCATTGGGCGAATTTAGGTGTTTACCTTGGTAGCTGTCCGCGAGCACGGTGACCCGACCGTCCCATTCTGTCCGTGTGATGCAGCGCCCGCGATGGGAGCAGCCGATGAGGCGCCCCTCGCGATCGCGTGTATGGCCATTAGCGAAGTTGCTCGGCTGGCGGAAGATGGAGATGCCGCTCGATGTCGTCCAGCGCAATATGCGGTCATGCGGCAGGTCACTCACCAGAAGGCAGTCTAGATCAGCGAACCAGACCGGGCCTTCCAGCCAACCGAACCCTTCGCCGAGCGTCTCTAGCGGTGCATTGGGGAGAACAAGCGCCCTGAAGCTCCGATCGATAATCTCGATGCCGTCCATCACGCGAGGTGACAGGGCGCCAAGACCGGCGGCACATGGAGTTGAACCGTCATCAAAACAGCGGGCTGATCGCCGATCGTGCCCGAGCGATGGCCCTTGCGGCCCTGCGCATTCGCGACGCAGCCCTGATCTTCACCGAGCGAGAATTCGCCCGCGCCCTGTTCGATGCGCGTGCCGTCCATCGCCTCGATCCACCAACGACCGGATATAACAATGATCCATTGTGGCGCCGGATTCTCGTGCCATTCCCCGACCCAGCCGACAGGCTGCACGGTGAAGACCACAGTGGCGTCAGAGCGTTGCTGCCTGTCGTTCCATTGGGGTGCGGCGTTGCCGACGCCTTTGAGTTCCCACGCGGTCAGATGGCACAGCCCTTGATGACTAACGCCGGCTTCGTCGCGCCAGAGATGCCAATAAGGGACGCTCGGCTTGTCGGTCATCGCAAACCTCTGTCAGGGGGCAATATAGGGGTGGGACGAGGCAACCGGGTTTGCCAGAAAGGCAAGGAGACCAGCACCATTAATGCCGACGGTAATCAGTAAAAAGCCGCCGGCGAGCGAGAAGTTCTTGAGGAAGTCCCAGAAGATGTCACGGCCCTTGCTGTCGCCATGCGCCCAGAAGTCCCCAGGCTCCCAGAACCGCTTAAAGAGCAGGGCGGTGACCCCGCAATAACCGGCCATGATAAACGCCGCCAGCCGATCCGCGACACCGGTGAGGATCCCAAGCGGCATCACCACCTCAACCCCGAGGCCGACCGCGATAAGGGCCACAGCCATCGGCCGAGCCGAAAACACCTGCTGCGCCTGACCAACTGCACCTTGAAAATTCAGGGCTTTGTCGAGGGCGCTGAAGGGGAAGAACAACACCACCAGCAGGTATCGTATCGCCAGGGTCGCGACCCAGGAAAGCGTCATGCGCTTAGGCGCTCCTTGAGGCGGTCGGCCACACGCAGCGCATTGGCGATGATGGTGAGCGTCGGGTTTACCGCACCGATCGAAGGGAAGAAGGAGGCATCGGCGATATAGAGATTGTCGACTTCATGGGCCTTGCAGTCGAGATCGAGCACGGATGTCGCCGGATCCGTGCCGAAGCGCGCTGTACCTGCCTGATGGGCGGTTCCGCTGATGGGGATGTTCTTGCCGAGATAGAGGCTGCGCTCCACCAGCACCGGATGGGCGCCGATCGCGCTCATCATCCGTTCAAGCTTCTTCTTGAGGCGGTGATGGGCCTCCATATTGGTTTCGGTGACGTCGAGCACGACGCGGTCCCCGTCGTAGTAGATGCGGTTTTCGGGTCGCGGCAGATCCTCACTCTGCAACCAGAAATCCATGGAATTCTCGGCCATCTTTTCGAAGGGCATGTTGGGCAACCATTCAAGCCAAGCGGGTAGTGATTCGCCTTTGATTTGCTCGGCGTGCGAGGTTGCGCACATCTGGATCAGGCCGAGGGGGAAATCCCAGTCATCAGACCCAAAATAGTAGTCGCTCAGCGCCAATGTTTTTTGAAAAACTGTGTGGTTCGGCTCCTTCATGATCGCCATCAACACGCTCATGTTATGGCGAATGTAGTTACGGCCAACCTGGTCCGAGCCGTTGGCAAGTCCCCTCGGATGGCGATCATTCGAAGAGCGCAGCAGCAACAGCGCCGAAGAAAGGGCACCGCAAGCGACCACCACAACCTCGGCAGCGTAGTCCTCCTGACGGCCCTCACGCTCAACAATGATTTTGGACACGCGCCCGCCTCCTGGGTCGGTCTCCAGCCTGGTCACATAGGCGCCGGTCATCAGCGTGACGTTAGAGTGTGCCGCGAGAGTCGGGTCGATGCAGATGACTTGGGCATCCGCCTTGCCGTTGAGCAGACAGGGAAAGCCGTCGAAAGCATCGCAGCGGATACAGATACTGGTGGGCGTCGGCTTGCCGTTCTTCTCATTTAGAAGGATGCCGAGAGGAAGGTGGAAGGGGTGTAGGCCCTGTTTGGTGAGACCATCGTGCAAAGCCTGGATCTTCGGCTCATGCGACACGGGCGGATGAGGATAGGGTCCGCTGGTCGGAGGCTCGAGCGGATCCTCACCACGTTGTCCATGGACGTGAAACAGGCGCTCGGCCTCGGTGTAATAGGGCTCGAAGACATCATATTTGAGCGGCCAGGCGGGCGATATGCCGTCCTTATGCCGAACTTCCTCGAAGTCCTGCTCGCGTAGCCGAAACAGGGCGGCACCATAAACTTTGGAGTTGCCGCCGACGAAGCGGTGCAGGCCGGGATGAAAGCTCTGGCCGTCCCGGCCGTACCAGGTCTCGTCCACCTGATAGGCGCCGTCGACAAAGACCGTCTTGGAATCCCAATTGGCCGGCGAGCGGGGCAGATAGTCCCCGCGTTCCAAGATCAGGATGCGCTTGCCTGTGGGCGCGAGGCGCTGCGCGAGTGCAGCACCGCCTGGTCCGCTTCCGATGACGATGACGTCGTATCGCTCTGTCGTCATGGTGGTCTCCCAAATTCATTGAGGACGTCTTGAGAGTCAGCCGCCGGTGGCGAAGCCTGGATAGAGCGTCATGCCGCCATCCACGAATAGTGTTGCCCCGGTCACGTAATCCGCGGCATCGGATACAAGCCAGACAGCCGCCCGGGCGATGTCGTCGGGCTCGCCGATCCGCTTATAGGGAACCAGCGTCATGAGATCCGCATAGGCTTCGGGCGTGTTCCAGGCGGAGGTATTGATCGGAGTGCGGATCGCACCTGGTGCGATGCTGTTGACGCGGATGAAGTGCGGTGCGAGTTCCTGCGCGATCGTCTTCATCAGCAGCATGACGCCGCCCTTGGATGCGGCATAATTGGCGTGGCCGGCCCAGGGAATGACTTGATGTACGGAACTCATGCAAATGATCTTCCCCGCCGCCTGTGACACGGCGGGCACCACGCCGCGCTTTTTGAATTCACGCGTAGCGGCGCGCGTGCAGAGGAATTGCCCGGTCAGGTTGATCCCAATAACGGTATTCCATTGCTCCAGCGTCATCTGGTCAAAGGGGGCGTCCCGCTGCAGGCCCGCATTGCTCACGACAATGTGCAGAGTTCCAAGATATGCGATGGCATCGGCGAACATCTTCTCGACTTCATCCTCCCGGCTGACATCAGCTTTCAGAGCGATGGAGCGGCGACCCATGGCTTCGATCTCGTGCACCACCTCCTCGGCGGCTTCAGGGTTCGTCACGTAGTTGACGACGACATCCGCCCCGGCGCGCGCGAGGCCTAGGGCGACAGCTTTGCCGATCCCAGAATTGGCGCCGGTGACGAGCGCTGGCTGGCCCATCAAAACCGGATCGTAGGCAAAATGAGGAACCCGATTGCTGTCGAAGGCGGCTGGTGCCGTTGGGTCTTTGGGATTGACCTGCGCTTCAGCCATTGAAGGTTCCTATTCCTAGCTGAAGAAGGAGGGTTCGCTCAGTCACCGCGAGAGCTAAGACCTGCAAAGAAGGTAGATTGGTCTAGAACGCTCGGCGTGCACGCTTTCTGCGTCCTCTCGTAGCGATCAGATAGCGCCCGACAAGCGCTCTCTTCGCCACCGGAGCAGGATATGACGCCACTCTGGAGGACAACAAGGCTGCAATCGGCGACATGGACAAATACTTAGACATCCGCTCTTCCCTACGGGAGAAGCTCGGGCGAGGGGGCGAGGCGCGGTCTCGGGGCGTAGGTCAACAAAGATGCGTCGGTCGCCGAGGGCAATGCGGCAGTCGACATCGCGCCGATGAAACCGCAATTTCGCTTCCGCATGCCCAGGCTCAGGCCGAGCCCGGCGAGTTTTTCGTCGAACTCAGGACCAAACAATTTGAACCAAGATAGAACGCGGGTCCGACCGCCTACGAAGGCGCTCAGAGACAAGTCGCACCACGATGTGTCGCTCATCGAAGGTCGTCAAAGGTATCGGGTTTAGCCCATGACCGCTCTGGGAAAGGTTCTCAGCGCCGCACCTCCGAACGATCCATGATCGTCATTTTCTGCCGGCGACCGGGAGCAAAGAGGTCGCACTCAGATAGGATCGAAGGGCCGCTCGAAAACGACGCACAAATACCCGCCACCATCTTATCCGACGCAAAGTCGAACTCGACTCCGATGATCGCAGAAAGCCCTTCGCGATTTATGGGTGCCCGCAAAAATTGCCCAATTAGAACGGGTTTGACCCGGTGTATAAGCCACCATCCACATGGTTTGGCGCTTGTCGTCACCTCTCCATTCGATAGAATCGTCTCGCCACCCGTTCGATCGTCAGCCCCTGCACGACAATCGTGAACACCACCACCCCATAACAAACAGCTAGCAAGGTGGCCCGCTCGTGGCCCGGAGGTAATCCCAACGCAAGTGCGACCGAGATGCCGCCGCGCAGGCCTCCCCAAGTGAGCACGACAAGAGCGCGGCCGCGATCGGCACCGCGTAGACGTGTGAGAAGCGTGGCGAGAAAGACGCTAATCGCGCGCACTATCACGGAAAGCGGAATCGCTAGCAGCGCGGCGGCAATGTGGAACATATGGAAGGCGATAGCGACGACCTCGAAGCCAATGAGGAGAAATAGCAGAGTATTCAACACTTCATCGATGACCGACCAGAAGGCTGTGAGTTCTTTGCGGCCGGTTTGTGAGATTGCCGCTAGGCCCCGGCGAGAGCCGAGTGTCAGGCCCGCTACGACGACGGCGATCGGGCCCGACATGCCTAAGGCGTTCGCCAAGCTGAACGTGCCTGTTGCCAAAGCGAGCGAAATCGTGAGTTCAAGGTGAGCGTCATCGACGAGGCGCATGACTTGTACCGTCAGCCACCCCGAGATCAAGCCGAGCAGTCCGCCTCCGACGGCTTGTAGTAAGAAAAGAGATACGATTGCGGTCCCGCCAGCCGTCGAGCCATCCCCGGTCGCAATACCGAGTGCGACACCGAAGATCACCACGCCAACACCGTCATTGAACAATGCTTCCCCGGCGAACACGGCTTGCAAGGGCGCGGGTAGGCCAACCCGACGCAACATGCCGACGACGGAGACGGGGTCGGTCGGGGCAAGGATAGCACCGAGGACTACGCACCAGATCAGTGGAACGGATTGGCCGAGGACAGGGAATAGTAGCCACATTCCTCCTCCAAAAAGCGCAACCGCCAGCAAAGTGCCGAGGAGCGCCAGCGCCAGCACGGTCAATTTGCGCGCCCAAAGTTGGCCGAGATCCACCTGAAGTGCAGCCGCGAATAAGAGAAACGACAATACGCCGTTTAACAATGTCTGCGGCAGATTGACGGTTCCGAGCAGCGACCGTGAGATCGCTCGCAGATTGTAGCCCGGGACAATCCGATCGGTGCCGAGCATCACCATCGAGACTAGGAGAGAGATGATCAAGACGCCGATGGTGTTAGGCAGCCGTAGCGTGCGATGATTTACCACGCCGAAGAGCGACGCGAGGGTCAATAGGACGGCGAACAGAGCAAGTGGCGTCATCTCGAGGATAGGCTTCGATGTGAAATTGAATGCAATGTAATTGCGTCCATCTGTGAGGCGATACGATCGCGTCTTAAGCCTGCGATTATAGTCAAACTAGACATCGAGACAGGCCATAGGGCCTCCATCCCGCATCGCTTCAAACCTGCCGTGGCGCCTTCGGACATCTCCTATGTCAGCAGGTGTTGATATGTCTCGTTCTGCGTCGCCCAATACAAGGTCGGCGTGTCGTTAGAGGGTCGCTACTCTCTTGAGGTCTTTCTCACAACTCAGGACGGATGTTAGGACTTCGAGGACCCGGATGAGCACTGCGGCACTTCCTCCGGCGTTTTGGCGAATTAGATGGAACATCGTATCCGTAAGGCCGTCGTAATCGGTGTTCGGGACAATGAGTGCGATCCGTGTGCCCCGCAGAAACATCCCATTGGGAAAATGCAGTGGGACAACGTCGCATAGAGCTGCCCCCAGCCTGTCCAGGACGCTCATCGCCGTATGGGGGTCGTTGATCCCCGGAGAAAGCGCCCTGACCGCGACCTCGACGAGTTGCCGGACGGCAAACTCGAGGTCGGAAGAGCTAACTCGCTGCGATCCTAGTGCTGTCGCCCGGCGGATTGCGGCGCCGGCTCCGTCGATTGACGGAACAATGAGAGCAATTGGCGCGCCAGGAAAGACATAATCCCCAGGTCGCACAAGCAATCGAATTGTCGCGTTATTTTTGTCGGCCCAGTCGGCTAGTCCGGCGCTGTCGAGCTGTTGTAGATAGCCTCGCCTTTCATCCACGATAGTGGTAGCAGCATGCCATGCAGGCGTTATGAGCGGAACCGATTGCGCTTCCTTCGTCGTCAGTCTCTCCAGGGCCGTTCGGACCTCTTCACTCACCAACTCGATGACGGTATCGACGTTGATGCGACCGGCCATATGGCCAACGAAGAAAACAAGGGTCGCTACGCAGACGAAAGCGAGGAGGATGCCAAACGTGAGCGAGACGTGTGGAACGAACTCGCCTTCGTTCTGAGTTCTGACGCTCCGCAAAACCATTAGAGCGTAGGAGAAAGTGCCTAGGAAGGCTCCGAGCGTAAACTGATTTCCGCGATCTCGTGTAAAGTTTCGGAGCAGGCGCGGACCCATCTGCCCGGCAGCAAGGGAAAGAGCTGCGATCGTGATAGAGAAAACTGTGCCGGCAACTCCAATTGTGGAAGAGGCGACTGCGCCAAGGAGGGTACGTGCTCCCGTGCCCCCGCCGTTATACAGCCAAGGACTTTCCACCAGCCATTTCGGGACGAAGCCGCTCCGGTCTAGCCTGACCAACCAAACTGCAGTCATTATACCGAAAAAGACCATAGCACCGGGCAAGAGCCAAAATTTCTCACTGAGGTCGCTCAGAAATTTGCGGAGCTGGGCGTTCACGATTGATCCGTTCAGATTCCAACGCATGGCAACGTGATATTGCCGGTAATACATCAAGCTTATCACGAGAAGCCGAACTAACCTTCATAGATCAGAGCATCGCGGCATTTTGCAAGACGATTGAATTCAGCAATCTGTTACGAGTGTCGCTCAGGCAAAATGATGTTCGTCGAAGCTCGCGACCTGGACTCTCCGTAATGTGTCTATACGCCATCGTGATATGACTGGGAGGCGAATGATTGGTAGCCGCTTATCGACGGTTCAAGTGAGGATGTCATGCCAAAAATCGCAGTCGTGACAGGGGCGGGCGCCGGAGTGGGACGTGCGACGGCAGAGGAGTTCGCGCGTCGAGGTTTCGATGTCGCGCTACTGTCGCGCGATCCGGATCGTCTCCAGGCCGCGGCTACCGAACTGGGTCGCCATGGTGTTCGTGTGCTTCCGATCCCGACCGATATGGCTGATTCTGAGGCCGTGGAGGCGGCTGCCGACAAGGTGGAACAGCAGCTTGGCCCGATCGACGTCTGGGTGAATATTGCCATGGCGACAGTCTTCGCACCGGTCAGTAAATTGTCGGCCAAGGAGATCGAGCGCGCCACACGTGTTACCTATCTGGGCCAAGTCCATGGTATGATGGCGGCGCTCTCGCGTATGCGGACGCGCAACCGGGGCACCATCGTGAATGTTGGATCGGCGCTGGCCTACCGCTCCGTGCCGCTGCAGTCGGTCTACTGCGGTGCCAAGGCGGCGATTCGCGGCTTCACCGACAGCCTGAGATCAGAGATCATCCATGACAAGCTAGCGATACATATTGCCATGGTTGACCTCCCGGCTGTCAACACTCCGCAATTCGATTGGGCGCTAAACAAGATGGGTAAGCGGGCGCAGCCGGTCGCGCCCATCTATCAGCCCGAGGTGCCGGCCCGCGCCATCTTTTTCGCGGCGACCCACAAACGCCGTGATGTCTGGGTCGGGTTTCCGACCGTCAAGGCGATCCTCGCAAACCGGATCGCGCCCGGCCTCATCGACCGCTATCTCGCAACCGCAGGCTATTCTGGGCAACTCACCGATGAATCGGCGCCGACAGATGCGCCGGCAAACCTGTTTAAGCCGGTCCCCGGGCCTTATGGTGCCCATGGGCGGTTCGATAACAAGGCGCGCAATGGTTCGTGGGAGATGTTTACCAACCGGCACCGCACGGCGTTCTTCGCAATCGCCGCTGTCGGTGGCCTCGGCCTGGTTGCTGGCGTTCATCAAATCGCCAAGCGTCTCGGCGTCTGAGCGGGCACCGCGGGGCTTGCGGTCGCGGGCCGAGGACCGTTTGACGCGTCGGCCCGACCTTGAGTTAGTGTGATGCGCAGTCCATCCGGAGATTACGCTACAATCGGCGACGCATTCGGAGGCTTTGGTGAGCCGCCCGGACTTCGTGGCTGTGAACCGACGATTATGGTTGCTGGCGGAGGGGGTCCGAGCCGCGGTTACCGTGTCTCAGCGGCATTATAAGCAGGACACTCTGGTGTTGGTGACCGAGCCCGCGACGGAGGCACCATCCGGCTAATCGGCTTTCTGCCACAGCAGCAGCATCGGAAAGGTGGCGCAGATGACCCCCCTGCCTACATCAAGGCTGAGCTTCATTCTCAGCCCGTTCGGCGCCACCATCACTGTGAAGCGAAGGGGTCGGATTGGCTCGCGCGGCGTCCGTTTCGCTTATGGCTGCCAGCACCTGTGCCACGTCTCATAGAGGGAGCTGCCCCGCTCCGGTGGCTTGCCCTGGGGCCGGAGGGATCCAAATCGCCGAGTCATCGAGCACTTTCAACTAAGCCGCAGCAGGCTCGATCGGTGCCGGCTCCGGCAGCGTAACAGGGAGCACTAGGGTACCACGTTAACAAATGGAGGCTTTATGGTCAAAGTCTATAACTTTACCAAGGGAGATCCGCTGGCGGGCGAGAATGTACGGGTTCTCGCCAAATTTACGGCTGATGCGATCATACGCCTCAACGCCGAGGCCGTTTTGGAGACTGAGGAAGAGGTCGACGAGCGTTATGTTGACGCTGACGGGAAATATAGCCCGCCCCTCGTGAGTCCCCCCGAAACTTGAGGAAGGAGCACGTCGGGCTGCGCGGGTAATCTATGGCCACAGAGGGAAGGCAGCTGGGCAGTGATGGTGTTTCCCGTAGATGGCGGCGAACGTGACGCTCCACCCCAGCGGCCTTCTGTACAGGCAATCCTGTGTCGCTGAGCACGGCAGGCGCCCAACCCTTCACGATGATGATCCTCGTCCTTCCAGTTGCGCGTGGCCGCTAGACGCCACCTGAAGGCCCACGCAAGGCGAGGTTTGGGCCGGCGAGCGATGCATCGGCAAAGCATCCGGCGAAAACCGCTCTTCATGAGGAAGAAGGCAGCCGCGCCCGTGCCGCCTCACATTGTGGTAGTTATGTTCGTAGCTCTCGGCATGGGCTTCAGTCCCTCATGCTGCGGGTCAGGCACGGGCGGGGCTGCATCCCCGTCCGTGCCGACCTTTGCCCGGCCTTCTGGCCAGCCGGTCCAGATTGCCGGACCGGCGCAGAAGTTCCTTATTCGTCTCTCAGCGCAATGGGGTTTCGGGCCGCCGACGATCGTGCATCGGCTATTCGCTTGTGTAGTAGAATACGGCGGCGGCACCTCGCGTCGTCCACGCAGGATAACCCCAAGCTGGCATCGCGGATTACGGGAGCCATCTTCATGGTTTCATCGAACGTGTCGTGCCTCCAACGAGTGAGGGCGGCGGGTCTTTCAATTTGCTCGTCGGAGAACTAGCGTCGCGACTGGCGTTTGCTGCTGGGGACAATTCCTGGCGCGGAAGGATGACATCAACATTCCGAAGCCGGAGCTGGAGTAGCGTATGCGTTGTTGGCTTGGAGTCGCGCTGGTGGCTACGCTAAGCAGCCGGGCCCACGCCAACAATTCAGCCTGCTGGGGAGACGGTGTGGATGAACCGGGCCGACCGGACATCTCCTGCGCAAAGCTGACAGGACAACTTCTGGTCGGCCTGGAGGGCGCAAGCTTGGTGCAGGTGGTGGAGGCTATGAACGCCCCTGGATTGCCTGATGACGGTGGCGTCCTCCATTTTGTTAGCAATTATGCCTTAAGGCAGCGCGGCGGCGTCGCGGTCGTCAATTTCCGCTTCGGGCGAAATGGTAAGGTAGAGGGCATCAATGCCGTTGTGGACCGTCAACATGGTCGAGGAGCGCGGCGGTTTATATGGAATGTCGCTGAAGAGGGCTGCTCTGATTTCCCGGGCAGCATTCAGCGGTGCGACAACCAGGAAGGGGCTCCTAGGCCGCCTGAATCCAGCCCTCTTCCGCGCGCGCAAACCGCAGGAGCTTGGGACTGGCTGCATAGGTGGCTAGGCAGCGAGCCGACTGCTCGAAGAGGATCATCCGGGAGATGATACCTGAACTCGAAGTTTAGCTGCGCACTACAGTGGCGAGCCCGCGAGCCAAGACTTCCGGTCAGCGAAGTATTTGGTCGAGAACTTTCAAAGCAAATGAACCGTAAGTGTCGATGAGGCCGATTTCGCAGACGCGAGGTCTGCTTTCCTTCGAAGGTCGACCTCATGATCTCGTGATAGTCCTACCTAGTATGTGTACTAGCCTCTCATTTCCGACCGAGGCAAGATTCTTTATGATTCCTGACGCTGGGAGATAAATTGCTCCGCCTTGATAAATTCTGAGGATTCGAACCTCAGGCGGCATAATCCTAAAAAGGAGATATCATGTTTCTTCATCGCAAAGAACTTATTCACGCCGTAGACGTGGGTACGCCTGATGCGAAGTTCGGCACATACTTGCTAGAGCAGTTTGGCGGCGCGACCGGGGAGCTGACGGCGGCTCTCCAGTACTGGGTGCAATCGTTCCACGTGGAAAATGCGGCGATCCGCGATATGCTGCAAGATATCGCAATCGAGGAGTTCAGTCATCTCGAGATGGTCGGGAAGCTGATTGCTCAGCATACGAGCAAAATCGACCAGACACCTGTGCACGATGCGCCTCTGTTTAAATTGAAAGGTGGCGGACCTCACTTTCTCGACAGCCAAGGCAGTTGCTGGACGGCTGCTTACATTCAGGAAGGGGGGAACGTGGTTCGTGACCTTCGAGCAAACATTTCAGCTGAAGCAGGTGCTCGTCAGACATACGAGGCTCTCATCAAGGCGTGCGACGATGAGGGCACAAAAAAGACACTCGTTCACTTGCTGACCCGTGAGATTACCCATGCCAAGATGTTCATGAAGGCACTCGACCAGATGGGTAAGTTGGACGATCCGTTTTTCGGAAATGTCCCGCCTGACGATACGGTCAAGCTAGTCTTTAACTTGTCACAGGGCGATGATGCTCGCGGTCCTTGGAATGAAGAACCCGATTTCGAATACATTGAGAGTCCCGAGCCAATGGGCGGAATGCCTGCTGCACCGATCAATCCTGATGACGAAAAGTCCGCCTCTACGATGCCGACGAAAGATAAGAAGCCGCGCGCGACCACAGGATCCTAATCATACCTGGAGGGGTCCTCACTCTCCGTTCAGTGCCACGGCTAGTTTTCGGATGTCGAGCTTGCCTTTGCCCATTCGGGCTGTGCGATCTCCTTGCGAGCTCGGTCGCTCACATGCGCGCTAGTAATGGCGGGCTTATGCCGGAACATTGTTTTCTGCTTATTCCAATATCAGGTGAGGGTCGACCATGAGCACACATGATAAGACGTGGTACGTCGTTGCCGATGGCGGCAAGGCGCGTATCCTTACCCGACACGATGACCACTTTCACACGATCCAAACCTTCAATGCAGAGGGCGCCGGTTCCGTTGACGGCGATGCCTCAAAAGGCGAGCATCAGCTGAAAGCGCCTCACGCCGATCCTAAGGCCGAGATCAAGCACGAGTTCGTACGCGTCGTTGCGGATTGTCTGAACCTTACGCCGCCAAACTTACTCGGAACCTAAGCAAGGACCTGACCAACATTTCCGACCACGCGATTGCCGAGTCATTTTCGAGCATAACGTGCTAGGCGCCTCAGTCTCTATTTCGATCGACGCGGCTATCCCTCTTCCACAGAACGACCGTCACGCTCGAACGTTGATTGTCGCAGCCGCCTTCATTTGCCGTACAACTGGAGTTCGGCGCGCGGCGGCAGAGTAGTGTCGGGATCGAGGCTTGAGGAGGTACCGTTACTTACCATGAACTCGAGGGATTAATCCCGCGAAAAAAAAGAGCCGCGCGGTCTCGTGATTGGACAGGCTCGCCCCGAATGGTCTCTTGCTGCCGCCGTGCTCGCCAGCATGCGGAGTTAGGTGATGACAATAAACGTCAGTGAGTTCGTGTGGAAACGCCTGGGTGAGTGGGGCCTGAACCGCGTCTACGGCTATCCCGGCGACGGCGTTGGTGGCCTGGATGTCGCGCTCGAAAAGGCCAAGGACGAGATGGAATATGTCCAGGTCCGGCACGAGGAGATGGCCGCCTTCATGGCTTCCGCACATGCGAAATTCACCGG
>NZ_LMUQ01000044.1 GCF_009765865.1 Acidisoma sp. L85
GGGTCAGTTGCCGCATCTCACTCAACTCCGCCGCTGCAGCTACACTCCTACAGATCGGTCCGTAACCGTGTCGAGGAAGACTTGTTCAGAGATTCCCTAGGCTTAAGCCCAGGCATTCGCTTATGCCAAATGACACCACGCGTTGAAATTCTCACCGGATACGGGCGAGGCCGCCGACATGCTGCCAATCGGAAAATCGCCTATGTTGACGCTATCATCTGAAATCAACGCCGACAGGGAGGCTCACGAAGCAGTAGCGCGCCAGTTGGTGATGTACGATGATCAGTTACTCGTCGGTCTCGAGCTCGGCCCGACGCCGAAGCGCCTCCTTCACTTGGTTGAAGATAGTGACAGCCTCGTCCGCCGTCATCGGAACCGAGGCGGCGATGATCCCGCCACCAAGTGCCGCAGCAACCAATGAGATTTCCTTGTTATCGCTCATGACTTTAGCCCTGTTTGTAAAGCGAGAGTCGGAGGCGTAGCACGTAGTGGTCCTCGCAAGACAACCGCACTTGTCGACTAATCCAATTGGGTGATTTCTGCAGGACCTCAGAGGAGCTAATGGGAGTTTATGATCTACCTTGTCGCAAGTGTTGCTGAGATGCATCGCTGGACAAGCGCGTCGGGGGGAGAGCATGAGCACCCCTAGGGAAGAATTGCCGACCGCCCGCACCTACATCGGCACTGAATGTGTCCTGAAAATCACCTGTGCTCAGTGCGCGCGCACCGTTCCGGTTGATTTGGAGGCTCTGGCGAAATCCAAATTCGGCGACACGCCTTTACTCTACCTAGAGTTGCGATGTCCATTCTGTCGCTCGCGCGAGGTAGTTCAACGCATATCGCGAAACGACCGGAGGTATAGCTAGATCGTGAGCCAACACGTAACGATGGATTTCTATGACAGGTCACTAACTTCTCGCGGTATCTTCTTGATAGATGGATCAGGACAGCGATCCCCTCTGGGTACGGATAGTGGCCGTCGCAGCGTTGTATTTTGCGGCGATGGCGGTCATTGCCCTTGGGCTCGCAATTCTCCGAGCCTTCCTTGATTATTAGCCGCACCTTTCGCGCAGAGTTTGTGTAGCGCCTCTCTGTTCGCCGACGGTTCGAGCGCGACCTTCTGCCGAAGCTATCAAAACGCTGTCGAGGTGGGTCTTGCCGAGAATGGCAGCATTTACACTAAAATGTGGAGCGAGGCGCAAGCACAAAGGCGGATTTGACGCGCCCGAGGCGCTATAGGGACCGCTGGCGGATGTTTGACTGAATGAACTTAGGAAAGAACTGCCGTAGAAAACACCGCCTGCCTACAGCGACGACTTATCCCTCCGCGCCCAGTCGTGTGCACGCGAGCACAATTTACTTTGATACCACGAAAAGCGGCTTCGCAGTCCGGATCGGAAGAAGGAGACACACTAGATAAGCTTTGCAAGCCCAGCGTCCGGCATTCATTTCGTCGCGGATCCCAGTCGGATTGGACACGAACGCCTTCGCTGACGAGAAGCAGGCATAGCGGTGGAGAGTCGTAGCGGTGGTTGCCAGGCAGATGTCTCTGATGCCCTCTGGCCCATCGCCCGTGATTCGCGGCTAGGCCTCAAAATAGATGAGGAGTCTCCGATGTTCGAACTCAGCAAACAGTTCCGCTTCGAGGCTGCGCACACCCTCGAGCGGCGAGTTGATACGGAATCCAGCAGGCGGGTCCACGGCCACTCCTACCGGGCGAAAGTCACCGTGCGTGGGTCGGTTGATGCAAAGAGCGGGATGGTGATCGACCTCGCTTTGTTTGAGCGAGCGCTGTGCGATGCCCGGAATGGGCTAGATCACAGGCTTCTTGACGACGTACCTGACCTAGGCCCGTCTACACTTGAAAACTTGTCGGCTTGGATATGGCGACGGCTGGAGGCCAAGTGTCCTGGCCTCTGTAAAGTTGCGGTTTACCGCGATAGTGAGGGCGATGCGTGTACCTATTACGGAACCGGACCGCTTTGGAGAGCATCAGGGTTGGCCGAAAACCAGGGCGATTATCGAGAAGCTCAGCAGGCGCCGCGGAAGAGCGACGGGGTGGCTTCACCGGTGTCCGAAATCGTCAAACAAATACTACCGGAGATCTTGAGCGAGGTCAGAAACGGGATTGGGCATGACCGCTGGCCAAAACCCTGACGCCGACCACGAAGCAGGAGTAAGCAAGGGATGCACCAGAGGCTATCGGCCCGATGGGCTCAAGCTTGCGATCAAGGATTGCGACCCGAATTCTAGCGACAGCCGTGCCGCCATCTTTGAGTTTTCAACAGACCCTCTGGCTAGATGAGCTTGCGTCTTCTCTTATCCCTCGCAAGGAAAAAGAAGGATCGACAATGCCAATTCAGCTCGAAGTCGACTATCTCATTATTGGCGCTGGGGCGATGGGAATGGCCTTCGCCGATACGCTGATCACAGAGACCAACGCCTCCGTTTTAATCGTTGACCGACATCACCGGCCAGGAGGGCATTGGAACAACGCCTATCCGTTCGTCCGTCTGCACGCGCCCTCATCCTACTATGGCGTGAATTCTCGGCTCCTGGGCACAGACACTGTCGATTGTATCGGTTGGAATAAGGGTCTTCGCGAGCTTGCGTCTGACAGTGAAATTTGCGCCTATTACGAGCAGGTGATGCAGCAACAGTTTCTACCCTCGGGCCGCGTATCCTGGTTTCCGATGTGCGAGTACCAGGGCGCGTCCCGCTTCAAAGACTATGTTGGCCGGGAATACTGTGTCGATGTCCGCTGCCGTATCGTCGATGCTACCTACATGCATGTTTCTGTCCCCTCAATGCGTCCACCACCCTATGAAGTTGCAGCGAAGGCGACGAGCGCCCCGCCTAATGATCTACCTAAGATCAAGCGTCAACATGGTCACTACACCATCGTTGGCGTTGGAAAAACCGGTATGGATGCCTGTCTTTGGCTGTTGCGACACAATGTCGATCCAGCAGACCTGACCTGGATCATGCCACGCGATTCTTGGATGATGGACCGCGCCAACATTCAGACTGGAGCAGCCTTCGCCCAATCAGTGCTTACCGGGTTCCTGGCACAAAGCAAGGCAATCGGCGAAGCGACCTCGTTAGACGATTTGTTCAATCGGTTGAGTGCTGCAGGCCGGCTATTGCGGCTGGATGAGGAAATGCGCCCTACCATGTATCACTGCGCAATCGTCTCACGTGCAGAGTTAGATCAACTTCGCCGCATCAAAGACATCGTTCGCTTAGGTCGTGTCCAACGGATCGAGAGTCATGATATTTTCCTGGATTGCGGCAAAATATCAACGTCCCCTGACACTTTACACGTCGATTGTTCCGCAGACGGGTTGGCACAGCGACGCGTGACGCCGGTCTTCAACGGACAGACCATAACTCTACAGAGTGTCCGTACGTGCCAGCAAGTCTTTAGTGCGGCCTTTATTGCGCATGTTGAGGCATCCTATCAAGATGACGACACAAAAAATTCCATTTGCACTCCAATACCGCATCCCGGCACTGACCTTGACTGGCTGCGCACCACCATCGCGAACAACCGAAATCAGCTGCGCTGGACCCAGGATGAGGGGTTACTCGCATGGCTTGACGAGGCTCGCTTGAATGGGTTTCGCGCTCGGTTCGCGCCGCTGCCCACTGAGACGGCTGCGAGAGCCCGCGCGAAGGACGCGATGCGCAAAAATATTGAGGATATGAACGAAAAGTTGAACAGCTTGTTAAGAGAGGCGACAGAGTAGAAGCACAAGACAACGGTCTCGGGGCAACGGGATTGGACGAAGGAGGTTGCTCCCCGTCTGTAGTTCTATGTCTACGGCCCTCGCATCATTTCGTCTCAAGCTCATGATACGCGGGGTCATCTTCCGTGCAGCGCCGCCATCTGGCACACGAGACTTAGGCCGCGCCAGGCGACCAGAATCGACCAGTGCCGGCGCCGGCCTAACGGCCATCCGGGGTGCGGTCTGGAAGGGGGCGTCCCAGCGCATCTCCGCGGGCGCGCATGGCGGTGATCGGCCGAGCACGCGACAAGGCCAGAACGGCGGCATCATCCACGCGAGCGAGGTCGAGCTCTGGTCACAGCTCGGTTGCCGACGAAGATCATCAAATGAGTGGCCCCAGGAAATTCGCCGATGCTCCTGCGCTACGGCGCCATACCACACACTGTCCGTTGGAGTATCGATTTCGCCTGTAACTCGATCCCGCCATTCAGAAGATCGCTCGGCACCGTCGCGCGCTTTGCGAGACCGATAGATCTTCAGCACGCCGCGGGTGGCGCGGTCGTAGGCGATCGGGGTTCGGCGCCGAACTCCTGGAGATATTTGAGAGAATGAAGTGCCAGGTGAAGATTGGCTCACGGCGCGGCGCGGGAAAGACCCATCATTTGCCGAAGGCGGTGGCCTATGGCCTTGCCGACCGGCCAGAAGCAGCTCGCAAGGCGATTAGGGCCGCGGTGCAGACCGCTCGCGATTTGGCACCCTGCGTTCCCTTGTTTGCCGGCGGCAATCCTTCGGAGGCCGCAAGACGTCCCAGGCTCAAGCAGAGACACCCCTGTCTGGTGTCGTTGGGCTCATCTTTCTTGGTTTTCCGCTGAGCGCCCGCGACTCGCTAGCGCAACTGCCCCATCTCACCCCTACGATTGAGCGGCTAGGGCGGCTTGCTACACTTTCCGTTCTTGAGCACGCCGATCATAGCTTTCACGTCCAGCCCGTTGGGCAGAACCGACGCGCAGGTCGTGGTGGTGATGTTGGACCGCGCGGCGGAGTGGACTGGTCAGTCAATTTCAGCCGGAAGGCTAGGAGGAAGTCATTCCGGAGAGCTGCGTGCCTCACGGCCATGAGGTGATGTTTGGGCTCGACCTGCTATCGAAGAATTTGCTTCCCAAGAGAGCGCAGATCTGAATTTCGCTAAAAGCTTAGTGACAGCCGGGGAGCGGCGCCGCGCACCTCCGGAGGCAGCTGCGTCACCTATTTTGGTCTCGGCTTCGTCGAACTTGAGACGCCACGATGCGAAGTCATTGGCAATGGCCTCGGATCTTGTCTCCGTTAGTGGCAATACGCGTCTCAGTTGGGTTTCTTGATGGACGACTTCGTGCGCGTTTTGTAGGAAAGGGTCCTGGGCCACCCAGGTTATCTGATTGATCATGATGAGTTTCACGAGAAGAGGAAGAACGTCGTGGGACTGCGTGCCAGGGCGTAAGAATTTCGGAGCCGTGATGCAAACCCTAGAACAGAAGCGCAAGAGTGCTCTTGCTACTTTGCATCACCATCGGGACCGTCTCATGACCGAACATGGCGAAGCCCCGGAGGGGGGAGTCCTCCAGTTACGCCCGCGCATAGAGCACCGGATCAAGGTTTACGGGTTCTATTAGCGCTTTTCTGAAGCGACCGGGTGAGACCGTGGCGGAGAGTAAGATCGCTGGACATCCACCGCGTGCGCGGGCTCCGTGACCTCGACGGACTATCCGCATCTCGACGCCATATCTACAGTGTTGTTCATATGCTCGTACCTGCTTTTGCAACTCTCGGAAGGTTGGCGATGACGGACGATCTCACATGCCCCAAGGCTGTTGGCCTGATCGGCTTTGGTGCATTCGGCAGACTTATAGCCCAGCACCTCGCGCCGCTTATGCAACTGCGCGCCTATGACGAGGCCGTGAAGCCCCTCCAAATTTCGCAAGTAAACAACCTCAGATTTGTCAGCGTTATTGAGGCCGCAAATTGCCCAGTCGTCATACTCGCAGTCCCTGTGAACCGAATGGAGGAAACTGTTCGGGTCATCAGTCCTCATCTCAAGCCCGGTTCGCTTGTACTTGACGTTGGGTCGGTCAAAGTCGCTCCTGCAGATATTATGCAACGCGGACTTCCTCCACACGTCGACGTCATAGCAACTCATCCGCTATTCGGGCCGCAGAGCGCGGTTGGCGGCATTCGAGGTCTAAAGATCGCAGTCTGTCCTATTCGCGGAACACGTTTCAGGCGTGTAGTAGCTTTTTTGCGCAGGCTCGGTTTGGAGGTAATCGTCACCACGCCAGACGAGCACGATCGTGAGGCTGCTACAGTCCAAGGATTGACTCATTTGATCGCGAAGGTGTTGGTTCAGATGGAGCCTCTGCCCACGCGCATGACAACCCGCAGCTTCGACCTCTTGATGCAGGCAATTGGGATGGTGCGAGACGACGCACCAGAAGTATTTCAAGCCATAGAGAGCGTGAACCCCCATTCGAGAGAAGTGCGGCTGCAATTCTTTGACTTGGCTGCGAGACTAAATGCCAAGCTCGAGAATGGATCTTCTTGAGGTAAAATCCGGCCTCGACCCTATGTGCTGCACATGCACAGCATGCCCGGCCTGCTGACAAAAACATACTCCTGATCAAGATTACTGCGAGTCCGGGAAGCCGCTCGGGCGATGAATCTCGTGCGTTCACGTCACTGGTTGCCGCGTTCTCCACGTGGCAAGTGAAAGCGACCTTCTCTGCACAGCAAACGGAAAATGAGCCTTGCGTTGCGATGAAGTTGAGCACAGGCGACCATAAAACACGCGATCAGAAGCCTAATCACTTCTTAAGACCTGGCTGCACAGAGACCGTTGGCCGTGAAATGAATCCAGAAACGCGAGCGTTGTGTGTATCAAGTGGCCGTACCTTGAATGCCCTAACCGTCGACCCGCCTAAACTTTTCGCCATGCCCAACAAGCGAGCCCAAAAATCATTGCCTGCAATCCGGCGGCGGGACGCGTCTGGTCTTCGGCGTTCGCCTGCCGACGCGCGACGGAAGCGTGTGGAGCGGCGGGGGAGGGGAGGGCGGCCAGTTGGAGCATCGCTCTACCGGCTGGCCATTCAGTTCCACTGGCGCGTTGGGATGATGAGCTCGTTGCCCACGTCTGAATCACAGCGCCGGGTGGATGTTGGTAACAGGACTCACGCCTTCCAGCAGTGACGCCAGATGCAGGATCGTGGACTCCGCCAGCCACTTGCCGACGAGTTGAACGTTGATCGGCAGCCCGTCCTTGCTTGTGCCGAACCGCATCGAGAGGCCCGGCAACCCCGTGACGTTGAGCGGTACGGTCGCGCCTTGCAGGTAGGTGGCGTCCACAGTCTGACCGTTGATGGTGAACTCTGTTTGACCGTGCTTGTGAGCTGGCAGAGGCAGCACTGGCGTGACCAGCGCGTCATAGCGCGTGAAGTAATCGGCATACCCATCGCGGAGCCGCTCGACCGCCTGCTCGGCATCGATGTAGTCCCTCATGGACGTGTCAGGCAGCGCAAGCATGGTCTTGGCCATCTTGTAGAGTTCATCCTCCGCGTGGCCGGCGGTCGCCTCCGCGAAGGCGGGCTTCATCTCCATCACATGGAGGCGGTTGAAAACGTCGAGCGCGAAGTCATGCTCGAGCGCCGGGATGCGCACAGGCTCCACGAAGCAGCCGACAGTCTTGAGCGTCTCGGCGGCCGCCTGTACCGTGGCGGCAACCTCGGGGTCGATCGGTCCGAATCCGGGCTCGACCAGCCAGCCCACCCGAAGCTGGCGATAGGGCGAGCGGCCGACCCCGGCATCGAACGGGACCGTGCTCGTGGCGAAACTATCCAGGCCATCGGGCCCGGCGAGTTGGGAGAAGGCGAGCGCCAGGTCGCGAATACTGCGCGCCATCGGTCCGACATGCCAAAAGCGGCGCGGCACCCGCGGCCAGATACCCGTCATGGGAACGCGGCCATGCGTCGCCTTGAGGGAGACGATGCCGGTTTGCGCTGCCGGGCCACGCACAGAAATGGCGAGATCAGTGCCGAGACCGATGGGTGACATGCCGGCGGCGATCGCCGCCGATTCACCGCCGCTCGAGCCGCCTGGTGTGCGCTCGAGATCCCAAGGATTGTTCGACCTGCCACTGAGCAGATTGTCACTTTCGATCCAGTAGGAGAATTCGGGGAGGTTCGTCTTCGCGAGCAGAATAGCGCCTGCTCTCTTCATCCTCGCCACGCTGGTCGCGTCGGTATCGGGAACGCGGCCTTTGAAGATCGGCGAACCGCGCTGGGTCAGCACGCCGGCGGTGTCGATAGAATCCTTCACCGTGAAGGGGACGCCGTGGAGCGGGCCAAGCTCATCGCCCGCCATTACCGCCGTCTCGGCCGCCTTCGCGGCTTTGAGTGCGCCGTCCGCGATCGTGACGATCGCATTGACCTCAGGGTTCAGGGCATCGATGCGATCGAGATGCGCCTGCACGACCTCGACCGGTGAGACCTCTTTGGTGCGGATCAGTTCAGCCAGCTTCGTTGCGTCGGAAAAGATGATCTCATTGCTCATGGTCGTATGTCCTACCAACCGGTTGGTAGGACATGCGTAGGGATATTCCTTTCGTCGGTCAAGCCTATCTAACACTTGGTAGGCCAATGATTGCTCAGATATCGAAATGAGCACGAACTCCAAGGAAGCGATCCTGGCAGCCGCCTGACAAGCTGCGCAGTCGCGCGGCTATAGTGGCCTGAACTTTCGCGATCTCGCAGCCCAAGTCGGCATTAAGGCCGCGAGCATCTATCATCATTTCCCCAGCAAGGCCGACCTCGGTGCAGCCGTAGCGCGGCGCTATTAGGAAGACACAAGGGGTGATCTCGACGCCATCCTGGCGGAAGCACCCAATCCAGGCCGCGCTTTGCATCAGTATCCACAGATTTTTCGTCGGTGGCTCGAGCGCGGCAATAGGCTTTGCCTCTGCAGCTTCATGTCTGCCGAATATGATGATCTTCCGGACGCGGTGAAGAAGGAGGTCCAGGCCTTCGCAGACGTCAACGTGGCTTGGCTGAGCAAGGTGCTGGCCGCTGCCCGCGTAGTAGCGCCCAAGAAAAGCGAAGAGCAGGCTCGCGCCATTGTCGCTGCCGTCGCCGGCGCTCAGCTAGTGGCAAGAAGCCGCTCGGACATCTCCCTGTTCGATGCGTTGATCAAAAGCTACCAAGCACCGGGTCTTCTACCGGCTTAGACGGCGCGATCTTCAGCCGGTGAGAGCAAGTGGCCTGCGGCTCTCCAAGGAGGGGCTGGACCGACTATCAGCCCCACCCGCGCGATTTCAGTTGGCAACGCGATGACGACCAAAGGATGAGAAGCGCCGCAACCGGCCGATCCAGGACTTTGTTGGTTTCTCGACGGTCATCATTTGTCGGGCGTCCCCCGCGAGTCCACGGGCAGTGCTCGATCGCTGGGCCACTACCGAAGAGATGGACCTTCGGTCCGATCGCGCGCGACGCGGGGCATAGAGCTCTCAATCAGCGGCGAAGTCACCTAACAGCGGGTTTCCCTGTAAATGCCCGGCCATCGTCACGACCTAGGCGGCCGATCACTAAAGGACCCCGTAAGATCTCAGGGCCGCGCATACGGTCCAGATTGCCAATCCGGTAGCCGATAAGGTGACTAGGAACATCTTAAACTGGAACTGGGTTCTCATTGCGGCCACCTTGTCGACGGACTATGGAAGCAAGACCCAACTCTATCGTAGTGCTACCCAGGGTTGCTAGGAGAAACTCGCACAATCAAAGATTGTGATCCGGCTGGCCGAAGCGCTTACGTCGTTGTCGTGGCCAGGAACGTCGTCTCCGACACCCTTCACTGCTGGTTGCAGCGCGTCTGGCTATCAGGGAAATCCGAGCATCCGACGTCATTCAGGTCCCACAAGAAGCGAAGGTCCTGCATCGTGCCCTCTCCAACCACAGACGCATCTATGGCCGTGACGAGGTTGGAAGACCCGAACCTAAATTGAACTGTGCCTGCGCCCGGTCCGTGGTTACCGTAGTTACTGGTGAAGGTGAGTTCACCGCTTTCGTCCTCTTCTCCAGTTGCGGCCATTGCGCGCTGAACATCATCTTTGGTCGCAGAGCGCAGACTTTGAAATAGGGCAATGGTTAGAAAAACGCAGTTACGGTCCATGGTTATGACGTCCGGACTGCCCCAGCACGAAATGTCAGCTGCATGGGCCCGAATGGTCATCAGAGACGCAGCCGCTCCCACAAGCAGAACCATTATAGATCGCAGGGAAAATCTCCTCGGGCTTTGAAGGCAGGGGCGTCTCACTCACAGGGCCTCCCGTTCCGTCTCCGGAAGTATATGCCGGCTGCAACGATTTGACAACTTTGGGTTGTCTTAGCGTCGTCGATAGACCCTCTTGGCGTGTGTAGGTGGCGCGGAAGTTACGGCCCGAATGCGACACAAACCCGCGAGGCACGCGAAAAGGCGGTAGAAGGGGCCCAATCTTGTCTAAGTAGCTCAAGGTGTCATGTAGAGATTGATGGCAATGTGCTGGCGAGTTTGCGCTTTATGAATTTGCCGGAGGCACTCCCTCCGGAAGCAGCAACTAGCGCCGAGGCGGCTCTAGAGGAGCTCCGGCGCCAGATTGCTGTGTTGATCGAGGCAGTCGCCGCCCGTGATACTTTCATTGCCGTCGCCGCCCACGAGTTGCGCAACCCGATGACGCCGATTATCGGGCAGATCGACCTCCTCTTGGCCAATTTGCAAGCCGGCAGATATTCCTCGGCCCAGCTCGAGCACCGGGTCCGCCGTATCAGAGGAGCGATGGACCATTTTATCAAACGGGCCGGGACGCTGCTGGACGTCTCTCGGATTACCAGCGGCCGCTTCCAACTCGTTCTTGCACCCTGTGATCTGTCTGACCTGCTGCGAGAGACTGTTGAAAACTTCGCCGACACGGCTCGCTTCTCTGGTTGCTCCGTTGAAATAGAGGTGCCCGAAAACCTTTATGGCACGTGGGACCGATTGGCTCTCGAGCAGATCCTCGACAATCTCATTTCTAACGCGATCAAATACGCTCCTTCACGACCGGTAACAGTGAGTGCCGAGGCTCTCGGCTCCCTGGTCAGATTCAGCGTACGGGACTGCGGTCCCGGCATATCCACGGGCGACCGGGCTCGCATCTTCGAACGTTTTGAGCGGGCAGTTGGCACAAGTGAGCGACACAGTGGCTTTGGTGTCGGCTTGTGGGTGGTTGGCCAAATCGTGGCGGCTATGGAGGGAACAATCGTGGTGGATGATGCAGAAGGCGGAGGTTCGGTCTTCACCGTGACTCTCCCGCGCTACTTGGAAGCAAAACTTCCATGAGCGAGGACGCTGGCGGTGGTCTCGAACGGCTACCGAGCGGAATAGCTGGTCTCGACATCATCCTAGGAGGCGGTTTTCTCAAGGGCGGCCTCTACATCGTTCAGGGGCCGCCTGGAACCGGCAAGACCACGCTCGGCAATCAGCTTTGCTTCAACCATATTGTCCATGGCGCACGGACTCTCTACGTCACCCTTCTGGCCGAATATCACGCTCGCATGATGCAGCATCTGAGCATCATGTCGTTCTTCGACATTTCAAAGATCCCCGACCAGCTCACTTACCTGAATGGATTACGGGTGCTGCATGATGAGGGGCTCAAGGGCTTGCTGGCCCTGCTACGCCGCGAGATCACGACGCGCGGTGCGTCTGTTCTCGTGCTCGATGGGATCGTGTCCGCCCGACGGGCGGCGGAGGACGAACAAGCCTTCAGTGAGTTTGTTCATGAACTACAGGGCGTCGCGGTCGCAACCGACTGCACGATGCTCATGCTCACGAGCGGTCAAGGAACCAAACTCACACCCGAGCATACGATGGTAGATGGCATCATCGAGTTAAGTGACCAACTGACCGGATGGTCGGCCGAGAGTTCCCTTCAGGTCGTCAAGTTTCGTGGCAGCGCCTTCCTGCGAGGCCGTCACGCCTTCAAAATCACGAGCGATGGTATCGTCGTCCATCCGAGAATCGAGGCATTGCTCGCTCGACCATCGCGGCCCGACACAGGGATCTCCGGAAGAGTATCGAGTGGAATCGATCAACTCGATGTCATGGTAGGCGGCGGCCTGCCCGCGTCCTCCACCACGATGATCATGGGGCCGTCTGGCACGGGAAAAACAACTCTTGGACTGCAGTTTCTGGCGAAGTGCAACGAGGCCGAACCCGGCCTCCTATTCGGCTTCTATGAAACGCCCGCACGCCTCGACGCCAAGATTGCCGCCGTTTGCCAGCCGCTGCGGGGCTTGATTGATAGCGGCGCGGTAGAAGTGCGATGGCAGCCCCCGACCGACGATCTACTTGATGCCTACGGCGAGCGACTGCTCCAGGCTGTGCACCGCCGCAAAGTGAAGAGGTTATTCATCGACGGCCTCGGCGCATTCAAGCAGGCCTCAGTCATCGAACCAAGTCGCATCGGCAACTTTCTGACCGCGCTGATGAATGAGATGCGGGTGCTCGGCGTGACGACGCTCTACACGCTCGAGGTCCCTGACATCATGGGGCCAACCATCCGGACGCCCATCGGTGATTTGTCGAGCCTGGCCGAAAACCTGATCTTGCTACGCTTTGTGGAACTCGGCTCTCAGCTCTACCGTCTGATCTCCGTTCTCAAGGTCAGGGATAGCCAATTTGACGCCTCGCTGCACGAGTATGTCACGAGTGGCAAAGGACTGATCATCGAGGCGACCGCTGATAGCGCTCAGAGGATTATGGCTGGCTATTCCAACCAAAAGGGAGGCAACCCACTTCCCGCCAATCAGTTGCGGGAAGGGCACAATCTCTTGTGACCGGACTTGTTCTCGTGGTGGATGATGAATTCGGCATTGCCGAACTCATCGACGCCGTCCTCACGGACGAAGGATATCGCGTGCTGACCGCTGCGAATGGACGACAGGGGCTTGCGGTAATGACTAAGGACCATCCTGATCTGGTGTTCCTCGATTACATGATGCCGGTGATGGATGGCGCCGAAGTGCTGCGCGCAATGGTTTCTGACCCATCCATTGATGGCGTCCCTGTGGTGCTTATGAGCTCCATGCCTGAAGCCATGGTAGCTGAACGTTGCTCTGACTATACGGCCTTTATGCGAAAGCCATTCAAAATCGCCCAAGTAACGACACTCGCTCGGAGACTGCTAATCCAGAGCGATTCGACCTGAGAGCCAACGTCAGCCTCGGCAGCGGCCAGAGCGCCGATCGGCCTCATCGCGTTTTGCAGCCCGGCAGGCGAGGGAGGTCGGGGAAGAAGTTGATTGACCGATGCTTCGAGGCTCTTGAACGGTCTCGTTGCAGATCCTCAAGGCGACAGGAAAGCGTGCACGACAGCAGCTCCGAAGATGGCGACGGAGACCACTGCAAAGCAGAACACTGCGGCAATTGTCATGCGGAGCCAAATGGGTTCCTTTCCGTCGTCCATCGCTCCCTCCCGAAAGCGGCTGACAGCTAATTCTCTCCCTCGAATTCGTCCTCCGAAAAATCTCGAATGAAACGCGCACAGATGGCGACGCTCGGGTCCTGATTGGCCGCAGCCGGTACTGGCAGCATTGCGGGATGGTGTTCGACATAGAGGACAACAAGGACCCCTGGGGTCCCGCGGATGTCGCCAACCTTGATGCGATCCCCAGGAACAGGCAGCGTCTCGAAACGAAACGCCCCGAAATTCGAGTCTTCTTCTTCCGAGTCAACAACAGCGTCGATCAGGCATTGTCACGGTAACTGGGTCTGGCGGGCGGCCCGATCCTGCGCCAGGATGGAGGAATGAAGAAGCCGCCCGACCCACATTATCGCCATCGTTTTCCAGCCGAGCTGATCAGGCACGCGGTCTGGCTCTATCATGTATTCAGCCTGAGCTTTCGAGATGTCGAGCTGCTCCTGGCGGAGCGCGGCATCTTTGTTTCTTATGAGAGT
>NZ_LMUQ01000045.1:0-24129 GCF_009765865.1 Acidisoma sp. L85
GCGATTTCGGCCATCCGGCCTCGGTTCTCTCGGGTCCACATCCCGAGCTTGAATCATCCCTCCCCGAGCCGCCACAAGCATTTTCAAACGGTCTCTAAGCCGTCTGCTCCCTAAGAGTCATCTGACTGACGGCACTCACTCGCATTTCACTGCGACGATTGCTGTGGTAGCGACGCTCACCGCCCTCGTGCTCGGACTTGCCATCAGCAACGCCAATACAGCACGTGTGGGGATGATAAACGACCTGGCGCTGCTCTCCTCCGATATCGTTCGAACCGACGACTTGCTCCGGCGGTTTGGACCGGCGGCCAACAATGCGAGAGCCGACCTGATACATTATGCCGTGGAGAAGCAGGAAGACCTCTTTCCGCGGAGCGCGGGGAGGGAGCCTAATCCATCGAATTCTCAAACCGCAGCGATTTTGGGGCGGGTCCAGGACGAGATTTTGAAATTAGAGCCCCAAGACGATGCACAACGTTGGGAGCAATCACAGGCGCTGGTAGTCTCGACGCTGATCGTTGTAGCCCGGTGGACAATCGCGGAGCAGGGCCATACCGTGGTGTCGGAAGCAGGCGAAGTCGTCTTGGTGTTTTGGCTCTCAATTCTGTTTGGCACCTACGGCCTGTTCATGCCCCGCCACGTCACCGCGTTTGTTGGTCTGTTGCTGAGCGCGACCGCGGTCGCCAGCGCCATCTTTCTGATCCTTGATGCTAGGGCCCCTTTTTCTGGGATGTTTCATGTCTCGTCGGAAACTCTGTCTGAGGCAGTGCGAGCGGTCCGGAGCTAGCACCTCTATCGTGACGTCCCGGTGCGGAGCTTCAGGCACGCGGTCTTGCCCGAAACAGTGTAGCGCGGGCTTGCTGCTACCGGCCCCGAGACGTAGAGCGTGATGGATTTCTAGCTGCTGACCAGATGCCATTCAGCCTCGTTGTCGCAATACACGGACGGGTCGCTGTTTTCATCTCTCAGCCAGAGGCGGTCGTTCGCGTGATAGAGGCTCTCGCAAAGTATATGAGCAGCCGTTAGTCGCTCGGCTGGCGCCCGCAGGTCAATGAAGTGTGCGGCGACCGGAAGCGGGGCCACGCCGTCCAGTCGCTAGCCAATAATATTGACCGCCGGACGAGGGGAGAAAGGATGATGGCCACCCAAAGTGGTTCATCATCCCAGCGCGTTAGCGGTACGCGAGAGCGATTCAGAAGGGGGAAAACCCTCATTGGAAACCACAAGCGGTATATTGAACCAGGCCCAAAAGCATTGAGTAATGATTTCGAACCCTGGTGGTCTAATTGCAAGGCCGAACAGTCTCCCCGTTCGATCTGCAATATTCCGAGGCTAGATCGTCAGTAGGGTATCTTTCGGCCATGTTGTTTTAACAATTCGCCCGGCCGAAGAGGCTCTATTCACGGGATTTGTATATGAGACAACATTATCTTGCGCTTGATGGCCTACGCGGCTTTGCTGCAATTGGAGTCGTTGCCTTTCACATCATTGCCTTCACCAACCCAAAACTACCATTTTCTAGCGCTTACTTGAGCGTCGATCTGTTCTTTGCCTTGAGTGGCTTCGTCCTATCAGCGGCCTACAGCACGCGTCTGGGCGATGGAATGCAGCCGCTCGATTTCATGCGCCTGCGCCTCATCCGACTTTATCCCGCCTATCTCGTCGGTCTTGCCTTGGGCGTGACGGCCTATCTCATCACCTGGTCGCCATTCTCGTCCACCAAGCTCTTTGTCTCCCTCGGTTCGGCCCTGGTGTTTCTTCCTTTACCGGTTCCGCTCACCGACAATCCACCGATCTTCCCTCTCAACCTACCGGCCTGGTCGCTCTTCTTCGAGCTTCTCGTGAACCTGGTTTTTGTGACCTTCTTTAGGTATCTCACGAGCCGAGCCGTTATCGCCATCCTCTTTCTTTCAGGGATGAGTCTCGTTGGCGTGGCGATGTTCCATGGAAATCTGCATGTCGGCTGGAATACCGACCACTTCGTCTACGGTTTGCCCAGAAGTTTATTTTCGTTTTTTGCTGGAGTTCTAGTCCACCGGCGCTTCCCCGGAGGTCTGCGAAGCGGCGGACCATTGGTCGCTATTATTGTGGCTTTGGTTCTGGTTCTGCCGATCCCTGCAAACATCCACAATGTCTACGACCCGGTCATGGTTGTGCTACTCTTCCCGATCAGCATCGCGGCCATAGCTGGCTGGGAGTTGCAGGGCTTTCGGGCCCGCATCGCAAGAGCTCTGGGCGCGCTGAGCTATCCCCTGTACGTCATTCACATGCCGTGCATCTACATCCTCAAAAACTGGACCGATGGCTGGCGAAAATACGAAAAGTTGGTTGCCTATGGCCTCACGATTGTCGCCCTTGTCATTGTCTCCTGGTTGATCGCGCAGCTCATCGAGACTCCCGTCAGGCGCTGGCTCTCCAGCGCGCGTTTCGGTCGCAGGGAGGAACTGCGGGTGGGTGCGTAAATCTGATAAGCTTGTGAAGCTGCCGCCTGCGGACAGCGCCCGTCCGGGGATGGCTTCGTGGCTGTGCGCCGAATTGCTGGAACCGCCGGCGTCGAGGATAGCTGAAAGACACGAGGGACGAAATCGTTTCGAAAATGTTTCAGAATAGCGTCAGTTCTACTTTTCATAGACGGCACGGTTACAATAGCCCGGCATGTTCCAGCCAAATGGAATCGTACATGTGTTGCTGTCGCTCACGCCTGTGAGAGCGACATTCCGCTCCAGGCGGACGAACGCCGCGACGCGCGGGTTCGTGGGCCTGACGGAGGCGCGGACCCTGACCGAGCCGATTGACGCGTCGCCGCCGCCGCCTCGCTTGACAGGCGCTCACACAATAGGGTCACATATACTCAACGAAGGTTTAGTCGTCTTGCGGTTTCGGCCGCGCTCGTTGGTTTCCAAGATAACCTGCCGAGATGGACACGGACCATGGAGGATACGGCCCGTTATTGGGTTTTGCTGGTCTACGCCGTTGCCGTGATCGGTTTGGTCGCGGGGATGATAGGTGTGTCCTATTTTCTCGGCCAGCGTCACCTGAAGCATGCAACCCGGCAGCCGTTTGAGTCTGGGATCGTTTCGGTCGGCTACGCGCGATTCCGGCTGCCGATCCAGTTCTACCTAGTCGCGATGTTTTTCGTCATCTTCGATCTCGAAGCCGCATTCCTCTACGCCTGGGCCACCGCGGTGCGGGCTGCGGGATGGACTGGTTACGTCGTCATGCTGATTTTCATTGTCACCCTGCTCGCAGCGCTCGCCTATCTTTGGCGAGCCGGCGCGCTCGACTGGGGGCCGCGTCCGCGATTGCTCCCCAAACAAAGGCCCGGTTGACGCATGCGCTTCTCGATCACGAAGGCAACATCTGGGCGTCTGGTCTCGACCACTGCTCCCCATCTGCGCGGCACCCCGGCCGGCAAACAGATCGAGTCGCCGGCCGAAGGGGGAACTTTCACCGACGCTGTGCGCCGCAACATGGCTCTCACCAAGCTCGAGGACATGGTTGCCTGGGGCCAGAAATACTCGGTCTGGCCGTTCAACTTCGGGCTCTCTTGCTGCTATGTCGAGATGGCGACGGCCTTCACGAGCAAGTTCGACATCGCGCGATTCGGTTCAGAGGTGTTGCGGGCCACCCCGCGCGAGGCTGACCTGATCGTCATTTCCGGCACGGTGTTCGTGAAAATGGCGCCGGTCATCAAGTGGCTCTACGACCAGATGCTGGAGCCGCGCTGGGTGATCTCGATGGGCGCCTGCGCCAATTCGGGCGGAATGTATGATATCTACGCCGTGGTCCAGGGCGCGGACAGTTTCCTGCCCGTGGACGTCTATGTACCAGGCTGCCCGCCGCGCCCGGATGCGCTTCTCGAAGGGTTGATGCTGCTGCAGCGCTCGATCGGCACCGATCGCCGGCCGTTGAGCTGGATGGTCGGGCCGCAGGGCATCGAGAAGGTCGACCGGCCGAGCTTCCGCGACCTCAAGCGCGAGGAACGCCGGGCCGCAACAGATCTCCCCACGCCGGACCACGTGTAGGGAATGCCGGGATGCTGACCGAAGCTGACAGCATCCCCGTTACGGAAGCCGAGCAGCATATCCTGCGCGACCTCAACCGGCGATTCGGGCCAATCGCGATCACCGCGCAGAGGACGATCGATCAGATACCGACCTTTTGGATCGATCGGCACACGGCACATGACGTGCTCAAACACCTGCGGAGCGGCGCCGAGCGGCCCTTTCGCGTCCTCTACGATCTGACCGCGGTCGACGAGCGGATGCGGGTCCATCGTGAGGGGCTGCCGCCCTCCGATTTCACCGTGGTCTATCACCTCATCTCTTTCGAGCGGAACGACGATATCCGCATCAAGGTGCCACTCAAGGAAGACGCGCTCGAGGTGCCGACCGCTGCCGATATCTGGCCCAACGCGGATTGGTACGAGCGCGAGGTGTGGGACTTGTTCGGCGTCCGCTTCGCAGGCCATCCGAATCTGCGCCGCATCCTGACGCCGCCGACCTGGATTGGCCACCCGCTCCGCAAGGACCATGTCGCGCGGGCGACCGAGATGGGTCCCTACGTGCTAACAGAAGAGCGCGAACTCGCGGAGCAGGAGGCGTTGCGGTTTCGTCCCGAGGAGTGGGGCATGAAGCGGCACAGCGAGACCGCCGACTTCATGTTCCTCAACCTCGGACCCAACCATCCGAGCGTGCACGGGGTGTTCCGCATCATCCTTCAGCTCGAAGGCGAGGAGATTATCGACGCGGTGCCGGAGATTGGATTCCATCATCGCGGCGCGGAGAAGATGGGCGAGCGCCAGACCTGGCACACCTATATCCCCTACACCGACCGCATCGACTATCTCGGCGGGGTGATGAACAACTTCCCCTATGTGATGGCGGTCGAGAAGCTTGCCGGCATCACGGTGCCCCCACGCGCGCAGATGATACGGATCATGCTCGCCGAGCTATTTCGGATGGCGAGCCATCTCGTTTTCTACGGAACCATGTCTCAGGATCTCGGCCAGCTTTCGCCGGTCTTCTATATGTTCGCGGACCGCGAGCGGGTTTTCCAGATTATCGAGGCGATCTGCGGGTTCCGGATGCATCCGGCATGGTTCCGGATCGGCGGCGTGGCCGCCGATCTGCCCCAGGGCTGGGACAAGATGATCCGTGACTACCTGGACTATCAACCGAAGCGCCTCGACGAATACGACAAGCTCGTCATGCGCAACCGCATCTTCAAGGCGCGCACGATCGGCGTCGGTGCTTACACGCTGGAGGAGGCGTATGATTGGGGAGTCACTGGCCCTGCCCTGCGCGCCTGCGGCCTGGAGTGGGACTACCGCAAGCAGCGCCCCTATTCCGGATATGACCAGCTCGACTTCGAAATCCCCACCTGCAACAATGGCGACTGCTACGATCGCGTGGTCGTCCATATCGAGGAGATGCGCCAAAGCCTGCGCATCATCCGGCAATGCCTCGACAATATGCCGGCGGGTCCTTACCGGTCGGAGCACAAACTCGCGACTCCGCCGCTCAGGGAGCGGATGATGCACGACATCGAAACCCTGATTACCCATTTTCTCAACGCGAGCTGGGGGCCGGTGTTGCCGCCGGGGGAGGCGATGGTCAGCATCGAGGCGACCAAGGGGATCAACGGCTACTATCTCACGGCTGACGGCGATAGCGTCTCATACCGCACCCGTATTCGCACGCCCTCTTTTCCTCACCTGCAAATGATCCCGCTGATCAGTCGCGGCGCCTACGTCGCTGACCTGATCGCGATCCTCGGCAGCATCGATTTCGTGATGGCCGATGTCGACCGCTGAACAAGATCTGTCGGAAGCCCCGCTTGAGGAGGCGCTGCGGCAGCAGATCGCGGCCGTCGCGCAGCACGCCGAATATAAGCGCGCGGCGGGCCTCGACGCGCTGAAAGTTGTGCAAAAGCGCTTCGGTTATGTCTCCGATCCGCACCTCGCCGAGGTTGCGGCGCTGTTGGAAATGACACCGGCCGAACTCGATGGCGTCGCGACCTTCTATAATCTGATCTTTCGGCGTCCGGTCGGCCGCCACGTCATCCTGTTGTGCGACAGCGTGGCGTGCTGGGTGATGGGCGAAAGGGCTGCGCGCGCGCAAATCCGCGAACGCCTGGGCATCAACCCGGGCGAGACAACAGCCGATGGCCGTTTCACGCTGCTGCCAATCGTTTGCCTCGGCCATTGCGACCACGCGCCGGCGATGATGGTGGACGAGGACCAGCACGGCGATCTCGACGCCGAGCGGTTGGATGCAATTCTCGATCGGTATCGGTGAGAGTGATGGAAAAGCCGCTCACCGCCTTGATCCAGCCTGACGGCAAGCCGCTCGATGTGGCCGGTTATGAGCGTGCCGGCGGCTATCAGGCGTTGCGCAAAGCGCTCACCATGGCGCCGGAAGCGATCACCGCGGAGGTCAAACGCTCGAGACTGCGTGGTCGCGGCGGCGGCGGATTTTCGACCGGGCGCAAGTGGGAGGCGGTGCCGCAAGGTGCGGATGCGCCACGGCAGCGCTATCTCGTCGTCAATGCCGACGAGATGGAGCCCGGCAGCTTCAAGGACCGGCTCCTGCTCGAACAAACTCCGCACCAGATGATCGAGTCGGTGATCATCGGCGCCTTCGCGATCCAGGCGGAGATCGTCTATATCTTCGTGCGCGCCGAATACGTGCTCGCGATTGATCGGCTCAACCGTGCGGTCGTGGAGGCCGAAGCTCGCGGCTACCTCGGCGCCAATGTCCTGGGCTCCGGCTTCGCGGTCTCCGTCCATGTGCATGCGAGTGGCGGGCGCTATATCTGTGGTGAGTCGAGTGCCATGCTCACGGCGCTCGAGGGTCGCCGCCCGCTGCCGCGCGCCAGGCCGCCCCGCTCCGCGCTGAGCGGGCTGTGGGGGAAGCCGAGCGTGGTCAACAACGTCGAGACGATGTGCAATGTTCCGCACATCATCGAGCGTGGGGCCGATTGGTTCCTCGGCCTCAGCCGCTGCGACGACGGCGGCAGCAAGCTCTATGGCTTCAGCGGACGGGTGAAGCGGCCGGGTCTGTGGGAGCTCCCGCTCGGCACCCCGCTCAATGAAATTCTCGAGGAGCATGCGGGCGGGATGCAAGACGGCTACGAGTGCCGGGCGGTGCTGCCAGGGGGTGCTTCCACCGCCTTTGTCATGAGCGACAGCTTCGACGTCGCGATGGACTTCACATCCGTTCAGAAGGTCGGCAGTTCGCTCGGCACTGGCAATATCATGGCGCTGGACCATCGGCGCTGCCCGATCGGCCTGCTGCGCAACCTCGAGCATTTCTTCGCCCAGGAGTCCTGTGGCTGGTGCACACCCTGCCGCGACGGCCTGCCCTGGGTTGAGCGGATTCTCACTGCGATCGAGGCTGGCGAGGGTGAGCCCGAGGATATCGAAACACTCTCCCGCCACGTCACCTTCCTCGGCCCGGACTTCACCTTCTGCGATCTCGCACCAGGGGCGATGGCGCCCCTCGGCAGCGGGCTCAAGCATTTCCGCGCGGAGTTCGAGCAGCATATCAGCGAGAAACGTTGCCCCTGGCACGACACGGCGGAGAGCTGGGCATGACGACGTTCCTGGTCGATGGCAAAGCATATACCGCAAAGCCGGATGAGAACCTGCTCCAGGCCTGCCTCGGTGCGGGGCTCGATCTTCCGTATTTCTGCTGGCATCCGGCGCTCGGCTCGGTCGGCGCCTGCCGTCAATGCGCGGTCAAGCAATACGCGAACGAGGCGGATAAGACCGGGCAGCTGGTAATGGCTTGCATGACGCCAATCGCCGAGGGCGCGCGGTACTCACTTGCCGATCCGGAGGCGTCGTCGTTCCGTGCTAGTGTGATCGAGTGGCTGATGGTCAACCATCCGCATGATTGTCCGGTCTGCGAGGAAGGTGGCGAGTGTCATCTGCAAGACATGACGATGATGACCGGGCACGCGTACCGGCGGTACCGCTTTACCAAGCGCACGCATCGCAACCAGGATCTCGGGCCGTTCATCAAACACGAGATGAACCGCTGCATCGCCTGTTATCGCTGCGTGCGCTTCTATGGCGACTATGCCGGCGGCCGCGATCTCGATGTGTTCGCAGCCCATGATCACGTGTATTTTGGCCGCCATGCCGACGGTACCTTGGAAAGTGAGTTCAGCGGCAATCTGGTCGAAGTCTGTCCGACCGGGGTCTTCACCGATAAGCCCTTCTCGGCGCGTTATGCGCGCAAATGGGATATGCGCGGCGCCCCCTCGATTTGCTCGCACTGTGGGCTCGGCTGCAATACTACGGCGAACGAGCGAGCGGGTGAGTTGCGGCGCATCGTCAATCGCTACAACGGAGAGGTGAACGGCTATTTTCTCTGCGACCGTGGCCGCTTCGGGTATGGCTTCGTCAATGCGCCGGACCGAATCCGGACGCCGCTTGCGCGTGGAGCGGATGGGCGACAGGCGCCGATTAGTCGCGACGACGCAATCGCGCGCTTCTCCGCGTTGCTTCGCGCCGGTGGCCGAGCCGTTGGTATCGGCTCGCCGCGCGCGTCGCTAGAATCCAACTACGCGCTGCGCGCCCTCGTCGGAGCGGAGAATTTCTTTCCTGGAGTCGGCGCAGGCGAAGATCGCTTGCTGCGTCTTGTCGCCGAGATTCTGGGCTGCGGTGCGGTGCACGTGCCGTCGCTCCGCGAAGTGGAGCGAGCGGATGCCGCCTTGGTGCTTGGCTCGGACTTGCCCGATGCGGCGCCGCGCGCGGCTCTCGCGCTGCGCCAGGCGGTGCGTGGAGCCGGATTCGCGCATGCCGCCACAGTGAAGATTCCGCAGTGGCAGGATGCCGCGGTTCGCACCTTCGCGGGCGGGGTGCGCAGCCCGCTATTTATCGCGACACCGACGGCGACGCGGCTCGACGATGTCGCGCAAGCCACTTTGCGCGCCGCGCCTGCTGATATCGCACGGCTGGGTTTCGCAATCGCCGCCGTCATCGATCCCGCGGCGCCCGCGGTTGCCAATCTGTCCGACAACCTTGTGGCGCATGCACGCGTGTGTGCGGCGGCGCTTCTTGCGGCCGAACGTCCGTTGATTGTCTCCGGCGTCGAGACCGGCGACGAGAACGTGATCCGAGCCGCCGCCAACATCGCCGCTGCGCTTCGCGCGCGTGGCAAGTCTGTTTCGCTGATGCTGAACGTTCCCGAATGCAACAGCCTTGGGCTTGCGCTGATGGCGGATGGGCAGGCTGGCTTCGAGGCGGCGCTTGGTGAGCCGGCCGCGCTGGTGATCGTGCTCGAGAACGATCTCTACCGGCGCGCGGCGAGGCCGGCGATCGAGGCGGCGCTGGGCTCCGCGCACCTGGTCGTGCTCGATCATAGTGAGGGCCCGACCTCGCATCGCGCCGAACTCGTCCTGCCGGCCGCGAGTTTCGCCGAGTCTGGTGGTACGCTGGTGAGCAGCGAGGGGCGAGCGCAGCGCTTCTACCAGCCGATCTTCGCCGAGAACGACATAAGCGAGGCCTGGCGCTGGCTCCGCGATGCCGGCCGCGCGGCCGATCGCACTACCTGCGAAGGCTGGAGCACGGAGGACGATATCGTCGCCGCTCTGGCCGGCGCCTTGCCCCGTTTCGCGGCGATTCCCCGCGCTGCGCCGTCCGAAGAGTTCCGCATCACGGGTCGCCGGATTGCCAGCGAGCCACACCGATTCTCCGGCCGCACAGCGATGAACGCGGTCCGCAACGTTCGGGAGCTGAAGCCGCCGGTGAGCGCGGATTCGCCATTCAGCGCCACCATGGAAGGCTTCCACGGCAAAGTGCCCCCAGCATTGGTACCGTTCTTCTGGGCGCCGAGCTGGAACTCGGTGCAGTCGGTCAACAAGTTCCAGGCCGAGATCGGCGGCGCGCTTGAGGGAGGCGATCCCGGAGTGCGCCTGTTGGAGGCGCGCGCGGAAGCGGCGCTTCCCTACTATACCGGCGTACCCGAGACCTTTGCTCGACGCGAAGGGATGTGGTTCGCAGTCGTGTTGCCCCGAGTGTTCGGCGATGACGAACAGAGCGCGCGCGCGAAACCGATCCGCGAGCGTATGGCGCCACCGGCGCTTGTACTCAATGGCGAGGATGCGACGCTCATGGGCGCCGTCTCTGGCGAAGTGCTCGAGTGTGAGATCGACGGTGGGCGCCAAAGCCTGGCGCTCGAGATTCATCCCGAGCTGCCACGTGGCATGGCGGGGATCGCAGGTCTATCGGCGAAGGCCCACGCGCTGCCGGCCTGGATCCGCATCACCAAAGCCGAGCGGGGTGCTGCATGAGCCATCCCCACACAATCATTGGGGGCCTGCTAAATATCGTGCTTGGCCTTGCCTTCGCGTTGGCGATGGCGGCTTTGCTTACTTGGGTTGAACGACGGCTGCTTGGCTTCTTGCAGGACCGTTATGGGCCGAACCGGGCCGGGCCCTTCGGTATACTGCAGGCTGTCGCCGATGGCATCAAACTCCTGTTCAAGCAGGATTGGATTCCCCCCTTCGCCGATCCCGGTGTTTTCGTTCTTGCGCCGGCAATCTCGATGGTCACGGTCATGCTTGCATTGGCCGTGATTCCAGCCACACCTGTAATTGGCATCATTGGCAACCTCAATGTCGGGCTGCTCTACTTCCTCGCCATGGGTGGGCTCGGTGTCTATTCGGTCGTGCTCGCGGGCTGGGCGTCGAACAACAAGTTCTCTCTTCTGGGAGGTGTGCGCGCCGCGGCGCAGATGGTGAGCTACGAGGTGTTCATGGGCCTCGCGCTGGTCGGTGTGGTGATGCTCGCCGGGTCGTTCAACCTCACCGATATCGTCCATAGCCAGCGGCATCTGTGGTATGTGGTGCCACAGTTCGTAGGCTTCATCATCTTCTTCCTGGGCGGCATTGCCGAAACGCATCGGCTACCGTTTGATCTCCCCGAAGGCGAAAGCGAACTTGGTGCCGGATTCCATACCGAGTATTCGGGCATGAAATTCGGCATGTTCTTCATCGGCGAATATATCGGCATCATGCTGGTCTCCGCGATGACGACGGTGTTGTTCCTGGGCGGCTGGTACGGGCCGATCCTACCGCCGTTCCTTTGGTTCGGCATCAAGACCGGCCTCCTCATCGCCTTCTTCATCCTGCTGCGCGCCGCCTTGCCGCGTCCGCGCTACGATCAGCTCATGTCCTTCGGCTGGAAGCTGCTGCTGCCGCTTACGCTGCTCAACATCCTGGTTACCGGCGCGCTCATGCTTGCCGGACCAGCGCCGTCATAGAGGAGGAAGTGGTGCTGAGTTCGGTCCGTACACTCTGGTATACTTTCCTGCACCTGTTCCATCGCAATGTTACGGTCTCCTATCCCGAGGAGATGCCCTATCTCGCGCCGCGCACGCGCGGCCGGATCGTGCTCACGCGTGATCCCGACGGCGAGGAACGTTGCGTTTCCTGTTATCTCTGCGCGGTCGCTTGTCCCGTCGACTGCATCAGCCTGCAGAAGACCGAGGAAGATGGGCGCTGGTACCCGGAGTTCTTCAGCATCAACTTCTCCCGCTGCATCTTCTGCGGCTTTTGCGAAGAGGCTTGCCCGACCTACGCGATCCAGCTCACGCCCGACTTCGAGATGAGCGAATATGACCGGCAGAATCTCGTCTACGAGAAGGAAGATCTGCTTATCAGCGGCACCGGAAAATATCCGGACTACAACTTCTATCGCGTCGCAGGCCTTGCGATTCCGGGTAAGGACAAGGGCGAGGCTGAGCACGAGCGGAAGCCGATCGACACTCGCAGCTTGATGCCGTGAACGAGAGACCGCAGGGGAGGCACGTCAGGTCATGAACGCCACCTTCGAGATCTCGGCGATCGTCGCGGTGCTCGCAACCCTGATGATGATCACACGCCCTTCGGCGGTGCACGCGCTTCTCTACCTCACTGTTTCCCTGCTCGCGGCCGCGCTGGTGTTCTTCGTCCTCGGCGCACCCTTCGCCGCCGCGCTCGAGGTCATCATCTATGCTGGCGCGATCATGGTTCTGTTCGTGTTCGTGATCATGATGCTGAATATCGGGGAAGCCGCGGCGGCCTTCGAAAGCACCATGCTGAAACCATCGGCTTGGATCGGCCCCTCTGTTCTTGCCCTGCTGCTCGCGATTGAACTCGGCTCGCTCGCCGTGACTGGCGGCCTTGCTCGTCCCGCAGGCTCGGTGGTCGGTGCCCAAGCGGTCGGCATCGCGCTGGTCGGCCCCTATATGCTCGCGGTCGAGATCGCCTCCTTCCTTCTGCTGGCCGGCCTGGTCGCCGCGTTCCATCTTGGCCGCTCTGTAACGAGGGGAGACTAGCGCGGTGGCGACGGCTCCGCTCGATCAGGGTTTGCTGCTCGCCGCGATCCTGTTCGCGCTGGGCCTCGCCGGCGTTCTGGTCAGGCGCAACCTCCTGTTCATGTTGATGTCGCTGGAGGTCATGCTGAACGCGGCCGGCATTGCTTTCATCGTTGCCGGCGCGCGCTGGGCGTCGCCGGATGGCCAGATCATGTTCATCCTCGTGCTCACCTTCGCCGCGACCGAGGTTTCGGTCGGCCTTGCCCTGATCCTGTTGATGCACCGGCGGATCACCACCCTTGATGCCGATGCCGGCGATCGTCTGAGGGGGTAGGCGATGCGCGAACTCCTCTGGCTGGTTCCCACGCTTCCGCTGCTCGGTTCAGCGATTCTCATGCTCGGCGCCGGGCGGCTTTCCACCCGTGTGGAGGCCATGATCGGCGCGCTCTCGGTCGGGCTTGCAGCCATCATTGCCTTCACGATCGCCGCCGGTTTCCTGCTCTATGCGCCAGCGGGCACGGTTTATGAGCAAACCCTGTGGCGTTGGCTTGATGTCGGCGGGTTCTCGGCGGAGATCGGCCTGCGCCTCGATGCACTTTCTCTGGTGATGATGCTGGTCATCACAGGCGTCGGTTTCTTCATCCATTTATTCGCGACCGAGTTCATGGAAGGCGAGGAAGGCTATGGCCGGTTCTTCGCCCATCTCAATTTATTCGTCGCCGCCATGCTTCTGCTGGTGCTGGCGGATGATTTCCTCGCGCTTTACGCCGGCTGGGAAGGCGTCGGGCTTGGCTCCTATCTGCTGATCGGCTTCTGGTGGCGCGACCCCGCCAACGGCCTAGCCGCGCGCAAGGCCTTCATCGTGACCCGCATCGGCGATACCGCGCTCCTGATCGGCCTGCTGCTGATCGCGAGCCGCCTCGGCACGCTCGACATCGCGGGCGCGATGAAGAATGCGTCGCAGACCTGGCAAGTAGGTTCCCCTGTCGCAACGGTAGCCGCGTTCCTCCTCCTCGGCGGTGCGGTCGGCAAATCGGCGCAGCTGCCGCTGCAGACCTGGCTGCCCGATGCGATGGCCGGCCCGACACCAGTGAGCGCGCTGATCCATGCCGCGACTATGGTGACCGCTGGCGTGTATCTTATCGCCCGCACCCACGCGTTGTTTCTGATCGCTCCGTCGGCGCAGCTCGCGGTCGGCGTGGTGGGCGGGGCGACATTGTTGCTCGCCGGCTTCAGCGCGCTCGCCCAGAATGACATCAAGCGCATCCTCGCTTACTCGACGATGAGCCAGATCGGCTACATGTTCCTGGCCCTTGGTGTCGGCGCGTGGAGCGCTGCGCTGTTTCACTTGATGACCCACGCCTTTTTCAAGGCGCTGCTCTTCCTATCCGCGGGCGCCATCACGATGCGAATTCATCACGAGCAGAATATCTTCAAGATGGGTGGCCTCGCGCGGCGCCTGCCCGCCGCCTTCTGGAGTTTCCTTATTGGCAGTGCCGCGCTTGCCGCCTTGCCGCTGGTCACGGCCGGTTTCTACAGCAAGGAGGCAATTCTATCTGGTGCCTGGGCGGACGGAACCAGCGGGCGCGTGCTGTGGGTCGCTGGCATATTCGGCGCTTTCATCACCGGCCTCTATATCTTTCGCGCAGTCTTCATCGTCTTTTTCGGCGAGGAGCACACCCATGTCAGCGGAACCTATGGCTGGCGCGTCATCGTGACACTCACTGTGCTTTCTGTGCTCTCGGTGGTGGGTGGGCTGATCGAGCTGCCGCCCGTCTTCGGGCATGTCACGCTGCTCTCGAATCTGCTCGCCCCGGTGTTGCCGGCAACCCGGGAGGTCACCAACCTGACGCCGCTGCTGCTTGCAAGCCTCGTCGCCCTTCTCGGCATCGCGCTTGCCGCGGTGCTCTATTGGCGCCCTACGCGCGCGCCGGCCGAGACGCCACTCTGGCGTTTCTGGCATGCCGCCGGTGGCTTCGACTGGCTCTACGATCGCTTGCTGGTCCGGCCCGTGCTGTGGGCGGCTCGGGTCGGTCGTAATGACGTCGTCGACAGGGTCTATGACAGCATTGTCTGGGCGACGCGGGTGGCCCATCAGGAGGTGCGGCGGACCCAGAATGGACGCGTCCGCTGGTACACCGCCGGTCTTGCCATCGGCTCGATTTGCCTGATCGCTATCGCGGTGTTGCGATGATTCTGCTCTGGCTTCTCCTGGTGCCGGCGGCCGGCGGCGTTCTTGCCTGGATCGCGGGCGCGCGCCATCCCGATTGGCCGCGCTGGATCGCGCTTTTCGTGCTCGCGATTGACTTCATCCTCGCGCTGACCCTCATCGGCCCCGCCGTGGCTTCCGGTCACACTTCATGGATCGCGAGTCTCGACTTACCGTGGATTCCTCAGCTGGGCATCTCCTTCGAGCTTGGTCTCGACGGTCTGAGCCTGGTCCTCATCTTGCTCGCGATCGCGCTCGGCTTCGTCTCGGTGGTGATCTCCTGGACCGAGATCACCGATCGGGTTGGCCTTTTTCACGCCAACTTGCTCTGGGCAACGACAGGCGTGATCGGCGTGTTCCTCGCCCTGGATCTGTTCCTCTTCTTCTTCTTCTGGGAACTGATGCTGGTGCCGATGTATTTCCTGATCGCGCTGTGGGGCCACGAGCGCCGCTTTTATGCCGCGATCAAGTTCTTCATCTTCACCCAGGGCAGCGGCCTCATCATGCTGGTCGCGATCCTGGTGCTCGTCTTCGTTCACCAGCACGCGACCGGACACCTCACCTTCGACTATCTGGCGCTGCTCGGCACGAAGATGAGCCCCTCCACCGCGTTTTGGCTGATGCTCGGCTTTTTCATCGCCTTTGCGGTCAAGCTGCCGGCGGTGCCGTTTCACACCTGGCTGCCCGATGCCCATACCGAGGCGCCGACCGCGGGCTCCGTGTTACTCGCCGGCATCCTGCTGAAAACCGGAGCCTACGGTCTCATCCGCTTCGTAGTGCCGTTATTCCCCGATGCCGCCCATGCCTTCGCGCCGGTCGCCATGGCGCTTGGGGTGATCGGAATTCTCTACGCCGCGCTGATGGCCTTTGGACAGAACGACATGAAACGGCTGGTCGCTTATAGCAGCGTGAGCCACATGGGCTTCGTGCTGCTCGGCGTCTTCGCCTGGAACACACTCGCGCTTCAGGGAGTGGTGGTGCAAATGCTGGCGCACGGTATCAGCACTGGCGCGCTCTTCATCCTGGTTGGTGCCCTGCAGGAGCGTATCCACACCCGCGACATGCGGCTCATGGGCGGGCTGTGGGGCGCGGTCCCACGGTTGTCGGCCTTCGGCATGGTCTTCGCGATTGCCTCGCTTGGGCTGCCCGGGCTTGGCAACTTCATCGGCGAGTTCCTCATTCTGCTCGGAAGTTTCCGCGTCAGTGTGCCGCTTACGGTGATTGCGGCCGGGGGCCTGGTCGCGGGAGCGGCATACGCACTGCTCCTGGTACAGCGGGCCTTTCATGGCAAGGCGTCACCGCACCCCGACGCGGCGAAGCCGATCGATCTCACTGCTCCGCATCTGGCGGTGATGGCGGTGCTGGTGATCGCGATCATCGGGCTCGGTCTCTATCCGCAGCCGATCTTCGACCAAGTGGCGCCGGGGCTGGCGGTACTGCAGCACAACGGCGCCCCGTCTGTGGGCGCAGCCGCGCAGGGGTCACAATGAGCGCGGCGGCTTTCGCGGCCTTCGCGCCCTTCACCCTGCTCGGCACGGTGACGATCGTGGTGATGCTGCTGATAGCGGTTCGCCGCGACCATCGTTTCATAGCCTTGTCGACCATCGTCGGCCTGTTGCTCTGCTGCATCGCACTGCCGCTCGCGGCACCAGCGTCACCCACGGCGGTAACGCCGCTTTTCGTCGTCGATGGCACGGCTCTCTTCTATTCCGGGCTGGTGCTCGGTTCGGCGGTGATCGTTGCCATCCTCTCCTACATCTATCTCGACGGATGGACGCAGGGGCCTCGCGAGGAATACTATTTGCTGCTGCTGACTGCGACGCTCGGCGCCGCCTTGCTGCCGGAAAGCGTCCATTTCGCCTCGTTCTTCCTCGGTCTAGAGACGCTCAGCATCTCACTACTCGGCCTGATCGCTTATGCGAGCCCGCGCGGGGAAGCGGCCGAAGCGGGCACCAAATATCTCATACTCGGCGGCGCCTCTTCCGCCTTCCTCCTGTTCGGCATGGCGCTGATCTATGCCGATCTTGGCACCATGTCTTTCGCGCGGATCGGCGCGCTGATCCATGCGGGAGACCCGCTCGATCGCTATCGTGTGATCGGCGTCGCCATGATTCTGACCGGGGTCGCCTTCAAACTCTCGCTCGTGCCGTTCCACATGTGGACGCCCGATATCTATGAGGGGGCGCCGGCGCCGGTCACCGCCTTCGTCGCGGTGGTTTCGAAGATCGCGGTGTTCGCGGTGATCCTGCGATATTTCGTTCTCGCCGAAGGCCATGCCGACACCTCGCTGCGCACCGGCCTTGCCGCGATCGCGATCCTCTCCATGCTCGGGGGCAACCTGCTCGCGTTGCTGCAGAACAACGTGAAGCGCCTGCTCGCCTATTCATCAATCGCCCATCTCGGCTATCTCCTGGTCGCCTTTCTTGCAACGGGATCTTTGGGGCAGGAGGCGGCCGCCTACTACCTCGCCGCCTACGCGGTCATGACTTTGGGCGCCTTCGGCATCGTCGGCCTGCTCAGCGCGCCGGGGGCCGGGCGGGATGCCGACCAGATCGAGGACTATCGCGGCCTCTTCCGCACCCGCCCTTTCCTGGCGAGCAGCCTAGCCCTGATGCTGCTCTCGCTGGCGGGAATACCGCCGACGATGGGCTTCATCGGCAAGTTCTATCTCATGGTTTCGGGCGTCGGGGCCGGATTGTTCTGGCCGGTGACGGCCCTCGTGGTCGGCAGCGTGATCGGGCTCTATTATTACTTGCGCGTGCTGGTTGCGATGGCGATGCCAGTGCCGGCCGAGCGTGCGGACGCCCCTCACAAGGCCACGCCGTTTTATGGCAATGCTCTGATCGCGGCGCTCCTGGTGCTACTGGTCGTGCTAGGCGCCTATCCAGCGCCGGCGATCGCGCTAATCCGGATGACCGTCGGCTTTACTTCCGGGTAAGGCTCATCTGGGGGTTCGGCGTATCTACCGCAGTGCATTCCGCATAACTCGAGCGTCCTCTGCAACATTGCTGTGCTAGATTAGGGGCGACAGAAAGCGTATGATGGCGAAACCGTTTGGGTGGCCGCTGGTGCATAGCCGAGTGGATTGATGTTGTGCACTTATCTGCAGGATCGATCACTCTAAAAAGGTTGCCAGAACTGTCTGTGCCGGAGGGAGACACGAACTGGTATTTGATCGCGTCCGGCAGGAAACGCGGAGAAGAATGATGACAACCGTCCGCCATATTCTCGACCAGAAGGGTTGGGGTTCGACTGTACTCGGCGCCAACCAGACGATTCCACAAGTCGCGAAGTTTCTGACCGCCAAGAGGATCGGCGCGGCGCCGGTGGTAGACGATAACGGGGTCGTGCTCGGCATGCTCTCAGAGCGCGACATCATGCGTTTCGTTGGCGAACTCGGTGAGGATACCAAGAACCAGGTAGCCGCGAACCTGATGACGACGCTCATTGCCTCCTGCACGCCCGAGAGTTCGATCCTGGACGCAATGCTGCTGATGACCAACAAGCGTTGCCGCCATCTGCCGGTTTTCGAGGATCAAGCCCTCGTAGGGATGGTGAGCATCGGCGATCTCGTGAAGGCGCGGCTGGAAGAGGCCGAGTTCGAAGTTGCTTCAATGCGTGCCTATATCACGTCTTAGACTAGATCTGCGTTCCGCATTTCTCCGAGAGACCGATGGGCTTTGTGCTGCGCGGCGCCCTCCCGCATAGCGAAGGGCCCGAAGCGCCGCCGAGGGTAGCGGCCGCCAGCAGCTATGAACAGGTCACGGCGCGGATCGTCCCAGCTTTCGGGAAGCTCCCCCAACAAGCCGGTCCCTGCGGCGCCAGTAGTATCTGCATCTTCCCATGGATACCCGGGCGAAACGCTCCAGGACCAGCGACGCCGCCACGGCCATCGTGACGGCGCTCAATGCTGGCCGTTGATCCGCCCGATCGTTCATGCGTTACTCGCCTCGTCCTGATAACCTGCCGGGACGGCGGCGGCGGAGGCTCGCTCCCACCTGCTCTGTCTACGTGTGGGCGAAGGTGCTGCCGATCCCAGGCGACGCGTAGCGCAGGCGCCGGTATGGCAAGGGTTACACATCCGTCGCGCGTCGGCGCGTCGGCGAAACTTATTTGAAGGTGCGGAAGAAGTGGGCCTATCTATATCGGGTCGGATTTGTCAGCGCTTCGGCAACGAAGCTCGCCTCCCGCACGGTGTCGAGGTGCCTGTGACCAAACGAGTTGAGCATGCCGATCCGTCCTGACCTGCGGCCTCTCTATCCTCCGCATTGGCGCGACTTGAGTCGATACGTGCGGTTCGAACGGGCCGGAGGCCGTTGCCAAGGTTGTTTCCGACCACATCTGGCGCGGGTCCGTTGCCTACCGGATGGCCGCTGGTTTGATGATGACGCGCGCACATGGCGCGACCAGCGCGGCCGTCCTGCGCGCTGGCCAAACCTGTTGGAAACGCCAGAGCGCCGCAGCACTCGCGTCGTGCTCGCCGCCGCGCATCTTGACAATGATCCCTCTAACAATCGGCTGGCCAACCTCAAAAGCCTCTGCCAGCGATGTCACATGCTGCATGACCGGCCGCATCATCTTGCGCAACGCTGGATCACCTATCGCCGGCGCTATGCAATGGGCGATCTCTTTCTCGGGCTCTACAATGAGAACGCGACATGAGAGCAGGCAAGATGGTGAAACAAGCGGGGCGGCGATGTCCAGGCGTCAGGCCTTCTTGCGGTCGTGGAGGCGACGGGCACTTAGGTGTCGTGCCTGCACCTGACATCAGCGCTCGCTTCGCCGACCGAAATCGAGGAGCGAGAGAACTGAGGCCTCCTATTCGTGAATAGCTGCCTCCTTGAGAGGCGGAGCCGGAACGCGTTTCCGGCCGATGCGGCGAACGACGTAGTAGAAGGTCGGTGTGAACAAGAGCCCAAACATCGTGACACCGAGCATTCCAAAGAAGACCGCGGTTCCGAGTGACTGACGCATTTCCGATCCTGCTCCCTTCGATACAACGAGTGGAGCCACCCCGAGAATGAAAGCAAAGGATGTCATTAAGATTGGCCGCAGTCTTGTCCGCGCCGCCTTCACTGTTGCGTCTGCTACTGTCAGGCCTTCCTCTTCCGCTTGGCGAGCGAATTCGACGATAAGAATAGCGTTTTTTGCCGCGAGCCCCAGCAGCACAACGAAACCTATCTGAGCCAGGATGTCGATGGGCATCCCCCTCAATCGTAACCCAAGAACGGAAGCGAGCAAGCACATCGGGACAATGAGCACGACGGCGAGGGGCAATTTCAGGCTCTCATACTGCGCGGCCAGAACGAGAAACACAAACAGTGCAGCCGCGCCGAAGACCAGCCAAGTTGGAGTTCCCTTCTGCTGTTGCTGAAAGGCCAGATCAGTCCATTCATAACTGATCCCGCGCGGTAGTATTTCGTGAGCCAGCCTCTCCATGTGGAGCAAGGCCGTGCCGGTGGCTATGCCAGGAGCAGCCGCTCCCTGGACCTCCGCGGCTGGGAAAAGATTGTATCGAGGCACGCGATAGGGAGCCGTCTGGCTCCGAAACGAAGCCACGGTGCCGACCGGAACCATGTCTCCGCCGCTATTTCTCGCTTTCAAGTTGGATATGTCGCCCGTGCTCCGGCGGAATTTGCCGTCTGCCTGGACGATGACTTCGTAAGTCCGTCCGAGGTAGTTGAAATCGTTTACGTATTGCGAACCGAGATAGACTTGCAGCGTGTTGAAGACGTCGGTTGGTGTAAGACCCACCATCTCCGCCTTCTCACGATCGAAATTCAGATAGAGTGAGGGCGCGCGCGTGCTGAACAGTGTAAACGCACCCACGATTGCGGGGTCCTTGTTTGCCGCCGCGACGAGTGCCTGTGCTGCCTGGGACAAGGCGTTGGGACCGAGCCCCCCCTGGTCTTCCAGCATCATCTTGAAACCGCCGGCATTGCCGAGACCCTGGACGGGAGGTGGCGGGATCGTGAGGACGTATGCAGCCTTGATCACTGCAAGGCGTTGGCGCAACTTCGCAAGTACCGCATCTGCCGTGATACCATGTGTGGGCATGTCGTATAGTGACGGAAGCGCGGAGAATATGGTCGCTGCGTTTGGAGATATTGTGAAGGTCGTGGCGTCAAGGCCCGAAAAAGGCGCGACGTGCTGAACGCCTGGCGTGTCAAGCATGATCTCTATCGCCTGCTCGACCACTGCGTTGGTGCGTGCAAGGGTTGACCCGGGCGGCAGTTGAATGATCGTGATCAAGTATCCCTGATCTTGCTCAGGAATGAAGCCAGTAGGTGTGCGGGAGAAGAGGATCCCGGTTGTCACCAGCAATCCACAGTAGACGATCAAAACAAACGCGCTGAGGCGGAGAAGGCGGCGCGTTAGGCCACGATATCCGTCCGAGGTCGCTTCGAAGCCGCGATTGAAACCGGCGAAACCTCCTTCTATCGCTCGCCTCAGAAGGCCGCGGCGAACACCTGAATTCGATGCATGCGGTTTGAGTAGGAGGGCGCAGAGCGCTGGGCTCAGTGTGAGAGAAACAAAACAAGAAATTATGGTGGATGCGGATATGGTAACCGCAAACTGCTTGAAGAACTGCCCGGAAATTCCTGAGATAAATGCGGAAGGTATGAAGACGGCGCAAAGCGTCAGAGCGATCGCGATGATCGCGCCGCCAACCTCGTCCATCGTTTTGTGTGCAGCTTCGCGCGGCGACATGCCCAACCGCAGATTGCGCTCGACATTCTCGACCACGACGATGGCGTCATCGACCACGATACCCACGGCCAGAATCAAGCCGAAGAGCGAGAGGTTGTTAAGCGAGATTCCCAAAATGTTAAGTATAACGAATGAGCCGATCAAGGAAACCGGGATAGCGATGACCGGAATCACCGAAGCCCGCCAGGTCTGAAGGAACACGACGACGACCACTACCACGAGGAGTACGGCCTCGAAGATCGTATGAACGACGTGGTCGATCGACTTCGCTATGAAAATCGTCGGATTGTAGATGACCTTGTACGCGACGCCGGCGGGAAACTGCTGCGACAGTGTCCGCATCGTCCCCAACACTTCGCTATTGACCGCCAGAGAGTTTGCCCCGGGTTCAGCGAAGATCAGAAGTGGAAGTCCGGGCCCTCGATCCAGATAGCTGGTCGAGCCATAGTCAGCGGCCCCGACTTCCGCGCGACCGACATCCCGCAGCCGGGTCACCTGGCCATCGGCGCCTGACTTCAGCACAATGTCCTCGAACTGCTGAGGAGTCGCCAGCCGTCCCCGTGTCTCAACGTTCAGTTGATACGCTTGGTGAGAGACAACCGGAGTCTGGTTGAGGACGCCGGCTGAAACCTGCAGGTTTTGGGCGCGCAGGGCACTCAGCACTTCTTCCGCGTTCAGGTTGCGCGCGGCGACCTTGCCCGGGTCCAACCAGATCCGCATCGCGTATTCGCGTGCTCCGAGATATTGGACGTCTCCAACACCGGGCAGGCGCGCCAAAGCGTCCTTTACATGCAGAGTGGCGTAATTGGAGAGATAGAGCACGTCTCTGGTTCGATCAGGAGAATAAAGATGGACGGCCAACAGGATGCTTGGGGTGGATTTTCGCACCTCGACGCCCTGTCTTTGAACATCTTCAGGCAGGCGGGAAAGCGCGTTATCGACCCGGTTTTGCGTTAGCATTTGGGCGACGTTAAGATCCGTGCCCAGTCTAAATGTGACCGTGACCGTAAGTTTCCCGTCACCGGTCGATTGGCTGCTCATGTAGAGCATATTTTCGACGCCGTTGATCTCCTGTTCCAAGGGAGTTGCGACGGTACGCGCCACCGTCTCAGCTGAAGCCCCCGGATACACGGTGGTGATCTGGACGGTCGGAGGCACGATCTCCGGATACTGCGCGACCGGGAGGATAACGAGAGCGCCAAGTCCTACGATGGTGATAAAAGTGCTGAGTACGATCGCAAAGATCGGCCGGTCGATGAAAAAGTGCGGAAAGCGCATGCGGACGACCTCGCCTATTTAGTGTTGATCGTCAGAAGCGCCATAAGATATTGAGCCCGCCTGAGGCGTCACCTTCATGCCCGGATTTGCCCTCACGATCCCATCGATGATGACTCGATCGCGCGGTGTCAGTCCTGAACTTACTATTCGTAGACCGCCCCGCAGGCCGCCGATCGTCACCAGTTTTGAAACGACCGTCCCGTCCGCCGCGACCGTCAGGACGACATGCTGGTCTTGATCGAGAAGCACCGATGCGTCGGGCACCAAAAGGGTCGGCTTGGGCGGAGAAACCTGTAAGCGGACCCTGCCGAATTCGCCTGGTGTCAAGGAGAGATCGACGTTTGGCACTGTGGCGCGTGCGTGAATGGTACCGCTCGAACGATCAATTTCATTGTTGACGAAATCCAGCACGCCCTGATGCAGGAAATGTGCCTCATCGCTCAATCTGATCATAACTCGTCCATCGAATCGCGTGCCCAAGGCTGACCGGTATTTCTCAAAAGTGAGATAGTCTGCCTCACTCATGTCAAAATTCAGATATATTGGGTCCATCGTCACCAACGTCCCCAATAGGGTTGTTGGAGCGCTGGCGAAGCGGCTGCCGGCAATCAGGTTGCCGACGGAAATCTGATGCGCTCCAATCCGTCCGGAAAAAGGAGCGACGATATTGCAGTGGAGAAGATCGAAGCTGGCGTCCCGAATGGTTGCAGTCGCGGCTTGAACGGCAGCACTTGCCGCGCTCAGATCGGCGGTGCGTAGATCAACGTTCTCTACGGTGCCGAACGTACTCTGTTTGAGAGATTGCGCGCGAAAGAGTTCTTGCTGGGCCAAGAGGTATTTTGCATTGGCAGAGGCCAACTGGGCCTTCGCTTGGGCCAGGGTAATCTCGTAGGGCGTCGGATCGATGACGAATAGAAGGTCGCCCTTATGAACGATTTGCCCATCCTGGAAGTGAATCTCGGCCAAGATGCCGCCAACCTGCGCGCGAAGCTCCACCCGGTCCACCGCCGCGAACTGGCCGAGGAATGCGATGCGCGTGTCTTCATCGTGCTGTAACGGGTAACTCACAACCACAGAGGGCGGAGCTTCGGCAGAGTCGGCGAGGGCTGGCTCGATCAGATGGGCAGCCTGCCATAGCGGAGTATATGCATGTCCCGCGATCGCAACGATCGCCCCGACTACCGAGCAGACCATAAGTGACCAAATTCGCGAGCGCAAGCTTGACGGCACGGGCTGCTGGCTGTCGGTCGGGTGAATTGTCTCGTTCAATTGCGACTCCCAATACACTACAGCTAGATCCCGCGGACGAAACCCAGGCTACGGCAGAAAAGTATAGCGAAAAACTTGGCTTCGGCAGCAATAATATCGTGCAGCCGCGTTTGATGTTGGAAATGGCGACGCAGCCCTTGCCTCGGTCGGAGGGACTACCCCCGAAATGAGCAGGCTGTTCTAGAAGTCACCCGATGGCCTTCTCAAATCGAAGTCACACCAGTTGTTTGAGATGACACTTGCGGGCCAAGCAGGTGATCGGTGACGGTTCTTTCTTGTCCAGCGCGTGATTTCAACTATGGCGGCGATTCAACAAGATATCTTGGGAACGGCGGCAGCGGGACCACGGAGATT
>NZ_LMUQ01000045.1:24310-60365 GCF_009765865.1 Acidisoma sp. L85
GTGACCGAGCCGGATTCGATTCCCCATTCGAGAAAGCGCGTCAGCATGTGGCTGGCCTTGAGGCTCGCGTGGCTACGCTGGATCAGGTCGATCAGATGGCGGTTGCCGATATGCTGGACGCAGTCGACATGCAGATCCTGGTCGATCTGTTCCATCAACGTCGGATCGACCCGCGGCAGCTGAGTTCGAGCTATTTCGACACGTTTGAGCATTGGGTCGAGTGTCGCGCGATCCAGTCTGCGCGCCGCTTGTCTTAGCGCCGCTGGCTCCAGGATGATCCGCGCCTCGTACATCTCGCGCAGGCTCGCATCCGTCAGCGGGCCGACCAGCCAGTGGGAACGTTCGTCCTTGGTGATGATGCCGCGTTCGTGCAGGCGCCCCAGTACGTCGCGCACTACGGTGCGGCTGACGCCGAAATGAGAGGCCATGCGGCTTTCGCTCAGCCGAAAGCGCCCGAATGGTTCCGCCGCTTCGATGGTTCGCTGTGTATCCGCCGCCACGCGTGCCCAGCCGGCGCGGCCGATGTCTTGCGGCGTCTGGGGCAGAATGCTGACATCCAGCCCGGAGAGGCTGAGGCTGCTTCGCACCGGCACCAGCGGCGTGTTCGCGGCGGCAGGCACGACATAGCCTCGCCCTTCGAAGCGCTGGACGTGTCCGGCTCTATGCAGCCGGCGGAGCGCCATCTGGACTGGTGCGCGGCTTACTCGGAATGCCTCGGCGATGGCGCCTTCAAGGAGCACGAGCCCGGGGGTCAGGCGATGCTGCACCAGATGCAACTCGAGCACTTGATAGACCTTGTCATGAAGTCTGATTGACAGGGCGTCCTTCGCTATGTGATCGAAAACTAGGCAGACATCACAGAAACTGCCATCAATCAACGCAAAACGCATTGTTGTATGCAAAAATCATTTGTGCTACCTCCCTGGCGCGGCGTGTCACGGGATGCGGTCTGTTTGGAGACGCGATGCTCGAGATTCAATCTTTGACAAAACGCTTCGGCGGTGTGGCGGCGCTGGATGCGATTTCGCTTTCGGTCAGCACTGGCGGCTATCTTTCGGTTCTCGGCCCCAGCGGTTCTGGCAAATCGACGCTGCTGCGCGTGCTCGCGGGCTATGAGGCCCCGGATGAAGGTGGAATAAAGCTCGACGGTCAGTCTCTCGCCACCGTGCCGGCGCATGAGCGCGGCATCGGCTTCGTGTCCCAGGGCTTTGCCCTGTTCCCGCATCTATCGGTTTTCGACAATGTCGCCTTCGGGCTGCGCTATCACGCGACTTCCCCGCTGCGGGACACCGCAGAAGTACGCAAGAGGGTCAACGACATTCTAGAAATGGTCGGGCTGGAGGATTTTGCGAGGCGGCAGATTCAGCAGCTCTCCGGCGGTCAGAAACAGCGCGTGGCCCTTGCGCGCACCTTGGTCGTGCGCCCCCGGCTCTGTCTACTAGACGAGCCGCTCGGCGCACTGGACGCTAATTTGCGCCAACGGATGACGATCGAGCTTCGTCGCATCCATAGCGCGCTCGGCATTACCTTTTTCCATGTCACGGGCAATGAAATGGAAGCGCTGGCCATGGGCGACCGTGTGGTCGTGCTGGATGCTGGGCGCATCTTGCAGGCTGATGAGCCTGATACGGTCTACAACAGTCCCGCTTCAATCGCCGTCGCGCGCTTTCTGAACCGCTATAACCTCTTCAACGGCAAGAATGACGGCGCGGGCGGGATCGCGACCGCGGCGGGCCTCATCGCCGCGCCCGACGAAGCCGAGACCCGTAGGGCCGGCGAGGTTATGGATTTCTGCATACGTATAGACAAAATTGAAGTTCTGCCCGAGAACGCGACGCCTGGACCGAACCAGGCTCACTTGCAAGCGGCCTATATCACCAGTGAATTCTCTGGCGCCATCATCACCCATTTGTTCCGTCTGACCGACGACCGCATCCTAGAGGTCGAGGATCATCTCAGCCATCGCCGCCCCGCCGAATACGATCCGGGCGGCCGCTACTCCGTCGTCTGGCCGAGGGCGGAAGGGTTGGTCTTCCCAGCCGGTGCTGGCACTGTTCCGATGAAGGCCGCAGCGTGACGGCCGCCGTTCAGAACGCGACCTTGGCCGACGGCCCGACAGCGCCGGCACGCGAATTCATCAGAAGGCAATCGCTTGGCGGCTGGATGTTGCTGGCGCCAGGCGTCGTCTGGATGCTGCTCTGCCTCGTCGTGCCGATGTTGATGATGGTCTATGTCAGTTTCTGGACGCAGCACACCTTCTCAATCGAGTCGACGCCAACCTTTGCCAATTGGATCGCCTTTTTCAGCACACCGACCTATGTCGATTCGCTACTGACGACGATCAGGCTGTGGTTCATCACGCTCGCCTTGACCTTCCTCATCGGCTATCCGGTCGCCGTCTATATCGGCCTCTTCGTTCGCAACCGGACCATCCAGACTTCGCTTCTGGTGCTTTGCGTTGTGCCGTTCTGGACCTCCTTTCTCATCCGCATCCTGGCCTGGCGGCCGATGTTGGGAACCGAGGGCGCGGTCAACCTGATCCTGCTCAAACTCGGCCTGATCTCGACACCGATCGAGGCGCTGCTATTCACGCAATACAGTGTCATTGTCGGCATGGTGCAGATCTATGTGGTGTTCATGGTTGGGCCTGTCGCCTTCATGGTCTCTCGCATCGATCGCAGCCTTATCGAGGCCGCGCGCGATCTTGGCGCCGGCACAACGCGGATATTCTTCACGATCATCCTGCCGCTCAGCCTGCCCGGCATCGTCGTCGGCGCGATCTTCGTCTCGGTCATGGTGCTGGGTGAATTTGCGACCCCCGCAGCGCTGTCCGGCTCGAAGGTCAATCTGCTTGGCAATATCATCGTGACGCAGGTGGGGTCGCTGAAATGGGCCTTCGCCTCAGTCTGCGGCGTGATCCTAACCGTGTTGATGGCCGTCACCGTGGTCGGGCTGCTGCGAATCGTAAATCTTCGGCGGGAGATCTGACATGGAGCGTCAGCCTTTCCTCCGTTCCTTGCTTGGGGGATGGACCGGCCTTTTCCTGATCTTCCTCTATAGCCCGATGGTCGTGCTCGCGATTCTGTCTTTCCAGTCGGGGCCGGAAGGCGGGCCACAATTCCCGATCGAACATTGGTCAATCTATTGGTACCGCCAGCTCTTTGACCTCGTGCCGCCGTCCCGCGTGGCGCCGCTTCCGGTGGGGGCCGCACTGTTTCGGTCCCTGACGCTCGCCTTCTCCACGATGGTGGTATCGACCGTGCTCGGCACGCTGACAGCGCAGGCCTTCCGCCGCCATTTTCGCGGTTCGGGGGCGGTCTTCTACCTAGTTGTCCTCGGTATGATGGTGCCCGGCGTGCTGGTCGGTCTCGGCACGGCATTGACCGCGAATGCGCTGTCGATCGAGCGCAACTGGTGGAGCACCGTCTTCCTGGTGCATGTAGTCTATACCTATCCCTTCGCCTTCCTCGTCATGCTTGCGATCTTCAACCGGTTCGACCGGTCGGTGGAGGAAGCGGCCTGGAGTCTCGGCGTTTCGCCGATCCAGACTTTCCGCCGGATCACTTTTCCGCTGATCTTTCCCGGTGTGCTGAGCGCGATGCTCTTCGCCTTTACGCTGAGCTATGACGAGTTTCCGCGTACGCTGTTCGCCTCCGGTGGTCAATTGACGCTGCCGCTTGCGATCTACGGAACCTTCTCGGTTGAGATCCACCCGAACGTCTTCGCTTTCGGGGTGTTGACCACGTTGTTCTCTTTCGCGCTCCTGGCCGTCTACGCGACATTGATGACGCTGAGTTCACGCCGGGCGCGTAGGCTGGCGGTACAGGAGGACATTGCATGATGACAGGCTGGTTGGTGCGGATCGGCGGCATCGGTCCCAGGGCTTGGCCGAGTTCGGGAGACGTAACACGGTGACGGCGCAAACTGTTCTTGTCACCGGCGCCGGGATAGGCATCGGCCGCGCCACCGCGATCGCATTCGGACGTCTTGGCGCGCATGTATTGGTGACCGACGTCTTGGCTGAGGAAGGCGAGGCGGTAGCGGCCGAGATTTTCGCAGCTGGCGGCCGCGCAAGCTTCCACCTTCTAGACGTGACGAGCACCGAGGAGGTCGAGGCGGTCTTCGCGGCGGCGGAGGCTGCGCATGGTGTCGTCGATACGGTCATCGCCAATGCAGGCATCGCCCGGCATGTGCCGGTGGAGCAGTTGACGGACGCATTGTGGAATCAAACAGTCGATATCGACCTCGGCGGGGTGATGCGCGTTTTCCGTCGGGCCGTTCCGGGATTGCGTAAGCGCGGCGCCGGATCTCTGGTCGCGCTTTCCTCAATCATGGGCATCGCCTATGGCTGGGACAAACATATTCACTACTCGGCTGCCAAGGCCGGGGTGATCGGCCTGGTGCGCGGCCTCGCGGTTGAGTTGGCGTCACAGGGTATTCGCGTGAACGGCATTGCACCCGGCTATATCCGCACGGCGCAGCTTCTATCGGAAGAGCATTCGCTGGGAGCGGCCGGTGCCGAACAGGCGCCCGCCTTTATCCCCATGGGCCGCCTGGGTGAGCCCGAGGATATCGCGGATGTCGTTTTATTTCTTGCATCCGAGGCCGCCCGCTACATCACCGGTCAGGTGATCGTGGTTGATGGCGGTCTTCTCGTCGGCCGTTATTGAAACAGGAAACTCCCATGGACAAGCCACACGTCAATCGACGCTCCATGCTGAAAGGCGGTGCTACGTCGCTCGCATTCGCGGCACTCGGCGGCGGCCCAATCCTTGGGTCGATGCGTCATGCTATGGCGGCGAGCGGGCTCGCGAGTGAACAGCTTCGCACGATCGGCCTTTCGGTGACCGTGCAGGATCGCATCTTGCAAGACTTCAAGAAAGCAAGCGATGTCGGAAGCGTCAGCGGCACGGCGGCGACCTTCCCGGATGCGCAGACCAAGATCCTGTCAGGTTCCTCCGACTTCGATTGCTGGGAGATCATCGGTGAGCGTCTGCCCGCGCTGGTGCAGACGAACAAGGATGCGCCGGTCGAGACGAGCGGGCTGAAGAACTGGGAAAGCATTCGCGACACTTTCACCAAGGCCGATCCGAAGTGGCCGGCCAAGGCACAGATCGTCGGCCAGATATGGACCGATGACGACCATACCAAGCTTTACATGGTGCCCGCCGTGTACAACTACGACAGCATTGGCTACAACCCGGACAAGGTCAGCGCCGAGGAGGCGAATACCTGGACCTGCCTCTTCGACGACAAGTTCAAAGGAAAGTCGGGTCTCAACACCGATCCGTTGATCGCCTTCGGCCAAGCAATTATGGCGATGAACACGCTCGGCCTGCTGAAGGTCGAGAATCCCGGCAACCCACCGAAGGAAGCGATCACGGAGGCGGCGAAATTTCTCATTTCCAAAAAGAAGGGTGGCCAGTTTCGTGCGCTGTGGGGCGATTTTGGCGAGCTGGTGAATCTGCTCGCCTCCGGCGAAATGGTCGTTAGCGACGCTTGGCAGCCTGCGGTCATGGCGGTCAAGGCGCAGGGCAAGCCGTGCAAATACGCGGTGCCGAAGGAAGGTTATCGCGCCTGGGCGATCGGCCCGGCGATGATCGCCGGCACGGCGAACAAGGATGCCGTGCTGGCCTATGCCGACTACTGGCTGTCCGGGCCGCCGGGCATTACCGTGTCGGAACAAGGCTATTATTCGCCCACCACCAATATCGAAAAGGTCATGGCGCCTGATCGCTATGCCTTCTGGTACGAGGGCGCACCGTGGAAAGAAGCCGAATGGCGCGGCATCAAGCCGGGTGATCTGCGTGACGGCGGCTCCTTGAAGGAGCGCGCGGCACATGTCGCCTATTGGCACCAGTGGCCTGACGAATATGATTACCTCGTCTCGAAATGGGACGAGTTTCTGAGCGCCTGATATGGTCGCGGATCTCGAACTCGTTGCGCTGCGCAAGACCTATCCGGGCGGCGTCAGCGCGGTGGAGGATGTCGAGCTAGTGGTCGAACAGGGGGAGTTCGTCTCCCTGGTCGGCCCCTCCGGCTGTGGCAAGACCACCACGCTGCGGATGATCGCGGGTTTCGAATCGATCACCGCGGGCGAGATCCTGATCCGCGGTCAGCGCATCAACGACCTTCCGCCGGAGAAGCGGCCGACTTCGACCATCTTCCAGAACTTCGCGCTGTTTCCGCATATGACGGTGCGGCGGAACATCGAATATGGCCTCGCCGCGCGCGGCATCAAATCCGCGGAGCGCAGGGAGCGATCAAACCGGATCATGGAGAAGCTCGATCTGCTCACTATCGCGGACCGGAAGGAGGCGGGGCTTTCCGGCGGTCAGCGTCAGCGCGTGGCGCTGGCGCGGGGGCTGGTGGTGGAGCCGCGGATCCTGCTGCTCGATGAGCCGCTCGGTGCGCTGGATGCCAATCTGCGGCGCTCGGTCCAAAACGAGCTGAAGCTGCTGCAGCGGACCCTCGGCATCACTTTCGTGTTTGTGACCCACGCGCAGTCAGAAGCGTTGATCCTATCGGACCGGATCGTCGTGATGAATAGAGGGCGGATCGAGCAAGTCAGCCGCCCGGCCGATCTTTATACTCGCCCTAGAACCCCCTTCGTCGCGCGCTTCATCGGGCGCAACACGCTGGTAATGGGGAGACTCAAGGATGCGTCGGGCCTGATCGAGACATCCTACGGGCCAATGCGGGGCGTCGTCGCGGACAGCTTCCTGCGCGCAGGGGACGCGGCGCAGATCGTGTTGCCGGCCGAGGCGCTGGAGCCGCATCGCGAGACGAGCAATGAGGCGGCGCTGCAGGCGCAATATCAGGGCAATTTGCTCTCGGCGCGAATTCTCGCGGTCGAGGTCGTGGCGCATACACGCCTGATCCGCGCGGCTCTGTCGGACGGGCGCGAAATTCTTCTGGACGGCCATACGGGCCATGCGGGCGGGGAGGGGCTGGTCGCGGGATCATCCCTTTGGATCGGCCTGCGGCCGGAGGAGGCGACCATCGTCGCCGCAGACAAGCGATAACGGTCCCATCAAAAGGGGAAGAAACTAGATCATGGCTAAAGAAATTCTCTGTGGCTTTGGCGTCGATGTTGACGCCGTGGCTGGCTGGCTAGGCTCTTACGGCGGCGAGGACAGCCCAGACGACATCAGCCGCGGCCTTTTCGCAGGCGAGGTCGGTAGTCCACGTCTGCTGAAGATGTTCGAGCGTTTCGGCATCAAGACCACCTGGTTCATCCCAGGCCATTCGATCGAGACCTTTCCGGAACAGATGCAGGCCGTCGCCGATGCGGGCCATGAGATCGGTATCCACGGCTATACGCATGAAAATCCGATCGCGATGACGCGCGAGCAGGAAGAAATCATTCTCGACCGCTGCATCGCACTCGTGACCAAGCTGGCCGGCAAGCCGCCGACCGGCTATGTCGCGCCGTGGTGGGAGTTCAGCCCTGTCACCAACGAACTGCTGGTCGAACGCGGCATCAAATACGACCACAGCCTGATGCATAACGATTTTCATCCATATTACGTCCGCGTCGGAGATAGCTGGACGCGGATTGACTACTCGCAGAATCCCGAGACCTGGATGAAGCCGCTGTTGCGGGGCACGGAAACCGGGCTGATCGAGATCCCCGCCAGTTGGTATCTCGACGACTTGCCGCCGATGATGTTCATCAAGAAGGCGCCGAACAGCCACGGCTTCGTCAATCCGCGCGATATCGAGCAACTCTGGCGGGACCAGTTCGACTGGGTCTATCGCGAGATGGATTACGCGGTCTTCCCGATCACCATCCACCCCGATGTCTCTGGTCGCCCGCAAGTGCTGCTGATGCTCGAGCGCCTGTATGAATACATGAAGGGTCATGCGGGCGTGCGCTTCGTCACCATGAACGAGATGGCGGATGATTTCGCGCGACGCTTCCCGCGTAAGGGCTGACTCCGATGTGCGGTCTCTGCGGCATTGTGGGGACCGCGCCGCATTGGACTGACGGCGTGCCGGCGCCATCCCCGCCCGACACGCCCACTCGCCGTCGGGAACGGCAGGAGCGCGTGCGCGGCCTCAACCGCGTGCTGCGGCCTTTCGGGCTCACGGCGTCCGATTGGCAGGGCAGCGCTTATATTATCGCCACCTATACTGGCCGTTCAGAGATCGTCGATAACGCGGCCCATCTCTGGCAAGCTGCGGCGCGACTGTGCGGACGGGCATGCGACCCCCTCGACGCTGGCTTGCTCGAGCGGCTTGAGAAGGAGGCAATGCGCACATGACGGCGCCCGGCGTCGCCCCGTCGCGCCTGCCGCTGCATCTCGTCAGCGGATTCCTTGGCAGCGGCAAGACCACGCTGCTGCGACGGCTACTCGACACGCCCGCGCTGGCGGATAGTGCGGTTTTGGTCAACGAACTCGGCGAAATCGGCCTCGACCATCACCTGCTGCGTCACCTGGATGGAGAGACAGTACTGCTGCGCAGCGGTTGCATCTGCTGCACAGTGCGGGACGATCTCGGCCAAGCACTGAAGGATCTACTCGACCGGCGTGCGCGGGGCGAGGTGCCGCCATTCCAGCGCATCATCGTGGAGAGCACTGGCCTCGCCGATCCCGTGCCCATTCTCTCGACCGTGACCAGCGAGCCGATGCTGCGGCACCACCTGCGGTTGGGTTGTGTCGTCACCACGGTCGACGCGGTCAACGGCGCGCTCCATCTGGAACGCCAGCCGGAATCGGGCAAGCAGGTCGCGGTCGCCGATCGGCTGGTGATCACCAAGACCGACCTCGCCGGTCCCGCGGTTACGGAGGCGCTTGCCCGGCGCCTGCGCGCCATCAATCCGGGCGCCACGCCTTTCCACGCGATGGCGACCGATCTGGATTTGGGCGCCCTGCTGACTGATGCCGTCTCGCCCAATGCGCTTCGCGCCGAGGCCCTCGCCTGGACGTCACCAGCACCTAGGCCCGGCGGGTTGCAATCCCTCCCCAGTCATGCGGCCGGGCTTCACAGCTTCTGCATGGTCTTCGGCCACGCGATCGACTGGGTGACGCTGGGCATCTGGCTGACCATGCTGCTGCAGGCGCATGGGGAGCGGGTGCTGCGCGTGAAGGGTTTGCTTGATATCGCGGGCTCCGCGCATCCGGTTTTCATCAACGGCGTCCAGCACGTCATGCATCAACCGTTGCATCTGGATGGATGGCCCGACGGCGACCGCCGCTCGCGCCTCGTGTTCATTGTGCGTGATCTGCCGCGCGACCTGATCGAGCGGTCCTGCCGGGCCTTCCTGGGCCTGGTTCCCGAATACGCCGCGTAATACAGGAGCTGACCATGGCGACATTGCTCAACTGCGACATGGGGGAATCCTACGGCCTCTACCGGCTGGGGGATGACGCGGCGCTGATGCCGCTGATCGATGTCGCGAACGTCGCCTGCGGTTTCCACGCCTCCGACTTCAACCATATGCGCGCGACTGTTCGCCTCGCCCGCGAGCATGGTGTAGCGGTGGGCGCGCATCCCTCGCTGCCGGACAGGCAGGGTTTCGGGCGCCGGGAGATGGCGATGAAGCGGGAGGAGCTGGCGAATTGCCTGATCTATCAGATCGGCGCGCTGAAGGGCTTCCTGGAGGCGGAGGGCATGGTGCTCAATCACATCAAGCCGCACGGCTCGTTGTTCGGGATGGCCGGGCGGTTGGAGCATGTGGCTCATGCCGTCTGCGATGCCGCCGCGATCTTCAGGGTTCCGGTTTTCGGCATGCTCGGCACGCTGCATGAGACGATCTATCCGGAGCGTGGAATTCCCTTCCTCGCAGAGTATTACGCCGACCTGGAATATGACGACGACGGTAAGCTGATCATCACCCAGGTGCATGACGCCGTGGACGCGTCAGAGGCCGCGCGGCGCTGCGTCCGCGCGATCAAGGAAGGACTTACCCAGACCGTTGGCGGTCGTGACGTCCGTGTTGGCGCGGAGACCATCTGCGTTCATTCGGATACGCCCAATGCGATGGAGATCGCGGGGGCCGTGCGCGGCGCGATACGGCAGTTGGCGGCCTGATGCGCAAGCTTCTGATTGCCAACCGGGGGGAGATCGCGGTGCGCATCATGCGCGCGGCGAAGTCGCTCGGTATCGCGACCGTCGCCGTCTATTCGGAAGCCGATGCCGCCGCGCTACATGTCGCTTCCGCCGACGAGGCCGTGTTGATCGGGCCACCGCGCCCGGCAGATAGCTACCTCAAGGTCGAGGCCATCCTGGCGGCGGCGCGGCAGACGGGCGCGGATGCGATCCATCCCGGCTATGGGTTCCTGGCCGAAAACGCCGCTTTCGCCGCGGCGGTCGAGGATGCGGGCCCGGTCTTTGTCGGTCCGACTGCCGCACAGATCGCCATGATGGGTGACAAAGCGCGAGCCCGGGACGCCGCAGCGGCAGCCGGCGTACCGGTATTGCCGGCAAGCGCGAGACTGGCCCCCGGCGGCCTGGAGGGGCTGGAGGCGGCCGGGGAGGCGGTCGGCTATCCGCTTCTGGTCAAGGCGGTGGCCGGGGGCGGGGGCATCGGCATGCGGCTGGTGGCGAGACCCGAGGATCTTCGGGCGGCGGTGGAATCGCTGCAATCCATGGCGCAGCGCGCCTTCGGTGATGGCACCGCCTATCTGGAACGCTATGTCGCGGCGGCGCGCCATGTGGAGGTGCAGGTCTTCGGCCTGGGTGACGGCCGCGCTGCGCATCTGTTCGAGCGCGAATGCTCGGTCCAGCGCCGCTTTCAGAAGATTTTGGAGGAAAGCCCATCGCCCGGCATCACGCGTGACGCGCGGACCGCGATGCAGATGGCGGCCCAGGCGCTGGCCGCCGCCGTCTCCTACCGTTCCGCCGGAACGATCGAATTCGTGGTCGATGACGACACCAAGGAATTCTTCTTCCTGGAGATGAACACACGCATTCAGGTCGAACATCCGGTCACCGAGATGGTGGCTGGGCGCGATCTCGTGCAATTGCAATTGAGGCTGGCGCGAGGCGAGGATTGCGCGCCGCTGCTGGACGGTCTGGTCGCGCGCGGCCACGCCATCGAATGCCGGCTCTGCGCGGAAAATCCGGAACGGATGTTTCTGCCGTCGCCGGGCCGGATTTCTCGCCTCTCGCTGCCGGAAGGCCCGGATCTCCGCATCGATACCGGCGTGCGCGAGGGCGATACGGTATCGGCCTTCTACGACTCGCTGCTCGCCAAGGTTATCGTCCATGCGGCGGACCGTAACGCAGCGATCGAGGCGATGCGCGCCGCGCTGAGCGCGATCACGATCGAGGGCATCACGACCACTCTGCCGTTCCTGATCCGGCTGCTCGACCATCCGGCGTTCATTGACGGGCGGACGCTTACGGGTTTCATCGAAACGCATCGGGCGACGCTCTTCCCGCCCAAAACCGGAGAGACGGCCGCATGATCTATCCAGAGCCGCGCTACCTGCCGGGCGGCGACCGCTACATGCTGGTCGAATTCGGCAACGAGATGAACCTGGAACTCAACTTCATGGCGCAGGGTCTGGCCGCCGCCATCCTCGAGGCGCGCATCGCCGGCGTGATCGAGACAGCGCCGTGCTTCGCCTCGATGCTTGTGCATTACGAGCCTGAGATCATCAGCTTCGACGACCTGCGGGCAGAGCTGTCGCGCCTGGTCGCGGGTCTTGGCCCCTCCGATGCTTTGGAGTTGGAGAGCCGGCTGTTCTATCTGCCCGCCGTCTACCTCGACCCATGGACGCGCGCCTGCGTAGAGGACTACCAAGCCAAGATCGCGCCCAAGACGGCGGATTGGGACTATATGGTGGAGCTCAACGGCCTCCGCGACACGGATGATTTCGTCCGGGTGCATTCCGGAACCGAATATTGGGTCGCCTCGCTCGGTTTCTGGCCGGGACTGCCTTTTATGATGGCGCTTGACCCGCGCGCCAAAATGACCGCGCCGAAATACAACCCGCCCCGCACCTGGACGCCTGGCGGCGCCATCGGCCTTGGCGGCGCATCGACCGCGATCTATCCGGAGCAATTGCCGGGCGGCTACCAGATCTTCGCCAGAACCCCGGTGCCGATCTGGGACCGCGCACAACGCTTCGCCGCTTTCGCGGGGTCGATCTGCTTGTTCCGACCGGGCGACCGCGTGCGCTTTGTGCCCTGCTCGGTCGAGGAGTTCGAGACCATCGAGCGCGAAGTGGCCGACGGAACCTATCAATACAACATGGTGGGCTACGGGAAGTTCTCAGTAGCACTCTATAAGGCATGGACCGCATCGCTTGGCGCGCGGAGAACGTCATGACACTTGAAATCATCAAGCCTGGGCTTGAGACCTCGGTGCAAGATTGGCCGGGGCGCTACGGCTTCTGGAATCAGGGCTTCCCGCCCTCCGGTCCGATGGATAGCTGGTCCTTCAGGCTGGCCAATCTGCTGGTGGGCAATGTGGTCGGGGCACCCGCTCTGGAATGCCAGTATATTGGCCCGACGCTGCGTTTCGGCGCGGAAACCGTCTTCGCCGTGACGGGCGCCGACATGCTGCCGACGCTGGATGGCGCGCCTGTTCCGCTATGGCAGAGCGTGACGGCGCAGCCGGGGCAGGTACTTGCCATGTCCTTCGCCAAACTCGGCGCGCGCGCCTATCTGGCACTGGCGGGCGGGATAGATGTCGAACCCTGGCTCGGCTCCCGCGCCACTTTCCATAAGGCGGGGATCGGCGGTGTCGGAGGCCACGCGCTGAAGCCGGGTCAGCAGGTGCCGTTGGGCGTGCCGGCCGCGACGGCCAAGGCCGGTCTCATCGTGGAAGAAGCGGCGCGGCCCGTGATCTCCACCGACCGGCGCTGGGAAATCGAGGTCGTTGCCGGTCCCAACGATGACTGGATCGATGGCGAGGGGCATGCACGGTTTCTGTCCGCCGACTGGAAGCTCTCGGGCAAATCGGATCGAACCGGTTTCCGGCTAGACGGGCCTGACTGGACTTTCACGGAAAAGGCGCTGCACAAGGCGCCGGAACACGGCTCGCTGCCCTCCAACATTATTGACCAGGGCTATCCGCTCGGCGCCATCAACCTCGCGGGGCAGACGCCGATCATCCTGGTGAATGATGGGCCTTCCATGGGTGGCTTCATCAATCCCTATACCGTGCCACAAGCCGCCTTTTGGAAACTGGGGCAGTCCAAGCCGGGGGAGACCTACCGCTTCAAAGCGGTGAGCGTCGCGGAATCGCAGGCGATGGCGCGCAGCTTGGCCGCACTCTGCACCGACGCTTCCATCCTTGGCTCGATCGTATAGGGAGAAGAGCCTATGACCATTGAAATTCGCACGCTGACGGCGGGGAATGTCTGGAAGGTGCTGGTGCAGCCTGGCGACAACGTCGCCGAGGGCGATGTGCTGTTCATCATGGAGGTCATGAAGATGGAGGTGCCGCATACCGCGCCCGCCGGCGGGAAGGTCACGGCCGTTTATGTCGCCGCCGATCAAGAGGGCCTGGATGCTGATGCGCCAGCGGTGGACTTGGAGGAGGTTGCGTAGTGGCCGGCAGGATCATCGACCTCAGTCTTCTCATCGAAGACAACATGCCCACGCATAAACTGTTCCAGAGGCCGGTGATCACAACGCATCTGACGCATGAAAGCGCCAAAGCGCTCGAGCTCGGCGTGCCTGGCGATGCAATGACGTTCCAGACCAACTTCATCGCGACGCTCGATCATGTCGGCACGCATGTGGACGCATTCCGCCATGTCAGTCCGACCGGCGCCAGCATCGATGAGATGCCGCTCGAACTTTTCATTGGCAAGGCCGTGTGTCTGGACCTGCGTCATATCCCCGATCTCGGTGACATCACCCTGGAGGAAATCGAGGCGGCCGAGGCGGCGGCAGGCGTGATCGTTGACGGCCATATTGTCCTGCTCTGCACGGGCTTCCACAATCGTACCTATCCGGGCCTCGATTCCGTCTGGAAGAATCCGCAGCTGACGGTGGAGGCGACCCGCTGGCTCCATGCCCGTGGCTCCCGCATGCATGGCGTCGAGGGGCCTTCGACGGACAGGCCAAGCGACAATGTCTTCGCGCAGCACCGCCTCTGCCGGGAGCTCGGCATCAGCCATTGGGAATGGCTCGTGAATTTGGAATTGCTGATCGGGAAAGGGGAATTTCAGTTCTTTGGCGTGCCGCTGCGGATCAGTGGCGGCTCCGGCTCGCCCGTGCGGGCTTTCGCGATACTGGAGAGCCCGGCTGGCGCAGGCTGAACATCGCCGGTCATGACGAAATCGAGGTCGAAACCTGGTGATCTTGCCGCGCCCGCCATTCTTCCGGCGAGGCCGGTGCTGAGAGTATTGGGCACCGCCGTCACGCTGCACGAACCGATCCGGCTCAAGGCGCAGCAGGATCTCGGCATCGACATCGTCTTCGCCCCGATGGACGGCGTCGCTGCCCAGCAGGTCGCCGTCCGGCACCCGGGCACCTACGACCTTTACGATCACTGGTTTCACAGCCTTGACGTCGTCTGGTGGTCGGGCGCGCTGCAGCCCATTGACACCCGCCGGATCCTCTCCTGGGACCAGATCATGCATCGCGACCAAGCGCTGCGCATGACCGGACGTGTCGACCGATCCCGCTCGATGCCGCTTTCGCGGCTGTTTGTCTCGCCCGACCGCCGGCTCGGCATCCACCGCACGGAAACGGTCACGGCCGTGCCGGGCGTGTACAATGTCGATGCCTTCGGCTATCTGCCGGGTCCGTTGGAGGCGCTGCTGCCCGGCGAGGCGGAGAGCTGGGGCTGGTTGTTGGACAGCCGGCTGAGTGGCCGCGTGGCGCTGGTTGCCGATCCAACCATCGGCGCGGCCGAGGCGGCACTCGCGATGATGGCGCAGGGGCTGGCCAGCTTCGAGGACCCGGCCGATCTCAGCATCGCGGAGATCGATACGCTGGTACGGATTTTGATCGGGCGGAAGAGGGCGGGTCATTTTCACACCTTGTGGCGGTCCGTTTCGGATGTGGTCCCGCTGCTGGAGGACGGTGAAGTCGTCATCGGCAGCCTATGGGCCACGGCCCTCGCCGGTCTTTGGTCGCGGGGCGTTGACGTGCGCAACGCGGTGCCGCTGGAAGGCTATCGGGGCTGGCACGGCTGTATGGCATTGTCCGGCCGGGCAGAGGGGCGGGTCGCTGATGCGGCCTATGACTACCTCAATTGGTGGCTGTCGGGCTGGGCGGGCGCGCAGATGACACGTCATGGGCTGTACGTCTCGGCTTGCGACAATATCCGGCCGCATTTGTCGATGGCGGAGTGGTTCTTTTGGTACGAGGGCAAACCCGCGCCCTCCGCTTTACCAGGGCCGGATGGTTCGCTTGTGATTCCCGCCGGCACCACGCGTAGCGGCGGCTCGGTGCTGGACCGGATATCCAACATCGCTCTTTGGAACACCACCATGCGTGAGCACAATTATCTCGTTCGGAGGTGGAATCAGTTCCTCGAAACTTGACCCGCCGCCGGCAAAGGTTCGTCGGCTCGAAACTAGACCATCACGTCGCCGCCGTTGGGATTCAACGTGGCGCCGATGTAGTAAGAACCCTCGTCCGAGGCAAGCATAACGGCAGTGGGCGCAACTTCATCGACCCGGCCAACGCGGCCAATTGGAAGCTCCGCGATCTTGCGGACCTTCCAGTCCTCGGGAAGCGCCCGATACAACGGAGTGTCGATCGGTCCGGGGCAAATCGCGTTGACGGTAATTCCATTACGCGCGACTTCATAGGCCAGGGAGCGGGTGAAGCCGATCACGCCAGCCTTGGCGGCGGCGTAATGCGCCATCTCCGGACCGCCCTTCTGCGCCAATTGCGACGCAATGTTGATGACCCGCCCGAAGCCGCGATCGATCATGCCAGGAAGAACGGCACGCGTGACGAGGAAGACACTCCGAAGATTGATGGAGATCATCTGGTCCCACATCGCGGTTGACATGTCGTTGACCAGCGATGTCGTGTCGATGCCCGCCGCGTTCACGACGATATCGATCCGCCCGAGATTTGCAATCACGATGGCAACCGCGGCTTGCACGGCGCTCTCATCTGAGACGTCCGCGGCGACTGCAATCATCCGCACATCGCGGGCGGAGATGCGATCGACGGAGGCCTGGGCCTTGTCGATCTCCAGATCCAGGATAGCAACATCCGAGCCTTCCCGCGCGAAAGCCGCGGAGATGGCTTCTCCTATTCCTCCGGCCCCGCCGGTCACGAGCGCAACTTTTCCTTGAAGGCGTCCCACCATCACCATCTCCAAACAGCTACAGTCTTCGCGACAACTCAAGACACATGCGGACGGATGCTAGAAGTCGACGTTACGCGTCTCCGGTCCTATGAACGCGCCGAGGGCGCCTAGCAAGCCTCCAATAACGAGTAACACGACGGGAGTCAGCGTGAACGGCATGATGATGCCAAGCCAGTTCATGTAGAAGGCATAGAAGGACGGAATGACTACCGACAGGCTGAAGCCCAGGCCAAAGCCAGTTGCCCGCACATCGGTCACGAAGCGCTCGTTGATATAGGTAACGATGACACCCCAGGGCGAGGTGACGAGCACCGACATGAGGCAGACCAATAGCACGACTAGCGGCAAGCCGAGCCTGATGCTCACCAGCGCGTACATGATTCCGCCGCCAAATATTGCGATGAGCGGGCCGACGATCAGGAAGAACCGCCGCCGCCCGATCGCCTGGCCTATCATCCCTGAAGCGATATAGCTGAAGAACAGTACAAGGTAGGAGATGAGCAGCGTCGATGTCAGTTCGTATTTCGGCAGATGCAGAATGTGAAGCAGCAGCGTGGTCGGGATAAAGATGGTGATGATATTCTGCGTCAGCCAAAAGCCCGTCATCATGACAAGGACCTGCAGCAGACCCCAAGCGCTGCGGCCTGTTATGAGGTCCCGCAATGGTAGCTTTTGCTTGCCCTCGGCTGTCTCCGATGCCCAGACCTCCGACTCCGGGACTTTGTATGCATAGTAGAGTGCGAGGAGGCCGGCGAGCACTGCGCCGATGACGAACGGAATGCGCCAGCCCCAGTGGACATAAGGTGACTGCGCGCCATGCAGCGGGAAGAGCGCGAACATGAGCATGGCGATCAGGTTGATGACGACATAAGCGAGGGGGAACGCCGCAAGGATTAGGCCGCCCACGAAGCCGCGTCTCGGCTTCTCGGCATATTCAATGGCGAGCGGCATCGCACCTGTGTAGCCGCCGCCCAGGCAGATGCCGTCCAGGAAGCGTAACAGGACCAGGAGCCAATAGGAGGCGATGCCGATGCTGTCGAAGCCTGGCAGGATGGCGATCAGGAAGGTGATGAAGCCGAAGCCAGAAACAGAGTAGATCGACGCCATGCGGCGGCCGACATTGTCTGCGACGACGCCGAAGATAAAAGCCCCAATCGGGCGGCCAAGAAGTGTCGTAATGAAAACGAGGGACGTCAGTATCGCGGCAGTCCCCGGCGTGATTGCGGCGGGTCGGAAGAAGAAGAGAACGGGCGACAGCACCACCGTTGGCAAATAGATGTCAAACATGTCGATGAACTCAGAAAAGAACGCGCCGCGAATCGCAGTACGGCTCTTCTCCCGGCGCGATAGCGTTGCGGTATCGTGAGGAAGAGTTGCGAGGCCAATCATGATCTTTCCCTTTGATTATTGGGGCGCTTGGCATTGTGTAAAGTGGCTGCGGCCCCCGCAGGCACGGCGTGCAACGTCGAGCCGGCCCCAGTGTCAGGTGGCTGGCAAGAAACCTCGTGCGGCGCCAGATCGATCGACCACGTGTAAGGTACGTCCGCCCAAATGGTAGTGCCCATCGAATCGTGCAGTCTTGTCCGGCAAAACCGCATAAATCACGAAGATGCCCCGCAACAAGTCGTTTTGAGCTTTGGCTGCTCTATGTCGCGGAGCCTTGGCTTCGTCGCGACAAATGTCGCGACTTTGGGCGCAGAATTTCGCTCTATCGGCACAGTGTCAACGTCCAGGCATGCTATAACTGCTATTGCGCCCAGCTACGAGATGGATTGCGAAGTGCACTAACGCGCGAGTTCGCGCCCATGATCGACGATCTCGATGCCGCGACAGCGGCTCTTTCCGCGGCGCGAAAGGTGCCAGGCGGCGAGAACGTGGAGGAGTCAACGGAATTCTAAACAGCGTCGGAGGATTTCGCTCGATTCCTTCAGCGTGTGCCGGGCTGCTTCGCTTGTCGGTAACGGCAAGCATTCGAAGCCGCTGCACAACCACGAATATGACTTCAACGACGACGCATTGCCGCACGGCACGAACTTCTTGTACAAATCGCGAGGGACCGCCCTCCGCCACGCGAAGTTAAGTCGTGAGCTTCTTCAAGATCAATTCAGAGCGAAAGCTTCAGCATGCAGCTCTTTTCGGCACCACCTGTTGCATGTGTGCGGCGCTCAAAGCCGCGTAACTCACGGCGCCTGCGCAACTACCCGACCTAACTTCAATGCGGAATTGACGGCCTGCACCGGAACGATCAGGCCACCACTAGTCCGCGCCCTCTTCCACAGGCCGACAATGGAAACGTCGAATGGGGGCTTCTTCTCTTGCCAGGCTGTCAGGTTTGTAGCGACCATAAACGTGTCAAGGACTGCGGCGAGTTCGATATCGACGTAGTCCTTCCCGTTCCAGGCTCAGCGCTCCAACAGAAGGCTGCTCAATACGCGATAATGTTCCTTCTCGCGTATTGAACGCCGGATCACTAACCCGGTCGGCCAACAGCTGAGGCTTGCAATTCCGCTAAATTGATATCTCGGCACTATTTTTGACAAGTGAATTAAGCATCTGCGGATCATACGTGACTGTATCTTCCAGTGAGACCACCGTTCGTCACCGGGGTGAATGCGGGTTGATGCGGCCGCTTCTGCCCATTTGTTCGCATCAATGTTGCCACTATAAAGAGCATCAAGATGATAGTTGGAGCCTGCTCCAGGTGTGGCTTCGAAGAGACATGACGTAGCAACTATCTCGGCGGCGCCTGCCTGTCCAACTGCCGCCACCGCATTCCGGACGGTCACCGCGGCCTTGACACGTCTCGCTCAGTTGAGCGCTGCTATTTGTCGAAACCATCGGAAGGATAGGCGCAAATGCCGCCGCGCCCGTTTGCTAGGCCGTTGATGACGACCGTTGCCCACCGCTATTTCATTGGCCGTCAAACCAAGCAGGGAATCGCGCAGAGCCTTGGCATTTCCCGTTTCAAGGTTGCCCGCCTGATCGACGAAGCGATTGAAACCGGCGTCGTTCGCTTCGTCATTGCTGATCAGGACGATTATGACGCCCCATTGGCCGAAGCCTTGGCCCAAAAATACCGGCTGCGGCACGCGGTTGTTGTGCGTACGCCGAATTCCTCGCCCTCGGCTGTCACTGAGGCTCTGGGGCGCGCCGCCGCCGCGCTCCTGGAGGAGACCCTGGTGGATGGTCAGACCCTCGCGGTCGCCTGGGGACGGACGCTGGCGGCCTGCGCGGGCGCGTTGACCAAGCTACCGCTGATCGACGTCGTTCAGGCCATCGGCAGCCTTGCGGGCGCCGAATATGCCCAGAGTTCTGTGGAACTTGTCCATCGGCTCGCGGCGCTCAGCCGTGGCACCGCCTATCCGCTTTATCTTCCCATGTGGTTCGAGGATCAGGCGCTTGCGGAACTGGTCAGAAGCGAGCCGAATATCGCCCGTGCGACAGCTCGCTTCGCCCATATCGACATATTGGTCTCCGGAATCGGGGCCTGGAACCCACCGAATTCTACGCTGTTCAGCACATTGCCGCTTTCCTGGCAGGAGCAGGCGCAGGCAGCCGGAGCCTGTGCGGATCTCTGTACCGTGCTGGTTGACCCGAGCGGGCAAGCCGTTGCCACACCGCTTGCCGACAATGTCGTGGGGGTCAGCGCGGCACAGATCCGCGCCGTGCCGACGGTGATCGGGGTGGCCGGTGGCCTGGAAAAGACAGACGCCATTCGCGCGGTGCTGAACGGCGGATGGCTGACAACGCTGATCACAGACGCCGCCGTCGCTCATCGGTTGATTGATCACCAGCTCAAATGAGCGGGCATCGCTCAATTGACATCCCCGCCTAGCCTGAAATACGGTTGCGGAAATAAAAGCGCAGATGCCGTGTTGGAAACGTTGTCGGAATCCTCGGCTATCCTGACCGCCGCCCGCCGTGTGATCGCGGCCAACGCGGCGGCCGTCAGCGCCGCCGAAACGGCGCTGGGCGAGACCTTCGTGAATGTCTGCCGATTGCTGGCTTCGGGCTCCGGCAAGGTTCTCGTCACGGGCAGCGGCACCTCTGGCGCCATCGCCATCCGTGCGGCGCATCTTCTCTCCGTCGCGGGGACGCCCGCCTTCTACCTTGCGCCGGCGGACGGGCTGCATGGTGGTCTCGGCGTCTTGCGAGGCGAAGACAGCGTCATCGCGATCTCGAAAGGCGGCGGCTCAGCGGAATTGAACGAGTTCTGCCGCCGGGCGCGGCGTTTGGCCGGCTGCCTCATCGCGATCACTGCCTCGCCCGAGTCCGAACTCGCGGTTCTCGCGGATCACGTCTTGCCGCTCACCTTGCCGGCGGATGCCGATCTGGGAGCCATCATCGCAACCGGCAGTTCCCTCGCGGCGGCCGCCCTGCTGGATGCGATCACCGATGTCACCCGCATGATGCGGGGCTACCGATGGGACCAGGTGATCTACACCCATCCCGCAGGCGCGGTGGGCCGCGACGGCGCCAATCTGGCCAGCTCCGCGCAGTCCGAGTAGCGCGCGTGAACCGCCACCTCGTCGCGGGTATCGATACCTCCACACAATCCAGCACGGTCGTGATCCGACGGCTCGAGGACGGTGCTTTCGTCGCCGAGGGCCGCGCGCCGCACCCGCCGACCACCCCGCCGCGCAGCGAGCAGGATCCGCGCGACTGGTGGCGAGCGCTGATGACGGCTTTCGCACAGGTCGCGCCTCATCTGCCGTCCGTCGCGGCGATTTCTGTCGGCGGCCAGGGGCATGGCCTGGTTCTGCTCGATGCGGCGGACACGCCGATACGTCCCGCGAAACTGTGGAACGACACCGAATCCGCACCGGACGCTCTGGGCTTGCTGGAACGATTGCCGGCAGCCGATTGGGCGGGGCGCACCGGCTCAGTCCCCGCACCCGCCCTCACGGTCTCGAAACTCGCCTGGACCCGGCGCTGCCATCCGGAGGCGCTGGCGCGGGCGGCTCGGGTGATGCTGCCGGCTGACTATCTCATCTATCGCCTCGGCGGCCGTGCGGTGACGGAGCGTGGCGGTTCTTCCGGCACCGGATATTTCAATCCGGTCGCTAATTGCTGGGACCCCGCCCTGGCCGATCTTGCCGCCCCCGGCCTCGACTGGGACCGGCTTTTGCCTGCGATCATCGACTCAGGCGCGGCGGCCGATGAGATGCGGGCGCTCCCCGAATTAGAGGGTCTTGCAGGCGCCGTGGTGGGCGCAGGCAGCGGCGACAATATGACGGCGGCGCTGGGCCTCGGCATTCGGCCCGGCGATACCGTGATCTCGCTCGGCACGAGCGGCACCGTTTATACCGTGACAGACACGCAAGTGCGGGATGTTACAGGCGCCATCAACGGCTATGCCGATGCCACGGGCCGCTTCCTGCCCATGATCACCACGCTGAACGCCGCCAAGGTCACAGATTTCTTTCGCCGTCTGTTCGGTGTTGATGTGCAGCGCTTCGACGCCATGGCCCTCGCCGCCGAGCCGGGTGGCGGAGGTGTCGTCGTGGTGCCCTATCTCGATGGCGAGCGCACGCCGAATTTGCCAGATGCGCGCGGCCAGATGGCGGGCCTGCGCAGCGACACCACACCCGGCCAGATCGGCCGCGCCGCGGTGGAAGGCGTGCTCTGCGGCTTGCTGGATGGGCGCGATCTGCTGCGTGCCGCCGGTGCACGGATGAACGGCCGCCTCATCCTCACGGGCGGGGCCGCGAAGTCCCGCGCCTACCAGCAAATTCTCGCCGATCTCAGCGGCGAGGCGGTCTATCTCAGCCAATCCGTGGAAGCCGCCGCCGCAGGCGCGGCCGTACAGGCCGTGGCGGCGCTGACCGGACGCAAGGTCGATGCGATCGCGCGGGACTGGGCGCCCGATCTGGTGCTGGCCGCGGAGCCACAGGCGGCAGTGGACGCCGTCGCTATTCGCGCGGCCTATCGCATGCTCGCCGCGCAGGTGAAGGCGGCGGCGGCATGATGAAGGAGGGACAGGCGGTGAGCAGCGTGACCGAAAAGCCAGTGGCCCGGAAACGTTGGAAGCTGCCCGACGAGACCGGCATCCTCGGCATGCTCATCGTCGTCTTCGTCATCTTCTGCGCCATGTCGCCCAATATGCGCACGCTGTCGAATGGGCTGGTGCTGCTTCTCAACGGCGCCGTGATCGGTCTTCTCGCCCTCGGCCAGACTTTCGTTTTGCTGATCGGCGGCATCGATCTTTCGACTGGCGCCAATATCGCCTTTATGGGCGTGCTTGTGTCCTTGCTGATGGCGCATGGCGTGTTCTGGCCGCTCGCGGTTCTGCTGACCTTGGCCGCCGGCACCCTGATGGGTGTCGTCAACGGCATCATCATCCAATATTTCCGAGTGCCGCCCTTCATCGTCACCTTTTCGACGATGGGCGTCATGTCCTCCCTCGCCCTCATCATCACGGGCGCGAATTCCATCTCAATCACCCAGCCGGGCTTCGCCTTCATCGGGCAAGGACTGGTGGGCGGTGTTCCGGTGCCGGTGCTGATCCTGGCGGCCATGGCGATCCTGGCCGGGCTGCTGCTGTCCAAGACCATCCTCGGCACGCATATCTACGCGACCGGCGGCAATCGGGAGGCGGCGCGGCTGGCCGGGGTCAATATCACCACGACCACGATCACGGTCTATGCGGTCAGCGGGCTCTGCGCGAGCCTGGGCGGCATCATCGACACCGGGCGGCTCATGGTTGGTTTCCCGACAACCGGCCTCGGCGACGAACTGTTCTTCTCGATCGCGGCGGCCGTCATCGGCGGCGTGAGCCTGTTCGGCGGCGTGGGCCGCGTGCAGGGCGCGATGATCGGCGCCGTACTCATCGCCGTCGTGAGCGACGGGATGAACGTGCTCAACGTCAGCAGCTATTGGCAGTCTCTCGTCATCGGCGTGATCGTGCTGATCGCGGTCATCTTCGATACCTACCGGCGGCGCAGCGCGGGCGTGCCGCTTTCGGAAACCCTGAGGTCCCTTCTGAGGACACACGGAATGCGCCGGACTGGCTAGGGCAAGGCGCGGCAAAGCTTGGCGTCAAAAACAAAAATGAGGAGATGCATGCGATGAAACACATACTGGCTCGGGCGGCGTCCACCGCCACGGCGAAACCCTGGATGACGACGGTATTGGCGGCCCCGGCGATGGTGCTAGGGCTCGGCATCGGCGCGGCCGCCGCGCAGTCAAGCGCGATGCCCATCCCGGCGAGCTGCAAGGATGCGCAGCCGCTGATCGGCGTGGCGCTGCCCAATACCTCCAACCCCTATTACATCGCGATGCGGCAGAGCTTCATCGATCACGGCAAGGCTGCCGGCTTCAAGGTGGCGGTCTCCATCGCCGACAACAGCGACTCCCGTCAGCTCTCGCAGATCGACGGCTTCATCCAGCAGAAGGTCTGCGCCGTCGCCTTGAACGCGGTGGATTCCGGGCCGGGCGCCGCGATGGCCACCGCCCTGACCAAGGCAGGAATTCCCGTCTTCACCGTCAATGTCTCCGTCGCCCTCGATGACCTGAAGGCACAGGGCGGCCAGATCATGCAATATGTCGGCCCGGATCAGGTCGAGGGTGGCCGCGTGATGGGTGAGGCGACGCTGGCGGCTCTCGGCAAGACGAGCAAGATCGTCGCTGGCATCGTGGGTGATCCGCAGCAGCTTCCGACCAATCAGCGCGACGGCGGCTTCAAGGAAGCGCTCAAGGCCAATCCCAATGCGGAGGTCACCCGCGTGGTCAACGGCCTGGTGCAGCCCGATGTCAGCCTCAAGGTCGGCATGGAGATGCTCCAGGGCAATCCGGAGATGAACGTGATCTTCGCCGATACCGGGCCGGGTGCCGTGGGCGCCATCCAGGCCATCAAGGCGCTGGGCCGGGCCGACAAGGTCAGCCTCTTCGCCTTCTGTGCGGCCGATACCAAGCTCGAAGGCCCCTACAAGGGCTGCGCCGCGCAGCAGCCGGCAACCTATGCCGAGATCGTTGTGAAGAGCATCCGCGACTATGTCGACGGCAAGCCCGTGAAGCCCGAGATCCTGCTGCCCGTCGCTGTCTTCACCTATGGCCAGACCCCGCCACCCGGCGAGCTTGGCTAAGACCGCGAAAGGCCATGGCCGAGGAACGGCTCGTCGCGCAAGGCATCGTCAAGCGCTACGGCAGTGCGACCGTTCTGCATGGCGTGGCCTTAACGCTACGTTCCGGCGAGGTGCATGGCCTGGTTGGCCATAACGGCGCCGGCAAGTCCACCTTGCTCAAGGTGCTTGCCGGGGCCGTGGCGCCCGATGGCGGTACGATCCTGCTCGATGGCCGCCCGGTCTCCTTCGCAAGCCCGGCGGCCGCGACGGCCGCCGGCATCGCATGTGTTTTCCAGGAATTGTCGCTACTGGAAAATCTGACGGTCACGCAGAACCTGTTTCTCGCACGCGAGATCGCCAGCGCGGGCATTCTCGACAAGCAGGCGATGCGGGAGACGGCTCGGCGCGAGCTTGCCGCCAATGGCCTCAATCTCACCGGCGACGAGAAGGTCGCCAACCTGCCGGTGGCCCAGCGTCAGATGATCGAGATCATCGGCGCCCTGGCGCGCAATGCCCGTGTCATCCTGCTCGACGAACCCACCACGGCGCTGGAGCGCGGCCAGATCGACCGTTTGGTCGAGACACTGCGCCGCATCGCGCGGGAACGGGATGTCGCGATCGTCATCGTCGATCACAAGCTCGACGAAATCTTCGCTGTTTGCGACCACGTGACGGCGCTGATGGATGGGCGCGTCGTGCTGGACGCCCCCATCGCTACCGTGTCGCATGAGGCGGTGGTCGAATCCATCATCGGCCAGCAGGAGGCCGCGCGTCTGCAGGCCCAGGCACCCGCCGTGCATGCCACCGCCGCCGCGAAGCCGTCGCCGATTTTGACGGCGCGCGGCGTTGGAGCACCCCGCGGACTGCGCGATGTGAGCCTCGATCTCGCACCCGGCGAGGTGCTCGGCCTTTATGGTCTCGCCGGTTCCGGCCGTAGCCGGCTGCTGCGAACGCTTTATGGGCTGGAGCCCGTAGGGCATGGCACGATGCGCCTACGCGACAGGCCCTATCGTCCGCAGTCCCCGCGCGCCGCCATGCGCGAAGCCGTCGTCTTTGTCTCGGAGGAGCGCAAGGCGAACGGGTTCATTCCCGACTTCGACGCCATCCGAAATTGCACCCTGCCCGTGCTGCGACGCCATGCCTGGGGCGGCGTGATCCGCCGGCAGGAAGCGGAGCAGGAAGCCATCGGAGTGCTGGAACGGCTGCGCGTGCGTGGCGATATCCATGCGCCGATGTCCCGCCTGTCGGGCGGCAATCAACAGAAGGCCCTGCTTGCAAAGGCCGTGCTGCAGCGCCCGCAGGTGCTGCTGCTCGATGAGCCGACCAAGGGCATCGATGTCGGCACCAAGGCCGAGATCCATGCCTTCATTCGCAGTCTCGCGGCGCAGTCAGGTGTCGCCGTGCTGGTCGTCTCGACGGAGGAGGAGGAACTGCTCGCCGTCTGCGACGAGGTCATCATCATGCAGCGCGGTCGCTGCTCCGGGCGACGCCATGAGGCCGCCAGGCTCGACAGCACAACGCTGCGCCGCCTCGCCCTGGAAACCACGCCCGAACCCGTCTTGGCTTGACCGCCGCCCTTCAGGAGAGATCCGCATGAGCAAGCCTCTCATCATGGTCACCGGCGCCGGCACTGGCATTGGCGCCGCCACGGCACAGGCTTTCGTCGAGGCGGGCCATCCGCTGCTGCTGCTGGCCCGCCGCCGCGAGAAACTGGAAGCGCTCGCTCTGCCCAATGCCGTCTGCCGCAGCGTCGATGTCCGCGATCTTGCGGCCGTCGCCTTGGCGGTCGCCGAAGCCGAAGCGCTACATGGCCCGGTAGATGGCCTCATCAACAATGCGGGCATCGCGCCGCTCGCGCGGATCGAGGATCAGGATCCGGCCGAGTGGCGTGATCTGCTCGACATCAATTGCCTCGGCGTCATGAATTGCATGCATGTGGTGATGCCGGGGATGAAGGCGCGGCGGCACGGCACGATCATCAATGTGAGTTCGATCGCCGGTCGCAAATCCTACCCGTATCACGACGCCTACGGCGCCTCGAAAGCCTATGTCGACGCTCTAACCGAAGCCGCCCGCAGCAGCATGTCCGGCCATAACGTGCGGGTGATCGCGATCGTCCCCGGTCTGACCCGGAGCGAGATCGCGAGCACAATGCTCAACGAGGAAGCGCATGCCATCTGGGCGGCCCGCGGCGCCGATATCGGCGGCGGTATCGCGGCCGAACATGTCGCGCGGACCATGCTCTTTGCTTACCAGCTGCCGCAGGATGTGAATCTGCAGCAACTGACGATCACGCCAACGCGGCAGGAATTCTGATGCGGACTTTATGCCAATACTTCTGCTCGGACCGCTGGATGCGGCGCCCCTCCAAAGTTCCGCGACTGCGTCACGGCAAGAGGTGATAACCCAATATTGAATCGCGCCCATTCTACTACGTCATGCTCGGCGAAGGCCGAGCACCCACGTCTTCGCTTGCGCAGCTAAGGCAAGACGTCGATGGCACGCCTTCGCCTGCCATGACGGATCCTTTGGGCGCGATTCAAACAAAGACATCGCGCACTACTTGCTGGGCGCCGTCTCCGCCGCCCTGCCAGCCGCCGCATAGAGGTTTAGCCGCGAATACACTCCGAAGGCGGACCCGTCGTCCAGGAAACCGCCGCCTGGTCCCTCGGTTTCGGTCAGGATCTGATCGGCTTGTTCCAGCGTCAGCGACGGAAATGCCAACGTCAGAAGGTAGCCGGCTTCGGGCGCGGCCTTCCCGACGTCCTCCAGCACGTTCGCGTTCTTCGGATAAACGACAGGCAAATTATAGGTCTGGGTGACGGCGTAGAACGCCTCGTTCATTGCGGGATTGCTCAGTCGCCCGATATCCTCATTTGCGCAGACCGAGACCGTGTTGCCGCATCCTGCCTGCAATGCTGTCGTTAAGTCATCGCGCGCGGCCTTCAGGGCAGCCTGATAGTCCTTTATCATCGGGGCCCCTTTCAGCGTGCGGCCTACATAGGCCGGATCATTGGCGAGCAGATGAGCGAGGTCATATGTTGCCAGGGTCCGGCCACCGAGGACGTCCATAGCGTAATGGGCGCCCATCAGAATTCGGTCATTTCCGTATTCTGACGCTCTCGCAATCATCTGCTGGAAGCGCTCTGGCACAAGCTCGGCCAGGACTAGGGATCCCGTGAATCCGTAGGTGGTATGGCCGCTCGGGAAGGATGGGCTGTTGACCAAATCCATGATCGGACCCTGGTTATAAACCAGGTTGTCGGCGGGAACGTTAAAGTAGTCGTATCCGACGATCGACAAGACAGTGTGCTCGGTTTGAAATGGCCGGGAGTCGCCGTAAGCATCCCCGCCGGGGCTCCCTCCGGGAAGGCCGTAGTTTGTTCCAAATGGGTCTGGCGAACCGCCGATACCCGTGAGGATGCCGATAGCCTCGCTGGACACGGGTTTCTTCCCGTCCGTGGTACCATTGGCGAAGAAGTATTTCCCCGAGTTCGAGTCGGCGCCCGTTGTGGCGTTCGCGTAGGCGATGAGGGCGGCGACCGCCGGGGACACGCTCGTATAGGTCAGGCGGTCGTCATAATGCGCACGCGCCTGGTAGGCCGCACCAAGCGTGGTGCCAAGGCCGTCGGCGAGGTCAGCGAGATTCCCATCTGTGATGAAAGCATCCCGGAGCGCCTGCTGCTGCTGATCGGTAAACGGCAGCAGCGTCGGCTGCCGGATCTCCCCTGTCTGAATGCCGCCGGTTACAGTGTAATTGGCACCGAGCGCTGCCTTGCCTGCCGCGGTTTTAGCCAGGACCGTCAACGGCGCCAGGCCCTGCAGCGCCGCCATATTGGTCATGGTTTGTGCCTCCGCATGGAAGGACGCCAAAGCACCGACGACAACTAAACTCAAACCCAATTTGTCGAACATGGACCCTCCGTCATTCAGTCGGTGTGGCAACCATAGCTGCATCGCACGGCGTACGCGGGCACGCTACTCGCGATCGTCGATAGCCGAACAGTTAATCGACATCACTGGAAACCGCTAGCCGTCAGATCCCTGATCGTTTGGGAGGAATACCCGGTCGTTCAATGTCAGTATTCCATCTTCCATAATCTCCAGATAGATTCCCAGATCGGGATGGCCGAAATGGCGCATGATGGCCTTCGGCAAATGGGAGTCGCGTCCAGCTGTCATCGGATTGACGTCGATAGCCGCGCAACGTCGGGTACGAAGCGCGCCGCGAAATCTCACTGGACCGATGCAAATTTCTCGACCTTCCCAATCCAACTCCTCGGCGGCGTCAAGCCCATCTATATAGACATTCGCGCGAAAACGAAGCGGGTGAACCTCGTGCCCCACCCTCGCCTGCAGCAGCCGCACGGTTTCAAGATTGATAACCGAGATTGCCCGCATCATGGCAGGTGAAACCACGCTTATGTCAGTGAATTTATGCCCTATAGCATGGACAAGTTTGATTTGGCCGCGCGCATCCGCACCGGCATAATTTGTAAAGAAAGTTTCTGCTTGCGCCCGTCCGATCGCAGTTGACAGATCAAATTGACTTGATTCCCGACCCTTCTGAAGGATCGTCAGGATGGAAGTCACCGGATCGAGATGTGTGGACAAGGCTGCAAGTATCTCATTCGCACGCAGCATCAGGAACTTGCCCTTATCCAAGGGCTGCGGAGCTTCCGGAGAAAACTGGGTGGTACCGAGCGCTAATGCGTAGATCCTGTCATGGAGCACGCCGTGGTCTCGCGTGAGAGCCAGAACCGGCGTGGGCTCAGCCGATAGCCCTTTTACTGGGTAACGATACAGCTGAGCTACTTGCATCATGATTCGGGCCTACCTCTCACTGGAGAAGGGTAGCCGAAAACCAGGCGGCTGATAACGTCCTTAGCAGCCGTCAGCCTGCGGTGCGAGGCGACTTCGCCTGGCCGGCCTTATACGCTTCGAGAAATGCTCTGGACGACACCTCGTCCGCAAGAGCCCGAAGCCTGGTCGCCGAATCATGTCCTAGGACTATTTCGGTGCGGCGGTTCGCGGCGGCCCACAAGGTAATGCCTTCCGCCAAGCGCTTCCTGCCCAGCGCCGTCAGCCACGCGTGTTTCGTCCGCTTGTCATAAGCATCCTGCCGAAGCTCGATCATGCCGTCACGCACCAGGGGGCGCAGCGCATAGGTCAGGGACGAGATACCGATCGCCAGACGCTCGGCAAGCGCCTGCAACGTCGGACCATCCGCCCCGCCGAGAACATCGGTCTGCACAAGCAAGCCAACCTGCGTGGCCTTGAGGCCTGTCGGCGACACAGCCTCGTCATAGAGATGGCCGAGCCGGCGGGCGGCGTGGCGGAGCGCGGTGTGGGTGCAGGCAAGTTCGCCCAACGCTTCGCTCAGATCGATGCCCGGCGCATCATGCTCCATGGTGAAATCATCTGGATCGCTCATGTCCCTAAAATAGTTGGGCACCGTAGCATTGACAAGAGGGTGGTCATGGCCACATAGTTGGGCGCCCAACCATTGAGTGCCAAATCTATCAGGAGTAGCCTATGCCCGGCCGTAAAACTGCCGTTATTACCGGAGCGTCCTCCGGTATCGGCTCCATCTATGCCGACCGCCTCGCCAAACGTGGCTACGATCTCGTGCTGGTCGCCCGCCGTCTGGATCGCCTCGAAGGCTTGGCCGACAAGATCAAGAAGGCCTACGGCGTGAATGTGGAAGTGCTCCAGGCCGACCTCGAAAAGGACAGCGACGTCGCCAAGGTCGAGCACCTGCTATCCACCAACCCGGCCGTGCGAGTGCTGGTGAATAATGCCGGCCTGGCCCGCCTTAAGCCGCTCGAGCAGGCTCCGCTGCAGGATTCGCTGGCGCAGATCGCGTTGAACATCACGGCGCTGACGCGTCTCACCCACGCTGTTCTGCCCGCCTTCCGGAAGCTGAATGAGGGCGTGATCATCAACATCGCCTCGGTGCTCAGCATTCACGCTTGGTCCGCGAGCGCCGTCTACAGTGGCACCAAGGGCTTCGTGATGAACTTTACCCGTGGCCTTCAGGACGAATTCGCGAACACTGGCGTGAAGGTGCAACTGGTCAACCCGGCATCGACCGCCACAGAGATCTGGGACAACTCAGGAATACCGCTTTCGGCCCTCAACCAGGAGAGCGTCATGACCACGGAGAACATGGTCGATGCGTCTCTGGCGGGCTTCGACATGGGCGAGACGATCACCTGGCCGTCGGTTGCGGACGCGACCCTATGGGACAAATACGACGCGGCGCGCGCCGCGCTTTTTGCTGCCACCCAGACCGGCAAGCCGGCTCCGCGATACAACCTCGCCTGATTGCGCGAGGCGCGTCTCGCATCGACGAGAACAGACAAACTTTGATCTTGTATCGGCTGCTGCTGATGGCAGCCGACGGTTCACGTTGATGCTGGCCGCGGATTGACGAGTGATCGGATACGGTCGGCGTCTGATGTCGTGACCGGATTATAAACGATCATGCCGAGGTCAGGACGACCATCGACGGCAAACGCGGAATACTCCAACGCGATCGAGCCTAGGATCGGATGGTTCAGCCGCTTGAGCCCCTCCCCGTGAACGTGAACATCATTGTCCTGCCACAGGGCTTCGAACTCGGGGCTGATCCTGCAAAGCTCGTCCACGAGCTGTCTGACTTCGGAAATGGCGCCGGCGCGTGCCGCATCCACCCTGAACGCTCCCACCACGAAACGGGCGACGCTGTCCCAATCATACTGCTTGTCTCGGATGCGGGGGTTGCCGAAGATGAGCCGCAGGATATTGCGCTCGCCCTCCGGGAGTTTGCCATAGTCGGTGAGCACTACGGCGGCGGCGCGATTCCAGGCGACGATATCCCAGGTGGCGGTCTTGACCAGGGCAGGACTGACCTCGAGCGCATCGAGCACCCGTTGTAAACGCGGCGTGACTCCTTCCGAGGCCTTGTAGCGGACCTCCGGCGGACGCCCGAGACCGAGCAAGAAGAGATGTTCGCGCTCGATGTCGGTCAACATCAGCGCAGAGGCGATCCGGTTCAACACCTCCGCCGACGGTGCGCCGCCGCGCCCTTGCTCCAGCCATGTATACCAGGTCGGGCTTATATTGGAGCGCTGCGCGACCTCCTCCCGTCGCAATCCCGACGTCCGTCTGCGGGCCGCGGAGAAACCCAAGGCCGCCGGGTCGAGGCGGGTGCGGCGATCCTTGAGGTAGGTCCCCAGCCGGTTATCAGTCTCGGTGGGCATGCTGATCCTATTGGTCATTATACCATGATAATGTCACTACTTTAACAGTAATCGGATTGGCGCGATATGGTTCTTCGAGACAATTGGAGATTTCCCATGCGCGTATTCGTCACCGGGGCGAACGGCTTTATCGGCTCCGCCATCGTTCCAGAACTTCTCAACGCGGGTCATCAGGTCCTCGGGTTGTCGCGGTCGGACGAGGGGGCCAGATCCCTCATCGCGGCCGGTGCCGAGGTGCACCGAGGTAATCTCGAAGATCCGGAAAGTCTGCGACGCGGCGCGGCCGAGGCAGATGGAGTGATCCACTGCGCCTTCGATCACGACTTCTCGCGGTTCGTGGCCAATTGCGAGAAAGACAGGCGCGCGATCGAGGCTCTCGGCGCGGCGCTCGCCGGATCGGACCGGCCTCTCGTTATCACCTCGGGGACCGGAATGGGAAACGACGTGCCGGGCCAGCCCGCGACCGAGGAAATCTTCAATACCAGGCACCCAAATCCCCGTGTCGCATCGGAACTGGCGGGAGCTTCGTTGTCGGCGGCCGGTGTCAACGTCTCGGTGATGCGGCTTCCCCAGGTTCACGACACGGTCAAACAGGGCCTCATAACGCCTGCGGTGGCTCTAGCCCGAGAGAAAGGCGTCTCGGCCTATATCGGTGACGGACTCAACCGCTGGCCGGCGGCGCATGTGCTCGATGTCGCCCGGCTCTACAGGCTTGCATTGGAGAAGCGGGAAGCGGGCGCCAGATATAACGCGGTCGCTGAGGAAGGCATTTCGATCCGTGACATCGCGGAAGTCATCGGCCGAGGCTTGAAGGTGCCCGTGGTTTCCCTGTCTCCGGAGGAGGCCGCGGATCACTTTGGATGGCTTGCGGCCTTTGCCGGTCTGGACCTCCCGGCCTCAAGCGCGCAAACCCAGCAAAGACTCGGATGGCAGCCGACCGGCCCTGGGCTGATCGCCGATCTCAATGAAATGCGCTACTCTGACGTTTGAGCGTGCACACGCAATGACTTTACCTGTTCCTAGGCACGCGCTAGAATTTTGCTGTCATGATAACTCTTTACTCTTATCCGATGCTCTTCGGCACCGCCGACAACAACGGCTATGGGCTAAAGGTCTTCGCATTCATGCGGCTAGCGCGCCTGCCATTTGTGCATGAGCATATTTTCGATGCGTCGGCGGCGCCCCGCGGCCAACTCCCCTACATCGTAGATGACGGCGCCGTCGTTGGCGACAGTGAGAGCATTGTCGCCTATTTGATCAGCAAATATCATCTGACGATCGATGCGGCGCTGACCGCCCGTGAGCGTCGGCTTAACATCCTTCTCGCGCGCCTGCTCGACGATCTCTACTGGGTCATGTCCTATTCGCGCTGGAAGGACGAACGCTTCTGGCCATTGTTCCAGGCGGCACTTCTCCGCGAGCATCCAAGCCTGACCGAGGCCGGGTTAGCCAAGGCGCGCGAGTTCAACGCGCAGCGCTATCATTTCCAGGGCATCGGCCGATATACGCCAGATGCCGCCTATGCGCGCGGGCTCGCCGATCTCGATGTGGTCGACGATATCGTTTCATCCGGCGCTTATGTGCACGGCGCGGTTCCCACAAGTGCGGACGCCGGCATTTACGGCTTCATCGCCAATATCCATTTCTATGACATTGAGACGCCCTTGAAACAGATGGTTTCCTCCCGGGCCAACCTCGTGCGGCACTGTCTGGCGATCCATGAAACCGTGACGCAAGAACCACCAGGCCCTCATCGGCGGTAAAGCCGCAGTGCTGAGCCGCCAGCCGCTGGCGAAGTGTGAGCGCAGCCTTTCTCATTTCGCAAACGCCTAGCCGGTATAACGTCAGGCGTTGAGTCCCTTCAGCCGGTCTGGCCGGCCAGACTCTCCAGTTCGGGCAACAACACGACACTCTCCTGCTCGTTTGGATCGGTGCGCGCGATCAGCGCGGTCGCGGGCTCGGTGCTCGGATTGTAGGGCAGATGGGGAACCCCGGCCGGAATGTAAAAGAAGTCGCCGGGTGCAACAACCGAATGATGCTCGAGTTTGGCGCCATGCCACACATGCGAGGTTCCAGTCAGGGCATATATGGCGGTTTCATGCGCCTCATGCATATGCGCCTTCGCGCGGGCGCCCGGGGGAAGGGTCACCATCTGCAGGTGTATTGCCTTGGCTTCCACCGTCTCGGCCGAGATGCCAACGGCGTAGGTCAACCCCTGCTTGCCTACAAAGGTTGCTCCAGCGCGCACTTGCCGGCACTCGGCCAGTTTGGGGGGATGGTTGATATCGTTCATATTGCACCTCGAATATGGGATTGAAGATGCGCTGCCGGGCTCAGTCAACCAAAAGCAGCCACCCTCCGGCGGCGGCCACTATTGTGAGCCGGTATCCTAGCCGGGGCTAGTCTATGACCGCATGAGAGTCCGCAACAGCGCGACCGGGCGGCTTCTTGAAGACGATCAGTAGCGGAATCACCGCGAGCGTCGCGATCAGCGACAGTCGGTAGTCGTCGACATAAGCGATAATCTCGGCTTGACGTGTAACGACGGCATCGAGCGCGGTCCGGCCGCCGGCCGTGATTGGCCTCCAGAAATCGGGTCGGATAGGAGGTCAGCACCCAGTCGATCTGGTCATGGCTCGACGAGACACTCCCCTGCATGTAAGGCGAGGACATTGGCGATGCTCGTATCGAGCGCCTGCTTAAGGGTGGCCAGGATCACGCAGACGGTAATCGCCGCCCGGTTCATGCCATCTGGCGGATTCTCCACTGGCATGGCGGACGTCCCTTAGCTGAACAAGTCGGGTGTTCACGGCCGCCATCTCGTGGGTGGATCCGAGAGGCGCGTCCTGATCTTTCGATTTCAGGATCATAACAGAAGTTATTATCACCTGCGTTACTACTGGTTTACATCCTGTGCACGCATGGCTGGTCGCCGCCCTATTGACGCGGCCAGGGGCGGGCCATCTCCTTGGAAGTCCACCGCCGAACGTTGCGCCTGGCTCGCCAATATCTAATGTATCGATCGAGGTGCGATCGAAGTTCGCCCCCGTAGCGTCAAGCCGAGCCCGCCGTTTCTCAACTCACTGGAGATAGAGCATGACGACCCCATCCAATCGTATTCGTCATTTGGCCCGCGCCGCTGTCGCCGTCGCGTTTCTGGGCGGCACTGGGTTTGGCCTCTCGGCGTGCAACACGTTTCACGGTGCGAAGAAGGACCTCTCTAATGCCGGGACAACGACCGGAAACGCTGCCGACACCGCGGGGACGGCAGTGGGGAGTGCCGCTCACACGGCCGTGAAGGCTACGGGCAATGCTGTCGACAGTGCCGGCAATGCAATCAGCAATACGGCAAACAGCGTCACACAATAGGCTTCCGGCAGCGGCAACCCGAAGAGAGGAATTATGCCAACAAAGATCAACGCCACTACAGAGCCGGTATCCGTTCCGCCGAATTCGCGACTTAGCGGAAAACGGGCACTCGTTACCGGAGGATCGGACGGCATCGGTCTTGCCATCGCGGAAGCCTTTGCCCGCGAGGGCGCCGAGCTCTATCTGGTTGGTCGCAGCACCGAGAGGCTGGCACGAGCTCAGAAGTACCTCGAAGGCGCCGAGGTGAAAATCATAGCAGTCGACCTCAGCACGGATGCCGGAATTGATTCTGTTGTGCGCCAGATAGGCGAATTCGAAAAGCCTCTGGATATTGTTGTGAACAATGCCGCGGTAGCGTACTTTTCACCGTTCGACTCGGTCACAATTGATCAGTTTCAGCATTCCTTCGCTTTGAACGTTGCAGCTCCCTACTTCCTGACGCAGCGTCTATTACCTTTTCTTACGCAGCCTGGGGGATCAGTGATCAACATCTCATCTTATTTCGCCGACAAGATGATTCCCAATCGGCCGTCGACCCTCTATTCGCTTTCGAAGGGCGCGATTAATTCGCTGACCAAATCCCTCGCCTACGAGCTTGGCAAGCGGGGTATCCGTGTCAACGCTATTGCGCCCGGCACTGTAGACACCGCGATGCGGCGAGCCTCGATCGAGAACTTGCCTGCGGAAGCTCAAGCTGAGCTTCAGCGTTTCGTCGATCGCAGCTACCCGCTGGGTCGTATCGGACAAGTTTCCGACATCGGGGGCATCGCGGTCTATCTCGCAAGCAACGAGGCGTCCTGGACCTCCGGTGGAATTTTTTCGATCAACGGCGGCCTGACGGCCGGATGAATCCGAGGTCGGCTTTTTGATTTCTTGTCTCCCGTATGTTTTCGGGACGAAAGCCTCGAAGCTGGGAGGGATCAGCGAGGTAGTCCTGATTGAGGCACCTCAAGCAGTCTAGAGGTCGGTTGACTACATTGGCTCCACGGGCTCGTATTCGGCCGCAGCAAAAGATTGCTGGTTTGGGTTTACCCCGGTAACGTCTAGAGAGTGTCATGCACCTTGCATAAGGGCCAAAGCTTGTTTGAGCATATATCCGACGAAGGCGATGACGTGGAAGCCGGCGAGGGTTGTTGCAT
>NZ_LMUQ01000046.1 GCF_009765865.1 Acidisoma sp. L85
GATAACCTTCGTATTGAATCCGTTCGGCAGCGGTGAGCAGCTTGGGGTTGATCGTGGCCGCGCCAACGACAGAGCGGATCTGACGCATCGACTTGCAGACCGCGTCGAGAAAGGCACGGCTCGCATTTTCCATCAGGTGCCAGCGGTCGGCGACCTGTGTCGCATCGGGCAACGCTTTGGCCGCGGCAGCCGCACGGACCGCGCAACCATGACGGCACCATCATTCCCGATGCGATCGACATGTGTGGGGCACCGACATGACCACGACCTGGACGGCGGAAGGCCAGGTGGCGGTCTTCATTGCAGTCGATCACCACAACGCCGAGTGCGTCGGCGTTCATGCCGCTCGACGTGGGACCCGTTTTGAAGCCCTCGAACCGCTGCGCCAGGGCGTACGACGGCACTTCGGCGCCATCGGCAAGGATGTCGCCCGCGGCCTGGCCGTTCGTCACGATCATGGCTCGCAATACATGTCCGACACCTTCCAGACCGAGATGGGCTTCCTGGGCATTCAGAGCTCGCCAGCTTTCATCCGTGCGCCGGAGGGAAATGGCTGCGCAGAACGCTTCATCCGAACGCTCAAGGAAAATCTGCTCTGGATCCGGACCTTCGCCACCGTCGAAGAACTCCGGCTCGCGCTGCTCGCCTTCCGCCACATCTACAACACCACCTGGCTCATCCAGAGGCTCAATTACCAAACTCCCGCTCAAGTCAGGCAGCAGCAGCTTTCAGCCGTCGCAATCGCCGCGTAGGCTGCCCACAGATGTCTCATCAACCGCGGGCAGTACACCCCCCTGGATGACGCGCACGACGTCCGCGGGTAGATGGGCCGCTGCGACCCTGTCGGCCGGGTGCACCGACCGCCGGCCGACGCTTTCTACCCTCGTCTGAACGACCCGGGTAAGTTCCGCCTCGTCGACAGCATGGAGGTCCGAGGAGATGAGCGTCGCCTGGTCGTTCATAGATCGCCCTCCCTGGATAAGAACAAAACATGAACACGACGGTGAGTGGGGTCCCGGATACGGATGTGGGACGGATTGGGAACCGATTGGTTACCGATTGCCCGCGGTCCGCAGTGGGCTTCGTATTCGATCAAGCTGATTTGAGACTGCGAGGGCCGATGCAGCGCGTTCTAGACCAGACTCCCGCCTTTTCGAACAACCTCAGACCGCGCAAGACTCAACTGGTTGCAGTTCACAATCAGATGGAGGTTCCCATGGCCAAGGTGCGCGTAGCGGGCTTGGGAGTGTCCATCGACGGCTTCGGGGCCGGCCCGGACCAGAGCCTGGAGTCTCCGCTCGGCAAACGGGGCCAGGAGTTGATGAGTTGGTTCTTCCCGACCCGGACTTTTCGATCGATGGTCGGGAAAGAGGGAGGGACCGAAGGTGCTGACGATCGCTTCGCCCGCGCCGCGATGGAAGGTTTCGGCGCCTTCATCCTCGGCCGTAATATGTTCGGGCCGGCCGGCGACGACTGGGGCGGGCCCGACTGGAAGGGCTGGTGGGGCGACAATCCCCCGTATCACGCGCCGACCTTCATCCTCACGCACCACGCCCGGCGGCCAATCGTGATGGAGGGCGGGACGACCTTCCATTTCGTCACCGACGGGATCGAGGCGGCGCTCTCCCAGGCCAAGGCCGCCGCGGGCGACCTGGACGTGAAGATCGGCGGCGGAGTTTCGACGGTCCGTCAGTACCTGCTCGCAGGAGCGATCGACGAGTTGCACCTGGCGCTGTCGCCCGTCGTTCTGGGTCGTGGCGAATCCCTGTTCGCAGGTGTCGACCTGCCAGGCCTTGGCTATCGGGTAACGGAGGTGGTCCCAACCGAACTGGCGACCCACCTCGCGCTGACGCGCTAACCTGATTAGAATTGAGACTGAGTGATCGTAAGAGATCGGGAGTGATCCCCAATGAGAACGGCAATCATCGGCGACGCGATCACTGGCGATCACTTAAAATCAGACACGGATGGCAGGATAGGCATTGTGGGGCCACAGGTTTGGGAAGCCGCAGGACCGTCGAATGACGCGCGGATGGATGGTAGGCGCCGTGCTGAAATTGAGCAGCGAACCAGTCTGTTGACGGTCCGGCGCTCCCCAATCACAAAGCGACCTTCCCCTCCTCCCTGCGCAGTAGCCAAAGCAAAAGATATCGATCGGATGGCGGCGAAACCCGTCCGTCGTCAGGCGTTCCTATCTTGCGGGAACCCGCGCAGGGACGCTCTGGGCTTCCCGCCGAATGGTCGAGCATCTCTGATAGGCTGAATGGCTTGGAGGTGGTGATGGTGGAGAGGAGAAGGGCGCGCCGGGCGTTCTCGGACGCATTCGAGCGCCGGCGGCGTCAGCTTATCGGCAACAGTAAAATGCGAGGTCAACCATGAGCCCTCCTTCGGAAGCTCGAAATACGCCCGGCATGCTCCGGCGTGACGTCCTGGGGGGTGCCGCCGCCATCGCTGGCGCGGCACTACTGGCGAACCCGGCGGCGCTGGCCGCCGGCGAAACCTCTGCACTGCCGTCCATCGCGAACGACGCCGACCTGGAGCGGGCATTGCCGGCATTGTCCAATTGGGGGCGATGGGGCGCGGCGGACCAGCTCGGCACGCTGAACTTCACGTCCGCAGCGACGAAACTCGCGGCGGCGGCGCTGATTCGTTCGGGGCGTGTCGTTTCGCTCGCCAGAGAGTTCTCGCCTAGCACGCCCGAGTTGCGAAACTTCAGCTACGCGATGAAGCGCTACGAGGACCCACTCCCCGAGGAAGCTGGCTGTTACGACGTGGTCGGGATGACTTGCCACGGCTTCGCTATCACCCATCTCGACGCGTTGTGCCACGTCTTCACGCCGGCCGGCGCGCAGGGGATGTATAACGGCTTCTCGGTCGCGGACGTGACGCCAGCCGGGGCGGTGCGATTGGGGATCGAACACGTCGCCGAGGCCGGCATCGTCGGGCGCGGAGTCCTGCTCGACGTGGCCGAGGTGCGAGGCGCCCCGCTAGCGCCGGGCTCGGCGATCATGCTGGAAGACCTTGAGGCGGCCGAGCGTCTGCACGGCGTGTGGGTCGGCGAGGGCGACATCCTGTTCGTGCGCAACGGTGGCGGACCGGGCAACACCTACAAGCACGGGACCGGCCTCCATGCCTCGTGCCTGCCGTGGCTGCGCGACCGGCGCGTGGCGGTGCTGAGCAGCGATTCCGACAACGACATCCATCCCGCGCAGCCCGGCTTCGAGCGCTGGAGCGAGCCCATGCACATGGTGGGGATCGCCTACATGGGCCTCACGCTGCTCGACCAGACCGAGCTGGACGGCATCGCGGCCGCTTGCGCCGACGAGCGACGGTGGGACTTCTTTGTGACCGTAGCGCCGTGGCGCATGAAGGGGGCCACCGGCTCGGCGGTGAACCCGTTGGCAATGTTCTGATCGCACCTCTCAGGCGACGATGCACAAGGTCATCAAAAGCGGTCGGCTTTCGGCTGTAAAAAAACGATGGTGGGATGTATCGGATCAATCCCACGGAGCTGGAGCGTCTACCAACCTAAGCCAACCGTTGACGTAAGGTCGACGGAAGCCGAGAGCACCCCCGATATAGAAGCGTCCAAAAATATCTGTGTATCGGCTTCTGGGTTTCAGAGGGCGCAGAGCTCAGGGACATGCCTCGATTGCGGCATTCCGCCCGGGAATCATCAAGAGAGGCACGGTAAGCGAATTTTTTCGTGTCGCAACGGCCGTCGATGTGATCGACATCGCAAGCCATAGAGCCGGGTATTCGGTAGAACGGTGGTCTCGCCAGGCGGCATCTGGATCTCCCAGCTGATGCGGCTGGCGCCCCGCAGTGGTCGAAAGTGGTCATGGCTTCGCTGTTCCGGCATTCGAACAACTCAACTCCATTGGACCTGGAGGCCCCGCCGATACTGGGTGCCCAGTGCCGCTTGGCCTACGCGGTCAACTTCGACAAGGTCCGCCATATCGACTTCGCGACCCGCGACGATGCGCTGGATTTATCTGACGTCGCACAACCCCCTCACGTCGCGCAGCACTCCCGGCGTCCTCGTCCGGATGCAGACACTCAATATGCCGCCAGCGCCACCAACCATTGGCACTGCCCCGGGATGGCTGCGCGGCTCTAGAGAACCCTCCTGCTGCTAAATGAGGCGCAGGTTTCGGCGTCCGGGGACAGAATGCCGAGCCCCATACGCCTTCGGCACAGGATGAGCGGTCGGTCGCCGCCTCATAGGTCAGGCCCACAGTAACCTCAACTACGGACATCACTCGCCCCAGCAGGACCCACTTTGGCTGGCCGCCTCGATTGAGGCAACTCCCCCTCCCCTCGCCCATAGGCACGGTAAAAACAGAATACAGTCCGTCGGAAAGTGGGATAGTTTCTAGACATTCTAACCTGTCTTTATAAGACTGCAAGTATGCTGTCGCCAGACCGACGCACTGTGCACGCGCCGATCTGGACCGTCTCTTCCGAGCCAATCGAGAGCATTAGCAGTTCGCGGAGCGCGGCACAGTCCCGGTCCGGCCATGGTAGAGCCGCCGACAACCCCTGCAACAAAGGTCGACGTCGCTGGCATCGGTAAGCACCCCGACATCGCCGACGACGACATCCATGCGATATGGCCTCGGGTTGCCGGCAAGGCTGCGTCAGACCTCAGCTTCGACGAGGATTTTCAACTGGTCATCCGCCGGATCCAGCAAGGCTTCGAAGCCATCGTGAACGATCGCATCCAGGTCACCCGCTTTGTTACGATTAATTCGGGCTGCATGATACCCGACGCGAAGATGGCCGCGACCCTCGGCCACATCAGCGTCGAGTAGCACCATGATTCACACGGCTTGCGGCTCATTGGCTCACGGCGAACGAACGACTGACCTTCAGGAAGATCGTAGGCGTTGCAGCGAATCAATTGGCGCAATGATTTTACTGAGCTTTTTCCGTCTCGGGGTGCCATAGTGACAGACCTCTTAAGGTCTCAATCGGAGCGGCGCTCCGCATGCGATTGTAGCTCCGCTTGCACGTCTATCTAAGTGACCGGTCTTAGGGCACGACGGTATTACCATCCCAAGCAACGACATTGCCCGTATCGGATGGAGTTAGACCATCGATCACCATCAGCAATCGCGACGCGGCCGCCATCGGTGTGAACAGCCGGTTCTCTGGTACGCTCCGCTGGAAGGGTCGGCTAAGTTCCGTGTCAACTGTCCCGGGGTGCAACCCGACGCAAATCGTCTGAGGACTACGGTGCGCGGTTTCGATCGCAAGGTTACGGACGAACATGTTAAGCGCTGCCTTGGAGGCACGATAGCTGTGCCAGCCGCCACTTCGGTTGTCGCCGATGCTGCCTACGCGGGCAGATAACACGGCGAAAACGTTTCGGCCCGAGAGAGTCAGCCGTGGTAGCATGTGCTTTGCGACGATAGCCGGTCCTACCGCGTTAGTGCGGCTGGTGATCGTTGCCACAGGCGCGTTACAAGGCAATGGTATCCCGCCGCCTGAGAAGACTTATCGGATGATTGATGCCGCGGGGATGCTCGAAAGCTACCAAATTACTTGCGGCTAATGTCGACGGCACAAGAGCCATATGCCACAAGTTTCAACTTCTATAACAATAGCACCGATCGAGGCCCCTGATGTCCATGGAAACCAAACGTGTTCTCGTCGCTGGTGTGCAAGGTGTCATCGGCCGGGCGGCGGCCGAGCGCTTTGCCCATCTGCAGCAAACCAAAGTTCTTGGGCTGTCGCGCCGGCCAGGGGACTTGGTCGACGTTGAGCACATTTCGGTCGATCTGCTCTCCCCGACTGACGTGCGATCAAAGCTCGCGAACCTGACGGACATCACTCACGTCGTTTTTGCCCCGTACATAGAGAAACCGACGGCTGCGCAGCGAAGCTCGGTTAATGTCGCGCTGCTAGAAAACTTGCTTGACGTCATAGAGCCAGCATCACCGAGCCTTCGGCACATCGCATTCTACCAGGGTGGCAAGGCCT
>NZ_LMUQ01000047.1:0-15431 GCF_009765865.1 Acidisoma sp. L85
GGGCCGCGTAGCGAGTCTTGCATGCCGGAAGCAGGCTATTTGCCGATCCCCAAGAAGCTCGCGCGCGCCGGGGTCAAGGACATGCTGCGAATTTCCGACGCGCGCATGAGCGGCACGGCTTTCGGGACGATCGTGCTGCATGTTTCGCCGGACGCAGCCTCGGGCGGTCCGTTGAGCTTCGTTGAGACGGGCGATGTGATCGCGCTGAGTGTGCGTGACCGAAGCATCGAATTGCGCGTCGCGCCCGACGAGTTACAACGCAGAAAAGCCGGGACCGCTCCGGCCGCCGCCGGTCCGGCGAAGCGCGGCTACGACTGGCTATATAGCGAATTCGTCACCCAGGCCGAGTCCGGCTGCGATTTTCGGTTTCTACAAGGAAGTAGCTAAAAAGAATCCGAGGCCGAGATCAAAGATCGATAAGGAAACATCTCGGGCTCTGAGAATTGCAACAGTCCGATCGAACTTGTTGAGCCTCAGAAGATGTCATCGCGGGCTTCCGCGGTGTGACGCCAGTTCGAGACGCGGCTGACGCGCAGGCGACATCAATCCGACGTTGCAACCAAGTCCGCCGAGTTTGGACCTGTTTTGTTGAAGGGCGGGCCTTTTTGCTTCCGCAGGAGCGGGTAGGCCTGCGTCGTTGCAAGAATCGACGGCGACAGTAACGCGACACGGTTGATGTCGATTTCCGCAATAAGCCGATCTCACCACCGGGTTAATCGAAGAGCCACGCAGCTCGGCCCTAGGTTGCCTGACCGGCGGCCAGTGTCCCGCATCGGATGCAAATGCGGCGTCCGCGGGTAAAGGGGGGACTTCCTGCGCACCAGGACCGAAGTGGTCGGAACGCGGGTCACCCGATGCGATCGAAGGCAGACCCATGAGGCGGAGCGGGTGGGATTGCCCGACCCGACCGCCCTTACATCATCGAACATGTTTGCGCTTCCTTCCGCGACTGGCGGCGGAGGGTCGCGGTGGCCAGGTGCCGATGGACGGTGGCGCGGGAAATGCCCAGCAGCCGCGCCGCCGCCGAAACGTTCCATCCGGTGCGGGCCAGAGCCGCCTCCATCGTCAGCGTCCCGGCGCCGGATGCTCCGGCGCTGCGGGCTGCCTTACTTCGAAGGGCTGAAGGCAGATGCTCGGGCATTATCTCTGACGCATCGGCCATCGCCACGGCGTGGCGCGCCACATGGCGCAGCTCCCTCAGGTTGCCTGGCCAAGTATAGGCCTCCAGCATTGCTGCTGCCGGCTCGGACAGAACAATATCCGCCACCCCGGCAGCCCGCGCCTCGCTCTCGACAACGCTGGAAATCAGCGCGGCACGGTCGGCGCGGTCACGCAGCGGCGGCAAGTTCACTGTGGCGCCATTGAGCCGGAAGAACAGGTCCTGGCGAAACCGGCCGAGTGCCACCAGACCCTCGATATCCTGCAGGCTGGCCGAGACGACCGCCAGATCCACCGTCTGCATCGGCCCGCCGCCGAGCGGGGCGACGACGCCCTCACTCAGCACATGCAGTAGGCGTGTCTGCAGGAGCAGCGGCATGTCGCCGATCTCGTCGAGGAAGAGCGTGCCGCCGTCCGCCTCGCGCACCAAACCCTTGCTGCCTTGGCGATTCGCCCCGGTGAAGGCGCCGGCACGATGTCCGAACAGCTCGCCTTCGATCAGCTCCTGCGGGATGGCGGCGCAATTGACTGTTACGAAGGGCTTGGTGGCGCGGGCGCTGGTCTCGTGCAGCATGCGCGCCAGTGCCGTCTTGCCGCTACCAGTTTCACCCTGCAGCATCACCGGCAGACCGCGCGCGAACAGGCGCTGCGCCGTGCTGATGCGGACCACCATCTCCTTCGTTTCCCCGAAGAGCAGCACCATCGCGTCCGGAGGTGCCGCGATGGCGTGGCGCTGCCTGGCAAGCGGCGTGACGCGGGGCCGGCTAGGCCCCAGCATGCGAGCATAGAGGGGATCGGCCTCGCGCGGCGGTCGGGCCCGGACCTGCATCTCCGGCGCGATGGAAAGGTCGCGGAGCCCGAGCGTCTCCGGCATCGAGCGGCCGACAAGCCGGCCCGCCGGGATCTTCAACATGCGACTGGCGGCCGGGGTCGCGGAGACGATCCGATCCGCATCGTCCAGTACTAGCCGCGCCTCATTCGCGAGATCGACGAAGTCACCGTAGCGCGACAGCCGCAGGATGCGCCGGCCCGCATGTTGACGCTGAAGATGCAGGTTCTCGATCCGCAGCGCTGCCTTGCCCACGATCTTGCGAACCATGTGTTGCGTCGCGTGGTCGGTGCGGCGAGGCGTGGTGACATTGATGACTCCCAGGATCTGATCGGCCGAGCGGAAAATCGGAGCGACGGTGCAAGACAGCCCCAGCAGCCGCGTTCCGAAATGCTCCTCCATCACGACCGAGAGGGAATTATGCTCCTTGAGGCAGGTGCCGATGCCGTTGGTGCCTTGCTGTTCTTCCAGCCAGATGCTGCCCGCGATCGTTCCCGCTTTGCGGACATCGTCCTGCAGATCCGCCGTGCAATGTGCCGCGACGACGACGCCACTGTCGTCGGTCATCGTCATGAAATAGCCGCTGCTGCCGATCTGCTCGAATAGCCGCTCCAGCTCCTCGCGCGCCAGCATCAGCAGGTCGTCTGCTGCGTCGTAACGCAGCTTGAGTTCCGCCGAGGTCAAGATATTGGGACCAGGCAGCGCATCCGGCTCCAGCCCGTACTCGCCGATGCAGCGCTGCCACGACTTCACTATAATGCCAGCATTGTCTGGAACGCCCAGCACAGACGCCGCCGCGACATCCACCGACATGGCAACACGGTCGATGTGCTGCAGCTCCCCCATGGGCTCGTCCTTATGCCTTCGTGGCTCTTGGTTAGGCGCAGGGCCAGAGCGCTAGACTAGACCCGTCGGCAAGCGGTTTCAACGCCTGCCGCTCGGGCTTGCGACACCTGTCGCATGCGACAGTTTCAGTGTCGCGCGCGACAGGTTCGCGGATCGCTCCGATGCCCCTAACCTGTTGCAAAGACCTAATTTCCGCCTTGGCACGCGCTTTGCACTAACCCCGGCAGGACGAAGGCGGTGTCACCAATGTGCGGTGCCGGAGGGAAAACATGAAACAGCGCGCCTCGCGCACATCGACTGCCTCGCCCGATGGAGGCTGGGAGGATGACGATCGGATGGCGGACAACTTCCGCCGCGCCATGCGTCGCATGACAGGTACGATATCCCTCGTAACCACGCGGGATGATCAAGATGCGCCGCACGGCATGGCGGCGTCGGCTGTCGTTCCCGTGTCAATGCAGCCGCCTTCCCTGCTGGTCTCCGTCAACAGGTCGGCGCTGATGTATTCAGTTTTGTCTACGACGGGCGTGTTCTGCGCCAATATTCTGGACGACACCGCCCATCCCCTGGTCGAGATCTTCGGACGATCTGACCGGCGCGGCGAGCGCTTCCTGTCGGGCGCGTGGCAACGTAGTTGGCGCGGATTGCCATTCTTACCGTCCGCGCTCTGTTGCGTCTTCTGCGCGGTGGATGCGCAGATGGACTATGGCACGCATACGCTCTTGGTCGGCCGTGTCGGCCAAGTGCTGGTGCGCGATAGCGGAATGCCACTGCTTTGGGGCGATGGCGCCTTCGTTTCAGTAGTGCCGTTCGAAACCGGCTAGGCCTGAACGCGGCCTAGCCGAAGACGAGTCCAATCAACAAAACTGGGAGAACGACCAATGGCTACCCGTAGAGGCCTTCTTGCCGGCGCCGCCTCGGTGATGTTTGCCGCCCCGTTGTTACCTCGCGCCGCGCGGGCCGCGGATCCGGTGTTGAAGGTGCCGCATCCAACAATCGGCGTGGTGGTGCCGCAACTACTCATCGAATTCTGGAACGACTACCTAGCCTTCATGAAACTCGGCGCTAAGCAGTTGGGCGTGAACCTCATCGTCGTGGATGCGCAGAACAGCCCGGAGCGGATGATCCGCTCGATCCAGGATCTCGCGGCGCGTAAGGTCGACGGCATCATCTTCACCGCTTATTGGTCGGTTGGCACGCGCGGCCTTTCGATCGCCAAGGATGCCGGGATTCCTGTCGCCATCACCGACACGCACCCGGACTACCCGCCGCAGACTGCGCGCTTCCCGAACTACATTAGCTTCGTTGGGCCGAGCGACGAGGATATGGGCGCCAGCATCGGCAAGGCATTAATCGACGCTACGCCGGCGGGCCCTGACGGTAAGAAGCGCATCGGAATCGTCAACGGCACCGCCGGCACTTCGGTTGCCGTCAACCGCCGCAAGGGCTTCGCGGCTCTGCTGAAGCAGCACCCGGAAGTCATCGTCGAAGGCGAGGTCAATGGCGACTTCGAGAGGGAGACTGCGCTTGCTGCGTTTCAATCCTTCTATATCGGCCATTCCGATATCCGAGGCGTGTGGGTGGCGAGCGGCGGTATGGCGAGCGGTGTGATGACGGCGCTGCGTAACCGCGGCAAGATTCCTGGTAAAGACGTCGTCGTGGTCTGCATAGATCTCGAGACGGGCAATCGCAAGGCGCTGAAGGATGGCGAGTTGTTATTCGACATGGGTGGCCACTGGCTCTCCGGCGGCTTCGCGCTGCTCGCCCTCTACGATGCGATCGAGGGCCACACATTGCCGGCGAATGTCGCCGACTTCCACATGAAGATGCTGCCGTTGACGAAAAGCTACGTTGCCGACTTCGAGAAGGACTTCCCTAACAACCTACCGGATTACGACTTTAAGGCGAACTCATTGACCTGGAATCCGAACGCCAAGCCCGGTGTGTTCCAGGTGCCGAATGTGGAGTTCTTCCGCTCGAAGATCCTTGGCTCCTGAGGCATCCGTGGACGGCGAGGGAAGGGGGGATGAGGTGCAAACCATCGAACTGACAGCCGAACATCTATTCAAGAGCTACGGTAGCACGCGCGCGTTGGTGGATGTCTCCACCACATTGCGGCCGGGCCGCATCCACGCCTTCGCGGGTGAGAATGGTGCCGGCAAGTCGACTCTTCTCAAGATCCTCGCTGGCGTAGAAAGCGCGGACGGCGGGACCTTGCTGCTCAACGGCAAGCCTTACCGTCCGCGCAACCTGCGCGACGCGGAGGAACACGGCATCGCACTGGTGTTTCAGGAACTCACGATCAACCCGTCTCTGGGGATCGCCGAGAATATCTATATCGACCGCATGCGGCGCTTCAGCCGCCGTTTCGGTACGCTCGATGCGAAGAAGATGCGCCGCACCGCACAGATCATCATCGACCGGCTCGATATCGGCATCAGCGTCGAGCAGGATATCGCTTCGCTCGACCTCGGTCAGCTCAAATGCATCGAAATCTGTCGCGCCCTGTCTACTCAGCCGTCGCTAATTCTGTTGGATGAGGCGACCGCCTTCCTTGGCTGGAAGGAGGTCGAGGCGGTGCTCGCCGTCATGCGCCGCTTACGGGAGGAGGGCGTCACCCTCGGCTTCGTCTCCCACCACATCGCCGAGGTGATGGGCGTCGCGGATACTGTGATCATCCTCAAGGACGGCGCCAATGTGGGTGAGCTGCATGGCGCCGACATCAACGCCGAGACCATCCATACTCGCATGGTCGGCCGCGAGGTGTCCGCCGAACTCTATCCGGCGCGGCACGAGCGGGCGGCTAGCAAGACGCTGCTGGAACTGTCGGGCATTCGACTTGCCGAGAGCACGGAGGATCTTAACCTCACGGTGCATGCCGGCGAGGTGGTGGGCATCGCCGGGCTGAAGGGCGCCGGTGGCGAGCAGATCATAGCTATCATTGCCGGTGATCAGCGCGCGGCCGCGGGCGCAATGGCGCTGAACGGCTCGCCATATCGGCCGCGTCTGCCGACCGATGGGTGGTTGGCGGGCATCAGCTACGTGCCCGGCGATCGCGCGCGCGAGGGGCTGATCGTAGATTTCAGCATCCTCGACAACCTCGTGATGGCTGCCAGTCCGCATCGAGGGCCGGTCTTCAACAAGGCGAAGGCGGTGGACATTGCGAAGGGTGCCGTCAGGCGCCTATCGATTAAGACAAACGATATCCGCGCTCCCTGCTCCAGCTTGAGCGGCGGCAATATGCAGAAGGTGGTGCTAGGTAAATGTCTTGGCACCGAGCCACGCCTGATGTTGCTGAACAACCCGACGCGCGGCGTCGATGTCGGCGCGCGGCAGGACATCTATCGCGCCATCCGCAAGCTGGTTGATGGAGGCCTCGCCGTTCTGCTGGTGAGCGAGGATCTGACGGAGCTTCTCGGCATCAGCGAACGGCTGATCGTGCTGCGTCGCGGCAATGTGTCGGGAAGCTTTGATCTCAACCAGCCGTGCACGGAGCAGGAGGTCGTGCGATGCATGGTCTAGACAAATCGATCGCCACACAAGGTGGGAGTGGCCGATGACGACGGACACCTTGAAAGAGGAAGACCCGAAGGCGCGGGACTTGGCGAAAAGCAAGCAGATGGCATCGGCGGTGAAGTCGCAGCAGGCCGCGCGCCGCCGATCAATGGGAATGGTGAAGAACTACTTCCCCATCGCCTTGCTGGCGCTGCTTTGTATAGCCTTCGCCTTGATGAACCACCGTTTCGTGACCCTGTCGAACTTGGTGACAGTGCTGCAGCAGACGGTGACGCTGCTGGTGGTTGCGCTCGGCCTCACCTTCGTGATCATCGCCGGCTCGATCGATCTCTCGGTGGGCTCCATCGTCGGTATGGCCACCGTGGTCGCCGCCATGACGGCCCCCTCGCTCGGCGCCTTAGCCATCATTCCGGCCTGCGCCGTCGGTCTGCTCGCCGGCACTATCAACGGGTTTGTCTTCGTCAAGGGCAAAGTGCCGTCTTTCATTGTAACACTCGGTGCCATGGTGGTCTATCGCGGCATCATCCTGATCTTCACGAGCGGCACCACGATCTCGATCGATGACGAGCGCTTCGTCAACGCCTTCGGCGGCAACAGCCTGGGCGTGCCGCATTCGGTGGTCATCGCCGTGGTGCTGACGGTCGTCTGCCTGCTGATACTCGACACCACCGTCTTCGGGCGAGAGGTGCGCGCGGTCGGCGGCGGCGAGCGCGTCGCGGCACTGACCGGTATTCGGGTGGAGCGCGTAAAGATCGGCATCTACATGCTGCTCGGCCTGCTCGCTGGTGTCGCCGGTGTGCTGAATGGCGCGTGGTCCATGGCGGCCACGGCGCAGATGGGCACTGGGCTGGAACTTGATGCGATCGGCGCCGTAGTGGTCGGCGGCACGCCGCTGACAGGCGGTCAGGGCAGCGTGCTGCGCACAGTGCTCGGATGCCTTATCATGGTTATCCTGAGCAACGGCATGGATATGGTGGGGCTTGACCCCTACATCCAAAACATTGCCAAGGGCGTCGTGCTGGTGGCGGCGGTCTTCGTCACCATCGACCGCTCGAAGATCAGCGTCATGAAATAAGAAGCGAGCGTTACAGGAAAATCAAAGGAGGGGCTGCGTGCTAGAAACAAACGTCACGATCGTTACTGGAGCCGGACAGGGCATGGGCGAGGTCCATGCCCGTATTCTCGCCGCTAAGGGTGCAAGCGTGATCCTGACAGACATCGATACCGCGGCGGGCGAGGCTGTCGCGAAGGATCTGCGCAGCAGTGGTCACACAGCCACCTTCATCGCGCAGGATGTCGCGTCCGAAGCCGATTGGCAGAAGGTCATTGATCAGGCCATGGAGCGTCACGGCAAGGTCGATACCCTTGTCAACAATGCCGGCATCCTGGTCCGTATCCCGCTCGAGGAGTTGAGCGTCGAAGACTTTGACCGCATGCATGCGGTCAATGTCCGCGGCACATTCCTCGGCTGTAAGGCGGTAGTGCCGGCGATGCGCGTGGCGGGCGGCGGCTCGATTATCAACATCTCGTCTATGTCGGGCACGGTCGCCAATATGCCGGGAATGACCGGCTATTGCTCGACCAAGGGCGCGGTACGGCTGCTGACCAAGGCAGTGGCGGTCGATCTCGCGAAATACAATATCCGCGTGAACTCCGTGCATCCCGGCACGATCGCGACGCCGATGACGAAGAGCTATTACGAAGATCCCGACATGCGGAAGATGATCCTTGGACCGACGCTTATGGAGCGTCCGGGCCAGCCGGATGAGGTTTCGGAAGTGATCGCTTTCCTCGCCTCCAAAGGGTCATCCTACATGACCGGCGCCGAAATAGCCGTGGACGGGGGATACACTGCAGTATGAATCAGTCAGCACTCGACCGAGTCACGATGCCCACGCGGACGCTCGGTCGCACAGGCCTCGCGGTCAGCGTGCTCGGCGTCGGCACGGCTGGCCTGGGCGGCATGTTCACCGGCGTTCCAGTGAAAGACGTCGTGGGCACGCTCAACGCGGCCTGGGATGCGGGTATAAAGTTCTTCGATACCGCCCCGATGTATGGGCTCGGTAAGCTTGAACTTCTGGTCGGCCATGTGTTGCGCCAGCGTCAGGAGGAAGGTGGCGGCTCGGACTTTGTCCTGAGCAGTAAGGTCGGCCGCCTCATGATTCTCGAGCGGCCGGGCCGCAAGATCGAAAACCGGCTGCCACCCAACCCCTACGACCCCGGCTGGGTCGGTGCTCTGCCTTTCGAGGAGGTGTTCGACTACTCCTATGACGGCGTGATGCGCAGCTTCGACGATAGCTTGGCGCGGCTCGGCCTCGGTCGCATCGACATCCTGCAGATCCACGATATCGGCCGCGAGACCCATGGCGCGCTACATGATCGTCACTGGGGCGCGCTGACCAGGGGCGGCGGTTTCCGCGCGCTGGAAGAACTGCGCGGCGCCGGCCTCATCCGCGCAATCGGCGTTGGCGCTAACGAGGTCGGGGTGATCCGCGACGCGATCGAGGAGTTCGACCTTGACTGTTGTCTGGTCGCTGGACGCTATACACTGCTAGACCAGGCGGCGATTGTAACGCTTCTGCCACTGGCGCAGAAGCGCCGTGTTGCCGTGGTCATCGGTGGTCCCTTCAACTCCGGCATCCTGGCCGCCCCCGCGGGCGCGCCACGGAAGTTCAACTACCGGGACGCGGATGAAGGGACCATCCGCCGCTACGAAGCCATCGCCGGGATATGCGCGCAGCATAACGTGCCGGTGCCGGCCGCGGCTCTGCAGTTTCCACTCGCCCATCCCGCGGTCGCGACCGTTCTCGTCGGCTGCCGCACGCCCGAGGAGTTGCGCCAAGCAGCAGCATGGGTGCAGGCGCCGATCCCCGGCGCGCTTTGGGCAGCGCTGAAGGCCGGTGACCTGCTGAACTCCGCGGCGGTCGTTCCATCCCGATATTCTGCATGATGACCCATACAAGGAAGATAAAATGAAGCTCGGTCTTTTCATGATGCCGCTTCACACGCTCAAGCTCGGCTACAAGGAGATGTACGACCAGGATGTCGAGGCCGCGCTCTTCTCCGAGCAGCTCGGCTATGACGAATTTTGGATCGGTGAACATGTCGCGGCCAAGGTGGAGCCGGTGACGAGCGCGCTGCAGTTCCTATCCGCCATCGCCTACCAGACCAAGAACATAAAGCTCTGCACCGGCGTCGTAAACCTGCCGCAACATCACCCGGCACGGGTCGCTGCCGATGCCGCCATGCTTGACCATATGTGCAACGGGCGGCTGATCCTTGGCATCGGGCCGGGTGGCCTCGCATCCGACTTCGAGCTCTTCCAAACCGTCGACAAGAATCGGCAGGAGATGATGGAGGAAAGCGCCGACATGATCGGCGCTATATGGGCCGGTGCCGCCCCCTACAAGATTGACGGCAAATACTGGTCGATCAAGGTGGTCGATTCCGTGCAGCCGGACATGGGCATCGGCCCCATGCCGACGCCCTTCCAGCAGCCTTTCCCGACCTTCTGCACCTCAGCGATGAGCCCATTCTCTAGCACAGCCAAGCTGGCCGGCCGGCGCGGCTGGAACCTGATCTCGGCAAACTTCAACGCCCCTTGGGTAGTACGCTCGCAGTGGGAGGCTTATGAGGCCGGCGCCGCCGCCGCGGGACTGCGGCCGGATCCGAAAAGCTGGCGCATCGCCCGCACCATCCTGGTGACGGACAGCGATGAGGAAGCCCGCAATTACCTTGCTGAAGATGGCAACGCTGTCTGGAGCTACTACAACTACCTGTTCACTCAGCTCGGCCGCGCCGGCGCCCGAAAGATCTTTCTTACCGAGAAGACCGGCCGCGAAGAAGACCTGACGCTGGAGGCAGTGATGGATGCGATGGTCATCGCCGGCCCGGCCAGCCATGTCGTAGACCGGCTGATCGCTTTCATAGACGAGGTCGGACCGTTCGGCGGCTTACTGTCAGCATTCCATGAATGGGACCGCAAGGCGTTGTGGGAGAACTCCATGCGCCGTCTGGTGGAACAGGTCGTGCCGAAGGTGCGGCAATACTGCAACGTCAAGCTCGCGGCATGAAGGCGGCCCGGTTCCATGCCCGGCGGGATGTACGGGTGGAAGAGGTAGCACCCCCACCGGACGACCTCGGGCCGCATGAGGTGCTCGTACGGAATCGTCTTTGCGGCATCTGCGGCACTGATTTGCACGAGTATGCGCATGGACCCATCTTTGTTCCACAGTCGCCGCATCCCTTCTCGGGGGCGCAGCTGCCGCAGATCCTCGGCCACGAATTCGGCGGCGTGGTCGTCGCGGTGGGATCGGATGTGCGGGATACCTCGCCCGGCGATCGTGTGGCAATCCAACCGCATATGGCGCCGCCCGACGATTACTACGTTCGCCGGGGCTTGACCCAGCTCAGCGAGCAGCTTGCTATTGTCGGCCTTAGCGCCGCCTGGGGCGGCTTCGCGGACTACGCCGTGGTGAATGACTACAACGCGGTTCCCATCCCCGACGGCGTCACGGATGAACAGGCGGCGCTGATAGAGCCTGCCGCGGTCGCTCTCCACGCTGTCGAACGCGGCGGTGTCCGGCCAGGGGACAGCGTGTTGGTGGTCGGTGCTGGACCTATCGGCCAACTCCAGGTGATGGCGGCGCGCGCAGCAGGGGCCACGCTCATCTTCCTGGCCGACATCAACGATAGCCGGCTCGTCCTCGCCCGCACGATTCTGGGGGACATCCACACCGTCAACCCGTTACGCGAAGATCTGCTGGAAATACTGCGGGATCTGACGGTCGGCCATATCGGTGTGGATGTCGCTTTTGAATGCGTCGGCCAGGGCCGTGCGCTGGGCAGCTGCATCGCAGCGGTTCGGCCGCAGGGCGTGGTAGTGCAGGTCGGGCTACATGTCGGCCCCGCTGAGATTGATGCCTATGCCATCACCCGTAAGGACATCGACCTGCGCGGATCATGGTGCTACTCGACGCTGATGTGGCCGAGGGTCGCGGCCATCTTCGCGTCGGGTATCATGCAGCCCGAATTGATGGTAACGAAGCGGGTGACACTCGATGAGATCGTTCAGGATGGCTTCGAAGCTTTGCTGGATCCGGCGGGTGACCAGCTGAAGATTCTCGTCGAAGCTGGTGTCTGACGTAGCGTTGCCGGCAACCCGAGCCCATATCGCATGCGTGTCGTCGTCGGCGACCTCGGAAGCTTACCGATACCAGCGACATCGACCTTTATCGTGAGGGTTAGTGGCGGCTCTACCGTGTCCGGACCGAGGCTATGCTGCGCTCCGCTTCGCGAACTGCTGACTTTCTCGATTGGTGCGAAAGGGCAGTCCAAATCGGCCGCGTGCTCGCCGCCAATGCCGACGGCACAACAGCCATATGCCTCTAGTTTCGACGTCTATAACAATAGCACTGAGCGAGGCTCCTGATGTCCACTGAAACCAAAAGTGTTCTCGTCGCCGGTGTGCAAGGCGTTATCGGCCGAGCGGTGGCCGAGCGCTTTGCCCATCTGCCGCAAACCAAAGTTCTTGGGTTGTCACGTCGGCCAGGGGATTTGGTCGACGTTGAGCACATTTCGGTCGATCTGCTCTCCCCGACTGACGTGCGATCAAAGCTCGCGAACCTGACGGACATCACTCACGTTGTTTTTGCCCCGTACATAGAGAAACCGACGGCTGCGGAGCGAAGCACGGTTAATGTCGCGCTGCTAGAAAACTTGCTTGACGTCATAGAGCCAGCATCACCGAGCCTTCGGCACATCGCATTCTACCAGGGTGGCAAGGCCTACGGAGCCGATCTTGGGCCATTCAAAACCCCAGCGCGCGAGGATGATCCCCGCCTAATGCCGCCAAACTTCTACTATGACCAGGAAGATACTCTGCGCCGTAGGCAGCAGGGAAAAGCGTGGAATTTCACTGCGCTGCGGCCAGAGGCGGTGTGCGGTTACGCCATCGGCAATCCAATGAATCTAACGATGGTCATTGCCATCTACGCGGCACTTTCAAAGGAACTTGGCTTACCACTGCGTTTTCCTGGGTCAATGAGCGCCTACAGAGCGCTGTATCAAGTGACTTCAGCCGACATTCTCGCCGCGGCGGCCGATTGGGCAGGAAACGAGCCGCGGGCTGCCAACGAGATTTTCAACATCACGAACGGCGATTATTTCCGCTGGGAGCATATGTGGCCACGTATTGCCCGGATGTTTGACATGGAAGTCGGCTACCCTGTGCCGCTGCCTCTGGCCGAGTACATGGCAGATAAGGCGCCGCTTTGGGAGACAATGATCCAAAAATACGGACTTAAGAATGTAAAATACGAGGACATCGTGTCGTGGCCATTTGGCGATTTCATTTTCAATAGCGAGTTCGACAATATTTCCAGCACGATCAAGGCGCGGCGAGCGGGTTTCCACGATTGCATTGATACCGAAGAGATGTTCCGCCAGTTCTTTTCATCGTTGAAGGAGCGAAAAATCATTCCGGTCTGAAGCAAAATTCGTTGTGAGACCCGCGGTGCGGTTGCGTCATACACGCTAGGGTTGTCCTTCCGAAATGCCAATGCAAACTTGCGACCAGCAGGCTGAGGGTCAACACGTGATAAAGTTTCCTACTCACGTCTTGAGACCTGGACGCACAGGGACCGTTAAACAGAGCGATTGAGCCGTTATGAGTCTCGTCAGAGCCGAGGACTTCTAGGGTCGAGCGAACCTACACCTGCCTACGTTGTGTGAATCAAGTGGGCCTGCATGGGATCTAACATGCTTTAGCCTGTGATCCGGCGGCGGGTCTCGTCTGGTTTTGGGCGCTGCCCGCCGACGTAGGTCTCGTAGCACTAACAGAAACGCCATAGATGAATACAGCCAAAGGGCATAGAGTGACCGTACGTCGCCCCCCAAACGGGCCGCCGCGGCGCTGATGCTGTTTTCATTAGCGATGTCGATAGAACCGTGCTGGAAACGGGCGGTCCGCTCGAGATCGTCCTCGAAACTACGGGCTAAAGCAACCACTGTTGTAAAGGTGGATTGATCAAGCAGTGCCTTCACCAAAGCCGCGCCGATGCCGCCCGAGGCGCCAATGACGACAGCACAGCTTTTCGGTGCAAAGCTGCGCATTTGGGATATCACCAGCTCATGCTTCCCAGCATGCCCTTGAACGGCCCCTTGAGGTTGCGCGTCACCCACCCGCCGTAGAAGCCACCCGGCTGCGGTGTTGCGGCCTCGCCGCCAACAAAGCACGCGTCCATCCTGCCGGCATAAACGGCGAGATAATCCCGGATCAAAGCGAAACCTTCTGTCGGCTTCGGGTAGCTCCACCCCGCGCGCTCCGCCACACGGTTGTCAACCCTAATGCTCCAATATTGCGCTGAGCCTTTCCATTCGCAGACGCTTGCTCCCGAGGCCGGCGTCAATACGCATCCGGTGAAGGCCGAGGGAGGCAGATAATAGACCGGCGGGTGAGAGGTCTCCAACACCCGAAACCCCGCAGTCGTCGCGGCGATCACTCGGCCGGCGAACAGGATGCGTAGTTTCTGCGCGGCAGGCTCGAGACGGGGCGGCCGAGGATAAATCCCAGACGTTCTCCATGAGGGCGTTCTGTCCATCGTAAGGTTGTCTCGAAGAGCCAAGAAAGGGGCAGTTATCAAGAGAGGTTCATATGGTTCTAGACACCTATGCGGCCAGTAGCACCTGAATATGTCCAGAAGAACACGCGGCTCAAGATGTCCGGGAAGCGTCAAGACGATGATGCCAAACGAGAAAGCGCTCCCGCGAACGCCCCTTTTCTTCAGGGTTACGTCACCGCCAAGTTCGTTCCAATGCGTTTCCGTGCAGCCAATTGGCGTCACGCGGTGAGGTATGCGGGCCGCTGCTGAGGCGAGACCTGCTCATTGCGAGCTAGATACGTTGGGCGCTGGTTCGGCAAGACCGTTTCGTTGCGAGATAGATAAGCCGGGCGCTGCTGGGGCGAAACCTGCTCGTCGCGAGCAAGATAGGTGGGGCGCTGATTTGGCCGCACCGCCTCGTTTCGGGCCTGCGCCGACACACCGTGATGCGGCGTGGGTTCGCTAGCTATGGCTGCGCCCGTCATGCCTAAGCTGACAACGGCCACGGCGGCCACCAAAAAGTTCTTCATCATAAGTCTCCTTACCAAGAGGGTAGGAGGGACACATGAGTGGGTCCCCCAATTATGGACATAGAGTGAGGCGGTCAGATAGCCGGCCGCCTGAGGAAAAGATCCGATCCGCGTGGGTCAGGGCGGCATTAACGCGCGAAGCGGGCGAGATCGTAGTGGGCGCGAAGACGTCCGGGCTGACAGCGGTAGCTGCGTGAAAGCCGAAACTCTCCGTAGGCATCCTCCGAAATGAGGCGGTCCATTTTGGCCGCACACATCATCGGGGGAACATCGGCATTCAGATGCAGCTTGATCATCAAAAATCAGAAGACGTGTCTGTGTGACCGCAGGCGACGGGCATGCCGGCCTTTGCCCTTGGTCGCAGCGAAGCGCCGCAGACGGCGATACTGCTCGGACGATCGCGGCCTCGCCCGAGCAATCAAGCACTCTGCACGCTTTTGCTGCTCAGTTGTGGTGCAATATCTTTCAGCAAAACGGTCGCCGCGCGGCCTTGTGAATGGAAAATCAATCATCTGTGGCGATCTCAATTGCGCGCCCGGCGCGATAGGTGACCCGGAGGAACTCATGACCATCAATGTCAGCGAATTCGTGTGGAAGCGACTGGGCGAGTGGGGCCTGAACCGCGTCTACGGCTATCCGGGAGATGGCGTCGGTGGCCTGGATGTCGCGCTCGAAAAGGCCAAGGACGAGATGGAATATGTCCAGGTCCGGCACGAGGAGATGGCCGCCTTCATGGCTTCCGCACATGCGAAATTCACCGGTCAGGTTGGACTTTGCTACGCGACCTCGGGGCCTGGCGCGATCCATCTCCTCAACGGACTCTATGACGCGAAGATGGACCATGTGCCGGTCGTTGCCATCGTAGGCCAGCAGGCCCGAAGCGGTCTCGGGGCCAGCTACCAGCAGGAGGTTGACCTCCAGAACCTCTTCAAGGACGTGGCAAGCGACTAC
>NZ_LMUQ01000047.1:15441-15631 GCF_009765865.1 Acidisoma sp. L85
CCAGGTTGGACTTTGCTACGCGACCTCCGGCCCCGGCGCGATCCATCTTCTCAACGGACTCTATGACGCGAAGATGGACCATGTGCCGGTCGTCGCCATCGTAGGCCAGCAGGCCCGAAGCGGTCTCGGGGCCAGCTACCAGCAGGAGGTTGACCTCCAGAACCTCTTCAAGGACGTGGCAAGCGACTAC
>NZ_LMUQ01000047.1:15641-15819 GCF_009765865.1 Acidisoma sp. L85
GCGGATCGCTAGCGCGCGGCGCGTTGTCACCTGTTTGATCCTTCCCAATGACCTGCAGTTGATGCCGTGTCAGGACCCTCCGATGGCCCATGGCGCGACCCATACGGGGGTTGGCTATGCTTTACCGGCGAAGCTGCCGGATGAGGGCACGCTGCGGGAAGCAGCTTCTATTCTGAAC
>NZ_LMUQ01000047.1:15829-71783 GCF_009765865.1 Acidisoma sp. L85
GTGATGCAGGCGAGCGTGCCCGCGCAGATCAGGCATATGATTGACCGAGCCGTCCGGATCGCCAGCGCGCGGCGCGTTGTCACCTGTTTGATCCTTCCGAATGACCTGCAGTTGATGCCGTATCAGGACCCTCCTATGGCCCATGGCGCGACCCATACGGGGGTTGGCTATGCTTTACCGGCGAAGCTGCCGGATGAGGGCACGCTGCGGGAAGCAGCTTCTATTCTGAACAGCGGCAAGAAGGTCGCCATGCTGGTCGGTGCGGGCGCCTTGGGTGCGACCGACGAAGTCATCGCGGTCGCCGACAAGTTGCAGGCGGGTTGCGCCAAGGCACTTCTCGGCAAGGCGGCTTTGCCGGACGACCTGCCGTGGGTGACGGGCTCCCTCGGCCTGCTCGGCACCAAGCCGTCCTGGGATCTGATGCAAGGCTGCGACACCTTCCTGATGGTCGGCTCGTCTTTCCCCTACAGCGAGTTCTTGCCCAAGCCCGGCAGTGCCCGCGGCGTACAGATCGATATCGACGCCGCCAGTCTTAGTCTCCGCTACCCGATGGAGTTGAGCATGGTCGGTGATAGCGCGACGACGCTGCGCGCGCTGCTGCCGCTGTTGGAGCAAAAGACGGACACGTCCTGGCGCGGGGGGATCGAGAAGGGTCTGCAATCCTGGTGGAAGCAGCTGGAGGAGCGGGCGATGCAAAGCGCCGAACCGCTCAACCCGCAACGCGTCTTCTGGGAGCTGTCGCCCAGGCTGCCCGAGAACGCCATCATCACCGCCGATAGTGGATCCGTAGCCAATTGGTATGCCCGAGACCTGAAGATGCGGCGGGGTATGAAGGCTTCTCTATCCGGTGGTCTTGCCTCGCTGGGTGCCGGCACGCCCTATGCGATGGCCGCGAAGATGGCCTATCCCGAACGCACGGTGATCGCTTGCATGGGAGACGGCGCTATGCAGATGAACGGCCTGAACGTGATGATCACCATCAGTAAATATTGGAGGCAGTGGTCCAACCCCAAACTGATCGTGCTCGTTCTCAACAACCGGGACCTCAATCAGGTCACCTGGGAGGAGCGAGTAACGCTAGGCGCCGGGAAGACTGAAAGCACGCAGAGCATTCCGGATTTTCCGTATCACAAATACGCCGAGTTGCTCGGCCTGAAGGGGATCTTCGTCGATCATCCCGACAAGGTCGGCGCTGCCTGGGATGAAGCCCTGTCGGCTGATCGGCCCGTGATACTGGAGGCTTACACTGATCCCAATGTTCCGCCGCTGCCGCCACATATTACGCTGAAGGATGCGCGCAATTTCATGACGTCTTTGCTTGATGAGCCTGAGCGAGCCAGCGTCATCGTCAATAGCGCTAAGGAGATGCTCGCGAGCGTCCTGCCCGGAAAGGGTTGATCGGTGTGCCCCGATGCGGCGATTGGCCGGGTGACCGCGCGCGCCTACACGGTGCCGACTGACGCCCCGGAGGCCGATGGCACCTTCGCCTGGGACAGGACGACACTTGTCGTTGTCGAGGTCGCGGCCGGTGGCGAGACAGGACTGGGCTACACCTATGCCGATGCCTGCCTTTTGCGCCTCATCGAGAAGACACTTGGCCCCGTTATCGCGGGGGCCAATGCGATGGACATGCGGGCGGCTTGGACGGCCATGCAGCACGCGGTGCGGAATCTTGGACGATCCGGCCTGGCGGCATGCGCTATCTCGGCGATCGATGTCGCGCTCTGGGACCTCAAGGCTAAATTGCTCGGCGTTCCCCTCGCCTCGCTGTTCGGCCAAGAGCGCGCGTCGGTGTCAATTTACGGCAGTGGCGGCTTCACCACTTACGATGACGCGCAGCTACGCGATCAGCTTGCAGGCTGGGTGGAGAGGGATGGCTGCCGGGCCGTCAAGATGAAGATCGGCACGCATACCGATCAGGATCCCCGTCGCGTCGCCATTGCCAAGAAGGCCATTGGAGACGCGGCTCTGTTTGTCGACGCAAACGGGGCTTTCGGAGTGCGGGAAGCTCTCCGCTTCGCGCATGTCTTTGCTGACAGCGCGGGGATCCGTTGGTTTGAGGAACCTGTGTCCTCAGATGATCTTGAGGGCCTACGGCTCGTTAGAGAGGCGGCGCCAGCCGGGGTGGATATTGCCGCCGGCGAATATGTCTACACCCAGGACGATGCCCGGCTTATGCTAGGCAGCGGGGCGGTTGATGTGCAGCAGGCGGATGCCACGCGTTGTGGAGGGATAACGGGCTTCCTCGCCATCGCAGCACAGTGCGAGGCGCACCATATCGATCTCTCCGGGCATTGCGCCCCCGCTCTCCATCTCCATGCGGCCTGCGCCGCACCGGTTTTTCGCCATCTCGAATGGTTCCACGATCATGTGCGGATCGAGCACATGCTGTTCGATGGCGCCCCGGTTCCGAAAGGTGGCGCCATCCGTCCTGACCTCTCGCGCCCTGGCCTCGGCCTGACCTTCAAACATTCTGACGCCGAGAGATACCAAGTATGAATACAACGAGGCCGACAGGCGATGTGGCAACGGCCATCGCTCTGCTGAGCGGGGCAACGCTATTGGGTGGCGTCGCCTTGGCGTTGCGTCCGCCGAAGGCGCCGACCGACCCGCGTGAGACCACGCTGCGCGCCGCGCGCCGCCTCAACCGGGCCGCCGGCGCGCTCGCGGCTTCGGTGCTCGTCGATAGCGCCATCGAGCACTATCGCGGTTCCTTCCACAACAAGGCGATGGTGACACCGCTTGTTACGGCATCCCTGTCCTTACTGGCGAGCCTTCACGGTACTGGCGATCGCCGCTACGGCGCCCATGTGGTGCGGGACATCATCTATGCGGGCGCCGCGTTGACCGGCGTGATCGGGACGGGATTTCATCTCTACAACATCAGCAGAAAGCCCGGCGGGTTCGGATGGCAGAACCTTTTCTACTCGGCACCCCTCGGCGCCCCGGCTGCCATGTCCCTATCCGGGATGCTCGGCTTTCTGTCCGAGCGGCTGCGTGACAACCTCCCCGGATCCAGGCCGACGATCCTCGGCATCCCCGCCGGCCGTGTCATCGGCGTCATGACGAGCCTCGGCCTGCTGGGCACGACGGGTGAGGCGGGGCTGCTCCATTTCCGTGGCGCCTATCACAACCCCGCGATGTACTTGCCCGTTACCATGCCGCCAATAACGGCCCTCCTGCTGGGCGCCAGTGCTATGGGCAGCCTCGGGAAACGGCGCAGACTGACCCGCTGGTGGCTGCGCTTGACGGCGCTTCTAGGCTTCTCGGGCAGCGGCTTTCATGCCGTCGGCGTGGCTCGCGGCATGGGCGGATGGCGGAATTGGAGCCAGAACCTGCTCAATGGGCCGCCAATCCCGGCCCCGCCCAGCTTTACGGGGCTCGCAATGGCCGGCCTTGCGGCGCTCGGGCTGATGGAGGATTACCCCGATGACTAACCTCTATCCAGGCTACGATGTGCTTGCCAAGCGCCGCACGCCGTCTTGGAATGAAAAGACGCGAGCGGTGATCGATCATCGCCTGGCGATTCCGCGTGAGCCGCGTTTCCTGTCACCAGAGCTGTTCGTCATCCTCGAAGCATTTTGCGCGCGCATTCTGCCGCAGCCCTCCGATCGACCGCCAGTGCCGCTTGCGGCGCTCGTCGACACGAAGCTGTTCACGAATCTTCAGGATGGATTCCGCTACAGCCAGATGCCGGACCAGGGCGAGGCGTGGCGGTGTGGTCTGATGGCACTGGATGAGGCCGCACGCGCGCATTACGACCGCGGGTTTACGGCCCTCAGCGGCGAACAGCAGGACGACGTCCTACGCCGCATGGAGCGCGGTGAATTGTCAGGCGGAGCGCTAGGCGACATGCCCGCGGAGATGTTCTTCGAGCATCGTGCTGTGCTCGACATCGTCTCCTCCTACTATGCGCACCCAACGGCCTGGAGCGAGATGGGTTTTGGCGGTCCGGCAAGCCCGCGCGGCTATGTCCGTATGGGCCTCGATCGTCGCGACCCGTGGGAGGCGGCGGAGGCCAAGTCCGATGAGGAGGAGCACGCACGGCGGGAGAACCAAGGTGTCGGCTGATCCCTTCGCGGCGCCGCGCGCAATTGGCGGCCGGGCGCCGGATGTCTTCAAGCCCGGCGCCTGGGTGGAGATGCAGCAGTATGAGGAGGATGAGGCGGTCGATTTTGTCGTCATTGGCACAGGGGCCGGCGGCGGCCCGTTAATCGCCCGCCTGGCGGAGCAGGGTTTTTCGGTCGTCGGCTTTGATGCAGGTCCGTATTTCCGCCCGCTTGAGGACTTTGCGTCTGACGAGATGGAGCAGCAAAAGCTCTATTGGCTTGATCAGCGCATCATCGACGGCGACAACCCGATCCGCATGGGTGGCAAGAACAGCGGCAAAGCCGTCGGCGGCAGCACGGTCCACTTTGCTATGGTCTCGCTACGGTTCCGGCCTGAATGGTTCAAATCCCGCAGCGTGCTCGGCTACGGCGCGGATTGGCCGCTCGATTGGCGCGAGATGTGGGATTACTACCGCCGCGCCGAGAAGGCGCTCAGCATTGCCGGCCCCGTCAGCTATCCATGGGGACCGAAACGGCCGCGCTACCCTTACCGTCCGCACGAACTGAACGGCGCGGCCGAACTGCTGGCGCGCGGCGCCGAAGCTATGGGGTACAAATGGACTGCGACGCCACTCGCCACCGTTTCCGCGCCGCACGGTGATTCGCCGCCCTGCGTCTATCGCGGCTTCTGTCGCTTTGGTTGTTCAACCAATGCGAAGCAAAGCCAATTGGTGACGTTCATACCGCGCGCCATCGCGGCCGGCGCCGAAATCCGCGATTTGGCGATGGTCGGTCGGATCGAAACCGGGCCGGACGCGCGGGCGACCGGCGTGCATTATCATCGCGAAGGTCGCTGGCGATACCAGAAGGCTCGCAATGTTATCGTCGCGGGCTATGCGATTGAGACGCCACGCCTGCTGCTGGCCTCTGCCAATGATCGCTACCCTGAGGGCCTCGCCAACAGCTCCGGTCTTGTCGGCAAGAACCTCATGACCCAGTCTAACCAAGCGGTCTGGGGCGTCATGGATCAGGAGGTCAGGTGGAACAAAGGTCCTCCTTCGCTCAGCATCACCGAGCACTGGAATTATGACGACCGCAAGGACTTTCACGGCGGCTATTGCTGGATGGCGCAGGGGCCGTTGCCGATCGAGTGGGCAACCGTCGTTACCGGGTCGCGGAAGCTCTGGGGGACACCGCTGCGCGAGCAGATGATGCGCTACAATCATCAGGTTGGACTCAAGATGGTAGGCGAGATGTTACCCGACGAGCGCAACCGCGTTACGCTGACTGATGAAGTCGATCAATACGGCCTGCGTATCCCCCGTATCACCTATAGTTGGAGCGATAATGACAAGGCATTGATCCAACATGCACTTGGCCAGATGCAGACGAGCCTAGAGATGGTCGGGGCCGAGGATATCTTCCGGCAGGAAGATGACACCAACCACCTAGCTGGCACCGCCCGCATGGGCACCGATCCGCGCAGCAGTGTCGTCAACTCGGATTGCCGAAGCTGGGATATTCCTAATCTCTGGATTTGTGACGGCTCGGTCTTCCCGACGACCGGCGGCGTCAATCCGTCTCTGACGATCACGGCCATCGCACTGCGCGTGGCCGACCGAATCAAGGCACTCGCCGCGCGGGGCGAGCTGTAGGGCGCTCGTGCGGTGGTAATGGCCTGTATCGAAGCGACGAAACGCCGACACTCGAGCAGGGCGCTGGATGCCGAGAATAGCTATTGTGACGGTAGCCGCCGGTGTTGGCCGCGCAACGGTTGGGGCGTGTTCAGCAGAGGTTATGACGTGATGCTTCCTAATACGGGAACAGTGCTGTCTCGGCAACGCAATTACCGAGATCAGAACATCTGGCGTGCAAAACGGCCGTCTTCTCGAGGGATGTCTCCGATGCCCCTGCAGTTGACAGCGCCGCCGAGGCTATCAAAGGCGAGCTTGTGCCCATCGATGTCCGGGTCATTGTATGTTCCCAAAGTCGAGGGCGCCATAGGAGATTTGAATCTCAACCGAAGTCCGGGGAATCGTCCGGATTAGTGCTCGTCAATCGGTGACCGCAATCGACATGACGCAAGGTTAAATGAAATGAATCGGACTCACACCATTCGATCCACCCCACTATGTCACTCGCTGTCTAATACGTCATGTCCAAGACCAGCACAGGCCTGATAACGCGCGCCGTGGGCAGTCCTATTCGTCGGCTGCGCAAGGGCGTGACAATGGGCCTAACGGTAATGGCGGCCGGTCTGCTTTCAGGCTGCTCGGTGCTTAGCCGCGGATTTCTGGGAGCGGCCGGCCCGGTCGCTGCGGCTGAGCGGCACGAATTCTACCTCGTTGGCGCCGTTATGCTGCTGGTGATCGGGCCAGTGCTACTACTGACACCACTCATTGCCTGGCACTATCGGCTGGCCAACACAAAAAGCGCCTTCCGTCCGCAATGGGGTTTCTCCTGGATCTTGGAAGGGCTGATCTGGATCCCGCCCACCATTATCGTCATTGTACTTGCGGTCTTCCTGGTGGATGACACAGTGCGGCTGGATCCGTATCGGCCCCTTTCGCCTGGCCTGTCACCGCTGCAGGTGCAAGCCGTTTCGCTGGATTGGAAGTGGCTGTTCATCTATCCGGACCAGCACATCGCCTCCGTCAATCAGCTGATCCTACCTGCCGGACGGCCTGTGCATGTCAGTCTGACCAGCGGGACCGTAATGCAGTCGCTTCTGATGCCGCAACTCGCCGGACAGATCCTCGCCATGGCCGGAATGACCACGCAGCTGAACTTCGCGATTTCGCAGCCCGGAACGTATTGGGGAGAAAATGCCCAGTATAACGGCGCGGGTTTCGATAAGCAGAAGTTTCAGGTCCTGGGCGTAAATCCGGTTGATTTCAACCGCTGGGTTGCATCGTCTCGACAGACACCTCGCCTGCTCGATGACGCGGCCTATCGTACCCTGTCGCGCGAATCCGTGCTGTCGCAGCCCGTGACCTTCGGTAGCGTTGAGCCCGGCCTCTTCGCCAAAATTGTTCATCAGGCCATCCGGCCCGGCTATCTGCGCCAGCACGAGGACGCCAACTCTCATGGGTGACCGATGACCTTCTGGCATATCCTGCTCGGACGGTTGACCTGGGACTCCCTCGTGTTCGTCGAGGCCTGGCGGAATCCGACGATCAGCGAAATCATCGGCGGTCTCGCGGGCGGCGTCGCGGTGCTGGGTGCAGCGCTTCTGTTTGGATTGATCACGATCCTCGGCAGATGGCGATACCTCTGGACCGTGTGGCTGACGAGCCTCGATCACAAGAAGATCGGGATCATGTACATGGTCTTCGCCGTGATCATGCTGTGCCGAGCGCTCATCGAGGCAGTCCTCATGCGTACGCAACAGGCAATCGCTATCAATAATCCCGGTCTGGTCGCGCCCGATCATTTCGCGCAGCTTTTTTCAACCCACGGGACGATCATGGTCTTCTTCGTGGGCATGCCGCTTCTTACCGGGCTCATGAACTTTGTGATGCCCCTGCAGATTGGCTCTCGCGATGTGGCCTTCCCGTATATGAACTCGATCAGCTTGTGGCTGACGGTCGGTGGCGGCATCATGATGATGGCTTCACTCGTTGTAGGAAAATTCTCAACCGGCGGCTGGAGCGGCTATCCGCCCTACACGGAACTCGCCTTCAACGGCGGCGTTGGACCCGACTACTGGATCTGGGCGGTTTCGCTCAGCTCGCTCGGCGCGATGATGACGGGCATCAACTTTGCGGTGACGGTCTATAAGTTCCGGTCGCCCGGCATGAGGTGGATGCGCTTGCCGCTCTTTACATGGACCACTCTCTGCACCGCCATCCTGATGATCTTCGCGATGCCTCCGCTAACAGTCGCGACCTTGCTCCTGGCCGCAGATCGATACCTCGGGATGCACTTCTTCACGAATGATCTCGGCGGCAACGTGATGAACTTCGTCAACCTCTTTTGGCTTTTTGGCCATCCGGAGGTCTATATCCTCATCTTGCCGGCCTTCGGCGTCTACTCCGAGGTAGTTTCTGCCTTCTCGTCGAAGGAACTCTATGGCTATACCTCGCTGGTAATCGCCACTATGGTGATCGCGATCCTATCCTTTACGGTCTGGCTTCACCATTTTTTTACGATGGGGCAAAGCGCCGGCGTCAACTCGTTTTTCGGCATCGCGACGATGCTGATCGGTATCCCTACCGGCGTGAAGATCTACGACTGGATCTGGACAATGTTCTGGGGAGAGGTGCGGTTCAGCACCTCAATGCTCTTCTCCATCGCCTTCATGATCACCTTCGTAATCGGCGGCATGACCGGGATCATTCTGGCAACTCCGCCTCTCGACTACTTGGTGCACAACACGCTCTTTCTCGTCGCCCATTTCCACAACATGCTGATCCCGGGCACGCTCTACGGCGTGATCGCCGGTTATTACTATTGGTTCCCGAAGGCCTTTGGCTTCCGCCTCTCGGAGAAATGGGGGCGCATCGCTTTCGTCTGCTGGGTGCCCGGCTTCTATCTTGCCTTCATGCCGCTCTATGTAATGGGCGCGTCGGGAGTGGCGCGGCGCACGCAGGAGCTTTTTGATCCGGCACTTCGGCCCTGGGTTATCGCAGCCGAGATCGGTGCTTTGCTGCTCCTTGCGGGGCTCGCCAGCCTCTTCATCCAGCTCTATGTCAGCATTAGACAGCGTCACACTACGCGTGTGCCCGTCGGCGACCCTTGGGATGCCCGTGGACTGGAATGGTCAATGTCTGCGCCGCCGCCCGAATATAATTTCGCGGTGATCCCTCAGGTCAGCCGACGAGACCCGTTCCATTGGCAGAAGATCAACAATGGCGCCTATAAGCCCGCCGACCACTACCGGGATATTGAAGTGCCTAAGAACAGCATGTGCGGCGTTTTGATCGGGCTTGGCATGACCGCCTGCTTCACAGGCCTCGTGTGGCATATGTGGTGGCTCGCCGTCTGCGGCTTTACCTTTTCACTCGGCACCGCCATCGCACGCAGCTTTATGCGCGATGTGCGGCGGACGATCCCGGCGGCCGAGGTGGAAGCACAACACCGGCGGTGGTTGGAAACCACCGCCGCAGCTCTACCGATCCCTCGGCACCTGGAAATGACGCCGGAGAATGAGGGATTAGCCAAATGGCAAGGTTGACGACCGAGCCGGAGCTACGCCATGCCGGTCTCAACCTCGCCGACGACCCGCGCGAGGTCCGCGAACAGGTAGAGAGCGACGTCTTCGGGTTTTGGGTCTTTCTGATGAGCGACGCAGTGATGTTCGCGTTGCTTTTCGCCGTTTACGGCACGATGCGCCATGCCACCGCCGGCGGACCAGGGCCAGAACAGGAGTTCAAGTTCCATTCCGCCTTCTGGGAGACGGCGCTCCTTCTCACCAGCAGCTTCGCCTATGGCATGGTATCGCTTTCTATGAAGCATGCGCGCGGACAACTTTGGCTCGCTTTGTGGCTCGGCATCACCTTCTGTTTGGGCGCCGGCTTCTTGAAGATGGAGATCCATGACTTTTTAACGATGTTCCATGACGGTGCAACGCCCGAAAGAAGCGGCTACCTCTCTTCCTTCTTCGTGCTCGTCGGTATGCACGGCTTTCATGTCTTGAGCGGCCTCACCTGGATCCTGCTGATGGGCGTGCAGCTCGCCGTCTTCGGTCCGGACGACCGTGTCAAGGTCAACCTCATCCGTCTCGGATTGTTCTGGCATTTTCTCGACCTGATCTGGGTCGTGATTTTTTCGGTCGTCTATCTGGAAGGTCTCAGTCTATGAGGAGCTCCTCATCCTTGCGCCGAGACTTCATAACCTATTGCTTCGGCTATCTAGCCGCGCTTTCTTTGACCGGGATCGCCTTCGCCTGTGTCTTCTATCGGCTCCTACCGCCGGTCCAGACCTTTGCACTCGTACTCGTGCTGGCGCTCATTCAGGTAATCGTACACATGCGATGTTTCCTGCATATATCGCTCAAGCGGTCGGCGCGGGCTGACCTGCAGCTGATACTCTTCTCAGCCATGATCATTCTGCTGATGGTCGGGGGCACGCTCGTGGTGCTCTTTAATCTGAGCGCACGCATGATGTAGGCCCGCGATGCTCCGCTGCGGCCAAACGAAAGCTAACGCCTCATGACAAGACGAATTGACGACTACGCCATGATCGGTGACGGCCAAACCGTGGCGCTGGTCGGACGGAACGGATCAATAGACTGGCTTTGCTGGCCGCGCTTTGACAGCGATGCCTGCTTTGCCGCCCTACTCGGCGAAGACGAGAACGGTTGCTGGGCCCTTGCGCCCGAAGGCCGTGAGATCAAACGCTCCCGTGCCTATTGCGGCAACACACTGGTGCTGGAAACGGAGTTCACAACTGAAGCCGGAGCCGTGCGTGTGGTCGACTTTATGCCTATCCGCCACGGGGAAAGCTCCACCATCGTCCGAATTGTCAGTGGCCTGGACGGCGTTGTCGATTTGCGTTCTGATATCCGGCTACGCTTCGACTACGGCAGCGTTGCGCCGTGGTTCCAGAAAGCAGAGGGCGCGATCATCGGAACGGTTGGACCGGACCTCATCGTGATCCGCAGCGACGTTCCGCTTGAGCGAGATGCGGAGACCATCAGTTCCCGCTTTGCGATACGCGCTGGACAGAGAGTGACCTTCACATTGCAGCATACGGCATCCACCGCTGCAGCGCCTGCGCAAGTTGATTCGGACAGGTTACTTGGCGAGACGAAGACTTGGTGGCTCGACTGGATCGGCAAGTTCAGCCGGCAGACGGAGTGGCCGGACTTCGTCAAGCGGTCTCTCATCACTCTCAAGGCGCTGACCTATTTTCCGACCGGTGGCGTGATTGCGGCGCCGACCACGAGCCTTCCCGAAAAGCCCGGCGGTAGTATGAATTGGGATTATCGCTATTGCTGGATACGAGATTCCACCTTCACGATGACGGCCTTTCTCAATGCCGGTTTGAAGGATGAAGCGTCGGCATGGTTGCGTTGGCTCCTTCGAGCCATCGGAAACAGTCCCGACAGCATCCGCATAGCCTACCGCGTGGATGGCGGGCGGCGGCTGGAGGAATGGACGGCGGGATGGCTAAGAGGCTTCGGCGGCGCGCGGCCGGTGCGGATTGGAAACAGTGCGGCGGGCCAGCGACAACTCGATATCTTCGGGGAGGTGCTGGATTCAGCCCATCTCGCGGAACGCGCCGCGCTCGACCGCAGTGACTGGGAGTTTGGGATCGAACACCGTCTCGTGCAACATGTTTCCGAAATCTGGCGGCAGCCTGACCAGGGCATGTGGGAATCCCGAGGCTCGCCCAAGCAGTATGTCTACTCCAAGGTCATGGCTTGGGTCGCGGTCGACCGCTTTCTCAAGATGGGACGCGCGAAAGCCGAGCTTCCGCCGGCCACCTTCGAGAGATTCCATAAGCTGCGGGATGAGATGCACACCGAGATCTGCCAAAAGGGCTTCAACGAGAAATATAACACCTTCGGTGCGCAGTACTATTCTCATCAGCTCGATGCGAGCCTTCTCCTGCTTCCGCTCGTCGGCTTTCTGCCGATAGATGATTCGCGCATCGCGGGGACGATAGCCGCGATCGAATCTCAACTCATGGAGAGCGGACTGGTCCGTCGGCATAGGGCTCCTGCATTCGGAACTGAAGAAGGCGCCTTCATCGCCTGCTCTTGCTGGCTGGCGGACTGCATGGCTCTGCAGGGCCGACGCGATGAGGCTCGCGATCTTCTAGCGCGCGTCATCGCACTCGCCAATGACGTGGGTCTGCTGTCTGAGGAATATCATGTGCCCCAGAAACGCCTCGTCGGGAACGTACCGCAGGCGCTCTGCCATCTTGCAGTTGTCAACAGTGTCCTCGGTCTATCCGGTCCGGTATTGCAGCGGGGCGGCGGATAGAACTACCTGTCCGAGTATCGAGGATTGTTGGGAGCATCGGTGTTCTCGGCAGGCCCCCGGGCGCGCTCAATGTAGGCTTCTTGGACCACCACGAGCGCCACGGCTGCGATGGGCGTCGCCAACGCGACACCCGCGAGCCCATAGAATGAGCCCACGATAGACATTGATAGGAGAGTTACGGCCGGGGGCAGGTCGACGGTTCGGCGCTGCACGAGAGGCGCCAGAAGGTAGCCCTCGACGAGATGACAGAGCAAAAATAGGCAAACGGTCCAGATTGCCGTCTGCGTATTAACCGTGAGGGCCATCAGAATGGCCGGCACTGACCCAATCCAAGCACCGAAATAGGGCACGAAAGTAAAAAGTCCCGCCAAAGTGCCGAGTGTATATGGCAACGGCACATGCAGGATCAGCAGACCCACGGTCGAAATCGTCGCGACAGCCAGCATGTCAATCGCTTGTCCGAGCATCCACCACTGCAGAGCGTGCCCGCAGTCTCGCATTATGCGGGAGACCTGAGCGCGCGTTTCCGGTGGAAACATCAGCACGACCCCGTGTAAATATCTGCGAGGTGCCGCGGCGATGTAGGTTGCTGCCAGCACCACCACAACAAGCGTGCTGATCAGGCCAAAGCTGATCCCAAGCACAGAGACTGCGGGCCCCTCCAGACCCTTAGCCCCAGTGCGCAGATGCGATATCAGGTACTGGCCCCATGAAGTTGAACCGTAACGTGCCTCCAGGCTGGCCACGGCCGGGCTTAGCTTTTCATAAAGGTCCTGCAGCTCGGCGATAAAATGCGGGCCGCGATAGTAAACACTGATTCCACTCAACAGCACTAACCCGAGGGTCACGATGGCAACCGCAAGGCTTATCGGAAGCCGCGGTATCTTGGCCAATAACTCCCCAAGTCCGCGCAGGAGCAAGCTCAGCATTGCGACGACAAACAGCTCAAGCACCAGGTCATTCAGCAGCCAAAGTATTAGTCCAACGCTCGCGACTATTGCCAAGACCCGCAAGGTGCGGGCAATCATTGCGAGCGATTGTTCAGCGGGCAAGTCGGCGCCGGTTCTCCGGCGGAAGATGCTCATTCCCGGCAAACCGGATGACCGTCAAGGGCCAGCGGCGGTTTCGACGTCCGGATTGCGTTATCCATGTTCGGATGCCCTGACCCGTGGCCGATTGCGTGCGTATCTTGCCAAGATCATTCAGAACGCACAACGGGACGCGACCAAAAAGCGACTGGCTGAGCCGAAGGCAGGCAGGGTGAGAATAACGGAGCAAACCAATCACCTTCGACATCCTGGCTTGCCGGATAGCTAATGGAGGTCTGTGATTATTCGCGTGTGACTCGCACAAACGTGTGAGCACCGTCGTTCAGTTCGGCTAAAAGCGCTACATGTGATGGTTTCAAGCCGGGAGGTGCTTCTATTGACGGCCGAACGGATTTGCTTTGAAGACGACGATCAGCTCTTGTTCTGGCTCAAGGGCAGTATTGCTCTAGTGCTGCGCGGCCGAATAAGTCGAGATCTAGGGATGCGACAGCTTGCTGTCTTGCTGATATGCCACACCTCTAGTCGCCGAGAGACGATGACGACGCTTAGCGAGAAGTTGGGTCTTCGTGCGCAAGCAGCCCATTACTCGATCAACCGACTGACGGGGGCAGCTCTAGTGCGACGTCTGCCACATCCATCTGACAAACGCGCATCTTTGATCCAGGTAACCCAAAACGGCAGAGCGCTTTGCCGGCGCCTGAGGCAAACGATCTAACTCTCCGGATTTAATGAAAGATGCAACTGACATTCCGGAAATTGAAGTGGTTGGACCGACATTAATAGTCGCTCGCACTAGCTATGGAATTGATGCCGTAGCGCTGACAAGGGGCGTTTTTGGTTATCCTCTCGACGATGAGTTGCGCCACCCTTGCAGCAGACGATGAGCCAGTATTCGGAAAAGGGCCTCTCTTTTGCGGACGGGGCAGTGCTTACTTTAGTGGGAGCCTTGGGCATTGGTGCGCCGCCTTGCCTGAGGTCAGGCGCGGGCGGTGGCGTCACCGCCGTCCGCGCCGCATTATCTGCGTTGCCCGGATCGCCCCAAGGCTTCATGTGATGCGCCTTACTAAAAGAGGAACCCAGGTTAAGGGATATCAGTGGGCAGAGAAGAGATGTTGCGTGTCCGCGGCTTCACTGTGCGGGTTGAGAAGGGACGGGGAGGCCTTCACCGGCCCAGCTTCGCTCTGGGATGGCATGCTTACCGTCTGGACCAAGAAAGGCAGCAAAACGAGCCCAGTCGGAATCCGGTCTGCAGCGGTTGTTGGAAAAATGCTGCTCGAAAGCAATTGTTGATTAGATCAAGTTGGTGCGTTCCAATGTTTGACAAGCTACTGCTTGCGGCCTCTGGTGCAGCGCCCTAGACGAACCGCCTATGGGCACCTCCGGCGAGGCTGCACGGCGGCAACCCAGTCGGCGTTGGCAGCCCTCGCCTCGAGCCGAAATCGAGCCGTGCTCGAAGCGACCAATAAACTATATCACGCCGCTCGGGTGCTCAAATGAGCAAATATCGGGACGGATCCAGGGGTGATCAATGTATGCACTGATGGCCAAGTTCCTCACCCTTCCGGAGACGCGTGACGAGTTTATTCAGATCGTCTCCGCCGGTGCAAAGGACATGGCCGGGTGTCTGAGCTATGTCATTGCCAAAATTCACTTTACAGGCTGACGTTTTGTGGGTCACAGAGATTTGGACCGACAGCGAGATCCACACGGCATCGCTCAAACTGCCTTCGGTCCGCGAGGGCCTGGCGAAGGGTAGGCCGTTGATTACCGGCATGGGGCCTAGAATTAACGGAGCCTGTAGCAGGCGTCTGATGAGACAGCTCGGCTTCGAGTTCAGTTCATCGACAATGCCTCACAAGCCTTCCTCGATCTCGCATCCATGATTGCGAGAAGGAGCGGCGTTCGCCAAGCACGGGTCGCGGCCATTGATTGACCAACTGCGGCATTGGCAACCTCCCCGTCCTCCTGACTTCAGGCCATCTAATACAATAGCGCATCGGTGCCGAGGAGCACAGTTTCCAAGGGGCTCAGGTCAGCCTCTTCGAATCCCCCGGCGAAGTGCTCATCCCGTTCGATGAAATTCAGGTCTTCATCCAGTGCTCGAAGTCTTGAGTCATGAGTAAAGGTCCTCGTGTCGTTCAAGCTGCCGTCGGTGATTATGTCGACGGTTTTCTTAACAAGCCACTCGCGCCAGGTGGCAATTCTCCAGGATGCCAATGTGGAGAGGGGGCCAGCGCTCCCGAAACGCCGATCCACTAGTCTAGTGTCTTTCCCTGGAGTGTCGGGCGGCTGAGCCTTCAGGCTGTGAAGGTTTCGCCTTGTCGGTGCTTGTGACCGAAGAGGGGCTTGACATTTTGTCGCATTGCTGTGCAGTGCAGGCGTTCGATCGTGGCAAGGCCATCATGCCCAGCGTAAAACCTGTCGAGACGACCATGCTCTCGGAAGCGAATACTACCGCGACAAAGTAAAGAAAAGCTGTGATGATTGGGACCTGCAGTTAAACCCACGGATCGTCGTCGGCAATAGCGGTCCGACAATCAGGAGATGATTGCCGCGATCCAGACGCCACTCAAGGCTCCGAGGGAGGAACGGGAGCACCCTGGGGAACCGCCCTGTTTTAAGCGGATATTAAGACCTATAGCGCGGAGGATAACGCGCACGAGCAAACCCGTTGCCGGTGCTACTTTGCGTTCCATCTACCTGAGACGCCGGCAGTTCCGGCAAGGAGACACAAGATGACGACGCCGGAGGATGGTTCGGGGCGCATTCCGATGACGCTCATCAACGAGATGAAAACGGCCGAATTCGTGTCGCGGTTTAGTAGCCTCTGCGGCTGTGGTTGGCTTGCCCATAGGCTTGCCGCCCAGCGTCCCCTCGGCTCGCTGAGGGCTATGCTGAGTGCCATGACCACGTCTCTACACAACGCGCCCGAAGAGGACCAAATGGCGCTGTTGAACTCCTTCCCGGAGCACGGCGATCAACCTGAAGGTGACGAACTCGATCGGCAGAGAGCTGACTATAAGCGGCGCTTTGGCTACCCCTTTATCATTGCAGTAAAGGGAAGATGCGAAAAGTCATCGGTTGAGGCCGCCTTGGCACACCGGCTGCAATCTTTTCAAACCACCGAGCGTGAGACGGCACTGGGTGAGGTGGTCAAGCTTGTCGCGCGCAGGCTTGCGCCTGTTATGGGCGATGGGCCGGGTGGAGCGCACGCTGAGTAGGAGCAGCTGTGAATGAATGTTGAGAAATTGCGCAGGTGTCCCTAGACCTGGGGGAATGCTCCCAGGGTGCTTGCGCTGAAGCATACCCTCAACACCCATTGAGGGTTGCCTGCGGCGGGAACATCGTTGTCTTAAGGCGGCGGCGCGTTAGCGTAGTGGCGGCTGGGCACGCAATTCGTCCGGCCCTGGAGGACGCAATCCTGAAGCGCGTCTACCCGCCGGAGAACGTGCACAATCTGGAGGCAAAGCAGAGCGAAGAGAAAAAGGAAGATGAGCGCAGCAAGAGCGTTGCGGCGGCTCTCGGGTTGGTCGTCCCCGTCGTCCCCTAGGTCGGACGATTCGATAAAAGCGTTGGCGACGAACCACAAGGCCTCACAAAATTTCAGACGCACTGCCCTCTCCAGCCCCGTCAGCGAAAGAACGTGTTTGGGCGGGATTTCAGCCGTGGGTTAATCACGAGTTGCTACAAAACGTAACCAGCCGGGGTTGGGATGCGTCAGCTGGGTACATCCAACGAGTGCCCACCTGCTTCCGCTGCAGGCCGGCTGTGGGCTAAGACGGCGGTCGGAAGATGCACCGCGGCTAGCGCGGGCGGATCGCCGGTGACGCTTGTGTCGAGCAGCATATCGTCTGATCTACTTGCACCGTTGATGGCTACCAAGATATCCCAGTGTTGGTATCCAGCTGGGGGCAATCCGAACTCAGCTCGCTGGCTTGCCCGGGTCGATCCACAAAACCGCGCAAGGTCGTCACCCATCGATCCGTTCCGAAGAGAACCACACGGCTCCTCACCCGCTGCTCACGAAGGAGGCAGGGGTGCTTAGGAAGATGATGTTATTGCCAGCTATGCTGGTGCGTAGACCGGCCCCATGTTGCCGCCTTATGACGCTCGTGCCCGCCATCGCCGATGATAGACCTGAGACGCGCGACGAGTCTGTGACAAGGAAGCGATGTCGCAGGCTTCATTGTCCGCGACCGTGGTCAGAAGAGCTGCCGGTTGGGGCGGTTGCCTGTTACTTTGCTTAGGTTGGATAGGGAGACATGCGATGGGCAAGCCGGTCGTGACAGTGGTTCCAGTTGGTGTTGGTCGGTTTGCAATCCTGATGCTGGATCCGGCGGAGCAGGGGGAGCCCGGGACCCACTGCAGAAACGATCCTCACGGTTATACAGAGGCCGAGCTGCGCGGCATACTCACCAATTGCTATAAGTTGTCTCGCGAAGAGATTGAGAGAAGCATACTCTCCGCGAGAGGTCAAAACGGTGGCGTTAGTTTGAAGGTCGCTGTATCAACATCGTCGCGCGCCGACAGGTTTGTCGGTGGGAAGAGCGAGACATGACGAAGCGTCCCGGCGCTTTTACCCTGAGCAAGGTAAGCCCCGCGATCTATGCAGCCATGCCGCTTGAAAGTTCATCACCGGAGGCACGAGCCCACGGTTACATCTTTTCTTTGATCCCCTGCCGAATAAGCCACCAGTTGACTGGATACGTTGTCGCGAAACCCGCAATCATTGCGATTTGCATGCTCAACCAATAAGTTTCGCCTGTAGGCTCAAGGTGGGGATAGACCCATGCCCGTGCGCCCATGACTATAAACATGCCGATTTCATATGCGAGCAGCGATATCGTATCGATCTTAACAGCGGCCTTCACTCCCTCTCGAAGTCCGAGCTTCTGCATTGGCGCTATAGAGAAATATTGGAAGACGATGCCAAAAAAGTATGCGAGCAAGAAGGCAAGGACAAACTTTGCGCTCAGGAGCGAGCCAAAAAGCGCCAAGCCGCTCGCGAAGGCCAACCAGTCGCCAAGGAAATCGCCCAGTGCGCAGCCGGCGCCGCAATGCGTAGCGCCGCTGAAGGTCGCTTGCCACATGGGCTTCTCGTCGTGATGGTGTTGAGTCCGATCGGCAGCGGGGGCTCGGCCAAACCAACCATAGAAGATAAAGCCAAGCGGTCCCCAGTAGAGCATAGTGAGCGGCCACACGGCATTCATGATCGCCATCGGCTGGCGACGACCGAGGAAATAGATATCCCCAGCCACCAGCAGTCCTGAAATAATCGATAGCGGGATGTAAACGGCCGCCACGTGCTGCAACCACTCAGGAGGCGTCACCCGTTAGCCTTTCCAAAGTCAGCCTGTATGCTTCCCTCCGGGGCAGCGCCCGATAAGTGGATCTCCGAGTCTGCGCGCCAAACCCTCAAAACTGATCCTTAGATCAAGATATCGTGCGGACCTGCTTTGCTCGGGCCGGCAGACAGGGGCAGCTCTTGCTTAGCGGCGAGGCCGGCGGCCCGAAAGATCGGCTCGGGCGCCGCCGGTTCCGCGTGGACTTCCTTACCGTAGCCGCCATCGTGCTAAGCTGCCACGCTGACCGACGAATGAACTTTGTGTCGGAGGCGGAGCCGAAACCATCGCTCTCCTGGCTGGAATGTCGCCAGGTCGAGATCGCTGCTAGCCATGATCGGGTTGACTACTACGCCACTTCACGATCGGCACTTCTTGGAAGCTATAGTCCATCGCCCACCGGTTGGCAAAATCGCTGTATACGGTATGCGTCTAGATCGCCAACGATCGTATCCAGGATTCTCGGATATCGAATTTCGACTAGGCCTTTGCCGCTCAATCGCCGTTTAGGTTGGCCGCTCGCAATACTCGTGTCGCACGCCCGAACTCTTTCGCCAGTCGCCAAGGCGCGTTCATCGTCGGTACAGCGCTAACCTGCACGGAATTCAAACGCGTTTCTTCTATCCGGGCGCGTTTCATGAGTTCTCCCTTGTGCGCCGCTGCCGATCAGCGCAGTCGGCTATTCATTGCTTGACTGGGCTCCCGGTTGAGCCGATTCTCGCTCTTTATCCGTAACTCCATCCGTTCTAACGATCTGACGGATCGCATCATGGTCGCCGCTGGCAATTCAAGCTCTCCTTGCTGGACCCTCGCATTTCACCGTCTGCGCGTTCAACCTACGCCCGTGGGCCAATTGACAGGATAATCGGCACGTTCCCGCAAGGCTAGCTGAGCGCACCCATTGGATCGGCGGATCGCGTTCCACACCCACCATCATCTCTCTAGGTCGCCCTCTATCCTTCAATCGGCGCGCTGCAGGACCAACATCTCGCGGCCCCGATCTTTTGATGAGTTCCATTGCCTTCATGCTCATCATGAGCAATATTCGGCTACGGCAGGACGGGCGTGAAACTGGAATGCACACGTTGATATTGTCGCCGGCAATTCCGCCGTCTCGTTGCCCACTTATACCGAATCTCGTTATGGATGACTCGTGGGGGGATTCCCGAATCGGCTTTAGTGTGATTCAAGATGGCGAACCTCGGAGTTTGCCATGCCGGTCCCGCTTCGAATGGACTTTACCGCGGCGCAGGTGCGTGCTGCCGCGAAGAAAACCAAAGACGGCCCGCAGGCGCGCCGTTTGCTGGCATTAGCGGCGATCTACGATGGCGGCACGCGGAGTGACGCCGCCAAGATCGGCGGCGTGACCTTGCAGATCGTGCGAGATTGGGTGCTGAGGTTCAACGCGGAGGGCGCCATGGGCCTGCTCGACCGCAAGGCGCCTGGTCAACCGGCTAGGCTTTTAGCGGCACAGCGCGCCGCCCTTGCCGCACAGGTCGAGAGTGGCCCTATTCCAGCGATCCATGGCGTTGTGCGCTGGCGTATCATCGACCTATGTCAGTGGCTGTTCGAGGAACACAAGGTAAGCATCTCCAAGCAGACGCTCAGCCGTGAATTGCGCAAGATGGGATACCGCAAGCTGTCTGCGCGACCACGCCACCATGCCCAGGCTGAGGGCGCGATCGAGACTTTTAAAAAAACCTCCCAACCCGTCTGGACGAAATCGCGCGCGAAAAGGGAATTGAACGTAGCGACGTAGAGGTTTGGTTCGCTGATGAAGCTAGAATCGGACAGAAGAACAAGATCACTCGGCGATGGGCAAGACGAGGCACTCGACCCTCTGCCCCGCATGACCAGCGCACGGCCTGGACCTACATTTTCGGCGCTATCTGCCCGAAGAAAGGAACCGCGGCAGCGCTTGTTCTACCTTGGTGCGACACTGAAGCCATGGACCTGCATCTGAAGGTCATTTCGGAAAGCGTCACACCAGGCCGGCACGCCGCCCTCCTACTTGATCAGGCCGGCTGGCATATGTCGCCCAGGCTGAATGTCCCGGAGAACATCACGATCGTGCCGCTGCCACCGAAATGCCCCGAGCTGAACCCGCAAGAGAACATTTGGCAGTTCATGCGCGACAACTGGCTATCCAATCGCGTGTTTTCTTCAAACGAGAACATCGTCGACCATTGCTGCTACGCCTGGAACAAACTCGCCGATCAACCCTGGACGATCATCTCAATCGGATCCCGGGACTGGGCATAGCGGCCATGATCAACGAGACTTGGTATAACACCGTCTTTCATTGAGATCTTTTCACTGCTTCAATGGCGTTGGAGACACCAATCGGCGCACACTTCAGGATGAACACTCATGATGGACGTATCTAGCAGTGATCTATCCAATGGATTGAGGCGACGACAGTTCGCCGCTGTTGGGATTCATGATTGAGGCCCGCAAGTGGAGCCCAATGACGCTCTGGATGTAATACTGTGGAATTCCACCGAGCTCCTCGACGCCGAGAGAGATGACGTGGCCGCCGATAGCCTTTTCCACTCGTTCCGCAGCCTGCTCGATTTTGATCTTTGCTGAGCGAGCAACGTCGACATCCCGAAGAGCACCTTCGGTCAGTTTCGACAGTCCGACGTCGCGTTTATGATTGACTGTGACAACGCTGGTGGTCGCATCAACGCGTGCGTACCGCAATTGGTGGCCCAACGAAACGATCGCTGAGTAGTAACGGCTCCGGTCGCGGACCACAAATCCTATCTCCAGCACGGTACCCCCAGTCGACCGTCCAACGCATGATATCGCTTGAATAATCGATATGCGGACTAACGCGAATCGACGAGTATCCATAGACTCTTCATCTGGTGCATTTAGGCCGACGTATCTCACGGTCGACGGTCCTGCCCTGACGGAGGGACTGCAGAAAGAAGTGATTATGAAGATTAGGCTGACTGAGAAGAGAATGGCTTTCATTCGAAGATGGCTCCCAATGTGCATCGCGCTCTTATAGATCGTTCCCTATGGCGCCGTGAACCCACAGGAGAGGTTCTACCATCTACCTCGTGCGGTCAGCCATGGTGGCCCAGCTGAGACCGACGCCCCGCCACAACGGCGGTAGACGGGCAGGAGCCGCACCAGGTGATCAAAATTCTTTGGGCGTCCGATAGACACCTACGACGGACGCTAACAGGTGTAAGTGCGATCATCTGCGCTAATCTTTGGGCAGCGAATGTCCATGAGAGACTCGCCGAAGCTGAGTCGCTTGGCCCTAATCCGGCCGAGATGAGAGTACATTGTCACAGGCCTTTTGCCTACCGATGCTGATGGTAAACATGTACGACTTGTTTTGGACGGATGCTATCATTCTCGATCAATCTTCAAGTTGGCGAAGCGGGTGTGGTCCAAACACGGCTCGGAGCGGCGACCGCCTTGGTAGCGTTGAGACCAAATCAGATAGCGAAGGATAGGCGAACGGCGAAGACCAATTGAAATTCAACAGCGGGCGCGGTTAAGTTCAATTGCCGCGTCCATTTGGTCGTGGAGCCGCTCCTTATCCAGTCAATCTGGATGATGTAAGAGCTATAAAAAGGGTCTTCTTGCGGCAAGATGCGTAAAGCAAACAAACCGCCGTCTGTCTGCATCGCTATGTGAATGCGCCCGCGGCCTGACCCGGAGAAACGACGGAGTGGCTGCTCACGCCGAGCATGGCGCCGACCAGCTCAGAGCGAGACTGATCCGCCGAAAAGTCGAGCGTGACCGGAGCGACCACCGCGCCATCTTGATGCCCGATGTGGCGCAGAGTGATCAGGACCTTCGACAGCATCCCGAAGAGAAAGGGCATGTCTCGCACACCGAGCGCCCCTTGGCGGAGGTCCACCGCCGACTTGCCGCGCTGGGCGAGTTCCGTGAAGTCAGGGAGACTGGAGACTGACGCAGTTGGCCGAAGCCACGAAACTTTGATGACCGAGCGCATAGCATCGAAAGAGGTCGCGGCAGGTAGCGCGACGGGAGGCGTCGGCTGAGCGAAAGGGTGGCCATGAGAGTTCCTGTGTGAATGACGGCAAGGGATCGTGATGCGTCCGGCAGGTATATTTGAGAAGTAGTGCCTGAAACTCGGGCGTGCGATTGCCCAATCAGGTCACTGGAAGACGCCTCGCACGGTAAATATCGTCAGTGCGGCGGAGGCGAGGAACATCCCGGCAGCGACAAAGAACATCACCCTGGCGGATCTGGCGGCAGCAGAAACGTAACCCGAAAAGCCAACCAGACCCGTCGCAATAGAGATCATCAGAAACATCAGTGTCCATCTGAGCATGGATGGCTACTCCCATGGCATTGAGGACACCTTCGGTCGCTGCGCCTTCCGGGGCCCGGCGCGCATTGTAGATGTCTAATTCGTCTTAGGAGCTGGCTTCGATATCTGATCCGCGGGGTCTGCGGATGCCACCTTGTTCGTGTGACCAGAGGGTGGCACGCCGGTCATCTCTTGAACGTGGAAGCGAATACCATCTTGGACGTCCTTTAGAGTTTGATTTGCCTGGAAGTATTGGTTGGCGGTCGCGAGTGTTTCCGCCTTTTCGACGCCCGCGATGGACTTATTGAGTGGCGCGACTTCAACGTCGAAACTGACGTTGATTGCGGCAAGCTTCAGTGTGTCGATGGCGCGGGCGTGGTCACCGGCTTTCAACTGCGCATTTGCCTTCGCGACAGTCGCCGCCTTCGCGGGGGTGGCGACATAGTCTTCACCGAGGGTCATCGCGCTATCGATGGGAAGCCACTTCACCGCCGTCGTACTTGGACGCGTGTTATTGGTGGCCGCTTGACTGATACCTGCGGGCGGCTTGAGATCCGCTTCCGCGTTAATATAGACCAAATCGTCAGTCCTAGCCCTGCTGAGCGCGGCCACGGCTGCGTTTATTTCGTCTTTAGCGTTTTTTGTGTTGCCGTTGAAGATGGCGAGGCGGGCGAGACGGATGTCGGCAAACGCTTCGTGGCCATCGACCGAGAACTTCCCGAAGTCCTTGTAGGCCGCCTGCTGCGCGGGATCGGCGGCCTTTGAGGCGGGTTGCGCTGCCAGTGCTGGGGCCGCGACGGCCAGCGACAAGGCGGCGGCGGCGAATGAACGAAAATGCATAGCGATGATTCCTTCCTCTTAGACTGAGCGACGGAATTGTCGTGTCAGCCGGGATTCTTGGGAGGAGACCCAAGGTGACTGCGGACTTGCCGCCTATCCAATGTCGCTCTGCTCCCCTATCCTCGATAGTCAGGCGTCGCCGAACCCCCTGTCAGTCAAAACCTGACACCGATCGTGATCTGCTTTGTGCGAGCATTACTTTAACGCTGAGCAGGGAGGTATGATGCGTGTGGTCCTTCGGCATAGTCGGCCGATCGAAAACGATCAGGTCCGATCGACTACGGCTACGGCCGGCTTTAATCACTGGGTCACCGGAGCGGGGCGCACCTGGGTTCTGCTGGTGACGGCGGCCATATTGCCGTTGCTTCTGTTCGGCGGCTTGGCGGCGTCGTTTTCCGCCGAACATACGCGCGCGGCCACACGCGCTCTGGCAAGCGGCACGGCCGAGCAGGTCGCGGCGCGGATCTCGGCCGAGCTCGCGGCCCAGATTACGCTCGCTCAGGCTTTGGCAGTGTCCACCGCGCTCGATAATCATGATGTCCGGGCGTTTCGCATCGAAGCGGAGCGGCTCAAAGCGTTGCATCCGCTCTGGCGTGAGATCGACCTCTTGACGCCCTCAGGGAGCAAGCTGAGGGCGTCAACCAATGTGGTGAGCTTCGCGGGTGACCTCGACAGCTTCCGACGTGCCGTACTCAGCCAAAGACCCACGGTTGGCGGCATAGCGCCAACCGGCGCTGTGTCTGCAAGCCCAGTGGTGGCGCTTCGGGTGCCGGTCATGCGTCAGGGCACACTTAACTACATACTGTCGGTGGCCATGGCCCCCGATAGTATTGGAATGATCCTGAATACAGCTGGGGCTCCACACAACTGGATTGGTGTAGTAGCCGATGCCTCGGGCCATATCCTGGCGCGGACAAGTACGGAGGAGGAAAAGCTTGGACAACTGGCCAGCTTCACCCCCAAACGTGCCCTCGCTCAGCGGTCAACCGACTTCCATACAGGCTACACACTGGAGGGTTTGCGGGTCGAGACGGTGACCCGCATCCTGCCGAACACGGGCGGCTGGACCGTGGCATTCGGCATTCCGACGACCGCTCTTCAGCAACCGGTGCTGCGAGCCCTCCTTGTCCTTGCTGCCGCGTGCCTTGCAAGTCTGATGCTGTCTGCGCTCCTGGCGTCCCTGGTAACGCGAGATATGACCCAACGGCGCGTTGATGAGCGCGCTCGGGCCGAACGAGCGCTCCGGGTCAGCGAGGAAAGGCGGGTGATGGCGATCGATGCGGCGCAGCTGGGTACTTGGAGATGGGATATCACGGCGGACCACTTCGATGGCTCAGAACGCTGCCGTGCCATGCTGGAGATAAAGCATTTGGGCGCGCCCTCGCACGGCGGCTGTTGGCAGGCGGCCTTGGCGGCCGTCCATCCCGATGATCGCCCCACGCTGGACGACGCCGTCCAAAGGTGCCTGACCGATAGCGGCAACTTGTCAACCGAGTTTCGCGTTCGACGGCAGGATGGCGGCCACCGATGGATCCGGGCGACCGGGCGCATACTGTATGGCGACGATGACCAGTCGCGCAGCCTGCAGGGTGTCATCGACGACATAACTGCTCGCAAGCGTGCGGAAACGGACCGCCGTGAGCTGCTGCGTCGATTGATACTGGCTCAGGAAGATGAGCGACGCCGCATATCGCGAGACCTACATGATCAGGTAGGCCAAACTGTCACCGGCCTTTCGCTTGGCCTCAAGACGCTGGAGCGACAAGGGGGCGGCCCACTCGCGAGCATTCGCCTGCTGCAAGAACTGACAGCCGCGATCGGTCGTGACATACACCGAGTGGCCACGGACCTTCGGCCGTCCGCTCTTGACGACCTAGGATTGAGCCGGGCTTTGCAGACCTTGGCTGCCAATAGTGCGGACACATCTGGCATCAGGATTGATGTGCAGCCGCTCGGGGAGGAGGGTCGCCTATCCCCCGAAATCGAAATCGTGATTTATCGGTCGGTCCAGGAGGCCCTGACCAACATCCTCAAGCACGCCGATGCCCGGGCCGTTAGCGTGCTGCTGAATTGCAGCGCCGATCACCTTCGCGTCATCGTCGAGGATGATGGCGTTGGTTTCAAAGCCGAGATAGATGCGGAGGGGGGCCATGCGCCTCATCTTGGACTTGCAGGCATGCGTGAGCGACTGGCTTTGGTTGGTGGTAGCATGACGATTGAATCAGAAGAAGGAATAGGCACGACGCTCTTCATCCAAGTGCCAATCCTTCGGCTGCGACAAGAATTATCTGCGTGACAAAGGTCAGGGTTGTCTTGGTAGACGATCACCCCGTCGTGCTGGCCGGGATCAAGTCGCTTCTGATGACCGCACCCGAGGTCACCGTGGTGGGCGAAGGCGCGACTGGACATGCCGCCCTCCGCTTAATCTTGGACACCTCACCCGACGTCGCAGTCATCGACATCTCCTTGCCCGACATCAGCGGCATCGAGTTAGCGGGGCGCTTGGCTGAAGCCTGCCCCGACGTCAGTCTACTAGCGCTATCGGTGCATGAGGATCGGGCATACGTGCAGCAGCTGCTGCAGGCTGGCGCCAGAGGATACCTGCTAAAAAGATCGGCCGCGGAGGAGCTTGTTCGCGCCATACGGGCAATTGCGGCCGGCGGCATGTATCTCGATCCCGCTGTAGTCAGCAAAGCTATGTCTGACGTGCATGCGGGGGGGAGCGCAATGGGAGAACATGATAGCCTGAGTCCCCGGGAGCAGGATGTGCTTCGTTTGATCGCTCAAGGGTTCGCCAACAAGGAAATTGCCGCACGTTTGCAGATCAGCACTAAAACGGTGGAGACCTATAAGGCGCGGGCCGCGGAGAAGTTGAGCCTGCGCACCCGGGCCGACATCGTCAAATACGGTGCCGCTCAAGGCTGGCTCGAGACACTGTGACGATCAGAGGCACCCCGATCGCTCCCTGTCAGGCTTTACCTGACACGAGATCGAAAAGCCCTGACTGTGAATGCAAGGGAGGAAGAGAGAAAAGACTTCGATCATAACGTAAGGTCAGCCTTATGGCCCGACAGCCGCACTCGATGCTTCAGACCAAACCACCTGCACCAATCTTCTGGTTCGCTATAGCGTTCTCCGTGGCTGCCGGGACCTTCTTGAGCAGCTACTACGTCGACCGGCGGCACGTAGCAATTCCTGGAACAACTCTGCAGATGGAGATCAAAGCGGTTCGGTCGGGCCACGATGCGGACGCGTTATCCATATTCAAGCCCATCGCGGAGAAAGGCGATCCAAAAGCACAATATTGGATGGCGGACATTTATGAGAACGGGCTAGGCGTTAAGCGCGACATGCCGACGTCACTGAAATGGTTGACCAAGTCGGCTTCGCAGGGGTTCATGCCTGCGCAGCGTCACCTTGGCGGCCTTTACCTTCGAGGCGACAAGACGCTTCAGGACTTCGGATTGGCGCAAACCTGGCTGAGTAAAGCGGCGTTTGCAGGCGACAATGGATCGCAACGCGAGCTTGGCAGAATCTATGGCTCAGGTTTAGGAGTGCCCGTGGACGTGCCCAAAGCCTATGCCTGGCTGGAAAATGCGGCCCTGGGCGGAGATGATCTGGCCCAATCAATGCGGAACAAGATATTGGTCGGCATGTCCGAGGCAGCGGCCGCGGAGGAACAGGCAAAACAGATTTCTTCACAAATCCAGTATGGCGCAATTCAGCCGGCATCGAAACGGGAGACAGGTCTCTCCGCGTGACGACGGTAGTTGACACCCAAACGGTATAGGCGGTCAGAATCAATACAGACCGCGGGTGTCCGAGGCCTGCTGGCTGCCCACCCAGGAACATCCCACCAGCAGCTTTCAGCCGGTCTAGACCAAAAAACGGCCACGCTTAAGCAGATTGCGTGGATATTCACACACGAGAAGGCGCATACCACCGGGCGTCGCGGGCTCTCACACGAAATCGGCTGCGGCCGACGAGGCATGCAGGGGCCCAAGCGGCCCGGTCAAGAAAAGGGACGGGCAAGTGATATTCGCATCAAGAAGGCTCAAGGGCTTTAAGGTAGAGATGATAGACGGCGGCCGTGGAACGCTAGCTGACGTCCTCTTTGAAGATGGGGGATGGAAGGTCCGCTGGTTCGTTGTTGCAATCAAAGACTCCTTGGGTGCGCGGAAAGTCCTCATTCCTCCATCGGTGGTCGAAAGGGTCGACACCGAGAGTCGAGTGATTCAGGTGACGCTTACGACAGCAAAGGTCCAAGGAAGCCCAGGAATTTTTCACGATCAGCCAGTTTCTTTGCAGAAGGAGCTGGATCTTTGGAGGTATTTTGGAATGGACCCACTCTCGGGCTATGGCGAACACCTGAGACAGATCGCTGCGGCCCGAGCGAGTGGGGCGTTCGCCGCCAAAGGCATCTCGCCAATGCGGGCCACCGATCTCGACGGTGGTGAGAATGTCGTTTCTCAGCTTCGCAGCATTTCCGCCGTAACCGGCTACCACATCCAGGCAAAGGATGGCGCGATCGGGCACGTTCAACAGCTGTTGCTCGATGATATTGATTGGTCGGTCAGCTATGTCGTAGTCGATACGAGAAACTGGTGGTTTGGAAAGCAAGTGGTTTTGCCTCCAATCACAGTCGCTAAAATAAACTGGGACAGCAGGACGTTTTATTTGGCCATGACACGTGCGGACGTTCGCTCTAGTCCGGCTTGGAAGCCGAAGAATATGCGTGCCCGCGCCTACGAGGAGAGGTTGCAGCTAAACTGAGAGGGTATGAAAGGTTTGACGTTGAACCGTTGAGAGCAAGCCGCGGCCAGATATCACATCGAAATAGGCGCTCTCGCAGCGGTGACCCGATGCACGGCTAGTTTGACGAAGAGCAGTGGACTTCCGAAAAAAGAGCTCCACTCGAATAAGGCAAGGCGTTGCTGGGCGAAAGAACTTCATTTGTTCGCGAGCGAGAATCCGACTGCCGAACTTATCCGGGCCGCGGTTGCAGCAGCAACGCAACAGTGGCGCTCCAGCCGGTCTGGTGGGAAGCTCCGACACCACGGCCGCTGTCACCGTGATAATATTCGTGAAAAAGCAAAAGGTCCCGGCTCTCGAGGTCACCCTGAAGTTGTGGGTAGGCTGCCATAACCGGCCACCTACCGTCAGTTCCGACGGTAGAGGTTTTAACCAAGCGTTGGCTCAGCAACGTCGCAACTTGATGAAGCGATAGCATGGCGCCCGAACCCGAGGGGTATTCGACCATGAAACGATCGCCGTAGTAACGATGGAACTCGAATAGCGCTTCGATCAGGCGGTAGTTGATCGGCATCCAAATCGGTCCGCGCCAGTTGGAGTTCCCGCCAAAAAGGCGCGAGTCCGACTCCCCGGGCAAGTAGCGGACCTCCGCATGATGACCGACATGATCAAATACATATGGGTTCTTCTCGTGGAACTTTGAAACCGCCCGAATGCCATAGGTCGAAAGGAATTCCGCCTCGTCTAGCATCCGTTTCAACAGGGATTTCATCCGATGGCCGCGCAACAGGGCGAGCAGGCGCGTTTCACCTTCTCCAGTGGCGCTCCAGTTGGAGATAAGACGAGCAAGATCGGGTCGGTTCACAAGAAACCAGTCGAGCCGCTCAGCAAAGATTGGGAGAGAACGAATCACCTCTGGCTCTAGCACCTGAACCGCGATGAGAGGGATCAATCTAACGAGGGAGCGCACCCGTAACGGCATCGTTTCTCCACTTGGCAGGCAGAGGGCATCGTAGAAAAACGAGTCTTGCTCATCCCAAAGGCCGGAACCATGGCCCGCTTGGCTCATCGCTTCAGCGATATACAGGAAATGCTCGAAAAACTTGGTGGCGACGTCCTGGTACGCCACGTTAGCGCACGCGAGCTCCAGAGAGATGCGCATCATGTGTAGTGCATAGCTTGCCATCCAGGCGGTGCCATCGGCCTGATCCAAGTTGCCTCCAGTGGGGAGAGGGGCAGAGCGGTTAAAGATCTCGATATTGTCCAAGCCGAGGAAGCCGCCCTGAAAGAGGTTGCGGCCTCCAGCATCTTCACGATTCACCCACCATCCGAAATTGAGAAGCAGCTTATGGAGAACACGCTCAAGAAAGGCATGGTCGGCGCGACCCGTCAGCGCTTTATCCATTTCGAAGACCCGCCAGGCGGCCCATGCGTGCACCGGCGGGTTAGCGTCACCGAAGGCCCAATAATAAGCGGGGTTCTGGCCATTGGGATGCATGTAGCGGTCGAGGAGCAAGAGCAGAATTTGAGATTTCGCGAATTCTGGGTCGACGAGGGCGAAGCTAACGGCCTGGAAACCTAAATCCCAGGATGCGTACCATGGGTATTCCCACTTGTCAGGCATCGAGACGATATGGGCGTTGCTCAAGTGCTGCCATTCGGAATTGCGTCCCTGACGTCGTGCGGATGGGGGCGGTGGCTGCGTCGGATCACCCTCTAGCCAGCGTCGGACATCGAAATAGTAGAATTGTTTGGACCAAATCAGGCTAGCAAGTGCCTGGCCCTGTACGAGGCAGCTGTCGGCATCCTCGATCCCGCGCTGAAGCGCCTTGTAGAACTCGTCGGCCTCCTCCTTCCGTTCTGAGAAGATCGTGTCGAAGTCAATGAAGGATACTGTAACAGTGTCTGCAAGCCGGAACCGAAGCTTGACAGTGCTGCTGCCAAATGGCGCAAGTTCGATTTGAACATGGGCGGCACATTTGGTTCCGCAATCTTTGCGGACAGCCTCCACATCCGACTCTATGAGAAAATCATTGATGCCGTCCTTAAAAGGGCCGGGCGTATCGACGCTATAGAGGCGGCGGACGTTGGTCTCATTTTCGCAGAAGAGCCATGTGACCGGTTGGTCGGCTGCCAAGCGCATCGGTGGCAGCTCCGGGTGTTGGGCTAAAACAAAGTCGCCTTGGAGTTCTAGTCGTGGCTTTGCCACTCCTTGGTCCCACGACCATGTATTGCGCGCCCAAAGATGCGGGAGAACATGAAGTGAGGCCGATTGGCTCGATCGGGTCCGTACCGTAATGAGCATGAGCAGGTCGTCGGGATCCGATTTCGCATATTCAACCATCACGTCACAAAGTATGCGTCGCCCTCGAACACACCGGTGTCGAGGATCTCAAACTCTGGTTGGCTTTGGTCGCGTCGCCTATTTTCCTCTAGCATCTGCGCATAGGGGAATGCTTGATGGGGATACTTGTAGAGCATTCGCATGTAGGAATGCGTCGGCGTTGCATCGAGATAGAAATAGAGCTCTCTGACGTCTTCACCATGGTTTCCTTCGGCGTGGTCAAACCGAACAACCGCTCTTTGAGAATCGGATCGTGACCGTTCCACAAGGAAAGCCCTAGACACCACAGCAGTCGCTCGTCGCCAAAGCCGGCTATCGCGTCTTCTCCCCATCGGTAGGCGCGACTTCGCGCATGATCGTGCGGGAAATACTCCCAGGGATTGCCCTCCTCGCTGTAGTCTTCCCGCACTGTCCCCCATTGTCTGTCGCTCGGGTAGGGCCCCCAGCGACGCCAGCCAGCCGAGTCTGCTTCAGCGAGGCGCCGACCCTCGGCAGTCTCTAGTAGACCAGCAGGTAGCGGTGGGGCCGTGAGCGGAGCGCCGGAGTTCGTCACGATGAGTGATCTTTCTCAGGGTTTGAAGTAGATATCACGAACGACCTTCGGGCGCGGAGCAGCTGGGCGCCAATCAGGCCCGAAACCGGCACCCGACGCTAACGCCAGGGGCATTGTCTTAACAATTTTTTGCGTGGCGCGCGTCAGGCCGCCCTGCAGGGACGGCAAATAGATGCCCAATCATTGTTCGCGCGGCTAATATTGCTGCCCAGCGGCGGGAAACTGTTGCACGAAGTCCATTGCAAAATCTGCACTTTCCCCAGGCCTTCTCGCGTTCGCGGCTGGCAAAATGCCGCACTGGTGCTAAGTGGCTAGCACACGGCCGGGTTTTGAAGAAGGCGCTCAGTTGGATTGGTCGAGCTGGTAGGCGGTATTGACCATGCCGCGCAGAATTCACAGCTTGTGCACCTCAGTCGATAATGACTTCGACGCCCTTTTCATTGGCGATAACGGCCGCGGATGAACCATCTGCATGCCGTGTGAACCGCAACGACACGGTGGCATCTCCGATGCTGACCCGGTGCAGCACCAGCGTGTCGACGCCGTCCGGTAATAGCGGGCGGCGTACGTGCAGGCGCCTGGCGAACCCGTCTGCGTCCAAGCCAAGCAACTCGCTTACCATGAACGGCATCGCGGCCGCCGACCAGGCTTGCAGCGGGTCGGCCCGGGGCGTGTGGGTGGGCGCGTCGCCCGGCAGGCGCTGCACGCCCGCGATGAACTCCGGCAGCCGGCCGTTGCGGAACCCGCGTGCTGCGTCCAGGGTCGCGGCGGTGATGCGCAGAGCCGCCGCATCTTCGCCATACCTGCGCAAGCCGGACACGATCAGCGCGTTGTCGAACGGCCAGACACTCCCTTGCTGATAGGCGAGCGGATCGAAGGCAGCATGGTCCGCTGAGAGCGTGCGGATGCCCCAGCCGGAGAACATGTCCGGCCGCATCACGCGCTCCGTCGTTTTGCGAGCGTGGTCTGCCGTCGCGATGCCAGTCCATAGCACCTGAGCCGCGTTAGACGTAACCGATGTGATCTGGCGGCCATCCTGCTCGAGACCGAGGCAGTAGCAACCTTCGCCATCCATCCAGAACTCGCGCAGGAACCGCTCCTGTAGCTTAGCTGCCGCAAATTCGAGTGCGTCGGCCCTTCCATCATCGCCGGCGCGCCGCAACACGGCCGCGATCAGTAGGCGGGCCTGGTAGGCGTAGCCCTGCACCTCGACCAGGGCCAAAGGCGGCCGCGGATAGCTCCCGTCCGAACGCAACACGCCTGTCCCGGAGTCACGCCAGCTTTGGTTGACCGGTTGGCCGCAGTCGGCGAGGCCGTCATAGGTGACGTATCCCGCCGCGTTCTCGGCTGTCTTTCGATCCAGCCAGGACAGGGCGCGATCGACGTTGGAGCGAAGCGCGGTGAAGATCTGCAGGTCGCCGGTCCAGCGAACGTGCTTGGCAACCGCGATCAGGAACAAGAGCGTCGCATCGACCGACGCGTAACTCGGCGTTTGCGACACCTCGTGCAAATGGGCCAATTCCCCAACCCGCAGTTCGTGCAAGATCTTGCCGGGTTCCTCCCGGGTGAAGGGGTGGTCCCTGGTGCCTTGCCAAAGGGCAAGCGCCTTCGCCGTGCGAGCCCCTAGGGAGGGGTTGTAGGCGAGGCATTGGATGGTCGGCAGTAGGCTGTCGCGACCGAACAGGCCGACGAACCAGGGCATCCCGGCCGTGGTGAACCTGCTCTCGCCTCGCCTGACCTCCAGCAAGGCAATGTCCGTGAGCGAACGCGCCAGCACCTCGCCCAAGCCCTGGTTCGCGGTTTCGATCCCGGCGTAGCCGTCCAGCAGCGCTGCGGACGCCGTGGCTTGCGCCGCGCGCATTGCCGAAACACTACGCGGGGCGCCGGCAGACAGGAGCGTTTCGCTGCCGACTGGCCGTTCATCGACGCGGCAAGTCACCATGAGCTCCTCCGTCGCCATTGGCGCGAGGTCGAGCTGAAAGTGGGCGATGCCCTGCTCGGTCGTTTTCGGTGCCAAGACCGGCGTCAGGGAGAACTCGACCAGCAGCGTACGCAGAATATCGTCCGCACCGTGATAGGCGAACCGCAATGCGGTTCCGTCCCAGCGTGGAATTTGAAGTTGGCCTCGCTTCCCTACGGGTGAGCCACGCAGCACGAACATGCTCTCGAAGGTGGTCGCGAACTCCAGTGACAAAGGGAGTGTCACGTTGTCGGTGGAGAAATTACGCACGCTGATCGTATCGATGAACACGGGACCGTCGGCCAGAACCAGAAATGTCCGCCGTAGGCTAAGTTTGTGATCGGCGATCACCCGTCCTTTCGCGGTGGAGAGATGGCTGTTCGTGAGGTTCATCTGCGCCGCTATACCCTCTCCGTCAGATGACATGAGTAGCAGCGGCGCCGTCCCATGGAGGCGGAGCGCATAGAACGCGAGATAACAGGTGTCCCGATAGAACAGGCCAAAACCCGGGATTAGCTGCGGGATCTCACCGTCTTCCCGCGTCAGCAGGACAAGGTCGTTCGCCTTCAGCATCAGCGGATGGCGGATGTCGATCGAGAGGGGGCGATCTGCCATGAAAATTCCTATCGAGTAGGCCGGATCGCCGGTCCGGTTGCATCGGTCGATGGTATCTTCCAGGTGACCCGGGCTGCCCACTCGTTCACCGGTGAGCGTAGCCTGTCCAAACCACCGAGGTCACGCTCGAAAGCCGAAAGGACTGCGGCGAGCCCGTTACGGTGACCGTGCAGTTTTCGACGGCAGCCAGGCAAGTTCGGCGAAGCGGGGCCTGCTCGCCGGGAGGCACCAAGCAGTTCCGCGCTAAAGTGGTCGGATTGCTATTAGCCTGCGTGTGATCGCGCCGATTGTGGATGGGAGGACCAGGACCTTGCGGCTGGTGATCTCAGCCTGTGGGATGAGCGACGTAGCGCTGACATCGACACCTACTATGGCACCAGTCCCGGCATCGGTCCCGCGCCAGGCCTGGGTGACGCTGGACTGGGAGTAGGTGGGGCTGTCCGTTAAAACAGCTCGAGTGGCAGTGGCGTTCGGCGGCGACGTCGGGCGCCACTGCACCGACCCGTCACCGTGACTAGACGACCTCATGAACCGCCGCCCACTCGTCTGGAAGCCATGGCACACCGCCCCAACCCCTGCCGACAACGCAGAAGCGTAGTAACGCCGCCTTCAGGGCGCGGCGCAGGGCGAATGACCGGGCCGCGTGTTCAGCGTTCTGAAGATGGTCGAGCGATGAGCCGTCATCAACGCAATGAAGGACTCTGTCGTTCACCGGGGTGACATTTGCCATCGCGGGCAAGTGAGTTGTCCGTCCCGGCGCTTCCGCTCACTGTGCAGGGATGACAACAAAAAGCCCATGAACGTCGCGCTGGCTCCCAAGTGGTGCCTGAAACTGCTCGCGTCCGACGGGGAACACGAGGCAGAACGGCTGTTCTACGATCTCAGGGCTTTACTCGGCGCCGCACGCCAACTTCGCGAGGAGCGCCCGGAGCTCCGTCTTGTTGTGACAGTTCCATCTGAGGCTTCCGAGGAAGATCGAAGCCTTCTCAAACAGATCGCCAGTCGCATCCCCTTAGACTCCGATTAGCTAATCGCGGCCACAAGCACTGAAGAAGCGCCCGCTTGTTTAAGACTGGCTGGCTCGACACCTTGGACCGCAGCACCGACAGCATCGCCTCAGCTCTGCCTGGCGATCAGCGGCGTTCGGATGGATAGCGGGCGCGGATCATAAGCTCGAAGTATCGACCTTTGGAGCCAGCAGTTAGCAGATTCTCGTATACCGTCGCCGGCACGTTCTGGTAGGTGCTGTGCTCCGCGCTGTCCCGGAACCACAACTGCAGCTGGCCGGTTTGATAGTCGTATTCAGCCTGCGAAATGGAGAGTCCGGGAATTCGGGCATGATCTCGAACTTGGGCGTGGTCGACGTGTCACAACTCAACCTGTCGCGACTAATGCGTTCAAAGGCGGAAAGTGAAGAACCGCACCAGTCAATCCACTCCATAGATGGCGGCAGCCAGCAGCGCCCAGTTTACGAAGGCGGTCCAAGTCTGCGTGATCGTGCCACCCAATGCCGCGAAGACCATGTTGCCGACAATCACGAGCACAACGGACGCAACCAGGCAAGCCAGTAGATGACGTTGCCGACCCGCTCAGGCATCTCGCTGGTTCGAAGCTCCATAGTAGCTGCGGAGTATCCCGGGCCCCGAGTCTAGCTAGAGGGAGATTGCCTAGGCGTGAAGGGCTGCGAACTTCCGCTCATGAAGCTTGACGAGCCGTCCATTGGGTCATCCTATCCTGGCAGAGGCCGCCGTCATATGGCGCAGAAGTCGGGCGGACGAACCAACGCGCATCTACCAAGAGGACCGCGGCTTTGAGGGAACCGACGACACCAGACGAGATTACGCCCGACTATCTCATGGGCTGTATAAGGGCCCTCGCAACCGTGATCGCCACGGCAGTTAAGACGCTGCCCTCGGATCAGCAGGAGTCGATCGTCAACGACATTTCGCAGGTCCATGTCGCTTTTGAGGCGAGATGGAAGAATGTCTACCCTGATGAAAAGGGAACGCGCGTGCAGGAAGTCGGCACCAGCGACACCTACGGGTTATTTGTGGCTAAGGTTCTCGATTAGCATTCGCACCCGATTTCGCGAATAACATCCCGTCCTGCCCAGTCGTGGCCCGACCGCGGCCCGAGGCCGAGAGTAGGGATCATTCGGTGTAGGTTAGCAGTCCAGCTGGTAATCGCTTGAGGGTGAGACAAAGCGGAACGTCCTGCCATGATCCAGCATCCCCAGCATCTCGCTGTTCTCCTGGAGAGTTATGATGAACTTCTCGCCGGGAACCGGCTTCTCTCCGACAGCAACATCAATCTGCGCGATGTTTGGCATTCTATGAGCCCTTCAGGGTGTTCGGAATGCCTGGAATTATGTCGCCTGCGCCGACCGGCAAGTCATCTCTCCGTTCCCTCATCACCGAGCTCGCCTCAAACTGTGATGAGGCCGCGGGACTATCATCCCCAACTGTCCCGTGAGGGCGGTCTCAGCGGCAATGACGGTCGGAGGACATCTTGATGGCTGAGCACGAGGATTCTGGTTCCGACACCGATGAGGCCTTAAAAATCCGGTCCGCTGGCAGACAGGCCCGGGACGCGGGAAGCCCGTGACGGCTTGTCCTTAACCGGCCAACACTCAGGCTAACTATCAATGGGTCAGCTGTTGGACGCAGCCTCCGGCGATTGCCCCGGAGGACGCTAGATCCCACGGGACGGGTGCGGCCGAACGGCAGGCGGCACGGACAGGGGTTCCAGCCACCCGTCCGTGCCTCGCCCCTGGAAGGTCTCGCAACATGCCAGCGGCTGGCGGGGAGGCTACACCTATCGGCCGCGATGCTTGGCTCATATCCCTGTGTGGTGAGCCCATGCAGATCGAGAACGAGATGGATCGGTTGTCTGAGGCCGCTGGGGACGGCATACCGGGCTCTCCCGAACTGGCCACCAGTGTGCGTTTCGACCAGCAGGTTAGAGATCGGCGCAACGAACTGATTTCATCGATCTACGCGACATCAGTAACGACGCTAGGGGGGCTCGCCGCGAAAGCCGCAGTCGCCCTCAGGCTGGTCAGAACGACCCTAGCAATCAGCCAGCATACGAGTATCAGGCTGGTCACTCGCTCGCGACCTACATCCTGGCGCAAGCCGCCAAGGTCCAGGAGCCGTACAGCGAACTGGTGGAAGTCGCGTCCGACTTCCACCGCATGCGCGGCGAGGACAAAGCTTTCTGAAGGCGATCAAGGACAATCCCGGGAACAATCACGCGGACGCCTCTAATGCGCCAGACGGCCTTTGGACCCGCATTGGCGTCGTCATCCAGCGAGTGTCGAATTTAATCGCTGCGACACCCGAGGGATTGCGGGCGAAAGCAAGCGTTCTCGAGGAGATCATCCGCCAAGAACACAGGCGACAACTCGAGGAGGGCTGCGAAAACAAGGAAATCAAGGTCGCACTGTCGCTTGTCCGCGACCTGCTTGGGAGGGCAGGCGTATGAGCGCCCGGCCGTTGCAACGGCCGGGGTTGTCGCGGATCTCAGTGCCTGGGTCGATGTGGTGATGGCCACACTCTCACGTTACTTCGGCGCTTCACAATAAGCGCCAATAGGTAGATCTGCGACGAAATGGTAGAGCAGAAATAGGCAAGCGGTCGGATTAACGTCTACGTATTGACCGGAAGGGCACCAACACGGCGGGCGTCGATCCACAAAGCAAGCGCTGAAACGGAGAACGTCCTGCCAAGGTGTCCAGGTTGTGCAGCAATGGTATATGAAGGATCAGCAGGCTCACGGCGGAGATTGTTACGATGGCCAGCATGTCGGTCGTCTGTCAATTACGAACTAGTCGTACTGCGCGGCTTGCGAATTGCGGTCAGGGGTGGCGATACTGCATCCGACGACGGTGTGGAGGAACCTGATGCGGCGGTGGCTGCCTCCTCAGATAGTTCTGGCGATCGCAACACTTTTCGGTGCTCTCACAGTTGGGCGCCGCTGGAGCGGCGCAGAGGCTACCCATCAGGGACGATCGAGCGCACATCTCACGGGGCATTTCCTCACCAGTCTGAGGTGCGCGTCGAGGGCCAAGGTGGTTCGGGCCATGCAAGTGTCCGGCCGCACCAGCTACGATGGTGGTCTCAGCTTTATGAGCAGCTACGGGAGCGGCTACGGCGCGCGGTCAGGGACGGTTATCTTCCATTTCGACATGACCGGGCGGGTGTCTAGCATTCATGCCGTGGTGGTTCGCTCGCTCGGGCCAAACATCCAATTCATTTGGAACGCCAAGCTTGGAGGATGTTCGGACTTTCCTGGGAGCAAACAGCGCTGCAAGGCGAGCTAGGTGGGCTAACTTTCGACGCGTCGTCTTGCACCAAGGTGCCGCAACCGCCTGCTCCCGGTCCTAAGCCGGCCGCAGCCCTTGGAGGGAATGGTCATGTTGAGCCGGATTGCTGTCATCGTCTATTGGGCCTGCGTCGCCGCTGCGTTTGCACTGCTCTTCATCGGCATCTCGAAGGTGTTCAAGGAGAATATGTGGTTTATGAGCAATGGGTTCGTGATCTTCGCCGGGGCGCTCTGGATTGTCGCAGGCTATGTGTTCGGCTGGCTCATTCGGTTCTCGTTTTGGATCTAGAGCGGAATCGCATAACTCTGGATCGTAGCCTGCGGCGATGAAGTGGTTTGGTCCAACCCCGGGGATCAGATCAACAGCAAGCTGCGGAGCCACATCCCTCAGCGTCCCGTCCAGCTGCTCGAGGAGACAACGATGCCATCGCCGGCAGCTATATCGTCTTGTCCGTTTCCACCACAGGCCTTGTCCTCCTGCAGGCGAACGTTGTTCATGATCAGCAGAAAGGTGATGGAGCTCATCATCGATGAGGGGATCCAAACGATAAGGCCGCCGAGATGCTGGTCGTGCAGGGCGCTCACCGACGGGAAAAGACGTCCGCACAAATCATAGTAATTATAGAGCGCGGTGCCGCCGAAGGTAATCCGCGCCCCGATCAGGATCTGTGGAAATATTACCAAGATGACGGTGAGGAGGCGGACGGCATAGGCGGATCGGGCCGGCGGCGCTGGACGGGGATCAAGCGCGAAGAACCAGAAGAGCAATCCATCGATCACCATGCTCCAATTCATGATGTCGTATAGAACCGGCGAGACCATGGCGTGGAAGTGGATAGAGGGCTGGAGCCAGAGGGATATGAGTCCGACGAATAGCACGCCTGCTACGACTGGATTTTGGACGACGTGGAGTGGCGTCTTCACTAATCGGCTCTGCAGCTTGAGGCGGATCGCCGCCGGCATGCCACGGCCAATCGTGTCACCGGGCCATGATAGCGCGATGAGGAAGGGAGCGAGATGATGCATCGCGAGATGCTGCACTCGGTTCAGAAAGAACATGTGCTGCGACATATAGACAAAATGGGTCTGCAGCACCGTATAGATCATCGCAACGCCGCTGATGAAGGCGAGCTGTCGTGCGAGGTTTGGGCGCTCCTGTTGCGGCGAACGGACAAGACCCCGCAAATACCAGAACAGCGGCAGCAGCGTGCCCAGAAACTCGAGAAGGGAGAAATCCCAGGGAGCGATGACTGGCAATTCCGCTGGGTAACGTCGGGAGGCCCACCAGAGGACGAGGCCGCCAACGATCAGCGCACCGGAACCGAAGTCGGTCTCATGCCACGTCGTGCGATAGACGCTCTTCGCTGCAGTCATGCTGTCCGGCACGATCCCATATCGTCCCGGTGCGCCCGCAAAGCGCTTTCTGCAAGTTACAGAATCTTCATTTCCTAGCTATCCGCATTCTCGCGGACAAGCCGAAATGAAGGAAATGTGCCGCACACTGGGTGGTCCCTCCCGATGGGTTCGTCGACATCGGGTTGCTCGCTCGCGTGCTTGGTGCGAGTGTCAAGTGACACGACAACTGCGCCTCATGACCCGCGGATCTCCTTCATCCCACGCCTCGCAACAATCCACTGGAGAGCTATGACCGCAGACGGCAAATCATCGATGCGACCTCGCAGGGACGTAGCTGAGGAGACAAACCGAAGCCGAAGGCCGCGCATGAGTCTGGTTGAGCGCCGCATTAGCGTGACCCTGGCGTCGATCTACGGCGTCAGGATGCTTGGCCTCTTCCTGATTCTTCCCGTCTTTGCGATCTATGCGAGAAGTCTTCCAGGCGGAGACCGACATAGCCTCGTCGGCTTGGCCCTAGGCATCTACGGCCTAACGCAGGCGGTGCTGCAGATCCCGTGGGGCATGGCGAGCGATCGCTTCGGGCGTAAGCCGATCATGCTTGCGGGTCTGTCCGTCTTCGCAGTTGGATCGATCTTCGCCGGCTTCTCGCACACCCTGCCGATGATCATCTTGGGGCGCGCGATCCAAGGGGCAGGGGCCATCTCGGCTGCGATTTCAGCGATGATCGCAGACGGTACGCATGAGGAGAATCGCACTAAGGCTATGGCGATGGTCGGCATGATGATCGGGATCAGCTTCATCATCTCGCTCGTCGCCGGCCCTGTTCTCTATCGCCTCGTCAGCGTACCGGGAATGTTCTTTCTAACCGCCCTGCTGGCCTTCATTGCCATGGGCCTTGTAGTATTTGTGGTGCCCGACGTGCCGATGGCACCGGCAGCCCAAGCAACGGCTCTAGAACCGCTGCGCACTATCTTGACGCCGACGTTGATGCGCCTGCATTTTTCGATCTTTGCACTTAACTTCATGCAGGTGACGCTCTTCCTGGTCGTGCCTTTGGCTCTGGTGACCCATGCCGGCATCGCGGTCCAGGATCACTGGCTTGTCTATCTGCCGACGACCATTGGGTCCTTCATCATCGCCGTTCCCGGCATCATTTGGGCGGAGAGCCGAGGCTTGATGCGGCCGGTGCTGATTGGCGCCGTCACGCTGCTGACGCTGGCCATGCTCGCCTTCGCCATTGGCTATGACAGAGCGTCCGTTCTCGTTGGTGCCCTGTTCCTCTTCTTCGTCGCCTTCAACCTTCTCGAGGCGTTGCTCCCTTCCCTGGCATCGCGCAGCGCGCCAGCGGCGCGCAAAGGCCTAGCTCTCGGTGTCTACAATACAGCCCAGTCGGCCGGGCTTTTCGTCGGGGGCGCCTTGGGCGGACTTGCCTCGCAGTACGGCGGTCCTGCCGCCGCCTTCTGCATGTGCGTCGCGCTCGGTGTGGTCTGGATGGCTGTCGCCGCCTTCATCCAGCCGCCGCGGAAGTCTGTTTGAAATTGTCTCTTCGACCGCTGGCGGCGTCGCTTCCCAGCTGCATCCGCCTTCCGTAGAGGCGGCCTCCTCAGCATGCCGCTGTTGCTCGTCCCGCCACATCCTCTCGAGAATAAAGAAGGCCGCGACAGCACTCATCATGCCGCCGCCGAAGCAGACGATCGAGCCGCCGATCTCCTGGTCGAGCTGAGCCCCGATCGCCGGGAACAAGCGTCCGCAAAGGTCGTAATAGGCGTAGAGGTCTCCGTTCGTGAAGAGAATGACTCCGCCGGCGATAATCTGTGGCAGCTGCACCCCAAAGACCAGCAGCAGCCGGACAGCGTAAGAAAGGGGCACGATGGGCTGCGGTCTCGGATCCAGGACCAGAAACCAGAAGAAAAGGCCATCGAGCACCATGCTCCAGTTCATGATTGCGTAGAGGCGTGGACTGATCATCGCCCGGAAATGGATGGAGGGCACGAGCCAGAGCAGAATAAGACCGGCGAAGAGAAAGGAGGCAAGCACCGGATGCTGGACGGCACGGATCGCCCCGCTGAGCCAGCGGTTCCGCGTCAGGCGCAGAACGTGCTGCGGGGCGCCTTTCCCCAGTGTCGCGCCGGGCCAGCTTGCCGCGATGAGAAAAGGGCCGATGTGGTGCATCACCAGGTGCTGTAATCGATTGAGAAAGAAAACATGCTGCGCGAAGTAAAGGAAATGTGTCTGCAAAACGGCATAGACAGATAGCACCCCAACGCCAAAGCATACCTGCCGCAAAATCGAGGGTCGGGCCTTGGATGGCGTGCGGATCAGTCCTTGCCCATAGCACCACAATCCGCCGGAGCAGCAGAGGAAGGTAGGCCAGGAGAATTCAGTCGGCGCCCAGACCGGCAGGCGCGACGGGTAGGTTTGACAGAGCCACGCCACCATGAGACCGGCGAACAGGCAAAGCATATAGCCGCAGGCATCCCGCCCGGGTGGCGAATGGGCATGTGATCGGGCGGAGCTCAACGCTCTTTCCAGATACTAGGCTGACGTATCCGTTCGACTAGAATTCAAGAGGCCGCCGAACTCCCGGACGGGACCATCCAAATAATGTTGCGATCACCTTCAAGCTCCACAATTGACGAACGGCTAATGCGGCCAAAGTACGCGACCTCGTCCAACACCACCTCTAGCTCATGGTCTGCGTTGATGGACTGATCGAGATTGTTCCGCCCGACAGTTTGGATGGGTCCTCTTTCGGCCCCGTTTCCACCAGTTCGGTCGGCCATGAAGCTCAGGTGCTGGAACAGGCATTGCCAACCCTTACGCCATGTTGTTTTCGATCGACATCATCCGGAATAAATCTCGACGCTACGTGTGATTGTGTCGGCGGGAACTAGGATGGCCGAAGGTCCCCAGGCTTGGCGAGGTGCGCGGGCGCGCACGGTAAGCGAAAGCGAAGTGTTCCAGGAACAGAATGTTGTGAACAAGGCCAATTAGTCTCGAAACATGACCGCGCCGGCACCTACGATAACGCGGACAACGAGGGCGAGGAGGTGGCAGAAGGCTGATCTGATAGAGCGGTCGCCGAGACGGTCGATCTGACATCTCAAGCAGGCGCATGCCGATTAGCCGTGGATCTCCTCACGCCGTGTCGTTAGTTATTCGATCTTTCTTGCCGTGGTCCGGCTTTCCGACATCTGTTACTCAGCGGCAGGGAGACCGCTGACATAGCGCGCGACCGCACTCCGCTCCCGCGCGGTGAGCTTGCCGGCGATGATCCGCATGATCGCATTGCCTTTGCCGCTCGCGAAGAATGTGAGGCGCTCTTCCAGCAACGCCACCGGCCGCCCGGCCAGAGCCGGTGCCTCCATGCCAGGACGTCCTCGGGCTTGCAGGCCATGGCAGGCCGCGCAGGGTGCGGCACCCTCAGGCGACCCATGCATGTAGATGTTCTGGCCACTCACATCATCGGAGGCTGTTGCCGCGTTGAACGGCACGGCGACCGCTAGAGCCAAGCACAAAACGGTGGTCAGAAGAGTCAGGCGTCGGTTCATACAAGAGCTTCGAGTTTACCTAGCCAGGTCGGATGGGAACGAGTGAGCCGCTGGAGGTCTTCCGCAAGCCCGTCAATGTCTGGCGTCTGGGATGCCATGGAGGGAACTAGAAGTTTCGCCGCACCGCTTTGGTCGAAGACATAGATCACCGCACTATGGATAACCTCGTACCCGTGTCCGTTCCCCGGCGGAGTTACTGAGTAGGCAACCCGGTATCGCTGTGCGAGCCGCGCAAGCTGGTCCGGCGTCCCACGCAGACCTACAAAGTTCGGTCCGAAGAGACTCATGTATTGGCCAAGAACGTTCAGCGAATCACGATTAGGGTCGACGGTCACGAATAGGAAGCGAATCTCAGACGCAGCAGGCCCCAGCCGTGTCAGCGCCTGGTTGACATTTTGCAGGGTCAGCGGACACACGTCCGGGCAGAAGGTGTAGCCGAAATAGAGCATCACGATCTTGCCGCGCATATCAGCTTGCGTAACTAGCTTGCCGTCCGGGGCACGCCGCAACGTGAACGAGAGCGATGGCGATGTGCCACTTACATCGATATCGTGCCACGGCGGAGCTTGGTCGCAGGCGACAAGCGGAGCCGCCAGCGCCATACTTGGAACGAGTGCCAATACATCGCGACGATAAAGGCTCTCTGTTGCCCTCACGGTCGTGCCCCCCGCACTTGGAAACTCGCGGAGAGGTGCCCGCCGTCGGCGAAGTGAAGAATGGCTGTCGTCATCCCGCCAATCCGCAGAACCTGGGGATCCGGCCCCATGCACATCAGATGATAGCCGCCGGGCGCGAAGCGAATTGTGCCGTGGGAAGAAATCGACACTGACGAGACCATTCCCATCGCTTCGCTCCCGCCGCTATTCGTGGAACGGTGCAACATGACCGAGCTACAGCCTTTTATCTCAGCTCCAACTAGGACGAGAGACGTGGCACCAAAATTACTTAGGGTGAAGTAACCAGCGGCGGGTCGCGAAGGAAGCAAGAGTCGGAGCCAACCATCCGTCAATTTTGCATCGGGCGTGGCCGCGGAGGCCGATGGGAGCGTCGATAACAGACTTCCTATCACGAGGAAGACTACCCATTTGAGATAGTTGGCGTTACCGACGAGCTGCCTGAGCACTCGGGCGAGCGGCAATAGCCCACGTTGCAATATTATTGTGTCCATCCCGATCGCCTACTCCTCCTGCAGCCGGATATTGCTCATGATGAGCATGGAAGGCAATGGAGTCGGCAATCAGCGAATTTCACGTGAGATGAGGGTCGTGAGCGATGCTAGTTATGCAGGCGCGACTCAATATGGAAGTAACCGCAGAATCATGGCGGGCGGTGAGGGCGACCGCGCCGGAACGTGATCCAACTCAATAATTCCGCTTGAACGTGACGATTCACACGCCCACTGCCAACGGTTTAGGATGAATGCCTGGAGGCGAAATACCAGACCCTGGATGAAAGCAGGATAGTCAACATCTGTGCGGCGGGGCTCAAAGAAAAGATGTAATGACGGATCCTAACTCAAAACGGGGGCATTTCAGGGGGCAGGGTCAAGTGCTATGACTGCCTCCCTCCACAATGCCCCTGGATAGAACCAAGTGGCGCTCTTGAACTCAGAGCTTTCCTCCGATCGATTCACCGAAGGCCGATACAACCCGGCTCTTCAGTTCAAAAGGGGATCATTGAGGCTGCTCTGCGAGGCTGACAGAGTTTTTTGTGTCTTCGTGAAAGCCACAGGCGATCCGCATACCTGCGCCACTCGCGACCTCCCGCCAATTGTCCATGGCGTAGCTCAAACCGACCAGTTTGCCGCCCGCCATGTGGCCCGAATACATTTCATAATACAGACCGCGTCGCAGCTGTGCATTGCAGTCATACTCGACTTGATATCGGATCGAGCGAATCCTCTTCCCTCCGACTGTCACGCGGTCTCTGAAATCCTGCAGCCTCCAAAGTATCACGTCTTCGCCGCTTCGCACAATGTTGGTGTCGTCCACGTACCGAGCTATCGGTCCCGTTACGTCGAGGCCCTGCCACCCACCTTGCCGCGCCGATGCCGCGTGCGCATGGCACGCAGGCCCGAGAGCAAGCAACGGCAGCAAAATTGAAGCAGCATGAGGCTTCATGTGAGACTCCAGGTATCTAAAGCGTGGCTTCTGTGCGAACAACGTCGAAAGAGTTTACCGCTAGCGACGCGGTCTGGCTGCTCAAACCGTAGTCGGCCACTGCTAACGCTGTCAGCGCTACACCAGTTTGAAGGGCTCAAGTACTGATTCTGTGTAACGAACAGTTACACGATGAAGCTTTAACTAACGGATCCATCGAGAGCACTTCGAAGCTATGGAACGCACTTCGAGATGCCGTCGACGCTGTTCAATTTGGGGCACCGTCCACGGCGACGGATCGGCACCCCGACAGCCGGCCAGAGTGGCATTATTGGGCGTCAAGATCCAATCTTTCAACAGGTCCCGCGACTGATGGATCCCCCCCAGAGGAAGCGTCTGTTGCAAAAGACTGCTGTACACGCGCCTCAATCTTGACGGCTCGCACCCTCGACGAGCAGCTCGGTCTCTGGCCCACAGCGAGGCGGCGCAGCTTAACCCGCATCGGGAAAGATGAAGTGATCATCGGTTTCTGAGGAACTCGGGTTGCGACAGAGGTACAGAGGTGGGCGTCGTACCAGCTCCTTACCTGAGGAGCGGTAACAAAATGAAATCGATTTCCGGGTGTCACGAGGTGGGGACGCGAGCATGATCGCTGCGAAACTAGGGCCACGGAGGCTTCATGCTCATTCGCCTGTCTGTCGCTGTCTATTGGCTGAGCGTGGGGGCGGCCATTGCCGCGCTCGCGATCGGCGGAAGCGACCTTTCTGTGAATGGCCGCGCCCTTATGGACGGCTGGTTTGATGCTTTGTGTTGGGTGGCACTTGCTGCCGCGATCTACGCCTGTGGGTGGTTGTTCCGCTACTTGTTCGGACCCCAGACGCCGTCTTTGAATGTCGACCGCGATCTCTGAGCGAGGCCTTCCGTCACGCCGCGGAACACCATTTGCGGACTGATGGATGTAAGCGTCGGCCGACTTGACGGGCGACTTGACCGGTGCAGGCAGCTTCACCTCGGCCAATGACTTGGTCCGTCTCATAGCCGACCCTCCTGGAGCAGGCGAAGCATCTCGGTCCCACCTACGGACATGTTCCCGCCGTCGACAGCGAGGAGGGAGATGACGCCGATCTTTGACCTCGCTATTCATACGGCAAAGACGGGCCGCGCGCGGGCAATCGGTCGGTACATGAAATCGACGGCACTTTCCCAGGGGTAGCCTGCAAGTCGGCACTGCCGACTGGGTGTATGATACACTTTACTGCGCACGTGGCCAGGCCGAGAACCTGATTAAGATGCACAAGGGCCAACTTGCCCCCGACCGAACGTCATATCGCTCCCCGATGGCCAACCAGATGCGCCTGATCCTGCATACCGCCGCCTATTGGCAGCTGCTGACCCTGCGCGATGCGCTCTCGGCACCACAGGTCTTGCACGCGCGGAATTGGCGCTCTCCGCTTGCGCCTGCTCAGTATCGCGGCACGGGTCACCGAACGGCCTGCCATGTCCGTATCGCCTTCGCCGCCGCCTGCGCCGAAGCTGCATCGTTCCGCGGCGTGGCAAATGCGCTCACCCTGTGACCGATCGGGCGCAGACACCACCGGCCCGTCCCGCAAACCAAAAAAACGCCCGCATAGCTCGGCCAGCGTCAGAAACAGGGGAGCCCCGGGCGGTCTAGTGAATAAGTGATGCCCAGTTATTGTTGAAGGTTTCTAAGACATTATCCCAACATCGTCTATTACTCAAGGGTGCTATTTAGTCGAGGTAACCTTGCCGGTCTTATTGTTAATCAAGTAGGTCCCCTTCGTGGCATTCTCACCCACCCAGTTGCAGTCCTTGTCCTGCATAATGTTATTGGCCGGTTCGTACCCTGCAGCATCAGCAGCATATCGGGCTTGAGGTTCGGTGAGACCGCCTTTGCAATTCTTATTCGTCGCCATTTCCATCGACGGTGTAACTTGTGCGAACGCGATACCGGCGCTGCCAAATAACAATACGGCCGCTAAAGCGAGTTTCATACTACGTCTCCCCTTCATGCACGGCGCTATTAAAGGCCGCGCCAAGATCGCTCTGCGCAGCCAACATATGTACTATGCCATGAGTGAACGGAATTCCGAAGATGGAAACTGTAACGCAGAGTTACAGCGTTCCAGTAGAAGTGCTATGGTAAATAGCGGTCGGGCCGGTGGAAGATGGTGGTCAATCTCGGCCGTAGCCCCGAGGCAGCTCGTATCGTTGCCCCTCAGTTTCCGGACAGTGGGACCTCACCGGTTGAAGTTGCTTTGAGAGCGATGAACTCCCGAAGGGACCGATAGCCAAGCGAGCGGTGGGGATGCAACGCATTATAATGGTCGATCCAGGCGGCGAGCGATTGGATGACGGTCACGGCGTCGAGCCTTGGGATTGAACGCCACATAGTCGCGTTTGAACGTTCGCACGAAGGCTTCTGCCATGCCGTTGGACTGCGGGCTTTCAATTGGCGTTCGCAGAGGAAGGAAGCCGATATTGCGCGCATACCGCCGCGTGTCGGCCGCTGTGTAGCACGAGCTGTTTCGGTCAGCTATTCAAAATATCGGGCAACCGGTTGAGACGGCCGAAGTGCTGCTCGACAGCCGTGACCATCAGATCGCGAATATCCTCGCCCTTGATGCCCGCCGCTGTCGCAATATAGCTCATGGCCTCGCGGTCGCAGCAGTCGAGCGCAAAGGTGACGCGAACACGTTCGGCATTGTCGCAGGCAATTTCAAAACCATCGGAACACCAGCGGAGATGGATTGCTCTACAGCCATGCGGCCATCATTCAGACGTTCTGCCTGACCAACTGCATGTTTCTGCAGGAGAAGGCGGCGTTTCTTAATGAGCCGGGTATACACGCTTGCGGTTCGCGGGTGGATCGCCTCGGGCCTTGGATCGGCGGCGAAGCACCGCCCATACCCGCGGATAGCCGTAGGACGGCATCTCAGAGATCACTGCCATGATCTCGCTCAGCAACGGCTCATCGGGCAGAGGTGGACGCACCCTGCGTTTAGAAGGCTCCTGCGCGACGCGGCGCGCGATATTCGACCGCGCCACCCCGAGCGTCTCGCAGACGGCTGTCATCTGCCCCTTCCATGGAGAGCTTCCAGAGTGGTCGTGACTTTGCCGCATGGCTCGGCCTCCTTCCCCGGCAGTTTTCATCCAGTGGCAAGGAGCGGCTCGGACGGGTCTCAAAAGCGGGACAAGCTGATATCCGACGGCTGTTGATTGTGGGCGCGATGGCGCGGGTGGGTTGGACCAGCCGCAAGCCTCCCGCGCCCGGCACCTGGCTGGCGCGGATGCTGGCCCGGAAGCCTCGCATGCTGGTGGCGATCGCGCTGGCCAACAAGATGGCGCGGGCGATCTGGGCCATGCTGACGAAGCAGGAGAGTTATCGGGATCCGGTTCTGTTCGCGACGGCTTGAGTTGATCTCAGCTGCATCTGAACAGAACCGGTAGGGGTGTGAGAAGGCGATGACCCATATGGGCGCATGATCGAGCCGATCCGGATCAGGGAAACCAGCACAGGTCTGGGTGCTTCGAGTACGTTTATGAGATTGGGACCCGATCCGCAGATCACTATATCGGCCAGCGGCTTTTGAAAACGCCGCATTCAAAGGCCTCAAAGACCGCAGTCGATCACTGGTTCAGTGAATCAGAAACTTCTTGCACCACGGACGGCAACCACAGAAGACCTGTGCGCGGCACGCTTTCTGCTAGAACGACGACGTTGAATCCGGCGCCGCGCATGTCGAGGCGCAAACGCCCGTTCTCTTGTTGTGCGGCTCATGTTTGCCCACCTATGTCTGTTTCTCAAACACCGCGTAGCCTCATTATCGTCGCGGTTCGCTTGAGATTGTAGACGATGACTGTCGGTTTGACTTGAAGGCTGGCTTTCGGCAGGCTGCGCCGTCTGCTTCGTATCCGTCCGCATCTCGGGATCAGCCACCGCATCGCCTTTGCCTCAGCAGTATAACCCCCACGTCTCGTAACGGCTTTGCCGGGCGCACTTCAGGTCTTCCGGAAGCCTGGGCCCGTGCTCCGCACCCCTGCAGCAGGCAGCGGCCGTCTAGCATCCAAGGCTGGTGGCAAGGGCTCCCAGCCGTCCCCTCCCCACATATCGAACCCGCATCGTGCGGGACTGGTGGACGGAGTTTAACCCTTAGGAACGCACGAGAGGTTTCCGCTCACATCGCGGGCGCAGGGCGGCAGGTCGATCCATAAGTTGACACTTAAGCTCCACTGCCGCCGCACCCAAGAAAGGTTTCCGGTGGGTGCGTTAAACGGTGGTTTTCTTGATTGACTGGCCGATGCCGATTCCTATCGTGAAAGCGGGTAATCTCTGGCATTTTGATTCGAGGTTTGGCCCGCAAGAAATTGTGGACCGCAGGATTGGCGGAACGAGGTCGCTACCCGACTTCTTCGGACCAGACGCTCGCCAGTCGCTACGCTGCCGCACTCTAAGACTTTGCGCAGGCGTCGGACACCCACGATGGCACCAGAGGGTCGTGCAGATGCTGCTCAAGTAGCGTGCGGAACTGAAAAGCACGACTGCATCAACACGCGATAATCATCGTTCTCGCGTGTTAGTAATTTGGGAGAGATGGCCAGCAAGGCTTGCTCCTCAGCCCTGAAGCGCTATCGACACGGGTCTTTTACCGCCGACCCGTCCGCCATCCGTGAAGCTTCCCATGTTAACTACAGAAATAAGATCGCGAGTAAACATCGACGGCTTTGGGCGCTCTGCGGGCCGGGGTACCCCGCCGGATCAAGTCTCTGCTGGCTTCCTCTCGTTGTGCCTTGCTAGCAGTGCCTCCGCCCGCGCCAGCACGGACGTGGGTAAGCCTGCCATGGCAGCGGCCCTCAAGCCATATGATTGTCCAGCTCTGCCGAACGCGACCTTGAATGTAAACACGTCCCCGTGGCGGCCAGCCGAGGCGTCCATCGCCATGCAGGCCGCGTGCTGCATGGCGTCCGCGGCATCGGCGAGCTCGTGAAAATGGGTCGCGAACAGGGTCCGGCAGCCCACCACGTCGTGCAGGTGCTCCATTGTGGCCTGCGCGATAGCCAGCCCGTCCTGCGTCGACGTGCCGCGTCCCACCTCGTCCAGGATCACCAATGAGCGCTCCGTCGCCTGATGGAGGATCGCAGCCGTTTCCACCATCTCGACGAGGAACGTCGAGCGTCCCGCCGCCAAGTCATCGGAGGCTCCGATGCGGCTGAACAGCTTATCCACCACTCCTACCCGCGCCCGCTCGGCCGGTACGAACGAGCCCACCTGCGCCATGAGCACAATGAGTGCGACTTGCCGCAGAAAGGTCGACTTGCCCGCCATATTTGGGCCGGTGAGGAGCCATATGCGGCTGCCTTCGCCCATGCCACAGTCGTTCGCCACGAAGCTTCGGCCCTGCGCCTCCAGCAGCCGTTCAGCCACGGGGTGGCGGCCGCCCTCAATATGCAAGACGGCGCCCTCGACCAGCTCCGGCTCAGTCCATAGTCCCTCCGCAGCGGCCTGGGCTAGACCGGCGACGAGGTCCAGCGCGGCCGCGGCGTGGGCCACCCGGGTTAGCTCATCGCGGACGTCGAGCACCGCGTAGGACAGCCCAGTGAACACGGCCTGCTCCTCCCTTGCGGCCCGAGCAGTGGTCTCCTCCAGCTGCGTCGCGAGCGCATCCAGCTCGGCGGTGCGGAAGCGAGCGGACGACGCGAGCCCCTGGCGCAGGGTGAAGTCCTTGCTCAGCGCCCCGGCCTGCCCTGACGGCACCTCCACGTGGTAACCCACCAGCGTATTGACCCGGATCCGCAGCGCCTTGATCCCGGTTTCGGCTATGTAACGCGCCTGAAGCCGGTCGACCGCCTCTCGGGTTCGGTTTGCTTCCAGGCGCGCTTCGTCGAGGCGTACGGCGTAGCCTTTTGCCACGTAGCCCGGCTCCTTGGCGGTTGCAGGTAGTTGGCCGGTGAGCGCCCGGCCTAGGCTGCGGCTGGCGGCGGCGCAGGTCCCCTGCGCAGCCGTGGCGAGTTCCCGGGCGACAGACGCAAGCCCTGGCGGCAGGTCTCCGGTGCCACTTAGCCGGGCCGACATGGCAGAAGCCCGTTCCAACGCGTCGCGGACGGCCGCAAGGTCCCGCGGACCGCCTTTGCCGAGCGAGAGACGACCGCAGGCGCGCAGCACATCCGGCATGGCGCCGAGATCATCGCGGCAATCGGCCCTAACCTGAGAACTGGCCACCAAAAAGCGCACCATGGCCAGCCGCCGCCCGATCTGTTGCGGGTTGGTCAGTGGCGCCGCGAGCTGGCGCGCAAGCAGCCGCGCCCCTGCTGCGGTCATGGTCCGGTCGAGGACGGACAACAGCGACCCTTCCCGCCCGGACCCGGAGGTGAGTACCTCGAGGCCACGCAGCGTCGGCGCGTCCACCTGGACGGTATCGCTCGTCAGCGTCCGCCGCGGTGACGGTAGCCCGCGCGGCAGCTCACCCAGCGTGGCGCGCACGTAGTCGAGCAGGACCGCCAGAACGGACATCTCCGACTGCGAGAAGCCGCGCAGCTGGTCCCGCCACCCCTCCCCGTAAGCTTGCCCTAGCATGGCGCCGGGATCGGCCTGCAGTTCACCTGCTTCCTGCAAGTCGGAGAAGGGCGCGCCGGAGCTGCGGACGGCGACGGCGAGCGCCTCAGAATGTTCCGGCCAGCGTGCCACCAGGATTTCGGAAGGCGCGACGCGTGCCAGAGCGGGGCCGCAGCCCTCAAGGGAGGCGGTGGTCGCGCCGGATTCCCCGGTGGACAGGTCCATCCAGGCAAAGGTGACGGAGAAGTCGTCCGCAAGCGCCACGGTTAAATTGTTATTCCGGTCCATCGGGACGACGTCGGCGTCCACTGACGTTGCGGGCGTGAGGCGTCTCAGCAGTCGCTCGCCTCCGTTTTCCGCGGGCTGCTCCGAGATGGCGACCTTGTGCCCGCCCCCCAGCAGCCGGGCAACAGCCTGTACCGATGAGCCGGCGGGAATCCCGCACATTGGGACATCATCGGCGTCCTTCTGGCGTCGGCGGGTTAGCTGCAGGCCGAGCGCGCGGGACACGGTGGCGGCATCCTGGCCCAGCACCTCGTAGAACTCGCCCACCCGATAGAGCACGAGGTAGCCTGGCGCGGCGGTCTGCGCCGCCGCGTAGGCGAGCATCATCGGACTCGTGCCGAGTATCGCAGAAGTGTCCATGCTATTATTCTAGAGCGCGTCTACCTGAATTTGGAAATTCGCTACGTGTTCATGGCGCGTCTCCTTCGCTACTAAGGAGCGCGTGGGACGAAGAGGCCCGAGGCACTGAAACCCCTGGTCGATGCCTCGAAGAGGCTTGTGCAGGTGTCCATGGCGATTACGCGGCTGATGCGGGGTTCGCGTGCGCTGCGCGGATGAGCAGGCCACCGCCGAGGGAGAGTTCCAGTAGGGTAAATTCGGTCAGGGCGAAGTAGTCCAGGATGGCGGCAACCGGCAGGTGCCAGTCTGGGGTCATCGGAATGCCCGCGTCTAGCGCCGTGCCCTGGCGCGGGCCGTCGGATATCACGGTGTCCAGGCCTGCGTCGCGGAGGGCGAGCGCCGCAGGCAGCCATTCCATGATGTAGCTGTCGTAGTCGCCGAAGACGACGATCGTCCCGCGCGGCTGCGCCGGGGTGAACCGGTAGCCGACAGATGCGTCTGCTGGTAGGTAACCAAGTGGTGGTCATCCCAACGAACACATCGCTCGCGTAGTTCCTGGCTATGAGTCTCGACCCTCCTAGTCACGAGGTTCTCGAACCACTGCGAACCTCGCTGCCGCTGATGCGGTCTTGCATCTTAGCAAGCGCTCTAACCAAGCCCCTGGCGTGATGTCACTGCGTTGGACAGCCTTGTCAGCAAGTTGAGTTTTCTTGTCGAGCAGTCCCATGAAACCTTTGGAAAACTGTTGCGCAGCTTTCTTATTTGATCTCTCCTTTCGCGGTGATCAATCGGGCCGAGCCGCTACCAGCGGAGGAAGTGAAGCTTGGTCGAAACTGTCGGTCGGTATGAAGTTGAAGCTCATGGGCCGGGGAGCAACGCGTTCGGTGGGCCGAGCATCATGAAACTGACTGTCTGAAGTCAGCCCGCTAAATTGGAGAGGCCTGAAACTCTAGCTTGGTTCCGAGGTGGAAGAGGGTCCCCGAACCACAACTCAAATGTCGGGATGTCGACCTCCAGGCGCGAACTGAGAAGCAAACCGGGGGAGCCAACCCGACATACGTTCTCGTGGCAACACCATGTTTTCCTCGAAACCCGATCGCAAGGCTCCATATCGCAGCGGGAGCACGCCGGTCCCCATTTACTGCTGCTCCCTTCAGGAGGCTGCCCTATGGCAATTAGCGACGACAAGGCGATTTCGCGGCGCAACGTGGTCGGTGGAGCTGGCATAGGACTGGCCGCTGTCGCGGCGGCCGTGACGCCGGCTCTCGGTCAACAGACGTCGTCACCGCCGTCGCCGTCGCGGCCGTTGCAAGACCCGACCCACAAATACCCACGACCGCCTTTTAAGAAGCAGTTGCAAGCCTGGCCGGGTTTGGCCAGCAAAATGGACCCCCGCCCTGACCATGGCGAGCAGAGCTACCGGGGATCAGGTCGACTCGCTGGACGCAAGGCTCTCATCACCGGAGGTGATTCCGGGATGGGCCGCGCTGCTGCTATTGCCTACGCGCGCGAAGGAGTGGATGTCGCAATCAATTACCTTCCGGCCGAAGAACCTGATGCCCGTGAAGTCATCGCACTCATCAAGGCAGAAGGGCGGGTCGCGGTTGCAATCCCAGGCGATATCCGCGACGAGGCCTTCTGCCAGAAGCTTGTTGCTGATGCAGTCGCCGGTCTCGGCGGTTTAGATATCCTGGTGAGTAACGCCGGTCGTCAGCGGGCACATAACTCGATCTTGGACATTTCGACCGAGCAGTTCGACTGGACGATGAAGACAAACATCTACGCGCCGTTTTGGATTATCAAGGCAGCGCTGCCACACATGCCGCCCGGTTCCGCCATCATCGCGACGACGTCGGAGCAAGCATACGATCCCACGCCCGATCTTTACGACTATGCGCAGACAAAGGCCGCGACGATGAATTTTGTCAAATCTCTAGCCAAGCAGCTTGGCCCAAAGGGTATTCGTGTAAACGGCGTGGCACCCGGGCCCGTTTGGACGGCGCTTCAGGTGACAGGCGGAGCGTCACAGGAGAAGCTCGAGAAGTTTGGAAGCATGACACCGCTTGGTCGTCCCGGTCAGCCCGCGGAGCTGGGCTCGATCTATGTTCAGTTGGCAGCTGCGGATGCTAGTTTTGCGACTGGGCAAGTCTACGGCGCGGCGGGAGGCAGCGGTCAGCCGTAGGAATTCTGTTCGACGCAATAGGCGCCGCGGTCGCTGTCGATACGGGGACCGTTCTTGTTTTTCCTTCGACCGAGTCGACGGGACGATATTCGCCGGCGGGATGTCCAGCGGCAATCCACAACGCCACTGTAAACCAATGAGCGCGCACTCGCAGCCTCGACCTGTCAGCATATTTGGGGATCACCTTTGCAACGATAGAGACTTCGTCAGCGGCGGCAATTGCCGGTTTCCGAGCGCAACCGTCACCGTCGGTGGTCTGCGGCTGCACTGCTAAGTCAGCGATCTGGGCGGCCAGCCGGTAATCCTTTTGCATGGCTTTCTCTCAACGGGATACGCATGCCGAAAAGCGGCGCCTGCGCTGGCCGAGGCGGGACTGGCCGCGCTGATCCCCGACATGCGTGGCTACGGCGACAGACGATAAGGTGGACGACACGAAGGGCTACGTCGCCCGCGCTCTTGCCGAGGAAGGGCATTCCTTGGTCGCCGAGCTTGGTTTCGGTCATGGCAAGCCGATCATCCATGCGGCGCATGACATGGGAGCTGCTGCACTGCTCTGGAGCGCCGACCACCCGAGCGAGGTGGCCGGCCTGCTCCATATCGAAGCGCCCGTGGTCCGCCAGTCCGTGGCGCGAAAGACCCTCGACATTGGTCTAGCGCATTACGGCCGCGGCGACCTTGAGGCGGTGCAAAACCGCGGTGAGATGCTGCACATCAACGTGCTGGGCTTGGCCACCGTCGCCCGAGACGTCACGCCCGAGTTGGCCCGCGCGACCATCGCCTCGGTGACGGTCTTGGGTGCGCTCCATGCCAGTGCCGAGGTCAAGGCCGCGTTGGCGGACCGAACGAACTAAATCAACGCTGACGGGCCAAGCGTCGCCCGTCAAAACGACGACGATCCACTATCGACGGAAGCCGATATCGGTTCCGCACGGGATGCCTGATGGGGTCCCAAAACACGAAAGTCACAGCCATGAAGAATCACCTGCCTGACGGGCTGCTACAGGCGACACGTTTGACAACGGGAGGCCGTCTTGCGGAGGCCACCGCCGCTTTGCAGAACATGCTTGCCGGCCGACCAGCGAGATCAAACGCCGATGTGATCCCGCAACTGAACCCTCTTACGATCGAAGGCGTGGTCGAACCGGCAAGATCGGCAAGGGGCGACCACGCACCACAAACATGGGCTAGGTTCGGTAAAGCCGGCGGCGGCAGGACCTTTGCCTCCGGGCAGTTCAATTTGAAGCCGGCGGTCTCTCATCCGTCATGCAATTTCTTTGGGCAAGGCACCTACGGCAATTTCGAGTTGCCGGTCGGTGGTCTAACTCCACTGTCTCCGAACCGGGCCCCAGTCATTGTGCCGGATGGTGCGCGGTTTCTTGCCAAGACCTTCAGCAACCAGGCCGGCAGCCGCCCTTATAAGCTTTATGTGCCCAGCGGCTACCATGGACAAGCCGTGCCACTGATCGTGATGCTGCACGGCTGCACACAGTCGCCGGATGATTTCGCCGTCGGC
>NZ_LMUQ01000047.1:71793-72822 GCF_009765865.1 Acidisoma sp. L85
ACAAATGAACGCTGCTGCGGAGAAACATACCATCCTCATCGCCTATCCTGGGCAGACAAGCTCTGCAAATATGCAGAAGTGTTGGAACTGGTTCAATGAAGGCGACCAACGGCGTGATCGGGGTGAGCCCTCACTTATTGCCGGGATCACTCGCGAAGTAATGCGCGACTTTGAAGTCGATGAACGACGTGTTTATGTCGCCGGGCTTTCGGCGGGCGGAGCAGCAGCCGCGGTTATGGGAAACGCATACCCGGATCTCTACGCCGCGATAGGCGTGCATTCCGGGCTGCCCTGCGGAGCAGCACGGGACATGCCCTCGGCATTCGCCGCGATGCAGCGTGGCGGGAAAGGCTTCACCCATGAGACAGCGATGTCGCCCCAATCCGAAACCCTCGGGCGACTTGTCCCAGCCATCGTCTTCCATGGCGACCGTGACACCACCGTAAATCCGGTCAATGCTGACGCGGTTGTTGTTCAGTCCGCTCAGGGCGAGGCGCTGCGGGCGCGGGTTGAGAGCGGCCAGGTTCCAGGCGGTCTGGCCTATAGCCGCACGCTGCATGATGACGCGACTGGGACCACAATGATTGAGCACTGGCTCGTCAAAGGCGCCGGCCATGCCTGGTTTGGTGGCAGTCTCTCGGGCTCATACACCGAGCCAAGCGGGCCCGACGCGACAGGGGAGATGCTGCGCTTCTTTCTGGAACACCCGCGCCAGGCATCGGCGTAGCACGCGGACTTCAGCGCGATGCCTGGGCCGCGAGGTTCCTCCAAAAATGAGAGCCACTGTTCTGGCTTATGCCGGAACAGTGTTTTCTTCTCATTCCGGCTTTCAGATAAGGGTTGCCCATGAGCACACATGACACGACCTGGTACGTAGTCGCAGATGGCGGTAAGGCCCGTATCCTCACCCGCCATGATGACCACTTCCACACGATCCATACCTTCAATGCGGAGGGCACCGGCGACATCGACGAAGATGCCTCCAAGGGGGAGCATCAGCTAAAGGCACCTCACGCTGATCCCAAGGCC
>NZ_LMUQ01000047.1:72832-73776 GCF_009765865.1 Acidisoma sp. L85
CATTGTCTTGGCCGCCCCTGGTCACGTCCTGCACGACATCCGCGAGGCACTTAACAAGGCGACGGCAGCCAAGCTTACTCGCAGCCTGAGCAAGGACTTGACCAACATTTCCGACCACGCGATCGCCGAGCGTTTCGGGAAGTGAGGTGCTGGGGGTTTGAACCCATCATTCCATCTAAGGGTCTATGCCAAACTATGAGTTTCAACGGAGCAATGTCATGCGTCGACTGCTACTCGCAGTAACTGCCTTCAGCTTCCTTGTCGGAGCGCCGGCGGCTTTCGCCTCGCAATGCCGTGACGCGCAAGGGAAATTCATGAAGTGCCCAGCTAAATCGACGGTTCACTGCCGTGACAACTCTGGGAAGTTTGTGAAGTGCAGCGCCCCAGGCGCCAAGCCGGCCTGAGACCGGATCCAACTTGCGTAGATACATAGCATAATATCTCGCAGAATCGATCAAGACCGCAAAATCAGGTTTTGGGATCTGGAGGTCGAAAGCTCGAATTCAAAGCCCGACCTATGGAATCGGGCTTTCGACGGAGCGACAGAAGCAGGCGCTCTTGCAATTAGTTATGTAGCGAGTGGAGCAAATGGCAGATACGCTGGATGACTTAGCGGCAAAATATAGTGTGAGCGTTGAGGCAGTCGAGGTTTTGAGAGAGGCTCTCCGTCGCGGCGGCGGTCGACAGGCGCAATTTAGCCACCGGGACCTCGGCGGCATGGGGCAATGGTCAGCGGGCGGGATGACACAGGTCGGTGACATGTTCAACGTAGACTTGAAGGACAAGGTCAACGCGCTCTGCACGGCGCTGTCGCGCCAGGCAGAGGAGGTCAACGGACCGCCGCCAGTGGCAGAGGATTCGCCCAAGCCATGGTGGCCGGAGGGGCTGGGTCAGCCCTCGTCAACTGGATCGCAGAATGGCATGCACTACGCCTGCTTCCCGGA
>NZ_LMUQ01000047.1:73786-73923 GCF_009765865.1 Acidisoma sp. L85
GGCTGGATGACTTAGCGGCAAAATATAGTGTGAGCGTTGAAGCAGTCGAGGTTTTGAGAGAGGCTCTCCGTCGCGGCGGCGGTCGACAGGCGCAATTTAGCCACCGGGACCTCGGCGGCATGGGGCAATGGTCAGCG
>NZ_LMUQ01000047.1:73933-75351 GCF_009765865.1 Acidisoma sp. L85
GGCGTCAGACCTTCCAATCGCTCGCGCGAAGACGCCGTCGCCGTGAAGCCCGCTCGAGACTTGCGCTGCAACAACCCTTTCTACGCTGAGAGGTTTTGCACAAGGACCTCGATGGTCATCAACTTGTCCAGGCTGGCCAATAAGCCGCCGTTGTGCAAACCGATTGATTCAACCTGACCAACGCAATGATGTCAACACGCGATAATTGTGCTTCACGCGTGTCGACCCCAGCGAGGATCAGTCGATTAAGCACAGTGCGCTAGGGGGGTTTTAGAGGGGCGCGATCCTTCCTATCGGAGAGTGGCCTGCTGATGATCCAGTGCTCGGAGCAAATCGGTCGGATAGTGCCCGTCATCTACTATATTGCCGCTTCCTGACGATCAGCGGAGAATGCTACGGTTTCCTGCCTGCGGACCGATTCAAGGCGTTCGCCGAGCGCTTGCTCGATGCGCTCGTAGGCGATACTGCCGAGCGCAAGCCTCACTGGGGGCCGTTCCGCGTCGGCGGCGACGATCATGGCCGCGACAGTGCGCTGCGCATCGCCTTTGGCGACGAACGACCCGGATGTGATGGCGCGGCGCAAGTCTGCGGCAGGCGTGGCGTCATATGCGGCAAGCGGAACAGAGCGATCGACATTGACGCCGAAACTCGTGGCAGTTGGGCCAGGTTCGACGATAATGCAATCAATGCCGAAAGGGCCGACCTCCTTCGCCAGCGTCTCGACGAAGCCTTCGATACCCCATTTCGTCGCATGATAAAGGCCGAAGGCGGGATAGGTTGTCTGACCGCCCTCCGAGGACACCTGTACGATCCGGCCTCCACCCTGTTGACGGAGGTGCGGCAGACAAGCCCGGATCAACTGAATCGGCGCCATCAGGTTCGTGGTGATCTGGCGTTCGATTTGCGCGTCGCTGACTTCCTCGATCGCACCAAACAATCCAAAAGCAGCATTGCTGATCACCACGTCGATGCGACCAAGGGCAGCAAACGCTGCAGTGACCTCACGGCGCATTCCGCTGATGTCCGTGAGATCGACGACGACTGTGCGCAACTGCTCACCGTAGCGCGCACTAAGATCATCAAGCGCGCTGGCACGCCGGATGGGTTGAGGCGAGCTCCATGCGCTTTGTGGTGTTACCTTGGGTCGATCGCGCGGTTGTCCGGGCGCGCGACCAGCCGGTTTAGGATGAAGGAGGGCTTGTCGCGCTGCTCGGCAATCTTGCGCCGATTGGGGCCTTTCTCAAGCGTTCGGCCGCCGATCCGAAGTTGCTCGAGAAGGAGGGACAATGCGTGGTTTTCCCGTCGCTCGATGATCTCGCCGAAGGATTGACGATCCGGATCTTGATGTGCATGCCGACGATATCCTTGTGCTCAAGAATGCCGGGCCGCGTAGCGAGTCTTGCATGCCGGAAGCAGGC
>NZ_LMUQ01000047.1:75361-96039 GCF_009765865.1 Acidisoma sp. L85
TGCAAGGCGTGTCGCAGTAAAGCAGGCTGAAACAGTGACATTATACGATAGCGGTGACCACAGGATCAGCGGTGTTTCCCAGTCGCAAAGCACGACCCAGCAGTTGAGCTTCAGTAGTCAAAACGGAATAATTCGCGCGTCAGACCTTCCAATCGCTCACGCGCAGACACCATCACAGTGAAGACCGTTTGAGACTAAAGCTGCAACAACCCTTTTTTCGCGGAGAGTTTGCACGACGACCTCGATTGTCATCAACTTGTCCATGCTGGCCAAAGCGCCGCCGTTGTGCAAACCGAAAGATTCGACCGAACCAGCTCGATGATGTCAACGCTCGATAACTTTCGCTTTAAGACCGGTGATGATCGATCTTCCTTCCACGGGCTCTGAACGATCTTGAAACCTTTGGTTCACTAACCCAAGGGTCAATGAAACCTCGGGCAGTGGGAAGCGCAGCAATCGTCGGTGGCTATGCCTGGCTGGGAAGCTGAGCAAGCCACTGTTGAACTTCAGCGTGATAATCTCTTAGCTTGCTCAGCAACTCAGCCGACGCAGCGTCAGGATCTTGATCAATCGGGTAAATTTTCCTGCCGGACTCGAGATATCCGATGTGAACGGACAGCGTCTTCCGGGTTCTGATCCAGTCTGCCCTCAGATCATCGAGCGTGTTCATAATTCCTCCCTCCATGCACTGAGAAGTAACTCCAACCTCATGTTAAAACCGACGTACGATCTGGCATGCCCTCTTCGACGTGACGCAGCGACCAAGCAGTTTGAATATGATAGCAATTTAACGCACTCATCTAAAGACATAAGTCATTGCCACGTTAGCGTTCGGAAGACTAGGCGGCACCGCCTCTCCATTTTTAGACGCCGGGGTGCCCATAGCCGACTGGACAACCATCTATCAGACCTGCATCCGCCTGAGGTCGTTTGCTGAATTTTTGGCAGGGCAACGAGAGCAAGCCTGACAGACTCGGCATGTCGACGATCCTACGGAGATGTGCCAGTGTTCGCCCTTAAGGTGAGAGAATATCCAGCGGCAATCAGGCCATTTCCCCGGCGCGACAAGCTCAACCGGCATAAATAGGGCGAGGAATAAATGTTCGGGATAAACGATCGCATCCGAAAGCACAGTGAAACATACGGTCCCATCCGGGTCGCGGTCATAGGCACCGGTGCCATGGGCGGAGCGCTTGTCGATCAGCTCACCATGGCACGGGGAATGGAGGCTGAGGTCGTAGTAGATGTCGACCTCCACCGTGCCGCCGAAGTGCTGGCTGCCGCCGGCTTCATGGAGAACCGGATCGCACGTTGTGCATCTCTCGAGGAAGCGGAAGCGGCGCTGGCTGTCGGCAAAAAGGTGATCGCGACGAAGCCGGAAATCGCTTGGGGCCTGCCACAGATTGATTGCGTCGTGGAGGCAACCGGCAACCCGACTTTCTTCGCCGATGTCGCGCTGGCCACGATCGCCGCCAAGAAGCACCTTGTCACTTTCAACGTTGAGGGTGACGTGCTCGTTGGGAACATCCTCAAGAAGAAGGCGGACGACGCTGGCGTCGTCTATACGGGCATTCACGACGATGAACCGGGTGTAGTGAAGGCGCTGTATGATGAAGCCGATGCGCTAGGCTTCGAAATTCTTGCCGCCGGGCGGCATGACTACGGCGGCGGCGATGCCAAATGGAATAAGGAAAACGTCGGCGCCTACCTCAAGAACGTGAGCGCCGGCGCCGTGCAGCGCAATTCAGCCCTCTTCGCCTCGTTCGTCGACGGCTCCAAGACGAACGAAGAGTGCTGCATGATCGCCAACGCGACCGGGCTTGAGCCCGATATCCGCGGAATGCATGGACCGGCCGTCACCTTTAGTGAAGTCGCGCAGCGTGTCCCCCAGCTCCTCGACAGCCGCCAAAATGGCGGCATCCTTAGTCGCACCGGTGTGGTCGAACGTATCATCCCGGCCGAAGGCCCCCACGTCCAGCCTGTCTGGTGCTTCGTCGTAGTGCGAATTCGGAATGAACTGCAGCGAGTGTTTATGAATTCAATGTCTGGTCTCGGCAACCTGGTGGACGAGAGGAGTCCGCTCGGTAGCGCAGCTGGCGCCCAGTTACCTCCATCGCCGACAGGAAAGTCGACGGTCGGCATTTTTTATACGCCTTATCATTACGTGGCGATCCAAGCGCCGATCTCTATCGCCATGGCGGTCATCGATCGGCAGGTGACCATAGCCCCTCTGACAAACGGCAAGCGCTACGCCGACGTCATGGCGCTGACGAAGAAGGATCTCCTCGAGGGTGAGGTCATCGACGAGATCGGCGGCCTTTGCGTCGCGGGGCGTGTGGAAAAGGCGCGCATTGTGAGTGAAGGCAACTTTCTTCCCTTCGCCCTGGCGCGCGGTGCCACAATGAAACGAGCCGTCTCGAAAGGCGAGTACCTCACCTATGACGACGTGGTGCTCGATCTCGCGAATGACCGCCTCGTGGCACTCCGCCGTGAACAGGACGTCCTGTTTCCCCCGGCCTGACAGAGCTGAGATGAGGAGTAAGCCTCTGGTGCGAGATGTGGCTCGCTCAGTCACAGAGCACGATCCCCGAAGTAGCTACCCGCGGGGCCGTTGACGCTGTGGTTGGAGGCGTAGTCAGACCAATTGCGCTCATTGTGCACAAGAGACCAGCTACCCTGCCTGCTACTAACGGATGGACGAGGCCGAAGGGCCGCTCCTCCCTCGCTCCATCAACACGCAAGAAGGGTCTATCAGTATCGAATATGGAATGTCGAGCCATCAAGGGTGTTGATGTGGCCTTTTAGAGCTCCAGGGGAGAGGGTTAGCAATGGAAGGTGAGCCCTGGTTGGTTGGTTGGGTGAGTGGCATAGTCGAGCCGAGGTCAACAGGCTTCATCCTGTTGAAGCCGGGTGTCCCGTACCCTGCTGTTGTGGGCAGAGGTGCGAGCTGGTCGCTTCTCGACCACTTACCCCAAGGTAAAGCTGCCGGCGCCCAGGACGCGTTTCCTCCTTCCTACCGAAGAAATGTCGCAGCACCTGGGCGCCGATCCTCCCCGACGCCCGCGAGACTTATGCGCTGACGACAAGCCGTGGGAGCATTTGTGGGGTTTTTGCTTGTCATCATGTCGGCTTGATCACCCAGCCCAAGGCGCTGCCGAGACCTATCGCAACGGGTCGCGCAAGGTAGAGCAGGCCGAAGACCGCAGCCGCGCCGACTTTCAACCATGCGGGATAGGTATCTGAGGGATGATCGGTCATGCCCACATGATGGCCCTTAGCAAGGCTTGAGGCACCCATACAGTGAACTAGTGAATTTCCGAAAGCAAACGGAGGCAAGGCATTCGGATTTAGTGGAGCCGCAGCGATGCACGGGAGGACATGCACATTGCGCGATCGAGGATTTTGCGGAATTTGTCGCCGAGGTCGTCCATGATGCTCTTACCACCCTGCTTGCTCGGAATGACCGAAATGGCCTTACGATCTCCGCGTCCAACTTCGCGAAGCGCGCGTCTAGCGCAAGCCTCCGCCGCCGCATGCGGCTCGTTCGCGAGGAGATTGTTGGCGATCCGCTAGCGCCTCCACTTCTCGGTAGAGGGCCTATGAAGGCGTCCATTTGTCCCGCAGAATGGCTTGATGAACCGTAATTTCCTAATCTACGGCGCGCTGGCTGTCGCACCCAAATGAGCCGCGCTCGCCGATCATGCGGCCGGAAAACCACGGGCAGAAGTTCGGCAGCGTGATTCGGATCAGTGATGCGTGTCCAGGGCAACGGAATCGTCCTTCCTCTCGTGTCAGTTTAAGCCTTCGCGATTCATCGTGATCAATCACAAACTTGTAAAGATCACAAAGCGCTAAAAGTCTACATGCACCTTTTTGTGGCATGCAATTGCTCTGCCGCCCGGCGCGTCTGAGCGGCCGCCTCCGGAGCCGGAATGCGAGGTATGAAGCGCCGGCGTCCTGGAGTGCTCAACTCGATCCGCCTAGCCGCTGCCCTGAAACAGGGGGCAATCTGGACAAACTGATCTCTAATCTTTTGACGACGTTGTTGTCCTTATGATCGAAGTCAAGACGAAAAGCCGCGATGGACAACGGTAGAGGAATCGGTTGACTGAGGTATAGTCACTAGCGGCGTGACCCGCCGATCAGGCCACTAGCAGTGCATAAAGTTTGACAGATGCCGCGTCCGATCCGGTAGTCTGCACCGCCATGGATCACGACAGCGACCCACTCTGGGTGCGGATAGCGGCCGTCGTAGCACTATTCTTTGCAGCGATGGCGGTGGTTGCGCTTGCACTCGCCATCCTGCGGGTTTTCCTTGATTACTTGACGCGCCCGTCGCTCCGGGCAGAGTTCCGGTTCGTGCAGTCTCCGGCTTAGCCTTCGCATTCTCCCATCAAAACTCCGCCGCCGCTGGGCGACTTGCTTCGAAGGATGGCATGATGACCGAGCCGCAGTCTCTCCGCACGAGAAGCGCCAGGACCTTGCGGAAGCGAATGGCTAAACCGACGGCGGATGAAAAGTCGGTAATGTCGTCGGAGCAGCCGACGTTGATCCCCATTGATATCGCCAAGCTTCCACGGAGCAGCTAACGAAATATGCATGGCCATTCGAAGCTCGATCCTCTGTCTGGCACTTGAACTTCTGAGGCCATCTGGGGCAAACGTTACGTCTCAAAGGTTCTAAGGATTGTAGATTATGTCAAAAGCCTTCATTGCCTCCGTGTTGCAAGACTCTGCTGAGCTTACCGGCGTCGCTGCCAATCGGGCGGCAGCCGACCTCATAGATGCCATTGTCAAAGAGCTGAAGACCTCCGGTGGCTTTACCCTGCCGAGCTTTGGCACGTTTCGCGTCGCCAAGACGAAGGCCCGCAAGGCACTCAACCCGCGCACCGGCGAGCCCGTCAAAGTAAAGGCCGGCAAAACCGTCAGGTTCAAAGTGTCGCCGTCGCTCAAGAAGCTGGTGTAGCGCCCGACTTCCGGCCAGATCTGCCACTACGCTTCAGACCGTAGTCAGCCTTCTATGCGAGGAGTCCCCTCCTCGACATGGCCTGCGTCGCTGACCGCTTCCCGGAAGCGGCTAGTGGCGCAGCGCGGCACATCGCGTAATTCGAAGACAGCACCATTTGGAATAGACGTGGACCAGGTGCTTGGCGATGTGAAGCATCGTGGCTTCCCTGACAGGAACCGAACGCCGCGACCTGGACGCGCTCCACGCAGGTTCCTCAGCGACGCGGCAATCTCGCGTCCCACGAGATAGATCGGCGTCTCATGCGCCTCGAAAACGGAGCGAGAGGGCACCCGCTCGTCGACCGTGATTTGAAGGTCAACCATGTCTTCCATGGCAGCAATACTGCCATCGACAGCCCATATATCTTGACAGAGTGCGCGCAGCGCCTGCTCTGCTCCGAGCGGAAACACCCAGCCGGTTGCCGGGCCAAGCCACGTCCCTCCGGCCCGCCTCGCGCGATACGGCAGTGCCGGATGATAGGGCGCCTCGAGTTCCAGCCGTGCCGCCGTGGCTCTTACGACAACCATGTCAGGTTCTCTTCTGTACTGGGCAAATCCTAACCCCCTCCTCGTTGCACGCCAACGGCAATGTCGGTGCAACCCTATGAATTCGCTGAATCAGTCATGGCTGAAAAATCAGCTATATGAATCAGCCGCCACGGGCTCGCGTGTCGCAGGCGTCGCGCGGCGTCGCGTATACGCCAGCTATCCAGTCATCGCTGATGGGTAAATCGAGGGACCGCTTCCAGACGCAGCCAACCATGGTAAGTTGAGCGATGGTCATCCATTCCCCGTCGTCCATTGATGCCTTTACAGCACCTGAGCGCGACATCATTCGGCGTGAACTCGGTCAGCACTTCGGTAGCTTCCCCTCCGTAGCGGAAGGCATGTTCCTGCGTGTCTGGCGTGCAGGGCCTTTGGCCGGTAAGCCGAAGCTTCCTCCCGCGATCCAGACCATGATGGCCCGCGGTCTTGTAGAGGTCCAAACGGACCGGGGCATGCCGCGAGCCTTTTTCACCCAAGCAGGGCTGGCCGCGCTGCGCCAACTCGCCAAGGATCGCCGACTTCTGGATCCCGTGCGTTACGCCCATATTCGGCACGAACTCGGTTTGCAGACGGAACAGGCTGCGGCGGCCGAGTGATCGACTGTCCCATCTGCAAGCAGATCGCGACAGGCCCCATCCATTTACATAGTACATCTCGCTCAATGCACGCAGCCTATGGACGACGACAAGGTTGGCTGTCGTCAGCCCATTCAGACAATCCAACGACTCGGACGTAGCCGCAGGCAGACGAGGGTGACGCTCAATGTCCGCCTACCCGTCGCTTGGCCAAAGACGATTCCACCTGTTCGGTCGTGTGCCGCTCTTGCTCGGCGCGCTAGTCCCGAACGGCCCTGGCACTGCGCGCCGCCTCGCGTGTCTGCTTCACCGAGGCAAGCCATCGTTCGGTGCGCCCCAGCCGCTCGCAGATGACCCGCGTTGCAAGCCCGTTATCCAGGAGCTGCCTGGCGCGCACTTGGACGCTTACATCTTCCGTAGTCGGAGCGGCCCGAGGTGCAGTGACGGCGGATAAAAGAGCGACGGCCCGGTGAGTGGCACTGTCCCGCTCGGCTTTCTCTTTCTCCAAGAGCTCATAGAGCTCGCATACCCGAACACCAAGTTTTCTTGCCGCCTGCTTTATCGGCGTATGTTCCTCGTGGACTAGTTCCCACGCTCGGGTCGTCGTCGCCATGTTTCTCCAGCCTGCCGCTGTTGGTGCGATGAGTCCTCCTGCCACGTCGCGCGTTGAACATCAACAGTTTGCTGTGTTGCACCCGATTGATGCGGAAACGGGGTCGCGGCACTGCGAGGAGATCGTCAAACGGGCGAAAAATTGGCGCGAGGAGGCTTCGTTCGCACCGATCACCGGCAGGCTGACGAGAGAACCAAACTGCTGAAGGTGATGAGAATGCCGATACCGCATTCACCTTTGCGCGCCACAAGGGTGCGTCGCGAGCGCTCCCGCCTGCTCCGCAGGCGCCCTTGTCCCGTGCAGGCTACGCGATCGTCGGACCGTATTCTGAGAGGGAAGTACGGACGATGAGCATCAAACACACCGAACTGGACGAGATGAGGTCGAGAGTGAGCTGCGCGGTGTTGCTCGAGCGGCATCCTCCACCATGGCAGTTGGACGTGAAAGAGAGCACGCGCAACTGCCTCAAATACCGCAGAGCCAAGGGCGAGATCCTTTTGGTGACACATCAAGGCCGCGGATGGTGGGATCCCACCAGCACGGCCAAGGGTGACATCTTCGGGTTGGTGCAGTTCCTCAATCCGGGCCTGAGTTTTGGCGAGATCCGCAAGGTTCTCCGTCCCTTCATCGGTCTGAGCCCGGATTTCCCGGTCCACGAACGACTGTTGGCAAAGCCAGCGCCGGACGTGCCATGTGCGGTGAAGTGGGAGCGTCGGCGGCTGCCGTGGCCGGGATCACCGACATGGTGTTATCTGACCGAGACACGCCATCTACCCGCGCTTGTCGTGTCCGCGGCGATCAGCGCCGGCATGCTGCGCGAAGGGCCGCATGGCAGTGCCTGGTTTGCCCATCGTGACAACGAAGGTCGCCTTACCGGGATCGAAATGCGCGGTCCCGAATACCGCGGCTTCAGCCCCGGCGGCGAGAAGACACTATTCCGGCTACCGGGCTGGCGGTGCACTAGCCTTGTCTCGGTCAAACGTCTGGTTGTCGCCGAGGCGCCAATCGACGCGATGAGCATCGCGGCAATCGAAAATCTCCGCGGCGACACACTCTACACCGCGACAGCCGGCGGCATGGGACCGGGCACGCTTGCCGCTCTCGAGCGCCAGCTTCAGGCCCTTGCGGCGCAGGAGGGCGGCGAGCTCGCCGCCGCGACCGACAATGACAGCGCCGGCCAAGGCTACGCGGACCGCTTGACGGAGATGGCCAGAGCCGTGGATCTGAAGGTCCGCCGCCTACTCCCGGCAAATGGAGCGAAGGATTGGAATGACGTGTTACGGCACGGGAGGCGGGTATGAAGCCCGATCGCGCCTGGGTTCGGCTGAGCTCCGGGCGACGACTTAACCTGATCGCCCCGCAGCCCACGGATTGGACCGATCTCGATCTGGCAGTCGGGCTCTCCCGGACGCCAGTAATCTCGGCGGGGGGGACTGCCGCCGTCCGAACAGCTATCTCGACGGCCCGCGACTCGCGAACTTTCAGCCGGCAGAATACCCGCCACTAAAAATCGGCCGCTCGAAGCGTAAAGGCGAGGCAGGAACCGGCTCATGCTCGATATCCGACACGGGACTCAGCACAGGGTCTTCCGGTGGCGTCACAGCCTCATTATAGGCTGATCTCGCTATGATGTCGGTCATCACCGCCACGACTGTCTGACGATCCATTCCTTCTTTCACTGCGTCTGCAAGCATAGCGTCCAGACGAGGCGAAACCCAGTCGTGTATAGGGGTGCTCATGTACTTGCCTTCCGGTTGGATTGCGGAAGGATATACCACGTCCTGCGTGGGCACAGAAGAATACCGGCGCGTCACGATCATTCCCTGCCGTCCTTCGACATCCAGCACAACACGCATGTGAACGCAGAAACGGGTGGAGAGCTGGGAGGGCCATGGCGCTTCGCTCGGCCGTCTCGCCCCTTTTCGTGTTGCTGCGGCTTGAACCAACCGCGCGTTCCGGAAAACGGGTGGGTCCTCGCCATACTCGCTCCGTTCCGTGTGGCTCCGGTCCAACGCAAGCACGTTCCGTTGTCCATCTCTTCCGGCCGGTTCCCAGGGCCGCACACGAAGGGACGCCGACGGCAAAAGCCAGATGCCTTTCTTCGTAGTAAATTGTGGGAAAATGACATGGCTTCCGTCAACAAAGTTATCCTCGTCGGCAATCTCGGCAAGGACCCCGAGGTCCGCAACAGTCGGTCCGGAGACAAGATCGTTACCTTCAACCTCGCCACGAGTGAGAGCTGGACCGACAAGGCGTCCGGTGAGCGCAAGGAGCGCACTGAGTGGCATCGCGTTGTTGTGTTCAACAGCCAGATCGCGGAGGTCGCTGAGCGTTTCCTGAACAAGGGCGCAAGGGTCTACGTCGAGGGCCAGCTGCAGACGCAGAAGTGGACCGACCACTCCGGCATTGAGCGCTACTCCACCGAGGTGGTGCTCGCTCGCTTCAAAGGCGAGATGACGATGCTCTCGAACACGAATGGAGGCCATCGCCAGACCGGCACGGCGGATGAAAGCACGGGCGATGGAGACCTGCCGCACGCGGGCCGGGATCTGGATGACGAAATTCCGTTCTAGGGCGGGCGCGCCAACGGCCCGCGCTCTGTGTGCGGGTCGTCGGCCGTCCATCTCGATGGGGAGGATGCGCGAGTGAACCGCGCGACGATCAATCGTTTTTTGGGGCCTAGCCAGCGGACCTCGCCACCGCGGACTGCCCCGCCTGACTACTGGGCTTTTGGCATAAACGAGCCAGTTGATTCGCGCGGTGTGATTGTCCTGAGATCATGGTTTCAGGACGCGACCGTGAAGCCTCGGCCCTAGCACGTTCCGGCGGCATTCAGGAAGTATCGGCCCGTCCGCGCCGCGCAACTCAAGCGTCTACGGCCGCGCCCTATAACCTCTTCGGTGCTTTGATCGTGCAATCCGGGCCAGGGTATTGAGAGCAGCTCCGGGATCAGGATGCGGGTCCATCCGCTGGCACCATTCGTCCCGATCCGGCCCCACTGGCGCATGAGAAGCGCGCGACCGAACAGGTCCGGCCACACCTCCATCCTGTAATACCGCCACTCGTTTAAGTCCGGCCGGATGCGGCACGACGCCGCGCTATCCGGAAACAATGGCAGCTGCACCGGTTGAAGTTTCTTTCGGTTCGCACCACGAGTCGCCATGACAGGAGCCTAGCAAATCGCGGGGCGATGAACAGTGCCGCGTTCACGGGGCTTGCTATGGACAATTCCGACTGTACAGTTGCGGCGACGCGTACCTGCTTCGTCTGTGGCGCTCTCGCTAGTTTCGGCTTTAATACTCGTGCCGGCGTCGTTTGGACCTGCATGAGCCACCGGTCGGAGGGCGACAAGCGCCTGGTCGCGCCGGCGTCATCCGGAAGCAAGACGGCGTCCGGACGGGCCGCAAGCGGAGGTCGGTGATCAGTCTACGGGATCGGCATGTAGGACGCTCGCCATCTGTTCCCGTAAGCCGCCTGTCCCACGCAGCTTCGGTACGGTCTGGCCTGTGCAGATCCTCTCCAGCCTCCTCACCCAGCGTAGCAGAAGCAGAGGCAGGATCAGCATCCTCGGCAGCCGGTCGGGCAGCCCGGTCCGCCACGCCAACCTTGTGAGCGGCACTACTTAGCCGACTTTCGAACACGCTCGCGTTAAGATTCACGGCGTCGCAGACTCTATGCCGATCAGCTTGGAGGAGCGGTCTGTGAGCTTGGCGTACAGCCCAATCGCGGCTGCGCTCAAAGACGTTCTGAAGATGTCCTATGTCCAAGCCGCGCTTTGGGACGGCCGCGTTTCCTTGGCGAAATCCAGGTGCCGGTCTTCGATGACGGGCAGACGCTGCTGTCGAGAGACGGCCAAGGGAGCTTGGAGAATAAGGGGGCGTTGTGCACAAGCTGGCGCTCAAGTCCAGGGGCGGTCCTTAAGGGGCGGTGCAAGCACGGACGGCGGTCTGGGTGCGGGTCTTGCTGACCATGGGGCATTTCGTCGCATGCACCCGCGGTCCGCCTGGTCTGCCTTGTCCGGTCTCACCCCTCGCGCTGTTGTTGTCTGAACCGGGCGTCACTCACTCCAACCCCCGCTTCGCCAAACGGCAAAGCGCCTGCGGTTCGCACGGCACCGGGTCGCTATGCTCCCGCACCACTGCCATCCTTAGGGGTTTCCGCTCCCTCCTACCCGGTTCTGGTCGACCACACCCGAGGGGGAGAGCCGGCACTGGGCCGGCGAACCAATCGGGCGCAAGAGCGATCGAAATCATGGCCAGCAAGACCCGCACCCGGACCGCCGCCCGCACCACCCAGAACCGCCAGCCCGTTACCCTCGAATTCGCCGCTAGTCTGTGCCCCCACACTGCGCTCGCCGAAAACCTCTCCCGCACCTTCGGCCTTGAGCCCGTCGACACCGCCAGAATCCGCGAAGCAACCGAGGAGCACCTGGCCCTCGCCTCCAAGGAACTCCCCCTCTCCGAAAAAGCCCTCGAGATGCACCTGCAGCGGATCGTCGGCGCTTATGTCAGCTCCGCCTTCGGCGCCGGCCATTTCTACACAGGGAAGGTCACCCAGGCCCGCGACCTCACCATGAAGGTCGCCAATGAGGACCGCGACGAAGACCGCGATGGCGTAAGCGGCTTCGAGAGCCGGGCGGAACGCGCCCGCATCTTCGCCGCCGAGATGGGTCTCCAGGCGCATGCTCTCCTGGCAGCCGCCGAGGGCGCCGTCTCCGCCTACGCGCACCTCACCGGCAATGAGTGGAAGCCCTACGAGGTCCCGAGCCAGGCCCCGAACGTCAGCCGCGCCAAGGCAACCGCCCAGATGGGCGCCTTTGAAGGCTAAGACTAAGGCGGGAGCTTTGGCCCCCGCCTCCTATTTTCCAAGCAAATGGGCGTCGCAGGTTGCAGCACCCAGCCGCGTGTTGGCACCGCGAGTCAACACAACGAGCCGGCGGCCGCTCCACGACCCCCCTTCTGTCAGCGCCCCCACAAGCAGGGTGCCACTTGCACAAGGCAATTTTGCAGAAATCAAGCCGCGTCACGCCCAGCAGTCAGGCAAAAGCACATCATGACGTGCGGGCACGCCAACGCCGACAGCGACCTGCGCGCGCCCTGCCGGCCAACTACCGCGGCTTAAACTCACCAAACTTGGTCAACAGTTCTGATACAAACATCCTTCGCCTGCAGCGACCTTGTGGTGCAGTCTCACTCCTGTCGGCCACGCCATCGCCGGCAATCTGCTGTGGCAAAGGGTGCGACAATCTGGTGCGACCGACGAGATGGATGTCGTCGTTCGCACCGAAATCTTCGATGCTCGGTCAATGGATCCGATCGGCAGTGTGGTTCTGCACACAAAGACAGATCATAGTCGTTCGTCAGCAGCTTTGGCCCCGAGCGGCCTGTGTGTCCATAATGGCCACATCCCGGCGGGAGCGTCATGTGGCCATTATGGACACAGTCCGGCGCTGCCGATGTCTCCCTATCGTTTGTCGCTGTGCCTCATCGTCCTGGGCTGGTCCGAGCGAGAACTCGCTCGGCGAACCGGTGAACACCGAACAACGCTCAGACGTTGGCTGGCCGGCGAGAGCGATATCGATCCTGCCGTCGCGAAATGGCTCGAGGTGCTGGTCGCCGTCCATGTCGCTAACCCCGGCCCCACACGAAAACCACTTTCGATTCTTGATGCCACTCTGACCGTTGGCACCTCCGCGAAAAGCTGAATGCTTACTCCCAGCCAGCGCGCAAGGAAGAAAGCCTTCATTGCTTTCGTAGTAGCGAAGCCGGCCAAGGTCGCGTCGCCGAAGTGCTCTGGGAAGTGCCCGTGACCTACACCCGCACCGCTCAGACCGAAGTCATCCCTGAGAACAAATGGTCTTACTGACCGAGTGGCCGGGCTCGATAGGACTCGGCACTACCCGCGCACCGGCGGTCGCCAGTGCGCGCGCCTGTGCAGCATAGAGGCGAAGCTGATTGGCCACGTTCGCGCTGCCACAGCTCTTGCCTGATTCAATGAGGGTAGGCGAACCCAGGCTTACCATTCGACATTATCGACGGCACGCAGCGCGCGGCTGGGTCCGCAACACTGCTCCATGGGCTTAGGGATTTCGCCGCAATCCAAACGCGCTTCCCATTTGGAAAAAGCATCTCCTCAAATCCATTGACGTCACGGATGGGCAAGCGGACTGCGACGGTCATTGCCGCCCAGCCTGCTTCAGGAGCGTCGGCACCGGGGCCGGCACGAACAATCACATGTGCGGAGGGGTCGAGCGATTGCTTCTCCGATAGATTTAGTTTCATACAGGTCCAACCGCCCAGAGGTTTTACCGCGTGCAATCCTTGCGCGGAAGCGCCAGTGGCGATGATCGAACAGGCGAGAGCGAACCAGGTAGTGGTGAGCCGCATAAGTCACTTCCCTACGTCAAAACAGAAGCCGAAGCGGCGCTTCCGATCTTATTCGAGACCGACGTCCGCCACTGCACGACGGTCTCGCCCGGTGTAATGCCGTTGCTCGCCAGAGTCGCCGCTGAAGCGGTTGATAAGACAGACGCCATTGTCGCGCTTCCATCGGCCGTGGCGATGGCCGCGCCGGAGGGGCCAAAATTGTAATAACTCCTGACGTCCAATACCGTGGGGTCAGTCACTCCATCATTCTCTAGCGACTGTGCTCCATGCTTCAAGTATTCGGCGGCTGCGATTGCTTCCGTCGCGGGATCACTCTGACCTGCAGTTCCCGGCACGACGTCCGCCGCCAGGCTTGGATCTTGCGCCAGCGCCGCCGCTAGACTCGACTGAAAGGTCGCGGAGGTCATCTGGAACGCCCCGGTGATGCTCCCCGTTCCAGCCACGTTTTGACACCCACTCTCGAGCACGCAGGTTGCCGCCACCGCTGTTGCGTTGACTCCGAGTGCCTCCGCGCTTTGCTCGGCAGAAGCACCCCAAGATGTTCCCAGCATTGTGTCGAGGACACTGCTGTCCGTTGACGTCCCCGTTCCGGTCGTGTCGCGGGTTCCAGTCGTGCTACCCCCGATGACCGAGACCGTTCCAGGTGGCATCGCAAATGGAGGTAGTCCAACCTCGGTAGCCTCCGGGATAATTTGCTGCGGCACACCGCTTAACGTTTGTGGTTCTGGGTCAGCCAGCGCGGCTGATCCCCAGAACACGAACCCAACTGCGGAGCTGGTCAAAACTTGCATCGCTCGCCGTCCCGCCGCCCTTCGGCCTCTTAGCTGAACCCTCTGTGCTTCCACGCGCACCTCCGATCAGGTTGGACCTGATCGTCCGGCGGTCCGGTGCGAACCGACACGCTAAATCCCAGAGAAGTCTTTCATCTCACAGAGTCGATTTCCCTTATCGTCCTCCCAATGGGGCGTCAGCTGGCAACGCTCGATCGCAGCGCCGATCTTTTCAACACGACCGGCCATACCCCAGTCGGACCACGTGCCCCAGACGTAGCCTGTCAGCACAAGGCCCACCATCAGCGCCCCAAGACAAAGAGCACGTACAAACTCGAGATTGTGATTGTATCTGCGCTGCTTGATGACGAGCGCCTCCCGAACGCCGCGCGTCATGTCCGGCAGGATGTCCTTGACCAACTGGGCCAAGGCCGCGGTCTTATCGACCTCGATCTGCGCGATCACCCGCCGCGCACCCCTGTCCAGATTCTCGATCACGCCGCTCGCCTTGGCCAGCGTTTGGCGCGTCCGTTCCGTCACGACCCTCTGTTTGGCCAGTTCATCCTCTCCCGCGGCCTTCGCCCGCTCCACAATGGCCAGCAGCGCGTCCGCGACGCCCAACGCGACTTCCGCGAACCCAGCCTGCGTGCCGATCATTGTCGAGATGAATATTCCTTCTGGATATTCGGGTCGGACCCCCCAATCACGCGCGGCCGTCTCGACAGCCGATAACCGGTCTGCAAAGCGGCTACGCATTTCAGCGAGATCCAAGGACGGCGGGATAGAGCCGGTCAGGCGTCCGTCGTTTCCCATCAGCTTCGCCTCGCGGCGCGCGGATGTTCCGACCGGCCGGCCTCAATGGCAACGCCTCCCGGGAAGCGTTGCCAGAACTCAGCCGCGGTCGTCATGTCCTTGTCGAACTGCACACCATACCGCTCCCTAAAGCCGGCGGACTTGAGGTCCGGTCGGCTCGCCAAGATCGAAGCGGGCATTGCGTAGACGGAGACCGCGCCAACGTCTGGCCAGGGTGTCTGAACCACCATCGCCCGTCCCTCCTCAATGCCGTCTGCCAAACGTGCGGGGAGATAGGAAAAGGGCGGTCTGTTGCGGAAGTTGGGCGGTGTTTGAAAGAAGGCCGCGCCAATCTCGCTGTAGAACCTCTCACACTGCTCATATTCTTCAAGCGTTTCGAACACCGCGGCCCCGGCGCGGTGTTGATAAGTCGCCACGGGAAGCATCGGCGAGAACGGCACAGGTGGTGTACGAATAATATATAAACCGGGAAGGCCCGGTTGCAGCTTCTGCACGACATACTCGAAGGCCGGGTGATCAGACAGCGCGCGCTGTTGATTGGTCCGGACCCATAGTTGCATCGCAGCAGTGGTCGCCTTTTGCCACGCCAAGGCGATTCCCGCCCTCGGCAAGACATCCGAGGTCTGGTCACGTTTTCCCAGCACAACACGAACGACGAGATCGAGTGGATTGGAGGGTTGCGACAGGACATAGATGGTCGCGGCCGGCGACCCCTGCGCACGCGTGAAGACCTTCCAGGGATCGGAGGTCCCGATGAACTGAACCTCTCCCCCTTGATGGTAGAGGTTCAGAACCGTGAGGAGTTGCTCGCGAGTCATTTTCGCCAACTCGGAGCTGACGTTCAGTTCCGCGACCTCGGCCTTGAGTGCACCCCCGGCCTCGTAGCGATCCCAGGCCCTGACCTCCAATCCCTCCCAGATGAAACACTCGGTCGCGTCCGCTGCCATGGCTGCGAGCGTTTTGCGAACGTCTTCATCGATCATATCAGCAACGACCTTGGCCACTTTGCCAAAGGCGTCGCGTATCAACGGCTCCATCAACGACACGCGGCGGCCACGTTCCGTCTCAAGCACGGGCGTGCTCCTCGACTTCCACGTCCGCTTTGGGATCGGTCGCCACCCCCTCCACCACGGCGCTTCTTGAGGGCGCCGGCAGCCAGAGCGGAGGGATCGAGGCAATGAAGGCCGGTATCGCCTTTGTCCACCAGATCGCAACACGCTCCTGGTCGAAGAAGGAAAGTCTCGGATGGTCACCTTTGACGACGCCCTCCGCCGCGTCCGAAAATGTCAGACCGCGATCTGTGACCTGCGACATGCACGACAGCGGCGGCATCATCACGAGCTTTGCGCCTTGCACGAGGGCGTCCGTCACGATCGGGTGGCTTTTGATCGAGGTGAACGCATTGCTGGCCGACCGCCCCGACATGATCAGCCCAGCGTTGAGCACGATCAATGTCGCTTCAGGTGCGAAGAGCTCCTGCGCCGTGAAATGGCGGAGATAATCGACATCCGCCTGTTCCGGCCCGATGACATGGGCGAGCACAACTCTGATGCCCTGGCGTTCCAGTGTCTGGACGATCGGGATTTCCCGCACGATCCGGCTCAGCGGCGTGTCACCACCTCCAACGTCGAGGAACGCATTGTACTGACCGTCGATCTGGTCCTGAATGCGCTCCTCCAGCCAGGACTTGACGTCGTCGAAATCCGCTGACGGAGGTTCAAGAACATCCTCATGAAAGAGGGGCAGGTTATAGGTGACATTGAGAAGATCAGCATTCCAGATGACCAACTCCGCGCCCTGCTCCCGCATGGCCTGAATGATGGTGTTAAGGAAGGTTGTCTTGCCGACCCTCTGCCGACCCACCCCAATGAAGAGGATGGGTCGACGTTCACTGGCCACCTTCGATGCTACGGGCATGGTTTTACGTCCTCTGTTTTGGTCGGATGATGTGCCGGTCCAGATAGGCAAACTGTTCATCCACCGCGGTTAGCTGCGCTCTCACCTCCTCGGGCAGGTGGTCATAGCCACCTTGAGCCGGGGGCCGGGTCGGTGGAGGAGGCGCGCGTCGGGGGACAGGCATCACCGTTCGCGTTACGGGCGGCTGCCAATCTTCTCGCGGGCGCGAACGGTGCGCTGAAGTGGGCCGGTTTGGTCCGTGTGTTGGTCGCGCTTCGATCTCGCGCGAAACGCGGTGGAACAGCTTTCTCGCGGTGTCCCCTGTCAGGGGCTCCCCTTTGCCATTTGTCTGCCCTCGGCTGACCAGTAGCTGTGCAAAGGATTCCCAACTCGGGCCGCCAGGGCGTCCCACTTTTCGATCGACCAATTCGGCGTAGCTGTCGCGAATGTAGCGATAGACGCGCGAAGTGGCACCGTGCTCGTCTCGATCGAGCTGCCGAAGGTCTCGCTTGGTCAGCCGTCGGCTCATGTCGCCCCGCTGGATTGCCTAGCGGCAGCCTCTTTGTGTTTGGTGCGAACGGGCAGTGCTAAAAATCGCGCTAGCGCCAAAACTTCCGCCAAGAATCCGGAAAGGAACCGGACACGATCCGGACGACTTCCGGAAAGGAACCGGAAAGCAAAACGGGCTTTCCATACACCATTGCACCCGTCGTGCACGGCGACACACATTGACGCGGGTCGCCAAAACACCGGAGTTCGTTCGCACCAGTTTTCGGGATGCTCTCGCCGACACAAGGAGAGCGTCATGACGACCGACCCGACTGAATCGCTGAGCCTCATCACACGCGGCCAGGATGAACTGAAGGCTGGGCAGGTGCAGATCGACGGCGCCCTCGAAGCACAGGGCGCGATCTTGCGGCTCCTTTCGGAGCAACTGGGCGTCGTCATCGAGAAGCTCACCCCGGCGCTTGATGACGGGCCGACAATGCAGGAATTGCTGGCTGAGTTGGTGGCGAGGGTCGGTGATAACGGAGTCCTCCTCCGGCGCATCGATCGCCGCATCGACAGCATGGCGACGAGTCTGCCGGACGATGTCGTCCGCGCCATGAAAGGGGCGTCCGGGACGAACGGGTATGGGGCTGCTGCCAACCATGGCGCTGACGGGAGTGCGGCCTCGTGATGACCTTCCGCAAGCTGGCGGCCGCGTCCGCCGGCAAGTTGATCCGCGCCTACTTCACCGAGAATACGCCGCAGCCGGCCCATGACTTCCGGACGGACCCTGGCAGGGTGCTGGACAGCGGCGGCCGGCTCACCTCGTACTACACAGGGCGCGACAGCCGGGCGACGTGGCGGCCGGATATGCCTGCTGAGTTGGCGCAAGCGCTTGGTATCGATCCGCGGACCATGCCGAAGGACGCCGATCTCGATCGGCTATTCGAAGCCAAGCGCGCCGATACCGGCGAAGCCTGGACGGAGCAGAGGCGCCAGGTCAGCGCCTATGACCTGACGCTGGCACCCCACAAGTCAGTCGCCCTGGCGGCGGAGTTTGCGGCGACGGCCGCCGAGAGCGCCATGATCTGGCACGCCATCGATCGTGCGAACGACGCCACCATGCGTTTCGTGGCTCGGGAGGTCGGTTGGGCGCGTAGGGGGAAGGCCGGAGAGGACGGCGCCGACCCGGGAGAAGTCGGATGGGTGAGCTTTCGTCATCACACCGCCCGCCCTACCCTACCCGTCCAAGATGGCGCCCACGGCGCAACATACCTGGCGCAGTCGCCGGTCAGGGGCGACCCGCATGCTCACATCCACAACGCCCTCTTCAACCTGGTCGTTACTAAGGATGGTCGCGTGGGTTCCCTCGACACCCAGCGTCTCCACAGCCGCGTGCACGAATTCGGCGCCTTCTTCCAGGCGCGATTGGCCGATGAATTGCGCCTACTCGGCGCCGCGACCGGCTACGACAAGAACCAGCAAGCCATCGTGCTCGAGGCGATCCCGCAACAGGCTATTGATCTGTTCAGCAAAGGACGCAGGCAGGTTTTGGGATCGGCAAAGGCCTATGCCCAGTCGCAAGGGCTCGATTGGGACGCGCTGTCCGTCGAGGGCAAGTTCAAGATCCTTTCCACGGCCGGCCTCGCCTCGCGCCTGAAGAAGCACGGCGACAAGAACGACCAAGAAATCTGGCGGGAGCAGGCCGCCACGATCGGCTGGCACCATCAGACCGTTCTCGGTGAAACCCAGCATGAAGCACGGCCGGCCGCCGAACGCTTCGACGCTGCCTACCGGTTCGCCGCCCGCCATCTTGCCCAGGAGTTCCACACAGCCGCCGTCATCGACCACGACAAGCTCCGGATGTATGCGGCGCGCGGTCTGATCGGCACCGGCATCGCCGGCGGTGTCGCTGACATCGATCAGGTGGTGTCGCTTATCGAGCAGCGGGGCCTGACGCTGAAGGGCGAGCAGGTGGCGCTCATCCTTGGCATGTCCGGCGACAAGGTCCGCGTCACCAACACCGCCCAGGTCCGAATCGAGGAAAGCCTCGCCGCGGAGGCGGCCCGCGCCGCGGCCGACAAGACCGGCGCGCTGTCACACGCCGCGATCGCGGCCGCGATCGCCGTCTCGGGGCTAGATTTCACCTCGGAGCCGGACCACGGGGCCGCCCAGAAGGCGGCGATCTATGCGCTCGGCCAGGGAGGTGCCCTCACGTTGCTCACAGGCGTGGCGGGCGCCGGGAAGACCACGCTACTCAAGCCCCTGGTCGAAGCCTGGAAGGCAGATGCCCGTTTCAACACGAGTGGCCGGGATGTTGTTGGGCTGGCGACGGGTTGGAAGCAGGCCGACGCACTCAAGGATGCGGGGATTAGTCGAACGCTCGCCATGGACCCGCTCCTGAAGGCGATCGAGAGCGGCGAATTCGCAGCCAGCCGCAACACGGTCCTGGTCATCGACGAAATCAGCCAGGTCGCGCCCCGTGCAATGCTTGCTCTGCTCCAACTGCAGCGCACGACTGGTCTAACCATCAAAGCACTCGGCGATCGGGAGCAGGCGCAATCGGTCGAGGCGGGCGATGCCATCGAGATCCTGCGGCGGGCGATGCCCAAGGAAGCACAGGCCGAGCTGCTCAGCACCGTCCGCCAGAAGGGCCGCAACGCATCCGAGACGCGTCGCCTGCGGATGATCGCGGGCCTGTTCCGGGGAGCTGAGCCCGACCTCGATTCCTTGGACGAGCTTTCCAAGCGGCGCCGCGGACGGAAGATCAGCGGGCCGCGCCTTGCCAATGCCCAGGCCGAGTTGGAAGCCAAGGAGCGACGAAACCATCATCTTGGCGAAGTCGAGAAAGCCCTTTCCCTGAAGCGCCAGGACGGCACCGCCCGCTTCATCGGCGGCGACCAGGATCAGGTCATCGGCCGGATCGCAGACTTTTACATGGAGCGGCGGGACGCCCTCGCAGCGGCTGGGTCGAAGGGCGGCATCACCGTCTCAGCGCCGACTAACGCCGACACCGCTGATCTCAGCCGCGCCATCCGCGACCGGATGAAGGTGCGTGGCGAGTTACGGAATGACGAACAGGTTTACGACGCCATCGACCAGCGCGGCGAACAGTACGCTATCCCGATCGCCACGGGCGACAAGCTCCGGCTGTTCCGGCGGACCTGGGCGGAGATCGACGGCAAGGGCGGCTCGATCGGCAACAACGGCGATATCGTCGAGGTGGTCGGCCGCATGGCGAACGGCTTGGTGTTGCGCGACAAGGCCGGGCGCCTGGGCGAGGTCGAGTGGAAGCGCCTCGAGCACAAGGCGACGGGGCGGCTTCTGGTCGGCTTCGGGCATGCCATGACGATCGACGCCGCGCAGGGGATCACCTCGGACGAGCACATCAACGCCCTGCCCCGCGGCACCGCTGGTATGACCGGGTTCACCGCCTACGTGGCGGAAAGTCGGGCGCGTGGAACTACTTGGACAATGGTTTCGGACGAGGCGACCTTCGACGCCGTTCGCAGCCGGCGCGCGTTGGGTGACCTGACGCCGATCAAGGCCGAGGACATGTGGTCCAAGGTGGCCGAGGACATGGC
>NZ_LMUQ01000048.1:0-84599 GCF_009765865.1 Acidisoma sp. L85
CGGCGACCTCGCGGCCTTTTTGCCGCCTGTCGCCGAGGAGGCTACGGACCGCCCGCTTCGCGCACGGGCGGCGGTGGCGAGCACCTTTCTGGCGGGCCTGGAGCTCGCGCGCGAAGGCACCCTAACCTTGGCGCAGCAGGTTCCGTTCAAAACACTGCAGCTTGCGATGGCGTGGACTGTGGCGTCTTCGGTTTCCGGGACGACACACCAGACTCTCTGAAGACATCAAGCGCGGGTCGCGCCGCGGTGCATTCGACAGCCGCCTCGATGTCGATAACGAACGGGATTACGTCGTCAACAAGCTTATGCCATCCGCCCTTCACGAGACCAACTTGCAGTCTCATTTAGTCTGGCATGGTTGCGATACTGTGGTGGTGACGGGAGGCTCCACATCAGGCTGCGCGTGCGCGACCGTGGTGGATGGGCTATGGCGCGGCTATCGGATGATCGTGCCCGAAGCATGCGTCGCCGATGTACATGCAAGCCCCCACTTCGCTAGTCTGCACGACATGCACAAGAAATATCCGGATGTGCTTCGAGTCGCCGAGGTGTTGGCGTTCTACAAAAGCCTAAGCTAACTGGTCGGTGAGAGTCGCGCGTTAAGCCAAACCGCCGCCTGTGCGAGAGCATCCCTTGCTTCTTGGATGTCGCGCGAGAAGAGGTGTCAAACATGCATCATGCCAGGCCGAATCTCGAGAGAAGCGGGAACGCCTTCCAACGCCGCCAGTTTCGCGAGACGGAAAGCGTCGTCGAGCAGGATTTCCTTCGCCGAAACCCGAATCAAAAGCGGAGGAAACTTTGAGAAATTGCCAGCGTTCGAATGGGCATATGGATGCTCGATCGCAGCCCCCGCGAGACAGATGTCGCGTGACCCGCCCAGCGTCGATGCAAATACCATCGGGTCCGTATCGGCGTTGCTGTCAATCGCATTCCAACGACCAGACCGCCGCCTGCGGAATCACCGGCAATGCCGATTGCCTCGGGTGGAAATCCTTAATCCAGCAGATACCGGTAGGCTGCGACGGCGTCTTCGACGGCGGCAGGGAAAGGATGCTCGGGCGCCATACGGAAGTCGATGCTGAGCACGGTACAGTCAAAACTCTCGGCAAAGGCGGGGGCCAATGGCCGATGGCTTTCGATGGATCCGCAGACATAGCCGCCGCCGTGAAGATAAAGGACGGCGCGCTGAGGTGTCAGCTCCGCACTTTGCAGCCATTCGGCCTTCATCGCGCCGGTCAAGGTGGTCGCCTGATGCAGCGTGTCTGGAATTGCGAAGTCATCCGCGTGGCTATACCAGCCTGCCCGAGCGCTCTCGACGGAGAAAGTCGGGGCAGGCCCGCACCGGCCTGGAGACGGTTGAGTATTGCCTCAAGCTCCTGCTGGTTCACGCTTCAGCCGCGGCGACAAAAGCCTGATCGAGAAGAATGGCGCGGGCCAGCAAGCGACGGTCGGAAAAGCGCGGGCCGGTGAGGGTCAGTCCCAGTGGCATGCCAGCCGGGCTGCGCATCGCGGGCAAGTTGACACAGGGAGCATGGAGCAGCGTCCAAATCTGGTTCATGACCGGACTGTCGGCACCCACACCGCTCGGTGCCTCGCCGGGAGCGCTGGGCGTGACGATCACATCAAAGCCGGAAGCGATCTCATCGAATTCCGTGCAGCAACGGGCCGCGAGATCGTAGGCGGCGAGCAAATCTTGGCCACACTCTCGATCTGCACGGCATCCCAAATTCTCGCGACCTCATCGGTTCTTTGACTTACGACAATCCCGCCTACCTTGGCGACCAAGCTTTCAATCCACACCTATTGGATCGGCTATCAGGTCGGCCTGATCTACTTCTCCGGCATCTTCGCGTCTTCCGTCGCCGGACGCCTGGTGAAGCGTGGGGGGTAGCGAGGCTCAACCAAATTGCGTTGCTTTGCGCTTCCGTCGGGATGCTGGGCCTGGCTACCGGATCCCTCCCGGTCATGATCGCGGGTTCGCTGCTCATCGGTATTGGATACGCGTTTAACAATCCCTGCTCATCGCATATGCTGCATGGGCAGACACCAGCCCGCCTGCGCAACATCATCTTTTCGATCAAGCAAGCAGGGGTTCCAGCGGGAGGAGTATTGGCCGCGCTTGCGATCCCACCTCTCACGGAAGCTTTCGGCTTCCATATCGCGCTGGCGCTGAGCGCCATCCCTTGCCTGGTGCTGGGCATGTTGTTGGCATCCTGCGAGATTGGTGGGATGACGACCGGAAGCCGGAAACCCGGGTTGGGGGCCGCGCAATCTGGGCGGGTCAGGTCCTTATCTGGTCCCGGCCGAGCCTTCGCGCGATTTCCCTGCTCGGCTTCTTCTACTCAGAAATCCAGTTGAGTGTTTCGGCTTTCACCGTTGCGATGCTGGTCACCGATCTCGGCTGGACTCCGATCCGGGCGGGCGGCGTTGCCGCGGTTGTGCAGGTGTGCGGTGCGGTGGGCCGTATCTCCTGGGGGATTGTCGCCGACGTGCTGGGTGCCGGCTTCCTGGTTCTCTCCGGCCTGGGCGTGGCGAGCGGCCTTCTGCATCCTGATTTTGTGGAGCGGCAGCTTGGTCGTCGGAGCGGAGATCGCCGTCCTTTGCGTTCTCGGCGCTTGCGCTGTGGGTTGGAACGAGATGGTCCTGGGTCCATTGGCCGTGCGCTTGACGTAGCCGACACCGTGGCAGCGGAGAACTGGGCGCGATGGCAAAAGGCAACCCAGACCTGGAACCGATGCTGACCTGATCATCAGGCTGGCAGTGGCAGGGCGAGACGGTCCTTGGCGTAAGAACCGCTGAACTCGCGATGTGCAGACGCTCGACCGCCTTCGTCCGCGAGGGTCGTCAGGTCGGCAGCGCCAATTTGTCCTGTGTCTTCGTCTCAAAGTCAGTGGCGTCATGACGTTCATGCAATTGGGACGAAGGTTCTCCAAAGATGCGGTTGACCATACGACCGCGACGGACCGCCGGCCGTTCGCCAATTGTGTCCGCCCAGCGCCGCAGATTCCCGTAATCCTGAACTGACAGAAACTCGGCAGCTTCATAAAGCCAGCCATTCACCAGACCACCATACCACGGCCAAACCGCTATATCCGCGATGGTGTAATCGCTTCCCGCCAAATACTCGGTTTCAGCGAGGCGGCGGTCGAGCACGTCGAGTTGGCGTTTCACCTCCATAGCGAATCGATCGATGGGGTATTCGAACTTCGACGGCGCATAGGCATAGAAATGGCCGAATCCTCCCCCTAGATAAGGTGCACTGCCCATTTGCCAAAACAGCCATGATAGGCATTCGGCCCGCCCCGGGCCGTCGGGTGGCAGGAAGGCCCCAAACTTTTCCGCCAGATAAAGCAAGATCGCACCCGACTCGAATACCCGGACCGGCGTCGGACCACCACGATCGATCAACGCTGGTATTTTTGAGTTTGGATTGGCCGCGACGAAACCGCTTCCGAACTGATCGCCGTCGCCGATTCTAATCAGCCAGGCGTCGTATTCCGCGCCGTGATGGCCAAGAGCCAGCAATTCCTCGAGCAGCACCGTGACCTTCACCCCATTCGGCGTTGCCAGTGAGTGGAGCTGAAGGGGATGGCGACCAACCGGCAAGTCCTTGTCATGCGTCGGTCCCGCGATCGGGCGATTGATATTCGCGAACCGGCCACCGTTCGCCTTGTTCCAGGTCCAGACTTTCGGCGGCGCATACTCTGAATCAGCCATATTAAACCTCCAGGCGTTGAAGAGCGGCAGTCGTGCGTTGAACATGACGAGCACGGTCGAGCATCCGGGACTGCCTCCACCCGAAGCGCTGCGCCACTCCGCATTCGGCCAACTCTCCGCGTGGAAGTTTGATGCGAACAAAAGGCATAGTGGCTATGTCCTGTCGTCTAAATGAGCGCGATCGGCGAACTCAGCGCTTTTCTTGCGTTGCTACCGAACCAGTACTGCTTGGCATAGACGCTTTTGCGCCGGAAGTCGTGGGTGAAGCTCGGGTTATTGCTTAATAGTAGCAAACAGAGTATTTCTTATATGGTAAGATCTGTCAAAAATATGAAACGGCTCTGCTCGAGGAGTTTGGGATGCGCCCTCCAAGCAGACGTAGTTAAAGGCCAATGTTGTGCCCCGGGACAAATCCTTCAGCGAGTCGGTCGGCAAAGAATTCAGAGAGCCGGAGAAGTGACATCCAAAAATAGCGAAGCCCGCGCGGGATTTCCAACATTCTCGTACGCTGGCGTCCCCAAAGGGCAAAAGTACGAGGCATGGCGCGAGGAATTTTGCCGGCGCTTCTGCCAGCTCGATGTCGAGCCGGGCACGGCCGAGCGAATCGAATGCACAGTTGAGGTGACCAAGATTGGCTCGCTGTCATTTGGAGCAGCCCAGGGCACATCCGGCAGCTTCTTGCGTACCCCGGACCTTCTCTCCGACGGCTGTGATGACCTTGTGCTGGTCACTGCGGTAACGGGTGATATCCTTACCGTCCAACGAGGACGCACTGTCGAGCTTCGGCCGACGCAAGCGTGCCTGATGTCCTTGGACGATGTCGCCGAGTGCGGTCTTAGCCAGGGAGCCCGATTTACCGCCCTTCGCATCCCGAGGCGCGAGCTAGTCGGCATTTGTGGGGAGGCGGAGGACAAGCTTTCCAAGCCGCTGGCGGGGAGCCTCCGCATACGCGAGATCGTTGCTGATTATTTCGCGCTCTGTGCAGCGAAAGCCGCTTCGCTTGACGCTCTCGGCCAGCACACGATGGCACGGCACATGACTGAACTTGTGGGGTTGCTGCTGAGAACGGATGTCAACGAGGCGATGCCGGCATTGCAGGACGGCTACGCCGCGGCACGCCTGCAGCTTATTCAAACTCAGATGCTCAAACGCCTTAGCGACGGCAATCTGACCATCCATTCGCTAGCTCGGCTAGTCGGGCTAAGCCCAAAGCAAATACAACGGTTATTCGGCGCAACCAATTTTACCTTCTCGGAGTTCTTACTCGAACAACGTCTGCTATTGGCGCACCGCCAGCTTTCCGCCGCAGGCGCCCGTGGAGATAAGATAAGCGCCATCGCATACGACGTCGGATTCGGCGACTTGTCCTACTTCAATCGGAGTTTTCGCAGCAGGTTCGGCATGACACCCTCCGAATGGCGTAATGCCCAGCCGGCACAGTAACAACCATTCTGGTTCGGAATGGACGACGGTCCCGAGCCTCGATAGGCCAGCTACTCAGGCTGCCGCGCAGTGCTACGCAGTGCGCACTCAACCTCCAGCGGGCGAACTCACCGATCGCATCGGGAGTAAAGACGTGTCCTGCTGAGCAATACGATTGTCCGCCAAATCCAAGACGCCAGTCGGAAGACATTGTGTATTGCGTGCAGCTCCAGCAGCTTTCTTGCCCGGGCGATTGAGGGAGAGAGAACTTGTCAATCATGGCAACATGCCATGCCGGTGCTCGTGTCAACGCGCGCGCCCGCGTGAGAGATGACCTCGCCTTTGCTAATCGTGGCGGAGGATTGGCAAGGCCTGGCGTGTCGGTGATCGAGCCCGTAATGCCCAGGGCCAACACCGGCGCAGGAGATCGGCCAGACCAAACCATATCGCGTACAGTGGTGCAATCCGTTGTCCCGAGTTCGTTTGCAAATCCTCTACCGCCGGGTCCCGTATTACAGCACGATTCAGTCGCAGTATCGGCAACGGCAACGGCAACGGCTCCGGCGTTCGAGACTACAATCTTGCCACATCTCAATGCCGCTTATGACCTAGCGCTTTGGCTAACACGTGACTCGGTCGAGGCAGAAGACACTGTTCAGGATGCCTGCGTTAGGGCTCTACGATATTTCTGCTCATTCCGCGGTGAAAGTGGGAGAGCTTGGCTGCTGAAGATTGTCCGTAATACAGCCTATGTTCGACTGAGGTCTCGCAACACGGTCGCAGAGGTCGCGTACGGCAATTTCGGAAGTGAATTTAACGACGGGGACATCGGCTTAGACCTTGCCGACCCTAATCCAGGACCGGAGGCCACTCTCTCGAACGCCCAGGAATTCGCACAGCTGAGGGCGGTGATGTCGGAGCTTCCGATCGATCTGCGCGAATGCCTCATACTTCGTGAGATGAGGGAGCTTACGTATAAAGAAATAGCTTGGATCACGGATGTCTCGATTGGCACTGTGATGTCGCGTCTGTATCGAGCGCGTCGCCTATTGATGGCGTCATGGAGTCGGCCCGACTTATCGACGGTGACAGCGCTTTTGTGATCTTTGAACGACGGACAAGATCGAGTGCGAAGCGAACGCACAATTCGGCTGAAGGGAATAAGAGAGCATGCCGTTCGTACGGAAAGTTTACGCTGCGTTTTTCGATGTATCGACTTTCATAAGACGAAGGCGCCGCGAGACAGGTCATTTTGAAAGTCTATGGGGTGCCGTTATGCGGGCGAGGCGGATATCCCGTGAGCGGGGGCAGCTTTTAGAGATGAGCGCCCGCATGCTCGCTGACATCGGCCTTTCGCCTGGCGATGCGCAGATGGAGGGCTCTCGATCCTTTTGGGACATACCGGCCTCGAAGACCCAGACCTCCCTTAGCTGCGATGACTCGCCCTCGCGCAGTCGAAGCCAAGCGCAAGGTCGGGAGGAGACCCGATGAAAAGTAGCACGTCCCGTGGCGTTGGTGCAGTCCTGCTCCTACCTCCGACGCGAACCGCTGGTTCGAGGGTCACTGATTTGATTTTAGCGCGGACTGGGGCATGATAAATTGCCGTGTTCTAGAAGTCGAGCTAAATAGAACCTTGTCCTAGACCTGGGCCGCCATGGCTCTCGGGAGCGTTGTCACGTGGACGCTTCCGCTTCGGGCACAGGCACGCATCTGCGAATGGAGCATGCCGGGTTCCGTACGGATCAGGAACAGGCGTACCAGGGAGCAAAATACGGGTGGCAACAGTTCCTGGCTAAGCTCGGCGAGGTTTTGGCGGGGACAGGCCGAAGCGAGCCGCGAGATAAAGGTAAATGAAAAGACGACATACCGCTCGATATCTTCGGGTAACGTGATCTGGTCAGAACTAGGAGCTTCACGGCCAGCCTCCGCGTTCCGCGCCGCGCCGAATTTTCCGTGCAGGCCGCAACGTTCGGCCTCGAGGTTGTTGAAGGTCTTGTATCAATCCGGATAGTCAGGCGTGAGATTGGCGCTCTATAGTGGCGGACAGATTTAGCGGGAAGATCGTCATTTCCATAGGCTCGCTTGACCCATTTACGGCTGCGGCGGTTGTGGTAGCCACGGCGGCCACAGACGCAGTTTACGTTATGTTTACGTCGGCTGTCTTGGCACGACGGCGGGTCGCTGCTGCGAGCTGGAGCAGCTTCTGGTATCTGTTGTCCTCCTACGCTGTGATCAGCTATACGGGAAATTGGGTCTATGTGTTTTTTGCGGCCTTGGGGTCTTGGGTTGGAGCCTATGCATCCATCACTTTTCTTCGGCGACACCCTACCGTTTCGCCAGCAGGAGGCGCCTTAGATAAGAAATGAGCGTGGAGGGTCCAGGATAGAGCACAACTCCAAAAGAATGAGTTTTTCCTTCCGCGGCAGGATCAGAGGACTTTGCCCGGGTTGAGAATGCCGTTGGGATCGAACATCGTCTTTGCGGAACGCATCACTTCCATTTCCACCGCGTGCTTTACGCCGGGGAGAAGCACACGTTTCGACTGTCCTATTCCATGTTCGGCCGAGATCGACCCATTGTATCGAGCGACGATTTCATGGACCACGACATTCACCTCCTCCCATCGCGCCAGAAAGGCTTCCTTGTCGCCGCCTAAAGGCTGGCTGACGTTGAAGTGGATATTGCCGTCGCCAACGTGACCGAAGGGAAGAACGCGCGCTCCTGGCACGAAGCGCTCGACGGCCGGAATGGCTTCGGCCAGGAAACGCGCGACATCCGAGACGGGGACGGAGACGTCATGCTTGATCGAACCTCCTTCACGGCCCTGCACTTCCGACATGCTCTCACGCGGTCGCCACAGGGCCTTGGCTTGTTCGATCGAGGCGGCCAGTACCGCGTCGAGCACGAGGCCTTGCTCCATGGCATCGCTCAACAGCGTCTCCAGGACGGTATCGATCCCGCTGTCGGTGCCGGAAGAAATCTCGATCAGGACATACCAGGCATAGGCGGTCGCGAGCGGATCGCGCGAGCCCAGATCATGCTTAATCGCAAGTTCGATGCCGAACCGTGGCATGAGTTCGAAAGCGGTAAGAGTGGCGCTGTTCTGCGCCTGCGCGATTTGCAGCAGGGCGAGTGCCGCCTCCGGGTCGGGCACCGCGACGAAGGCGGTCGCGACTGAGCGAGGGCGCGGGAAGAGCTTCAGGACGGCGGCCGTGACCACGCCCAAAGTACCCTCGGAACCGACGAACAGGCCGCGAAAATCGTAGCCCGTATTGTCTTTCCTCAAATGCCGCATGTTGCGCCAGAGGCGTCCGTCCGCGAGTACAACCTCCAGACCAAGCACAAGGTCTCGCATATTGCCGTAGGCAATGACGCCTGTGCCGCCAGCGTTGGTGCCGATATTGCCGCCGATCGTGCAACTCCCTTCCGATGGGAGCGACAGCGGAAACAGCCGATTGGCGGATTCCGCCGCTTCGCGGACCCGTTGTAGCGTAACCCCGGCCTCAACATCGATGGTGTTGCCGATTGGATCGATGGCACGGATAGCGTTCAGGCGGGCCAGTGACAGGACGATCTGGTGGCCGGATCCATCTGGTACTTGTCCGCCGACGAGGCCGGTATTGCCGCCTTGCGGGACGATCGCGGTACGTGTCGTGTTCGCGAGGGCCAGAATCTGTTGCACTTCCGCTGTGGAACCTGGCCGCAGCACGAGGGCGGCCCTACCGTGATATCGGTCACGCGGCTCCTCGACGAAGGGCTGCTGGTCTGAACGCTCGCGTATCGCATATCGGCCTCCGACAATCGCGGAAAACTGGGCAAGAAGATCGTCAGGTGGCATTGTCATGACGAGACGTTCGCAGTCCTAAATCTGAGGCCGACGACCGCGGTCTTCGGCCGACCGGTTAGCGCAAAATAGAAACTTCAGCTCGGGCCTTTGAAGATACGGTCGCAGGCATTGCTGAGGTGTTGACGCATCGCGGCCTTGGCGACTTCCTGGTCGCCCGCCTCAATCGCATTGTAGATCATCACATGCTCGGTCTGCACGCCCTGGATGTGTTCGGCCGTTCGTGACATCGACAATGTGCGCGCGAGATCGATGGTGAATTCGATTTGCTGGCGCATCGCCATCATCGCCGACACGAACCACTCATTGGCGGAGGCGCGGGTTACCGCCATATGAAAGCGAAAGTCCACGTCCCCACCAACCATTTTGGCTTCGATCATGGTGCCAAGTCCGATGAGGCTTTCGCGGATGATGGAAAGATCTTCCGGCGTGCGGTTGCCGGCGGCATGACAGGCCGCCTCCCCCTCAATCGCGATGCGGAAGGCATAGCATTTCGCGATCTGTTCCAGACTGCTGATCGGACCGAAGGCGATACGCGCGGCGAGTTCTAGATTGGCCGGGGTTTTCTTGACGTAGCTGCCAGACCCGCGCCGCGAGATGATCAAACCCTCGTCGCGGAGGCGGGACAGGGTTTCGCGCACGACCGGGCGCGAAACCCCGAATTGCTGCGCGATTTCCGTCTCCGCGGGCAGCCGGCTCCCATCTGTGAGCTCCCCACGGTCGATCAGGCCGACAAGCGCGTCGTACAGCTCGTCACCAAGGCGCCGCGATGGCCGAATGACTGCCACAACCTCTCCCCAAGCCATCAACTTGACAGACAACGCGTCCGAAAAAGTCGGCTCTGCCGCAATCCAGCGGTTATTTGCTTGACACAGTTACAGCTTCTGAACAACCCTATCCTGGTCATACGCCAGAAAAACATGGCGTGAAGGAGGGATATCCAAGATGGAGGTCGTGCAAGAAGCACGTTCCCGAACTGAGACTTCGCGCCTGCTGGAAATGGCCGGCATTTCCAAACGATTCGGCGGGACACAGGCCCTCAGGGACGTGTCGCTCACGGCTTGCCGCGGCGAAATCGTGGCTCTGCTCGGAGAGAACGGCGCAGGCAAATCCACGCTCATCAAAATCATGGCGGGGGTCGTGGCACTTGATTCCGGCAGCATTGCCTATGCGGGCCGCGACTACACCACCTCCGCGCGGCAAATGCCGATTTCGTTCATCCATCAGGATCTTGGCCTGATCGAGTGGATGACGGTCTCCGAAAATATTTGCCTGTCGCTTGGCTATCCCAAACGCTACGGCCTGCTCAACTGGTCCGATTCCCGCAAGCGCGCGGCCGAGGCGCTGAATCATCTAGGCGTTGACATCGACCCGGACGACCGGGTGCAGAATCTCAATCGCACGGAAAAATCGCTGGTCGCTATTTGCCGCGCTCTGGTGACGGAAGCGGAGCTTCTGGTTCTGGACGAACCGACGGCCAGTCTGCCGGCTGACGAGGTTGCCCGGCTATTCACCGTCCTGCGGCGCTTGCGGGAACGTGGCGTCGGAATGATCTATGTCTCCCATCGCCTCGATGAGGTCTTCGAGATTGCGGACCGCATGGTCGTTCTGCGCGACGGCCAAACGGTCGGAGACCGTGCCGTTGCCGAGGTGACGCCGCATGATGCGATTCTGATGATCGTTGGGCGCGAGCCCTCGCAGATCTTCAGGCGTCCGGTTGAAAAACTCGGGCAGCCACGGCTAGCGTTAGAGGGCGTCTGCATCGATGACGTCGGTCCCATCGACGCGGAGTTCCGCGCGGGTGAGGTCGTGGGATTGGTCGGGCTCCGCGGTGCGGGGCACGAGGCCGTGGGCCGCAGCTTATTCGGCCTGTTGCCGATGACGGCGGGTGTTTCCAAGCTCGACGGCACCCCATTCGCGGCGGTTTCCCCACGCCAGGCAATGGCGGCTGGCATCGTGCTGGTTTGGGGCGACCGCACATCCGGTTCGATCGTGCCGACGCTGTCCGTGCGCGAGAATTTGTTTCTCAACCCGCCCGCGGCCGGACACGGACTTTTCAAATATCTCTCGCCCTCGAAAGAGACATCCGCCGCGATAAAGCTCGGCGTGAGCGTCCATCTTCGGCCCAATGCACCGACCATGGCGATCGAGGCCCTGTCGGGCGGCAATCAGCAGAAGGTCGTCGTCGGACGTTGGCTGCATCTGCGCGGCAAGGTCTACATCTTTGAAGACCCGACGGCGGGAGTCGATGTCGGCGCCAAGGCCGAGATTTATCGGCTGTTCAATGAGGTCGTTGAACAGGGCGCCTGTATCATAGTGGTCTCAACGGATTTCGAGGAAGTGGCGAATGTCTGCCACCGTGCGCTCGTCTTCGACAGAGGCAAGGTCGTTGCTGAATTGCATAGCGACGACCTCTCCGTAGGCTCCCTTCTCGCTGCTGCCTCGGCGCGCGTGGGCCCTGTCGAAACGCTCTCTTCCAGTCACGGGTGAGGCCATGCAATCCCTGGAATCCAATGCGCTCGAGCCGACCCGATCCGAACTCAAGGGCCTTTCGCGGATCGAGGTCATCCGCCGGCTCTTGCCCGTTTACGGTTTGCCGGTTCTGACGGTCATTCTGATCGTCGTCTTTTCCATTCTCTTGCCCGACACATTTCCGACCATGCTCAATGTGCGGTCCATCCTGAGCGATAAAGCGATCATCGCTTTGCTATCGCTGGCCGCGATGCTGCCTATGATGGCGGGGCGTATCGATCTCACGGTCGGCTACGGCATCGTGCTCTGGCATATCCTGGCGATCAGCTTGCAAACCCAGTACGGCTTGAGCTGGGAAGTCGCGGTCGTGCTGGTTCTTCTGGCCGGGGCGTTTTGTGGGCTGATCAATGGACTCCTCGTCGAGATCGCAAAGATCGACAGCTTCATAGCGACTTTGGGTACTGGCACAATTATTTACGCGCTCGCTTTGTGGCATACCGGCGGCCAGCAGGTGATGGGCCATCTTCCGCGCGGCTTTCTCGAAATCAACGGAACCTGGTTTGTCGGCCTGCCCATCACCGCCTTCTACGTCCTGGCGCTTGCTGTTCTGCTCTGGATCGTTACCGAGCGGCTGCCGATGGGCCGGTTCATCTATGCGATCGGCGCCAATCCGCGAGCCGCCGCTTTGAACGGCATTCCGGTCCGCGGCTATGTGATCGGCGTGTTCGTCGCTTCCAGCACATTGACCGCTTTCGCCGGCATCGTGCTTGCCAGCAAGTTGAGAATCGGACAGGCGAGCGTCGGGCTCGAATATCTCTTGCCGGCTCTCGTCGGGGCTTTCCTCGGATCGACGACGATCAAGCCGGGCCGTGTCAATGTCTGGGGGACGCTGGTTGGCGTGCTGATCCTGGCCGTGGGCATCTCGGGTATTCAGCAGTTTGGCGGGGCTTTCTTTGTTGAGCCACTGTTCAACGGAGCCACGCTTGTCGTCGCGATCGGCATCGCCGGATACGCGCAACGCCGGCGCTCGGTGACCCGCCGGAGGGATTCCAATCCGGCAACGTAAACTCTCAATGGCCGCGCCCAATCGATAATGACGGCCTTTCAATGAAAGACGGAGGGATACATGTCTCTGAATCACTGCCGACTGACTGGGCTTCTCCTCGCCTCTGCCGCGTTCATTACCATGACGGCATCCTTCGCGATGGCGGATGATGCGTATATGACATCAGCCAAAGACTATATCGCGAAGGTTACCGCCTCCGCGCCACCCTGGAGCGGACCCACCACCGGCCCGAAGGATGTTGGACATAAGCTCGTCGTTTATGTCGCCACGGACGAACGCAACGGCGGTGTGAAAGGCGTCAGCGATGGCGCGGCGGAAGCCGCGAAGGTCATGGGTTGGACCTATCGAACACTGGACGGGCAGGGCTCGGTTTCCGGCCGTGCAACAGCCATGAGCCAGGCGATCGCCCTCAAGCCAGACGGAATCATCCTGGGCTCGGTCGATGCCGCTGAACAGGCACCGTTGATCGAGCAGGCAGTCCAGCAAGGCGTCAAGATTGTCGCTTGGCACTCCGGACCCAAGCCGGGCAAGCTGGATAACTCTCCGATCTTCACCAATATCACGACAGATCCGCTGGATGTCGCCAAGGCCTCCGCGCTCTATGCGGTGGTCGACTCGGGTGGCAAGGCCAATGTCGTGCTGTTCACAGACAGCATTTATTCCATCGCGACAGCTAAGACCAACGCCGAGGCCGCGGTTCTCAAGGGCTGTGCCGGGTGCTCCATCCTGGCGATTGAGGACACGCCGCTGGGCGACGTCTCCAACCGCATGCCGCAGCTGACGACGTCGTTGCTGTCGAAGTTTGGCACGAAATGGACCTATTCGATCGGCGTCAACGACCTCTACTACGACTTCATCGCGCCGTCCTTGCAGGCGGCCGGTATCGCGGGTGACGGCTATCCGCGCAATATCTCGGCCGGCGACGGATCGAAATCAGCTTTCGAGCGGATCCGGGATAAGCAATATCAGATCGGCACGGTTGCAGATCCGCTTACGCTTCAGGGATGGCAATCCATCGATGAGATGAACCGCGCCTTCGCGGGACAGCCGCCGAGCGGATTCGTCAATCCGGTCCATCTTTTTACCGCTGCCAATATCGATGATGATGGCGGCAAGAATGGCTTATTCGAGCCCGCGAACGGCTACCGCGACGCCTACAAAAAGATCTGGGGCAAGTAAAACCGAGTCTGGGAGGGGCCGTTGCGCCCCTCCGGATTGCGGACGCCGCGCTTCACTCACAGGAGATGATGATGACGACTCTACCCACGCCGACTCATGCCCGCAATATGCGCCTCATCGGTCACAGTGACCAAGGCGGACGCGAAGACGGCGTGCAGATCATGATTCACCGCGGCTTCGCCTATATCGGGCATATTTTCTCAAAGGGCTTCAGCGTTCTCGATGTCTCGGATCCGAAGAATATCAAGCCGGTGAACTACATCGCGTCACCCTTCAATACCTGGAACCTGCATTTGCAGACGCATGAGGATCTTCTCCTCGTCGTTCATGCGAAGGATATGTTCGCGCAGCCCGAATTGGAGGACGAGAAAAATTACTACAAGGGCAAGGCTGATTTCCACGCCAAGGAGGCGGTGGCGGAACAGAACTGGTCGGCGGGTCTCGCGGTCTATGATATTTCGAGCCCGGCCAATCCCCGTCAGATTGGCTTCATGTCAGTCAAGGGCGGCGGGCTGCATCGTTGCTGGTATACTGGTGGACGCTGGGCCTATGCCTCCGCCCTGCTCGACGGTTTCAGCGATTACATCCTGATCACCATCGACATGAGCGACCCGAAGAATCCCGTCGAGGCTGGACGTTTTTGGCTGCCGGGCATGAATGTCGCGGCCGGCGAGAAGGCGAATTGGCCGGCGGAATTCGGCCGCTACGGGCTGCACCACCCCATCGTTAGTGGCGATACGGCCTATTGCAGCTGGCGGGACGCTTGTCTCGTTGTGGTGGATGTGGCCGACCGGACCAAGCCCAAGCTGATCACCCACAAGAGCTGGGCACCCCCGCTCGGCGGCGGCACGCACAATGCGCTCCCCCTGCCTAAGCGCGAGCTGCTCGTCGTAGTCGATGAGACCGTGCTGGATAACCGAGAGGACGGCGAGAAGCCGATTTGGCTCTTCGACAATCGGGTCAAGTCCAATCCGATCAGCATTTCTACCCTGCCGGAGCCGGATGATACGGATTATCTCGCGGTCGGCGGCCATTTCGGACCGCACAATATCCACGAGAACCGCCCCGGTAGCTTCGTTAGCGAAGACCTAATCTTTGCGACGTATCAGAATGCCGGTGTGCGCGTTTACGACATCAGGAACAAATTCCAGCCCAAGGAAGTGGGTGCGCTGGTGCCGCCTCCGCCCGCTCGAATGGTCGATCCCCGGCCAAACCGGGTCAAGGTTCTGCATTCCGCCGACGTTTTCGTCGATGCGAATGGGCTGATCTACGCAACGGACTTCAATGCCGGCCTCTACGTCATGGAATACACTGGCTGAACCGAAAGCAATCTTCATGCTGATCGATCTTCGAACCTATACCACCCGTCCCGGCACCTTGCAGAAGCAGCTTAAGCTTTACGCCGAACGCGGTTTTCCAGTGCAGCGCCGGCTCGCTGGGGACCCGCTGGCTTTTCTTGTGACGGAAACGGGGCCGCTCAATTCCTACGTTCACCTTTGGCGGTATGAGGATGCGGCGCATCGGGCGCAAATAAGGTCCACCCTTCAGGCGGATCCGGATTGGATCGCCTATCTCGCCGAAAGTGCCGAGGCGGGCAACCTTATCGCGCAAGAGAACAGGCTGATGGTGCCGGCGGCCTTCGCGCCGCTGCCACGATAGCGTAGGACGCCGAGGATACACAGCATGAAGAATTGCGAATGACCGTGCCGAATGCAGCCCCGCGTACCGGAGGCCAGCTCGTCGTCGATTGCTTGCTCGCGCAGGGGGTGGAGCACGTTTTCTGCGTGCCCGGGGAGAGTTTCCTGGCAGTTCTCGATGCCCTGCACGGCACGCCGATCGCCTTGACCGTCTGCCGCCAGGAAGGGGGCGCCACCATGATGGCGGACGCCGTGGGGCGGCTGACGGGCCGTCCCGGCATCGCAATGGTGACGCGCGGTCCGGGGGCGACGAACGCTTCCCCCGGCGTCCACATTGCCAGGCACGATTCTGTGCCCCTGATCTTGTTCGTCGGCCAGATCGCGCGTGACATGAAGGGGCGGGGCGCCTTTCAGGAGATGGATTTCAACGCGGTCTTCGGAACCATGGCCAAATGGGTGGTCGAGATCGAGGACGCCGCCCGCATTCCGGAAATCCTATCCCGCGCCTTCCACGTCGCCATGCAGGGGCGGCCGGGACCCGTCGTCATTTCCTTGCCCGAGGATATGCTGACGGATGTCGCGCTGGCCTTTCCGGGGGCCAGGGTTGAACCGGTGGAGACGGCGCCGAGCGCGTCTCAGCTCTCCGCGCTGCATGATCTGTTGGAGCAGGCTAAGAAACCCGTGCTGCTTTTGGGTGGCGCGGGATGGACGGTCGACAGCATCGCGCGGTTGCGTGGCTTCATCGAGCGCTACGACCTGCCGGTCTTCACGACTTTCCGCCGCGCGACACTTCTGAGCGGCGACCACCCGAATTACGGCGGCGAGCTTGGCATCGGTCCTAACCCGAAGCTGAGAGCGCGGATCGAGGCCGCCGATCTTGTGCTGATGTTCGGCACCCGCATGGCCGAGATTCCGTCACAGGGCTACACCCTGTTCGACATCCCCACGCCGCGGCAGAAAATGGTTCACGTCCATGCAGATGCGGCGGAACTCGGCCGGGTCTATCATCCGGCCCTCGCAATTCAGGCGACGGCGGTTGGGCTTGCCGAGGGCCTAACCTTACTTTCGCCTGTGCGGGACATTCCGTGGCGCAAGGAGACCCAGCAGGCGCGTGCGGATTTCCTCGCCTGGACCAGCATCGCACCCAAATTGCCGGGGTCGGTGCAATATGGCGAGGTCATGGTCTGGCTGCGCGATCGGCTGCCGCCGGACGCGATCGTGACCAACGGCGCCGGCAATTACACAATCTGGGTTCAGCGCTTTCTGCGTTTCCGATCCTTTGGTTCGCAGCTTGCACCGATCTCCGGTTCCATGGGCTATGGTCTGCCGGCGGCCGTTGGGGCCAAACGCATCCAGCCTGGGCGCATGGTCGTGTGCTTCGCGGGCGATGGGTGTTTCCTCATGAACGGCCAGGAATTCGCGACGGCCGTGCAATACGATCTGCCTATCATTGTCATTGTCGTCGATAATGGCATGTACGGAACGATCCGCATGCATCAGGAACGCCACTATCCCGGCCGCGTCTCGGGCACCGACCTCCGCAATCCGGACTTCGCGGGTTATGCGCGTGCCTTTGGCGGGCACGGCGAAAAAGTCGAGAGGACCGAGGATTTCGAGGCGGCTTTCGAACGGGCCTTTGCCTCTGGGCTGCCGTCGATCATTCACCTGATCGTCGATCCCGAGGCCCTCACGCCGGGCGCGAGCCTTTCCGCGATCCGAGAGAAAGCACTGCGGGATCAGGCGCTCGCCTCGGGCTGATCCACTTGTTTCCCTGGGAATACGGCTAGCCACTCGATTGAGAAGGTGGCTGTTCACGCCAGCGATAGTCCGAATACCTCCGCGAATCCTCGCAGCCCGCTCGGGGTGACCAGCACGGCGCGGCTGTCGCGCTCGCGCTCGATCCAACCGAGTTCGCCGCACCGCCGGCAGAGCGCGGCGCCTAATCTGCCCGCCAAATGCGGTCGGCGCTCGCTCCAATCGAGGCACGGACGGCACAACAGGCGGCGCGTGCGCCCAGAGGGCTCGGCCGCAATGCCAAACCGCTCAAGCCAAGCCAGGCCGCTCTGGGTGAGTTCACCCGCTTCGTCCCCGAGCACGACAATGTCTTGCGCGACTAGGCGGTCGGCGATTCCGACGCCGAGTTGCCCGGCCAAATGGTCGTAACACGTCCGCGCGCGACGCAGGTTCGGAGCGATCCTGGGTGTCGCGCGGCGACGCGGCTCGGCCGGATCGGCATTGTTGGCCACAACCATCATGCTTTCCAGCATGCGCGCGATCTCCGGGGAGGCGAGCCGGAAGTACCGGTGGCGCCCTTGCTTTGCGACGCTAATCAGGCCGCCTGCGACGAGCTTGGCGAGATGCTCGCTCGCGGTAGAGGCGGCGACGCCGCCCGACCAGGCGAGTTCGCTTGCCGTGAGCGCACGGCCGTCGAATAGCGCTGACAGCATATTGGCGCGGCCAGGGTCGCCTACCAGCGCGCCGATTTCGGAGATGGGAAGTCCGGCTGACATTCGGGCATCCTACGCCGACCTGCGCCAGACCGCACGCCCTGATGCTTCGGCCAGGACCGAAGCATCAGGGCGTGACAGGGCAGTGGGGGCCGCTACCAGATACCGGGATATCAGCAGCAAAGAGGGAACAATGTATACGCTCTGTATCCGCTACACGCTTGACCCGAACCGGATTGGCGGGTTCCGCACCTATGTCGAGAATGAGTTACCCGTCATCCGCGAGGCCGGCGGGCGCAACGTCGCCTACTACCTGCCGACGGATTTTGCCGGGCCGACCAACATCGGCTACGGGCTGATCGAGATTGAAACGATGGCCGAGTACGAGCGGTATCGCGAGGCGCTTGCCGAGGATCCGAACCATGCGCGCAGCGCGACCGCGCTAGCCGCGAGCGGCGCCGTGTTGAGCATGGAGCGATCGTTCATCCGTCGATACGGCGATGGTCATTAACATAGGGCGTGTGGTCCGCCGGGGAACACGCCTGGCAGTATTCGTAGAATGGATTGTGTTGTGGCAGGCATGAGGTAAAACAGGATGCTACTCGTGTAGAGGAACCGGCATGGCGGAAGTGGTTTGCGCGGAGGCTCTGACGACCGCCACGAGAATCAGTCGCTGCCTCCTGCCATGTGCGATTTGTCGGTGTCTCAAGCGAAATAAAACTTGGGCTAGGGGACACGACGGGCCGAAATTCGTGCTATTCAGAAAGACGATCGGCCGGCGCAAGACTGGACTGTCAATGAGGTAGCTTGGCAGTCCTCCGCAGAGCCGGGCACGGCGCCGCGACCTACCGGAGCAGAGAACCATGGCCGACGACACAAAATCCGCCTCCGACGACAAGCCCCGCGTCCCTGTCTCCGAACCCCCGGCTGGGGCGGTTTTCGAACCCTATGAAAGCCCGGCAGGCGGGTGGGGTGCTCTACACGCAACCGCCAATGCGCTGCGAGAACAAAGCATCGTGCTCAAGGGCTCGAAGGCACTTCTGTCCATGAACCAGCCGGAGGGTTTCGACTGCCCCGGATGCGCCTGGCCGGACCCCAAACACACGAGTTCCTTCGAGTTCTGTGAAAATGGCGCGAAGGCTGTGTCCTTCGAATTGACCAAACGCCATGTCACCCGGGAGTTCTTCGCGGCTTACACGGTCACTGAACTCGCCAAACATTCCGACTATTGGCTTGAAGAACAAGGGCGGCTGACCGAGCCCATGCGATATGACGAAGCAACCGACCACTACGTTCCTGTCAGCTGGCAGCAGGCTTTCGAAACGGTGGCCAGGCATCTCCATGCGCTGGAGAGTCCCGACCAAGCCGATTTCTATACCTCTGGCCGTGCGTCAAATGAATCGGCCTTCCTGTACCAGCTCTTCGTGCGCCGCTTTGGCACGAATAATTTTCCCGACTGCTCAAACATGTGCCACGAGGCGACAAGCGTCGGGCTTCCCGAGAGCATCGGGATCGGCAAGGGGACCGTCCTTCTTGAGGACTTCGAGGCGACGGACGCCATCTTCGTCATTGGACAAAATCCCGGAACGAATAGCCCGCGGATGATGACCGAGCTCCGCAACGCCTCGCGGCGGGGTGCGCCGATTGTCGCCATCAATCCGCTGCGCGAGCGAGCCCTGGAGCGTTTTGCGGCACCGCAAGCCCCGATCGAAATGGTCACTTTTAGCGCGACCCGGATCGCGAGCGAATACTGCCAGGTGAGCGTCGGCGGCGACGTGGCGGTGCTCAAGGGCATCATGAAGTTTGTCCTCAATGCGCATGATGAGGCGTTGGCTGCCGGCGACCCGCCAGTACTGGATCTGCCCTTCATCCAAAAACACACGCTCGGTTTCGGGGAACTCGTCAAAGACATCCAGAACACTTCTTGGGACGACATTCTGCGCGTATCGGGGGTCTCGCGTGGTCAGATCGAGCGCATGGCGCGGATATACATTCAGGCCAAGTCGGTCATCATCTGCTTCGGCATGGGCCTGACCCAGCATAGACGCGGCACCGAAGCCGTGCAGCAGGTCGCCAATCTCCTATTGATGCGTGGCAATTTCGGTCGCCCCGGCGCAGGGATCTGTCCGGTGCGCGGTCATTCGAATGTGCAGGGCGACAGGACGGTCGGCATTGACGAAAAACCGAGCGCTGAGTTTCTTGGCCAAATCGAGAAGGCCTTCGGCTTCCGGCCACCCCAGCATCATGGTCATTCTGTCGTTGATTCGCTGCAAGCGATGATCGACGGCCGCTCGAAGGTATTCGTGGGTCTCGGGGGCAATTTTGCCGCGGCGACACCCGATACCGAGATCGTGCAGGCAGCAATGCGGCGTCTTTCCCTGACCGTCGGCATCAACACTAAGCTGAACCGAGGCCATATGGTTCATGGCCGCGAGGCTCTGATCCTGCCGTGCCTCGCCAGAAGTGATATCGACACGCAGGCCACCGGTCGGCAGAGCATCACGGTCGAGGACAGTATGTCGATGGTGCACGCGTCAGCCGGCTTGGTCGAACCTCCGAGCGCTTCACTGAAGTCAGAAGTTGCAATCATCTGCGGCATGGCGCGTGCCACTTTGCCGGACAGTGGCATCGACTGGCGGACCTTCGAGGACGACTACAACCTGATCCGCGACAAAATCGAGGAGGTGTTTCCTCACCTCTTCACTGAGTTCAATGCCCGTATCCGCGTTCCGGGCGGATTTCACCTATACAATGGTCCTCGGGAACTTGTTTGGAAGACGCAGACGGGCCGCGCCAATTTTCTCATCTGCGATGGGCTGGCTGAAGATCCCGCGGCACAGAACCCCGCTGCCCTTCGGCTCACTACGATCCGAAGCCACGACCAATACAACACGACAATCTACACGCTCAACGACCGCTACCGCGGCGTGTTCGAGGGCAGGATGGTGGTTTTCATGAATGCGGAAGACATGGCGGATCGCCGGATCGAACCGAATACGCCCGTGGAGTTAGTCTCACTTGTGGACCCGCAGGTCCGCAGAACGGTGAGCGGCTTCAAGGCTCACCCCTACAACATCCCGCGCGGCTCGATTGCCGCTTACTACCCTGAAACCAACGGGTTGATGCCGCTGAGCCACCACGACCCCAAGAGCAAGACACCCTCGGCCAAATCCATTCCCGTAATTGCTCAGCTTATGGCGGGCTAGGCCAAAGATGGGCGGCCCGTGCCAGGTCTTTGCCGCGTGCGCTGGACGACCTTCGCGAAAATCTGCCAGCCGAGATCGAGAGCTTTTTCAGGAATCACAATCGACTGAATGGCGGCGATTTCGGGGTCACGGGACGCGGTAACGTCACGGCTCCTCAAAGGGCAGTCGAGAAAGCGAAAGAGAGTTTGAAGTTCGGAGATTGCCGTCTCCGTTCGGCTGCCCTTCGGGCGGAAGCCTCAGGCCTCCTCAAAACTTGCGCATCAACGGCGAGGTCGTGAGGCCTTGTGCGTCGCTCCGTGTTCCATGAACATGTAGTGTAGAAAAGGTATGCGGTTCCCAAGCCGGTCGCCGCCAGGATGAGCGTTCCAATCTTTACGCTGCAGTCTCTAGTCGGACAAGATGCACCGCAATCATCCTCTTATAGGTGCGATGTGACTTCTTTGCCCCCAAAGACTGCGAGTAAATTTACGAAAGCTGCCGATGCCTCCGAAGCGTGAGCTCCTCAAGATGGCCCCACCCCAAGGCGATGAAGCCGCCGCAGCAATCTGCGCCGTCATCCGTCGGATCCCAAAGGGCTGGGTTGCAACGTACGGCCAAGTCGCCGCGATGGCTGGGCTACCGAGGCGGGCCCGTCTTGTCGGCCATGTGCTCCAAAACCTTGGCGAAAAAACCGACATTCCGTGGCACCGCGTTGTCAGCGCCAAGGGCGAGGTTTCTTACAGCCTTTCCCGCAATGGAGGAGACAGGTTGCAGCAGCGCTTACTCGAAAAGGAAGGCATCGAGTTCGGCGACAAGAACCGCTTTGACTTGGAGCGCTTCCGCTGGTTTGAGTAACCGGTCAGTCTGCCTCGCCCCAGAGTCTGTCGAATAAGTGTAGGGCGGCGTATTGGAGCAGGATGATCGTCTTGCCGTCGCGGATCTCTCCGCGCTCGATCATTCCAAGAGCCTCCTCGATCGCAATCTCGATGACGCCGATATCCTCGCCTTCCTGGGCGTTGCCACCGCCGTTGCCGACACGGCTCGCGGAGTCGTAGGGAGCGACGAAGAAGTAGAGCCTCTCGGTGACGGAACCGGGGCTCATGAAGGCGTCGAATACTTGTCGGACCGCGCCGACCTGAAAGCCGGTCTCTTCCGCGGCCTCCGCACAGATCCGCTCCTCCGGCTGGGCATTGTCGAGCAGACCAGCAGGTGCCTCGATCAGAAGATCGTCGTGGCCGTTAACGAAGGCCGGATAGCGGAACTGCCGGGTTAGGATCACCGTCCGGCGATCGGGATCGTAGAGGAGGATCGTGGCCCCATTGCCCCGGTCGTAGGTCTCCCGCCACTGCTCCTGCCACGCCCCGTCCGTGCGGCGAAAACTGAAGCGGGTCTTCTTCAGGACATACCAATCCTCGGAGAGGGTTTGGATTTCATGCACTCGGACTCGATCGGCAACACTCATTGCGCTTCGCTTTCGTCACCCGTTGCCGCAACCCCGGCGGGCTGGACTAAACGTGCAGTCTCGTGCAGAGTCAAGCAGACTCATGCAACCCACGGTGACAGGTGCTTACGAGCGAGCGGAAAGCCTTGATCCTGAGCCTGCTGCGGCGCGACGGGCGAGTGATCGCGAAGGCGCTCAGCCAAGAGCTCGGGCTGTCGGAAGACACGATCCGGCGCGATCTGCGCGACCTGGCGGCCGAGGGCCTGCTGCAGCGCGTTCATGGCGGCGCGCTACCGACCTCGCTGGCAATGGCCGACATGCGCGAACGCTGGCGTGTCGCGCCCGATTCGAAGGACGCCGTCGCGCGGGCGGCGGCGAAGATGGTACTTCCGGGCCAGGTCGTCATTCTCGACGGTGGAACGACTGCCGTCCGGATGGCGCGGTATCTGCCATCCAACCTTCGCGCGACCGTGGTCACCCACAGCCCGAGCGTGGCCGTCGAGCTGGGCGCGCATGAGGGGATCAGTGTCGAGCTGATCGGCGGACGGCTGTTCAAACACTCCGTCGTTACTGTCGGCGCCACCGCCATGGAGATGATCGCGCGTATCCGCGCCGACGCGTTCTACATGGGCGTGACGGGCGTCCATCCCGAGATGGGACTCACCACTGGAGATGGCGAGGAAGCCACCATCAAGCGCGCTCTCAGCCGCCAGGCGGCTGAGACGATTGTTCTCGCGTCGCGCGAGAAGCTCGGAGCAGTTTCCCCGTTCTTGGTTATGGGTCTTGGCGAGGCCGATAGTTTGGTTATCGAGCCCGGTGCGCCGGGGGAACCTCTAACGGCCTATCGGGCGGCGGGTCTGGCGATTATCGAGGGATAGACTGGCGCTTCTTCGTTGGGCGAGGACGGAAGCGAGCTTGGCGGCAAACCGAAATCTCGTGACCCGGGCGGAACGCGCTGAACGCAGATCGATAGCGTGTCCCACCCTCTAAATCACGACAACACTACTCTGCAGCGATGCGATGTTCTTCCCAGCTGAGGCCGAGACGAGGGCGCAGCCATTGCGCAATGTCTTGCACAGCCTGGTTGGCTTCGGGAGCGGAGCCCGCCAGGAAGTGGAAGACGTGCTGCTGCTCGGGATAGACGTCGTATCTAACCTCGACGCCCGCGGCGCGCGCGGCATCGACCAGCCTCGCGGCATCGTCCAGCAGGGTTTCGTCGCCGCCGACCTGCACATAGAGCGGCGGAAGCCCAGCAAGATCAGCATAAAGCGGACTCGCGAGCGGATCGCGTCGCGCGACTGACGTGCCGTCATCTCCAAGATAGACGGAAGACAAGTGGTCGACGACGTGCCGCTTCACGAAATGATCCTTCTCGTGATTCGAGACGACGGATGGCCCCGTCACCAGAAGATCAGTCCATGGCGATAGCGGCACGCTCGCGGCCGGCAGCGGCAGGCCCCGTTCGCGCAGCAGGAGCAAGGTGGTCACCGCCAGCGCGCCGCCCGCGGAGTCGCCGATCAGCCCGATCTTTTCCGGCTGGAACCCCTCGGCGAGAAGCCACTGATAGCTGCGCACTGCATCTTCAACGGGCGCCGGATGCAGATGTTCCGGCGCGCGGCGATAGTCGATGATCAAAACCGGTACGCCGACCACTTTTGCGATATGCCCAAAGAGTTTGCGGTGACTATAGGGCGACCCAACGACATAGCCGCCGCCATGCGTAGCCTGCAGGACGCGATCGGACGCGCCGCCTTTGGGTATCGCCCAGAGCGCTGACACACCGCCAGCATCGACTTCGGAATAATCGACGCCGCGCGGCTCAGCCGTGACGTCGCCCCAATGCTCGAAGAGCCGGCGAACGTCTTCGATCGGCAGGTCAGGGTTTTTGCCCGGCACGCTCGACTATAAAGTGTCGGAGATTGCGTGGCGCGCCTTTGCCAATTCCGCCATCACCTCAACGATCGCGACTGCCATCTCGGTCGCGGTGGGCACTCTTGCCGCCTATGGTATGCTGCGTTTTCCGAAAAAACACGACGGCTTCGCTCTGCAGCTGCTTTCTGTGAGGATGTTTCCCCCTATCGCCGTCGTGGTGCCGCTGGTCATCCTTTTCTCCGCGTTGAAGCTAGCCGACACGCATCTCGGATTAATCCTCGCCTATGCGGCCTTCACCTTGCCCTTCAGCACCTGGATGATCCGAAGCTTCATCGAGGAGGTGCCAACCGAGCTGGAAGGTGTCGCCCGGATCTACAGGATGAGCCAGTTCGGAGCTTTCGTCCACATTGTCTTGCCGCTCATCCGTGGTGGATTGTTGGCGACCGCGTTGTTTGTCTTTATCTCAACTGGTCGGAATTTCTCCGCGCTCTGACGCTTACCTCCGGCGGCATTGTCACGGTGACGCTCCAGGTCGCCAATTGCGTCTCGGCGAGTTCTGGGAAGCTTTACGGCGTGCAGGCGGCGATGGGCACGATCTCGACGATTCCTGTGATCGTTTTCGGCTATCTCATCCAACGACATATGGTGCGTGGTCTCACCTTTGGTGCGGTCAAGCGGTGACTAAATGACGATGAAGCTGGTCCTCCGCAATATCTCGAAGGCGTACGACCAGAAACCGGCGGTGCGGGATCTGTCGTTCGAAGTTCGTACCGGCGAGTTCTTGGCGCTCCTTGGTCCTTCGGGTTGCGGGAAATCGACGACACTCAATATGCTTGCCGGCTTTGAGGCTCCCGATCACGGGGAAATCCTTGTGGACAGCCGGTCAATCGTGGCAGAGAGTCGCCATTGGCCGCGCGATTGCTCATGCCGCCGATGTTCTTCTCCTCGACGAGCCTCTAACGAATTTGGACGCGCGTATTCGCCTGGATCTCCGCACGGAGTTTCGCCGGCTCCACCGCGCGCTTGAACAGACGATTCTCTACGTGACGCACGATCAGGTAGAGGCGCTGAGCCTCTCCGACCGTATCGCCCTGATCGATGGCGGGCGGCTGCACCAAGCGGGGGCGCCTCGTTCCCTCTATGAGCGGCCGGCGAGCCAGTTCGCCGCCAGCTTCGTGGGCACCCCGCCGATGAATTTTCTGACCGGTCGCCTCACCTGCGGGAATAGTGGAGCCATGGTCAGCGGGCACGGCTTCTCCATCCCCTTGGGCGGGAGTTTTTCTTCGACGGTGAGGACCTAGACCTGTCCGTGGGTATTCGACCCGAGGATTGCCGTGTGGCATTATCCCATTCAAACTTGACGCCCTTTGGCGCAAGGCTTGTGCGCCGTCAATATCTTGGTGATCATGGCATTCTCGAGTTGATTCTCGGGGATGCCTATATCAGCGTCGTAGTGCCACCGACTTTTTCTGGTCCAGACACGGAAGACGCAATGCTATGGATAGGCTTCATGCCGGGCAAGATTCACCTGTTTCGTCAAGACGGCAGCGCCGCGCTTTACCAGAGGAGCTAAGCCTATGTGCCAAGCGTGTAGAAATGCGTCAGCTTTGCCGGGCCCGTTCACCTATACTCATTTCTCCCAGGATCTAGACCTTCCGGCGCAGCGAACACTCGCTGAGGTTAGACCTACGTCTGGTCTCAGCTCGGTCAGATTGCGCTATACGAGATCCTCGTCAGGGAGGGATTCGATGCCGCTCGCGCCACCATCAACCGTCTAGTGAAGGCCCGCTAGCCAATTCGAGTCAGCGTATGGTCTCGTGGGTCGTCGCGGACCGCGATGCGGCCGGCACTGGACTTCGAGAAAAGGGGAGGGGAGTAGCCGGATGGGTGAGAATGAGATTCGAGAGGCGCTCAATCGCCACTGGGCCGCCTCGGACGCAAATGAATTCGACATCGAGCACGACATATACCGAGAGGATGCCGTGCTCGAATATCCCCAGTCGGGGGAGCGCATCAGGGGCCGGCACAATATCCAGGCCTCTCGCGTCGCGCAGCCAAACCGCAAGCGCTTCACGGTGCGCCGGATCGTCGGCACCGGCGACCTTTGGGTCACGGAATTCACCCTCGCCTATGACGGCCGGCCCTCTTACACGGTGAGCGTGATGGAGTTCCTGGATGGCAAGGTTGCCCGCGAGACCCAATACTTCGCCGACCCTTTCGAGCCCGGACCGTCGCGCGCACAGTGGGTTGAGCGGATCGAATGAATCCGGCGCGACATTAGGCTTCCCGCGCGTGCTCCGCCGTGCGGAGCTGCCCGTCGATACAGTGGAACTCGCGCGTTTTCTCATTGGCAAAATGCTCGTGCGGATGCTGGCCGAAGGTGTAGTGGGCGGCCGCGTCGTTGAGACCGAGGCCTACAGCATCGGCGACGCCGCGGGTCACGCCTATCGCGGCATGACACACCGAAACCGGGCGCTTTTCCTTGAGCGTGGGCACGCCTACGTCTACCTCGCCTATGGCATCTCGCTCATGCTGAACGTCTCGAGTGAGGCTCCCGGCGTCGGTGCGGGCGTCTTGATCAGGGCGATCGAGCCAACCGATGGCATCGGCATCATGGCGCGAAATCGCGGCATCGAGCGGGTGAGGGACCTGGCGCGGGGCCCGGGGCGGCTATGCGCAGCCTTGGAAATTGATCGCCGTCTGGACGGGATCGACCTCTGTCAGGCCGGCCCATTGTGGCTCGGATCGGACGGTCAGGCGTCCGGTGAGATCGGGCAAAGCAAACGGATCGGCATCACGCGTGCAGCCGATAGTCCGCTGCGATTCTACGTTCTGGGCAGTTCCTTCGTCAGCGGTCCACGGGTACTCAATAGATGAGATAAGAAACGTTATGGGCGAGGAAGCCGGTCAGCCCCTGTTCCCCGGTCATCCGCAGATCACGCTCACCGCCTTGCGCGCAATCTCTCTCAGTTCAGAGCGGGGTATCCCGGCGCGGGCGCGGATGGCGATCGTATGCAGCATGGCGGATGCGAGCATTGCGAGTGCTGCGGGATCTGCGCCGTCTTTCAGTTCGCCCTTGTCTTGTGCCATTTGCAGCCGCGCTTCTAGGTCGGAGTCCAGCATGTGGACGCCCTCCGCAAGAGCCTTGCGGATCTCGGGGTCTTCGACAGCTTCGGTTGTCGCGGTTCCGATTGCGAAGCATCCGCGGGGACGGCCGTCGCCCGAGAAATAGATCGAGAGCTGCCCATCGTAGAGGCGCATCAGCGCCGCGTTTAAGCTCTCGTCAGGGTCCGCGAGCGCCTCGCGCATCGACACAAGGCTTAGTTGCCAATACTGCTCGAGCGCCTTGAGATAGAGTGTGTGCTTGTCGCCAAATGCCGCATAGAGGCTTGGCCGGTTCATACCCGTTGCGGCGGAGATCTCGTCAAGCGACGTGCCGGAATAGCCGGTCTTCCAGAAGGCATCGATTGCCTGCCGGAGCGCCGCCCGCGGATCATAGGCGCGAGGCCGCCCTCGGGGCCTTGGCTCTACATCCTTATTTTGTACCATACCGCATAAAATCCTTGACGACAACCTCGCCGAGCCATATTTATGCGATTCGGTACGAAATTCAATGGTGCGTCATGAGGTTCTGTTTCTCTCTGCTGGCCTGTTCGATGGCTTCCTCAGGCCAGGCGTGCGCACCGACGGCAGTGACCTGCTGAGGTCTGGGAGATCATCCAATGGATACGCAATTCGATGAGACGGTTGCCGCGAGCCTTGATCGCTCCGTAACAGGCCGGTTCCCTACAAGGCCACGAAAGACACTGCGGGAACGCCTCCGCCCCTTCCTGTTGCTCGGTTTCCCCCTGCTGCTTGCGGTGGCCGGCGGCGCCTACTATGTCGCCGAAGAGCCCTATGTCTCGACGGACGACGCTTTCGTTCGCGTCGCAAAGGAATCCATCAACGCCCGGGTTTCTGGGCAAGTCGTCGAAATAGCGGTCAAGGACAATCAGCGCGTCCGGATGGGCCAACTCCTGTTCCGCATTGATCCGCGGCCCTACCAGATTGCAGTTGCTGAGGCCGAGGCGCGGCTCGGCAGTGCGCGGCTCCAGATCGGCGAGCTCAAAGCGACGTACCGCCAGCAACTGGTGGAGCTTCAATCGGCCAGAGATTCGGCGGAGTTCGACGAGCGTGAGTATGCCCGCAAGAGCACGCTCGTCGCCGATAATTGGACCCCCCGCGCGGTCTACGAGCGGGCCCAGACAGATCTCAAAGTTGCCCGCCAGCACATCGCATCGATTGAGCAGCAGATCGCCAACACTGTGGTCGCCTTGGACGGCGACCCGAATATCGAGATTGATCGTCACCCAACAGTTCGCCAAGCCCAGGCGGAACTCGATCGCGCGCTGCTCGATCTGTCCTACGCGGCCGTCGTAGCGCCTGACGACGGCGTTGTGACTAATGTCGACGAGATGCAAGTTGGCGACTACGTCAGCACGGGCTCCGCAGTCTTCTCGTTGCTATCGAGCCGGAGGATTTGGATCGAGGCAAATTTCCGCGAGACCGACCTCACTCATATGCGCCCCGGCGAAACAGCGACGATCGCAGTCGACGCGTATCCGGATCGCAGCTTCAAGGCACATGTCGTCAGCATGAGTCCGGGCACGGGATCCGAGTTCGCGGTCCTGCCGCCGGAAAATGCAACTGGCAATTGGGTCAAGGTGGTCCAGCGCCTGCCGATACGCCTCGAGCTGGATGCGGTGGATCCGAACCAGCCCTTGTTCTCAGGAATCAGCGTCACGGCGAGCGTCGATACCAACCATCGCAACTCGTTGATGGGTCTGCTCCACGCGGCGTCAGCGATGGAGATCCCAAGATGACGGCCTCCTCCGCGTCGCGTGCAACGCCCAAAGGCCATCGCGCAATCACCGCCGCGGCTCTGATGGCGACCTACATGCAGGCGGTCAACATCACCCTTCCAAATGCCGCCGTGGCGGACATACAGGGCTCGTTGTCGATGGCCGAGGACGAGCTCGGTTGGGTTTTCACCTCGTATATCGCGGCAAGCGTCATCATCATGCCGATCACGGGCTGGCTGGCGAGCCGCTACGGCCGCAAGTTGGTCTATCAGCTTTCGATCGCCGGCTTCGCCCTCGGCCTGGTGCTGGACATATGTGCCACGACGCCGATCCAGTTTGTTATTGCCCGGATCGTCCAAGGCGCCGCGAGCGGCACGCTAGCGCCACTGTCGATGGCGATTCTGCTCGATCTGCTGCCGCCAAAGTATCACGCCCGAATTAGTTTGGTTTGGACCCTCTGCCTGATGCTGGGCATCGTAAGCGGCGCTAGCATCGGTGGCCGGCTAAGCGAATATAACGGCTGGCGCTCGATCTTTTATATTGGCCTGCCGATGTCGGGCTTCATCTTCCTGGTGATGGCGCTATCGCTTCCGGAAAAAAAGGCCTCGCAGACTCAGCCCTTTGACTTCTTCGGCTTTGCGAGCTTCCTGCTCGGCATGACCGGGTTGCAGATGCTGCTCGACCGCGGCGAACGAGTGGAATGGTTCGCCTCCGCCGAAATCTGGGGGGAAGCCATAGCCTCGGCGCTCGGCTTTTATCTCTACATCGTTCATGTCCTGACGGCGAAGACGCACTTCCTCAACGAGGCGCTGTTCAAGGACCGCAACTTCATCCTCTCGACCATCATGTTTTTCGCGTTTGGCTTCATCCTGCTCCCGACACTGGCCTTGACGTCGCCGATGCTGGAGCAACTGCTCAACTACCCTGTCGATACCACCGGCTATATGACTATCCCGCGCGGCGTCACGCTCCTGGGTGGGCTGATCCTGATGAGTTTCGTTCCGGCCCGGATCGACAATCGGCTGTTCGTGGTCGGCGGGATGGCGCTCGTGGTGTATGCCAACTGGCGAATGCTCGACTATTCACCCGTCATGGATTGGCGGCCGGTCGCCATCGCGGGGGCGCTACAGGGCCTTGGCCTAGGCATCCTGATGCCGGCGCTCACCAAGGCGGCGTTCAGCACGCTCGATCCGAAGTTCCGTCCGGAGGGCACCGCACTCTTCAACCTGTCACGCCTCTATGGCAGCACGATCGGTGTCGCAGTGGTCCAAGTCTTCTTTTACGACAACACGCAGGCGATGCACCTGGCACTCGCCAAGAATCTCGTGCCCTACCATGCCGCCACCCATGCCACGGCGGCATCGGCCTCCTTGCGGGGGCTCGCCATGCTCAACGAGGTGATCACCGGTCAGGCGGCTGTCATTGCCGTCATCGACCAGTTCAAGGTCCTCATGATCGCCATGCTGGTCGTGAGCCCCTTTGTCCTGTTCCTTCGAAAGCCCCGTGCGGCCAGCGGCCCGAACGGGTGAAGGCTGTCCGTTGTTTGTGCGCGGCTGGCCCTGAGTACAAAGGAGCGTGAGCATGACAACCCCCGACACACTTCGCTATTCGAGAATCCATCTCGCCGATGGATTTTCGATTCAGCTGTCGGTTTCGGCACGCTAATTCCCGATCTTCTCGCAACCAAAGAGGCGACCAAGACCGCGCTCGAAGTGAGATTTCGCCATCTTGATTGTGCGGAACGATACCGAAATGAATAAGCGGTCGGCGAGGCGATGGAGGATTCCATCAGTGCCGGCACGCTTCGGCGGGACGAACTCTTCGTTACGACGAAGCTATGGAATAACAACCATCGTCCTGTCCGGGTCAAACCTGCCTTCGACGCGGGTCGCCGACGGTTGCGTGTCGACGATATCGACTCTTACCTGATCCCCACCCCTTTTGCCTTTCAACCCCGGCGACGAGCAGGACCAAGAGACGAGCACGGTCAGGTCATCTATGATTCCGGGGTCACACTCGTCGAGACCTGACGGGCGCTCGAACGCCTCGTGGATGACGGCAAGTGCAGGGCGATCGGCCTATCCGATATTACTTTGGAGAAGCTTCGTGAGATTGTTGCGGCCGCGCGGATCAAGCCTGCGGTCGTGCAGGTCGAATCCCATCCTTACCTGCCCGAATGGGAACTGCTCGACTTCTGTTAGCAGCACGGCATTGTGCTGCTCCCATTCGCCCCGCCGGACATGGGCTTGAACCGAAAGTGACGGAAGATTCGGCTATCACGGCAATTGCCAGGCGCGTCCACAAGACCCCTGTACAGGTTGCCTTGGCATGGGCCGCACAGCGTGGCGCCGCTTTCCTGACGACCTCGAGCAAATCTCAGCGCATTCGGGAGAACTTCGATATTGCAACGCTGCCGGAAGACGCCATGCGGGAGATTCAGGACAACCTCACCACGAAAGTCCGCTTCAACCAGCTCGTAGGAGCTGGTCTATCCGGATTTTTCCTCGACCCACCTAGCGGTGTCGCATGCCGCCACCTCGTCAAAGTTTCTAAGAATTTTGTCCTTCCAGTTTGATACGAAAGGGGTGTCCCAATCGCGCTAGCTCGATGCCGTCAAACACCGGAAGCAATCGCCGCATCGTTCGTCAGATACGCATCGAGCAAAGCGACGCCGAGCTGGTCTTTCGCGTGCGCAAGAGCAGGACATCCGAGGCCAGCAGACTCATCCTCAATCCGCTCCATCAAATGCCGCCGTTAGACAATCATGTTGGAGCTAGCACGCATCGCGCCGGGCGGCTGGCCCGTCACGCGCTTGAAGGCCCGGCTGAAGGCGGCCTGGGAGCCGTAGCCCAGGCGCTCCGCCACCGCATCGATCGGCATCCGGCCGCGACCGATCCACTCCATCGCGAGGCGCATACGCAACTCGGCGACATAGCGCAGCGGCGTCTGGCCGGTGATGGCCTGGAAGCGCTCGGCAAAGAGGGAGCGCGAGCTGCCGGTTTCCGCCGCCAGCGCCGCCACGGTCCAGTTGCGTCCGGGATCGCGATGCACGGCGCCGATCGCACGACTCAAACGCGGGTCGCGCAAAGCCTCGACCCAGCCGGTGGCGTCGCCGCAGCCAGACTCCACCCAGCCGCGCACAATCGAGGCCGAGACCACATTCGCGAGTTGCGAGAGGATACCCGCCGAACCGGCGCGCGGCGTGCACACTTCACGCTCCATCGCCGCCAGCATTGGCGCGATCTCGGGCTGACGGTCCAGCAGCGTACTCACCTGCATCATCTCAGGCATGAGCGCGATCAGTGCATGCATGGCGCCAAGATCGAATTCCATGCAGCCGCTGAAAACGAGACAGTCCGCCGTTCGGGACGTCTCCGTGCCGTTCGCGCAGACGGCGACAAAGCAGACGCTTTCGCAAAGCTGCGTCGATTCGAAACTCTTCACGTCACGGCTCGGCATATCCGGCGCGGATAGCAGATCATGCCGGCCGCCATTCGGCAGCAGCACCGCATCGCCCTCCCGCAGTACATGCGTTACCCCCGCCTGATCCCGCAGGTAAAGGCTGCCGGCTGCGACAAAATGGAACAGCGCCCGCCCAGGCGAGGTGCCGAACTCAATGCCAAAGGGTGGTGCCAGCTGTAGCCGGCGATACTCGATGCCATGGAGACGCATCCCCAACAGCAGTTCGCTCACCGGGTCAAAGGCGGAGCTATCGCCTTGGTGCCTGCCGTGTCTGGACGAATGGTCAAACATTCCGGAGAAACTGGCATGGATCGTCCGCTCTGTCGAGCCTATCATGCTGCACTGCAACCGAGCTTACGAATGGGACGTCCGCATGAGCGACTACTCCTCCACCATGACCCTGCCTCAGGAGACCACCCCAGCCTGGGGCGCGGTCGTCTCGATGATGCTGGGCGTCTTCGGTCTGGTGACAGCCGAGTTCCTGCCCGCGAGCCTGCTCAGCCCCATGGCACACGACCTCGGCGTGACGGAGGGCTTGGCCGGTCAGGCCGTGACGACCACTGCGGTGCTGGCGCTGGTGACGAGCCTGCTGGTGACCTCGGTGATCCGCAGCCTGGATCGGCGCCTCGTGCTGATGTCGTTTTCCGTGCTGCTGATCGCCTCGAACCTTCTTGTCGCGAGTGCCCCGAGCCTCGGGATGCTGCTGCTGGCGCGCATGTTGCTGGGCGTGGCCCTTGGCGGTTTCTGGACGATGTCGGTGGCGGTCACGATGCGGCTTGTGCCGATGGCGCTGATCCCGCGAGCGCTCTCCATCCTCTTCAGCGGCGTCTCGGCGGCCACGATCTTCGCGGCACCCTTCGGCAGCTACGTCGGCAGCATGGCCGGTTGGCGGGATGTGTTCCTGATGGCGGCGGTCCTTGGTGGATTGGCACTCATGGTCCAGTTTCTGACCTTGCCGCGCATGGTGCCCGAAGGCGCCACTCCATTGCGAACCTTGCTCGCCCTGGTTCGACGGCCCCGCATGGGGCTTGGCATCCTCGCGATCCTGCTTGTCTTCTCAGCGCATTTCGCCTTCTTCACCTATATGCGGCCGTTTCTCGAAACCATCACGGGCGTGGCCGCAGCCGGAATGGCCGGCATCTTCCTCGCCTTCGGCATCGCGAATTTCTTCGGCACAATGCTGGGCGGCGTGATGCTGGAACACAAGATGCGGTTGACGATGGTGGTACTGCCCTTGCTCATGGCCGTGGTGGGCCTGGGCCTCGCCATCTTCGGCCACGCGCCCGTTGCCGCCACGGCGCTGGTGGCGCTTTGGGGCCTGGCTTTCGGCGCCATGCCAGTCGCCTGGTCCACATGGATGACACGCACGGTGCCCGACGAGGCGGAAAGCGGCGGCGGGCTGCTGGTCGCGACCATTCAATTCGCCATCGCCGCCGGGGCTGCCCTCGGTGGGGCGGTCTTCGACAGGACCGGCGTGACGAGCGTCTTCATCCTCGGCGGTGTGGTTTCGCTGGCGGCGGTGGCGATTGTTCTGGCGGTGGTACGGCCTGCGGCGCCGGTCAACGCCTAACCGAGAAAGGCTTGCCGATCGTTCGAGCTTGAGGCACCTGCTGACAGCAACGGACCCTCATCGGATTAGGCGGATCTCTCGTGTTGGACATTTTATGGCGCGGCGCGGCCATCGGTATCGGCGCCACGATTGTCATGGATCTCTGGGCGATCCTGCTGTCCCAGGCCCCCGGCCAATCGCGGCCCAACTGGGCGCCGGTCGGCCGCTGGTTCTGGCATCTGCGCCGCGGGCGGGTGTTCAAGCCCGATTTCGCCACCGTCGCGGCCTACGAGAACGAGTTGGCGCTGGGCTGGATCGGCCACTACGCGGTGGGCATTCTCTACGGCATCATCTTCGTGATCGTCGTCGGTCGCGGCTGGCTTGCAGCGCCCACTCTCCTGCCGGCCTGGATCTTCGGCATCATCACCATCGCCGCCGGATGGTTCCTGCTCCAACCCGGCCTTGGCATTGGCTGGGCCGCTTCGAAAACCCCGAGGCCGAACATGGCGCGGTTCCTCGGCCTCGTCGCCCATACCTTCTTCGGGCTCGGCCTCTACGGCACCGCCTTGCTGCTGCGACAGGGGTAAGCACGCTCAGCCAAGCCCACCAGCCATCCCGTCGATTTCTCGGCCCACGTCAGCGGCGGTCTCAAGCACGGTGCTCGCCGCAAGCCGGTCGAAATTCCGGCTGTCCAGGTTTGCGCCGCTCAAGACGAGAACGACGCGGGCATTCCTGGGCAGACGGGAACCGAGACGGGAAAGCCCGATCAAGCCCGCCGCCGCCCCAGGCTCAACAAGCAGGTGGGCGGCCAGGGCGAGCGTCTTCGCACCGCTGAAAAGTTCGTCATCAGACGCCAAGACGATGTCGTCGATGTGACGCAGCACGGTCTCAAGCGTAAGACGAGCGGGCACACCCTGAGCGAGCGACTCGATCTCGGTTCGCACCGGACGCGTTACGGCACTCTTCGCAATGAAGCTTTCAAACATCGATGGCGCCTGCGACGGCTGGACACCGATCACCCTTGCCCCAGGGTGCTCAATCTTCACTCCCAGGGCAGTTCCTGCTGCCAACACCCCACCGCCCATAGGGACAAAGACCATGTCAATTCTATCGAGCGCAGACCCGATCTGCAGGCCAACCGTCGCGGCGCCTTCGATTACGAACTTGTCTTCGCCATCGTCAACGAACAGAGCATCGATACCCGTGCAGAACTCCTTCGCAAGTGCCTTTGCATCATCACCATCGGAGCCACCTACAGAGACCTCCGCGCCAAGCAACCTTATTTTGCTAAGCTTCATGGGATTTGGATTAGATGGAAGGAATATTCTGCATCTGCGTCCGAGTAGCCTGGCCGCGTATACCACGCCCTGTCCATGATTAACGACGGCGCTCACTGACACAGTTGTCGGCAACGGCAACACGAGCGGTTCCGAGATCGACAAGTTCCCTGCATTTCGGCGTGACGGCGCTACCGGCCAAGCGCGCAAAAGCGCCACTGATCGCGGAATGTCACGCAAACTTCGAATGCCGGCTCGCCGATGACACGCTCATCGACAAATACAACTTCTTCATCTTCGAGGTTGTAAAGGCTGACGTTGCGAAGTCACCGGGACACCCAGAAACCCTGCACTATACTGGTAATGGTTTATTTCATGGTCTCCGGCAAAATCATCACCCGCCGATCGCCGTTTTGGCCAGAGATGCTATAGCGCGGGGGCCGAACAGAGGTCGCTTACTTGGAGGAATCCTAGGTAACTGGTCCCGGGGGTGTGATGGAGCGGATTGAGCTTGTCTCTTCTTGACCGGCTTGTCGCCTTCGACTTCAGGGCAGCGACTGACCCCGTGCCGCTGCAAGCACCTATGCAAGGATGATCGTTGTCCAGCTCCCATGGAAGACTTGAGCCATAGCGCACCCTTCCATTGACGCGAAAGGAGTGCACCATCAGGTGCTAGGTCTTTACACCTAGTGTAGGATCCGATCTCCACAGCGAACCATGAACCGCTCGAAGGCAAGCTCGGCCGCCGCCAGTACGTCAGTCAACTCATCCTCCCAGTTCGCCACTCGCGCGGCCGGCTCAACTTTGTCGCTCTTCGCCTGCCTGTGACACGGACAGATGTTCATGTTCAGCCTCTCCCTTCTCGTGTTCGACCAAGCCCACTGATGCCGGTCGCAAGCTTCAGGTCGATGTCGCTCTAGCCGCAATCGGTTACGGCTGTAACCTTCATCCCAAACCGGCCCGACGGGCAGAGCTCCTCCGAGCATAGGAGCCATCCCGCGACGGTAGCGCGTCCCTCCATTGCAGCGGCGGAGGGACCACTGCTGCGGAAGCTGACTACCCCCTTAGCTCGGGCCGAAGTCTGTGTTCCCAGTGCGTGCTTCCCAGGTCGCTAGGTCCTTGAGCAGCGCCTCGCTGTGGCCACGAATGGCCGCCACGGCGTCGGCGCCGAGTTGCAGCCGCAGCGGCGTGTCCGGCGCATTGAGCGCGGCCTCAATCGCGGCGGCCGCCTTGCGCGGGTCGCCGCTCTGCGTGCCGTTCATCTCCCGCGCGAACAAGCGCGTGCCGCCGACGATATCTCCATACGCTGACATCACCGGCATGTGCCGCATGGCCTGACCGGCGAGACTGGTGCGGAACTGCCCCGGCTCGACGATCAGCACCTTTATGCCGAATGGCGCGACTTCCTGCGCCAGCGCCTCGCTGGCGCCTTCGATGGCGAACTTCGTTGCCGAATAAGCGCTGAAGCCGGCGAAGGACAATTGCCCACCCAGACTGGAGATGTTGACGATGGCGCCGCCGCGCTGTGCGCGCAGAGTCGGCAGCGCGGCGCGGGTCACGTGCATCGCTCCAAAGAAATTAGTCTCCATCAGGGCACGAAATTCGGCGTCCGGGGTTTCCTCGAAAGCACCTACCACGCCGTAACCCGCATTGTTGATGAGCACATCGATGCGCCCGAAACGTGCGACGGCCGCGATGATCGCCGCAGCCGCATCATCCGGGCGCGTCACATCGAGCGGGACAGCCATCACGCGATCCGGCGCCGAATTGGCGAGCGCCTCAAGGGTGGAAACCTGACGGGCGGTTGCTACGACGTTGTAGCCCTGCGCCAGGGCATGCTCGGCGAAGGCCCGGCCGAAGCCCGAGGAAGTGCCGGTGATAAACCAGGTCTTGGCGGTCATTGGCGGTCTCTCCTTCGCTATCGACCCGGCGGGGGTGCACAGCGATCTTACGGCGGACGGGCTCGGTTACCAGCCGGTTTAAATCGAACAGCTACGTCGATATGCTGCATGAATGGATCGCGATCTGCTCAGCCATTTCCCGGTCGTCTTGGCGGTGGCGCAGCGCGGCGGATTTGCCTCAGCGGCGGCGGCGCTCGACATGAGCCCCTCGGCGGTGAGCCACGCCGTCAAGGCAGTGGAGGAAAGGCTGCGACAGCCGCTTTTCGTGCGCACGACCCGTAGCGTCGCGCTGACCGAGGCGGGGGCGGGTTTCATCGCCTCGATCGGCCCGGCCCTGGCGACGATCCAAGAGAGCGTCGAGCGCGTTCGATCGGCAAAAGGGCGGGTTGCGGGTGTTCTGCGGCTCAACGCTTCGCGCCTTGCGCTGCCGTTGGCAATCACGCCGGCGATCGTGGCGATGAGCGGGCCTTATCCGGATCTGACGATCGAGGTCACCCTGGATGAAGGCCTCGTCGATATCGTTGCTGCGGGATTCGATGCGGGGGTGCGGCTTGGCGAGATGATCGCGCAGGACATGGTCACGGTTCGCCTAACAGGGTCGTTCCAGGCGATCATGGTGGCGGCGCCCGCCTATCTGGCGACTCACGGCGTGCCGGGGTAGATCGCGGACCTCGCCGCACATAATTGCATCGGCTACCGGCTAGTTGCCTCCGACGCGGCCTACGCCTGGGACCTCCAGGATCGCGGCCGAGAGATTTCGGTTTCAGTGAGCAGCAGCGTGCGCGTGACGGATTCAGTCTATGCTCGCGAACTGGCGCTGCAGGGCGTGGGAATTGCCTATATCTTCGAACCTCTCGTCCGGCACGACCCGCGGGCGGGCCGGCTGCGATGTGTCCTGCCGGCCTGCGGCATCGAAGAGCCTGGTCTGTCTGTTCCTTTATTTTCCTCGATACGCCTCTGAGACGCCCAAGCTACGGGCGTTCATCGAAACGCTGCGCAAGACGATAAGGGTGCCGCGCTCGAACTAGCGCCCGGCGATTCCTGTCAGCACCGGCCGAACGCCGCGCAGAGACGGTCCGGCCTCCTCAATACCAGCGTAAGCCGCCTAAAGGCGCCTCTCCGGCATGAGCGAGGCCACCGACTTCACACTATCCGATGGCGTGCTTATAACATCACCACTATGACCCGGGTTGTGATATCCGGCGTCTTAGTGCTAAACACGATGCGCAATGATGGGAAGCGGCATCCCTTATTCCAGAGGCAGCCCCGGGCAGGCATGTGATGACTGACAGCGCGACCGTTCAACACTCCTCGGTCGAGGCCGAGGTGAACTACACGGCGCCCCTGCGCGAGCGTCCGAGGATCTATGCCTTCGATCCGCCGCCGGGCATCGCGAAATCCAACATTGTCGCCGAACCGCACCGCGTCGCCGTTCATGATGCGCGTCCGAATGCCAGGGCCTTCACGCTCGACGGCCAGGGTCTTGCGCTTATCAACCATGAGAGCGCCGCGAAAGATTTCGACGATGAAAAAGAAATCCGCCAAACCTATTACGCTGAAGCCGAGCAACTGCTGAAAGATGTCACCGGCGCTGACCGCGTTTTCATCTTCGACCATACGATCCGGCGTTACAAACCCGGCGTCTCCGATTGTACCGACGGACCGCGCCAACCCGCCACGCGGGTGCATGTGGACCACACCGCAAACTCAGCGCCGCAACGGGTGCGCGCCTTTCTGCCCCACGAGGCCGAAGAACTTCTGAAACACCGGGTTCAGATAATCAACCTCTGGCGGCCGATCAAGCATCCTGTATACGACGCTCCGCTCGCGATTTGCGACGCGACCACCGTCAGCCCGGACGACATTGTTCCCTCCGACCTCGTTTATCCGAAGCGTGTCGGCGAGACTTACAATGTACGCTTCGGCCCAAACCATTGCTGGTACTATGTTCCTCAGATGCAGCTTGACGAAGTCTTGCTTCTGAAATGCACGGACTCGCGGACGGACGTCGCCGCACGATTCACGCCTCATACCGCGTTCCTTGAGGAGAACGTGCCGGAGGCCGCGCCGCGCAGAGAGAGCATCGAGCTTCCAACACTCGTCTTTCATCAGCACTAGATGACAGCTTTCATCGGAATCTCTTGCTGCCGAAAGGAGTTCGAGCCTTCTGAGGCACTGGCCCATGCGGCGTCCGATACTTATGTGCAGGCCGTCTCTGATATTATTGGGGCCTTCCCTTTATTGATACCGGCCAACGGGGCGGGCGGTGATGTCGAGCGGCTGCTGGGCCTGTTCGACGGCATCATTCTTACCGGTAGCTACTCGAATATCGGGCCTGGGCACTACGGCGCGGAGCCGCATGATACCGAGACGCATGAGGACCCCCAACGCGACGGTGTGACCCTGCCGCTGATTCGTGCGGCGATTCAACATGCAGTTCCGATACTCGGAATTTGCCGAGGCTTCCAGGAGCTGAACGTTGCTTTGGGTGGAACCCTGCACCAGAGTCTGTGCTCCGTCGCCGGCAAGATGGATCACTGGACGCCGCTGCAATCGCTCGCGCTGCTGCGCAATGCTAAGACCCACAGCGTGCAGGTCACCCCAGGCGGCTGGCTGCATAGCCTGGCCGGAGCGAGCGAGATCTTGGTGAACTCGCACCACAACCAAGGGATAGAGCGGTTGGCGCCAAGCCTGCTTGCCGAGGCCGTCGCGAACGACGGCACGATCGAGGCTGCACGGGTCAGCGGCGCTCTCGGTTTCGCCGTGGGTGTGCAGTGGCATCCGGAATACGACATGTACACGGATGATGTGTCCCGTAGGATTTTCGAATCCTTCGGCTCCGCGGTGGCGGCTCATCGTGACGTTAGAGCGGCCGGTTGTTAGGCAAGCTTCGCGCAAACTCCTGAATCGTGCCGGCGTCTGACGCTTCGCAATCTTTCGGCAACGCGGCTTGGTGGCACACATTTGCCTACAGGCCTATTGGGACCGACAAGGCCATTTCGTCCTGAGTTGCACTCTTCTTGGAAGTGTTTTTATTGTTTGACTGTTGACTCTCGTGCTGAATGAGCTACCCCTCAAGCTTCTCGTGTGACACGCCGCGTCGCCTAAACGAATCGCGCAGCGGCGACAATGAGATATTGGTGAGGAGTTTAGTGATGCCCGATACCCATCTGGCGCCGGCCGCAGAGGCAATCGCCCGCGTGCATCTGCCGAGGCTCGGCGCGGAACCCGAAAACATTCGCGCGCTCATCGAACGGCATGCCGGCGAGAACTGGGTCAGGACGCTCGCTTTGAATCCCGATACCGCGAGACGGTTCGCCTCATATTTTGAGGATCTATTCCGCGTAAACGGTGCTCGCCTCCCCCTCCATGAACGTGAACTCATCGCTGTCGCCGTGTCAGCAACGAACGGGTGCGGCCTTTGCGAGATTCACCACACCATCGCTCTTGGCGAAGCACTCGGAGATGCGGTCCGCGCGCGGCGCATTGCGCTGGACCTGCATCTTGCGGTCTTGTCCCCCCGCGAACGGGCTCTGGTAGAGTTCGCTGTCAAAGTGACGAAAATGCCCAAACAGATCGATGAGTCCGTATTTCACAACCTGCGAGCGGCCGGGCTCGATGATGCGGACATCATTGAAGCGCTCGAGGTTAGCGCTTGGTTCAATCACACCAACCGCATCTTCATTGCGCTGGGCGTTCAACCAGACGAGAAGTACTTCTTCCGCGATGCGCAAGACGCGCAATAACGACTTTCGTCGATCGTTGACCGTATCGTGTGGACGCGAAGGCGAGTGGCTCTGGTGTGATCTTCGCGCCCGCAAAGAAAACGTTAGATAGAAAGGAGGCGTGCAGTGTCTCAATCAGTTGCCGTGCCAGAACTCTGGCCATTGGCCGCAAGCCCTCTCTCGCGCGCATCGGCGCTGAGATCGAAGGCGTGCGCCTTTCAGGTGAACTGCCTGACGCGACGATCGAGGGCATTCACGCAGCCCTCCTGCGCCACAAGGTTCTCTTTTTCCGACGTCACAATCATCTGACGGACGATCAGCAGGAAATCGTGTTGTGGTCATGCCCCCCATCCTGGGCGCGTCGCTGCGATTCTGCCTGTGACGACGGAGAGCGCACGGGATCGCTCCAACCCGGTCTTTATCCAGCTTCGTGATGAGATCCTGTCGCTACTGGGCGTCTCCGCGCACCAGTGACCCGCTCGCGCCACTGTCGGAGGCCGAGCCGGGACATGCCTTACCCAAAGTAGGCTATTCAGCCGCCGTCGCGATGGCCAGCGCGGCAGAGGCGAAGCGGTTCGCAGGCCGGCTTAGGACGAGATTTTCGCGCAGGGTCGTGCCTTCGTATTAGGTACGGAACCGCGGCGCTGCAACTCCGGAATAACCAACTCCACAAACTCCGCTAGCCCGCCAGGTAGGTGTGGGGGCATCACGTTGAAGCCATCCGCCGCATCCTGCGTGAACCATTCCTCAAGGTGATCGACGATCTGTGCCGGTGTGCCAAAGATATGCTTGGGGCCGCGCGCGCCAGCAGTGTGGAGGTTGGCGGGCGCGATCGACGCCGGCGGCCGCGAGGATCTGGCCATCTGCTATCACTATCAGCGTTCCGAGACGGACGTCGGTATCGCGATTGTCGCTGTGCTGATTGCCGTGGTCCGCGTTTTGCAATTTGTCGGGGATCGTATGGCAAAGGCGGTCGATCACATGCGCGGCCATTGCTGCAAGGCGCTACAGTTGATACGATAGCAATCAACGCGCGCATAGCGTGGTTACAAAAATCCGCCGTGGATCATGCGGCCAAAAGTAAGGATGCCTCATGCAAGGCTTACCGGTTCACTTTTTCCGTCGCCGGCTGTTGATGTCCCTTTTGCTGGGAGGGCTAACACTTGCCGGTGCCTCGCACGCCCGTGCCGCAGAACGAGGGGCAGTTCCCGCGGCGATCAAGAGCCGCGGGGCCCTTGTCATTGGTCTGGAAGGTACCTATCCGCCTTTCAACTATCAGGATGAGTCAGGCCAGTTGGTCGGATTCGAGGTCGATTTTGCTAAGGCGGTCGCCAAGCAGCTTGGCCTCACAACCGACTTCCGGCCGACGAAATGGGACGGTATCCTCGCCGCGCTTGCGTCCGGGCGTATTGATGTCGTGATCAATCAGGTCACGATCACGCCGGAACGTCAGAAGGTCTACGACTTCTCCGAGCCATATACGGTTTCCGGCATTCAAATCATCACCCGTCGCGGCGACGAGGCGAAATACGATGCGCCCGCGAAGCTTAAGGGCGTGCGCGTGGGCGTGGGGCTTGGCACCAATTATGAGCAGTGGCTGCGACAGAATGTGCCGGGCGCCGATATTCGTACCTATGATGACGACCCCACGAAGTATCAGGACCTGCGGGCCGGGCGGATCGATGCCGTGCTGAATGACCGTCTGGTCGCCGCTGATTTCATCAAGAAGTCCGGCGGTCCTTTTGTGGCCGCGGGCAAGCCTTTCGCGGCGCAGAGCGCCGGTATCGCGTTGCGCAAGGACGCCGAGTTCAAGGCAGCGCTCGACAATGCGATTGACCAGCTGCGCGCGGACGGAACGCTGAAGGCGATTTCGGTTAAATGGTTCGGCATCGACGTCACCCAGTGAACCGGCACCGAGCGGGCTGAACGCACGGAAATGATCGGCGCCGATCTGCAACTGGTCTGGGAGTCGGCGCCGTTTCTGCTACGCGGCGCGCTTTACACCATCGGACTCAGCGTTTCCAGCATGGCGCTGGGGCTCATCCTCGGTTTCGGGATCGCCTTGGCGCGGCTTTCTGGCATTCGTCCCTTGGTGTTGTTGGCACGGATCTATGTCTCCTTCATCCGTGGCACACCGCTTCTCGTGCAACTGTTCATTATATATTACGGCCTGCCTGAGATTGGCATACGCCTCGGCCCCATTCCGTCGGCGCTGATCGGCTTCACGCTCAGCGTCGCGGGATACAATTCCGAGATATTGCGTGGTGCCATTGCCGCGGTGGATCGCGGGCAATGGGAGGCTTCGGCGGTGATCGGAATGACCTGGACCCAGGCCATGCGTCGCGTCATCATGCCGCAAGCGGCGCGAACCGCGCTTCCACCTCTCGCCAATAGCTTCATCGCGCTTGTGAAGGACACGTCGCTTGCCGCGACCATTCAGGTGCCGGAACTGTTCCGGGAGGCGCAGCTTATCACAGCGCGCACCTTCGAAATATTTGCGATGTATATCGCGGCAGCGGTGATTTACTGGGTGCTGTCGAGCTTCCTTGCTATTGGTCAGCATGTGCTGGAGGCGCGAGTGAACCGCCATGTGGCGGTGCTGCGTGCCTGAGGCCGCGGCAATGATCGAAGTGCACGGACTCGCCAAGCGATTCAGCGGGATCGATGTGCTGCGCGGCATCGATCTGTCGGTGTCGCGCGGAGAGGTGGTTGCGATCATCGGCCCCTCGGGCTCCGGCAAGACCACATTGCTGCGCTGCCTCAACTGGCTGGAGGTGCCCAGTGCGGGCACCATCCGCATTGGTGCGACCGAAATCGATGCGGGTATCCAGGCGCCTCGGCAAAAAGCCAGGATCCGACAGCTTCGCCTTCGTGCGGCCTTCGTGTTTCAAAACTTCAATCTCTTTCCGCACATGACCGCGCTGGAGAATGTCATCGAGGGTCCCGTGGTGGTGAAGCGGGAGCGGCGAGACCAGGCACGGGCGAGGGGTCTCGCCTTGCTCGCGCGCGTCGGGCTGGCGGGGCGGGAGGATGTCTATCCGCAGCGCCTGTCGGGTGGCCAGCAGCAGCGCGTTGCGATCGCCCGGGCGCTGGCGATGGAGCCGGAGGTCATCCTCTTCGACGAACCGACCTCGGCGCTCGACCCCGAACTGGTGGGAGAAGTCTTGGCGGTCATTCGTGATCTGGCGCGCGAACAGCGTACCATGGTGATCGTGACACACGAGATGGGCTTTGCGCGCGACGTGGCGGATCGCACGATCTTCATCGATGGCGGTGTTATCGTGGAACAGGGGCCATCCGCGGCATTGTTTGCTGCCCCGCGGGAGGAGCGAACGCGGCGCTTTTTGAGGAAATTTCTTTCGTAGGGATTTTGCTTCGACCTTAGGTGGTCATCCAATCTGTCCAGAGCAGGATGTCCTTGGTTTGAACCATTCTCACGCCACCACGTCATGCTCGGCGAAGGCCGGGCATCCGCGTCTTGCTTGCGTAACGAAGGCAAGACGTGGATGGCACGCCTTCGCGTGCCATGACGGATGCTAAGGGCGCGGTTCAGAATTAGATCATCATTCGACTAATGCACCGCCGCATACATGATGCGTTCCTCGTCAACCTCCGCCGGTGAGAACTCCTCGACACACCGCCCCTGGCGGAAGACCAGGATGCGGTCAGAGAGGTTCATGATCTCCGGTAGGTACGAGGAAATGACGATCACAGCCAGACCCTCGTCGGCGAGGCCGCCGATCAGGGCGTGGATCTCGGCGATGGCGCCCACGTCCACGCCGCGTGTCGGTTCATCGAAGATGATGATGCGTGGCTTCTGCACCAGGCTTTTGCCGATCACCACCTTCTGCTGATTGCCGCCCGACAATTCCACTACCCGCTCATTGCTCTCGAGCGCCCGAATGTTGAGTGTCTTGCGCCAGGTTTCCGCAAGTCGCGCCATCTCCCGCATGCTGACCACGACCGACCGGTTGAGACCAGCCGCGAGATAGCCCGAATAGAGATTCTCGGCGATGGACTTGGTTTCAAAGAACCCTTCCAGTTTGCGGTCCTCGGTCACGTAGACAATCCCGTCCTGCATTGCCTGGCGAGGAACGCGGTACCGGATCGGCTGGCCGTCACGCTCGATCTCGCCGCCGCGTACGAAATCTCGCTTGTAGATGCCGGCGATGATCTTTGCTGTCTCGGTGCGGCCGGAGCCGATGAGGCCGAAAATGCCTGTTACCTGAGCGTAGAAGAGAGAAAACGCGTTGTTGCGGACGATATTACCCATCGACACGTCTTGCACGCTCAGCGCCTTGTCGCCGGCTCGGCGAAGGCCCGCGATATCATCCCGCTTGCGGTAGAGTTCCCCGGACAGCACCCGGCCCACCATGGCGGCGATGATGCTGTCGCGCGTGAAGCTCGGCGTCTCCCCTGTCGTGACCAAACCGCCGTCCCGCAGGATGGTAATGCGGTCCGAAATCCGCAGCGCTTCCTCCAAGGCGTGGCTGATGAAGACGATCGATACGCCGCGCGCTTTCAGCCGGCGCAGCAGGGCGAAGAAGTAGCGCTTTTCCTCTGGGGTTAGGGTTGCGGTCGGTTCATCGAAGATGATGACGCGGGCTCGCAGCCGCACAGCCCGCGCGATCTCCACCATCTGCCGTTTGGCGGCGCCGAGGGTGGAGACGAGCGCTCCGGGATCGACCGTGAAATTCAGGGATTGGAGGAATTGTTGCGCCGCCACCTGCACGCCGCGCAGCCGGCTGAGGAAGGGCTCGTCGCCGAGATAGAGGTTCTGCGCCACCGTCATGGACGGGACCAGGCTGGTTTCCTGGAACACCATCGCGATGCCGGCCGCCAGAGCCTCGGCTGGCGCGCGGAAAGCGACCGGCTCGCCCGCGAAGAGCATGGTGCCACCATCGGCTTCGACCGCGCCGGCCATGATCTTCGTCAGCGTCGATTTGCCGGCGCCGTTCTCGCCGACGAGGGCATGGATCTCGCCCTCCTCTAGTGTGAAATCGACATCCTTCAGGGCCACCGCGCCGCGATAGCTCTTGGCGATCTTTCGCATCTCGATGAGAGCGCTCATGGCAAAACCACCACCACATCGCCGCCCTGGGATGCCACAAGCAAACGGCCGTCATGTTCAACGAGGCCGGTCACGCCGTGGCGCTGGCCTCCGGCGCGGCTATGGGCGGAGGAGACCGGTTGCCACCGCGCATCGAGGCGGACGACCAGCCCATAGGAGCGCGTCGGCGCCCAGGGCTTGTGCACACCCATGGAGCGCACGCCGCCGCATTGCAGCGGCTCCAGAAAATTTCGGCCGGAAGCGAGGGCGGGGGCGATCCAGTGGCGGGGATCAAGCTCGGCCATCATCGATTGCCGATAGTCATCCTCACGCAGCACGAACTCGATCAGCCGGTTGCGCGGTGCGGCAATGGCCAGCCAGCCGCCACCTGCCGCGGCCGGTGTCAGCCGCGCCGGATAGCCGGGCAGACCCGTGAGCAGCGGCTTTGCGGGTCCGCCGGAGAGAGGGACGGAAAGGAGCCGGTGGCGGCCGCATTCGGAGACGATGATGTTGTCGACGTTCGCGGCCAGACCCCAGGGAAAGGCCAGCCCATCGGCCAGCCGTCGCGCCGCGCCGCCCGCCGCATCCAGCAGCCAGACCGCGCCGCTGCGGTCATGCCCCATGATGGAGCGCACCCAATCGGACGGCTTCAGTCCACGCGCGCCCTGCGCCACCGCCAGGCGATCTCGGTCGAGAAACAAAAGGGCCGTTGGGCAGTCCAGGCCAGCGGGTCGCGCGATCTCTGGTCCGCTGCCCGCCTGCCACAGGATGATACGGCCATCCTCCAGCCCCGCTGCAAAGCCGCCGCCGGGGCGAGCGGCGAGGCAAGCCACTCGAACGTCGAAACGCGCCACAGGCTGCGTCTCGCCGAGCGCCACTACCGTATCGCCGCTGGAGCAGAACACGCGTCCATCCACCACGATGAGGTCGTCGGGCGCGGTCAACCGCGCGATTGCTTCCGCGTCTTCCAGGAGAGTGTTTGGCCGGAAGGCGCCGTCGAGCGGTGGAATGGTGATGGCCCGGCCGCGCAGAATGTCGAGCAGGCTCATCGACCTTCGCCCCAATAGGATCGCATTCCGGTCCAGCTCGGATCGGCGCCCTCCAGCCTGTAGCGGCCGATGCGGTTGTTGAGGATACCGCCGACATAGAGCGCGCCTTTATGCTCGCGCATCGATGTCACCATCGGGTGGCTGTGCCCGCCGAGATTGCCCAGCACCTCGGTGATGGCACCGTTCTCGTCGAACTTCACCACGCCGCCGGTATTGATATTGGGGAACAGCCAATCATCCTGCGGCAGCCGCCGCGTCATTCGCTTGCGCATCCCGGGCTTGCGGAGCGCCAGATCGTAGGAGGGCGTGCGCATGCCCAGCCAGGCCATCCAGTAGCCGCCATCGGAGGCCCGGTTGATATTGTCGGGATAGCCGGGCATCGCGGCGATGACGCAATCCAGGCGCCCGGCTTTGGGCCCGTCGAACCAATAGCGATGGACGCGGCAGGCCCAGGATTCGGCCAGGAACAGGCTTTGCCCGTCATGCGCCATGCAGACGCCGTTGAGATAGCTCATGCCGCGCAGGACGGTGCGGGTGCGGCCGTTGCGGGGGTCATATACCAGCAGGCGGCCGGTGGGCCGGCTCTCCACACTGTCCAAGGCCCAATCATGGGCGTCGTAGCGCGTGGTGGAATCGGTGAAGAAGATGCGGCCGTCGGGCGCAATGTCGCAGTCGTTCGGGTCGCGCAGCCGCGCATCATCCAGGATGGAGAATGGCGTGCGATTGGTCTCGGCCGAAAGCCGCGTCACCGTCCGGTCGCGCGCGACGGAATAGAGGCCCATGGCGCCGACGCAGACCGTCAGTGCTCCGGCCCGGTCGAAGGCAAGACCGAGCGGGAAACCGCCGGTATGGGCGAAGACCTCCCACTGCTTGTAATCCGGCGCGAGGAAGCGGACCACCTCGCCATTTCGGGTGCCGCAATAGAGGTTGTCGTCCTCGTCGAGGATGACGTCTTCCGGACCCTCGATCTCTCCCAAACCGATGAACTCGGTCTCCGCCAGCCGGTCATTCAGCGCGAAGGGCGAGCCTGAATCGGGCTCGGCCGAGGGGGTGGAGGGCAAAGCGGAATAGACCGGGGCGACATAGACCTTCGCCAGGACCTTCGAGCGGTTCTTCAGCCAGCGCACATCGAGGAACACGGCCAGGGCCAGAACCACGCCGAGCACCATCTGGTTGGTACCACTGGTGAAGCCGAGGCGGATAAGACCGTTGGTCAGGATCAGGACGATGACCGCACCCATCAGCCCCTTGGCGATGGAGCCTCGCCCGCCACCCAGGCTGTTGCCACCGACGACGCCCGCCGTCAGCGCCAGGATTTCGAGCCCGGCGCCCGTGCCGGGGCCAACGCCCGATAGCCGTGCGCCGATCAGAAAGCCGGCCAGACCGCTGCACAGGCCGGAGATCATGTAGGTCATGAACACCGTGCGCCGCACGGAGATGCCTGCATTAAAGGCGGAGCGCCGGGAGCCTCCGACCGCCAAAACATGCCAGCCGAGGCGGGAGCGGCTGATGAAGACATGGGCAAGGATCGCGACCAGCACGGCCACGATCAGGCTGATGGGGAAACCCGCCACGCCCCCGTCTCCGATGAAGTCCCAGATTGGCGTCTGGACATCCGCAAGCTGCACCTGGGCCGAGAAGTTGACGACGAGGATGCTGTAGATCGCGTGCAGGATCGTGAAGGTGACGAGGGTGGTGAGAAAGGCGCGCAGCCGCAGGTAGCCGATCAGAACGCCATTGGCCGCGCCGACGACCGCGCCGGTCGCCAGGGCGGCCAGCAGCGCCAGCCAGATCGGACCGCCCATGATGTAGATGACGGCGACCGAGGCGAAGGCCGACAAGGCGAAGGTGGCGCCGACGCTGAGGTCGATCCCCCCGCCGAGCATGACAATCGTCAGGCCCATCACGACGATCGCGAATTCGCCCAGTTGCCGGGAGGCGTCGGCCAGGCTCGCCAGCGAGAAGAAGTCCGGGATGGCGGTGCCGACGCCGATCACGGTCGCCAGCAGAAACACCAAGGGAATCGCGTTGTCGGTCCAGCGCTTGGACAGCACTTCCCCGACCAAGTGATCGGGGAAGAGGCCGTAGCGCAGCCGGGCGAGACTTTCGGAGAGTTTCACGTGCGAGAAAGCCCAGGTGAGGCGAGCCGCCTGCTCACTTGCTCTTCGCGAAATCCTTCAGGTTCCAGCAGGTGCCGTTCTTGATGTCGGCCTTGGTGGTGATGTGCTCCGGCGTATAGAGCCAGGTCTTGACCGTGCCGGGCTTGATGCCGCTCTGCATCAGGAACTTGATCGTGGTGATGACATCGCGGGACTGGTTCGGCACGTCCGTCGCGACGAGGGCATCGATCACACCGGTATCGAGCAGGTTGCAATCCGCCTGCTCGCCACCGCCTGTGGTGGCGAGGGTGATCTTGCCTGTCTTGCCCGCGGCGCGGATGGCGGCGGCGGTGCCCTGGGCCGTCGCATCCCAATAGTCGATGATGCCGCAGACATTCGGATGCTGCTGGATCAGCGTCGTCGCGACTGAACGTGCGGTGCTCGCATCCCAGTTCGAGTCCGGCTGCGCGACGATCTTAAAGTCCGGGTGGTCCTTCAGAACGTTCTGGATGCCGGTATATTGGTCGAGGCTGGAGGAATTGGTCTGGTCGCCCTGGATCAGACCGATTTCCTTGGACGAGTTCGGGCCGCAGCCGTTGATGACGGCCTGCGCCTCAAGCTCACCGAGCTTGGTCCAGTTGCTGCCGACGAAGGCTTCGGTCGGATAATTGGTCGGGTTATCGACCTGGATCACATAGATGCCGGCTTCCTGCGCCCGGCGGAAAAGCTTAGAATAGCTCTGTAGATCTGGCGCCTGCACGATGATGACGGCGGGCTTGCTGTTGATGGCCTCGGTGATCGCCTGGGCACCGGCCTCAGTGTTCCAGTTGGGGTCCCGCACCTCGAACTTGCCGCCGGCAGCCTTGACCGCATCACCGACGTAATGGGCCCAGCCTTGGGCAAGATCCTCGCCAGTGGACATGGGCACCAGCACGACCGTCTTATCTTTGAGCGCCGCGTCATAGGTGGCGGGACCGGGATCGTTGCGGGCGAAGGCGGGGGCGGCGGCGAGGAAGCCAGCCGTGGCGAGCGCGAGGGCGGTCTTGGAGGCAGGCATTTTCTTGTTTTCCCTTTTGTCGTCGTGAGGATCAGATGTCGCCTTGCTGGTCGGTTTGTTCGTCGCGCGGGTTCAACACGCCGTCAACGATGAGGGCCGCAAGCAGGACAGTGGCTTTGATGAGGTTCTGGTAGAGGTCGCTGATATCCAGGATCGTCATGCCGTTGAGCAGGATGCCGATGAGCAGCGTACCCACGATGAGGTTGCGCACACCACCCTTGCCGCCCGAAAGGCCGATGCCGCCGATGACCACCACGAGAATGACGTCATACAGCAGCGAGGAATTGACGATGCGGGTATTCATCGAGTGGATGCCCGCCGCCATAATAAGCCCGGCGACGAAGGCGAGCAGTGCCGACACGACATATTGGAGCACGATCACCGGCCGGACCGGCAGGCCCGCATTGCGCGCCGCGTTCAGGTTGTCGCCGATCAAATAAATATAGCGACCGTATTTGCTGAAGCGCAGCCACAGGAAGGCCCCGACCAAGATGAACGCGAAGACCACCACCTCAACGGGTATGGAGGCCAGGCGCGCATTGCCAAAGGCCGTGAACAGGTCGTGGCCGGGCGGCAGGTAGATCACATCCTGGGTCAGGAACTGGGACCGTCCAAGGCCATAGACAAAGGTGCCGGTTGCGAGTGTCGCGAAGATCGCGGGCATTTCGGCATAGGCGGTGAGGACGCCATTGAGCGCCCCCACGGCGATGACGCCCACCAGAGCAAGCAGGAGCGCGATGCCGATCGGGTAGGATTGGCCGAGCAGGTTGAGAAAGACCGCCACCGATATCGCCAGGATTGCGACCAGCGACAGATCGATCCCCCGACCGATCACGACGATGCCCATGCCTACGGCGAGGATGCCGAGCAACGCCACGCTGCGCAGCAGTGCGATAATGTTTCCGGTTGTCAGGAAGCCGTGCAGAACGAAGGAGAAGGTCAGGAATAGAAGGATGGTGAGCAGAAAAACAGTGTCTTCCTGACGCCGGCGGCCAAGCAAAAGAAACCAGCCGGTCATGGCTAGCTGGCTGCGATCGCTAGTGAGTCGGGCATCATCGGTCGTCTCTCCAGGCACTTCACACAAGTCTTGTGTGTGATAGGAGTAAATCAACGATCAGGCAAGGCAGAACGCTCTACGCAACTGCGAGACGGCGAATGCAAGATGGCGCGGGGCAGCGCCGGTACCACGCTTTCAGCCGACGCTTTGCCAATGGCCAAATGCCGCGGCCGTGGAGCAGAACAGGGGAACGATACTGGGAGCTCTCACGCCAAGCGGCCAAGCAAGGCGCAAGCATCTCGTAAAGGACCGGGACAATAGAACCTCAGCCGCCGATCGTTCCTCTGCCAGCGAACCGGAGTTTGATCGAACCTACGCGCCCTCGGCCAATGCTTGGTTTTCACTAAATTGTTGCAGTGTGTAACAGCGACGCAAAGAGGAAAGCCATCGCGCTCAATTTCTGCGTATAGTCTGAGTGGCCGCCCATCGTCTCAGGATGAGCTCTATGAGCGAAGAAGCAATTCTTGCGATCGACGATATTGTTCGTGGTGTTTCTACCACGGACGGTGCGCTTGTCGTGCTGACGCTACAGGCCGGTCTAAACCTCATCGACATTGCTTTTACAGCTCCGAAGGCTGCCGAACTGGTCGGCATTCTCGCTCGCGCTCTGGACCAGGCTGCCCAAAACCGAATGAGATAAAGGGCCCGCAACGCGCTTGCCAAGCGAATGCGTTGGGTTCTCGTAGGGCAACATGGGCAAACTGCTTGCCAATCTCTGTTTGCTCGCAGCGACCTTCCTGGTCGCGAGTACGTCCCCGGGATACGAAGCTGGAACAGCCGTGCCGCTTGCCGCGCATCGCGCCTTGTACCTTATGATCCTAGGTAACGTGGAAAATAGCGGAACGACCAGTGCCTCCGGTGCGATGGAATATGAGGTCATTGACGGCTGCGTCGGCTGGGCGGTCCAGCAGCGGATGGATGTGACAACGCCAGACCGCGACGGTGCCGAAACCCGTGCGGTATCGGACTACTCGACCTGGGAATCGAAGGATGGGCACGAGTTCCGTTTTCACATCGCGCAGACGGATGGCGACAAGATCGTGCGGCAACTTCACGCTAAAGGCTGCGCTTAGCCAGATTGAGGTGTTGCCGCGTCGTTGCTAGCAGGGTCGTTAGCGAAAACTAAGCCCTCGGTGCGAGCAGTCGCGGCCTTCCGCCCAGGCGCTGCCTGGCCGCTCCAATACAGGTTCGTATGCGCGATGACTTGCTTCGGCGAGGAAGCGCCCCATGCCGCGCGGTCCTCGATCTTGTGGGCGTCACGGATGAGCGTGACGTCGTAACCGCGGACGAATGCACCATGGAGCGTCGAGAGGATACATGCATCGGTCTGGGCGCCGACGACAACAAGTCGCCCGCTTTCGAGACTTGACAGGACGATCTCGAGGTCGGTGTCTTCAAAAGAGTCGCCGTAAGTCTTCTCGACAGGTGACTCCGTGTCGTGCGGAGCGAGTCCGGGAACGATGCGCCAATTCTCACTCCCCTTCGCGAGGTCCGTGCCGGAGTGCTGGACCCAGATAACGGGAACGTCTTCCCGACGACCCATCTCAGCGAGGGCGTCCGATGTTCGCCACGACCGCGTCACGGTCATAGGCATTCCAACGACGCCGTTCTGCATGTCGACTACAATTAGTGCGTTGTTGGGACGGATCTTGAGGGTCGGCATGACGCCTAGACCTTCAACATCAGTGGGCAGCGATCCGAAATTTTCGGCTGCGCCACCACAGCGAAATCCAAAACCTCGACGTGTTTGTTGGCAAGCATGTAGTCCGCAAATCCTCCCGGCTTCGCGTAGTGCGAAGTGCGCGTGCCAGCGAATCCTCAGGTCGTTACAAATCCATTAGACCTATCTTCGCCAGTATCGTGAAGGATCGGGAAGGGCTGCAGCAACGTGGCGGAAGAAGTTCGCTCGCGTGGCAGGACGTGGTCTTTGTCTCGATAGGTCAGCCAGTCCTTGTCCGTCTCGGGAGTGTGGACGACTTCTTGAAGGCACAGAACATCGGGAGATGCTGATGTTAGGTAGGACGTCAGAGAGTCCTGCAGTTTGCCGCCCCAGCCATTGAGGCACATGATCTTCATCGTGCCGGATAAAGCTCTGGATCATCTGCGTGCCAAACGCAGTGTGGGGTTGAGGTTCGCACAAGAAACTCACTGCCGACACCGCATGTCGGCAGGAGGATCTCACCGTCCTGTTCTACGACAATGCCGTCAGGCGTCAAAGTCGGTCGCGATGGCCTCGGTTTCCCAGGCTTCCATGTCCTTCGTCAGGTTCGCGATCTTGGTCCGGGCTAAATGATAGGCGCGGGGGCCCAACGGCAGGTGAAGCGGCGGATCCTTAGCGTCGATGGCATGGAGGATCACCTTGATCGCCTTGTCGGGGTCTCCGACCTGCTTGCCATCGTTGCCCGGTCGAGAGGCGCGAACTTTACCCGCGGTTTCGCTGTAAGCAGCAATCTCGTGCTTGGCGACTGACATCGATCGTCCGAGGAACTCCGTCCGGAACGGGCCGGGTTCGACAATGATGACGGCGATCCCGAAAGGGGCAACCTCTCCGGCCAAAGCCTCAGAAAGGCCCTCAACCGCGAATTTGGTACCATTGTAATAGCCATAACCAGGCGCGCCGAGGAGGCCAGCTCCCGAAGACAAATTGACGATCCGGCCGCCGCGGCTCTTCCGAAGAGCAGGGAGCGCCGCCCGCGTCGTCTCGATCAGGCCGAAAACATTGGTCTCGTACATCGGGCGATATTCGTCGGGCGTGGCTTCCTCTACCGCGCCGATGAAGCCATATCCCGCGTTATTCACGAGTATGTCGAGCTGCCCGAACGCGTCTTGCGCCAAGGCAACGGCCTTCGCCGCATCGCCTGCTTTGGCGACATCCAACGCGATGGCGCGCGCCGTCTTCGGATATTGGGCCACAAATTTCGAAAGCGTGCCGGGGTCGCGAGCGCTGACCACAACATTGTCACCGCGTGCCAGCGCCGCGTGCGCCAGGAGTTTTCCAAATCCGCCGGAGCAACCGGTAATGAGCCAAGTCTTCATCATCTGTATCTCCTTAATTCCCGGACGGTGCCGGTGGGACGCGGCAGCGCAGGATAGCCATCATATGCCCCTCACTGTTGATGCGACAATGACACGCGGGTCCTCAGGCGCCTGCGGATAGAGGCGGGCAGCGCGGTTATCGGCACAATCGACTCATGGTTGCTGAGCCGCTTCTCCACAGACGATCCGGTCAGCGAAATTGGCAATGCGTCCCGCACTCAGCTCCTAGATGTGGCGAGCGGCGCGTGGGACCATGACCTGCTCGCGCTTTTCGGGTATCCGCGAGACCGCGCCGCCTGGGGTGCCGAGACCGACAGGCTGTCGCCAGGCGAAAGGCGTGGTCGCTGTGGCCGGGGGTCAACGGAAGGTTGCGGGGTTGCTCGGCGCGATGCTCGGGAAGCTCATTAATGTTTTGGTGACAGATCAATTCACGGCTGCCCGGCTCGACGCTACCCAAGACAATAAACCTTATCGGAATAGACGCGGCGATCACCTTTTGGCTCGCGCGTGATGGCGCGGCCGTGGTTGTCGCCGCGAATGAACCTTCCGTCGAGGTAGTCGCGGAAGCCATTCGCGGCGCGCGCGGGCGGGCAGGCATCGTCCATCGTCGCTGATGTCACGGATATCGCGGATGTCACGGAGATCTTCGATCTTGCCGAAAGGGACTCCGGTCGCGTTGATATGTCCGTCCAGAAGGCGCGCGTCATCACGATCGCTCGGATAGACGATCTACCCGAGGAGGATTGGGACAAGGTCAAGGCGGTGAGCACCAAGGGGTGTTCCTTTGCGGTCAGGTGGCAATCGCGCGCATTCGCAAGCACGGCGACGGCGGCCGCCTGATCAATACGGCATCGGATCAGGCGCGGCAGGGCTTCATATTCACACCGCACTATGCCGCCAGCAAGTTCGGTGTCATCGGCATCACGCAAAGCCTCACCAGGGAAGTCGCGAAAAAGGGCATCACGGTCAACGCCTTTTGTCCGGGGATCATCGAGACTGATATGTGGGCCTATAACGACCGAGCCTGGGGCAAGCTGCTGGCAAACTACGGGCCGGGCGAGCTGATGGCGGAATGGGTGAAGAATGTTCCGATGGGACGAGCCGGAGGGGCGAAGACGTCGCTGGGCTTGTTGCGTTTCTGGCCGGACCGGACTCCGCTTATATCACGGGCCAAACGATCAACGTCGATGGGGGTTGATCATGTCCTGAGAGATTGTTGCAGAATTTCATTGAATGTCTTGAGCTTGTCGCCTCCGGGCCACGCTATGTTGACAGCATTCCGGCCCATCCTTAGCGTGAGATCACTGATAACCAGCGCGATTTCGCGAGAGGTGTGGCCGTTCTATCTTGCCGCGGTAGACGGGAGGGGATGAGCGCGCGAGAGGGAGGCCGCCAGCAATGCCGGGACGGGAACCGTGAGCGGGCGAGTGCTTGTCTTTGTGGGGTCGCTGACCCGAAATACGCCCTTCTTCGGCCCGGCGCGCGGTGACGGCATCCATGTATTCGTCTTCGACGGAGATAAAGGCGCACTTCAGCCTTTGAGCGTGACAACGGGCGCGGACAATCCGAACTATATCGCGTTTGATCCCGAGCAGAACGTCCTCTACGCGGCGAGCGAAGTCTTCGAGTGGCATGAGGGTATCGTAACCAGCTACGCGCTTGATCCGCTGTCGGGTGGGCTGACCTATATCAACAAGCAGCCGACGCTCGGCCATCTCTCGGCCTTCGTCTCGCTGGATCGGCGCCGGCGCCACCTCCTTGTCTCGAATTACAGCATGCAGCCAGCGGCAACGAGACCGGGCAAGGCGCTGGTGGTTCTCCCGCTCGATGCCGGCACGATCAAGCCAGCGAGCGACAGCGTGGTGCGCGCCGGAACCGGCCCGAATGCCGAGCGGCAGGAGCGATCGCACGCGCATTGTCTGGTCGAAACACCGGAGGGGCGGCTGGTCGCCGCGGATCTCGGAACCGACGAGGTCGCCTTCTACAATTTTGATGCCGAGGCCGGCCGCATGAGCGAGGAGCCAGTGGAAGTCATCGCCATGCCACCCGGTTCCGGACCACGCCATCTCGTCTGCTCGAAAGACGGCGCGCGAATCTATGTTCTCAACGAGATGGCTCAAACCGTGACGTTGTTGACTAGACCCGGTGAGGGCAGGTCTTACGAGATCGCGCAGAGTGTCTCGACCTTGCCGGAAGGGGCTGACACCAGCGGCACATCGGCCGGGATTGTGCTTTCTCCCGATGGACGTTTCCTCTTTGCGAGCAATCGCGGCCATGACAGCATCATGGCGTTTCGCATCGACCCCGGCAGCGGGCGGCTAACCCAGATTGGTGCTTGCGCAAGTGGTGGCCGCACGCCGCGAACATTCGCCATTGATCCGTCGGGCGGCTTCCTCATCGTCGCCAATCAGGAAGGCCACAACCTCACGATTCTCCAGATCGACCAGGCGACCGGCGCGCTCGCCGACAATCAAACTTCCATCGAGCTGAGTTCGCCCATGTGCGTCTCCGTCGCGCTGCTGCCTTAGTGAACGGCGGTTCGTCGGCCAGCGACGAGGACTGTGAACGAAAAAACAAATAAGAAAGAGGAGTAACGACCATGCGTTTGCGCCAAACTCTCAAAACCGCCGCCGCCTCACTTAGCACCGTGGCTTTCGTTGCCGCGACGAGCCTGGCGCCGATCTCGCCGGCCTTCGCGGCCGATTCAGCCAACAGCAAGCCGAAAGGCTGGACCGATGCGTCGGTCGATTGCAAGGCGATCGGTCTTGCAAAGCCGCCGCCCTGGACCATCGGCGTGTCCAACTATGGCCTGACCAACTCCTGGCGCGTCCAGATGATCGCCGAACTCAAGGCGGCGGCGGCGAAGGACAGTCGCATTAAAGGTCTCGTGATCACCAATGCGGACGGCAATATCGCCAAGCAGGTCTCGGATATCGAGGATCTGCTCACGCGCAATGTTGACGGGCTGCTCATCACGCCCCTGACGCCGGACGGTTTGAACGGACCGCTTCAGGATGCGACCGACGATAAGGTGCCGACAGTCCTCTTCAACGATCGTGTTAACAGCAACAAATTCACCGGCATTGTTTGGGCCGATGAATACAAGTTCGGTGCGATCGGCGGCGCGTGGCTGAAAGAAAAGCTGAACGGCAAGGGCCAGATTGTCATGCTGGATGGCATCCCTGGAACGGCCGTGAACGATCTACGCTCACAAGGGGCGATCGACGCCATGGGACCGGGCATCAAGGTTCTCGCCCGTCAGCCCGGGGCTTGGGCTTACGACAAGGGCAAGGCGGCGATGGAGGATCTGATCTCCGCCTATCCGAAGATCGATGGCGTCTATTCGCAGGGCGGCGCGATGTCCCAGGGCGCGATCGACGCGCTGCTGGCGGCGAAGCGCCCGCTCGTGCCGATGCCGGGTGAGGGGTATAATGGGTTCCTCAAGACCTGGTCGGACAACAAGTCGAAAGGCTTCTCAGCCATAGCGCCGGACGATCCCACCTGGCAGAGCAGCGCGGCGCTCGGGCTGCTGACGCAATGCCTCGCGGGCGGCACGATCCAGAAGTGGAAGGAATTGCCGATCCCGACCATCACCGATGCGAATGTCGACCAATATGTCCGGAAGGATTGCCCGGACGACGTCTGGGCCAATACGAAGATGACGCATGACGAAGTCACCAAACTCTACAAATGCGGCAGCTAGGCTTTTAGCAGCCGACCGGCTTCGGCATGGCTGACGGCTTCCTCGACATCCGCGCGGTCTCGAAGTCCTTCCGGGGAGTTCGGGCCGTGGATGATGTGTCGCTCAGCGTGCCGCGCGGGCATGTGCGAGCGATCCTCGGGGAAAATGGCGCCGGGAAATCGACGCTCATCAAGATGCTCTGCGGGGTCTACGCCGCGGATAGCGGCGAGATCACGCTGGAGGGCGCCCGCATCGACGGGCTGCCGCCAGCCCGCTGCCTGCAGGCCGGCATTGTCGCGATCTACCAGGAATTCAACCTGGTGCCTCATCTCAGCGTGGCCGAGAATATCTTTCTCGGCCAATTGCCAAGCCGTCTCGGCAAGATCGAGCAGCGATCGCTGCGCGAGCGGACGCAGGCGCTGCTGACACGGCTCGGGGTTGACATCGATCCGGGACGACCGGTCGGCGAACTCAATGTCGCTGAGCAGCAAACCGTTGAGATTGCCAAGGCGCTATCACGCGACCTGCGCGTGCTGGTGATGGATGAACCGACCGCGGCGCTCAACGATGCCGAAATAGCGGCACTCTTCGCCATCATCCGCGGCCTGCGCGATGATGGCGTCTGCGTCCTCTATATCTCCCATCGCATGTCCGAGATTTTCTCTCTGGCCGATAGCGTGAGCGTGCTGAAGGATGGTCGGCATGTCGGTACGCATCTAATCGGCGAGGTGGATCGAGATAGCCTGGTGCGAATGATGATCGGCCGCGAACTCAACGGCTATTACCCACCGCGCGAAACCTCCAATGGCGAGGTGATTCTTACGGCGACCGGCCTGCGGCATGGACGAAGTCTCGACGTCGATCGGATCGAGGTCCGGCGCGGCGAGATCGTCGGCCTGGCCGGGCTGGAAGGGCAAGGCCAGCGCGAATTGGCCCGTGCCCTTTGCGGCGTGTTGCCGCTTGATCATGGCGAGGTTTTCCTGGAGGGCCGGCGCCTCGACCTGTCATCGCCGGCCAAAGCCATCGCCGCCGGCATCGGCTTCATTCCGGACGACCGTAAAGGCGAAGGTCTCGCCATCGTGCGCTCCTGCGCCGAGAATATGGCGATGGAAAGCCTGTCCCTGCGGCGACGGGCCGGGTTGTTCGTTGACACACCGGCCGAGCGGCGATTTGTTGCGAAGATGGTTGAGATGCTGCGCATCCGGCTTGCCTCTCCGGCCCAACAGGCGCTCGACCTGTCAGGCGGCAACCAGCAGAAGCTCGTGCTCGCGAAAGTGCTGGGCATCGCGCCGCGCCTGCTTGTCATGGCGGAGCCAACGCGCGGCGTGGATGTCGGTGCCAAGCGCGAGATCTACAACATCATGCGCGACCTCGCGCGCCAAGGTGTCGGCATCCTGATGACATCGGGCGAGTTGCCGGAGATCCTCGGCATGAGCGACCGCATCCTGGTCATGGCGCATGGCGCGGTGGTGGCCGAGTTTGAAGGCGCGGTGGCGACCGAGGAGATGGTCATGCGGGCCGCGACGCAGGATCGTGACGCGATGCGGGCGACGGGATGAGCCTGCTGCGGCGGTTCCTGGGCAGTGGCGGGAACGCCCTGTTGCTCGTCTTCCTGATCATCCTTGCGATCATCGTCGAGCCTGCTTTGATCAGCCCGCGCGCGATCAAGAACATCCTGACATCGGCTAATCCATTGATCGTTGTCGCGGTCGGCCAGGCGCTTGTGATGCTGACCGGCGGCGTCGATCTCTCGGTGGGGTCGGTGATCAGCCTCTCGAACGTCATTGCCGCGCTGCTCATGCAGCGGTCGCCGGGTCTGGCAATTCCGATCATGATATTCTGCGTCCTGGCGGGCATGGCGGTGGGACTGCTGAATGGCCTGCTGGTCGCCTATGCGCGGGTGAGCGCCTTCATCATCACTCTGGCGGTCGGCATTGCCTTACAGGGCGTCACACTCGACATCATGAAACAACCCGGCGGCGAGGTTACGCAAGGGTTGGCTCAGATTAGCCGTATCACCTGGGGCAGGGTGCCGGTCGTGACAATCGTCCTCGTCGTGCTGGTGCTGCTGCTGGCTTGGGCGATCCGCCGCACGCCGCTGGGCATCAGCCTCATCGCCGTCGGCGGCAATGAGGCGAGTGCGCGTATGTCGGGGCTGCCGGTATTGCGACTCAAGGCACTGGTCTATGTCATCTCCGGTGGTCTCGCGAGTTGCGCGGGGCTGCTGCTGGCCTCGCGCGTCAGCTCAGGCGATCCGCTGATCGGCACGCCCTACAGTCTCGATTCAATCACCGCCGCGGTGCTGGGCGGCACCAGCCTGGTGGGAGGAGTCATCAGCGGTGTCGGGGCCCTGGTCGCGGGTGTGCTGCTCACGCTCATCAATACGTTGCTGAACCTGCGCGGCATGTCGCCCTTCCTGCAATGGATCGTCAAAGGCGCCATCCTGATTGCGGCACTGTCCCTCGATTTCCTGAGACGGAGGGCCCGCAGGACATGAAGGCGGTGCTTGGTGCAATCGGACGCACCCGCCTCGGCGGCTACGGCCACGCCCGATCGCAGGTCGCTGTATGGGCGGCGATCGTGGTGGTGCTGGCGGTGGCGGGCGTTTGCGCGCCGGGTTTCCTCACGGCGAACCATCTGCTCGATGTCGCGCGTCAAGTGGCGAGCCTCGCGATCGTGACGGTGGGCCAGGTTTTCGTCATCACTGCCGGCGGCATCGATCTGTCGAACGGCATGGTGATGACGCTGATAACGGTGGTCGCGGCCGATCTGCTGAACGGCCAGAACACCTACACCGTGCCGGTGGTCCTGCTGTGTCTCGGCATCGGCCTGGCAGTAGGTTTGTTCAATGGATTTTTGGTGACGAAGCTGCGTATCCAGCCATTGATCGGCACGCTGGGGACATACGGAATCCTTCAAGGCACGGCCTATGTTTATTGCGCGGGCGCGCCCAAGGGTTCGATCTCGCCGAGCCTCAAAACCCTGGGGAATGGCTATGCGCTCGGCATTCCCTTGCCGGTGATTGTGGCGCTGGTGATTGTGTTGCTCGGCTACCTTGTCCTCAACCGCACAACCTTCGGGCGCGCGCTCTTCGCGACAGGGGCCAATCCGCGAACAGCCCGGCTGTCGGGTATCGCCATCGACCGCACCATCATCCTCGCCTATGTCGTCTCAGGGCTGACAGCGGCGGCGGCGGGACTGGTGGTCGCGGGCTATATCGGGATCGGGAGCCTCTCGGCCGGTAACGACTTCAACCTGAACTCCGTGGCGGCGGCGGTGATCGGGGGCACGACGTTGGTTGGCGGCATCGGCTCCGTCTCCGGCGGCGCGGCGGCGGCGCTATTCCTGGGGCTGCTGGTGAGCCTGCTGCGCTTCCTCGGCCTGTCCTACAGCACGCAGCTCATCGTGCAGGGTGGTATCCTGGCCGCGGCGGTGCTTGCGCAGAGTCGCGCAACGCGGGGTGGCGGCCTTTAGCTTTTCGGCTTGGTCACCGCAGCGATCCAGCCAAGGTCGAGGTCAGCTCGCGACATAGCCACCGTCCACTGGAATGGTGACGCCGTTGATCAGGTTCGAGGCAGCCGAGGCCAGGAAAAGCGCGGTACCCGCGAGTTCCTCGGGCTCAGCCCATTCGCCATTCGGAAGCCGCGCCACCACCTTGCTATTGAAGGTTGGATCCTCCCGCCCGCCGCGGCTAATTTCGGTTTTGATCCAGCCGGGCGCTATGGCGTTGACGCGGATATGGTCCTCGGCAAAACCGATCGCGAGGGACTTCGTCAAGGACACGATGGCGGTCTTGGCCGCGCTATAGGCCGGCACATGGGCCGCGCCGAAATAAGAATACATAGAGGCGATGTTGATCAGGCAGCCGCGCGTCGCTTTCAGATGGCCGCGGAACGCATTGGCCAGGCGCAAATTGCCGACCAGATGCACGTCCAGAATCGACATGAAGACGGTCGGCTTGTATTCCTCCCAGCGGACGAGCCGGCCGGCGCAATGGATCAACACGTCCAGCCGCTCTACCCGCGCCGCCAGCGCTTCCACCGCCTCATCGCTGCATACGTCAAGCGGCTCAAAGCGTATCGCGTCCGGCAGGGTGCCCGGGGCGGGTGCCTTGAGGTCGGCAACAATCACCGTCGCACCCGCCTCCTGGAAAGCACGGGCGAAGGCACCGCCGATGCCGCCGGTACCCCCGGTGATGAGAACATGCTTGCCGGCAACGCTAAAATCAGGCGGCATCTGCTTTCCTATCGATCGGTGGCGCGGGCAACTGCCGAGTATAGGCGTTGTAAGCGCGGGGGTGGCGTTGTTCGGGTGCCGCAGGCATTGCCATATCCGACCAGCTACAGGCCCGGAGCGGATTCGAATAGCTTTTGCCCCAGTCCGACCAGCGCAATCATCGTGCCGTCGGTCAATGTGATTTGGTCGCTGCCATTCGACAAGTGCTCCGACGCTATCGGATCGGAATCATAGCCACCGAAGTCGATTTGGTCGCCCTCTTTCATCCCTAGGATTACCTCCATGCCCCCTGCGTGCCCGGCGAGGAAGACGTAGGTATCCGGACCGGCCCCTCCGACTACTGTCGCGCTGCCAGTCCCGCCGATGACCGTGTCTGCTGCGTTATTCAGCCCGATCAGATCCGTGCCCCTGGCGCCGAGCGGGCTGGTGCTGAAGACTTCGGGCCCGACGCCGGTTTTCCCGTCTAGAACCGAGACTCCTATGCCGGCGATCAGCGTCGTGGAGCCGGTTCCCGCCGCGAAGGCCAAAAGGTTGTTGCCCCCGCCTATTGTGGAAGCTCCGTCGCCGGATCCGCCATGTAATGTGGCATTGCCCACCCCGCCGGCAAGAAAGGTGGGGGCCGAGCCGGTGCCTCCAAACATTGTGGAGCTGCCCGTTCCGCCGGTTACTGAGACCGCCCCAGACCCTCCGCGGAAGAATAAGTCTGCGCCTTGCTGGTTATTGACAAGAGTCGGGCCGGAGCTCGCTATGATCGTGTTGCTCGCGTTCCCCACGACCGTCGTGCCGCCGGAGCCAGCGGAAATGGTATCGGCACCTCCAGCGACGATCAGGTCGTTCCCTGAGCCGCTGTAGAAGTCCGTCCCCGTTAGCAGGTCAGGTGCTAGATAGACGTTCAGGCTATCGCCACCACCCGTCACCGTGTCACTGCCCACGCTGTCGTAGACGGTCTGATATCCAGCGGGCACGGCCACATCGGAAGCCGCTCCAGCGACGATCAGTGTGCCGTTTGGCGTCGGCGCGGGGCTGGCGGGTGACGCGGTAAATGGCGTGACGACGATGACACCGTCGACGACATCGAAGGTAACGCTGTGGCCGAGAAACGCGTTGAGGCCGCTGTTAACGTAGCTCGCTCCATCGCCTGTAAGATTGGGTGGCGAGGTTTGCTCGCTTAACCGAACAAGCTGCGTACTGCCATTCGGTCCATCAGCGGTGAGCGTGAAGCTCGCATTGTCGGGGACAACCCCCGCCTGGAAGAACTGCTCGAGTGCGCCGTATTCGAAGGCCGTCCCGTAATGAATATTGGTTTGCGGCGCGCCTGTATCCAATACTATGCCGGTATCGTAGGAGGTCGCGGTAGTGCCGTCGCTGACCGTAAGCGTGCCTTCGGCGACCTGTCCTGCTGCGCCGTTCAAGGAACTTGCTTGGATCAGTATCTGGGGATCCTTCGCTGTCGCTGCGATCTGCACGGCCGTCAACCCGATTTGTAGGTCGCCGATCGAGTACAGCACGCCGCTCGTGATTGGCCCGAGGCTTGCGAGGCTGTTCAGTGATACGATGAAACCGTTCGAATACGCGCCGCCGAACTGCTCGAGGACCGATGACAAACCGTCCTTGATAGCCAGCGATGCGCCAAAGTCGCCGTAGAAGTTGCCGTATAGAGGCGGTGCGCCAGCGGCGACGGCGTTTTGATTCCAGCCGCCGCCTGTTCCGGTCTGGACGGTGATTTGCGCGACGGTGGCATCGGCTGAGAGGGCGCTTCCGTTAACCGTCAGGAAGGTGATGTTGGCTTGGCCGGCGTTCCCGGTATAGGCGATGTCGCTGCCGTAGCTATTGTAGATCGGAGCGCCGCCCGACGGGGAGAAGCTTCCCCAAGCGGCATCCGGGGCGACCCAGAAGCCTTTACCGCCCGTGTCCAATTCGTAGAGTTGGTAGTCTTTGCCTCCGTCCAGGCTGATTTCTATGCCGATCTTGTAAGTCCCATTCTCGTCGACAAAGTAGAGTGGAATGTCGGCAGTTTCCTGCTGCGGATTGGACACGTTTCCCGCGCCTCCCGTGATTTGAGCTAGAGCCTGTTATGTACTTTTTGGTGTCCGCGCGATAATAGGGAGGCATGTGTGCTGCCTCGACCCGTAAGCCTTATCCCTCTGATGTGACCGACGAAGAATGGTCGCTTGTGGTCAGTTACCTGACCCTGATGAAGGAGGATGCGCCGCAGAGAGACTATCCGCTGCGGGAGCTGTTCAACGCTCTGCGCTATGTAATCCGCTATGGCATTGCGTGGCGCGCGATGCCGAACGACCTTCCACCCTGGCATGCGGTCCATCAGCAGGCGCACCGCTGGCTGGCGGCTGGATGTTTCGAGGCCCTGGCGCAGGATTTGCGGGCCATTCTGCGTTTGGCGGCAGGACGCCGCGAGGAACCGACGGCGGCCATCATAGATAGCCGCACGCTGCGTTCCACGCCTGAAAGCGGCACACGGGCGGGGTATGACGGAGCCAAACGGAAGCGCGGATCGAAGGTCCACATGGCGGTCGATACCCTTGGTCACCTGTTGGCATTGCACGTGACGCCCGCGGACGTTGGCGATCGGGACGCTGTCGCTCGCCTGGCCGCCGACATCCAAGACGCCACCGGCGATGCTGTCTCTCTTGCCTACGTCGATCAAGGTTACACCGGCGACAGGGCGGCAGAGGCCGCTGCGGCGGAAGGGATCAGGCTCGAGGTGGTAAAGCTGCCCGAAGCCAAGCGAGGCTTCGTGCTTCTTCCCAGGAGATGGGTTGTCGAACGATCGTTTGCCTGGGCCACACGTTGCCGACGGCTCGTCAAGGATTACGAGCGCTATGCAACAACCCTCGCCGGCTTCCACGTCATCGCCTTCGTCGGATATATGCTCAAACAAGCTTTGGCCCTTATGCAAGGTGCATGACACTCTCTAGAGCTGACAGGATAGCTATTTGCCTCATAAACAGAGTAAGTTATTCTCCAACATGAATCAAAGGAGCTTGTGCAGGCGCCCAATGGATAGGATGGAGACATCAAGGGACGGCCAAAAGAAAAGCGAAATCGGTTCCGAACGAAGCGGTGCGCGTCCAGCCGTAGACCATCAAGTCGTGAAAGGTCTCATTAGGGATCTTGGCCCAGATACCTATCGGAGCCTGCTTAGCACGTTCTCGGATGAGTTCATCGAGGTTCAGACCAAGCTTATCGCGGCAATGATAGCTCCCGATGTCGATGAGCTCAGAAGGCATCTACATGTCATACGAAGCATAAGCCTACCGATCGGGGCTGCGGAACTCCCACGCCTCGTCAGAACGATCGAGACGCACGAAGACGATGAAGTTCTTCGAGCAACTGCGAGATCTCTTCAAAACATCGCGCGAGAATTCCGGCGCTTTCAGACGGCTGCCTTTGCTCACTTTCATAAGGAGCTAGCGCGATAGCATCACAGAAGGTGCGCCAGTCGGCTTACTCCCGTGGCGACGTGGGGAAGCCCCGGATCATCTCACGTATGATCGCGCGCACTTTTGGGTCGTCGACTTGCCTCGCGAGTTTGCCCAGCTGCACGACTGCTGCTACCGCCAGCTCCTCAGGAGGCTTGGCCGGTGAGACGTCACGTGTCTCCTGCGAGACTTCCTCGGCTCTGCAATTCAGATCAGAAAAGAAATACGCAATGGGGACGTTGAGTGCGAGGGATATTGCATATAGACGAGCAGCGCCTAACCGGCGGGCACCTGATTCATAATAGCGGATCTGCATCGACGATACGCCCACCGCGTCCCCGAGTTGACGGTAGGACATGTCCAATTCTTCTCGCCGCCGTTTCAGGCGTGTCCCGACAGCGATATCAACGGCTGCCGTAGGGTTGGTAGAGACATCCCCTTTTGAGGAGGCTGCAGCCCTCCCATCTAAGAGCACTTGTATTGGCTTCATTTTGTTTGAGCACCATCGTCTCCCATCCCGGCGGTCTTCGCCACGATGAAGCGCTCGAGGGCATCGATGATCACCTGCGCTTCGTACTCAAGTCGCGCGATTATGAGAGGTCCCACGGTCTTCAGATACCCCGACTCCAGACGACCCGCGTAATGGTGGACCGATTTAACGCCATTAGCGCCTAAGCTGGCGGTCGAACTGAGCACGCCCGTGATCGCGGCTTTAAACCCCTCGATATCGCCGCTTGCGACGGCAGCATGCATATAATTGAGTGCTACTTCGACATCGGTTTTTATTGCGTTGGCGAAGTCACGGACTCCGGGTTTGCCCGCGAAGCTGAAAACTTCTTCGAGCATTGTTACATCGAGATTACGGTTGCTCGCCGGCCGATACTCCAGGCGGTCCTTTAGATGTACCACGTTGTCTATGGGCGACGGCAGCGACTCCTCGCGCGCTTCGATGAGGTTCGTCAAAGTTTGCACAAGGGTCTCAGAGCTAATCGGATGGGCAAGGAAGGCGTCGGCGCCGGCGCTCAAGCAGTCTTGTTTCGTCGCGGCCCGATCGTCGGCGCTGATAGCTATGACTGGGAGACGCCCTGACTCGCCTTCGCAGACTTCCTGAAATCGAATGAGCTTAATGGCCTCGGTGCCGGACAGTTCTGGCATGCATAGGTCGATCAGCAGCGCGTCAAAGTCGCCTTTTGCGGACAGCTGGTCTAGCGCGGCGTCCCCGGAAGATACGACTGACGTTTCGAACCCGGCTTTGCGCAATAGATGACCGAAAATCAGCTGATTTGAAAGGTTGTCGTCCGCGACAAGCACGCGATGATGAACGCCCATAGTAGCTGCCGCTCCATGACCCTCCCTTTCGGAAAGGTGTGAAATGAGACGGTCGTCACGCCAAACCGTGCGGCCAACCGCATAGACACATTACCAACTGGTAATCTAAGACTATCGCATAAACTCGGAGTTGACAACTCCCTGGTGTAAGGCGATCCTTTCCACACGCAGTGGTAAACCAGCAGGGGCTTTGTCTTCAACCCCGCACTGCTGCGCGAGGGCACTCAGATGAACCACGATGGGCCGATCATGAGTCCCAGAGCACACTTCAGGTTCGAGGTGACACCTTCCACGATGAGTCGGAACGCCTCGTCTAGGATCAACAGGATCAAGGCGCGATGAACGGCCTCCCCAAGAGGAACACGGTCTGGCGACCTCTCGCAGCATTGCACTTTAGGGTGGTCAATGCGTCGTGAGAACAACGGCGGGACAATCGAGCAGGTGCAAGAGAGTCAATGCTGGTCCGCGTTCGGACGCTGACGACACCATGATTGCGCAATGTGAGCGGATAACGAACTGGGTGTCGAGCTACGACACCGGACAAGATTTGGTGACTCAGGCCGAACTGACCAGCTCGGAAAGTGACATTGACGCGGCCTGCCGAAGAGAACTGGAAATCCTGCTGGAGGTCGAATGTTTGACCGCGGAGGTCACAGTCAAACACGCACTGAATCAGATCGAGTTGGAGGGAAAGCGTCGTGCGCTCGACGCGCTCACCAGGGTCCCCGCCTGGGAAAAGGATTCGCTGCTTAGCTTGCTGAAATCAATCGACCGAGACCAGCTGGAGATGACCAATCGACTTCGCCTTCAGATTGGCGGCCCTCGCGTAGAGGTTGGCTAAGGCGCTTCGAAATTCTTTGATCGCTCCGTTACGAAGCGTGGTTATGTTCCGGCGGTGTCGATGAGGGAAATCACGCCGTTCGCCCCAGCGCGTTCTAGTCTCTTGGGTAGTTCACCACGGAGGCATTATGCGTATAGACCTTCTTGCGACCGCGATGATTTTGTTCCCGGCCGCAGCCTTTGCGCAGTCGCATTGCGCATTGCAGGCGCCTCTCAGGATGACGGCCGAAATGCCGATTCGACTTCTACCGCCCATCACGGTCGGCGGCGGGGCCGTTCCGTTGCTGCCTGCGGCGGCTACGATCGCAGGGCCCTCCGAGCCACCGCCGTCGCTTTCCAGGATCCGTCCAACAGCTTCCCGAACGGTGTCGCAGACGGCAGCAGACCTCAATGCAATCCCGGCCTTAGCGCATATCGCCGCTGCGGGCGCGACCTTGTCCGACCTCGGACTGTCGCATGGGCTGCGCACTGTCTGCGCCCGACATGGGGCGCAGGTCATGGTGTTCGAGGCAAGTCCGGACGGTCAGGCCGCCATAGCGGGCTTGATGACCGATCTTTCAGTCGACCAGTTAAGGTCGATCGGCGGGGAGGACCTAACCGAACTGCCGCCCCAACATGGCTTGCGCGCGCTCTTTCTTCATAACGGATCGCAATTCCAGGTTTTCTATGCGAGCCCTGATAATGAGCGGGTTATTCCTGGCGTCATGTGGGACGCGGCTGGCAAGGACCTTACGCGCGATCAGGTGGCCGCGATCCCCGGCACAACTCCAACGGTGGCAATCGGCACCGACAGCATAGCCGGGGGCGCTCGAGACACCTCCGTGGACCAGGTGGCCGATAATGCAAACCTGATCGTCGTTGCCCGGAATACTACGCACGGCAGTGTCGGGGATCCGTCGGCACCGGAGCTGTGGATGTTCGTGGATCCACAATGTTCGTTCTCGGTGCGAACCATGCAGCAGCTTGTCCCTTTCATCGCGGCCGGGAAGGTCAGGTTGAACGTCATCCCGCTCTCGATCCTCGACAGAGAGGATGATGGGATGAGCACGAGAAGCGCGCTCAATCTCGTCGGCAAGGCGAGCGATCAGCTAATTGCGGCATGGGAGACGGGCCAAACGACTGGCAGTCCGGCCACCGACGCGAAGGGTAAGCTGCAGATGAATATGGCGGCCGCGGCTGCGATTCACCTCCAAGGGACGCCGACGCTGATCTGGCGGAAATCGGACGGATCGGTCGGCCGCTTGGACGGCATGCCGCCAGACATGGGCGGCCTGGTGGCCTCAATCGGGGGCTGAAGCGATGGGCCGCTCGCCGTGGGATAAGAATGCGAACGGAAAAAATTGGAAGCCGAAAATGGTGCGGCGCAATCGGCGGCGAGTGAAATTGATTGCCGGCAGTCCTTTTGCGACCCTTGGATTTGAGGATATTTCGGAGGGCCACCGTTTAATTGCGAGGCTCTGGGGTCTGCTGAAACGCGGTTCGCCGGCAGATCTGCGGTTGAAAATGGGTGACGAGGATAGCATCGACCTGATCGCAACGGCCTTCTCCTACGGCCTAAGCGTGGAGGCTTTGGTGGACCGGTTCCGTTTCCGGCAGAGGCAGACCGCGCGCGCAGCCTACGCGTTGTTCGGACTGGGTTCTGTCGCTGTGATGCTGTGGTTATACGGCGCGTTGCGCATGCGGATGAGCAGTGCGCGACTGTTCTCGGCTCTTGAATTCCTGCCCTTTTGCACGCTGTTTTTCTTGCTGGCGTTCCGGAGCGCCCACCTGAACTGGCAGCTTAGAACGCGTCGGCTGGGCTCGCCCGTCGCGTTCCTGAAGACGACAGAGCCTTTCCTGCCGCGCTGATCAGAACGTGCCGGGGGGCGCCAGCGTGCTGCCGCCGGCCGCTCCAGTCGCCCACTGCGCGTGTTCGTAATCGGGCCGCTCCTCGTCCACCGATGGATCCGATGGCTTCACGACGGTGCCCGCTCGATTGACCACCGGCGGCCGCCACGTGGCGTTGGCTTGACCATAGCCGGCATAGGGACCGTAAAGCGGATGCTTCACCCGCGGTGCGGCGGGAGCGTCATAGTCGCTGGCCGATCTAACATTGGGAGGTGTGGAGCACGCGGCTAGGCTCAGAAGGACTAGGCCGGCGATCAGAAGGGCGGGGCGCATGACAGTCTCCGTGCTGGACGGGAGCACCATGCGGGCGGACGGGGCGAACCGCTGGGTCTATTCGCCGCGCTCTTTGAGTAGCTGATCGATCCGTGCTTCCGCGCGATCAGCCCAAGCTTTGAGATCGCGATAATTGAGTCGATAGTCTGCCAAATCCTGCCGGAGCCGGGCGTTTTCCGCTGCGAGTGCTTGAACTCGGGCCTGCAAATCATCCTGCGCGCTGATTGTCCGCCGCCGATGCAGGAGGGTTGATATTGTCTGGCTTGTGTGGCGATCGTTCTCGGCGGCCATCTTGCCGAGCTGATACCACGCGAAGCCACTTGGACTCTGGCCCTCTTCGTCACCGTCCATCATTCGACCTCATTAGCAGGCGGCTCGAAGTCTGTTGTCGCCCGAAGAGTTGAATCCATACCACCAGTCTTCGGACTGGTGGAAGACCTCTCGCTTGGGGGGCCCGCCAAAGCCGTTCGCGGGGCACCGAGCCGCCCGGTTTCCGCGCCTAGATTTCCTGCGGCGGTCGAGCCGTCCTGCAGACTTCTGTGAATAGTTGACATCGTTCCGCCAATCCCCACTAACGCTGCGTCCTTGCTAAACTGGTCCATGTCCACGCGTCCAGCACCATGGAAGCCCAGAAGCCGGGGCACGTGATGCGGGACGAGGGAAATCATCCGGAACGACATGAGTGCCGCCACAACATGCGTCATGACAAAGATCGACAACAACACGACGACGCCGAGAACATTTGTGACAATCCAGCCGTGCTCGAGAACGAAACCCGCCGCGATACCGAAGGTCTGGCGTATCAGGAAGGAGATGGAGGCGAAGATGAAGTAGCCGAGAAAGAGACCGAACAGCATAAGGACGGGGCGGAACAGGACGTTGAAGAGGAGGGCGTACCCCTCGCTCGCGCGGCCATGCAGCCCTTCGCCTTGCATCGTCATGTGAGCCAGCATCCAGAGCGGTACCGCGATCACGGATTCGCAGACGAGGATGAGCCAGCCCATAACGCCCGCCATCCACATGACCCAGGGGATCATCGGCAACACGAAGGCGATCGTCAGCCCTGGGATCAGCAAGCCAAGGAGCAACGCAAAGATCGGCGTGCTTAAAAACGTCATGAGGAAGTGTGCCGCGGCTGTCAGGCCGGCCCCGGTGAAATTAAGGGTCAGAATCTGGAATGCCGCTGTGGCCGTCGAGGCGGTGCCGGACGCGGCCAAAGCCGCAAGTCCCATTGCAGCGACCGCCACGGTCACCATCAGGTTGCCTAATCCCATGAGCGCGGAGAATGGGTCGGTCCACTGATTGCCGCTTGGCGCGATCGCTGTCTGGAAGAGCTGGAGGACGTAGTCGTTGAGATGCAGTCGGCGAAAGACCTGTTCGATGACGCCGGAACCGTCCGTCCCTGGAGTCGCGCCGGAGAACAGGTCGCCCTGACCGCCGGGCTGGTTCATGCCGTCCTGCGTCGTGACGTAATTCGACAGCGTGGTCAGGAAGGCAGCGGAGGACTGCACGAGCGGCGCTAGGTCGCTGGAGAGCGACGGCCCGAAGCCGTCATAACTTGGCGGGGTCACCTGCGGGACTGCGCTGAGGAGCGAGAGGGTCTGACCGTTCAGACGAGCGAACTCGAGATAGTAGGCGCCAGCGCCGGTCCACCCGAGCGCGCTGAGCTTGGTCTGATTGGTGCTGCTATTGGCGAGGGCCGCGGCGCCGCCATTCTGCAGCGAGGCACGAAGCTGCTGCGTTATCCTCTGCGCGGCGGAGGTGAGTTGCGTCGTGTAGTCGCGGGTGGCGTCCGTCAAAACGGACATAAGCCCGTTAAGGTCCGCGGTCCTTCTGTCGTTGAAGAAACTGGTCGCGAGGGTGTTTACCTGCGGCGCGATGTCGGTGCCGAGAACCGTGGTCAGTGCCTGCTGCTGAAGAGCGCTCTGATCGACGGCGACGCCGGCGAGATTGGTGGCACCTTGCAGGGGCGCGGAGATCGTCACCGAGCCACAGGCGGGCGTCGAGCCGACATTGCCGACTGAGAGGCTGTAACTGAGGATTGTCTCCTGGCCGCCGTTGGGACTGCCGATCAAGACAGGTTTTGGCTCTGGAACAAGCTGGGTAGCGGCATTCGTCGTGTTCGAAGCAGCATTAACCAACGACCGGCACAATTCGTTTTGGATCAGGCCGAGCACGATCGTCTCCGTGCCGGGAATCATCGGCTGGGCGACCACCATGGCATCTGGACCGATGGCCTGCACCGCTTGGGTGTAGACGGATTTCGCCATGCCGATGCCCCAGAGCGACATCTTGACCACGGCGGCCTGCCCGACGCTGAAGCCGAGCGTCGGCACGGGGAACATCATGATCGCGGCAAAGCCGAGGCGCACAATGAACATGCCCGTCATGTTGTTGCCGAGCAGGCGAGAGGTCTCCGCGCCGCGATGAATTTGCATGATGGTGGAGTAGCAAAGGAAGGCCATGGCGATCGCCGCGACAAAACCCGTGAGCTGGCCGATCATCTGGCCGATGACCGTGGTTTGCGTCGGCGAGACACCATTGGTGCCGGAGATCGGAAAGACGTTTTGGATGACCGTCGCGGCCCAGTCGTTTCCGGGATCGAGGGCGCTCCAACTCAGGTTGAAGCCGCCATTGGTGGCTGTCGTTTGCGCGAAGGCGGGGAGGGCGACTGCGGAGAGCAGCATGACCAGCAGGATTAGCCATGGGCGACGCATCACATCCTCGCAGCATTATGGTGTTGCGAGGTTGAAGGCTCATGGGGCGAACACAGCCCTCTCCGTCAGAGAGTGGGAGAGAGGCTGGCGGAGGCCCTTGCATCGCGCTCAGTCGAGGGCGTGAAGGCGGACCTTACGGCATTCATTGCGCGATCGAGGACTTCGCGGAACTTGTCGCTGAGGTCGTCTATGACGCTCTTGCCATCGTGCTTGCTCGGAATGACCGAAGTGGCCCTAGCGATCTCCGCGTCCAACTTCTCGAAGCGCGCGTCTAGCGCCGCTGCTGTATTCTGCCGTGCGCCAACCGCGGCCACGGCCGACCGGTCGGCACCGTATTGCTGAAGGCTGCTAGCCATCCTGTCCCAGGCGGCCGCGGCCCCGCGCTCTGCCACCAGGTCAGCATTGAACTGCGAACGGAGGCTGGCGAAACGGCCGCCTTCGCGCATCTCCGCCAATACAGCCTGCATGCCACCCGGCTCTGCTTTGGCGGCGTCCTGGATCTTGGTCAGGATGTTGGACACGGGCCCGTGCGCGAAGGTCTGAACCGCCTCGAGAGCGGCGCGTTGCGACTTCTCGGCACCCTGGATGGTGGCTTCGTCGCGCCGCTGCTGAAAGGCATTCTCGTGCCGAGCCGAGCGATCGACGACCGACGTCGGTTGTCGGTCCCAATTGGGGTTCTCTCGCTGAGCGTGGCGCGCCAGCGCCGCGAGTGCCAGGCTAACCACACCGGCTCCGCGGGCGGTGACAGTCGCCTGGGGCTGCGTCGGGCCGATCGGCTCTTGGAATTGAGACGGTTGCGTTTGGCGCGCCCAGTCTGGTTGTGCCTCGCGAGTTTGATTGCCAGGCGATCGCGTCGCCTGGACCTGATCGATACCAGCTGCGGCCGCTTTTCCGGGGCTGCTATCTGGAGCTGTGGAACGACGATCGGCGGCGCTCGGGGAAGGTGCGGTAGCAGCTGATGACAGCCGCACCCGGTTTTCAAGGGCGTCGACGATGTCCCGCACAGGTGGCCCATTTTCAGGCGTGCGTCCGGCGCCGACGTTTGTCGCCAAGGCGCGGATGTCCTGCACGAGGTGCGCGTCGTCGATTGTCGGTGTCGCCTTCATCATGGCTTGCAACCGCTGGTCCTGCAGGCCAGGGGCTGTGACAGCGAGGCGATCCATCTCCTCGCGGAGCCCGCGCGGCACGGCCGTGATTGGACCGCCGAGTTTTTCCATGTCCTGCAGAGCGTAGGCCACGCGGGTCCTGAAGGATGCATCCTCGATCCGATCCGCCCTCGTGCCGGCCACCTCCGCCAGTCGGCGAATGGTCCGGCTGAGATCGGGCTCCTTGGTTACGAGAGCAGCCGCGTCACGGTCCAGCCGTGTGATGAGATCGTGGATTGGGTCGCGGCGGGAGGTGGCGTCCGCAGGGCCCGCGATGATGGGGGGCTTGCTGGTATCGGGCACAGACGAGGCTCCTCTCAGTTCGCAGCCATGGAGGGGGACGGCATGGCGGTGGCCGGCCGGAAACTTGTTTCTTCCGTTGCGGAGAGTTGGGTCGCGGCGATGGTCGCGTTGAGCAGGGTGACTCGGTAGTTCTGCATCGCCAGATAGTTGCTCAGAGCGAGCTCGGTCGCGATCTCGCGCTCGACCGAGGCAGGGGGCATGGCTTGCAGCCCCGCTGCCCACGTGACGTCGCTGATCCGGCGGGTGGCCTCCAGGCTCAAGGCCTGTAGCCAGGACCCGCTGGCGGGAACGGGAAGGCCCTCATTCGTCAGCAGCTGTTGCTGTTGGACCGTGAGCGCCACACCTGGCGTCTGTTGCCCAATCGCCAGATCGATGACACTGCGGGCCAGGGACATGCGCGCATTGTATTCGCGCCGGTGTGCCGCCGCGTCTTGGCCGCTAATCGAGGTGAGCTGATCCATTCGCAGGGCGGCTGGCACGATCGGCTGGATCAGGTTGGTGCCGAAGTCGTTGGCGGCGTTGATGCCGTCCTGGTCGATCAGGTTGTCCGTGCCGAAGAGGCTGGAGGCGCGCTGATCAGCATTTTGCATCGCCACGGCGGCTTCGGTGCAGAGCCCGGCCGCGGCGTCTGTCGAGGAACAATAGCGGCTGAGATGAACCTGCCCCGCGGCCTCCATGGCCTGGCCCGTGCCGTAGTAAGCGGGCGTTCCGGCGAGGGCTTCGCCGCGAGGGTCCATCACGGACTCGATGGTTTGGCCGGTGCGCCATCCCTGGAGGGCGGCGGCGGTTACGACCTGTCCGCTGTCCAGCGCGGTGCAGTTCTGGACGTTCGGCGTCTGCTGGTCGCGGATTTCGCTGTTGCGGATGTCTCTTTGGAAACGCGCCATCGCCGTGTTCGAGGCATCGGTGATCTGCTCTTGCGCACCGACTTGGCCCTTGGCGTAGTTTGCCTCCTGGGTGAAGCCCTCTCGTAGCAGCGTGTTCGTGTCACCGTAGGTCGTGTTGCCAATGGCCGTGTTGATGCTTTTCATGGTGGACGAGACGGTGTTTTCAACCGTGTTCATGGCGTTGAGAACGTCGAGAATACCGGTCTCTTGGGCGAGCGATTTGATCTCTGTGGCGATCGAGGCCACGTCGATCGTCGCTAACTGCGCCAAGGCTGGCGCCGCGCCGAAAATGACGCCGCCAAGCGCAATCCCGAGCGTGGTCGCTAGAAGCGTTTTGCGATCCATCGGCGCGCCCTAAAAGAGGCCGCCAGGCGACACGACTGGATATCCTGTCGGGGCCGATGGCGCGCCGTTCATGTAAAGGCCGAAGCCTTGCTGGGTATTGAAGCCCGTGCTGACGGAACCGACGGGCGGCCCGTCGCCACCAAAACTGAGCTTCGGACACATAGTGCCGCCACCAAGGCCGAGCCCGAAACCCGTGTTGAAGCCAGTAACGGTAAGACCGCATTCGGCGGAGCCCAGAGCGCTTTGCCAGGCACCACTCACCGCCTGACAGATTTGACCCTCGACAGCCTGCAAGAGACTGGCTGGGTTCAGCAGATTGGTGACGACGTTGAGGCCGGCCCCGTTGAAGAAATTCTGCAGGCACGAGAGGTGGGTCACGCTCTGAGGCGGGCTGATGCTCGTGTCGTCGGCGCTGATCCGTGCTGCCATTCCGTTCGCGGCGGCCTGGACGATGGTGGCACAGGCTTGGCTACCGGTTGTGCTGGTTGCGGTCTGAGCCATCGCCGCGACCGGAAGCAGCACGGCGAAAGCGATGCCGGAGGCGATGCCGCGCATTATGCGACCGCTCGCAGTTGGTCTGCGGGCTCGCAAGCGGCCATTAAGGCTGCCAGACGCTCCGGCGCATAAATCCGCTCCAGGAGGTTTCGTCTCGCCGCCTCTGCGAGGGCCGCTTGAAGATATTGGCCGATGCCGGTGGCGTCGGGCTCTAAGACAGCCGACAGGACGGATTCGTTTTCCGGCAGTCCGGCCCGCATCAGCCGGTCTAACAGCCGGAGGACCTTGGGAAAGCCAAGCTGGCCCATGAGGGCGCGGAGGTCGGCGCGAACCGGATCCGTTAGGAGTTGGGCTGCCAGGCCTACTCGGTCCCTGGCGGCAGCCTCGTCTAGCGCTTGGCCCAGCTGTTCTAGCGCCCGGTCAATCTCAGACTGAGCATCGGCCGACGTAGCCGGCTGCTCGATGATCTCGGGCCTGCGTGGTCTTTGGCGTCGAATCAGGTTACCTGCGGACGAGCTCTCAAAATCAAGCACCACGGCCTTCTCCTCAAATCACCCGAGGGGAGGTTGGCCGATGACGGTGCGAACAAGCTGGGAAGTTTTAGTCTCGAATCCGGAGCGTGCGGCCGGACATCGTCATATGCAGGCCCAGTGGCGTGAGCAGGTCACCGAGAACCTGATTCCATGGTCTCCCGCCATGCCAGCTGACACGGGCCTGGCAGTCTACGCTGGCGCTATAGCTCACACCGAGCCAGTGCGGGACTACCTGGCGGACGGCGAACTCCAACGGCACGTCACGGCCAAATCCGACCGCAATGGCAGGTGCCGGGCGCGTCGGGGGCTGAGGCTTCGCCCTGGTCGCCGCCGGGGCCGCGGGCGGTGCCAGGGGGATGGAGCTCGCGGAGATGGCCGGAGCTGCTGGTGGTGCTATCATCTTGAAATTCACCGGCATGAGCTGGAGCATCAAAATTAGACTTCCTGCCCCAAAATTCATCGCGATACCCATGTTCATCCCCCACACGAGTATAGTCGGCGGATTCGGTGCGAACGGGCTTGTTCGCCTCAGGTGGTTTTGAGAGAAGTTGGAGTGGGTTGAGGAGGAGATTTGTCCAGCCGCGTGTTGCGCCAACATCTCCTCACCCCAATGAGAGGACAGTAGAATGAGCGATCCGGCGGGCCAGAATGCCCAAATCTGCTAAAGCGGCTGGGCGTCGCCCTGCGGATGACAAAAAGAGCGGCGTCAAAAGCGGAAAGGCTTTGGGCGCTGGTCCGGTCATCTCAGGACCGCCCGCCATTGCGACCAAACCAGACGTCGTCCGAGAACCAGAACTCGGCGAGGCCGCGGCTGATCCGAAGCCAAGCGGACGCGCCTCCAAAACCCCTTTATCGGAGATTCACCCGACCCTGCTGCACTTGGGCCAGACCGTCAGAAGGAGCCGCAAGGCTAAGGGCCTGACACAGATGCAGCTTGCGCAACGCTGCGGATTTAACTCAGCGGCCATCTTCATGGTGGAGGCCGGTCGTCAAAACATGACGATCAAAAGCCTAATGGCCATCGCAGCGGCGCTGGAACTCGAAGTCGGAGACTTGTTCCCGCGAACAACACCGCGCACCTCGGCGAAGCTGACGGAAGTTGCGGATACTATTGGGGACGTGAAAGGTCGCGTCGTCATGCAACTGCAGATGCTGGATCGCTTGGCCGTCGAACTGCGGGAAGAAGCTGGCACCGTCGGCTGAAGAAGGATCCGACTTCGGCTGCCGGGGTGTGTCCGATGGGAAATGGCAAGCAACGTTGGGCGCCGGTAAGGTGTGACCGGCGGGTCCGGTCGCCGAGCGTGGTGTGTAGCAGCCTCATCCTCTCACGCACGGTGTCTCCACGCTCGAACGTTGCGGGATCCAGCCCGATCCGCACGTTTCATCATCCATTTCTCCGGCCAGAAGAGTGTGTACGCTGCTTTGAATAGGGCAGAGCCTTCTAAAGCACGTGAGCGGCGCCTCCAGGTTGTCCGCTCGAAGACCCGGGCAGCTCGCTGAGCCCGGCCAGGCGTAAGCGATACGAACCGCAGTGCGAAGCGGGTCATAGTTGGAAACTCGCCTCGTTCTAGCGAGGTCTCCCTATCTTATGAGCATGTTCCCTGGCTAATCCCTCTGCCGACGACTGACTGGGCCGGGGATGGCGCGCAGCCGACCCAGCTTTCAGCCCAGCCGCAAGGCCTTTCCACTATTCTAAAACCATCATCAGGGCGTAGTAGAACATCTTTTAACGATGTTTTCTGTGGACACGGTCGCTCCTAACCTGCTTAAAGCACGTTAACGCAACCGAGGGTTGGTGCAGAATGCTACTGTTGCAAGGCCCGCTGCACGCAGACGTACCTGCGCGGTCGCTCTCATCGCGACGAGCTGTGACGCCGCCTGCTTCAGCTCCTGCCGCCGGCCATTTTGATCAAGGGCAATATCGCTCTCTACTCAGGGGGATGTTCGCGCAGGGGCACGGCATCGAGGCGCTGTGCTTCTTTCTCGCCGTCACGCGCGAAGCACTTTTTGATCTCGTTGTTCAATTCAACCTGCCCACTCCGAACGACCGACCGCTGCGGCGATCAGGCGGCGCTCGTGCGTGGAAGCAAACCGATTTCACGGTTCTGCTGGATGGCTGGCTCAATAATTGGTCAGCCGCTTGCATCGCTGATCGGCTGGGGCGTTCGCGAGGCAGTATCTGGTATCAAGCGCGAAGACTGGGCCTGCCAAAGCGAGAGCGACGATCGCTGCATTGGCCAGATCAGCCCAGAGCTCAGCCTTTTCCTACGCCAAACATAGGTTCGGAGAGGAAAAGGCTTCCCGCACGCTGGTTCGTGAAGGGGACAGACAAGAAGCTCGAGCTGACATCCAAACGCAACGGTCTCGAGGTCGATTGGGCCGCCAATGTCGAAGCCTTTGTCGATATTGGCTGGCGGGTTTGGTCGGGTCAGCGCATCAGCCGGATTGCTGAGGACTATGGCGTCTCCTATCGGACGATCACATCACAAGTATGGTGGCTGCAGGCCGTCTTTCCGAAAGGCCACAAGAACACCAGGGATGATTTCGATCGGGCCCTGGGTGAGGCGAATGCAAGGGCCGCGGGCGCGGAGCTCAAGAAATGCCTGACCAACAGCACCTTCCCTTTTTGGAAGACAAGAAACAAACGGCAATCGAAGCGCGACAAGCGAAACGGCATCGGCGCCGGACTGGATTATTAGAGGTGTCGCTTCGCACGGCCGGCCTCAAATGTCCCAACGTCATTTGAGGAGCCGTCATGCAAAATCAAAACGCCGCTGTAAGCCGTCGCCTTTCCGATCCTGACTTTCAGGGTTGGGTGGTCCGCTGCAGCCTTCTCATCGTGATAGCTCTGTCGGCTCTGTTGGCGGTCTTCGTCGCCCACGACGCCTATGTCTGGACGCATCCGGCCAAGCCCCAATATTTCTTCGTCGATGGACGCAATCCGCCGATGCCGGTAGTGGCTTTGGACAGCCCGATCGTAGATGACACCGAGCTTTTGGAGTGGTCGGTCAAGTGGGTGCTGGCTCCCTATAACGTCAATTACCACGATTTCGCGCAGCAGCTGAATGCCGCCGGACAGCATTACACGCGGAACGGCTGGGGTAGCTTCGGCGCCAGCTATATAAAGGGCGGCAATTTCGACGAAATGCAGCGAGCGCGCCTGATCTGCTACGCGCAGGCACAGCGGAGCGCGGTTATCCAGCAGACGTCGATCATCGGCGGCCGCCTCGCCTATAAAATCCAATTCCCGATGGTCGAAACCTGCGAGAACGTCAATCAACAGAGCACCTCGAACCTGATGATGACAGCGCTCGTCATTCGTATGAACGACCAGGATCATCCTGACGGTCTGGCGATCGAACAACTCACCGCTAAAGCCTACTGAAAGAGAGGTTGTCGTGCGCCCAAGTTCTCTGGCTGCGATATTGCTCGTGGGCTGCCTCGTCCCGCTATCGTCGTTTGCGCAGGACGTCGCCGGCACGCCTCCGACTATGCCGGCTGATCGCGGCCTGAGTGCCCTTGATCCGGCGGGGCAGCGTGCCATTCAAAATGCCATTCCGTTCACACCAGAAATGATACAGGAACTGCAGCAACGCTATGGCGCCGCGCAGCAAGCCGAGGAGCAGGGGACCCAGGAGGTTGCCTCGCCGGTCAGCCGCATGGTCAGCGTCACCTTCGAGCCTGGGCAGGCAACGAGTATCATTCAAACTGTACGCGGGTACCCGACCGCGATCAGCTTTTTCGATGCCACAGGGCAACCTTGGCCTATCGGCTGGAACACCAACAGCAACGCCGCCAATGTCGCGGGGGGCACCAACTGTAACTCCTCGCAAGCCGCTTCCGACGGTGATGGCAGCCCGTCCGTCAACGCTGTCGGATTCTACGTATGCGTTCCCGTGAAAGGTTCCAACACGATTGAGATTACACCCATGTCGTTGGTTCCCCGAGGAGGCCTGGTGGTGAACCTGCAAGATGGTCCGAAGCCGTTGTCGTTCCTGATGATTGCGGGCCACGACCGCTACGATGCGGATATGAGCGTTCATGTCGCCGACCGTGGCCCCAATGCCAAGGTCATAGTTGACACGCGACCTGGCGCACCGGTGACCGGCGCACCCTATCTCAACGCAATGTTGGCGGGAGTTGCCCCAGCCGATGCGGTCCCGCTGGATGTCTCAGGGGTGTCACCCGACGAAATCCTGGCATGGCGGCTCGGCGGCGAGATCTACATCCGCACGCGCTACACGCTGATGTCGCCAGCTTGGGATGCATCGGAGAGCGGTGAGGGCGGCACGACGATCTATGCCATTCCGAGCACGCCCGTCGTGCTGCTCTCCGCCGGTTCCCGCACGGTCGCCGCCGAGCTGAAGGACGCGCAATGATGTCCGGGCTTGCGAGCAAGCGGAAGATGGGCAGCGTCTTCAACGGATCGGGCCACGCGGGTCCGCGTCGCTTCCTCATCATCGGCGGCGGCGTCGTGTTGGTCGTTGTGGCCGTCGTTTATGTGTCATTGTCAGGCTCGCGCACTCCGTTAACCTCCCAAGTCGCGCGGCTGCCATCCGTCAACCCTTTGCCAGGAGGCCTGCAGAGCAATCCTTTACAGGACAAGCTTGCCCTCGCGACCGATCGGCAGCAGGCAGATCAGGCGGCGCGGCGCGGCCAGTCCTATACGCCGCCCATTGCCGCTAGCCAGCCGCTCGGGCAACTCTCCTCGCCGCTTCCACAGGTGGCTCCGACGGCGTCGACACCCGTAGCGCCGCCGGCGGCACGAGCCGCAACGCAGCCACCGCTGACACCGGCCGCGCAACCTCTTCGATACGCTCCAGATCCTATGGTTCATATGGTCGCGCAAACGAACCGGACCGCCCAAGTCGATCCTCAGGAACAGCAGGCCTATAGTGACGCGGTAAGACGGCTCCTTCGAGGTTGGGACGGCCGACCGCCACGGACGGACATTCAGGTCCAGTCCAGTGCGCGTGATGGTTCGGCAAGCTTTGCGCCCTCGGAGGGGGACGGTGGATCCGCTCGTACTGGCTCGATCTCACCCGGGATCACAAGCCCGTCGAGTGGCGGTGATGCGGCAGGGCAACTACTCATGCCAGCGGGTCGGGGTGTGTTCGCCCATACCGTCCTCGCGGCCTCGTCGGATTCCGATGGACCGGTCGTCCTGCAAGCCGATTCCGGCCCGCTTGCGGGCGATCGGATGATCGGCTCTTTTGGCAAGGCGACATCGAACGGCTCGGGTTCGGCAGATCGCTTGGTTGTGCGCATCACCACGATCGAACATCACGGGCAAAGCATTGGAGTGGATGCGATCGTCATCGCGCCTGAGACAATGGAAACCACGGTTGCGAGCAGTGTCGATGAGCATTATCTCGCCCGCTTCGCTCTTCCAGCTGCGGCGGCTTTCGTTCAAGGCCTGGGCCAAGCGCTCGCGACGACGTCCAACACCGTGGGTGTCCTTAGCCCGCTTGGCGGTACCAGCTATGCGACGCAATTGAACTTTCCCCAGCAGGTCGGGATCGGAGCCGGCGTGGCCGCGCAACACCTTGGAAATACGTTGAACCAACAGGCGCCCCACGGCCCCACGGTTCATCTCGACGCCAACGCGACTGTCGGTGTCATGTTTCTCGCTGATGTTCGTGAAGGCCAGGAGCCCTAAACGAACTTCGATCAGTTCGCGCCACTTTAAAACATCCTGCTGAGGTGAAAGCGGAGCATCACCGACAATGGACGCAAACGTTGCCGAACGGGTCGAGATCCAAGTGGAGGACGAAGGGGCATGTGGCGATACCAACGAAGACCGCGTCAGACCATTTAGCACGGTCGAGCCAAGCGAGAGGCTAGCCGCAGGCCCGCAAGTGGCTCAGCCGGTCAGCAAAAGGCGACGAAATGGTCTCATGAGTGGCGTCTGCGGCATCGTGGTTCTGGCGGCTGCAGCGGGCGCGTTTTGGATTTCTCCTTACAACCAATATACATTGCATGACTTTTCGACGTTTGCGACGCACGTACGGGATGTCGCCCTGAATACTTTGCCCCGACCCGCTCCTCCACTCGCACCGGCCGCCCAACTTGCCCGCGCGCCGGGACCGGCTGCATCGCAGCTCCGCATCCAGCCGCAGCCACCTGGGCCACAATCAGTCGAGGGCGGTGACGACATGGCCGAGTTCCTGCGACTTGGCGGGCAGATGGCGCCGCTTCCGCCTGCCGCCGCGCCGCGGGCCCCAAAGCCGGCGCCGGAGACGCGCATGCACGCCGTTCCCCTCAAGCCGACGCCGACACCGCAGACTACAATGGCGCCGGCTCCACCGCGTCCAGACCACCTCGCCCCGCGAGTGGCCGCAACCATAAAGCCGAGGCTGTCGACGGAACCCGCAATGGTAACGTCAAAGCCGACCCTGCCGGCGGGTGCCGTCTCACGGGATGCCGTGGCACAGATCGTGGAGTTGCGGCCGGCTCCCATGACGGATCAGCAGCAGCTCCAGGTGCTTCAACTCGTCACAGAACTGGGCATCCTGGTGCGCGACCAGCGCTCCGAGATTGCCCAACTGCGCCAAGACCAACAGAGTCTTGGGAGCCGCGTCGACGGGTCATTGACTGATTTCGGACGTCGCTTGTCTCTCGCCGAGGCTCGCGGTGCGGTCAGTGCGGCGATGTCTGTTCAGACCCCGCCACCGGCAGGCACCGTGGCATCGACCAGGTCGCTGCCGGCGGCCCCGGCGACGTCCGTGATCAGGGCGGCAAGCATGCCAGCTGCGGCGCCGGTCGATTTGACGCCGCACCGCTATCACGTGCAGGCGGCGTCGCCTGGTCTAGCCATGCTTTCGGCGCTGGATAGCTCGGGTGGCGAGGAACAGCAGCTGCCGGTCTCGCCGGGCGACAATGTGCCGGGTTACGGCAAAGTCGTCAGTATCAGTCAGCGTGGCGCCACCTGGGTGGTGAAGACTGACCGCGGCTTGATCCAGTAGGAGGCCGCGATGCAGGGTCTGGTCAGCTTTGCGCAGCAGGTTGCGCTCGTTCTCGCTGTCCTGCTGCCAACTTTTCTTTATTGCAGCGCCATCGGTCTTTTTCTATTCGCGGCCTGGGGGCTTTGGCAGCAGGCGCAGCCGCAAAATCCCTTTCGTGGTCGGCCGTGGATCCCGTGGCTGTCACTGGTGTTGAGCGGCGCTTGCGCTTCGTTTCCGACCATCTTAAACAAGGTGAATATCAGCGGTGGATCATCCGTCACGACTTCCGTCGTGGCCGGCCTCACCAGCTATTCGACGCCCGACACCACTAATATCCTCGGTGCGACCCCCGGCGACACGGTGCTGAATATTGTGGAGGCGTTCCAGGGCTTCTTCCAGGTGTTCGGTGCGATGACGTGCTTTTTTGCTATGATGGCGTGGCGCGCATCCGTCAGCGGTCGCAGCAATCGGCAATGGGGTGGTTGCGGCGTTCAATTCGTCTTCGGAGCGATGTTGATGAACGTCTACACCGTGTCACAGTGGTTAGTCGGAATCTTCACGACTTAGCGAAACATTTTCGGTTGGTTCGCGCCAATCCTGATCAGGGTTCTTGCGGAGGGGTGGTCCCTCGGCAAGGAGGATGATCAAGTGAATGACAAGGACAGTAACGCGGCCGTGTCGCCGCGGCTTCAGCTGCGCGGCGTCCGGCTTCGTGCGGCTCGCGCGCGGTACGCGATCTTCGGCTTCACCGCCCCGGTCGCTGGTGCCGTGGCTTCGATGGCCATCACGGCGCATGCCTTCGCCCAGGCCGCGACGCCGAGCACAGCCGGCATCGGCGCTCAGGTTCAGCAGATGGCGCAGGAAGGCTCGACCACGGGCGGCTTCGTGGGCTCCATGGCGATGTATGGCGCGGCGCTGATCTGCATGGTCGGGGGCGCCTGGGCCTTGTGGCAGTCGCGACAGCCGCAGAACCGCGAAAGCGGCCGGGTGGCGATGGGTTGCGCCGGCTTGGTCTTGGCCGGGCTCTTCGCCACAGGTGGGACCTGGATCAACAAGGCGGCCAATACCGCGTCGGGTGCTAACTCGACCATCTCCAGCACCGCCGGCACCGTCACCTTCGGTACAGGCGGTTTAAAAAGGGGCGCCCCCCCCCCCTCC
>NZ_LMUQ01000048.1:84666-100629 GCF_009765865.1 Acidisoma sp. L85
AGATGGCGCGCCCTCCGCTCGTCCTTTCTGCCCATCCCTCGGCCTGGAACGCCGACGTCGGAGCGGGCGAGTGGAAGGCCGCGTCTGCTTCGGCCGCCTGCCAGTTCTGCGGTCAACCGACCGGACGCTGGCCTGAGCCATTTCATCTCAACGACGATCATGATGATGCCAGTCCGGCCAACCTCGTCACGAGCTGCCCGCTTTGCCATCTGCCGCAGCATCTGAACCGGCCGGACATCGACGATGAAGCCATGCTGATCTGGTTGCCGGAAATGGCTCAGGGCGCTCTCAATGTCCTGGCCCGCCAAATCCATCTCGCGTGCGCCGGCGAGGGTCTCCCACCCGCCTATAGCGATGCCAGCCGCGCCGCCCCAGCCGCGTCTGCGGCTTATCGCGCCTATCGCACGCTTTATGATCGCGGTGCGACGGCGGAGTTGCGCCTCGGAACTCTGTCACCGCGCCAGCTTGGAGCGGCGCTGCGTGATCTCGCTCCCTCTGACTACGAGCGTCGCGCGACGCTTCTCGGTGGTGTCCGGCTGCTTCCCCTTGGGCGGCTCTATCGGGCCGGCCGCGACCACTATCCGACGATGCTCCGCGACTGGGCAGCGCCCCGTTCGTAGCCTTCTTGACGCTCCTTCATGTGAGGTTCAGCCATGGTCGGTTCGCTCGCCAAGCTGCTCGCGGGTCTGTCACTGACTTTGCGCCAGCCACTCTACAGCTACTGCGACGTCGAGACGACGCATGGCGACGCTCTGGTCACCAAGCATAGCGACTATGTTTCGATCCTGCGCGTGGATGGCATGCGACGCATGGCAACCCGCGATGACGTGGCGCGCATCGCCATGGCGCAAAGAGTTGACCTCTCCGGATCACTGGAAGGTCGCGGCCACGCGATCGTCGGGTGGTTTGCGTCAGACCCTGAATTGTCAGCCGTCGAGATCAATCGGCTCAACCTCGACAGCTGTCGAGCCGTGGCGCGTGAGCTGAACATCGATCTATCCGACATTCTCGACGAGCGCGCGCGGCTCTGGCCTAAAATCATGCGCTGGGAAGCGGCCTATTTTGTCCTCTGGACCCGCAAGGGCGTGCTTACCAAAGAAGAGCGCAAGCAAATGAAGGAGGAGCAGGACGCGCTGGCGCGCGAGCTACCGCGTGTGGGCGACAGCCAGCGCTTCTACCTGCGCTCCGACATCATGGCGGCGCGCCACGCCGGCTTCGTCAGCCGCGTCCTTGCCTCACTCCGCAATGCCGATGTCGCCAGCGTCGAGCTCGATGCCCACGCCGCACTCAAGGTCATCCGGGAATCGATCTACCGCGAGACGGCCGGATCGCCGTGGCGGCCGATATTGATTGGCAACCGTATGATGCCCCGCTGTCCGGAGGATGACGAGAAGCCACAGCCTGAACACATGCTTTGGCCCTCCATCCGCAGCCAAATCTTCTACGCCGATGCCGCTACGCAAGGCGGCCAGCGGGTGCAGATTGGCGACTACGAATATGCGCCCGTCGATATGGCGGTTGGCCCCGAGGACCCGCGACCCTTCATCGAGCTGGCTGCGGCACTCGGCAAAGACCGCATCCCCTGGCGTGGCGCGATCGTCGTCGAGGGCGGCGGCAAGACATCCATGGCGATGAAAGAGATCGGGGCGAGCTTTCTCGCGATGTTTCCAAGCAACGGCGATCTGCGACGGGCCTTCGCCGCCCTACGTCAGGAGCGCGAGCAGAACAACCATATCTCGGTCAAGCTCCGCGCGTCTTTCGCGACCTGGGCGCCGATCGCGGACAAGCGCCACCTGCGCCGTCGCGCTTCGACCTTGAGCCAGAGGCTCGAAGGCTGGGGCAACTGCCGGGCAACCAGCGTCAGCGGCGATCCGCTCGAGGGCGCGATGAGCAGTGTGCCCGGACTGTCGCTCGCCTCGACCGGCACCGCGTCACTCGCGCTGCTGGGAGATGCGCTGTCGATGTTGCCCTGGAACCGCACCGCCTCGCCTTGGGAGAAGGGCTCGGTTCTCTTTCGCAGGCCGGATGGCGCAATCTGGCCCTATGATCCCATCGGTGGTTCCATGCGGCCTCTGGTCCTCGACATTTTCGTCGCACCCCCGAACTCCGGCAAAAGCGTTCTGGCGAACACGATCAATCTTGGCCTGTGCCTGTCCACGGCCGTCATGGGTTCGCGCGGCGCAAAGTTGCCGTTGATCGGCAAGGCCGATATCGGGCCGTCGGCGCAGGGATTTGTCCGCCTGGTGCAGGAGGCGCTCGGGCCGGAGCGCCGCCACGAAGCGATCTTTGTCACCATGCAATTCGGCGCCGGCTATGAGGTAAACATTTTCGACCTGCAGGTCGGATGCCACTATCCTCTGCCGTTGGAGCGCGCCTTCCTGCAAAACTTTCTGGCGCTCGCGACCCTGCCGCCCGACACGAGCAAGCCCTTCGAGGGCATCAACCAGATGATTAGCCTGGTGGTGGATGAGGCCTACCGGCTTTATACTGATGTTCCCGGCGGCTCGCCGAAGCATTATCGTGCGGGTGTCGAGCTCGAAGTCGATGCGGCGCTCCGACGCCATCACATCACCCTCAGGCACGATGAGCCCTGGTGGCGCGATGTGGTCGATGAGCTGATCTCAATCGGCGAATATCGACTGGCCGGCGTGGCGCAGCGACATGCCGTCCCGGTCCTGCAGGACCTGATCAACGCATCGCGGACCGACCAGGTGCGTGACATGTTCAACAAGCTCAAAATCGATGCCACCCACGAAGATTGTTGCTCGCTCTTCGAGCGCTATATCTTCGATGTCATCCGCAAATACCCGACGCTCAACAGTCCGACGCGGCTGGACTTCGGCCCGGCACGCATCATTGTTCTCGACCTCGCCGCTGTTGCGCCGACCGGTTCGGCCGCTGCCAACCGGCAGACCGAGATGATGTACATGCTGGCGCGGCACCTGCTGGCACGCAACTTCTTCCTGCATCCGGATTACGCGCAATACGTGCCCGAATTGGTGCGCGACTATCACCGGCTCCGCTTTCAAGAGGTCATGGAGTCCGTCAAACGCCTGGATTACGACGAATGGCATCGGACAGAAGGTAGCCCGCAGGTGCGCGCACAGGCCGAATTGGATGTGCGGGAAGGTCGCAAGCACAACATCCAGCTGGGCTTCGCGTCCCAGCGCCTCAAGGACATGGGCGACGGCATCACCTCGCAAGCGACCGGGCGGTTCATTCTGCGTGCCGGCGATGAGAAGGAGGCTGAGGAGATCATCGCCCGCTTTAACCTGAGTGAAGCCAGTGCCGGCGTCGTCCGTTATGGCCTGAACGGGCCGGGCCCAGCTGGTGCGCCGTTCCTTGCGGTCTTCTCCGCAGATGGCGCAAAGTATGAGCAGATGCTCGTCAATAGTCTCGGCCCGATCGAGTTATGGGCATTGAGCACGACGCCGGGCGATACTGCCCTGCGCAATCGCCTCTATGATCGGGTTGGTTTTAGCGAGGGCCTGCGGCGCCTCGCCAAGGTGTTCCCACGGGGATCAGCCCTCAAGGAGATCGAGCGTCGGAAGGCCGATCGGCTGACACGCGGCGAGCTCGAAACTAAAGCAGAATTGGGCGTGATCGATGAGCTTGCAGGCGAATTGATTAACGGAACCGGCATGGGCATGAAGCTCCGCGACCAGGAAGTCGAGGAGCCTGCGCTGCTTGCCGCAGAGTAAATGGCACGACTTCATGGACACGAAGCCGTGGAACGCGTCCTGCCCCAAATGCGCAACATCTGCCACAAAAGAATCCGGCCTAAGGAATTATTCGCATCAGCGCGCTCGTTCGCACCAATGGCCGGCAATCTGCTGGCACATGTTTGGAGCGGTGTGATCAGGATGGTGACGGCTCGGATCGGTTCCGCGGCATTGGGGCTCGGACTTCTTGCGGGATGCACCTCTACGAGTGTTCCGACGGACGTCTCGACCACGGGAATGCCGAACGCTGAACTGGCGCTGCGTCGCGCGCTCGATCAGGTCAATAGCGACATGACACAGATCGGCGGCATGCAGCCGGCGGGATCTGGCGTGGCAGACGCGACGCCGGTCGTTCCGGCCGAGTTGGAGAAGCCGATTCAGTTCGCCTGGAACGGTCCGCTCGACGCCGGCGTCAAAAAGCTGGCCCGCACCATCGGGTATTCCGTCGCCGTCTTGGGGCCGCGGAACCCGCAACCTCTTGTCGTCACCGTCATTGTAAACGGACAGGTGCTTGGGGCTTTCCAGGCCCTGGGTACGCAGGCCGGGGCGAAGGCAACTGTTGAGGTCGATCCTCTCCACCATCAGGTCCAGGTCGTGCATCATGTTTAAGACCCGCTCGGTCCTCTACACGGCGAGCGTGTTTGCATCCTTGGCAGTAGGGCGAGCAGGGCATGCGGCGGGTTGGGTTTTACCCGAGCCGGTGCCCCCACTGCCCTCGGCAGCGCAGGTTGATCAAGCGACACAAACGCTTGGCAATCCGCTCAATCAGCCGGTGACCGGTGCTGCAGAAACACCCACGGTCGTTGGTGGCGCAGCGCCGCTGTCGCTCGAGGCTCTCCAGGCGACGCGGCCCGGCGATCAGCATGGAGACGGTCTCAAGCCCGGCCGAGCCGAGGAGCTGCAACAGGCTGCGCTGATCTACGGCGCTCAAGGCGGCCTCGCGGCACGTGCCTTCGCCATTAACGAGATGCTCCGGCGGTATGAGCCGGTCTTGGACACCACCTTTGACTTCCGCTCACTCGTTCTGCCGGTGGGCAGCGGCCAGACCTTGCTACGGCCGCCGATCATCACCCAAGCACAGCTGGCTTTCGCACTTGGTGACGGCGGCCAGGTCGCACATGAGACGGCCTGCATCTACGAGATCACGCGGGAGGCGCAGCTCACGGCGGCACCGCCCAACTGGCGCGAGTATCTGGTGCGCACATGGGCAGCGCCGCAGCGCCCAGCCGACGCGGCGCTGCCGCGATCGGCCAAAGAGGTGGCCTACTGGAACAAGTGGGTCGCTGATGGTTGGGGGCAGGGTGAGAAGCAGGCCGTCGATATCTTCCTCTCCGACCTGAGCCGCCTCCAGCGCGACATCACGGGCATGGCGCGCTATCGCGTGCTGCTGCGGTCAGGGCTGGTCGAACAGCCGCGCATCGCCTTCCAGAACCGAGTAGTCGAAGGCGGCCGGGATACGCTGCATGTCGGTGATCAGGTCGTCCGCATTACGGATCAACCCGGGCTGCAGGGTCGTGGCGCCGGTGGGTCGGGGTGCCAATGAACGCCATCTTCAAAAACCCCGATCGCCGAAGCGCGGACGAAAGGTGGCCGCAGGAGGGTCTGCGATGGGTCATGGAGCCACGCAAGGACGCCCCCGGCCTAGATGGCTTGCTCTCCTGGGCCTACGACGCAGGCGCGTCTCGCATCGCCTTTACGACCGGTCATCCCGTCTGGATCCGGGTCCATGGGACCAATTACCAGGTCACCGAGCATTCTCTCGACGAGATGGAGATCGCCAGCATCGCCAACCATTTATACGGCGCTGACGGCACGGCGCGGCTGCAGGGCGGTCGGGCATTCGATGTGGCTTATTCGATCTCGCGGACGCGATTGGACCGGTTGCGCTTCCGGCTCAACGCGACACCGATCCGCAGCAGCCGAAGCCATGCCGCCAATATCGTGCTGCGTCCCATTCCCGAACTTCCACCCAGCCTGGAACAGCAACGCGTCGAGCCTGGCATCCTCGACGCTTTTCGGCCGCGCGAAGGCATGGTCATCGTCAGCGGCGCGACGGGATCGGGCAAATCGACGCTGATCGCGGGCTTCACCATGGCAAAGCTGCTGGACCCCAGGGGAAACCACAACATTAACGAGGGCGCTGCTCCGGTCGAATACATGCTCGATCGGGTCAAAAGCCCGTCCAGCACGATTACCCAGACGGAGATTCCGAGAGACCTGCCGACCTTCGAGGACTTCATCATCGGCTGCATGCGTCGCGAGCCGACCGATATCATTGTCGGCGAGTGTCGCGACGGGCCGACGATGACTTCGGCGGTGCAGGCCGCGATCTCCGGGCATGTGCTGACCACGACCATTCATGCCGCGGACGTGCCCTTGACTATGCAACGGATCGCAAGCCTTTGCCCGCCGGACGAGCGCGACAATGTCATCAGCCAGGTCGCTCAATCGCTGCGCCTCATCATCAATCAGCGCCTCGCCATTTCGACCGATGGTCGCCGGACAGCTCTGCGCGAGTTCCTGGTTTTCGATTCCAAGCTGCGCACGCGCTTCCAGCAAACCAATCCGTCCGAATGGCCGGCGCTGACACGGCAAGCCGTTGACGAACAGGGCCAGCCTTATGCCGCAGCGATCCGCCGCGCCCTCGAGGAGGGTCGGATCACAGCCGACGTCGCAGCTCTCGAAATGAAGGAGCTTGCGTGATGTGGCGCTATACAGCCCTGCCGGTGAAGGTCGCGATTCTTGACGCCCGCGCCTGCATTCCCGTGCTCATCTTCGTGCTCTATTGGAGCTGGACCACGGCGTATGTCGCCTTCTTCGGTATTCTCTTCTTCACCGTGATCTCGTGGTTCGGCCTGACCGTTCCAGCAGTCGTCCGCCTGATGCGCCGTGTTCTCGTCGGCCCCGTGCGCCCGGCTGTGCCGGCATGGCAGAAGCGACGACTGGCATGAGCGACGAGATCGAAATCGCGGTGGTAAGCCGCCTGCTTCAGCGTGTCCTGGAGCAGTCCGGTCGCGCGATCCTTTACGATTGCCGCGCCTCCAAACATACGCTCGCTTACGCACCGGATAGCGCGGCCTCCCCGAGCGGTTTGCTGCCGGCATTCCTGAGCGCGGGGAACGCCGTTTGGCGAGAGGCAACGGGCCAGAGCCTTGGGGTAGAGATCGCGACCGATCCCGATACGGTTCTCGGTTACACCGTTTGCAGCATTCGCGCCGGAAGCGTCGCCATCGTACTCCTCTCGGTCATGGAAGCAATTGAGCAAGCAGCATATGCCGATTCAATCTTGGTAAACGATCTCGCTCAAGTGTGGCGTCTCGCGGAGGATCGCATGGCGCGTGGCGCGCTCGCGCGGGCGCCCGCATGACCCGCTCCCTAATCCTAGCCGTGGCTCTGTGCTTGCTCCCCCTCGCGAGCCGGGCGTCGTCGCCGCCACGCGTCGTCGGTTGCATTCAATCGGCCGCGTCAGTTTACCAGCTGCCGCCGGCGGTCATCCTGATTCTCCTGTCAGTGGAGGATGGCTCTCTCGGCCGCGTCAGCCAGAATACGAATCGGACCGTCGACATCGGACCCATGCAGGTCAACTCGATCTGGGTGCCCGCTGTGGCAAGGCATTGGCGTGCTTCGCAGTCCGATACCTATGCGGCGCTCAAGGACAGTTTCTGCGCCAATGTCGAGGCGGGGAGCTGGATTCTCCGCCAGGCCATGGATGAAGCGCATGGCGACTTCTGGGAAGGTGTCGGTTTTTACCATTCCCATGATCCCGGCTACGTAGCCGCTTATTTGCGCAAGGTGCTGCGCCAGACGCTCCAGCTGCAAGCCCAGGCGCTTCGAGAGACGAAACTATCGCACCAGGCAGCAGCAGGAGGCTGACATCATGGCCGCGGGCGCAGGCAATGGGGCTTCATGGCCCTCAAATGACGACTTCACCTTTCTGAGCCTCGCCGTCGTCGTGATCGGCCTCGTCTTCTTTGGCTGGCTGGGCTGGACGAACTACCACGGCTCGATTGTCGCTATCGCTGCCGATGTCCTCGAGTGGCAGATCCGCGTCGTCCATCAGTTTACGCCGGCTCTTGACGGTCTTTATCAGACTATCGCGTCGGCGAACTTCGACACGGTGACGATATCGGAGATCCTCACGGCCGCGAATTTGATTGGGTATTATCTGCGCGTTCCGGTCATTGCTTTCATTCTCGTGCTCGCCGCTTTCTGCTTTACCCGCGCCGCGCCGTCCCGGTTCACGCGCAAGCTCGATCTTGAGGGCCTCATCCGCGAGCAGACGCTGTATTTCCGCGCGATCGCGGCGTTTACGCGTCGCCACCTACGTCTCGTCTCCTTGCGGCCAGATGGGTTGCGCCCGAGCGACCCCGCTCTGCATACGCGCGAGTGGGTGTTGCGTTTTGCCGATGCGGCGAGCGGCCGTCACCGGCCGGGTGTTCCCGTGCTTGATGAGCGGGCGGCGGTGAAGGCCTTGATCGCCCAACTGGGCCCGGTATGGCGTGGCGTAGAGCACGCCCCTGGGCACGTGCGGCTGCTGTACGCTGCCTTTGGTCTCCATCTCGAGCAGCGCCGCAACGAAGCTCAGGACCTCCTTTTCGCGCTGTCAGAGGCGCTCCCGAAAGGCAGCCCAAGTGAAACAGCCGGCCCGGAAGCGGCCTATGAGATACCGGCGAGCGTCATCGCCCGAGCCGACGCTGCGCTCGACACACGGGGAATCTTCGAGCGGACCGATAAAATCGCGAGTGGTCATGCCTACACCGTCCCTGCTTTGATGAGCGTGCTGACGGCCGCCCGTCGTCGGTCGGGCGTGCTTGCGCCAGCTCAATTCGCCTGTCTCAAACTCATCGACCGCAGCCTTTGGTACGCACTGCAGTCGCTTGGCTTCGAGGGCGACGGTCCCGGTCAAATGACCCATCCCAACCCCAGGGTCGAGGCAGCCGGCGCGCGTGACCATTGGGCCGCTGAACGGGTCGCTGGCAAGCCGCTGACCATTCCGTCCGTCGCTCGAGCGGTGAGTGCCGTTCGCGCCACGCTCGAGCAGGATGAGCACAACGCACGATCTCAGGAACCCCTATGACCGGAAATCCGCTCCGTCTCGTCGTCGACCACAGTGACAACACCACACTGCCGGCGATCGAGCTCCAGCCGTCCGCCGGGGGGGGCCTACACATCCACCTGCACATGCCTTCTCGGGAAGGCCAGCTTTCATCGCCCGCCGCTGTGTCGACACCGAAGAGCGGGGGAAGTGGGCGGTCGGGACGAGGTGTGGCCAGGCCTCTGCTCATCGGCGTGGCAGGCGTTCTTGTCGCTGTGGTCGCCTTCGATCTTGGCGCCCGATCTGCTGCGGGTCATGCGCAGGCGCTCGCGGCCGCCAGGATGAGTTCGCAGGGTATTGGGCCGTCCATGGCCCCGCCGCCAATGCCACAAGCCGACGGGGCGCCCAATCAACCCCTAGCGAGCATTCCGCAGCAATTGGCACAGCGGCCCATCGTGACGCCACCCGCGGACACCGACCCCCAGGCGAGAGCGCCCAACCCGTTTGGGCTTCAAAACTGATCTCGGCTCTCGCGGTCACCGAGCAAGCCAAAAGAAGCAACGAGCCGGTGTGCACCTGAAGTAAATCGGACACAGGGGACAGCCGTCGATGATCCGCCGTGAAATTGTCGGGCCTCAAACTCAATTCGAACGCTCTGCGGCAGACGGCTTCCGCGATGTTCGACCGACCACGGCACGGCTGTCGGATGCCCTCCGTAGCTCCGGGTCCGGCCTCATCTTGTGCGGCCTCGCGAGCGCGACTTGGTTCTATCCCGCTTCTTTGAACCTGACCCTTCCTATATCGACACTCTATGCGGCATGGGTTTTGACGCGTCGCGTGGCGCTGCCTTTGCGGCTGCCAAAAAGCGCCAACAGGAAGGATTGGAACTACCCCGATCCCGCGACCCGTAAGCCTCAGCAAGCGGATGGCCGCTTCCTCATCGGTTTTGACGCCCTGACGGGTCAAGAACTGTGGCTCACCAATGCGGATATACGGCAGCATGCGACCATCCCCGGCACAACAGGTGCCGGCAAGACAACCTCCATCCTCAGTATGCTGGCTAATGCGCTCGCGCAGGGCAGCGGCTTCGTTCTGGTTGACGGCAAGGCCGATAATACCCTCTACGGTCAGGTCCTGGCCCTCGCGCGTCGCTACGGCCGAGAAGACGACGTCTTAACGCTGAACTTCTTGACGGCGTCGGGTATCAAGGAGTCGAACACATTCAATCCCTTTGCGCCCGGCAACGCGGATGCCATTCGCGAGCTGCTGGCGAGCCAATTGGGCGAGCAGCGCTCGGATGATGCGAATGGTGTTTTCCGTGGGAGGGCGGTCGGCCTCATCGGTACGGTCGCCCCCGTTCTCGTCTGGATGCGCGACCACAGGGGCATCTCGATCAACATAGAGAAGATCCGCTTTGCGCTGGAGCTGCCATGGATTTGGACCTTGGCAAAGAATCGAATCTTCCTTGTTCGCGATCCGAAGACGGGCACCATCATCGAGATGCCAGTGCCCGAGATGCCTTTGGACATCGTCTATCCGCTGCTCGCCTATTTGGGCGAATTGCCCGGCTACGATATCAGTGTGCCTTACAATGAACAGCGCAGCGATAAGCCATCCGAGCAGCATGGCTACGCGCTGATGTATTTCACGGCGACATTCTCGCAGCTGTCGATCAGTCTCGGCCACATCTTCAAAGTCGAGAGCGGCGATGTCGACATGCGCGATATCGTGCTCAACCGGCGTATCCTGGTGGTGAATCTACCGGCGCTGGAGAATTCCGACGACACCCTCGCGGCCCTCGGGAAGATCGTCGTGGCCGGACTGCGTGGCATGCTGGCGCAGTTACTCGGCGCACGACTGGAGGGCGATGCCAAGGAGATTTTCGCGCTCAAGCCAAGCGCTGGGGACAGCCCGTTCTACGTCGTGTTCGATGAGGTCGCTTACTACGCGACGAGCGGCATGGACCGGATGCTGGCAATGGGGCGTGGTCTCAACGTCGTCTTCTGGCTGGCCTTCCAGGAGTTGTCCGGCATCTGGGCGCGACTTGGCGAAAAAACGCAAAGCCTCCTTGGTAACGCGAACTTAACCATCGCGATGCGTCAGCAGGAGGCAAACCGGACTCGTGAGTGGTTGCAAAAGACCGCTGGTGAAACAGCCGTGATGCAGGCCACGACCTACCATGGCGGGGGCGTCGGCCAATACCGCGAGGCCCAACACGCCGAAGTCAGACAGGTGTCGCGCGTGGACTGGCAGGACCTCCAGAATTTGCTTGAGGGTGAAGCAGTAGTTCTTTTTGGGGGCCGCCGCATCTATGCCAAGGTCTTCCATGCCAAGCTGGACACCTCCGGCCCGACCCGCCTCAATCGTCCGATTATGCTCGCAGCGCCGCAAAAGGCGGATATCCGTGCAGATGTCGGGAGGGTCCAGACCATTGTCGAGAACCTGGTCTCAGGCCGGACGTCGGGACCCGATAGGGTCGAGGAAAGCGAAATCCTAACGGTAATGCTCGATGCGTTCGCCGCGAGGGCGAAGGAGCGCCAACCAATCGCCGCATGCGCGGCGGCCGCTATAGACGTCGCGGGGGCGAAACACATCGCCATGCTTCGCGCCGGCCACGTAAATCCGGACGGCGGGGAGGAGGCGGAGCCGCCCGTGACCGATCTACTTCCGATGTTGGAAACGATGAGCGCTTGCGGTTTTACGGCCGCCGTCGATCCCGGCATGCCGACCAGCCCGATCAGCGCAGATGACATGCGGATGCTGGTGAACATCGAGACATCTGCGTCTGGCAGTCCTCAAGTGGGACGTCGAAATAGCCTTGCCGCGCTGGCAGAGCGAGACGGAGCGCGCGAAGATCGTTCGACACCCGCCCGACCATCTGAAATCTCAGCGCCCATTTTGCTCGAATGGATAACCGCTCTAATTGACCAACTGGCGGCATGATCCTCACCTATCTTGACGGAGGAGCACTAGACTTGAGGCCGCTGCCGTTGCCGATCTGGGCCCGGTGTGGCCGGGAAGCTACGAGCGCCGGCGCAAGCTGTCCGGAATGGGACCTTCAGGACCCGCCCGTTCTTCTCGTAATCCCAGGCGTAGATGCCGCTCACGGGCAATAGCGGAGTTCGTCGGGGGAGTTCGAGCAAACGCGGACGTTCATCAGCGCCTGCTGCCCGGGCGATTGGCTACCAAGCCGTGGCATTGATGCGGACGACGTGACGAAGGAGGCTGGGTTTCAGCAACCTCGCCAAAGCCGGCCTAGCGCCGAAGCGCGTGGCGCAGCCGGCTACGCCTTCCGCCTCGCCCTGCCTGGAGCCGGCTGGGCCGTTGGCTCGGCTTGAACCGCTGCCACTTTGCCCTTCCCACCTGCTATTGGCAGCTTAAGGCCCGTCTGCCGGCGATCCGGCGCCTTGGGAGCCTTAACCGGCTTCGGCGGTTCGCCCGCGGTCTGCGCCTGCGCGAGGCTTCTCTTAAGCGCCGCCACAAGGTCGATGACGTTCCCGCGTTCGATCGGCCTTTCAGGCTCGGTTACCAGGCCGCCGCCCGCCAGCTTCGCGTCGATCAGGGCCCGGAGACGGGTTTCGTAGCGGTCTTCGAGATCAGCCGGATCGTATTGACCCGACTGCCGCTGGATCAGCTGCATCGCGAGATCGACCATTTCAGGATCGGTCTTGATCTGCACGGCCTTTTCGAAAACGTCATCCGCGCTGTTGAGGTCGCGGTCTTCGTAAAGTGTGTGGGCCATCAACCCTACGCCCATCGGGCGCAAGGCGATTGTCCGCTCTCTCTGGGAGATCACGACGCGGGTGAGGGCGGTCTTCCCAGTCTTCGCAATAGCTTCCCGCAGAACCGCGTAAACGTCCTCGCCAGCTTTGCCGTCGGGCGCCAGAAAATAGCTGGCGTCAAAATAAACTGGATCGATAGACCCTGAATCAACGAACTTCTCCACCGACATGATGGAGGAGCTTTCGACTTTCACGCTCTCGAAGTCTTCGTCGCTCAGGATCAGATACCTGTTCTTATCGAACTCGTATCCCTTGACGGTCTTGCCGCGCTCCAGAGGCTCGCCGGTGCCGCTATCCTGCGTGACCATTTTTATCCGGTTGCCTGTGTCCGGATTGATCATGTTGAATTTGATCGCAGCCCGGTCGTGCCGCGCGTTGTATAGCGCAACCGGGCAGGAAACGAGGGCGAGGCGCAGATGCCCACGCCAGATGGGTCGTGATGCCATAGTTCAGGCCACCGAGAGGTTCATTCCCTAAGGATGCGGTGGAGGCCCCGGCCAGGTAAGAGCGCTCGATAGAGCGACGCTCACCCAGGATCTTAGAAGGCTGACGTATCGTGTTGCGACTCCGGGAGCAGCCGCTGGGTGGATTATTCGACGGTGTCACTACAAAATTTCGTGAGGAGCGGGTGACTGGTCCTGCGGCTGCATCGGCCGGCAGCGAGGTTCCTCGTTCGTTCTATTCCGGCCTCCGCTAAAACGCGATGGCGGGGGACATGAAAAGCGAACAGGAGAGGCGTGAGCGCATCCTTGCCTCGACGCTTGAGCGCTACGCAGGATTAGGATGACGCTCCATTGCCAGTGCGAGAAACTCCCGCAATCTCGATCAATGAACGTGGAACAAACACGCTGTAAAACTCAATGGCCGCAGGCCGCGCTCAAGGGCCTCAACCATTCGATTCGTGATTGAGATGTCCTCCTTCACATGCGTACTGGCACAGACAGCTAGGAGCCGGCACGTGCAAACCCATTGGCGACAATCTAGCCCCATCGGGTAACAGCGTTGAACAAAGCAGCTAGATTTTGTTGCGTTTTGACTTGCGGTGCATGCTCGATGGCACAAACTTTACCTTGCCTCGACGAATCGGCCCGATGGGGAAGGAATGCCGCGCTACTCGCATCTGCTCTTCGACCTTGATGGCGTTCTTTGCACGAATCACAGGCATCGGCGGTGCGCGTATATCGGCGCACGCGCAGGCCTGAAAGCGAGCGAGGTCGAGGCCGCTATCTGGGGGTCCGGGATTGAGGCGATGGCAGACGCCGGATCCCTAGACGAAACAGCTTACCTTCAGGCGTGGCACCATGCGCTGAGTTACTCCCTGACCCTGGACGAATGGATAGAGGCTCGCCGCGTCGCGACTGAACCGCACCCTGACGTCATGGCTTTCGTCCGCCAGCTCGAGGGCCGTGTGCGTGTTGACGAACAATACCACGCTGATTTCAACACACATCGCTCGGATCTTTCCCGAGATATCCGAACTTTTCGATTCGGCAGTCTACGCGTCCGCCATGTTCAAGGCCGTCAAGCCGGAGCGGGCGTGCTACCTTAGCTGCGTGGCGGCAATGGACGCGCGACCAGCGGAAACGCTGTTCATCGATGATGCGCAGGTTAACGTTGACGGGGCGGAGCGGGCGGGGTTGGCGGGCTACCTCTATACTGGCCTGGATGCGCTGCGCAGTTTTCTGAAAGAGGAAGCAGGGCTGTAACCGACGCCGCTTTCGTCATTCATCGAAACGTCATTTCCTAGGAGGCCGGTTATTAGATAAAGATTCTGTTTATCTTGAGCGCTGATTGAAAGCTACAGAGCGTCAGGCGAATTCCCCTACATTCTATCCCGGAGTGAAGGCGGGCCAGTGCTCTGCGACCCGCCAGCCTATGCCTTGGTCCTGGCGCTTCGCATCTGCGAGGAAAAGGGCCAGCGTTGAAGGCTGGCTGGACAACGGCTGCCCCGCTCATGTCATATACGGCCAAGTAAAAGCCCCAAGCCACGAGGGCGTGCCGTGATCGCGACCTCCATCCGCTTCGTCCTGACCAACCTCCCGGCCATATTGCTGATCCTGGCCCTAATTATAGCGGCAATCCGCCGGGACCGGCGGCCTGCGGTCCACCGGTTTTTAGCGTGGATATTGCTACTGCCTATCGGTGTCACGGGTATCTGGGCGGCGATCTTCCACATTTTCCTGCCGCACATTGCCGCAGCCGATATCGGATGGCAGGTGAGCCCTTTTCAATACGAAGTCGGCGTGGCCGACCTCGCCTTCGGCGTGACCGCCTGTGTGGCTTTCTGGGCGTCTCTGCCCTTCAAGGCTGCAGCGGTGCTGTTTTCCTCCATAGCCCTGCTGGGGGACGCGGTCGGCCACGTCCGGCAGATGCTCGTGGCCGGCAATTTCGCGCCCGGGAACGCGGGCGTGCCGTTTTGGACCGACATCATTGTGCCGGCCCTCGCGATCGTGCTGCTGCTGCTCTCGTGGAGAAGGCGGGACCAACTTGGTCAATGACTATTTGCCAAAATGGCCCACGATTTCGCCGACCCTGGCGATCGGCAGGCGCGGCATCAGGTGCTTGAACTCCGACTGCGCAAGCTCGCGAACCATCCTGTTCGCTTCCGCTGCCTGTTCACGGGTTTCAAAAATGCCGATGGAAATGACCGAGCCGTGGCCGACGTTGACGAGAGTGTAGGAAACCATGCCGTCGTGTTTCTGCAACAATGGAGCTATCCGCGTCTCTGCCGCGTGGCTGACGGCCTCGATGTCGGTCACGCCCTCGTAAATCCGAACTGATGCGAACACGGCTGTCCCCCTTGCCCATGGTAGTGGGCAAGACCTTTGCGTGGTGAAGAGAGTCTTCAAGGGCAGGCTGCCGTTGCCGTGGCTGTGCCTAGGGACGGTCCAGTCCCTTCTGCAGATTCTGAGCGGCAGATACGGGCAACATTCGGAACCAAACTGACGTCCGCTATTCGGAATTTCAACTGATGTCTGGAACGGCTGGTACCGGCCAACTCTTGCCGGAAGGCAATATCCCTTATCTGCTGGGAGCTGCCCGACCGGAACGTCAAATCCACCCAGAACGGCCTCTGCTGTTCGTGCGCGCGACAGTTCTGCCGGCCGCTCACCACCGGAGCGTCGGCCACCATCAGCCCGTGATGGCAGCGCTTTCAGCCGGGGATGCATTCCAATATCCATATGCTCGTGAGACTTGAAGCATGCGCTGAATATCGTCTGATGTTGGAGCCGCGAAAGGCTCATTCGCCACTACGAGGCGGCCGGCCTCACCGAGAAAACTAGCGAATCGGTTGTTAGTGGCCAACACGAGGTCTGCGGCTGTCTCAGCCGAGTTGCGGACCGCATGCTTGATGCCGTCGGCGATCAGCAAACTCCGGCCAGCTGTGACCACATTCCATTTCGGGGCATCGTCCATAAGAAAC
>NZ_LMUQ01000049.1:0-5139 GCF_009765865.1 Acidisoma sp. L85
CAGATACGAAAATCGAGAAAACTCGAGCTTGAAAGGGCGGAACATGAGCAAGATCACCGATCCAATTGTCGCTATCGACGGCCGCTTAAGCATAGCGCGACATAATCTGAGCCAAATCGTTGAAGCGGCGGCGGTTTACTCTGGAGCCCATGACGAAGAACTCGCTGCGCAACGCATTGCTGATCTTGAAGCCGAGATAATGCGGCTGATCCAGTTAAGCGCGGAGATGGGTGATGAGGCCACGACGAGAAGCTGAACGGCTCACCTCGAGCTGAAGAGGAGACTCACAGCGTGTCTACAATATTACTTTTGGTAGTTGACACTGACCGCGTTTAGTGACGCCGCATTATCAGTCACCGGGTGTCTTCAGCCTGACTAATCACGCGAGGGGCGCCCTCGGTACCGATCCATGTCTTCAGGCTTTGTTTTACGCAGACCACCTAGCGCTGCGTCCATCCAAGACGAATTGTGCGACACGTTCGCCTACGACCGTTGTGGGTAACGCGGTTGTTCCGCGTGGGACATCTGGGAACACGGAGGCATCAGCCACGGAGAGTCCGATAACGCCGTAGACTTTGTCGGTGTGGTCAACAACGGACGATGGATCGGTGACAGGCCCCATTCGACAGGACCCGGCCGGATGACAGTAATGGCGATGATTTGCTCGAGCCCAGTCGATCGCATCCGTCCCGCATAGGGGCGCAGAGCTTGCCTGCCAATTAGATGCGAGAAAGGCTGAGATCTAGCCAAATCTTCTGCCCATCCAATTCCGTACTCCATCCCATCAGCATCGTCTCGATTACGCAAATACCCAGCATCAATCTCCGAAGAATATGAGGGTCGGGCGACCGAAGCTTAATCCAGCCACATGACTTCGGCCTCAGGACGCTAACAGGTATAATGCAGCGCCAACCGTAGGCGAGTCGACAATCTTCTTCAACCCAAAGGTAAATGTGTAGATCGTAAGGAGCGGCTCCGGAAAAGAGGGTAGCGGAGTTTCACAATTGCCTGTTCTTCCATCAATGGCTGAGTCGCGGCAAATTCTCGGAGTTCGGCCGCGAGAGTGGCTGACCCGGCAAACCGCAGCAAGGCAGAAGGTTGGTCGTGGAGATTTTGCCCTACACCGGGCAAATCATGGATAACAGAGATACCCAGACTCCGAAGATCTGACTCCGGCCAAATGCCCGACCGCAACAGAATTTCTGGGCTTCCATATGCTCCGGCGCTTAAGATCACCTGCTTGGCCGGATATATAAACCGGGCTTCCCTTCGAATAAGTGCGATTCCCTCTACGCGGTCGCCGCGGAATGACACGCGCTCTACTAGACTGTCGATCAGGACGATCAGGACGATCAGGACGATCAGGACGATCAGCGTGCCACCTTCACGGTGCGCGTCAAGGTGGGCAAATGCACCATTTAGCTTCAATGAGTGTCACCCGGAAGCCTGCTTCTACAATGTGTCCCCCTAAGGCGCACCCTGCCGAGCCGCCGCCAACCACTACTATGTCCTCTGGCGAGCGAATTGCGTTCTTACGACCGATTCTACAGACATCGTGGCGGGCATACTAGATTAGAAGCCATCTGACAGCCCTGTCCTACGCATGAGCGTAGCCCGACAGCGGTGGGTGGGGCGACGTTCCAATCACCTTCGATGGGGAGCGCGACCTGTCTTTGGGTGGAGCAGTCTCGGCAATAGCATTACCAACGCCGATTAACTCCATACGCGATCGGCATTGGTCATCCGACCTCCTATCGCGGATACTTGAGTGACATTGGAAGCCGTGGCGTCTGCAACGCAACACTTATTCGACTCGACTGAGTTTGGGGAACGACCGGGATGGGCTACTGTGCTACTCTGCTTCTGTGTTTATCCGGTCGAGTCGTTGGAGAAGCACTCACTTTCACAGGCCGTACAAACTCCAGCGATTACCGTCCTCGAATCGGAATAAGAGTTGATCGCGCGGGTTTGGGGCTGGACAACTTACGGCTTTGGGTGTCGCTCAGGGCGGTGGCGCGCTAATGATCCCCGAACTCACGCCATTCGAATCGGACTCGCCCAGGCCGCGAGTTCTTGGCGACGGACCAGACTCTTCGATCGCCGGCGAGCGCGCAATCACCCAAGCGTCTGACGCATCTAACGAGGTTGCTGTGGTAGTGCGGAGACGGACATTAGAGCTCCAGACGTGGCGGTTGCGCCGCGTCCAGGCGCATATTCACAACCATATATCGGAAGCAATCGAGCTGGCCGATCTGGCTAAGGCCGCCGGCCTTAGTCGCAGTTACTTCGCGGCCCAGTTTCGAGCGAGGACGCTAGTTCGTCCTCATGAATATGTAGCTAGGCAGCGTATAGCGCGAGCGCAGGCTCTGCTAAAGGAACCGCAGCGAACCATAAGTGAAGTCGCCCTGAAGGTCGGCTTCCCGAATCAGGCGCATTTTACGACTATCTTTCGTCACTATGTTGGAATCACTCCATACAGGTGGCGCCACTCAAAATCCTAGCTTGGGAGATCCGGACCAGATGGGCTTTCCTGCCAGCCCAGCTAGGCGAACCTGGCGGCCCAATGAGGTGGCTTGCTGCTGACGTGGCGCCTAAGATGGTTGCCAGCTTGCACGTCAGCCTCCCACTGGATGCTGCCCGAAGCGCATAGCTCAGGGAGTACCGATTGCCAGCCCGCGAGAAGGGTACCGGGAGCATCCGACGATTTCCGAGGCTCGATGCCTCATGTGCGTTAGATAGGCGCCATCGGGCCGCCTAGCCCGGCCGCCAATGCAGTTCGCTACGCGCGGTAGAAACTAGCGGCAGCATCTCCTCGAATCTGCGTCCTGAAGTAGCTGGGTCACGGTCTCCATGAGTCTCGACGGCGATGCGCCGCGGGACTGAACCCTCGTTCATTGGACTAAACAGAACCCTCATTCATTCCGATTTGATCCCGCCCAGGGTTCCGAGATGATCCCGCCCACCATTCCGGGATGATGCCGCCCGGGTTTGTGGGCGGGCGGGGCAGTCGTTGGCTCGATAAGGTCGCTTCATTTTGGAGGGGCCGATGCCAACGGAGAGGATCGCGATGCGCCGAGTGCGCGAGATGTTGAGGTTTAGGCTAGACGCCGGCTTGGCGGCACGAGAAGTGGCCCGTCGGACCGGGGTGGTGGCACCATCGACCCTGCGGAAGATGTTCCGACGGTTTCGGCGTTCTGGCCTGTCATGGCCGCCGCCGTTGGAGCTGAGCGACCCTGATCTTGAGACCCGCCTCTACGGTCCAGCGGGCACGAAGCAGGGCCACCGGCGAAGGGCTGTGCCCGACTGGGCGGCAGTGAACCGCGAGTTAAAGCGCAAGCATGTCAGCTTGCAGATCCTTTGGGACGAGTACATCGAAATCAACCCGGACGGGTATCGATACAGTCGCTTTTGTGAGCTTTACGCGACCTGGGAGCAGCGCCTCGCATTGCCGCACCTGAAATGTTACCGGGGCCCTACCCGTTGCCTCAGCTGACATGCTCCCGGCCGGGGTTCACCGGCGGGGACGAGCATGAGGCGGGTCAGCATGGCAACGCGTGATGAGTTAGTGGCGGCCCTTATTGAACGATATGCTGGGTGCAACCGCACTGAACGGAGCCTCATTCTCGATGAATTCGTAGCGGTAACGAAGTTTCACCGGAAGCACGCAACGCGGCTGCTGCAGGGGGGAAGTCGCGGACGTCCTTCGGGGCCTCGCCCAGGCCGGCGCATCTATAATGACGCCGCCCGCGAGGCTTTGATCGTGCTCTGGGAGGCCTCGGACCGGATCTGCGGCAAGCGGCTGCGGCCGTTGGTTCCCGTGATGCTCGAGGCGATGGAGCGCCATGGGCATCTCCAACTGATCTCCGAAGTGCGCACGGGTCTACTGGCAATGAGCGCCGCGACCATGGATCGCGCGTTGCGCGAGGCCAAGGGGCAATCGGGAAGGAGGACTGGTCGGCGCGCACCACCCTCAGCCGCGGTACGACGGAGCGTACCGGTGAGGACATTCTCTGACTGGGGTGATCCAGCTCCTGGCTTCATTGAAGCGGACCTCGTCGCTCATGGCGGTCCGACCGCAGCCGGCAGCTTCGTTCAGACACTCGTCCTCACCGACATTGCGACGGGATGGATAGAGTGTGCACCTCTCCTGTATCGCGAACAGAAGCTCCTGACCGAAGTGCTGGACGAGGTGCGCAAGCTGTTACCCTTCCCATTACTCGGGTTCGACACCGACAATGACACGGTTTTTATGAACGAGACTGTGCGGGACTACTGCCGGGATTCCGGGATCGTGTTCACGCGCTGCAGGCCCTATCAGAAGAACGATCAGGCCTGGGTCGAGCAAAAGAATGGTGCCGTCGTGCGCCGGATGGTCGGCTATCGACGGTTTGCGGGGCTGGAGGCGGCCGCTGCGCTCGCGCGGCTATACGGCTCGGTGCGATTGTTCGTGAACTTCTTCCAGCCTTCGTTCAAGCTGGCGGAGAAGTCACGGGAAGGCGCGAAGGTTCGAAAGAGCTATCATCCGCCAGCGACGCCGTACCAGCGGCTGATGGCCGATGCGAGGACGACGGAGGAACAAAGCGAAAGATCAGGACGCAGTATGAGACGCTCGATCCAGTGCGTTTGCTCAAGGAAATTCGTGCTGGGCAGAGGCAGCTGGTAGAAATCGCTGACGCCCCGGAAGTCGCATTCGCGATCGAGCAACCGACGCTCGAGCAGTTTTTGTCCAGTTTACGGACGGCATGGCAGGAGGGGGAAGTTCGGCCGACGGCTCGACGGAAGGCACGAGCGACAAAGAAAAAGCGCAACACCCCAGATCCGTTCGCGCTGGCGGCCGACCAACTACGCGCCTGGTTTGAAGCTGAGCCGTGGCGGACGTCGGGCGAACTGTTTGCCCGGCTGCAGATGGAGCACCCGGGCACTTATGCGATGGGTCAAATTCGGACGCTACAGCGTCGTTTGAAGGAGTGGCGGCGAGAAATGGCGCAGCTGATGGTATTCGGGAGGTCGTCGGCTGACGAAGCACTTGGAGAGGAATCAGCGATGGAAGTGCAGTAGATGGAGGCGGAACGATCCCCCGCGACAAGGGCGAAGTCTCTGGTAACATTTTTGGATGAGGCAACAGGACCGGCCATCAGT
>NZ_LMUQ01000049.1:5149-74340 GCF_009765865.1 Acidisoma sp. L85
GACACCCAGGCCTGACTTCTCCATTTCTGGTCGACGCCGTCGGACGATGCCCTCCCGAAGACGTCGGTGGCCCTTCAGGCTACGAGGATTTCCTCGAGATCATGAGCAACACGGCGCACGACAGCTACGAAGAAACGCGGCGATGGATCGGCAACGACTTCGATCCCAGAACCGCCGATCTCACCCAGCTCTCGCACGCCGTTGACGCGCTTGCGACAAAATGGAGCCGAACGGCAACCAGCAGAAAGACCCGGTCTCGTATCTGATCCGCGGCGCTCGCCGAATGCATACCTCTCACCGACAAATGACCCATGCTATTTAAGCCGGTGCGAACCCCATTGCTCGGTAGGTTCGATCAACGCAGCAAACAGCGCGATGTCGCAAATCTCAGCCGTCGCCGAGCCAATGTCGCGGCGTTCAAGCTCGTTCGCACCCCGACAGATCGCCTTAGGCATGCCCAAGCCCAGCAATCATATCTCTCCTTGAGAGGCTTGATTGCGGCCAGCAATCGCCTGACAGACCGCAACTTTGACTTGCGCGGTGGTGGCCGTACCGCCGAGATCCGGCGTGACGATACCAGCCTGCGTTACCGCTTCTATGGCGGTCATCAGCCGGGAAGCGGCGGCCGGCTCCCCCAGATGCTCCAGCATCTGCACGGCGGTCCAGAAAGTGCCGATCGGATTGGCGATGCCCTTGCCGACGATGTCGAAGGCCGAGCCATGGATCGGCTCGAACATCGACGGATAGCGCCGCTCGGGATTGATGTTCGCCGTGGGAGCGACGCCGATCGACCCCGCAAGCGCGGCCGCGAGATCGGACAGGATGTCGGCGTGCAGATTGGTCGCGACGACCGTATCGATGCCAGCCGGCTGCAGCACCATGCGGGCGGCCATCGCATCGACCAGCATCTTCTCCCAAGTAACGCTGGGGAAAGAGCGGGCGACGGCAGCCGCGACCTCGTCCCACAGGACCATGCCGTGGCGTTGGGCGTTCGACTTAGTGACGACCGTGAGATGCCTTCGCGGTCGAGCTTCGGCTACCGCAAAGGCGAATCGCATGATCCGCTCGATGCCGCTTCGCGTGAAGATTGCAACCTCGGTCGCGACTTCCTCCGGATGTCCGCGATGGGTACGGCCGCCGTTTCCGGCGTATTCGCCTTCGCTGTTTTCGCGGACGATCACCCAGTCAAGCTCGCCGGGCGAACAATCGCGAAGCGGCGAGCGTAACCCGGCGAGAACGCGGGTGGGGCGGACATTCGCGTATTGGTCGAACCCCTGACAGATGGCGAGCCGCAGGCCCCAAAGCGTGACATGGTCGGGGATGGCCGAATCACCCACCGCGCCGAAATAGATCGCATCGAGGTCGCGCAGCCGATCCAGACCATCTGCGGGCATCATCACCCCGTGGCGACGGTAATAGTCCGACCCCCAATCGAAGGATGTAACCTCGACTTGGAAATTGCCATCGCGCGCGGCGATTGCTTGCAACACCTCAAGCCCGGCACCGATCACTTCAGGTCCGATGCCGTCACCGGGGATCGCGGCGATACGATGGGTCTTCATGGGAGCATCCCAAGGGTTCTCGGCAACAAGATGATGGCGCCTCTCCGGCTTGGGGACGTCGGGGGCGCGACGCCTATGTGCTGGGCTTGACGTATTTGCGCCAGTTTTGGGCTTCGCTGAAGCCGAGGACTTCGCGAGTTTTACGGTTCGACAAAAGCCCCTCGAACTCTCCCAGTTTTCCTCTTACCGCGACATTCGGGTAGTAGCGGCGCAACAATTCCGCCGTCGGCAGGTCCGATGAGGTGTCGTTGTTGACGGCATTGAAGACTTGGTAGCCGAGACCATCCTTTTCGATGCCGAGACGTATGATCTGTCCGAGATCGCGCGCGTCGATATAGCTCCATGCGATGCGGCGGCGGAAGTCGGGCTTGGCGAACCAGCCTGGGAAGAGCGCGTATTCATGCGGCTCGATGACATTGCCGATGCGGATCGCATAGATATCGGTGTCGGTGCGGCGGGCGAAGGCCTGGGCGGTCTTTTCGTTGACGATCTTCGACAGTGCATAGCTGTCCATAGGATCGACCGGATATTCCTCGTCGAGCGGGAAATATTCCGGATCACGATAGCCGTTGGCGAAGACGATACCGTAGGTGGTCTCGCTCGATGCGATGATGACCTTTGGGATGCCGAGCTTCACCGCCGCTTCGACGATATTGTACGTGCCCATGACGTTGACACGGTAGACCTCGTTATCCGGCGTGATCATGATGCGCGGAATCGCCGCGAAATGGACCACGGCGTCGATTTTCTCGGGGCGCAGGTCTGAGTCGAATTCGTGCAGGCCGGTGTAGCTCGACAAGGCGTTGAAGACCTGGCCGGAATCGGTGATGTCGGTAATGAGCGTGCGGACCTGGGGATTGGCGAGCGGCTTGGTATCCAGGTTGAGCACCCGATAGCCATGCTCGACCAGATGCTGCACCACATGACGGCCGGCCTTGCCGCTGCCGCCCGTAAAGATCACGCGCTTCATGCTCAATCCTAATTGCTGTGACACCGGGTGTTCCGGACACGCCGGAACACCCAGGCTTGGAGATAGTCTTTGAAGTGGTAGTTGTCGATGTTCTCGGCGTTGAAGATCAGCGGCTCGCTGAAGATAATTACGCCGTCGTTCACTTTGAACTCACCAAGGTCCCCGGCGTGAAGGTGGCATTGCGGGGCATGGCGCTATTGGCGGCGAGGCGCGCGACATACATGACGAGCTCGCCTTCCTTCACCTCATCCCAAAGCGGCGTCTCCTTGATCACACCGGCCTTGACGTATTGCCGGATCGCATCTGGGTCCGAGCAGCCGCCGACGATGACCTTGCCGGTCAGGCCGAGTTTCTGCACGGCGGCAGCGGCGCCGACGAGGGCCGCGGCGTCCGGGCCGATGATGCCCGTAACCTCGGGATGCGCTTGCAGAATGTTCAAGCCGGCGGTGAGGGACTGCGACACGCTGGACTGGCCGTATTGCGTGGTGACGATGGTCATCTTCGGATAGGCCGTCGCCATATAGGCCTTTAGAGCCTTGATCCACTCATTCTGGATCGTGGCGTCGGGCGTGGAAGACAGGATCGCGATCTTCGCAGCCGGCTGGATGTATTTCGCGACCGAATCCACGAGCGCCTTGCCGAACGCCGGATAGGCCGTGTTCTGGATGAAGAAGTCGCGGGCATTGGGCGCGACATCGCTGTCATAGGACACGACTTTGATGCCCTGCTTCATCGCGCGGCGCAGGCTGGGCGCAAGCTCGGTCGGGTTGTTGGACGTCGTGGTGATGACGTTGAAGCGCCGGGCGATCAGGCTGTTGAAGACATCGACCTGACCCTGCGCCGAGGCCGTCACTGGACCCGCGTAGAGAAAATCGATGTTGAGCTTGGCGGCGGCGGCCTTGGCGCCTTTCTCATTCGCCTTGAACACCGAGATCCCGATCAGCTTCGGAACCATGGCGACGTGAATGCGCTTGGAGATATCGATTTCCGCGGCAGGTGCGCTGAACGCCAGCCCGAGGAGAGCCGCCGCCAAGAAGCCAGTCGATCTTAAGTTTCTCATCGTCATTCCCTGAAGACATTGATTTTGATTGCCAAAAGTCCGGCTGACCGTGCGCGAGCTTCGTCCGTCACTCGGGGGCCTCCGTCATCTTGTCCCGGCCGGCACCCCGGATGCGCCGCAGCAGCAGCGCCAGGCCCGTTCCACGGCCGGACAGAAGATTGCGGATCGTGATGGCGGCCAGCAGGATGGCGCCGGTCACCATGGTCGTCACCATGTCGAAAAAGCCCGCGATCAGCATGCCCTGGCGGAGGAAGCCGAGGAACACGTCACGACTTGCTGGAGATCCTCGAAGAGCGTTACGGCCGGCGCTTCACGATCGTGACCAGCCAGGTCCCCGTGGAAAACTGGCATCAGCTTATTGGGGATCCGACCTACGCGGACGCCATTCTCGATCGGCTAGTACACAATGCGACACGTATCGATCTGGACGGGGAGAGCATGCGGAAAAAGCGCGGCGGTCGCGCACAAACGGCTTGACCATCAAGGGCGTCACGGAGCACGAGTTTTAAGGCCACAGTGGCTCAGGACTGGGCGACATCATCTCGGAATAGTGGGCGAGATCAAATCGGAACGATGGGCGACATCAATCCTGAATCCTGGGCGACTTCATCGGAATGCGCAGATAGGGCATTCGCGGCGCGTGGCATGGCTTGCCTCCAGGAGAACGGCTCTGCCTTACCTACGTGCGACTAATGCTTTTGGATGAGCTTTCGCCATGAAGCGGTTCGGCGCCGCCCTTGATCCTGCCAACGTGGCGGATGCCCTCCCACACTTCAGCCGTCTCTTGCGGTGCTAAAGACAGCGCGACCACCTCACGCGCGGAAGCATCATTGGCGCACGCGACTTCCCCGGTGCTCACAAGCTCGCCAGCTTCAGCAAGACGGTAAAAGCTATACACGGCCATTGAGTGACACCCCTGTATCAACGGGCGGGGTAGAGCGGGTAAATCTGTCCCTCCTGCGGCCCTTCCGGGGCAACTGTGTGAATGTCAGACAACCTTCGCGCGGCCTCGCCACGTTGTGGTCTAGCCAGCCGACAGCTCAGCTAGGCCGGCCTCCCAAAGCGCCTGCCGCGCGCGCAACAAAGGTGCCGCGGCCGACGGTTGCCGTGAGCAGCCCATTGCGATTTGCCTCGGCATAGCCGTGACTTACGGTCACCCCATCGATGGTGAGGTGCCGCGCGACGGCGCGATGCGTCGGCAGCCGATCTCCTGGCAGCAGTTGCCCGTCCCGCACAGCAGCTGCGATGGCGTTCGCCAGCTCTTGGTAGATCGGTCCGGTGCGGCCAAACAGATCTGGCAGCCAATGGGGGGCGTATCCGTTGAACTTAGTTTAGTGGGCGCCATACAGTATCAGTTCTGTTCGGATGTTGTCGGCGTAGTCCAAGCAAGAGACGCGCCGGGCAGGATGAAGTGCCGAGGCAGGTGTCTGGCGAGGAGCGTGGAACGGCCGTTTCCTCGCTCGACCCGCGCGACGCGCAGCTGTTTAAGCCGTTACGGCCACACATCTATCGAGTTTTTCACACGCGAGATGCCCACTTCTCCCGCGTTGTGATCTTACGAGAGCAAGCCATAAGTCGCAGTTGAAACTAGCTCATGCATCGAGGCATCATTCCAACCACGCTTAGGTGGGATGCACGGCTAGCAGGAACTTGACGAGTTGTTCACAAACCTCGGCAGATGCCTCGTGCTGCACCCAGTGGCCCACATTTTTGATTTCGAGGGTTCCCACCAGACCGGGGAGACCGGTGCGGAGTTGCGCTACGGGGGGATAAAGTGCCATCAAGCCATCCTCCTTTCCAACGACAAAGAAGGATGGTTGACTGATTTTCGCTCCTTTCCAGGCGCCGGACAGGTAGAAATACGGTTCAGCGGCGCGGTAGTAGTTCAAGGCACCATGAAAACCGGTACGCTGGAACTCAGCGATGTTGTGCGCGACGTAGTCGGGTCCCGCCCAAGTCGGCAATGGCCCTGGCGCCGGACGATGAAGGCTTCGAGCCGGATCTATCGGGTTCCATCCCTCGCCGGTTGGAGCAGAGCCCGATGCCCAATATAAAGCCCCAGGGATGGTGACCGCTGCGTCAGCCCAAATGTGATCGGCGTCCGGTCGAATCTGCTCGAACATGTAGAACTTGTCTTGATGACCGGACTTCCGCATGCGCTCGAAGACGCTGACGTCACCACGGGGAAAGTACGGCACGCTCAGGCAAAACACCGCCGTGAACCGATCCGGACGCATCATTGCGGCGTTCCAAGCATGCGTGGCGCCCCAGTCATGACCGACGAGGGCAGCACTGGGAATATCCAGCGCATCGAGCAGACCAACGAGGTCACCAGCCGTGTGCAGCGGCGTGTAGACGCTCGCGTCCGCTGGAGCTGAGCTGCGCCCATAGCCGCGCATATCTGGAGCGATCGCTCGATACCCAACCGACGCGATCGCTTTCATCTGCCGGCGCCATGTGTAGGAAGTATCTGGGAAGCCGTGGCAGAATACGACTGCGGGCCCTTCACCCTCCTCGATGAGGTGAAGAGAGATTCCGTTTGCCTCTATGTCGCGGTGCCTCATCGTCATTGCTCCAGGGTAGCCAGACGCTTCTGAATTGCGCGCATGATGGACTCTCGTAGTGAAGTCGCACCAGCAACAGCGAGCTTACCTACTTCAGCCTCCTCGTTTGCAGCCAAGAACGAATGGCTTGGGCGACTTCGTTCTTGCGCTCAAGAGGGAGCCAGTGGCCGCCCGCGAGATGCGTCACAGAAAGATCCCGGCAGGCGAGGCGCATTGGCTCGCCAAGGCGGCTACGATTGATGTCGCAGATAGCGTCCCACTCGCCGTTAATGAAGAGCACGGGCTGCTGTAGGGCGCCCCCACTGGGTGCGGCACGGGCGTAGGCGATGTTGGCCGCGTCGTTCAGATACCAAGCGTTGGCTGGGCGAAAGCCGTGTGCAAGGAACGCCGCACACAAAGCATCGAAATCAGTGGGCGGCCAGAGCGCGGAATCGGGCGGAGTTGCAGGCGCTCGGTGTGCCGAACCATATCGGCCTCCATTGAGGGTTAACAAGGCCGACGGAGACACCTTGCCCGCAGAGGCTGGGCTCCCACTCCGATAGATAGACGCGAGGGTGGCAGGGATGTCCGCATCGCAGTCGCTGACCGTCTGGTCGAAATGCGTGAGGTAGAAGCGGTAGTAGTCCCACTGCCCGTCCGGATACTGGTCGGCTGGATAGAGCTGACGATCAACGAGGGCTACGAGCTTCGGCAACGCGAAGCCCTCCGGCAAATAAGGGACCGACACCAGCACCAGCCCGCGGCAGCGTGCGGCGTGGTGAGCGGCCAGCGCACTTGCCACGGGACATCCCAGATCATGCCCGATCCAGATGGCCGGGTGGGCGCCCAGATGGTCGTGGAGCTCGACCATGTCCTCGACAATCTCACTTACAGCATAGGCCTCATGGGCGGTTGGTGCCGACGAGTCGCCGTAGCCACGCATATCCGGTGCGATACATCGCCAGCCATCGGACGCGAACGCCTCGATCTGCTTACGCCACATCAGGCCAATTCCCGGCCACCCGTGCAGGAAGATCATCAAAGGCCCCTCGGGCGGCCCGGCATCCCAATAGTGCATTGCGTGGCGGGACGAGCTGGAGGTGCGACCGGTCAGGGCGGAGGGCTTCATCGGCGTCTAGTCCTAAACCATTCGAGTAAGAGTCTCGGTCTTCACTCTATCCGGGCTGGGCCGGGCCTACCGCGCTTCAACTTGGCCCTCATCGAATACTTGGATCGCCCTCTGACGAAACGAGAACTCGCAGATATCGATACTCTCGGCAACCTGCATGGGAAGTTCCTGCCCCTGCAGGTCTGTTCAAATCTCGATCAACATGCCTTCGCAAGGTGTGGGAGGTCGACGCTTTGGAAGAGCCGTTCAGTCACGCGCACCTTTAAGCATTACCTGAACCGCCTGTTGCTCACCGCCTTAAGTCAACACGCGCGAAAAGGACAGTTATCGCGGGTTGATTCCATTGCGCCGGAGCATAGTTTGGTCGGGCTAATGAGCATCCCGGCGAGACGCAGGAGGTGGCGGTCAAGAACCTGGGTTTTCGAGTCTGGATCTTAGCTCATTCGGCGCCTGAATCTGCTTCAGGCAATCGTCAGCATCGCGCAAGCATTCAGCAGCGAATGCGATACATCGCCACCGGGGTCAAACCAAGATCCAGGGCCGTCGAGGGTCCGTGCTGGCTATCCAGCACGAGGGCCCTTGAGAACCGACTGAGCACAAAGGACGATGGAAAATAATAGCGCGCGCCATGCTGGGTCGAACAGCGGGCCGCGCAATGGTGGTGCGGTATGTTGCCTCCATCCGGGATGACGCCAAAAGTCTCGATCTTCCGCCGTCGCTACCAGCAGACGTAGCCGCCATCGACCAGAACGATCGAGCCGGTCATCAGACTGGACGCGTCACTGGCGAGAAACAGGATGGCGGAGGCTATCTCATCAGGCCGGCCGATGCGTCCCATGGGCGTCCCGGCCAACCATGTGTCAAAGACTATCTTATTCCCGGTGACTACGCTGCTCACGAGATCGGTGTCGATATAGGTCGGGGCTACGGCGTTGACCCGCACGCCGCGGCTGGCCCACTCGGCTGCAAGCGATCTTGTAAGATGATGCACCGCTGCCTTTGATGCATTGTAATGCGCCTGTTCCTGCGGCTTGTTGACGATGAAGCCGGACATAGAACCCAGATTGACGATACTACCTCTCCCTGCCGCCAGCATTGCCTGTCCGAAGGCGCGGGCGCACCAGAAGACCCCATTGAGATTGACGTCGAGAACCTTCAACCAGCGTTCGCCGGTCATTTCCTCCGCCGGGGTACTACTGAGGGCGATCCCGGCGTTATTGACTAGAATATCGACGGCGCCATGGTCCTTCAGGACATCGTCGCGCAGAGCTTCAACGGCCATCTGATCCGTCACGTCCAGGCGTGCCGTCTTGACGCGATAACCCTGCGCCGCGAGCACTGCGGCGGAACCTCGGACGGCGCCGTCGTCGATATCCGTCATCACCACAAGCGCTCCCGCCTGGCACAACGCTTCTGTGCTGGCGAGACCGATTCCGCGCGCGGCGCCTGTGACCACCGCCGTCCGCCCCGATAAGTTGTACTTTCCGAGATAATCCACGGTCGTTCCTTACTCTAGTGATCGCCGAGGACATTTACACGCAAGGCATCAACGGCAACCGCGATGAAGATCAGCACGCCGCCGATCATGGTGACGTAGAAGGACGGCACATAAACAATCGCGAGCCCGACATGGATGACCGTGAGCAGCAGCACGCCGCCCAGGATACCGAGCGTGCCGCCGCGCCCGCCGAAAACGCTGACACCACCGATGATCGGCGCGGCAATGGCGTAGAGCAGGAAGCCATTACCCTGGTCCGAGGTAATCGCCCCTTGCCAAGCAGCCAAAAGATAGCCCGCGATGCCCGAGATGAAGCCCGAGAGAGTGAAGGCGATAATCTTGATGCGCTGCACGCGGATTCCGGCCACAAGAGCGGCCGCGGCATTGCCACCCGTGGCATAGAGGCTGCGGCCCAGGATCGTGCGCCGCAACATGAACCCCATCGCGATGAAACCGGCGAGCAGCACCACGGGCATTAGGGGCCAGCCACCGAGAGTTGCCTGGCCGATCCAGTTGTAGCTGCCGGGCATATCCGTAATCGTGTTGCCCTGGCTGATGGCCAAAAGGCCCCCTTGCAGCGTGATCATCATGCCGAGGCTTTCGATCAGCGAGACCATCTTCAGGCGTGTGACGCAAAGACCGTTGATGAAGCCGATCATTGTCGCGACGCCGATGCCGATGATAATGCCCAGGCCGACCGGAAGCCCGAGACGCTGGATGGCGAGCGCGCCAATGGCCGAAGAAATACCCGTCACCGCACCGATTGAAAGATCAATCTCCCCAACCAGAAGCACCAAAGATTGCGCGAGACCGAGCAAACCGAGCACCGTGGCCTGAACAAGAATGTTCTGCAGGTTAGAGGTCGTCAGAAAGAAAGGATTCAAGATGCCGAAAATCAGGATCAGGCCCGCGAGCCAGATCCAGACGACATTCTGCAACACGACCTGCGCGCGCACCGCAACCGAGCGCTGGCGCTTCACCGCGAGAACGGGCGCCGCTATGCTCCCGTCCGCCGTGCGATCGGACTGTGCGGTCATGATACTATCGCTCCCTGCTCGGCCGGCACAGCCGGTGTTACAAGGTGTGGAGATGACGAGTAGGCAATTCTCAATACATCCTCCTTGGTGAGGGATGTCGCTGCCCGGTCATCGACGACCACGCCATTGACGAAAAGTAATACCCGGTCGACAGCCCGGAGCATTTCATCGAGATCGGAGGTCACGATAATGACGCTAACGCCATCACGCGTCAGGCTGGCCACAATACGGTGGACCTCTTCCTTGACGCCGACGTCGATGCCGCGCGTCGGCTCGTTGAGGATGAGCAGCCTCGGCTTGGTGGCGAGCAGCCGAGAAAGCAGGACCTTCTGCTGATTGCCGCCGCTGAGCTGGCCAACCGGCTGTGAGGCATCCCGCGCCCTGATCGACATCCGCTTGAAGAAGTCCGCAACCAAATCGCGTTCGCGCGCCAAAGAAATAACGCCTCCAGACGATATCGCGCCGAGGCTGGATAAGGTGATGTTCTTGGCAATCGAATGGATCGCAACGATACCGTCCCGGAGCCGATCGTCGGACAGGAAAGCGATGCCCTTTGCCAAGGCTTCAGCCGGATCAGCCGGTAGCGATCCGGTCAGGCCTGCGTGTTCAACCGTGCCCTCCGCTGGCACTAGCCCGTAGATGGCGCGGGCAACCTCCTGCGCACCGGCCCCCGGCAGGCCGGCGAGCCCGATGACCTCACCGGGAGCGATATCCAGATGGTCAACCCGGAAATTCGACCCGCGTAGTCCGCGGAACTGCCAGTTCGGCGGCGGGGCTTGCGCCGCCTCCGGCCCCGCACGTCCGCGCGTAAAGAGGTGAAGGCCGCGCCCCAGCACCATCTCGCTCAAGGCGCTGGAATTGACCGACGCGACCGGCTGATTATCCGTCACGAGGGCGCCGTCCCGCAGCACCGAGACGGAGTCGCAGATTTCGAGGATTTCCTCATTGTAGTGCGAGATGAACATGAAGGTGACGCCCTCGCGCTTCAGTTTCCTCATGAAGCCGAATAGGATTTGGCGGTCGGCCATTGTCAACGCGGTTGTTGGCTCATCCAAAATGATCAACCGGCCACCGCTGTGCAGGGCGCGCAGGATGTTTAGCTTGCGTCGGTCGACGGCGGAGAGGCGCCCGGCTATGGCGTGCGGATCGAGACCCGTCCCGTCTAGGTAATTAGTTGCGAGCCGGTTCATGGCCCGCACATCGACCCAGACTCCGCGGTGTGGCCAGCGACCTAGCACCAGATTCTCCGCGACCGACAGTGAACTAACGATCGCCGGCTCTTGCGTGACGAGAAAGACCCCGAGCCCTTCCATGCGTTTGACGTCCGCAGGGCCGGTTTCCTTGCCGTCGAGATGGATCTCGCCCTCTGTTGGCGTCTGCAAGCCGGACACGATCTTGACCAGCGTCGATTTGCCGGCGCCGTTCTCGCCAAGCAGGCCATGCACGGTGCCGCTGTCAACCGAGAGCGACACACCCTTAAGGGCGCTTACGCCGCCATACCGCTTGGTAAGCTCTATAGTTTGGAGCAGCCTCGTCGTGGCCATGGCGCTCGACCTTCAAATGCAGGCCGGCGCGCGCAAACGCACCGGCCTGGCACGTTTTTGAGGCTACTTGTACTTCAGGCCCCAATCGTTGTAGGTCACGTTACCCCACATGCGCTTGTCGCCAGCGTTGGAGGCGTCGATCAGGAACGGCGGAATGACGAGGCTGGGGCCGGAGGCCGAGTTGGTGATGACGCCTGACTTCCAGAAGTAGTTGTCATTCTCGTAGGGCCCGAGTGGCACGGCTTTCCCGTTCAAGGAGTATTTGGCTAACATCTCAACGGTGATCTGGCCATACGCGACAGGGTCCTGCGATATCACGCCATCCATGTAGCCCTCCTTGATCCATTGTAGGGCAATCGGCTCGCCGTCGATGTTGACGAAAATCACATGGCCGGGGTCACCGACCTTCTTCCATTTACCCTTCTGCTGCAACGCAGTGACGATTCCACGTGACGGCGTATCACTCGGCGCATGAACGGCATCAAGGTTGGGATACTCCGAGAGGGTCTCAACCGTCACGCTCAGCATGGTCTTCAACTCACCCTCAGTTGGGCGATCGAGCAATTTTATGTCCGGATATTTCTTGAAGGTCGCGTCCATGCCTTCCTTGCGCAGCCTCCAGGCGACGCTTTGGAGAGCGCCGTAGCAGTTCAAGACCGTACCCTTCGGGCTGCCATATTTTTTCTTCAGACAAGCGACGATTGCCTCGGCCGCCATGACGCCGCCTTGATAGTTGTCGAAATCGACCGTGATGGCGACATTTCCGCCAGTGGCTGGGGTGTCGATGATGCCGACCGGAATGCTTTTGGCATTGTATTTCTTGATGACACTGACGATGGCTTGGCTGTCAATGGGATCGGAGATGATCGCCGAAGGGCCGTTGAGAAGGATCGATTCCCACTGTTGCAGCTGCGTGGTGTTGTCAAAGCTGGCATTGACTGCCTGGAAGCGCCACCCCTGCGCTTCGACCGCACGCTGCACCGCTTCCTGCTGCGCGACGAAGAAGTAATAATCCAAGCTCTTGTTACTATAGGGCACAAATTTCTTGGCCGCCGCGAAGGCCGGCGCGCGACCAGCCAAAGCTGCGGCAGCAGCTCCAACCCCGGCGCCCAGAAAGCTACGACGATTCAAAGGAAGCAGGTTCTTCAAGGCGTGTCCTCCTGATTTGAGTCTTTTGTTCTTGAGCCGATCATTGTGCCGAGGCTGCCGCCGCTACTCTATCCGCTTGTTACGGCTCCGCCTCTTGCTCACGATCCTCGGGGCGGCATCCCGGCGCGGGATGGGACTTCCGCGCGGAGAGGTACATCCGGCACATCTCCGCATTCGCTTCCGCCGCGCTGCGGACCCGTCTTGCCGCGCGCAGGTGGTCGGCGTACGTCGCGGAAGACACCGGTAAACCGGAGAGGGTCGTAAAAGCGCGGGCATCATCCTGCACCGATCCACCATCATGCAGGCGCATGCCGAGATAGCGCAGGGCCAGTGATCGGATTTCCTGGTCGTCATGGTCCAGAAGTCTACGAAGGCCGCCCATCGACAGCTTTAGTGCGTCCTCAATGCCCCCTCGCTCAGCTAGTAGGCGCAGCAGGCGCTCCTGCCGGCCCAGAAACGCCTTCTGACCGAAGACCCTGCGGATATCGTCGAGACCGGTTTGTGCCTCGCCGACGAAAACTTCTGAGAAGCCCTTTCGCGCCGAAACGCCTTGATTGATCTTCTTGGAAGCGAAGTGATCGACAAGCGTGATGGTGGCTCCCCGCACCCAGTGAAGATGTTCCAGCGCGGCCTTCATGTCCGTTGCCATCAGGAAGGCAAAATTCGCTGAGCACCAGTAGGTGGGAAGGCGAAGTACCACCTCAACGTCATCCGTGCGGAGCGTGACACTTTCGATGAAACCCATATCAGTGACGGGTTCATCTAATTCCGGATCAAGCACATCACCTAGCGCCGCGATGACCTCAGCGTGACGTTCTTCCCCCAGGTCAGGCACGAGTTCCGCAGTTTCGCGCGGCTCAAGCGCTTGCACGGATTGCGCCCCCCGGCTGAACGTCGGATTGACCGAGCAAAACCTCGCCATCTTCATGGTGGGACGCGGCCATGCTCGGCAAGCGGCACTCCAACGGCACATCGAGGTCGTAGAGCCTGGCAGCGTTCAGCCCCAGGACCTTCCGCTTAACATCCAGAGTCAGCTGGGTTTTCGCCTCCTGCGCCATGTCATCAGGAAATTCATAGGCCATGAACTTCTCAACGATCCACTTGGGACTTGTGATTCCGTAGTCGGATCCAAAGAGGAGCCGATCGGGGCCCAGGAAAAAGAGTAGGTCCGCCATCATCTGCGCGAAATACTTTGGCCGCGCGTGAATGAAGGACGGAATGAGCGCCAAGCCGCCATAGACGTTAGGCTCCTGGCCTGCGATCCAGCAGAAGTCATCGATGCGCGGCATGCCGCAGTGATCGACAATGAAATTCAGATCTGGAAAGGCCGTTGCAACATAATCGACATCGCGGACATCGAAAGCGTCGAGGTTGAGCGGATGAATGGTCGGACCCTTGTGGATGTGAACATTCTTGATGCCGAGTTTCAAGCATTTTTCCATATACGGGGCAACAATATCGTCACGCAACGTATAGCCTTTGGACTCGCCGTTCCATTCTGCGGTATAAAGTTTTACACCCTTAAGGCGATACTTCTCAAAATCTGCCTCCAATGCGTCCAGGCCTTTCTGCCCGTCGCGTGGATCAAAACGGCCATTGAGGACCACTTTTTCGGGATAAGCGTTCTTGAACGCCGAGCACTGCTCGATCGTGTTGAATCCCTCGACGTAGAAGTCGCGAAGGTTCGTCGGCAGCATAATGGCCGCGTCAACGTAGCCGTCCACGAACAGATCCTTGGCCGCGCCCTCTATCCCGTAATAGCAGAAGCGATCGAAGTTCCAGCGCTGCTCGTCCGGTGTCATCCCGACATGGGAACCCCAGAAGCTTTCGATGAAGGTCAGGCCATAGCGATTGCGGCGGTTCTCAGGACGCGCATCCCAAAGATGGATGTGCCCGTCGACCACGAAGACCTTCTGACCCGATTCGGTGACATACATTTCGCTCTCCCGGCGGTCGGCCGAACCTTTTTGGCTCTTCGTTCTTGATTCAACATGCCATGCCATCCTAATGTCCTACAACTAAAAAATCCCGGAGAGGGCAAACACCGTGGATGCGCTGACAGGCCTACTGGGTGATGAGGCCACTGTCGTTCCGATCGCCGATCGTGCGCGGTATCTCGCGGATTGGTCGCGCGACCTCAAAGGATTAGCGCGTACGGTTATCCGTCCTCGGTCGGCGGCCGAGGTCGCTCTCGTGGTCCAAGAATGTTTGGCGCGGGGCCTTCCAATCGTGCCCCAAGGCGGCCATACGGGCCTCGTCGGCGGCGCGACGCCCTCGGGCGATGGAACCGAGGTCGTGATAAGCCTAGAACGCTTGAATGCGATCCGGGAAATCGACGCAGTCAATTTCTCTATGATCGCGGAAGCGGGATGTATTCTCCAAAACATCCACGCCGCGGCTTTGGCGAGGGACTGTCTGTTTCCGCTCCAGCTTGGCGCTCAGGGCTCATGCCAGATCGGCGGTAACATTGCCACCAATGCCGGTGGCATCAATGTTATCCGCTATGGCATGACCCGCGATCTTGTCCTGGGGCTGGAAGTTGTGCTGCCGGATGGCCGCATCTGGAACGGACTTCGCAAGCTGCGCAAGAACAACACGGGCTACGATCTCAAGCAAATATTCTTGGGCTCCGAAGGAACGTTGGGCATTGTGACAGCAGCATGCCTCAAGCTGTTTCCGAAGCCCAACCAGACTGAGACTGCCTTAGTTGCGGTCGGATCACCGCAGGCAGCCATCGCGTTGTTAGGGCGCGCCAGGCGCGACCTCAGCGACCTTCTCTCAGCCTTCGAGCTTTTGCCGCGCCGCGGGGTCGAATTAGCACTCGGCGTAATGCCGGGTTTGCGCGATCCGCTCCGCACACCATCACCCTACTACATACTGATGGAAACCTCGGCCAGTGGCCTAGTGGATCTGAGATCCCTGATCGAGCAGTTTCTCGGAGGCGCCATGGCGAGTGATCTTGTCAGCGATGGCACGATCGCGGCGAATGTTGCCCAAGCCTCCGAGTTCTGGCGCATCCGCGAGGGCATGATCGAGGCGCAGGTGCAGCGCGGCCGCCACCTGCGGACGGATGTCTCGGTTCCGATCTCGTCTATAGCTGCTTTCCTTGAGACGGCAGATGCAGACCTGCGTCGGATCGGGCCTGATGTCATACCCATCGCCTTCGGGCACCTCGGCGACGGCAACATCCACTTCAACGTCATCCCGCCTGCGACGCTAGATGAAAGCGCCAAGACCACGCTTCTGCGTAGTTGTGAGAACATCATTTTCGAGATCGTCGACCAGCTGGGCGGGTCGATTAGTGCAGAGCACGGGATCGGCCGGGTCAAGCGTGACGCTTTTCTCAGCCGCTCGACGGCGCTCGACACCACCCTGTTGCGTGGCATCAAGAAGGTCTTCGATCCAAGCGGCCTGATGAACCCAGGTCGAATGGTGTGACCGAGGCCGAGACAAAAAATCCATGAAACTCGACACGCTTGACCGCAGGCCCTACCTACCCTCGCGTGTCGTACAGGCGATCCAGCGTGAGATTATCGAGGGCCGCCTCAAGCTCGGCGATCGGCTGCCGGGAGAGCAAGTCCTCGCCGGCAGTTTCGGCGTCAGCCGCAACGTAATTCGTGAGGCCATCGCACGGCTAAGATCGGACGGCGTCGTTGAATCGCGCCAGGGTGTCGGCGCCTTTGTTGTTCGCGATGCGGCAATTCCGAGTTTGCATATTGATCCTGAGATTATCAACGATCGAGCGCTCTTTAATGACGTCTTCGAGCTGCGCGGCATGCTCGAAACTCGCGCGGCGGGTCTGGCGGCTAAACGCGGTTCACCCCAGCAGCACGCCGCGATCACCATCGCCCTTGACCACATGCGAAAGGAATGGAACGGCGATCTAGGGGTGGATGCCGACCTCGAGTTTCATCGAGCCGTCGCGTCTGCGACCGGCAATGACTATATCGCAAAGGTGGTCAGCTTCGTCTCCGAGCACATGCGCGAAAGCATATTCGCTACCCGCAGGAGGCCGGGCGCTGAGGTGGAAGCGATCATCCGGATAACAATCGCCGAGCATGAAAAGATTCACGACGCGATCCTTGGACAATCTCCCGCAGAGGCGCGCGAAGCCATGGCCCGGCACATCATGAATGCGGCGGCAAGGGTCGGCCTGACGCTTGTCCTAGATGAATGATGGAGATCGCAAACCCCTCGCGGCCTGCATCGGCTTGGCCACGAACGCCTCTTTTACAATGATAAGAGCCTCGGGATCCAGCACGGCCAGATTGGTTCTCTCTACTGCCCCACACAAGCTGGGCCGATTTCCGGGACGTACGTCCTGTCCAATACTTAAGGACAGCGAGACCCTGCCATCGGCTCTCGCCTGACGGAAACGGTTCTTGGGAAGCCCTGCCACCGGACATCCGGATTAAACGCCGATAAACGCTCTTTAGAAGCTTCGGCTTGATCAGGTCGAGCTCGCTAGCTCGCGGCGGCCCTCGCAGCTCTGCTCACGACCCGGCGGGATGTAGATGCGCACGCCAATTTCGAGGAGACGTGCCGTACAGCTCATTGAACTGCCGAGAAAAATGGAACGCCGAGTTAAAACCTAAAATGGCGGCGATTTCCTTAATTGACTTGTTGGTATTTGCCAGAAGATCCTGAGCACGCTGCATTCGAATAGTGATTTGATAACGCTTTGGACTGATTCCCGTGTGCTCTTTGAACATTTGACGAAAGTGTGAGTAGCTGAGGTTCAGTTCGCGCGCCAAAGTCTCCGGTCTCTCGGGGTCCGAGCACCGAGAATGCATATTCCGGGTGACTTTTTGGATCAGAAAGGAGTTGTTTCGGGCGGACGACTCGGCGCTTTTAGCTAGATGAGCAAGAAGCTGAAGACCGAGGGTCGCGAGAACCGGCTGGTTCGCATTTGCGTCTGCCCGGGCGAGATGATGGATTGTCTCAAATGCGCCGTCTATATCGGCATTTGAGCGATAGACTGGGTCAGGTCCAACAAGACCGGCCTGGGCTGCAAAGTCGAATGCTGAGCCTCGACACTCGATCCAATGCTCAGTCCATCCAGTTCGGTCGTCGGGTGAGTACCGGTGCCAAATCCCTGGCATCAACAGCATGATGCTCCCCGCCGAGATTTCCATCACGGAGTGTGCGGGTCCATATTGCAGGCGTCCACGCCCCGCGCTCACCAAAATTATCTGGTATGCCTGCAAGATGCGGCCTCGTTCCCAATCGAAATGATGATCATCTGGATGACGAACTGGCGGATAGACCATGCCCGGCTTGATCTCGGTGTAACCGGAGGACGACGCGGTGCAGCCCCAGGCCGCGCAGAGCCGATTCTCCGAGAGATAAACGAAATAGTCTTTCCCCTCTGCACCCATAGCCGCCTACCTGGCAATTTTTATATGTTTCGCGCTAACTTCTATATGTAAACGGGCTATTCCCCCAGAGATTAATCAGCATATTATGGATGAAAATTGGAGGAGCGTCATGCAGCCGACGCGCATTGGCCTGTTCGGGATTGGACTTGATACCTATTGGCCGCAGTTTTCCGGTCTAAAAGATCGCCTGGACGGGTACTTGCGGCAAGTTGCTGGGATACTGGAACGGCCGGGGATCGAGATCGTCAATTTAGGATTGGTCGACAATCCCGAAAGGGCAGTCGAGGCTGGCCACCAGTTCCGGCAGGCTGATGTCGATATCATCTTTCTACACGCCACAACCTATGCACTCTCCTCTACCGTGCTGCCTGTTGTGCGCCGCGCCCGAGTGCCGATAATCATCTTGAACCTATCTCCAGAGAGCTCGATCGACTACACGAGCTTCAACGCGCTGGGGGATCGCTCCGCTATGACTGGGGAGTGGCTTGCGCACTGCGGCGCATGTCCCGTGCCAGAAATCGCTAACGTCTTCCTACGCGCCGGCATCCCCTTTTACCAAGTCACCGGAAAATTGCACGATGATCCCGCATGCTGGCAGGAGGTCGATGACTGGATTGAAGCCGCTCGTGTTGCTTCGGTCATGTCCCACAACCGGCTAGGCCTCCTCGGTCACTACTATAGCGGGATGCTCGACATCTACTCCGACGTCACATTGCAGTCTATCGTCTTTGGCACTCATATTGAGTTTCTCGAGGTAGAGGAGCTGACAGCACTCAGACGCACGGTGAGCTCATCGGACATACAGGACCGTCTCGCAGTTTTTGCGCAAGAATTCGATTTACAACCAGATTGTTCGCCTTCTGATCTCGAGGCTGCTGCGCGCACCTCCATTGCCCTTGACTGTTTAGTAGACCGTTACTCCCTCGGATCCCTCGCCTACTACTACGAAGGAACTGGCAATCCAGAGAATGAAACTGCGATCGCCTCGATTATCCTCGGCAACTCCTTGTTAACGGCAAAAGGCGTTCCTGTTGCCGGCGAGTATGAGGTAAAAAATGCCCAGGCCATGAAAATCATGGATAGCTTCGGTGCGGGCGGCTCATTCACAGAATACTACGCCGTCGATTGGGATGCCGATGCCGTCCTGATGGGGCATGATGGACCTGGACATATCGCCATTGCGGAGGGTCGCACAAAGGTACGACCGCTCTCAGTTTTTCATGGGAAGGTAGGGAAGGGATTGTCGGTCGAAATGTCTGTCAGGAGCGGTCCCGTGACCCTTCTGTCGATCGCTGAAACGCCTCAAGGTCGGTTGAAGTTTGTGGTGGCCGAAGGCGAATCAGTCGATGGCCCAAAGTTGGAGATCGGCAACACCAACAGCCGGTATCGGTTCCCTCGCGGCGCTCGCAATTTCATCGAGAGTTGGAATGCCCAAGGTCCGGCACATCATTGCGCCGTCGGGGTCGGTCGCCTCGCTTCAAAAATCGAAAAACTAGGCAAACTCATCGGCGTGGAGACTGCTCAGGTTTGTTAGTCGAAATCACAGGCCCAATAATGGTGGCGGAGGTGTCATGAGCCCAAATATCGGACTCTTTGCGGTAGGACTCGCCGCCTATTGGCCGCAATTCCCAGGCATGCGGGATACACTTCTACAACACCACGAGCTTCTGGCCGCGAAAATGCCGGAGGGCGCGGTCGTGCGCGGCGGCATGATCGACACAATCGAACATGCCGGCGCCACTGCCGCAGTATTCTCCCAGCACAGGATCGATCTCCTGATCTGCCACCTTTCAACCTATGCGAGTTCGGATTGCCTGCTCCATCTCCTACAAACCATGCAGGGCGTTCCCGTCCTGCTCATCAACGCACAAGCCGTCCCCGCTCTTCTGCTAGCCGAGGTGAAGGGCATTCAGGACTGGTTAGGCGCCGGCTGCACTTGCGCCGGACTTCCCGAGTTTACGGCGGTGTTACGACGTTGCGCGCAGCCGTTCGCGCTTCTTACCGGCTATCTTGACGGAGATACTGCATTCGATGTTGAACTGCGGGAGTGGTGCATGGCAGCGGTCGCCAAGGCTCGACTCATGTCTGGGCAGATCGGCATGCTGGGCCGGCCCTACCCAGGTATGATGGATCTCAACCTTGACGAGACTCGCCTGCTACGCCGGTTCGGCTCACAAGTGCTCCATTTAACGTGGGAGGACATCGAGCAACGCCTTCGAGGAGATCTGACTACAGATGCTTTAGCGTCGGCAGGTGACCGGATCCACGACATCTTTGAGGTAAACCCTGCCGATGACGTTCGAGAGGTCGCGACGGTTTTGCTCGCAGTGGAGAGCCTCATTTACACGCGGCAGCTGATCGCCCTCGCTAGCCATTTCGAAACGACGCCGTCCGGCGACCTCGCGCGAATACTGAGAGTGTCAAACCCCGTGTTCTCGGTGCTTATGCGGGATGGCATCGCATGCCCCGTGGAGGCAGATGTCAAAACTGCTATCGCCATGACGCTGCTCAAGTCAATCGGGGGTAGCGCCACTCTTGCCGAGCTCTATAGCATGGACTTCAATGATGATGTCTGCCTCATCGGCCATAGCGGGGCTGCCGACCCCGCTATCTCGGAGAGCAAAGCGCGGTTGAAACAGGTCTCGGTCTTTCATGGCAAGCCAGGCAGCGGATACGTCGCCCAGTTCGATGTGCGACCAGGCCCCGTAACGCTTCTTTCGCTCACCGAACGTGAAGCTGGTTGCTATATCTTTGTCGCTGCGGAGGGAGAAGTCGAGGCCGGGCCGACGTTGCAGCTCGGCGATACTAATGCCCGCGTTCGCTTCAAACAAGGGGTGCGGCATTTTGTAAACGAGTGGTCGGCGACCGGACCGACCCACCATGCTGCTCTCGGCTTAGGTCACCACGTATCCGCATTGCGCAAGATGACCACCCTGTTCGGGGTGGAGATCGAGGTCATATAGCCTTGGTTGTCGCAATTTATGATGTGCCTTTCGGAGCGAGTTAGGGAAGACAATTGGAGGTCTAGATGCGGCGCAATAGCGAGACAATTCCTAAGACTATGCGTGCCCTCATACTCAAGCGCAGGGAGCACTTCGAGTTCGCCGAACGCATGGTCCCGGTGCCGAAGGCTGGAGAAGTGCTACTGAAGATCGGTGCGGTGGGGATCTGCGGTTCGGACAAGCACTTTTATTTTGATGGTCGGTGCGGCAGCGAGATTGTTACTTCCCCGGTGGTGCTCGGGCACGAATTTGGCGGTCGGATTGTGGCGGTTGGCGACGGCGTGGACGCCCAGCGGCTGGATGATCGTGTGGCAGTCGAGCCGCTCATGCCGACCCCGGGCGACCCCTTTGTTCTCGAAGGAAATTACAATATATGCCCTACTCAGAAATTCTTTGGCGTTCCCGGAACCGATGGTGCGATGCAGCAGTATCTCTGCGTTCCATCGCAAAATGCCTTCAAAATTCCCGATAGCGTGAGCGACAACGCAGCGGCCATGGTAGAGACCATCTCCGTCGCCCTGGCAGGTGCGGAGAAGGGTGCTATTCATCTCGGATCGCGCGTATTGGTGACCGGCGGCGGCCCAGTCGGACAGTTCGCGGTTCAAGTCGCACGAGCCGCAGGCGCGACAGAAATTGTTGTGGTCGAGCCCCATACAGGGCGCCGCCAACTCGCAGGAACCTTTGGCGCTCGGACCACGAGCAACCTGGCCGATGTGGATGAGCAATTCGATGTTCTTATGGAATGCTCCGGAGTAGAATCCGTCCGCCACGACGGCTGTCTGAAAGTTAGATCAGGGGGCCGCGCCGTATTGATCGGCGTCGGCGCGCAGGTCGCGAGCCTTCCCATGTCTGCGATCATCGAGCGTGAAGTGACTATCCATGGTGTAATGCGGTATAAGTTCACATGGCCTACAGTCATCGCGGCGATAAAAAACGGGCAGATCGATGCGGACTCGCTCGTCAGTCGAGTGTTGCCCCTTTCCGATGCCCTAGACGGCTGGCTCAAGCCGCTACCGGATGAGATCAAGACCATGATTTGCATGAATCCTTAGCCGAATGCTGGGGCATGGCGCGTTGTTCTACCAAGCCATGCCCGCATACCGAAGCAGAGCAGCCGCTGAGGAGCAGGGCTCATTCGACGAGCCGTTTGTCTCTTTGAGGTAAGGAACATGTTTGAAGCGGCAAAACCGCCAACAAGTAGGGAGCAGTGTTATGAATCGTCTTATTCCAACAGTGGCGTTGGGGTTTCTAGCGATATCAACATGTATCGCTCAGGCAGCCGAGACCAAGATCGGGGCGATCTACCTCGACTCGCAGGGATTCTATGCGGGGGTCCGAAAAGGAGTCCAGGATGAAGCCGCAAGCCAAGGTCAAAAGATTGATCTCCTGGAAACAAATGCGGGTGGCGATGTTTCAAAAGAGAGCGCCTTCGTTGACACGCTCATAGCGGCTAACGTGAAAGCCATCATCCTCTCCGCCGTTTCGGCGGATGGATCTGTGCAAGCTGTCCGTCGGGCGTCTCGCGCTGGTATTCCGGTGGTTTGCTACAATACCTGCATCGAACCGAACGCTATGAAGAAATATGTTGCGGCGTATGCGGTGGGTGATCCATTCACGTTTGGAGAGCGCTTGGGCGGTGCTGCCGCGGATTACTTCGAGAGCGCCGGGAACAAAAACCCCACCTTCGCCGTGCTCAACTGTGAATTCGTCGAGGTTTGCGTGCAACGCCGCAAGGGCTTTGAGAAAGCCCTGATGGGGCGGCTGTCGGGGGCGAAGATCGTTTCGAACCAGGAGGGTACCGTTCTCGACAAGGCAATGTCGGTGGGCCAGACCGTGCTTACGGCTAACCCCAATCTTGATGCATTCTTTGGCGAATCCGGTGGCGCGACGCTCGGCGCTGTTAAGGCGGTCCGGAGTCAGGGTCGTGTTGGGAAAACGGTCGTCTTCGGGAGCGATATGACTTCGGATATTGCTCGGGAATTGGTCAGCCACGAAGTCCTGAAAGGTGAGGTTGACGTTTCGGGTAAAACTATTGGGCGCGCTGCATTTAAGGCGGCTCTGCTGGCCCTGCAGGGGAAAGAGGGCGCCGCAACCCTAATTCCCGTACCAATTGATCTTTATACGACGCCTGCCGAAGCTACGGCTTGGCTCGAAAGCCACAAAGATGGCTTGCCATAAGAGGACACCGACGCTCGGTATGGCCGATTTTGTTCGTTTGCCCGGATGATCATGCCTGCGGTGAAAGGGCTGTATTGCTCGCAACCCAATGGATGTTTCGCCGGGACCGGCGCCCACAGCGCAGCATTGTAACCGGAGTGGAATACGGCCCATGACCGGAGCCCAGTTGCCAGTTGCTGAACTTCGCTCGGCAACCAAACGATATCCTGGCGTGATCGCGCTAGACGAGGTCGATTTCTCCGTGATGCCCGGGGAAGTCCGCGCCGTTCTTGGGAAAAACGGTGCGGGAAAATCGACGCTCATCCGCCTGCTCACGGGTGCCGAGTCCGCGGACTCTGGCGAGGTCTTGCTCAGCGGCAAGCCTTTTGTCGAGTTTGGTCAAAGGCGGACCCGGGAAGCGGCGGAGCGCGGGCTTCGAGCCGTCTACCAAGAACTCAGCCTCGTTCCGAGCATGACCATAGCGGAGAACATGTTCCTTGGTAATTGGCCGCGGCGTCGGCGCGTGCTCGATCATCGGGCGATGGCCGAGCAGGCGCGAGAAGCCCTGCGCCGGCTGGGCTTGTCGCTCGATCCCCGGCTACTCACCGGCACCTTAGCCCCAGCGGCGCGACAGATGGTGGAGATCGCCCGGGCCTTTTTGGGTGTCCCTCGTCTGGTCATTCTCGACGAGCCGACGAGTTCGCTCGCCGCCGCTGAGGTCGATCAGGTCTGCAACGCGGTGCGTGAGGCGGCCGCCGCTGGCGCTGCGGTTCTCTACGTGAGCCACCGCATGAGCGAGATCCGCCGTCTGGCCGATACAGCAACAGTGATGCGGGACGGGCGCGTCGCATCAACCCTGTCCGTTGCGGGGGCGAGAACTCTGGCCGATACAGCAACAGTGATGCGGGACGGGCGCGTCGCATCAACCCTGTCCGTTGCGGGGGCGAGAACTGAGGATATCATACAGATGATGTTGGGCCGCGTCGAGCAGGCGCGGCCGGCGCATACTTCTGCCATTGGCAAAACGACGCTTTCTGTCGAAGGGATCGCAATGCCGCCAAAGCTGCGCAACATTACCTTCGATCTGCACGCGGGCGAGGTGCTAGGGATTGCCGGCCTGCTCGGCTCTGGGCGCACCGAGCTCCTTGAGATCGTCATGGGACTACGGCTCCCGAGTGCAGGCAGCGTCCGGGTCCGCGATGAGAAGATCGCCAAACCCAGTTACAAGGGTATGATGCAGCGCGGGTTCGGCTATACTCCAGAAAGCCGCAAGGAGGACGGCATTGTCCCCCTTCTCGGCGTCGATGAGAACATTGTGTTGACCGACTTTTCCCGCGTGACCCGAGGCGGCGTCCTGTCCTCAGCCGCAGTCGAGAGCGCGGCGCGGACAGTGGTCGAACGTCTTCACGTCAAGACTGCTCGTCTGGAAACGCCAATCGTCACACTTTCAGGCGGCAACCAACAAAAAGTAGTGATAGGGCGCTGGATCCACGCCGGCTCACGTATCCTGTTGCTCGATGAGCCGACGCGCGGCGTGGACATTGAAGCTAAGGCTCAGATCTACGATATCATCCGCGCGCTCGCAGCGGAGGGGCGCGCCGTCCTGTTCGTGTCGAGTGAAATCGAGGAACTCGACCAGGTCTGCGACCGTGTCCTGGTGCTGCGCGACGGTGTGATGGCCGAGGAACACATCGCTCCGTCGATCGATGCGGAGCGGTTGCTTGCCGCATGCATCGGCTGAGAGAAATAACGATGAGTGTACCGACTGTATCCCCGAGGGGCGTCGCCGAAACGCGGCGGATGTTAGCGGGACATATGAACGAGCTGGGCTTGCTCGCAATCATCGTAATTCTCTATGGCGTGTTTGGCGCCCTGTCCCCAGGCTTCTTGAGCGCCAACAACCAGGTGAACATCCTGCGTGACGGCGCGACCATCGGCATCGCCGCTTGGGCGCAGACCTTGGTGATCGTCGCGGGCGAGATAGATATCAGTGTCGGACCCATGGTTGCATTTATAGCGGTCATCATGGCGTTTCTGATGAAAGTGCCTGTGCCGCTGCCTTTTGCCTTGATCGGCGGTGTCGTTCTCGGTCTATGTCTCGGCAGTCTGGCAGGCGTGTTACGCGCGATCTTCAGCGTGCCGTCCTTTGTGGCGACGCTGGGATTGTGGAGTGCGCTGCGTGGCCTCGCACTGTTCATGACAAATGCGCTTCCCGTAACCTTCGACGACAACGACACGCTGGACTGGATCGGCGACAACGTCTTCGGCCTACCGGTCTCCGCAGTTGTCATGGTGATCTTATTCGGAGTCTTCGTGTTTGTCTCTCGGAAGACTGCTTTCGGCCGTTCCGTCTATGCGGTTGGCGGGAATGCCAACGCGGCACATCTATGCGGCATCAACGTAACGCGTATTCGTATCCTCGTCTTCGCGATCTCGGGGTTGATGGCCGCGATCACGGCCATCATGCTGCTGGCGCGGCTGGGCAGCGGAAATGCGGGGGCGGCGTCCGGCCTGGAGTTTGACGTGATTGCGGCCGTTGTCGTGGGGGGCACATCCCTTTCGGGCGGCCGCGGTTCAATGCTGGGCACCCTGCTCGGCGTCCTAACAATTACAGTGATTGGCGACGGGCTAGTGCTGTATGGCATAAATTCATTCGTGCAGGACGTTGTGCGCGGCGTCATCATCGTGGTCGCCGTACTTCTTAACGTCGCGGCCTCGCGCCGCTCTGGTCGGCATGTCTGAATTGGATTCGCCGATGCAAGATAAGGGCTGACGCTGATGAGCAAGATGCTCGCTGCCTACCTTCCTGGCAATTCGACCGTTCAGCTAAGGGAGATCATGATCCCTCAGCCTGGAATCGGCCAAGTGCTGCTCCGCATGCGTGCTTCGGGAATTTGCGGCAGCGACATTCACTATATCTACCACGAGCATAAGGGTGGCGAGGCTGCCGCCGCCTATCGTGGCGTCGTCGCTGGCCACGAGCCAAGTGGCGAGGTCATCGATTTGGGTCCCGGCTGCCGCCATTTCAAACACCACGATCGCGTGGCAGTGTATCACATCAGCGGCTGCGGGTTCTGTCGGAATTGCCGCAAGGGCTTCCAGATCAGTTGCACGGATCCACAGCGGGCAGCCTATGGCTGGCAGCGCGACGGCGGCCATGCGGAGTATCTCTTGGCCGACGAGCGTGACTTAGTTCATCTGCCGCCCAGTCTGACTTACGAGGACGGCTGTTTCATTTCCTGCGGCGTCGGGACCGCCTACGAAGGCATCCTCCGTGGTGGCGTCTCAGGAAGCGATCGTGTGCTCGTCGTCGGGCTGGGTCCGGTCGGTATGGCGGCACTGCTGCTGGCAGGCGGACGTGGCGCAAAGCTCCGCATCGGAGTCGATATCGAGGCGGAGCGCATCGCCACGGCGAAACGGCTCGGCATAATCGATCACGGCTTTATCGCCGGCGCCGACACGCTGGCGCGGATCCGCGAAGTCACGCATGGGGGAGCGAATGTCAGTCTCGATTGTTCAGGAAGCTCGCTCGGCCGGCTGCTCGCGTTACAGGCGACGCATGAATGGGGCCGCTGCGTCTATATCGGCGAAATGGGAGATGTGCATTTCAACGTCAGCGAGGACTTGATGCATATGCAGCGCACGCTGATCGGGTCCTGGGTCACCAGCTTGCACAACATGGACCAATGCTGCGAGGACCTAGATGACTGGGGTCTCCAGCCGCATCGTATAATCACCGACCGTTTCCCCCTTTCTCAGGCTGCCGAGGCCTACGCACTAACCGCGAGCGGCCGCGCCGGCAAAGTCATTATCCAGTTCGATGATTTTAGCGCTTAAACGGTAGCCGGGATTTTTTTCTGGTTGAGAGCTGATTGCCGCATCTCCCACTCGCACACAGCCGCAGCGACTTCATCTGGCTCCAATTCTCCACGACTAAGCCGCTTGAATCTTGCCAAACAGGTCTCTGTCTGACAACCTGCAAAGCCACGCGACCTAAGGTTCAATTAGAAAAGTCAATCAGTTCCGAGGGAGTTGACCTTATGCCGCTGGATTTCGAGCGTCGCCGCATTGGCAAGACGTCCCTCTCGGTTCCGGTCCTCGGCTTTGGCTCGGCACATCTGGGAGAGTTGTATGGTCTTGTAACCGAAGCGGACTCGCTAGCGACGATCGACGCAGCTTGGAATTCGGGCATTCGGCTGTTTGACACGGCACCCTTTTATGGGCTCGGCCTTGCGGAACACCGTCTTGGCTTCGGGCTGCGGCATCGGCCACGCCGTGACTATGTGTTGACCACCAAGGTCGGGCGCGTACTAGAACGCCCTTTTGACCCGCCCGCCTTCAAGTCCGCGATGTGGAAGGGTGGCCTGCCGTTCCAACACCGCTTCGACTACAGCTATGATGGCTTCATGCGTTCGTACGAGCAAAGCCTGATGCGGCTAGGCATAAACACAGTTGACGCGCTGGTCATCCACGACCTTGACAGCCTGTTTCATCAAGAGGAAATCGGCCACCATAAGCGCAGTCTCGTCACCTCCGGAATCAAGGCCCTTGAGGAGCTGAAGCGGCGGGGAGAGATCAGCGCGATTGGGATGGGCGTCAATACTAAGGAAGCGTTCGAGACGATCGCTCCTATCGTGGACCTCGATTTCGTTCTGGTCGCTATGCCCTATACGCTGATCGATCAGGCGAGCCTTCATACCGGGATGGCTGAATGCGTGAAACGTGGCGTCAGCGTATTGATTGGTTCGCCTTTCGCATCGGGCATTCTTGTCAGTGATTCCGGCGCTGCCGCGAAATATGCCTATGCCGACGCGCCGGAAGATGTGCGAAGAAGAGTCAGAGAAATAGAGGCGGCCTGCCGAACCCACAACGTGAAGCTCCCCGCTGCGGCATTGCAGTTTGTTCTCGCACACCCGGCCGTCGTTGCCGAGATTCCCGGAGCGGTAAAACCCAGCGAGGTCGAACAGAATGTCGCGTCCTTTATGGCGCCAATCCCGGCCGACTTTTGGGTGGATCTCAAATTGCAAGGGCTCATCGATAGCGACGCGCCGGTCCCATGAGCGCCTCTACTCAATCAATCGGTGGCCAAAGCGCCGCCGACCGAGCCATTCTCCTATCGGCGCGCGGCATCACCAAACAGTTCGCCGGTGTGGAGGTGCTTCGCGACGTCGATCTAGACCTGTATGCGGGCGAGATCCACGCCCTTCTTGGGGAGAACGGTGCGGGCAAATCGACCTTTGCCAAAATCGTCGCCGGCGTTCACCGTCCCAGCCGGGGCGTTCTGCTCCTCAACAATGCGAGGATTGAGGTGCTTAGCCCGCTGGCGGCACAGAAGCTCGGCATTACCCTCATACACCAGGAGCCGATTTCGTTTCCGGACTTGTCCATATCGGAAAATCTTGCCCTCGGTAGGGACGACGGCAAGCCACTCGGCCGCGTGCGATGGGCCGAACTGAAGCGCGAGGCCAACAGTTTGATGGCGCAGCTCGGAATCATGATTGACGTTACCAGGCCAATGCGGGGACTTTCAATCGCCGACCAACAGATGGTGGAAATCGCGCGAGCGCTGGCCAGCGAAAGCAAGCTCATCATCATGGATGAGCCTACGGCGCCGCTGACCCCAAAGGAGGTCGAGACCCTTTTCGGCATCTCTCGGCAACTTAGAAATGAGGGCCGCTCGATCGTCTTCATTAGCCATCGGTTGGAGGAAGTGCGAGCGCTCTGCGACCGCGTTACGATCTTTCGCGACGGCAATAAGATCGCCACTGAGGAGACGAAGAATCTTACGGACGCTGAGATCATCAGGCTGATGATCGGTCGCGAGGTGAAGGGTTACATTCCCAAGCACAAAACGACGGTTGGCGAGGTTGCGCTCGCGGTCGAGGGGCTGACACTGCCCGGTCGGTTCGAAAATATCAGCTTTGAGATTCGCAAAGGTGAAATCGTCGGCCTCGGCGGACTGGTCGGCGCCGGGCGGACAGATGTCGCACGGGCGATCTTCGGGGTCGCGCCGGCTGCCTCTGGAACCATCGCTGTTAACGGTCAAGTGGTGGAAATCAGGGAGCCAGCGGATGCGGTGGCACAGGGATTGGCCTTTGTCCCCGAAGATCGGGCCGTAGCGGGCATATTCCGCACGCTGCCCGTCTCGCAAAACATCACGGCCGCGGTGCCTGAAATGATTGCGCCAAAGGGTTTCATACGACACGGGTTGGAACGCACGATCGCCCTGGACTCGGTCAAGAAAATGATGATCCGTCTTGTTTCTCCTCGTCAACCCATCGGTGAACTTTCGGGTGGAAATCAGCAAAAGGCGATTCTCGCACGTTGGCTGCTGACGGACCCGAAGATACTGATTCTGGATGAGCCGACGCGCGGTGTCGATATCGGCGTCAAGGCTGAGTTCTACGAGATGATCGGCGCGCTGGCGGCGTCGGGGCGAGCGATCCTCCTCATCTCCTCGGAATTGCCCGAGCTGCTTGCACTGAGCGATCGGGTTCTGGTGATGTCGGAGGGCCAGCTCACCGGCGATTTTGCCCGCGGTGACGCAACCGAGGAGAGCGTGATGCATGCGGCCGTGCCTCGCCGCAAAGTTGTAGGCGACGCCCAGGCAGCCGCATGACGATTATCGCTCTCCTAAGGCGTCGCGAAGCCGGCATAATTGTAATGATCGTCATATTTTCGCTGTTCGTTGGGGTGCTTCAGCCGCGCTTTCTTACCTCCGAGACGCTGAGGATCGTTTTACTCGCTGTGCCGCTGGTCATGATCGCGGCGATGGGTGAGATGATGGTGATTGTCGCCCGGCATGTCGATCTCTCCATCGGTTCTATTCTCGGCTTTTCCTCGATCGTCGCGGGCATGTTGTGGCGCGATCACCCCGGTTTGCCAGTCCTTCTTGGCGTCGTTGCGGCACTGGCAACGGGCTCTGCCCTAGGACTCGTAAACGGGCTGGTGGTGACGATCTTCCGGTTGCCGTCGATCATCGTGACACTGGGAACGCTCAGCCTCTACCGGGGACTACTATTCTTCTACTCGGATTCAAGACAGGTGGATCCGCAATATATCCCACGCGACATTATCGGAATGAGCCAAACCTCTCCGATATTTGGAATTCCTTGGATCATCATCGTCGCCTGCGTCATTGCGTTGGCAACCTATTTCTTTCTGGATCACACACGCCTCGGCCGACAGATCTATGCTATCGGGTCCAACCCAACCGCGGCGCCGCTGCGCGGCATTCGTGCTGCTCCCGTTACCATATTGGTTTTCGTCATCTCTGGTGCACTGGCCGGGGTCGCGGGAGTACTGTACGCGTCACGCTTCGGCTACGTGAATCCGGGCATCACTGGTGTCGGTTTCGAGTTCACGGTCATTGCTCCTATCGTCATCGGCGGCGTATCGATAAATGGGGGCGTCGGTTCCGTCGGGGGCACGGCCCTCGGCGTACTTCTGCTCGGTGCGGTAAGCGTGGCATTGCCCGTCCTGGGAGTGTCGGGGTTTTGGCAGAACGCCATCTATGGCGCGGTGATTCTCTTCGCGCTCGTGATTGACCGTAGCGTTCGCCAGGGCGGGCTCAAGGGTTTGCTGGCGAGGGACGCCGCATGACTACTAACCTGCCTCCCTCAGCGTCTTCACAGGATGCGTCCAAGCCACTCTGGCGCGCTACTCTCATGCGTCCAGAGACTATGACTTTGGTCCTCCTGGTCGCGGCTATTATCGTCGGTTCGCTGTTGTCACGGTTCTTCGACTCACTGAGCTTCATTCTTGAGAGTGCGACCTATTATTCCGAATTCTCGATCGTCGCATTGGTTCTAACCCTTGTGATCATATCCGGCGAGATCGATCTATCGCCGGCCGCTATGATGGCGCTATCTGCTTGTCTGTTCGGGTCGGCCTTTCAGGCGGGCGTGCCAATTGGCTTGGCGATGGTTATTAGCATCGTCTCTGGCGTCGTCATGGGCGCTTTCAACGGCTTTATGGTGCTTTGGCTAAGACTGCCATCTCTTATGGTGACCATCGGCACGCTCACCATGTATCGGGGCCTCGCCCAGATTCTTGCCGGTGACAGGTCGATCAGCAAATTCCCGACCTGGTTCGTCGGTGTAGATTACCGCGAGCTCTATGGCGTGCCAATACCGGTGCTCATTTTCATCTTCGCCTCGATTGTCCTTGCGGTGGTCCTCGGCACGACAATCTTGGGTCGCCAAATCTATCAGATCGGCACGAGCGAGGTCGCCGCGCGTTATGCCGGCATCAAGGTAAGGCGGATAAAGTTCATGCTGTTTGTGAGCATGGGCGTCGTGAGCGCGATCTGCGGGCTTATCGCCACATCGCGGCTTGCGTCTGTTCGGTACGATCTGGCCTCAGGCGGCGAGCTTCAAATGGTCTTGATCGTAATGCTCGGTGGGACTTATATCTTCGGCGGGCGCGGCACGATTCTTGGAACGTTCATAGCCTCCTGGCTGCTTGTTATCATAGCGACTGGTATGACAGTCGCCGATATTCCGGTGACCTACCAACTGACCGTGATGGGCTTATTGCTGATCGTGTCAATCATCTCTACTAATTTGATCTACTCTCGCAACCAAGCATAGCGGGCGCTGCCGGGGCTCAGCATGTAACAGGAGGGACTTATGTTCAAAAGATTAACGCAGCTCGGACTTTCGCTGGGACTCGCGGTAGCGGGCGCGGCTGTTGCTCACGCTGCTGATAAGGTTTCCATCGTCTACATCCCAAAGAACACTGGCAATCCATACTTCGATTCGCTCGAGAAGGGCTTTCAGGACGGTTGTGCCAAGCTTGGCTGCACTTTCGACGCTCAGGCCCCCGCTACGGCTGATGCGACTTCCCAGATCCCGTTCATCACAGCGCAGACGCAGCGCGGCGTCAGCGTGATCGCGATCTCGCCAAACAGCCCGGACGCCCTCAACCAAGTGCTCGACCGCGCACGGGAGCGCGGCATTCTTGTACTCGCAGTCAATGGCGATCTTGTTGGAAACCTTCAACATCGCGATGCCGGTATTCTTCCGGTCGACTTCACCAAGACGGGCCCTGGGCAAGTGGAGCTGCTTGGTTCTGAGATCGGCTATAAGGGGGACATCGCCATTCTCTCAGCCACGACCGATGCGCCCGACCAAAATACCTGGATCGCGGCGATGAAGGATGTGCTCGCCCATAATCCTAAATACGCTAAGATGAAACTGCTGACGATCGCTTACGGTGATGACGATCCGCAGAAGTCGACCACCGAGATGGAAGCGCTGATTCAGAAGTATCCGACTTTGAAAGGAGTAATCTCGCCTACGACTGTGGGAGTGGCGGCTGCGGCGCAAGTCATTGAGACCGCCGGCAAAGCGAAGCAGATCACGTTAACCGGCCTTGGGACACCGAATCAGATGCGCCCCTTCATCAAGGACGGTACGGTGCACGCGATCCAGCTCTGGAGCCCTTACAACGAAGGACTTCTCACGGCTTATTTCGCCGTAGGCGTGAAGAGCGGCGCGATCAAGAACTCGCCGGGCACGACATTTGAGGTCCCCGGCCTTGGCACGGTTACCATCGGGCCGGATCATATCATCAACACCCAAGCCGAACTTACGACATTCGACGAAAGCAATATTGACAAGTATAATTTCTAATAAGTGGAGGTGGGGTCGTCACGAAGCTAGTTATCTAATGGAGCCAGATCATCACGGGCGACGTCGAAAAGCCGCCGCCGGCCCAGCCACGGCCGGTCCGGCGAAGCGCGATTACGATTGGCGATTTATCATCCTTGGATGATCTCGCCAATCGCATCGACCATCCGGATCTCGGCGCGTGCGCCGACGATATGCTCGTGTTGAAGAATATCGGGTCACGCGGTGAGTCCGGCATGCCGGAAGCGGCTTATTGCCGATCCCAAAAACTCCCGCGCGCCAGGGTCAAAGACATGCTGAGGATCTGCGATGGCCGCATCAGCGGCACGGCGTTCGGACCGATCGGGCCGCATAATACAACAAATTCGTCGCGCACGCTGCCCTCAGTTAGACTTAGATGGAGACGACACGCGCCTCAGCCGCACTGACGCGTGCGGCGTCGAGGACGGCGATGGTGGCAATCGCTTCCTCGGCACTTACCGGCGGCGGCCCCCTTCCCGGACCGCTTCGGCAAACGCTTCGTAATAGTCGTGATAGCGGCCTTGCTCGGATGGTATCCGCTCGTTCCCCGCGGCGGTTCGCAACGTGCCCCAAAGTTCGGGTTTCTCGAATCCCCAGCCCGCGAGGTCATCCGCCGGACGACGGCCCGCAAAGATCGCCTGCGCCTGCACGTCCGTTCCCGATGACACGTAACTACCCGCCTCGCCATAAGCGCGGAACTCGCGGACTGCGAGGTGGTTGAGCTTGCTGCACGACAAGTGGGACCGGACGCCGCTTTCATGCTGGAGCGCCAGCACGAACCCTGCGTCGGTCGGTCCCTCCGGGCGGTCGACAACGTCCAGCAGAGCGTAGACGGAGGTCGCACGCCCGAGCAGCCACAGGATCTGGTCAACGAGATGGCTCCCGACGTCGCGGAGTAAGCCGCCAAATGGCCCCGCCTCCAAGGTGTTCGGGTCGTCGAGATCGAAGCGTGAATGAATGCGCCAGATTGCGCCGAGACGCCCTCCGTCCAACACCTTGCGCAGCGTTTGGACATCGGCGTCGAGCCGCCGGTTATGGAACACGCTGAGGACCACGCCCTTGGCTTTCGCGGCCGCGTCGAGCTCCCGGCCGATTGCCGCATCGGGGGCAAAAGGCTTGTCGGCGATGACCGGCACACCCGCCGCGATCGCCTCCAGCACCAAGGCCCGTCTTGTTTGGGGCGGCGTTCTGATCGTGACCGCATCGACGCCGGCGTCGAGCATCGCCGTGAGACTTGGATAGATGCTCACGCCCGGCAGGTCGCTCTTCGCTCGTTCGACCGTGGCCGGCGCCCGCGCCACAATGCCGGCAAGTTCGACCCCTCTGGCCGCCTGGATGAAGGGCACATGAAAATGCCGCCCCCCGGTGCCGTATCCGACAACCCCGATCCGCATCGCGCTTCCCTCTGGTTTCGATAGGCGCTTCCCTCGCCGCTTAAATTCTCGGGGAAACCGAGCCCATCGCATGATCATTGGTCAACAGCTACTCCAACGTTCTGGCTCCAGCGCTTCCTAGCGGGGCTTGCTATCATTGTCGGCATGCTGAACGCGCGTCCGCGAATTCGACCGTCATCAGAGAAGAAGACTGTCGCCGGTCTCGCGCCCGGATCATGATAGACTCTCCCGGCCTGCAGCTATCCTAGGAATAGACGCCCTTCGATCCATCCGGCGGCCATGTGCATCTTCCTTTAGGCTACAGGATGTCAGCGGGTTCCTTGCTTGGCAAATTGCCCGATCTGTGCCGCGTTTTCCTTTGTCACGAAGGTCGGCCCCGTCAGCAGTGGACCACCGCCGCCGATCACATTACCATTGGTTTTGTAGAGCCAAAGCGAATCGATGGACTCGTAGCCCTGAACAAAAGGTTGGATATCAATCGCCCATTGCAGCTTACCTTGCTCGATAAGTGTGATCGCACGCGGGTCTAAGCCGAATGTGCCAACCTGAGCTTTGCTGTTGGCGATTTTGATCGCCTGGAGCGCGGGTGGCACGAAGTCGGCTCCGAGAGTGACGACAAAACCGACCGCTGGATCCTGTTGAAGTTTTGCCGTTATCCGGGACTGCGCGCTCGCCATATCGTAGCCGGGCACATAGACGGTCGATAGCTTGCCCTTAAATGTCTTCTGAATTCCGTCGCAGCGATCTTCCAGTTGGATGGCTCCCTGCTCTTGATCAATGCAAAGTGCCGCTGTGACACCGGCCGCGTTCAGCCGGTCGCCGACAGCCATGCCACTACTCGTCTCATCGGTGCCGATATAGGACATCACGCCCATCTGCTTCCAGTTGTCTCCGGCCGCGTTGAAGGCGACGACCGGGACATTCTGCGAGACCGCCTGTTTGACCGCTGTGGACATCGCCAGAGGAAAAGCGAGCGTGAGGGCGATGCCATCCACATGCTGCTGCAGAACATTGGTGACCAATTGCGACTCCCCTGATCCAGTCGGATTGGCAAGGTAGATCAACTTGACGTTGTCCTTTAGGGCGGCGGCCTGCGCTCCTTTGCGGATAACGTCCCAGAACGTGTCGCCAGGCTGGCCGTGGGTTATAATCGCAAAGGTATATCTCGGTGGACCCGACGCCGAACTGGCCGTTGGAAGCGCAGCGGTGGCCGCCGAAACAGTAACAGCAGAAATGAAAAGGAGAGCTTTCTTCAAACACTTCATTTTCTTGGTTCCCATTGTCGTCCTCGTTCGGTGAGCACCGGAGGACGGATTTTGATTGAACTAAGGCACAGCCAGGTCAGACATCTTTGCTAACCCAACTCTATGCACATCATTCAGCCGTCACTGCTGCCTATCCACTGACCATCATGAAGCGGATTCAAGCTACGTGGCCCGAGTATCACGCGGCGAGATGTCGCCCAGAGTCATTTGCCACGTTCAAAGGGCGATCCTCCTCGGGGAGAGCACGCAGGACAAAAAAGGATGGATCGCTAACCTGCCGTCTAACCGCCGGGATGATCTCCTGATAGGTCGTCCAGAGACTGGAATACGTCACCGGACATTGGTCTTTGATCATCTCATGCAGCTGCGGGAGATTGTAGAACGGCACCATCGGAAACATATGATGCTCGATATGATAGTTCATGTTCATGTACAGGAAGCGGAAAGCGGGGTTCATGTAGAAGGACCTCGTGTTCAGGCGGTGATCACGAATATCCTCGGCCAGGCCAGCATGCTGTGTGATGTTGAAAAGCTGCGCTAGAAATCCTCCATAAAATCGCGGCAGGAACACGAACATCGCTGGCAGAATACTGTGGGTGACGATGCAAAGAACGATTACCGCCAGGAAGATGGCGACATAGAGCCGCGAGAGCCAGAGGACTTTGCCACGCTCCAGCTCCGGCACGAAATGCTTGCCATCCTCCGACAAGCGTCCCATCGCATGGTTCAAAATGTAACGGAGCTGAGTAAAGCCGCTTTTGATGTAGAAGACATCGAGTAGCATGCCAGCTATGTCTGGCGGCCGGGGAACGGCGATCTCCGGGTCTTTGCCAACTTGCAGCGTATCGGTGTGATGCCGTGCGTGGCTCCAGCGCCAGTAAACACCCTCGTGCAGCGTCATGAACGCAGAGAGGTGGTACAGGGCCTCATTCAGCCAGCGTGTTTTGAACGGCGTGCCGTGGGACAGCTCGTGGGCACTATGGTCGGAGGCTGCATAGAGCACGCCGTAGAGCGCGAATGCTGGCACGCACCAGACCGTGCCCCAGGTGAGGAATGCGACGGTGCCCGAAAATGCGAGAAATCCCAGCCACGTTACGAAATGCCGGAGGGATTCCTTGTCGGACCGTCGCATCAGGGCCTTGAGGGCCTTGCGGTCAACCTTTGCCGAGAACCATGCCTCCTCGACACGCGCCTCGAACCCTCCGTCACGAAGGTCTTCCGTTTCCGCAACCGGACTGGCGAGCTTGTATCGTCCCGCGAGAGCGTGGCCCATTATGCCTCCCAATCCTTGAAACAATTCGCGCGTATTTTAAGCGGAGGCCCTTTGAGGGCAATTTGTTTCCGTTGCCTAACGCTATCGCTCTGGCCTATGGACGTCCACGCAAATGGTGGTGGTTTCCCATCATTGCCATGGCAGCGGGGCGCGGCTGATGAAGCGGCATGAGAACGCCAAGTTCGACCGGAAGCGGGCGACGATGGAGGATGTGGCGGCTCTCGCTGAGGTCGGTGTGGCTACCGTCGACCGGGTGCTTAACGAACGCGGCGGTGTCCGCTCGGAAACCGCACAGGTCGTGCTGAAGGCGGCCAGGCGGCTTGGTCTGAAGCGTATTTTGCCTCCGTCACATCACATGGGACTTCGCATCGAGGTCCTGCTCAATCGGCGCGAGCTGCCCCTCATAGCTAGGATGGCTGAAGCCTTCGAACACATCGGCCGGAGCCTCGACCGTTCGATCATTGTGCAACGAACATTGCTCGCGGATGACGAGCCTGCTCATATCGCGGCTAGGCTGAAGGCCACGACCTGCAACGCGGTCGTTATCTACGCGCCCGAAGACGAGATCGTTGTTGAGGCCGTCAACGCGGTCACTGCGGCGGGCGTGGCAGTCGTCACGGTTATCTCGGATCTGCCGTCCTCCAGGCGTTTGGCTTACGCCGGGATAGACCACTTCATGGCGGGCGAAACGGCTGGCTTCTTCTTGTGCCAGATGATCCGGCAGCAGGGCCCGATCCTTGTTCTGTGTCACAACTTCCGGATCCAATCGCATTCCGAGCGGATCCGCGGCCTGCGGACTATCCTGGAGAGGGAGAATCCTGGCATACACATCGCTGACATCGTCCAAGGACAAGACAGCGTAGCGCTGTCGGGCCGCCTGCTTTCGGAAGCAGTTCGCCGGCATCCGGATATAGTCGGGATCTACAATGCGGGGGCCGCCCATGAAGCCATCCGAAAGGTATTGCACGAGGTTTCGGGGCAGTCTGTGCCGATCTTCGTGGGCCACGAGCTTACAACAGAGACGCGCGGCATGTTGCGAGATAGGACAATGACGTTGGTCATCGATCAGAATCCATTTCAGCAAGCCCAGAAAGCGATCGATCGTCTTCTTCAGCATTACGGCTACCGCGAGACAGAGGTGGCGCCACCCGATCGCCAGGGCGTGCAATTCACATTGCATGGTCCGTTCAACATCTAGCAGCGACTTAGCCCAGCACCACATCGGCCGAACCTGGAACGGGTATTCCGATGTTTTCCGAGAACCACGCGCAAACAACGACGTGATTGCCAAGAAGGCCCGAAATACGGGTCAATGCGCCGGGCATCGCGCATGGACTCAAGCCCCTCTTCCGCGCGGCCTATCCGGGTAAGGAGTATACCGAGATCGGCCTTGCTCGCCGGGTTGGCCGGATTAATCTCATTGGCGCGCTCCATATGGCGCAGCGCCGTATCGAAGCAACGTCTTTCCAGGTACAGATGGCCCAGCGCCGCGTGGCTCGTGCCTTCACCATCAGAGAGTTCGACCTCTCGCTTCGCCAGTGCGAACGCGCGATCAAGGACTTCCGGCGGCCATGCGAGCGCCCGGCTAAACTCGCGTTGCAGGATCATCGCCAATAGGCTGTGAGGGAGTCCGTATCCGGAGTCGAGTTCGATCGCCTGCTCAAGGGCGCGCTTAGCTTCGGCCCGTGCCAAGGGTTGGTCCCATACCAGCCAGTTGGCCCGCATCTTAAGGTCGTAAGCGGCCGGACTGGACGGTGGCCTACGACGCAAATGTTCTGCCGTGCTCACATACACCCGGCCGACCAGGGTTCCCGCAATTGTTCGAACCAGTTCGTCCTGCAGGGCGAAGAGATCTCGCATCGGACGATCGTAGCGTTCGGCCCAGACGTGATGGCCAGCCTGGCGTCGATCAACTGAGCCGTGATCCTGACGCGCTCTCCGAGCCGGCGGACACTGCCCTCTGCCAGGTAACGCACGCCAAGCTCGCGCCCCACCGCCTGGATGTCAACGCGATGACCCTTGAAGCGGAAGGTGGCCTTGCTCGAGGCAACCGCCAGCAATTGCCAGCGTGATAGATCAGTTATGACGTCCTCGGTGATCCCATCTGAGAAATACTCTTGCTCGCGATCCGAAGACATGTTGACGAATGGCAGCACGGCGATGGAGACCCTGACGCGCCCGCCGAGGTTTCCGCCGTCAGAGGCGCTCGCTGCACCCGCCTTGGTCGAGCCATGGCCGCACCCGGGCCGCCCAGGCTCCCCCGAAGCTCGCTGCTGGGCGGCGGCGGCGGGTAGCACCAGCCAGTAGCCGCGTTTCGGCGCGGTTTTTAACACCAGGCGGTCGGTATCCTGGAATGCACGGCGGATTTCGTGCACGCACTGCACAAGGTTGTCATCGGTTACGATGCGGCCGGCCCACAACGCATCCATAAGTTCGTCCTTGGTGACGAGCCGGCTGGCATGCTCAGCCAAGTAGCGCAGGACAGCGAACGCTTGTGGCCGCAGGGCGACTGAATGCCCCGAAGTAGTACTCAACGTCTCGCTGCGCGAAATCGGCAATCACATCATTGACGGCAAGCTTCCGACCCTGAACGTCCATCGGGCCCTCCGAAATAACGGGCCTCGGCACCCCGAGACCCCTTATAGCACATTCCGACGGGGTTGCCGCCTCAGCCTGCACCGTGCTGCGTCGAGAAATCATGCAAAAATTCGGCGGCCGATCGGATCGCCTTCGTTACGCAGGAACCGGAGCGACCTATGATGTGTAATCTGATTCGGCGCTTCGACCGTAACCACGTCCCGCTCGTTCCGGGCCATGGATGTCGCGTTGGGCAAGGCGAAGATGTCCGACAATGACATACTGACGTACGGAGGGTATTTCCCATCTATTTGACTCGAGGAGATCGAACTAACCCACCTACTGTTCGAACCGTCGAAGGAGCGGACTTTAATCAAGTGCACTCTGGTGAGTATCACGTTTTGTCTTTCGTTGGTCGCGGGACGCGCGGCAGCGCAGACTCCGTCTTTCCTGTGCACTCCGGAACAAACAGTGGGGTTTCTTTACCAACTTCACTCCGAACACTGGGTTCCGCAGACAATCCTCCAAGACCATCAGTATGTGGTGCGCCCATTTGACTTCTCTGGAAAGGACAACAGTCTTTAAGCCTTTGTCGAAGGAGATTCATTTAAGCCAACATTTGGAGTCTTTGATAAAGCAGAGGATAATTTGTTGTCACTGTGTAGGATGACGCACTCCGGCGTCACCCCAGAATGCATCCCCTATTTAGACGACGTTACCTTTAATCTAAAATGATCGATTTCAGATTTATTCCGCCGGAGAGTATTTGACATCGGGTTGGCATTTCTCCCCTGAGCCGCCGATGCTCGCAATTGGCCGTCGCCAGCCTTACGACGACACAGCGAGGTTCGAGAAACCACCAGCGCAAATCTTGAAACGGGGGAACCGTCCCGACGCCTCGAGCTTGGGCTCGACTGGCGAACAGTCCGCGATCTCTGCACTCGCCAGATTCAGAGGACTGGCCTCAACCAATGCGAACTTGCAGGCGTCCAGTGAGCTCACGAACCGTGCACGGCACGCCTTGATGTCCGAGGAGAGCGTTCTCCCACGGTCGATCGGGTGTTGCCGGTCCTCCTAATGTATGATGAGCTTTAGAGCTCAGCGAAGCATGCAGAAGGACGCCGGCGAATGATTGGGAGGCCATCCGACATTTGGTGGCCGTGCATCTCGGCCTCCTTGTTGAGCGATGGCATGACGCTACTCGCTTTGTCGAAGACCCGGGACTCGACAGCTTCAAACTGCTAACCCGCCCATGAGGTTTGAGTTCGACTGGACCATCGATTTTGAACAGACGCCACATCTGCCGCCCTCGGACGGTTGATTGACGCTGTGGAAGCGCGGCGACCTTGGCGAGCGAGCGAAGTGGTTCCTTCTCACCAAGGCAGCGGCAAGGCCCTGAAGGCGCCCGGGGGCGGCCAAGTCCCACTTTCCCGCTTTCCGTGCGTTATACAACCCAGAGTAGTTAGATTGCGACTGCGCCGACAAGGTTGGCGTCCCAGTAGAGCCACGGTTGCAGAAAAACATTGACATCAACCGGCGCGGCGTAAGCATGGTTATCTTGAAAAGCGAGTTGATACCGACCGCTTCAGCAGCGCGCCGGGCTTTTCTTTCCGACTATCATGCCGTTGGGCGGGCCCACAATGTGATCGACGCTGTTGTTCACTCGGAGGAAGAAGACTCGAATTTCGGGGCGTTTCGTTTCGAGACGCTGCCTGTTCCTGGGGATCGCATCAAGGTTGGCGACATCCGCGGAACCCCGGGGGTCCTCGTTGTCCTCTATGTCGAACACCATCCCGTAATGCTGCCAGTACCGGCTGCGGCCAATCAGGACCCGAGCGTCGCCATCTGTGCGCGTTTCATTCAAGATTTGTCGGAGGACGAATTCGAGGCAGAGAATTAGCTGTCAGCCGCTTTCGGGAGGGAGCGATGGACGACGGAAAGGAACCCATTTGGCTCCGCATGACAATTGCCGCAGTGTTCTGCTTCGCAGTGGTCTCCGTCGCCATCTTGGGAGCTGCTGTCGTGCACGCTTTCCTGTCGCCTTGAGTGTCCGCAACGAGACCGTTTAAGACCCTCGAAGCTCCCAAACACCGAGAACCAATGCCCCAATCACTTGAGCCTCTTCGAGTCAATAGCAGTCATATTGCTTCGCAGCTCACGCTCGCGACGCAGTTCTCGATCCGCCGTCGACCATCCGTCGATTTGGCCTGTTCAGCAAGCTGCATCGGACGAAGCCGTCTAATAACAAGTCGACCTTCCTCGGTGATCTCACGCAGGATCTCGGTTGCTGGCTCAAGCCGCGATACCCGCGGCGCGACTATTGGGCAAGACGGACCAACGTCTTGCCCCCACGAGGTGTCTCTGAGACGGATCATCATCTCGTGGAGCGTCCAGACTAATTAACCGGCCGAGAGAGCTGACGATGCCTGCCTATTCTGCTCCCGTCACCGACATGCTCTACGTGCTGGGCGAGTTGCTCAGTGTCGAGAGCGTGCTGTCCGAGCTACCCGGTCATGCCGACGCATCTCTGCCGCTTATGGGAGAGGTGCTGCGGGAGGCTGCCCGGTTTTGCTCGGAGATAGTCTTCCCGCTCAACCGGCTTGGTGATCAGGAAGGCTGTACGCTGGACAACGGCGTAGTGCGCACGCCGAAAGGTTTCCCCGAGGCTTATGCCGCCTTCGTTGCCAGTGGGTGGGCCGGATTGTCGCATGACGCAAACCACGGTGGCCAAGGACTGCCGCGAGCGCTGCAAGTACTCTTCGACGAGATGCTCTCATCGGCGAATTTCTCTTTTGGGCTTGTCACGAGCCTAACCTGTGCCGCGGTGAAGGCAATTTCTGCCCACGCCGGCAGATCTACAGGCCGTCTATCTGCCTCGTATGGTCAGCGGTGAATGGACCGGAGCCATGGCGCTTACGGAAGCCCACGCCGGCACTGACCTTGGCCTGCTCCGCAGCAAGGCCGAGGCGGCGGCGGATGGCAGCTACCGTGTGACTGGCACCAAAATGTTCATTACCGCGGCCGATCACGACATGGCGGAGAACATTATCCACCTCGTGCTGGCACGTCTGCCGGATGCACCACCGGGCATCAAGGGAATCAGCCTATTCCTGGTCCCGAAATACCTTCCAGGTAAGGATGCACCGGTTGGGCTGCGCAATAGCGTGACCACCGGTTCTCTCGAGCACAAGATGGGCATCAAGGCCTCGCCAACCTACGTGATGAACTACGACGGCGCGACTGGCTGGCTGGTTGGCCAACCACATCGTGGACTGCAGGCCATGTTCACGATGATGAACGCGGAACGGCTATTCGTCGGCATCCAGGGCCTGGGGATTGCGGAGGCGGCGTATCAGGGCGCCAGCGCGTATGCCCGCGAGCGCCTGCAGGGCCGTGCGCCCGGAGTGGCAGACGGACCAACCACCCGCTTCCATCCTAGTCCACCCCGACGTACGCCGCATGTTGCTGACGATCAGGGCCTTTACAGAAGGCGGCAGGGCGCTAGCCGTGTGGCTGGCGTTGGAGATGGACAAGGCTGCGCTGCATCCCGACACATCGGTGCGTTCGGCGGCGGATGGACTGGCGGCGTTGCTCACGCCCGTGATCAAGGCAGCCTTCACCGACATGGGATTCGAGAGCGCGGTGCTGGGCCAGCAAGTACTGGGCGGCCATGGCTACATATGCGAATGGGGTATGGAGCAGCTCGTCCGTGACGCTCGTATCGCGCAAATCTATGAGGGCACCAATGGCGTACAGGCGCTGGACCTGGTCGGCCGGAAGCTCGTCCTGGAGGATGGCGCGCTGCCAGGCCACTTCTTCGCCCTGGTGCGAGCGACTATCACCGACGGAGCCGGCATACCCGGCGCTACCGAGTTCACGCTCCCGCTCGCCGCGGCGCTGGACCGGCTAGAAGCGGCAACCGTAAGGCTTGTCAACCGCATGCGGCGAGATCCAGCGGAAGCCGGCGCCGCATCGGTGGATTACCTCCGCTTCATGGCGCTGGTGGCGCTCGGCTGGATGTGGACGCGCATGGCGCTCTTCGCCTTGACCCGCGGTGCGGCAATGGAAGACCATCATCGCAGCAAGCTCAGCGTAGCCCGATTCTTCATGGCACGGCTCCTACCGCAGACCCTCGCACTGGATGCGTCGGTAGCCGCGGGGGCAGCGTCGCTTATGGCTATGACCCAGGACGAGTTCTAAATCCGGCGTGTCAAACGACCCAAATAATCAGAAGGAAATGGGAATCCGATGCGAGCCATGATGATGGATGTCCCGCTCTCGGTCTCGTCGATCCTCCTTCACGCAGCGCAGTATCATGGGCAGGCGGAGGTAGTTTCACGCAGCTTGGATGGCACGATCCACCGGACAACCTACGCCGATCTCGGCCGGCGTTGCGCCCGTTTGGCGAACGCCTTGTCACGTCTGGGCATCAAAGCCGGTGAACGGGTCGGCACGCTCGCCTGGAACGGCTACCGGCACCTGGAAGTCTACTATGGCGCCGCCAGCGCCGGCCTGGTCTGCCACACGATCAATCCGCGGCTGTTCCCCGACCAGATCGAATTCATCGTGAATCATGCCAGCGACCGGGTCCTGTTCACCGACCTGGATTTCCTGCCGTTAATCGCGCTTGTCGCAACCCGCCTGACCCAGCTCGAGACGGTCGTCGTCATGACGGATGCCTTGCAAATGCCCGCCAAGTCGCTCGGCTCGTTCTCGATGCTTTGCTACGAGGACCTACTGGAGGCAGAGTCCGACAGCTTCAGCTGGCCAGTGCTGGACGAAAACACTGCAGCCGCCTTGTGCTACACCTCCGGAACCACGGGCTACCCTAAAGGCGTGCTCTACAGCCACCGGTCGATCGTGCTGCACGCCATGATGGCCTGCACGCCGGATGCATTCGCATTGTCGGCTCGATCGGTGATCATGCCCGCCGTGCCGATGTTCCACGTCAACGCCTGGGGACTACCCTATGCGGCTGCCATAGTCGGAGCCAAGCTGGTTCTGCCAGGGTCAAAGCTCGACGGTGCGAGCCTTCACGGACTGATTTCGGCAGAGCGCGTCACGTTCACCGCAGGCGTCCCGACCGTTTGGATGGCTCTGCTGGATTGGGTCATGAAAAATGGGCTCAGTCTTGAGCCGCTCGAACGAGTAGCCATTGGCGGGTCGACCTGTCCTCCGGTCATGCACGAGCGTTTTCGCAACCTTGGTGTAACGCCGTTGCATGTTTGGGGAATGACTGAGACCAGCCCGGTTGGTTTGACCAATACACCGAAAGCCGGCATGCCGCCCAAGGCGCCGGAGGAGGAAGCCCGCTTTGCGGCCAAGCAGGGCCGCCCAGTGTTTCCCATGCAGTTCCGCGTCATGGACGCCACAGGTGCCGAGATTGCCTGTAACGGAACCGCCTTTGGCGATATGCAGGTTCGCGGGCCATGGGTGGCATCCAGCTATTATGGCGACGAGCCCAATTCCTCCCACGCCGGACCGGGCTGGTTATCGACCGGAGACGTGGTGACCATGGATGCGGACGGATACTTTCAGGTGGTCGATCGCAGCAAAGATGTCATCAAATCCGGTGGCGAGTGGATCAGCTCAATCGAACTTGAGAATATTGCCCTGTCTCACCCGGCTGTGCAGGAGGCGGCCTGCGTTGCCCGTCCGGATGCGCACTGGGGTGAGCGTCCGTTACTGGTCGTCGTCGCAAGGCCGGACGCCGCGACGACAGAAGAGGAAATTCTGTCGCATTTTTCCGGGCGGGTACCACGATGGCGTATCCCGGATAGTGTTGTTTTCGCGCCGGAGCTACCTCACACGGCTACGGGAAAGCTGCTGAAGACCAAGATACGCGAGCTCTACTGCATGGCACCGAAAAGCCGCGAGTTTGGGATGCTTCGCTGAAGGTCATTTTCGATTCCAGAGTTGTGGGGGAATCTCGTCGTTGGTGGAATGAGGAGCTCATTTGCTATGGCCAAGCCTAAAATCTCGATCGACTACTCCAGCAGGGGCCCTCACGCGAGCCGCACAGACACTTGAGCCCCTTTTGATTGTTCAAGAGGGCCGTCGCCACGCATTTCAACAATGCGACAGCGGTTCAAGTTCGCGAATAACTAGCCTTGCGTCGATGAATATGCCCCGCCGCGGGCTGGAGCAACACGATCCTTAGATGGTCCCAGCGCCAGTCGCGGCGGGGCACACAATATCGGAGACCCATCCATGCGTTTCAGGGTCTATGCTGACCCTGCCCTATACTTCGTGTTACGCGAACTGGAGAGGAGGATGCGGCTGGCCCGGAAATTGTGAATAGAGTCTTATTCTTCCCTTATCGGCGTTTTGTGAAGCTGAGAAAGTTTCTCTGCTCTGAGCAAGCTGCTGCACCTCACGAAGTTGTGTAGTGACATCGCGAGATCGACCGTCTCGTCGCATCTGCGGATTCGCAAGATGATGCGACCATCTTCTGTGATCCTGGATGAGCGCGGCCGTAAATACACTCTTACCTGGCAGCGCTCACCACCGCATCCTTAGGGCACTAGAAACTTTCCGGTGGCTTGACTATGGCATCACGACCCATCTGGCGCGGGCATCTGCGCCTCGCGCTCGTTTCCTGTCCCGTCGCCCTCTATAACGCGAGGCACGACCGGGCTGCGATCCGCTTCAATATGATCAACCCCGACACCGGCAACCGCATCAAAACCGTCACGCAGGATAGCGTGACCGGCGAGCCGCTGGAACGCGGCAAGACCGTCAAGGGATACGAGTTCGACAAGAACAGGTATCTCATCCTGAGCGACGAAGATTTTGAGAGCGTGAAAGTCGAAAGCTCCTCCATCATGTCGGTGGAGAAGTTCGTTGATGCAGGGTCTATCGATCCAATGTATTATGACGCCAGCTACTTCCTGGCGCCCGACGGCAAGGCCGGTGAGGACGTTTACGCGGTTCTCCGTGAAGCGATTGCGAAGACCGGCAAAACAGCGCTGACGCGCGTCGTCATCTCTCAGAGGGAGCGGACAATCGCCTTGCGCCCGATAGGCATAGGCTTGATGGCCCACACACTTTACGAAGACCGCGATCTCAACAGCTCGGATGACCTCTTCGAAAAGGCCGCGCAGCTCAAGACCGATCCTGAGATGGTCGATCTTGCCACGCAGCTGATCCAGCGGCAGTCCGGCAAATACGATCCCGCCGATCTCGAAGACCATTACGAGATCCGGCTCCGGGCCCTGATAGACGCGAAATTGGCGGGTGGCGGACTGGTAACGGAGCCGGAAAGGCCCATTGAACGCGGAAATGTCATTGACCTTGTGGCGGCGCTCAAGAGAAGCCTCGCGCAGGCGAACACCGTGGACGAACAGCCGAAACCAACGAAGGTGCGTAAAGAGCCGGATCGTCGTCAGACGGGTCTCAAGCTGCCGATAACGGGTGGCAAGAGTAAGGCGGCCGAGCCCGAAGCCCAGCCGGTCCCGAGCAGGACGAAACGGAAAGCGTAGCCGTTCATCACCACAACGGTTCGGTCCGTTTCTGCTCTCGAAACGAGGGGGCTTGAGTGCAGGCTAATCCGTTTCGTTCTTTGCCGACGGCACTTCGGCGGCACCGACGTAGACCCAGCCGCCGGTCGTCACGTCATCGGCGTGAATGCCGACGGCTTGGTAGAAGAGCCAGTGGTCCATTGGGGACATCGGTCCCGGCTTTTTTATCTGACCTGGCCCAGGAGGTTGATCGATGGCCGACGACATCAGTCGCGTATGACGTGAGGTTTCCGTCAGACGAAGTGAGAATGCGACCCCCTGACGAATTGGAGAACTGACCTCCTCGAGATTTAGAAGGAAGAACAGATGGAGAGTGGGGTTCCAGAATTTCCTGCATTGGCGAGGACAATGCAGGGAGAGGAGATGCTTCAGCCTGAAGAGGGCACGGCGATGATGCAGCTCCATGGGCTTGGGTGGGGAGCCAAACGATTGTCGAGCGAGTTTGGCTGCGCACGGAGTACGGTGCGGCGTTACCTTCGGGCTGCGGCATTATCACGTTCCATAAGCCTGAGCGGCGATCGGCATTCGATGGGCAAGGCGACTGGCTGCGTGAACGCTTTTTCCGGCACGATGGCAATGCCGATGTGATTACTATCCTGGGAGACAGCTATCGCCTTCGCGAGAAGCGCAGATCCGGCCTTCTGCAGAAGGCGGGATCTGCGCTCGATACCGCCGAAATCAGTGCACAATGAGTGGGGGTCAATTCTTCAGTTCGCCCCGGGGTTAGTTCTCTGATTCGTTTGACAACATGCGCAACTGGAAGCCTCGGCATGGCGCACCGAGCCCGGGTGACGAAGCCGTCGTGCTGACGCCCGAGGAGTTGGCAGCGATAGAGGGAGCACGTAAGCAACGCAGAAGACGCGAACCGACGCGCCGGCGCGGCCTCCAAGGCGCGTCTGAGGGCGAAGCGCGAGGTGGAGGAGGACGCCGCGACTGATCCTCGGGGATTGCCGTAAGAGCCCGTCATTCACCCGCCCCTCCCCAGCGACGCGGCGGCCCGCGCACCGTGTTTCCCGTGCGCCGAATCTGAACCTCGACCGAAGAATCGCCGACTATCCTATCCACAAAATCGACGATCTGCTGCCCTGGCAATGGAAATCATAGACCTGGGGCAGATTTGCTCAAACACCCCATCCCGCGGCCGTTGGCTGACGCTTACTTCACGGCCTCCATCATCGGCATATCACCGCGCTACTGCATGAGAAGCTTAATCGACGCCACGGTGCTCCGCTTAAAGACCGGGCATTGCGCGCCTCGATGAAGCATTCGGGCCAATCCGAGAGGAGGTGCACGAGGCTGAATTCGGGCGGGTGCACCGGCCGCTATTCGCAAGCAGCGCGATGTCCCTGGAGGATGACGTAGTTCGCTCCCTGGATGGCGCGCACGACCTCCGCGGCGAGATGGGCCGCAGCGATCCTGTCAGCCGGATGCACCGACCGCCGGCCCATGCTTTCGAGCCTTGTCTGAACGAGCCGGGTGAGTTCCGCGTCATCAACTGGCTGAAGGTCCGAGGGGATGAGCCTGACCTGGTCGTTCATGGATCGCCCTCCCCCATCGCGAAATAACAAAGCGCGAACAAGACGGCGAGCGGGGGATTCAATCCGGCGCGCAGTAGGTTACCGCGGCAGCCGGCTGCTGGTTGATCGCCAGCTCAACCTCATCGCCGTGAGTCCAGGTCATGTCCCGAACCGACCCGAAGTCGCTGTCCTTCTGTGGCTTCCCCAGCTTCGCGATAAGGTTCTCAGTCAGCGGCCGCACATCGTCGCCCGTTGCATTGTACAGAACGCACTTCAGGCGGTGGGTCTCGGTGTCGAACATGAAGCCCATCTGATACGCCAGGGGGCCTTCGCGGTAATGGCCCTTGACGCTCAGCTCCCAGTGTAATTCGTCATAGCGTGTTCGCTCGTTCGGCGGCAGGACGTGTGCGGCGCCCCCCGACGCTGCTACGACCTCCTCGGGCGTCATGCCCCAATGAGTGAACGCCCAATTCGCCCGTGCCGACGTAGCGATGCCGCAGACTGCGAATGCGAGGATGGCCGGCAGCAACCTGACGCGTCGGGGCATCACTACTTTTTGGGCTGGCATACGTGTCTCCACTGAGGCCGCCACCGATTCTGATGAATGATCGCCCGATTGCTGATCAGGCGCAAATAGCAGCTGCCAGAATCTTCCCCAGGACTCGCGCATCTGGTGGCGCATCGCCATGTTGATCGCCGTGACCTAGTTGCTGGTGAAGGGGGTGCCGCCGATGCTTGGGCGATCCTCCCAGCCTAAACCTCGCTGATAGTCGAGAAACCTAACTCCAAAATGTTTGCGCGGGCTGTTTCCGGTAAGGGCCAACTTCGGGCCGGCGAAGTCTTCCGAGCGCCTTTCAGACAAGCATAAGGGGGCGCACTCGCTAAGAGACCCGTTGCGGTCTGGGGCAAACCAGGCTCATCGATCGGAAGGCGAACTCGGCCACGAGAACCGGTGTTTGGATCGCGCAAGGCGGAATAAAAAATCACGGCGACTGAGCTCCAATCTGCTCGACTGGCTGATGTGACTCTGGCCAAGCCTGCCAAGGTATGTACCTCGGTTGATACCTCGGCAGCAGTGAAAAACCTCACATTAGGGTGGCAAAATCTCATGACTGCGGTGGGCAGTCGGCGCATGGCTGAGCAATCAGTCCGTGCCCAGCCTCGAGTTCGATGCCGAGGGGTATGGCTCAGACTGATCGCTGGGCCGGGTAGGAGAATGCCCATTCAAGGCGCGTCGCTTTCCACCGTGCAGCGCCACGCGATGCGAGCGATCGGGCTGTGCCGCACCGCAGCCCTCGGCGGGCATGTCGAGCGCTGCGACGGCTGCGGTCATCAACGCATCGCCTACAACTCTTGTCGCAATCGCAACTGTCCTAAGTGCCAGTCACACGACCGTCAGGCCAACAAAGACAGTGAAGCAGGTTGAATAGGACCTGGAACCGACGGTCCAGTCGCGCTTGAGGGTGGTTTGTAGAGGAACCGCAGCGCCGTGACCGCGACGGCCATCGAACTGGGCGATAGGTGCGGCTCCTGGGTCAGATAGAGTTGAAAGGCTCGGATCTTGGCAGGCCCGAGGAGTTCTGGCGATTTGTGGAAGTATTGTGCGAATATGGCGACGTATTGGACGTAGGCACGTTGCGTATGTCGCGAGAAGCCGCGAAGCTTCATGTCCTCGGTCATGCGTTGGCGAAGCGGGGTCATCGATTGCTCCTATGCAGGTGTGGCGTGCCACGGTCCTGCAAACGGGGCAGTCAGATGAACAACGAACGATTACCGGCCTCGCGGAAGACTACGCCGGATTGCTCAACCTATCGCGCGCGACCACGCGACTCCCGCGCAGCGGGTTAGTCCAACAGAGCTTCTCGCGTGTTAATATGTTGTTTACGTGCCCTGCGGCAATCTTCTCCAAGCTGGTCGGCTCGACCTTTCGCTACACGGCCGACACCAGCTCGTGGTCGAAGATGCGGCCGTAGAAAGCCGAACTCCTGAAATCGCTTGGGAGTGCCCGAGACCTGTCAGGGCTTCACGAACCGATAGGCGAGGCGATCGGTCTCGCCCTTGATCCCGGGTTCAAAAACCTTGATCGAGTGCGAATCATCCTTGTTCACGAGCAAGGTGCTTTGTGCATCCAGCACGAAGCCGGCCGCCTCCACCTCATCGCGGACGGCCGCAGGGTCGATCCGATGCAGAGACTGGGTGTCGCTCGTGCCTGAGCCTGCGGCGGCGGCATGGTCTACGATGACATAGTACCCGCCGGGCTTCAGCAGCTTGTAGACAGCTCGATTGAAGTCGGCCGCCGTCGCGCCTCTGGCCTGGATCAGCGCGGTGTGGAGATCGTGGTAGAAGAGGTGCAGCCAAAGGACGTCCGCCGGCTGTGTGACCTCCGGCATCGCCACGATGTCCGCTGAGACAACCACGACGTTCTCTCGGCCCGGCTCCTTCGCAAGCGTCCGCATGCTGCCGACCGGATCGTTCTTGAAATGGGCGACTTCGGCCGGCACGAAGCTGTAGACCCAACCTCCGAGCCCCACGATGTCGGAGAAGAGGCGGGTCCAGTTGCCGTCGCCCGGGTAAACGTCAATGACAGTGGAGCCCGCATCGACGCGCGAGAACCGGATCAACTCAGATTGTTTGGATTGGTCGTACATCAAGATCTCCATTACAAGTCGGCATTTGAAGAAGGCGCAGCGTGCGGGGGCGCGATCCGCGGCTCATTCACCGTCGACCCTGAGTCGATGGCCGCAGATGGCCAGCGCTACGCCGGCCCGGACGCATCTACCTCGGCCGCCCGCGCCAATGCCTGGGTGTCGACATATTCCCGAATGCTCGTCAGTCTGCCGTCCCGGACCGTGATGGCGAAGATCCAGTCGTCCTCGAACGTCTTGTTCGTGGCTTTGATCTTTCCCCTCGCGAAGCCGATGACCAGGACCCGGTCTCCTTGCGCTACGAACTCCCGGGGTTCCGTGGACGTTTCTATCGACTTGGACGCTGTCCCAAGCAAATTCGCCAGCCCTGCGTGCCCGCGATACGTTCCGGCCAGCGGCCAGGCCTCGCCCGGAATGATCCACTCGATGTCTTCGGCGACCAGCGCCAGCAGCGCCTCCCTGTCGCCACGGCCGAGTGCGGCGAAGAAGTCCTTCACGGTCTGGATGTTCTTCTCAATGCTCATGGGAATGCCTCCACTTCGTTTGGATCGGATCGCGCTCGATTCGATCCCTGCATCGTGGCCCTGCCGGTGCGCACGTCGTCTTCATCCGTCGACTTTGACCAGGTCCTTAAAGATCAGCCGACCCCAACTATTTCCGCGCGCCTGCACAAGCAGTCCGCCTTCCGAAAGCCCGCCAAGTTCGATCGGCGCGAAACCGAGATTTTCCGCAAGCGCACCAATCTCCGCCGCGGCAGCGTTATCGTCGCTCGCCAGGAACACGACTCTCCTGCCCCCATGTGCGGCCGGATCTTGGTCGAGGACGGCCGCGGCCAGATGATTGAATCCCTTGACCAGTCTTGCGCCAGTAAAGGCCTGCGCGATGAACTTGGAAGAAGGCTGTCCTCCCAGTTCCTCGGGCGGCACGCCGTAGGCATTGGTTACGTCGATGATTGTCTTCCCCTGCCAGGTGGGGAGCGCCTTCGCGACATCCGGGTGCGCCTCGAAACGGACAGCCAAAAAGATGATGTCCGCCTTGACCGCTTCCGCCAGTGTTTGGGGAATGACCGTGGGTCCGATCGCGGCCGCATCGGACGCGAAGCTTTCCGGGTCGCGTGTGGTTGCGACGGACACTTCGATGCCGTTGCGGGCAAACGCCTTGGCAAGAGCGCGACCGATCTTACCAAAGCCGATAATCGCGTAGCTCATAATGCCTCTCCGATCTTGTGTTAGCGCCGGATCAGACCTGCGCCATGCCTCCATCGACGGCCAGATCCACGCCGGTGATGTAAGAGCTTTCATCGGAGGCAAGGAACGTGACGGCAGCCGCGATTTCCTCTGGCCTGCCCCGTCGACCCATTGGGACCTGTGACGCAAACTGGGCGGCCGCTTGCTCGGCTTGCTCAGGGGTAAGGCCCGTCGTTGTCTCCAAGGCAGGGGTCTCGGTTGGACCGGGGCTCATCGCATTCACGCGGATTTTGCGATCTTTCAGCTCCAGTGTCCAAGCGCGCGCAAAGCTACGGACAGCCGCCTTACTCGCGGCGTAGGCACTGAATCCTGGCAGGCCCAACACATTCGACACCGAAGAGTTCAGGATAATCGAACCGCCGTCCTTGAAGAGGGGAAGGGCCTTCTGCACCGTAAAGAACAGACCCTTCACGTTCACATCGAAGGTCTGATCAAAATGGGCCTCAGTAGCTACCGCGAGCGGTCCGATTGTGCCCGCGCCCGCGTTCGCGAAGAGAATGTCGATGTGGCCGTGCTTCTCTTTCACGACGGCATAAAGGCGGTCCAAATCTTCCAAGCGCGACACGTCGCCCACGACCGTCGTAACGTTTCTCTCGGTGAAAGTTGCGGCTTCCTTCAGCTCCTTCTCTCGTCGACCCGTGATCACGACGTGCGCACCTTCGCCCACGAAACGTTTGGCTGTGGCCAACCCAATCCCGCTGCTTCCGCCCGTGATGACTGCGATCTTGCCTTCGAGTGTTTTCATAATACTGTTCCCCTGGTGCTACGTGGGCCCGGCATGGGAACCGCGCCGGGGTCAGAGTTGCGCCAGGCCGCCGTCAACGGCGACCTCGCTGGCGGTCATGAAGCTGCTGTCCGATGATGCGAGAAAGGCGGCCACGGCCCCGATTTCCGCCGGATCGGCCATGCGCTGGAGCGGCGTCATCGCGGCGTAGGCCTTCTGGCCCTCCTCGCCGAGCGCCGCCTTCGCGAGTTCGGTCGCCGTCGCCCCGGGGGACAGCACGTTCACCCGAATGCCAGTGCCCTTTAGGTCCTCCGCCCAGGTGCGCGCGAGGTTGCGCACAGCCGCCTTGCTCGCGCTGTAGGCGGTCATTCCGGGGGCGCCGGTGGTGCCGGCGCTCGAACCGGTCAAGATGATCGAACCGCCCTTGCCCATCAGCGGCAGCGCCTTCTGGACCGTGAAGATCGTGCCCTTCACATTGGTGTCGAAGGTTTCGTCAATGTGCTCGGCGGTGATCTCGCCAAGCTTGGCCACGCTTCCCGCCCCGGCGTTCGCGAAGACGATGTCGAGGGTCCCGCGCTCGGCCTTGACCGCGGTGTAAAGCCGGTCGAGGTCGGCCAGATCGGACACCGAGCCCATTACGGCACGGGCATTGGGTCCGAGTTCTGCGACGGCGGCGTCGAGCGCTTCTTGTCGACGGCCGAAGATGAAGACGAAAGCGCCCTCCTCGATGAAGCGCTTTGCTGCGGCGAGGCCGATGCCGGTGGCTCCGCCCGTGATGACAGCGGTTTTTCCACTCAATCGGGTCATGTCGTGCATCCTTCGTTTCGCTATCTCGGGTTTTCGACGGAGGGGTGATGTCTCCCGAGGGCCTCAACATAGCTTGCCGGAAGCTGGCGATGAGTGCGGAATCGCGCACATCGGTGGTGCGAAATCGATCCGGCGGGATGGTTGAACGGCGCGGCAATTGCGCGCGCTGCGGCTCGATGTGGTAGAACGGGCTCGGAGGGCGCAGCTGGCGGCGCGAGAATGCACCATGATCGACTGGGATGACGTTCGCTACTTTCTTGCCGCGGCGCGCGGAGGCTCAGTGCGGGCTGCCGCCGGGCGCCTGGGTGTCAACCACTCGACCGTGCTGCGACGCATCGCCCAGCTCGAGGAACGCCTTGGGGCGCAGATGTTCGAAAAGCTACCTTCAGGATACCGCCTGACGGCTGCGGGCGAGGAGGTCCTTGAGCTCGCCATCCAGATGGAAGCGTCGTCGCACCAGCTGGAGACGCGCGTCTTCGGGCGCGACCAGAGCGTGCGCGGGCTTCTGCGGGTGACGCTAACGCCGCCCCTTGCGACACACCTGCTGATGCCGGACTTCGCCGATTTCGCGCGTCTGCATCCGGACATCGAAATGGAAATCTTGTCGTCAGGTGAGCTGGCAAATCTGACCAACCGAGAGGCCGATGTCGCGATCCGCGTCGTTTACGACCGCAAAACCCTGCCGCTCAATCTTCACGGCCTGAAGGGACCGGAGCTGCTCGGCGGCGTCTACATGTCTCGCGATCGACTCGCCGCGTGGCGGGCAAGCGCACCGGATTCCATCCGGTGGATCGTCATCAGCATGCATGGAATTCCGGACTGGGCCAGCGAGGGCGAGGTTCGCACCACAGGGGTCCCATTCAGGACCACGGATGCTGAGGCACAAATCGCTGCAGTAAGGCAAGGGCTCGGGATGACGACACTGCCGTGCTTCATTGGCGATGCCGATCCCCTACTGGTGAGGGTGCCGGGCACCGATCTGCACATGTACGGAACGGTTTGGCTTCTCACACAGGGGGAGACACGCAAGACGAAGCGCGTGCGACTCTTCACGGAGTTCGTGTCCAGCAGGCTCGCCGCCTACGCGCCGCTTCTCGCGGGGCTGTCAATACCGCGCGACTGACGCTCGGAAGGTATCTGTCGACGCTTGCAGCGGACAAGTGTCTGCAAGCGGACATCCCTAGCGTATACCTTGTCCGTAGCGCGGCCCGCCTTCCGCGGTCCGGACTTCAGGGGGAGCTGTTGCGCCAGACATCGTCGCACCCCTTCCTTCCCTCCTTCCCTCCATCAAGGTAACGATCGACATCACCTTTGACGTCGATGCTCCAGATCTCAGCCCGCTGAGTGTTTGCATCGTCGATCTTGATCCGAACTGTAGCGAGGCAAGGCTCGTCTTCACGTATGGTCCTCGGCCGACCGCGCCGTCCACGCTTTTCGCTGACCTCGCGGTCGGCGAGGATTTGACGATCTATCGTTCAACCTTGTTTCGGGCATTGGATAGCCGCGTGTCCGCCCACGCAGCATTGCTGGAGGCGGTCGATCCCAATGACCTGCTCAATCGAAAGTCGTTTGAGCCGAAAACGCATTGCGCTAGTCAGAGGGAGCTTCAACAACGCACAGCGAGGCCTCGACGACGACACACATCGCGAGCGAGACGTTCGGGCAAGTCGTGGAGGTGCTCTTTCAATCGGCTCTCACCGATCCCGTCGATCCCGCGAAGCGGACGACGGCCGAGCAGCTCAAAGGCGGCTGGTGAGCAAATTCCGGGCGGCCTGCATCCAGGCTTCTACGCCAAACTCACTTCGCTCCTGCCGACGTTCGACTTGTTCGGCTACCCCGGCCACTGATCCCACCCTTATTTAGCGCCGCCAACTGGACTGAGCGCTGAAGCGTCACCTCAAGATGCTCCCTGCGTCGAAACTGTAGTTCGCATTTCACGTCGCGATAATCGCGTGCCATTCAGACGCGACGGACATAGTCATATCGGTGATTGAGCCACTCCGTGCCGGTGCCGTCCGCCATCGTGAAATACTGCTCGTTTGTGTCGTGATCGGGGCCTTGCGTAGCGAGTTCCTGCCGCATCCGTAGAAACTGGCCGGTCGATATTGTGCCGCCGACGACGGCTATGGGTGCGAAGCTTAATGCGATCCGGTCGAGGTTGCCGGTCCAGGCTCCAGGCCGGCATAAAACCGACCGGATCCCTTCTGTCGAAGGACACATAGTCCCAGCGGCCATCTAGTCGGTTGTAGCAGAGCAGGTCGGTTCGTTTGACGGCCGAGTGGGTAGTATCCCCCGGCAGACGGATGAACTCCTGAATCAACGTGCCGATCATCACACGTTCGCCGACCAAGCCAGTGCTTATAACTGGAGCGGCATGAGGAGCGGGCCAAACTGTTTCCGTGACATCCCAAATGCCTGCGCGCAGGCTGAGGAAGCGCGCTTCCGGTCCTGGCTCATTGAGTGGCTCGCTCATCGCCGTTCCGGCAGCTGGGGCGGTTTGACTTGAACTTTGCGCTAGGCGCTGTCACGAAACCGCAACTTCAGCTCGCGATTTGCTCGTCTTACTCAATCCGCGAGATCGGAGAGTCGGAGACCCTAACGTCTTTCCGAGGTGGCGAGGGCGTTACCGGATCACCAGCCAAATGTCGGGATGGCAACGCGTTAAGGCGCGAAGGTGAAGAGGCACACCAGGCGGGGCCACCCGCTCACACGTTCTCTTGGCAACTCCAGGTTTTCCTCGAAACTCGAACGCCAGGCTCCATATCGCAGCGGGAGCATGCAAGTCCGCGGATACCGCTGCTCCATTTCGGGAGGCTGCCTCATGGCAATTAGCGACGAAAAGGCGATTTCGCGGCGCAACGTGGTCGGTGGAGCTGGCATCGGACTGGCTGCTGTCGCGGCGGCGGTGCGGCCGGCTCTCGGCCAACAGACATCGTCACCGCCCTCGCCGTCGCGGCCGTTGCAAGACCCGACCCACAAATACCCACGACCGCCTTTTAAGAAGCAGTTGCAAGCCTGGCCGGGTTTGGTCAGCAAAATGGAGCCCCGCCCTAACCATGGCGAGCAGAGCTATCGGGGATCAGGTCGGCTCGCTGGACGCAAGGCGCTCATTACCGGAGGTGATTCCGGGATGGGCCGCGCTGCTGCTGTTGCCTACGCGCGCGAAGGTGTTGATGTGGCAATAAATTACCTTCCTGCCGAAGAACCCGATGCCCGCGAAGTCATCGCGCTCATCAAGGCAGAAGGTCGGGTCGCGGTTGCAATTCCCGGAGATATTCGCGACGAGGCCTTCTGCCAGAAGCTTGTCACGGATGCAGTCGCCGGGCTCGGCGGTTTGGATATCTTGGTGAGCAATGCCGGCCGTCAGCAGGCACACAACTCCATCTTGGACATTTCGACCGAGCAGTTCGACTGGACGATTAAGACAAACATCTACGCGCCATTCTGGATTATCAAGGCGGCGCTGCATCACATGCCGCCCGGCTCTGCCATTATCGCGACGACGTCGGAACAAGCGTACGATCCCACGCCCGATCTTTACGACTACGCGCAGACAAAGGCGGCGACGATGAATTTTGTTAAATCTCTAGCCAAGCAGCTTGGCCCGAAGGGTATTCGTGTAAACGGCGTGGCACCCGGGCCCATTTGGACGGCGCTTCAGGTGACGGGCGGTGCGTCACAGGAGAAGCTCGAAAAGTTCGGAAGCATGACGCCACTTGGTCGTCCCGGTCAGCCAGCGGAGCTGGGCTCGATCTATGTCCAGTTGGCGGCCGCGGATGCCAGTTTTGCGACCGGACAAGTCTATGGCGCGGCGGGAGGCAGCGGTCAGCCGTAAGACGCCCCCGTCTCAAGCTTGGCACCTCAACCGAATCGCGCGATCGCACCAGACGACCGCAGCCGCGATCCCAATCGCAGCCTTACGGCTGCCGCCCCTGACGATCCTCAACTGCGTCACATGGCGGTCGTGGGCGACACCTACATCCTCATATCGGAGCGCAGACTGCGAGGCGCTTTTGGCTGATCGACATGCTGGTGCCCGACGGCAGCGGGCCGCCGCCGCACCGTCATAATTTTGAGGAGATATCCACGCTGCTGGGCAACGAGCTGGAGTTCGCCTTCCGAGGGGAGACGCAAACTTACGAGCACCCTCGGCCATCAACATTCCGGCGAGTGCCCCACACGTGTTCAAGAACATCTTCGGTGAGACGGCTCATGGCTGTGCCTGTGGGCACCCGCCGGACAGGACGCTTTTCTTCGGCTAATGGCATCCCGGTCGAGAACCCCGCGTCGCCGCCGCTGCATTCACGAGCATCGCTCGGTTGCGAGCGGGGACAAGTAATCAAAACGCGAAAAACCCCTTCCCGCGTGTTGAGGGAGGGACGGCTGGTGTCTGCTGCACAGTAAGCCTATGTGGACTGACCGCGCCTCAGGTCACAACTCAACGGCCTCGCGGCTGGCTGCTTCGGGGGTGGTGTGCTCGGCGACGCGGCGAGCCGCATCTTGCGCCAGAGTCCACTCCTCATCTTCGTTCCGTTCAGGCTGGTGGAAACAGGATGTCCTGTTCACGGCGGAGTGCCACGAGGCGGTCATTCGCGGGACCGAGCACTACATCGTCATAGGTGAGGTATTCTCCTTTCGAGACGGCTCGTTTCATTGTGGCATCTCGCGCCAGGGCGAAGGGAAGAAAATTGCCTTCACTCACAATGCGCGCCTTTTCCACACGCCCCGCGACGCAAAGGCCTCCAATCTCGTCGATGACCTCACCTTGGAGGAGGTCCTTTTTCGTCAGCGCCATGACGTCGGCGTAGCGCTTGCCGCTTGTCAGCGGTGCGATGGTCACCTGCCGATCGACGACTGCCATGGCAATTGAGATCGGCGCCTGGATCGCCACGTAATGATAAGGCGTGTAGAAGATGCCGACCGTCGACTTTCCCTTCGGCGAAGTGAGTAGTTGGACGCCTGCTGCGCTACCGAGGGGACTCCTATCGTCCACCAGGTTGCCGAGGCCGGACATAGAATTCATAAACACCCGCTGCAGTTCATTCCGAATTCGCACTACGACGAAGCACCAGACAGGCTGGACGTGGGCACCTTCCGCCGGGACGATACGTTCGACCACACCGGTGCGACTTAGGATGCCGCCATTTTCGCGGCTGTCGAGGAGCTGGGGAACACGCTGCGCGAACTCGTTAAAGGTGACTGCCGGTCCATGCATTCCGCGGATATCGGGCTCGAGCCCGGTCGCGTTTGCGATCATGCAGCATTCTTCGTTCGTCTTAGAGCCGTCGACGAACGAGGCGAAGAGGGCTGCATTGCGCTGCACGGCGCCCGCGCTCACGTTTTTGAGATAGGCGCCCACATTTTCCTTATTCCATTTGACGTCGCCGCCGCCGTAGTCATGCCGTCCAGCCGCGAGAATTTCGAAGCCAAGCGCATCAGCTTCATCATACAGCGCCTTCACCACGCCCGGTTCATCGCCGTGGATGCCAGTATAGACGACACCCGCATCGTCCGCTTTCTTCTTGAGGATGTTCCCGACTAGCACATCACCTTCAACGTTGAAGGTGACAAGGTGCTTCTTGGCCGCGATCGTGGCCAGCGCGACATCGGCGAAGAATGTCGGATTGCCGGTTGCCTCCACGACGCAATCAATCTGTGGCAGACTCCAGGCGATTTCCGCCTTCGTCGTAATCACCTTGTGACCGGCAGCCAGCGCCGCATCCGCTTCTTCAACCGATACGCAGCGTGTGATCTGGTTCTCCATGAAGCCGGCGGCGCCCAGCACTTCGGCGGCACGGCCAAGATCAACATCTACTACGACCTCAGCCTGCATCCCCCGTGCCATGGTGAGCTGATCAACAAGAGCGCCGCCCATGGCGCCGGTGCCGATGACCGCGACCTGGATGGGGCCGTGTGTCTCACTGTGCTTTCGGATGCGGTCGTTTATCCCGAACATTCTATTCCTCGCTCCATCTATGCCGGTTGAGCTTGTCACGCGCCGGAAATGGCCTGATTTTCTGAATCTTCTCTCATAAGGGCAAACACTGGCACATCTAAGTAGGATCGTCGACACGCCGAACCTGTTAAGCTTGCTCTCATTGGTCGGCGCGTGAAGTGGTCGCCCCTCTACTAAGGTGGGTATCGGCCGGCTCGTTTCCCCGTCCGCATTGGAAGTCCACGCGCCCACGCCTGGTGGGCGGCACATACCGTATAACGCAGACCGGCGTCGAATTTGACGTTGCATGGCGTGACACCCCGCTCGGGTGCTCGACGCATTAACGCGCCCGAGCGCGTGTCAAAAGGCTTCATTGCCTCCGTTCTGCAGGACTCTGCTGAGTTGACTGGTGTCGCGGCGAATCGAGCGGCAGTGACCTCATAGATGCCATCGTCAAAGAGCTGAAAACCTCCGGCGGCTTCACCTTACCCAGCTTCGGCACCTTTCGTGTCGCCAAGACAAAGGCCCGCAAGGAGCTCAACCCACGCACAGGTGAGCCGGTCAAGGTAAAGGCGGGCAAAACCGTGAGGTTCAAAGTCTCGCCGTTGCTCAAGAAGTTGGTCTAAGGTCCCACATCGCCGAGGCGACGCCGTCAACCTTTCACAGGATCACTCGCGCTTTCGCAATATCTAGAAGCACTCTCCTCGACATGGCCAGCCTTGCCGACGGCTTCCCGAAAGCGGCCGAGGGCGCAGCGCGGCACGTCGCGAATCAGGAAGACAGCGCCATCGGGAATAGATGTCGCCCACGTGCTGGGCGACGTGAGGCATCTTGGCTTCCCCGAGAGGAACCGGATGCCTCGGCCTGGGCGAGCCCCACGCAGGTTCCTGAGGGACGCAGCGATCTCGCGTCCGACGAGATAGATCGGCGTCTCACGCGCTTCGAACACGGAGCGAAATGGCACCCGCTCGTCGACCGTGATCCGAAGATCAACCAAGTCTTCTAGAGCGGCAATCCTGCCATCGACCGCCCAGATGTCCTGACAAAGCGCGCGCAGTGCCTGCTCCGCTTTGAGTGGAAAGACCCAGCCGGTCGTCGAGCCGAGCCACGTTCCACCGACCTGCCTTGCACGATACGGAAGTGCGGGATGATAGGGCGCCTCGAGTTCAAGCCGCGCCCCGTTGGCCCGAATGACGACCATGTCGGGTTCTCCCAGAAGAACTGGCCGAATCCTAACTCTCTCCTCGCTGTGCGCCAAACACTATGTCGGAGCACCTAGATGAATTCGCTGAATCAACGGCGGCCGAGAAATCAAGAAAGGGAATCAGCTGCTGTGAGCCTGCTCGCATTTGCTAGACGGATTAGGGTGCTCCGCCCCTTGGACTTTCGGAGGTCGACTTCATCTCGCGGTCTTGCCTCACCGAAGCGAGCCATCTCTCCGTGCGGCCCAGCCTTTCACAAATGCTGCGCGTTCCGAGACCGTCATCCAGGAGCCGCTCGGCGCGCGCTCTAACATCGCCGTCCTGAGCAGGCGGAGCAGTTCGAGGAGCGACGACAGCGGATAGAAGAGCGACGGCTCGGTGGTTCGCATTGTCGCGCTCGGCCTTCTCCTTTTGCAACAGCTCGTAGAGCTCACAGACTCGAACGCCAAGTCGTCTCGCCGCCTGTTTGATCGGCGTATGTTGCTCGTGGACCAGCTCCCACGCCCCGGTCGTCGTCGCCATGTTCCTCCTACTCGTCGATCATTGAGCGTCCTTTTCGTGCCACGCCGCCGGTTGGACATCAATGGTTAGCCGCGCTCGCTTGGAGTGTTGGGGTAGACGGACCGTCACAGCGAGGGCACGCACTTCGCGCTGTAGAGGAAACCGACGAAGAGAAGGATCGAATTCGCGTCATTTGTCGGCGCCTGGTCGAATGCAGAACAGTCTCATCCGCGCGAATGCAAATCGCCGCTTGATCGAGGCTGGTGTCTTCCATGAGCGACTGATATTTTCATAACGACATCGCCTCATTTGAGTCATTCATTTTAGTCTCGGAGCTTTCGTCGCTATGTCTCTGCTGCCCCTCCGCTTTGGTGGAGCTACTGCATTAACCGTCGCATCCACCTTCCCGCACAAGCTTTCACCAGCGCTTGCCGATGGCATGGTCGCGCGACGGCGTCTGTTCAAGCGGATGGAGGCAGTATCGAAGGCCGGCGTCATCGCCATTGTGGGTCCGCCGGCGAGCGGCAAGACCTTCCTCGCCGCCAGCTGGCTTTGCTTCGACTGGGTCGTGCAGCGGACAGGCCACGCCATCTGGTATCAGGCCGACGATGCCGACGAGGACATCGCGGCCTTCTTCCAGCTCGTCGGATCAGCCCTCGAGGAACAGCTCAACGACAATGAGGAGCCCCTCCCCGCCTATACCCCGGAAGCTTTCTCTCAACTGAAGAGCTTCTCGGCCCATTGGTTCCGGGCTCTCTTCAAGGGAGGCACGCGGCCTCCCATCCTCTTCGTCATCGACGATCTTCACCGTCTCCCGGCGGATTCCCCGTTGGCCCAGGTGCTGCTTGAGCTCGCGAAGGCGCTCGGGCCCCAGGATCGTTTGATCTTCTTTTCGCGGGTGGCCCTACCGTCCGCTATCCGGAGGGCGATCCCCCGCTCGCGGCTGGTAGCATCACCGACCTCCAGGTGAGTGAGAATGAATGGGAGGATTTCGCGCAGGCTTCGGATCGACTGGAGCCGCTGACGCGCGAGGCCTTCGCCGCGTCGCTGCGACGCTCGGGTTACTGGATCGCCGGGCTCGACTGCCTGCCCCGGCGGACCGGGATCCTTCACGCCAGCTTGGATCAAATTCAATCCTTGCTCGCTCGGCTCGAAGCATCGGATCGCGCAGCGCTACTGGCGACAGCGTTCCTGCAAACCGGTGTCGAGCAGGACTGGGCGACGCTCGGCGGACCCGAAGCCTACCCAGCTCTGCTTCGGCTCGGCGCGGCGACGGGGTTTGTCTCCCGCCTCAGCGACACCGCGTTCCGTAAGCACGAGCTGCTTCCGGTTGAACGAGAGACTCGTGATCACTGACCGCCGCCGTCCAGATCCTCGCAGTCGAACTCAAGCCCATGCGAGTGAATGGGGTCTCCCCGGGCGTGATTGATACGCCCTGGTGGGACGCCCTGCCTGAGGCCCAGAAGCAGGCGATGTTCAAAGACTTCGCGGCCAGAACCCCGGTCGGCCGCGTCTGGCGGCCGGAGGACGTGGCGCAGGCGATCGCGTTCTGATCGCCGACGACTTCATGACCGGCCAGACGCTGATCTGCGACGGCGGTCTACGTTTTACGGCGTAATCGAGGCCGGCCCCTGATCTAAGGCGCGGTCACAATTTGAGCATGCCTGCGTGGTGCGCTGGCCTGCCGCAGATAGCACAGGTTCTGCGGTCAGACCGTGTAGGAGCGATCGCAAGCAATGAAACATTGTGTTGAGGTTGATGAGGCGACGGTGGCTTTTCAGGTTGATGGGGCGGGCCCGGCCCGATCCTCCTGCACGGCGCGGGCGGCAATTCCGAAACAAATCGGAGCCAATTGATCGGCCGGCTGTCCAAATGTCACACCGTCGTCCGACCGGACTTTTCGGGACCGGGCGAGACGGTTGATGATGGAAGGCCGTTAACCGTCGCTATGCTGGCCGCTCAAGCAGTCGCAGCAGCTGATCTGGCGGGCGCGACACCCTTTGATCTCGTCGGCTTCACCTTCGGCGCTACAGTTGCGACCTGTCTCGCGGCCGAATACCCCCATCTTGTGCGCTCTGTCATATTGCTCGCTGCGTCCTCGACGAGCGCAGATGCGCGCCAGACACTGCAATTCGAGCTATGGCGGGATCTGATCCGCACAGATCGGAAGGCGCTGACGCGTTTGCTCCTGTTTACCGGCTTTGCCCCGGATTTCCTCGCCAAGATGGACTATCCGACAGTGCTTCAGTTCATTGAGGAAATCGTTGCCCGAAGTAATTGGGATGGCTTGGCGCGGCAGCTCGAATTGCTTCTGACACAGGATGTAAGAGACCAAGCGCGGCGCATCAACAAACCTACTTTGGCTACCGGTCGCACCCACGATTATTTGGTCCCGCCCGCTTATACACAAGGGCTCGTCGATCTCATCCCAAACGAGCGCTATTTGGAGATAGCAACGGGCCATCTTGCGACATTGGAGAGCCCGCAACTTGTAGCCAACTGTATCCTCGATTTCGTGAGTCCCAATTTTCGGGTAATTTGGTCAACAGGCAGATAGGCGCGTTATCTCGTGTTGAGGCTCGTGACCAGCGTGCGAGCATTTCCCAGGCACATGTTACTAGGCGAGTTTGGCGCAGGCCAGGTTTCTCTGCTGCACCCGTGACGTCGCCCCGCCCCGCCCATCAGCGGGCAACCTATGGATCGTTTAAAAGCAATTCAACTCGCTCCGATCCATAGTTTGCCTGCTCTTCACGCCTGGAACGACGGCCCGTCGCGAATGGAGCCGGCGACACACAATGACGGAAGCCGCCGAGCTTGGCAAAGTATACGTGGAAGATGAGAGTTACCTCAGATACCATGTCGGATGATGACCCGCGCGTCGATTGACGCCACAGGCCTTCCATGTTGGATTTGCGCTTCACAATGCAGTTGTCTTTACAACTGAGGAGTTTCGTAATGAGTGCCCTGAGATTGAACAGACGGCAGGCGCTTCAGGGACTAGCTGCGATCGGTTTGGCCGCGACCGGTGGCCTGCCCAGTGCTGCCGACGCCGCGGTGTCGAAGGTCCTCCGCGCCCGCTCCTATTCCGACCTTCAGGTGCTCGATCCACTGGATTGGATTTCACAGCCTGATGTCGATATTGCCGTCTGCTGCCTGAGCAAGCTTATCCGCCACAAGCCCGGTACCTCTTGGGACTGGGAGTTAGACGCAGCGGAATCAATCAAGCAGATCGACGACACTCATGTGGCCTTCACGCTACGCAAGGGCATCAAATGGTCCAACGGATTCGGTGAGCTGACGGCTGAGGATGTCAAATATTCCTTCGAGCGGATAGCGAACCCGAAGAACCAGTCCCCCTACATGACCGACTGGTCGTCGCTCGACCATGTCGAGGTTACCGACAGCTACTCCGGTGTGATTGTTTTGAAGGAGTATTTCGCGCCGCTCTGGACCAGCACGCTGCCAGAGGCATCTGGTATGATCGTCTGCAAGAAGGCGGTGGAAGCGCTGCCCGGCAAGAAGTTCACCACTGCCTTTCCGGCAGTCTCCGGCCCCTACCAGATCGGCCAGTGGGTGCCGAAACAGAAAACCGTCCTTACGCGCAATCCGGACTTCTCCGGCACACCACCCACCTTTGATAGCATCGAGATTTATCCGATCGAAGACCCGAATACTGCAGAGATTGCATTCGAGGCGGGGAGTCTGGATTTCACCTGGATCGGGCTGGATGCGCTTGCCCGACTGAAGAAAAAGGCTCCGGCACATGCCGTGCTGATCGAACGGCCGTCCCTTGCTTTCACCTGGCTCGGCATGAACCTTACACATCCAAACTTGCAAGACGTCAACGTCCGACGCGCGATCCAGCAGGCGGTCGATATGGATTCCGTGCTAGAGGCGGCTTATTTCGGTCAGGCGCAGCGCGCGACCGGTATCGTCGCTCCCAGTCTGCTCGGTCATCGGACGAAGAACCTCTATGGCTATGATCCGAATGCGGCCAAGGCGTCGCTTGAGAAGGCTGGTAAGTCAGAAGGCCTGCGTGTCACCCTCGCCTGCCTCAATACATCGGAGTTCCTGTCCGCTGCGCAAGTGATTCAGGCCAGCCTGAGCGAAGTGGGTATCACGGCCGACATCAAACCCTATGACTCCGGCACCTTCTGGACCCTCGGCAGCCAGACGGGCACGAGTTGGAACGAAATCCAGCTCATCCTCAACCGTTACACAATGGAACCCGACCCCTCGTGGGCCACGGCTTGGTTTACGACCGCCCAGATCGGCGTCTGGAACTGGGAACGTTGGAGCAGCCCAGAGTTCGATAAGCTGCAGGAGAAGGCATTGCATATGCGCGATTCGAAGGAACGCAACGCGACGTATCAGCATATGCAGGACCTTATGGAAGAATCAGGTGCATACCTCTTCATCACAAACGGCGCGACGCCCAGCATTACGCGCGACAATGTGGTTCCAGCTTTGCTGCCGGACGGCGTGCCACTGCTCTTCGCATTCGGAAACGCCTGAAGGCACAAATCATGCTCGGCGAGGGGCGCACTGCTCCGAGCTGGGCATGATGAAGAAATCGGGCGATCGACCTACGACACGAGCGGGAAGTGGCAACGCGCCACCCGCTGCCCGATATTTCTGTCGTCGGGAGCCTGTTCGGTGCAGAGCGGTTGCGCGCGCGGACACCTAGTGTGGAATTCACACCCGGAAGGACGCGCGGCCAGACTAGGTACTTCGCCCATCAACTCGACATCCTCGCGGCGCTTGTCCGGATCAATCTCGGGCTGAGCCGCCAGCAGCCCGTGCGTGTAAGGATGCGCGGGATCGGCATAAATCTCGGCCGTATCCCCCATCTCGACGAAACGACCCATATACATGATTGCCATGCGATCGCTGACATGGCGCACCACTGCGAGATTATGGGAGATCAGCAGATAGGTGAGCCCGAGTTCATCTTGCAATCGCCGAAGAAGGTTTAGGATTTCGCCTTGGACGGATACGTCCAGGCCAGCAGTTGGTTCGTCAGCGATGATCAGCCTTGGCGATAGTGCCAGGGCACGTGCGACGCCCACACGGCGCGCCTGCCCGCCGCTGAGCTGATGAGGATAGCGCTCGGCGAAGTCCGCCGGAAGACCGACCAAGGCCAGCAATCGCCGGCATTCGGCCTCGCGGTCCCGCGCACGCAAACCCTGCCTGAAGCCATGAATGTCGAAAGGTTCCGTCACCAGCGACCGCACGGTCAGGCGCGGGCTAAGCGACGCGATCGCGTCCTGAAACATCATCGCCATCTGTCGCCTCCACAACACGAGGGACGCGTCCCCGCCTGAGGGCATGGCGGCGCCGGCAATCTTAATTTGTCCTGCACGGAATGGCGCAAGGCCCATGACAGCGCGGCCGAGCGTGCTCTTGCCCGATCCGCTTTCGCCCACCAAAGCGAAGGTTGACCCGGCCAAGATATCAAATGAAACGTCCAGCACCGCATCGACCCCGTGACGCGCCGCAAAAGGAAGAATACGCGGGGCATCATAGCGCACGCCGAGCCCCTTTACCTCCAGCAGAGCGCTCACGGACCGACTTTGTGACAACGAGCAACGTGTCCGAGGCCGACACGGTGCGCCGGCGGTGGCGTAAGACATATGTCGCTCGCCATTTGGCATCGTGGCGCAAAGACGCAGCCTGGCGGGGGCGAGACGAGGTTTGGCACTTCACCCCCGATTGTCGGTAGGATCCGCGCCATGCCCGGGATACGCGCCGGATCGCAATCCAGAAGCGCTCGCGTATAGGGATGGCGTGGTTGCAGAAGAATATTCCGCACCGGTGCCTGTTCCATAACCTCACCCGCATAAAGGATCGTCACGTCGTCACAAAGCTCGGCGATAAGTCCCAGGTTATGCGAGACAAATAGAATAGATCCGTGAAAATCTTTACGCAGGAGACGCAGCAAGTGGATGATCTGCGCCTCCATCGTGACATCCAGCGCTGTCGTCGGCTCGTCGGCGATCAGAAGGTCGGGATTACCCAGCAGCGCCATGGCAATTGCGATGCGCTGGCGCATGCCTCCGCTGAACTCATGTGGATGGCGAGACAGGCGCGCTGCGGCGTCAGGAATGCCGACGCGGCTAAGCATCGCGGCGGCTCGGTCACGTTTATCCGTCGCAGAAAGGCGATCGCGATACTGAATATCCGTCATCTGTTGTCCGATCGATAGCACCGGATTCAGTGCCGTCATTGGGTCTTGGAAGACCATCGCTATACGCCGACCCCGCAAGGCACGTAGGGCAGCGGACTTAAGGGCTAGCAGGTCTTCGCCATCGAACTGCACAGCACCGCTGATATCGGCATTCTCCGGTAGCAGCCGGGTTGCCGCACCGATCAGCGTAGACTTTCCGGAGCCACTTTCGCCGACAATTCCCATTATGGCGCCGCGGACTACCGCCAAATCGACATGCCGAAGCGCCTGAACTCTGCCGGCAGCGCTGGCGAAGGAGACGCTGAGGTCCCTCACATCGAGCATCGGCCCTGCCATAGCCCCGTTCACCGGCCGCGCCGCAGTCTTGGATCCAGTGCGTCTCGAAGGCCCTCGCCAAGGAAAGTAAAACCTAGCGTCGTGAGGATCAGCGGCAAGCTGCCTCCGACGACGATCCAAGGCGTGTCGCGAATGTAGTTGTATCCCTCACTCAGCATCCGTCCCCAGCTCGGTGCGGGCGGTGGTACACCGAGACCAAGGAAGCTCAAGCCGGCTTCGAGCGTGATCACGCCCGGAATATCCATACTAGCAAGGATCAGCAGCGGGCCGATGACGTTGGGCAGGACGTGGCGCAGCAGAATGCGCGCTGGTCTCGCGCCTAACGAGCGCTCGGCCACAATGAATTCCGCGACACGAATGCTCTGGGTGGAAGTGCGGATAAGGCGCGCATAACGGGGGATCGTGACGATGACGATGATGAGTAGGACCGTGCCGAGATCCGGACCGAGCAGCGTGATCACCGCCAGCGCCAGCATCACCACCGGAAAAGAATAGGTGGTGTCGAAGATCACAAGCAACATCGCATCCAGCCAGCGCGGGCCAAAGCCGGCGATCAGACCGAGCAACACCCCGCCAATAACCGAAATACCAGTCGCCGACAGACCGAGGAACAACGCGAAACGGGCGCCCACAATCATGCGGCTAAGGATATCCCGCCCTAACTGATCGGTGCCCAGCCAATGCGCCCAGGAAGGATTTGAGAAACGGATGCCTAGCGCCATCTTGAAGGGACTGTACGGCGCTAGCGCATCCCCGCCGATCGCGCAGATAATCAAGGCCAGCACAAGCAACCCGCCGACCGGACGCGTCCAGTCCCCAGCCAACAATCGCCGCGGGGAGAACCGCCCTGCCGTCACCACGACCGTTCCTGAAATGTCAGAGACCGGCACGGACACGGGGATCCAGGAGCGCGACGACCAGATCGGCCAACAAGGTGCAGAGCGCAAAGAGGCCAACCGTGACGAGCACGGTTCCCATGACAACCGGATAGTTGCGCGTTTCCACCGCACCCAGCACCATCTTGCCAATGCCCGGCCGGTTGAATACTGCCTCCGCGAACACGGCGCTGGAAAGCAGGCCACCCATCCCAAGGCCGATGAGGGTAACGGTTGGGAGCACCGCGATCCGCAACGCATAGCGAAAGACGATCATCCGCTCCGGCAGACCGAAGGCGCGTGCTGTACGAATATGAGCCTCACCCAACACCTCCAGCATTGACGCGCGCACCAGCCGTGCGAGGTAGCCGACCCAGCCCAGACCAACGGCAAAGGCGGGCAGCACAAGGTGGTAGAGTTCGTCCAGCGGATGCCCCTGCTCGCCCGCGCCGATTGCGGGAAACCAGTTGAAATAGACCGCAAACAACAGCAAGGCGTAGATCG
>NZ_LMUQ01000049.1:74350-151002 GCF_009765865.1 Acidisoma sp. L85
CATGGACGCTGGGCAGTCCACACGGTGACGCCTCAATTTGCGGTAGCGTCTAGATTATCTGACCCTTGGAAACGCGCCAACTAGCCTCCGCGAAGTGCGGGGGGCCAATACTCGGTGAAGGCACGTAGGCACCCAACCGCGGTGTCCGGATCTTTTGCATCGGGCCGTGAACCTCGGTGAGATCGTTGCCAACGAGAAGTCGGGCTGGTGCGGCAACGTCCGTTGCGGATCCTAACGACAGTCGGGTGATAGGGTGGCGACTATCGACAGACAGGCATTCATATCGCAAATTGCGGTTGAAACTCATGAAATGCAGTTTTAGACATCACTTCTTAGAGTTCGCGCTGACGCCTTAGCCGGCAAGACGTCTTCCCGCGCGAGCTAGGTCATCCCGAGGGGGAAGGCGCATGATTACGGCGTCACAGATGCGAGCGGCGCGTGCCCTGCTGGGGATGGACCAGCGCGAGCTCGCTGAGAGCTCCGGCCTTTCACTGCCGACGATTCAGAGAATGGAGGCCAGTGATGGCGTCATCCGCGGGAACGTTGATTCCCTGATGAAGTTGATTACTGCGCTGGAGGTCGCTGGCGTCGTGCTGATCGGCGAAGGTGTGCCAAGCGCTGGTGGCGGCCGTGGCGTGAGGCTGAAGACGTGACTTCGCGCATGGCACGAGTTGCTGCGCAAGCGATCGAGGGCCGCCGGTGATCATCGGCATTCTCCTCTGCGTTGTCGCGCTGCTGGCCCTCGCCATGGCCGCGACCGCTCTGGTCCGGGGCAAGCTTGCGACTCCTGTTGTCTATTCCGGCTGTCTGCTTCTGTCGCTCGTGCTCGCCACGCTTGCCGCGGTCTCGGTTGTTGCGGCGCCCACAACCACAATTTTGCCAATAGGATTGCCATGGGTCGGGGCGCGGTTTCGCCTCGATGCGCTCGCCGCCGCCTTTCTGGCGATCATCAATATCGGCGCGGCGGGCGCGAGCGCCTTTGGTATCGGCTATGGGCGGCACGAGACTACGCCGGGCCGGGTGTTGCCCTTCTTCCCAGCCTTCCTGGCCGCCATGAACCTCGTGGTGCTCGCGGCCGACGCCTATAGCTTCCTGTTTGCCTGGGAGCTCATGTCCCTGACCTCCTGGGCGCTTGTGATGTCGACGCAGCGCAGCCCGGGAACGGCGCGAGCGGGGTTCGTCTACCTGCTCATGGCGAGTCTCGGGACCTTCGCGCTATTGCTCGGCTTCGGGCTGCTGTCGGGCGGCGGAGGCTTCTATACCTTCGATGCGATGCGCACGCATCCTTTGCCGCCTGGTTTGGCGGCGCTGGCCTTGTTTCTCGTGTTGATCGGCGCTGGGTCGAAAGCGGGCCTCGTTCCGTTGCACATCTGGCTGCCGCTCGCGCATCCCGCGGCACCGAGCCATGTCTCCGCGCTGATGAGCGGGGTGATGACCAAGGTCGCCATCTACGCCTTCATTCGCATCACCTTCGACCTGCTCGGGCCGATGGTCTGGTGGTGGAGTGCGCCGGTCCTGATACTCGGCGGCTGCACGGCGGCGATGGGCGTGCTCCACGCGCTGATGGAGACCGACCTCAAACGCGTGCTCGCCTACAGCACCATCGAGAATGTCGGCATCATCTTCGTGGCACTCGGACTCGCCATGGCATTCAAGGCGAGCGGCTTGGCGGGTGCGGCGGCGCTTGCCCTGACGGCGGCGCTGTTCCACGCGATGAACCACATGCTGTTCAAAGGCGTGCTGTTCTACGGCGCCGGCACGGTGATCGTGGCGACAGGCGAGCGCAGCCTTGAGCGGCTGGGCGGTCTGATCAAGCGCATGCCCGTTTCCTCGGCCGCAGTGCTGGTCGGTAGCATGGCGATTTCGGCGCTGCCGCCGTTCAACGGCTTCGCGTCGGAATGGCTTATTTTCCAGAGCATTCTCGTCAGCCCGCAACTGCCGCAAATGGGGCTGAAGCTGCTGGTGCCGGCGATCGGCGTGTTGCTTGCTCTGGCGGCGGCGCTCGCGGCAGCCTGTTTCGTGCGGGCCTTTGGCACAACCTATCTTGGGCGTCCGAGGAGTGCGGCGGCCGAGGGAGCGGTTGAGGCCGATCGGTGGTCGATCGGCGCGATGGTTGTCTTCGCCGCGCTGTGCTTGGCGGCGGGAATTTTCCCGACGATCGTCATTGATTGGTTGCAGCCGGTCTCGCGCCTTCTCGTCGGCGGGGCGATGCCGGCGCAAGGCGGCGGCAACTGGCTTTCCATCGTACCGGTGTCGGCTAGCCGCAGTTCCTATAATGGCTTTCTGGTTTTTGCTTTTGTGGTGGCTTCCGCAGGAATCGTGGCGACCGCGGTGCATCGGTTCGCGTCCCGCGCCGTGCGTCGCGCTCCGGCCTGGGATTGCGGCTATCCCGGCGCTGGCCCGGTCGCGCAGTATTCGGCGACGAGCCTGTCGCAACCTCTCCGGCGCGTTTTCGGCTCGGTCGTATTTGCGTCGCGCGAGCAGGTCGAGATGCCGCCGCCCGGCGATATGCGGCCCGCGCGGCTGCAAAGGATCCTCCGCGACCCTGTCTGGGATCTTGGCTACGCGCCGGTGGCGAGAAGCGTGAATGCCGCGGCGACCGTGCTCAATCGCCTGCAGTTCCTGACGATCCGCCGTTATCTGGGGCTGGTGTTCCTGACGCTGGTTCTGCTGCTCGTGGCGCTTGCGCTGTGGGAGTAGCGGCCGGCATGGTTGGGACGCTGGCGGCTCAGCTTCTGCAGATGCTGCTCGTGCTGGCTCTGGCGCCGGGCGTGACGGGGCTCGTCCGTAAGCTAAAGGCGAGGCTGCAGCGGCGAATCGGGCCGCCGGTATTGCAGCCCTATCGCGACTTGCGGCGCTTGCTTGGCAAAGAGGTCGTGCTGGCCGAGAGCACATCCTGGCTGTTCCGCGCCGCGCCGTATCTCATCTTCGCCACGACCTGGGTTTCGGCGGCGCTGGTGCCGACCTTCCAGGCAGGGCTGCTGTTCAGCTGGACCGGCGATCTCATCGCCATTGTCGCACTGCTGGGTGCCGCACGGTTTCTGCAGGCGCTCGCGGCATTGGATGCCGGCACCAGCTTCGGCGGCATTGGCGCGAGCCGCGAAATGATGATCGCGTCGCTCGCCGAGCCGGCCATGATCATGGTGGTGTTCACTGTCGCGCTGGTTGCCGGTTCGACGCTGCTCTCCACTATCGCCGAATTCATGGTGAACACCGGCGGGCTGCGCGTGTCACTCGGCATGGCGCTGATCGCCCTGGTCATCGTGGCACTGGCCGAGAATGCCCGCATCCCGGTCGATAATCCGGCCACGCATCTCGAACTCACGATGGTGCATGAGGCGATGGTGCTGGAATATTCGGGCCGTCATCTGGCGATGATCGAGATGGCGGGGTCGCTGCGTCTGCTGCTCTATCTGTCGCTGATCGCCTGTATCTTCGCGCCTTTCGGACTGCTCACTCATGCCGCGGGATTGCTCGCGCATGCGGGAGCGCTCGCCGCCTATCTGCTCAAGATGGTCATCGGCTGCGTCTTGTTGGCGACGTTGGAAACCACGATCGCCAAGATGCGGGTGTTTCGCGTGCCCGACTTCCTGGGCATCGCGCTGATGCTGGGGCTTCTGGCGACGCTGCTGTTATTCGTCGCGGGGCATATGTGATGACGCCCTTTGCCTTCGACGTCGCGCATATGTTTGCCGGCGGCCTGGTGCTGGTCAGTCTCATGATGCTGTACCAGGACCGGCTTTTGCCGCTGATCAATGTCCTCAGACTGCACTCGTTGCTGCTGACCCTGTCGGTCGCCTGGCAGGCGCATATCCAGCAATTGCCCGATCTTTATGTCACGGCGGTGATCGCCTTCGGCTTCAAGACCGTGGCAATTCCCATCGTGCTGCGCCGCATGGTGCTGCGGATGGGCATTCATCGCGAGATCGAGGTCGCGGTCTCGACCGGGTTGACCATGCTGGTGGGCATCGGCCTGATTGCCTTGTCGATGGATCTCATGCTGCGGGTGACGGCGCGCGCCGCATTGCTTGTGCGAGAGGATGTCGCGCTGTCGCTTTCCGTCGTGCTGCTCGGTCTGCTGATCATGGTGACGCGGCGCAATGCCGTGAGTCAGATCATCGGCTTCATGTCGCTGGAGAATGGGCTGGTGCTGGCGGGGACCGGTGCGAGCGGGATGCCGCTGGTGGTGGAAATCAGCGTCGCCTTCTCGGTGCTCATCGCCTTCATCGTGATCGGCATTTTCCTGTTCCGTATTCGCGAGCGCTTCGACACGGTAGACGTGCAGGCGCTGGACCGCTTCCGCGGAGAGCGACAATGAGCCTGCTGCCACTCAATCCGGTGAGCGCCTTGCTGCTCACGCCGCTGGTGGCCGCCGCCGTGCTGGCGCTGGTGCAGGATTATCGTCTGTCGGCGCGGGTGAACATGGCGGCGAGCGCGATTGCGCTGCTCTTCGCGGTTGTGTTGCTCCGGGGCCATCCGCCGGTGACGCGCTTCTTCATCATCGATGACCTCAACATTATTTTCATTCTGCTGAACACGCTGATCGGCCTCACCACCAGCATTTTCAGCGCGAGCTACATCGGCCATGAATTGGAGAGCGGGCGGCTGACGCCCGGCTATCTGCGTTTTTATCACGCGACCTTTCAACTCATGATGTTCGGCATGAACCTTGCGCTCACGGCCAATAATATCGGCCTGATGTGGGTGGCGATCGAGCTTGCGACGCTCACCACGGTCATGATGGTGGGGATCTACCGAACGCATGAGGCGATCGAGGCGGCGTGGAAATACTTCATACTTGGCAGTGTCGGCATCGCGCTGGCGCTGTTCGGCACCATCCTCGTCTATCTCGCCGCGGTATCGGTGCTCGGGGAGGGTTTGGGTTCGATGGCCTGGAGCAACCTGCTTCAGCATGCGACCGCCTTGGACCCGGCGCTGCTCAACGTCGCGCTGATCTTCCTGCTGCTGGGCTATGGCACGAAGGTCGGTCTGGTGCCGATGCATGCCTGGTTGCCGGATGCGCATGCCGAGGGCCCGACGCCGGTTTCGGCCGTGCTGTCCGGATTGCTGCTGAACGTGGCGCTCTATGCGCTGCTGCGATTCAAGATGTTGATCGAGGCGAGTCCGGGTGCCATCGCGTTTGGGCCGTTGCTGATTCTGCTCGGGCTCGTTTCGCTGCTTTTCGCCGCTTTCATGCTGTATCGGCGCCGCGACATAAAGCGGCTGTTCGCTTATTCCTCGATCGAGCATATGGGCATCATCGCCTTCGCCTTCGGCATGGGCGGGCCATTGGGGAATTTTGCCGGGCTTTTGCAGATGGTCATGCATAGCCTCACAAAATCGGCGATTTTCTTCACGGTCGGGCATGTGGCGCAGGTCAAAGGCACGCAGCGGATCGATGAAATCCGCGGGCTGACGACCAGCCATCCGGTGCTTGGCTGGACCCTGGTCGCCGGGGTCGTGGCAATAGCGGGACTACCGCCGTTCGGGATCTTCACGAGCGAGTTTCTTCTCATCACGTCCACTTTTGCCCGGGCGCCGGTGCTGGCTGTCATCGCCGTGATCGGGTTGCTGGTGGCTTTCGGCGCGCTGCTGTTCCAGATGAACCGCCTGGCCTTTGGCGAGCCGACCGGTAGCAATGCCGCGGTGCGGGCCTCCTATGTGCCGATCTTCGTTCATCTCGCTTTGGTTCTGGCGGCGGGGCTGTATTTGCCGAACGTGATGGTCGGCTGGTTTCAGAATGTCGCGGTGCTGCTGAAATGATCGCTGAGGGCCCCACACTCGATCCCATGGCGCTGCCGGGCTGGGCTGTGGCCGGTCATTGGCCTTGGCCTCGGCTTGCGGTCTCGCCGGAGGTATGGGCGGAGGCGGCAGAACGTCTGGGTAATGGCGCGCTGGTGTTGCTCGGACTGTGGGGAGATTTCGGCGCGGTCCATATGGCGATCGCGGATGCGGTGGATCCGGCTCGCATTCTCGTGCTGAGTCTGCATTGTCCGGATGGAACCTACCCCTCCGTTGGGCGCGCTCATCCGCCGGCGATCCGGCTGGAGCGCGCCACACAGGATCTTTTCGGCACAAGCGCGATCGGTCTGCCGGATAGCCGGCCATGGCTTGATCACGGGCTATGGGACGAGCAGGCCAAGGCTGCGGCCTACGAGTTCCTCCCGGTTGAGGCTGAGGACGTCCACCAGATTCCGGTCGGGCCGGTGCATGCCGGCATCATCGAGCCCGGCCATTTTCGCTTCACCGCGGATGGCGAGACGATCGTGCGGCTCGAGGCGCGGCTTGGCTATACGCATCGCGGCATCGAGAATCGTCTGCAGGGCATGCCATTGGAGCAGGCGGCGCGGCTGGCGGGCCGGTGCTCGGGCGATTCGACCGTTGCCTATACGCTCGCTTTCTGCCGGGCGGCGGAGGCCGCGATGGGATGGGAGCCGCCGCGCCGGGCGGTTTGGTTGCGCGCACTGATGGCGGAGTTGGAGCGTCTCGCGAACCATCTCGGCGATATCGGCGCCATCTGCAACGATGCGGGTTTCGCCATCCTGCTCGCGCGGTGCGGCGTGCTGCGGGAGGATGTGCTGCGTATCGGCGCCGCATGTTTCGGACACCGGCTGATGATGGACCGGATCGTGCTCGGCGGTGTCGCGGTGGATCTGGATGCGACGGATTTTGCGCTCATCCGCGCGCTGGTGCCGGATGTGCGGAGCCATCTGAAGCCTTTGATGGCGCTATACGATAAAACCGCTTCGCTGCAGGATCGCACAGTTGGGACCGGTATTCTGCGACCAGCGCTGGCCGCGCAGTTCGGGGCTGGCGGATATGTCGGCCGCGCGTCCGGTCGCCGCTGCGATGCGCGGCGCTGGCCTGGCTATGCGCCGTATGACGAGCTCAACTTCGATATTCCGGTTCTCACCAAGGGCGATGTCGATGCGCGGCTGCGCATCCGGATCCTAGAGGTGGAGCAATCCTTGCGGCTGGTCGAACAAATTGTGTTCCGCATGCCCAATGGCGAGATCCAGGTGCCGGTGCCACCCGCCCATGGCGGCGAGGGTATGGCCATCGTCGAAGGCTTTCGCGGCGATATTCTGGTCTGGCTGCGGGTCGATACGGCCGGGCATGTCGCACGGTGCCATCTGCGTGACCCGTCCTGGTTCCAATGGCCTTTGCTGGAGGCGGTGGTCGAGGGCAACATCATCGCGGATTTCCCGCTCTGCAATAAGTCGTTCAATTGTTCCTATGCGGGGCATGATCTCTGATGCGCGGCACCCTGCTCGAAAGCCTGCTTCGCGGGCCTTTCACGGAGAAGGCGCCGCTGGGGGCTGACGGCGATATCGCGCGGATGGCGGCTGAACTCGATGTCTCGGCGCAGCGGCGTCTGGGCCGCAGCCTGTCATTGCGATTGGTCGATGCGGGGTCCTGCAACGCATGCGAGCTGGAACTCAATGCGCTGAGCAATGCCTATTACGATCTGGAACGTTTTGGACTGCGCTTCGTCGCGTCGCCGCGTCATGCGGATGTGCTGCTCGTTACCGGGCCGGTCACCAAGAATATGCGGGAGGCGCTGTTGCGGACGCACGATGCAATGCCGAGCCCGAAATGGGTGGTGGCAGTGGGAGACTGCGCGACCTGCGGCGGGCTGCTGGGCGGTGGCTATGCCTGTCTGAACGGAGCGGGCGACGTGCTGCCGGTCGATCTTAGAATTCCGGGATGCCCGCCGACGCCTACGCAGTTACTGCAAGGCCTGCTCGCGCTATTCGCGAAATAGGCAGTGCTTTGGGCGCACGGCGTCAATGCGCGTCAGCCGGTGGAGCTTTCGGCCGGACGACCTTTTTCATCAGCGGCACCATCACCGTTGCGATGATGAAGCAGAGGGCAATGCTGAGGAAGGCGTCTGAGAAAGACAGCGTCTGGGCCTCGTTCCACGTCAGCAGCCACAGGGATTTGAGTGCCATGGCGCCACCTTTCGCGGCATCGCCTCCAGCCAGAACCGTATCGTGGGCGGTGGTTCGCTGAAGCAACGCGGTCATCGCGGGATTTGCGGTGGTCAGATGTTCGGCGAGCCGCTCGAAATGCAGGTTGGTGCGGTTGTTCAGGATCGTCCCGCACGCGGCAATGCCGATGGCGCCGCCGAGATTTCGCATCAGGTTGAACAAGCCGGAGGCGAGCTTGAGGCGATTTGGTGCGAGGCCGCCCAAAGTCAGCGTCACCGTCGGCGCCACGGCGAATTGCTGCGCGAAGCCGCGGAAGGCTTGGGGCAGCAGCAATTGCCGCCATCCCCAGTCATGGGTGATCGGCGTGAAGAACCACATCGAGAGGGCGAAACAGCCGAGGCCGAACATCATCAGCCAGCGCAGGTCGATGCGTTTGGCGAGCACGGTGTAGACGGGAATCGCGCAGACCTGGAACAGGCCGGTCGAAAAGATCGCAAGGCCGATCTGCAGGGCGCTGAAGCCGCGCACGCCGCTGAGGAAGAGCGGCGTGAGGTAGATGGTCGCGAAGATGCCGATGCCGGTGACGAAGGAGAAGAAACAGCCCAAGGCGAAGTTGCGGCTTTTGAGCGCGCGCAGATCGACCACTGGCTGCGCGATGGTAAGGCTGCGCCAGACAAAGGCGACCCCCGCGATGCCCGAGACCCAGGCAGCCGCGCGAATGCTGTCATCGCCGAACCAATCCCATCGCGGTCCTTCCTCCAGCGTATATTCGAGGCAGCCGAGGAAGAGCGCCATCAGCACCATGCCGAGATAGTCGGCGCCTTTGAGAAGTGAGAGGTCGGCCTTGTCGATGCGGATGAGGATCGGGACCACAACAGCGACGAAGATTCCAGGCACGAGGTTGATGAAGAACAGCCAGTGCCAGGAATAATTATCCGTGATCCAGCCGCCGACGGTCGGCCCCAAGGTCGGGGCCAGCGAGGACAGCGCGCCGATGGTCGCGGCGGCAAGGACGATCTGCGGGCCTGAGAAGAACGCGAAAGCCGTGGTGAAGACGGTCGGGATCATCGAGCCGCCAAGGAAGCCCTGCAGCGCGCGGAACGCGATCATGCTCTGGATGTTCCAGGCGGCGCCGCACAGCAGGCTGGCCAGGGTGAAACCGACGGCTGAGGCGCAGAACAGCCAGCGCGTCGACATCACGCGCGACAGCCAGCCGGAGAGCGGAATGACGATGATCTCGGCGATCAGGTAGCTGGTTTGCACCCAGGCGGTTTCGTCCGTGCCGGCCGACAGACCGCCGCCGATATCGCGCAGCGAAGCGGAGACGATCTGGATGTCGAGCAAAGCGATGAACATGCCGACGGCCATGGTGGCGAAGGCGAAAATCTTGCCGGTTTGCGTGAGGGTTCGTGGCGCGCCGGGCGCGGCCGCGACCGAGAAGGCGCTCATTGGCTGGGGGCGTCGCGATCCCGCTCGACGACCGAGGCGGTGACTGAGAGGCCGGGCCGCAGCCTTCCGAGTTCGGACGCGCCGTCATCGAGGCGAATGCGGACCGGGACGCGCTGCACGATCTTGGTGAAGTTGCCGGTCGCGTTCTCGGCGGGCAAGACGCTGAACTCGGCGCCTGTGGCGGGTGCCAGACTGACGACATGGCCGTGGAAGACCTCGCCAGGGAGAACATCGGCGGTAATGTTCACCGGCTGTCCGGCCTTCATGCGGGCGAGCTGGCTTTCCTTGAAATTCGCATCCACCCAGAGGTCGTGCGCCGGGATGACGGAGAGAAGCTGCGCGCCGATCGCGGCGAAGGCGCCGAGTTGCGCGCTGCGGTTGCCGACGACGCCGTCCACGGGCGAGCGCAGGGAGGTATAGCCGAGATTGAGCCGGGCCGTGTCGCGGTCGGCAATCGAGGCGGCGAGCGAGGCTTGCGCCTGCTGGCTTTCCGTGTCGATCACGTCTAGCCGGCGGCGGGCTGCTTCTAGTCCGGCATGGGCCTTGGCGTCGGCGCCGACCGCCTCGGTATAGGTCGCGTTGGCTTGCTGGTAGCGTTGCAGCGACGCCCACTGATCCTTGGACAGGGATTGATAGCGGTCGGTGTCTTCCTTCGTGCGGATCGTCTCGGCATTGGTGGTGATGAGATCCGCCTGGGCCTGCGCGATGGTCGATTCTTGGAGGCGGCGGGTTGCGGCGATATTGGCGAGCGACGCCTGCTGCATGGCGACCGCGGCATCGGCCTTGGCGAGGGCGGCACGGTAGTCGCGGTCGTCGATCTGGAGGAGGAGTTGCCCCGCTTTCACGGTCTGGTTGTCCGCGATGGCGAGTTTCGTGATGAAGCCGCTGACCTGGGGGGCGATGACGGTGATGTCGCCACCAACATAGGCGTCATCGGTGCTTTCGATGAAGCGGCCGATTGTCCACCAGTCGTAGCCATACCAGCTGCCGCCCGTCGCGATGACCAGAGCCGTCGCGGCGAGCAGAAGTTTCCTACGGGAAAGACGAGCGGTTTTGACGGGTGCGGGAGCGAGGTCGCGCGGGATGACGGCGGCACCTTGTCTCTCAAGCACTTGGTCGCTCATGAACGCCCTCCGGCCCCAGTGGCTTGCATGTTGCAATCAACCTGCGCTAGTCGATAGCATTGTGCAAGTGACTAGGTTGGTCGGCGGTGCATGGCTGACCTCAAGCAACCCCCGCACTGCATCGAGCGTGAGACTTGCATAATGATAGAGACATCCGGAGAATGGCGGGATGCAACGTAAAAGCTTCGGCGACATGCAGTGCCCCATCGCTCGCAGCCTCGAGCGGGTAGGGGAGTGGTGGAGTATCCTCATCCTGCGTGACGCCTTCCACGGCCTCACGCGCTTCGATGAGTTCCAGAAGAGTCTGGATATCGCGCCCAATATTCTGACGCGCCGGCTGGCGGCGCTGGTTGAGAGCGGATTGCTGGAGCGTCGGCGCTATAGCGAGCGGCCACCGCGTGACGAGTACATTCTCACGGACCTCGGCCGCGATTTCCGGCCGGTGATGCAGGCGCTCCTCGGCTGGGGCAACCGGCACTTCGCGCCGGAAGGGTTGAGCGTCGTCTACGAGGATACCGATACCGGCACGATCGCGGAGCCGGTGATGGTCGATCGCCTCAGCGGCCAGCCGATGAATGATGCGCGCTTTCAACTTACGGCGGGGCCGGCCGCTGGTGCGCGGGTGCAGGCGCGGATCGAGGCCGCCGCCAAGCGTCGGGCGCAGGCTCAAGCTCAGGCGTCTCGTCAGGCGGCGCCTCTCCGTGGCATGACGGCTTCGGGTCGGCGCGGCCGACGCGCGGGACAAATTTGAACGGGTGGGCATGGACGGCCGTCTGCCGCGCTACATCGAGATCCGTCAGGCACTAGAGAGCCGTATCGTCTCCGGCGACTGGGCGCCGGGCCATCCCGTTCCCTCGGAACTGACGCTGGCGGCGCTGTACGGCTGCTCGCGCATGACGGTGAACAAGGCGCTTTCGGCGCTGTCGGAGGCCGGGCTTATCGCTCGCAAGCGGCGATCTGGGTCGGTGGTTGCCGTGCCACGGTCAGAGGAGACGATCCTCGAAATCCACGACATCAAGGCTGAGGTCGCGGCGAGCGGCAAACCTTACCGCCACGTTGTATTGAGCCGCGGGACGCGGCCGGCGCGTGCGGAGGATGCGCGGCGGCTTGGGCTGCCACGGGGGAGCCCGGTGCTGGCGATCGCGGTGCGCCATTTGGCTGCGGGGCACCCCTTCGTCCATGAGGATCGGCTGCTGAACCTCGCCGCCGTGCCACAGGCGGAGGAGGAGGCTTTCGAGACGGCGCCGCCAGGGACTTGGCTGTTGCGGGAGATCCCTTGGACCGAGGCGGAGCACGCGATCCGCGCCGTCAGTGCTGATGCCGAGATCGCGACGTCTCTTGTGTTAGCCAGTGGTGCCGCCTGCCTGCAGGTGGAGCGGCGGACCTGGCAGGCGGGGACGCCGATCACGAGCGTTCGGCTGACCTATCCCGGAGATCGGCACGAGTTGGTTGCTCGGTTCAATCCTGCCGGCTCGCGGCCTCGGAGGATGGGCTGAGCGCGGAGGGCGTAATTCTTAATATGTATAGACATGTCGCCTTGACGCTCGTCCTGTCTTGGCGTGAGATTGCCTCGTGGCTGCCATGCGTGTGACGTTAGCCACGGACCGTGCGAGCGATGCGTCTTTGTGTGGGCGCAGGCGCGCCCAGATCATCTTCCAAGGGAAAAACCGATGAGCCTATCGATCTGGAAGGGTGCCTGTCTCGCCGCCGCCGCCGCGATCAGCCTCGCGATACGCCCGGCTCTTGCGGCGGACAGCATTCCGACGAAGCCCGAACCGGGCACCTTCAAACTCGGCACTGAGCCCTGGCTCGGCTACGGGCAATGGGATGTCGCGGCGAGCAAGGGCTTCTTCGCGAAGCGCGGGCTGAGCAAGGTCGAGCTCGTCAATTTCAGCGAGGATAAGGACCTCAACGCCGCGCTCGCCAGCGGTCAGTTGGACGGCGCCAATGTCGCGAGCCATACCGCGATGGTGATGGCGGCTGCTGGGCTACCGATCAAGGTCATCATGCTACTCGATTTCAGCATGACGGCGGATGCGATCCTGTCGGGCAAGGACGTAAATACGGTTGAAGATCTCAAGGGCAAGAAGATTGCTTTCGAGCAAGGCACGACGAGCGACATTCTGCTGAACTACGCGCTGCAGTCCAAAGGCATGACGATCGCTGACGTGACGCCGGTGCCGATGCCGGCGGCTGATGCGGGCAGCGCGCTAATCGCGGGGCGGGTCCCGGTGGCGGTGACCTATGAGCCGTATCTGACCGCGGCTCGGGCGCAGAACCATGACGTGAAGCTGCTGTTCAGCGCGGGCGTCGATCCTGGCTTGATCAGCGACGTTCTGGTGGTTCGGGATTCGGTGCTTAAGGAAAAGCCGGGCCAGGTTCTCGCCATGGTCGAGGCTTGGAACGATGCACTGACCGACTACAAAGCCAATACGGCGGAGGACCGCGGGATCATCGCCAAGGCAGTTGGATCAGACCTCGCCAGTCTCAACACTGCGTTCGATGGCGTGCGTTTCTATTCGCTCGCGGAGAACAAGCAGGTGCTGCAGGGGAGTTACGCTCAGAAGACCTTCCTTGACGTGGAACAGGCGGCTACCAAGGCGGGGATTCTATCGTCGAAGGTCGACGCGAAGGATCTTATCGATCCGAGCTTTGTCGAGGCCGCGCAGTAGATTGTGGCTACTTGCTTGATCACTGAGTCCGTTTGATGCGCCGCCGTCCCCGATTTTTCGTCATTGGCGCGCGCATCGACCGGACGTTGTTCGTCGCCATCGCCGTTGTCGTGTTTCTGCTGCTCGGCCTGATCTGGTGGGTTGCGACGGCGGGGGGCTTCGTGACGGCGATTTTCTTGCCGTCGCCGGCTGGCGTGTGGAACCAGATGGTGAAGCTCGCGGCGAATGGCACGCTGTGGGATGACGCGCGTATCAGCTTCTATCGCATCGTCATCGGCTTCCTGATCGCCTCGGCGATGTCGATCCCGATCGGCGTGCTGATCGGCTGCTTCCGGGTATGGGAAGCGGCAATCGAACCGCTGGTGGATTTCGTGCGCTACATGCCGGTAGTTGCCTTCGTGCCGCTGACGATCCTCTGGGCTGGCACGGGCGATACGCAGAAATTCCTCATCATCTGGATCGGCACCTTCTTCCAGCAGGTGCTCATGGTGATGGATAATGTGAAGCGCGTGCCGGAGGATTTCGTCGGTCTTGGGCGCACGTTGGGGTTGCCGGAGCGCAAGATTCTCATGCGCATCGTGGTGCCCTCGGCGCTGCCTGGCATCTGGGACACACTGCGCATCAGCTTGGGATGGGCCTGGACTTGGCTCGTGCTGGCGGAGCTGGTGGCGGCTACTTCCGGGCTCGGCTATCGCATCACCGTGTCGCAGCGCTATTTCCAGACCAATACGATCATCGGCTATATCCTGCTGCTCGGCATCTTCGGCCTCATCACGGACCAGGCGATGAAGGCGATGGAGAAGGTGCTGTTCCGTTATGCGGCGCGGGCACAATGAGCGTTCCGAAGCTCCAGATCGGTGGGCTCAACAAATCCTTTGGCAAAGGCGCCAAGCGGGTGCAGGCGCTGTTCGACATCGATCTCAGTTTGGCAGATCGCGAGTTTGTGTCCCTGGTCGGGACTTCAGGCTGCGGGAAGAGCACGTTGCTTTCGATTGTCGCGGGGCTGATGGATTTCGATTCCGGGACGCTGCTGGTGGATGGCGAGCCCGTGACGGGGCCGGGGCTCGATCGTGGCGTGGTGTTTCAGACCTACACGCTGCTGCCCTGGCTGACGGCACAGCAGAATGTGGAGTTCGCGCTGAAGGCCGCCGGCTACAAGGGCCGCGAGCGGCGGGAGATCGCGCGCGAGCATATCGAATTGGTGCGGCTTACCCGTTTCGCGAACGCTTATCCGAATGAGCTTTCCGGCGGCATGAAGCAGCGCGTGGCGATCGCGCGGGCGCTGTCCTACCGGCCCAAAATGTTGCTGATGGACGAGCCTTTTGGCGCGTTGGATGCCCTGACGCGGCGACAGATGCAGGAGTTGTTGACGCGCATCTGGGAGGAGCATCGGCTCACCGTGCTGTTCGTCACGCATGACGTGGAGGAGGCGGTTTTCCTGTCCGACCGCGTTGTTGTCATGGGGATCGCGCCGGGCTGCATCAAGCGGACATTCGATGTGGGTGTTGGGCGGCCGCGCGACGAGGATAGCATTTCCAGTCCGCAGGCGGTGGCCCTGCAGCGAGAAGTGCTGCGTTCGATCCGCGAGGAGTCGCTCAAGATGGAGGCTGCATGACCGCCGTTCCGAATCTCCACGATCTGACCGCGGCGGACCAGACGCCGCCAGCGTTGTTCGCTCGCACCGAAGCGGATCTGACCGTCTTCATGGATCGCGCGAAGCCGATCATCGAGGCAGTGCGGCGGGAAGGTGACGCGGCGTTGCGGCGCTTCGCTCATGAGTTCGATCATGCGCCGGCTGATCTGTCCTTGCGCGTGACCGAGGCCGAATTCGACGCGGCCGCAAAGGCCGTCAGCGCGGAGGTGCGCGCCGCGCTGGAATTCGCGATCGACAATATCCGCCGCTTCCACGAGGCGCAGAAGCCCGAAGACATGTGGCTGAAAGAAATCCAGCCCGGTGTCTTCGCGGGCGACCGCTTCCTGCCGATCGAGTCCATCGCCTGCTACGTGCCGCGCGGAAAAGGCTCGTTCCCGAGCGTCTTCATGATGACGACGATCCCCGGCAAGGTCGCGGGTGTGCCGCGCCTGATCGTGCTGACGCCTCCGGGACCGGATGGCACGGTGGATGCGGCGACGTTGGTGGCGGCGAGGCTGATTGGCGTGACGGAAGTGTACAAATGCGGCGGCGCGCAGGGCGTCTCGGCGGTGGCCTTTGGCACCGAGACCGTGCCGAAATGCCTCAAGATCGTGGGACCTGGCAGCCCTTGGGTGGTCGCGGCCAAGCGGCTGCTGTCCGATCACATCGATCCCGGAACGCCGGCGGGGCCGAGCGAGGCGATTGTTTTGGCAGATGGTGCCGCAAACGGTGCTTTGGCGGCGCTGGACCTCATTATCGAGTCTGAGCATGGCCCGGATTCCTCCGCCTATCTCGTCACCAGCAGCCGCCGCGTGGCGGAAGAGGCGCGGGCAGCGCTGCCTAAGTATTGGGCGGAGATGGAGGAGGGCAGGGCGAAGTTCTCGCAGGCGGTGCTGTGCGGCCCGCATGGTGGGATCGTGCTGACGAAGGATTTCGACGCAGCCATCGCCTTCGTCAATGACTATGCGCCGGAGCATTTGGAGATCCTGGCGGCCGAGCCGCTTGCCGTGATGGGGCGGATCAAGAATGCGGGCGAGATCCTGCTCGGTGAGTATACACCGATGACGATCGGCAATTTCGTGCTCGGACCGAATGCTGTTTTGCCGACCGGGGCGGCGGCCAAAACGGCTTCGCCGCTTTCCGTGTTCGACTACATGAAGCGGTCGTCTATCGGCTATGTCACCAAGACCGGCTTTCCGCCGCTCGCGAAACATGCCGAAGTTCTGGCGCGGTACGAGGGTTTCGACGGCCATGCGCGCGCTGTTTCATCGCTTCGCGCCAAAATCCAAGCCGGCTGACAGTGCGGGCGGTTCGCTTTCACAAGCCGGGTGATTTGCGGGTCGAGGACATTCCGCGTCCGGGCGCGCTGTTGCCTGATCAGGTGCGGATTCGCGTTCGCGCTGCGGGTATCTGCGGTTCCGATGTCCATAATTTTCGCACCGGGATGTGGCTGGCGCAGCTTCCGGTGACGCCGGGGCATGAATTCTCGGGCGAGGTTGTTGAAGTCGGCGCGGATGTTCTTGGGTTCAGCGTGGGCGATCTCGTTGTCGCTGATTCTCGTGTGCCTTGCGGGCGGTGTCCGCATTGTCTCGCTGGGCGTGCCAATCTTTGCATCTCGCTTGGCTTCGTCGGCGAGGTGTGCGACGGGGGCTTCGCCGAAGAGGTGTTGTTGCCGGCGCGGGGTCTGCTGCGCGTGGCGTCCGACATAGCGCCCGAGATCGCGGCGCTATGCGAGCCACTGGCGGTGGCATTGCATGCGATCCGGCGCCTCGATCCGATACCTGGCGAGCCGGTGCTGGTGGCGGGGGGCGGGCCGATCGGCGGTCTCGCGGCGCTGCTGCTGAGCAGCTTCGGTTTCGGCCCGGTGCTGCTGGCGGAGCGGAATGCGCGGCGTTCAGCGCTGCTCGAGGAAGTCGCGGGGGCCGAGCCTATTGCGCTCGATCCGGTGGTGATTGGCGCACGCTGTGGCGGCATCGGCCCGCGTTTCTGCCTTGAGGCGACGGGCTCCTTGGATGTGCTGCGAGTGCTGTTGCGCTCCGTGTCGGGTGGCGGGCGCATCGCCATGGTCGGGATCTTCCATGGCGAGGGCATGCTTGACCCGAATCTCATTGTGGAGCGGGAGATCGACTTGCGCGGTTGCAGCGTGTTCGGCGGCGAGCAGGCCGAGGCTTTGGGTTTGTTGCCGGCACTCGCCCCGAAGCTGGCGCGGCTGACCGAGGATCCCATCGGGCTCGCGGATGTCCCGGCGGCTTACGATCGGCTTATTCGCGGCGAGACCTCGAAGCTGAAGACCCTGATCCGGCCATGAGGCTTTCAGATCGAGGCGAGGAAGCCGCCGTCGACATAGAGCACCTGGCCGGTGACATAGGCGGCGGCGGGCGAGGACAGGAACACCGCCGCGCCCATCAGATCCTCCATGCGGCCAAAGCGGGCAAGCGGGATCTTGGCGAGCATGTCCGTTTGCCATGCCTCATTCCCGTAGAAGACTTCGGTGAGCGCGGTGCGGAAATAGCCGGGGCCGATGCCATTCACGCGGATGCCGAGCGGCGCCCATTCGGTGGCGAGCGCGCGTGTCATGCCGAGCAGGCCGGTTTTGGAGGCGCCATAGGGGACCGCCGTGGGGATGCCGACCTCGGAGGTCAGCGAACAAAGATTGAGGATCGCGCCGCCTTGTCCCGCCTTGCTCATCAGCCGGGCCGCCGCCTGGGCGCAGAAGAAGGCGCCCTTGAGATTGGTGTCGAGCAGGCTATCCCACAACGCCTCATCGATTTCGAGCGATGGTTTCACCTGCTCGATCCCCGCATTGTTGATGAGGATGTCGATCCCGCCGATGGTTTCGGTGATCGTGGCGAAAGCCGCGCCGATGCTGGCGACGTCGGAAACATCAAGTCGCTGCACAAAGGCTTTCCTGCCGAGCGCGCGTATGGCGTCGGCGGTCTCCTCCAGGGTTTTGGGCTCGCGTCCGGCGAGCACCAGCTCCGCCCCCGCCTGTGCGAGCGCGACCGCAAGAGCCTGGCCGATGCCGCGTGATGCACCGGTGACGAGGGCCGTCTGTCCGGTGAGGCCGAAATCGACGGGATCGAAGTGTGGAACGGTCATCTCGGTATCGCCTGCGGGCTGGATTTGGAGCGCTCGCGATGATTACACGCGAGAACTCATGCGGAACAGACATGGACGCCGTCGCGCGTTAGAAGGCCGCGGCGAAATACGTGGACGGGACTCTGGTCGTCGCGACAGACTAGTTGTCACGGCTGCGGCAAGCCTTCCAGGACATCGAGGCCACATGACGGTGGCGCCCGCTGCTGGGGAGATGCGGATCATGAGTTGCTTCCAAAGGTGACCGGCGAGGTACCCCTGCGGGTCGGGCTGTTTCCGACTTGTCTGGTCGATCTTTTCCGGCCGGTTGTGGGTTTCGCCGCCGCTCAGCTTTTAACAAGAGCCGGTTGCGAGGTTAGCCTTCCCGAGGGGCTCACCTGCTGCGGCCAGCCCTCATATAATTCCGGAGACAGGCGTAGCGCGCAGCGACTGGCGCGGCAGGTTATCTCTGCCTGCGAGGGCTTCGACTATATCGTCATCCCCTCGGGTTCCTGTGGCGGTATGCTTCGTCATCACTATCCGGAGTTGCTGGCGGATGATGCGCTTTGGGCGCCGCGTGCGCGGCAGCTCGCCGAGAGGTCCTACGAGCTGCTGTCTTTCCTCGTCGATGTGCTGAAGCTGGAGGGCGTCGATACAGCCTTCCCCGGGACAGCGACGTATCACGATTCTTGCTCGGGGCTGCGGGAACTCGGGGTTAAAACGCAGCCGCGAAAGCTGCTGGCCAGCGTCGAGGGGTTGGCGCTGACCGAGATGCCGGGTGCGGAAACCTGCTGTGGGTTTGGCGGAACGTTTTGCGTGAAATATCCCGCGATCTCGAACCGGATGGTTTCCGACAAATGCACGGAGGCGCAGGCGACCGGGGCGAAGCTGCTGCTGGCGGGCGATCTCGGTTGCCTCATGAACATCGCGGGCAAGCTGTCACGCCTCGGGTCGCCGATTGAGGTGCGGCATGTGGCGGAGGTTCTCGCGGGGCGGCTGGAGGTTCCGGCGCTTTGCGGGAGGGCGGATCCATGAAACCGCAAAGCCACGCGTTCAAGTCCGAGTCGGCCAAGGCACTTGAGGATCCGGCGCTGCAGCATGCGCTGTCGCAAATTCAGGGTCTCTTGGTGAACGGCCGCCGTGCGGCAGTGGACGCGCTGCCAGAGTTCCAGGCGCTGCGGGAGGCCGGGCGGGCGATCAAGGACCACACGCTGGACCATCTCGACCTCTACCTGGAGCATTTCGCCAGCCAAGTGGAGGCGCGGGGCGGGCAAGTACACTTCGCCGCCACGGCCGAGGAGGCTTGCGCCGCCGTGCTGGCGATCTGCCGGGACGCCGGCGCCGAGCGGGTGATCAAGAGCAAGTCGATGGTGACGGAGGAGATCGGCCTCAACGCCGCTCTAGAGGCGGCGAGCATTCGGCCAGTAGAGACGGATCTGGGCGAATACATCATCCAGCTACGCGACGAACCGCCGAGCCATATCATCGCCCCGGCGGTCCATCTCGGCCGCCGCCAGGTCGAGGAGGCGTTTCGCGCCAATCACACCTCGCTGCCGGTGAGCCGGAAAATCGATGAGCCGGCGGAGCTGCTGGCTGAGGCGCGGCATGTGCTGCGCTCGCAGTTCGTGTCGGCAGATGTCGGCATTACTGGCGCCAATTTCCTGGTGGCCGAGACGGGTTCGGCGGTGGTGGTCACGAATGAGGGCAACGCCGACCTCACGATGACGCTGCCGCGCGTGCATATCGTGCTGACGGGCATCGAGAAGGTGGTGCCGACACTGGAGGATGCGCTGGTTCTGCTGCGGCTGCTGGTCCGCTCGGCGACCGGCCAATCCGCGACGGGCTACACGACGATCGCCAGCGGCAAGCGCGAGGCTCGGGATCTGGACGGACCGGACGCCTTCCATGTGGTGCTGGTGGACAATGGCCGCTCGAAGCTGCTGGGGTCGCGTAACCGGGAGATGCTTCGCTGCATCCGCTGCGGCGCCTGCATGAACCACTGCCCGGTCTATGGCGCAGTGGGCGGCCATGCCTATGGCTGGGTCTATCCGGGGCCGATGGGCGCGGTGCTCACGCCGAATTTCGTCGGGCTGCATGAGGCGAAAGACCTTCCCAACGCCTCCACCTTTTGTGGGCGCTGCGAGAGTGTGTGTCCCGTGATGATCCCGCTGCCAAAGCTGATGCGGAACCTGCGGGAGGAGCAGTTCGATGCGCGGGACGTGGCGAGGTCCCAGCGATGGGCGCTTGGGCTCTGGGCGACCGTTGCGGCGCATCCGACTCTCTATCGTTTTGCAAGTCGGCTGGGCGCCCGCGTTTTGGCGAGGCTGGGCGGCCGGCGTGGCAAGCTGGCGCGGTTGCCATTGGCGCGCGGTTGGACCGGCCATCGCGATCTGCCCGCGCCGACGGGTTCGACTTTCACCGATCTCTGGAAGGGCGGCGCGCGGTGAGTGGCGGCCGCGAGACGGTACTGTCCTCGCTGCGGCGTGCCTTGGGTGTCACCGGCGACGATACCGTGCGTCGCGCGGGAGTGGCTGCGCGGCTGGAGGGCGCGGGCGGCCCTTCTCTGGCATTGGGCCGCCTCAGCGGTGATGCGGCGGTGCAGGCTTTCGTCACGCGGGCGCAGGGGCTTTCGGCGAGTGTCGAGCATGTCGCGGAGATCGAGGGTTTGGGCTCGGCGGCGGCGCGGGTCATTCGGCGCTTGGGGTTGCCGCCTCGTGTGGTGATGGCGTCCGACCCTTTGCTGCTGCGGGGTATGTCGGGATTCGCGGTACAGGGAATCGCCACGCGCTCGGGGGCCGCCGAAGCGGCCGACTCGGTCGGCGTGAACGTGGCGGCGGCTGCGGTGGCAGAGACTGGGGTGGTGATGATGACGTCTCGCCCGGAGACGCCGACGAGCCTCAACCTGCTGCCCGAACTCTGGATCTGCGCGGTGCCGCGTTCGCGCATCGTCGGGAGTTACGAGGAGGCTCTTGCGCTCCTACGGCGTGACTATGGTCTTCGTCTGCCGCGGGCAGTGAATTTCATCGGCGGGCCATCCCGGACCGGCGACATCGAGGAGATCCTGCAACTTGGCGCGCACGGGCCGAAGACGGTTCACCTTGTGATCATCGATGCGCTTTAGCCGGTGGAGCTAGGCGCCGCGCTCAGCCGCCTTCCTTGATGACCTTGAGGCCGCCGAAGGCCTGGCAGACGGGCATGATCTCGATTGTGTTGACGTTGAAGTGCTTTGGGAGGGAAACGACCCAATGCACTGTTTCGGCAACATCTTCGGCCGTGAGCGGTGTAGTGCCCTCATAAATTTTATCTGCGCGCCCTTGATCGCCATCGAAGCGCACGGCGGAGAATTCCGTGCCGCCGACGAGGCCGGGCTCGATGTTGGTGACCCTCAGCTGGGTGCCTGCAAGATCGGTGCGGAGATTGAGCGAGAAGTTGCGCACGAAGGCCTTGGTCGCGCCGTACACGTTGCCGCCCAGATAGGGCCAGGTGCCTGCGACCGAGCCCATATTGATGATGTGCCCGCGGTCGCGCGCCACCATTCCTGGCAGCACGGCATGGGTGAGATAGACGACGCCGCCGATATTGGTGTCGATCATCGCCTGCCAATTATCGAGCTTCGCCTCCTGCGCCTTGTCGATGCCGCGGGCGAGGCCGGCATTGTTCACCAGCACATCGATCTCAGCCCAGTCGGCGGGCAGGGAGGCGATGGCCGCTACGACCGCCGCGCGATCGGTCACGTCCAGTGGCAGGGCGAGCACGCGGTCCGCGCCGACTTCCTGTCGCAGCGCCTCCAGCCGATCGGCGCGGCGGCCGACAGCGATGATGCGGTGTCCGCTGTTGGCGAGGCGATGGGCGATCGCGGCTCCGAAGCCAGCGCTGGCGCCGGTGATGAGGGCGGTCATTGGGCGGCGCCCGCATGAATGGGGTGCCGTGTCTGCCATGCTTTCATATCCGCGATCTCGTGCCTTTGAGCTGTGATGATGTCGCGCGCGAGGCGGCGTAGGAAGGGGTCATGACCGTATTTCAATTCGACTTCGGCCATGTCGATCGCGCCCTCATGGTGGGGGATCATCGCGGCGACGAAATCCTGATCGGGATTTCCGGTCATCGGTGCATCCGCCATCTGCCGTTGCATCTCCTTCATCCCGTGAGCGAAGGCGCTATCTGCTGAAGACGCGGCCGGCATGGACATTGCGCCACTCTGCTGAGCTGTCGCCGGGAGTGATCCGGCTAGGGCGAGAGTGAAAATGCCGAGTGTAAGGCCGCTGATATGATGCCAGGCCGCGGTCATGAGGGGTCTCCATTGAGCCTACTCGATTGAGGATAGGCGGGAGCGCAGCGCAACGACACCCCTGCGCCGGCTTGCGCCGCTTAGTGCGTGGATCATTTGATCGGTAAGGCCCAGTGGCATTCGTCGAGCCTCACCTTTGGGAGACGTTTCATGCATCAGCCAGCCGATCTTCTGACGCCCGACCAAATGGCGGCGGTGGATCGCGCGGCACCGGGCGCTGGGGTGCCCGGACTGACGCTCATGGAAAATGCCGGCCGGGCGGTCACGCGGGCGATCAGGCAGCACTACCGGCCTTGCCGCGTGCTGGTTCTGTGTGGTCCGGGAAATAATGGCGGCGACGGCTATGTGGTGGCGCGATTGCTCGCGCAGGAGGGCTGGCCGGTGACGGTGGCGGCGCTTGCCGAGCCCCGTGCCGCGAGCGACGCGGCGGTCATGCGGCGCAGATGGACGGGATCGATGCGAGGCTTTGTCGCCGCGGAAGCCGCCCGGGCCGAGTTGGTGGTCGATGCGGTCTTCGGTGCCGGGCTGGGCCGCGATATCGCGCCAGAGGTCGCCGAAGTGTTGCGCGCGGCGGGGCGGGTGGTGGCGGTCGATACACCCTCCGGCGTCGATGGCGCGACGGGTGCGGTGCGTGGCTATGCGCCCCAGGCGGAGATGACGGTGACCTTCGTCCGCCTCAAGCCGGCCCATTTGCTGCTTCCGGGGCGAGACCTCTGCGGCAAACGTATCCTCGCGGATATCGGCATGCCCGACGCTGCCTTGAGGGCCGTGGAGGCGAAGACCTTTGCCAATGGGCCGGGGCTCTGGCAGTTGCCGGCGCTCGAAGCGCAGGGACAGAAGTATACCCGTGGCATGCTCACCATTCTCGCCGGAAGCGAAATGGCCGGGGCTTCCCGGCTCGCCTCGATGGGCGCGCGGCGCGTGGGCGCTGGCCTCCTGACGCTTGCAGTGGTCGGGAGCGGCGACGTGCTGCGGTCCACGGAACCAGGTCTGATCGTGAGCGAGAAGCCGCTCGACGAGCTGCTCAGGGACGACCGGCGCAAGACTTGGCTATGCGGGCCGGGGCTCGGGTTGGAGCGTGCTCGAGAGGCTTTGCCCAAGCTCATCGCGGCGGGGCGTAGGATCGTTGCCGATGCCGATGCGCTCGGGGCTTGCGCCGGGGCGCCCGAAAAGCTGCGCGGCGTTACCGCTATCACGCCGCATGGCGGCGAGTTCTCGAAGCTGTTCGGGCCGCTGGGTAAGGACAAGCCGGGTGCGGCGCGGGATGCGGCGGCGCGGATCGGGGCCGTGGTGGTCCTGAAGGGTTCCGACACCGTGGTCGCCTCGCCGGATGGGCGGGTCGCGATCAATCACAACGCACCGCCCAGTCTGGCAACGGCCGGTTCGGGGGATGTGCTGGCGGGCATAATCGCGGGGTTGCTCACGCAGGGCATGGAGGCATGGGAAGCGGCGTCGGCGGGCGTTTGGCTGCATGGGGAAGCGGCGCGGCAGGCCGGGGGAGCCACCGGCGCGGGCTTGATCGCAGAGGATCTGGCGGATGGGCTGGTGCGCGCATTGGCGGCACTTCGTTCCGGCTCTGGCTGATCCCGCTTGTGGGGATGTGGCTAGTGCTGTACAGCGCCCCCCCTGCGGCCTGAGGGCCTGCGGGCGTGGTGGAATTGGTAGACACGCCAGATTTAGGTTCTGGTGGCGCAAGTCGTGGGGGTTCAAGTCCCTCCGCCCGCACCACTCGGCCCGATCTTCTGGCCGACTTCCGCTTGCCTGCTTCTCCCTCGATCCGCCTGTTCTTATGACTCTACCCGGAGTGCCGAGCCCTCATGCAGATCACCGAGACCCAGTCAGACGGGCTTAAGCACGCCTTTACTATCGTGCTGCCAGCCGCCGATCTGCAGCAAAAGCGCCAGGCGAAGCTCGATGAACTGGGCCGAACCATGCGGATGCCCGGCTTCCGGCCCGGCAAGGTTCCGATGACGGTGCTGCGCAAGCGCTACGGGAACGCGGTGGCCGCGGAGGTCGCCGATGAATCCATGAACGAGGCGACCCGGCAGCTGCTCTCCGAGCGTGGCCTGCGGCCCGCGACGCAGCCGAAGGTCGATTTCGTCTCTGACATGATGGCTGAGGCGAATGACCTCGAGTTCAAGCTCGAGCTGGAAGTGCTGCCCGACATCACGATCCCGGACCTGTCGCAAATCAACCTCACGCGGTTGAAGACCGAGCCGAATGATGAGGCGGTTGGCGCGGGCCTCGCCAATATCGCCCGGAGCCGCCGCAAGGAGGTCGAGATCACCGAGGAGCGCGGCGCCGAGGCTGGCGACGCTGTCGTCGTCGATTTCCTTGGCCGCATCGCGGGCGTCCCCTTCGAGGGTGGTGCGGCGCAGGATGTGCCGGTGGAGATCGGCGGCTCAGGCTTCATTCCGGGCTTTGCCGAGCAGCTCGAAGGACTGAAATCCGGCGAGACGCGGACCATCAACGTGACCTTCCCCGCCGATTACGGCGCGGTTGAGCTCGCTGGCAAGGATGCGGAGTTCGAGGTCACCGCCAAGGGGCTCAAGCGTTTCGAGACGCCGGAGCTCGACGATGCGATCGCGGCCGAGCTGGGCTTCGAGGATCTCGAGGACCTCAAGAAGTTTGTGCGTGACCGGTTGCAGCGGGAGCTGGATGCGGGAGCACGGCAGAACCTGAAGCGCCAGCTGCTCGACGCCCTCGCCGAAACCAGCGACTTCCCGGTGCCGCCGAGCCTGACGGAGGGCGAGTTCAAGCAGATCTGGGATCGGCTTGAGGAGGAACGCAAAGCCGGCCGGCTGGACGAAGAGGACAAGGCGAAGGACGAGGAGACGCTGCGGACCGAGTATCAGGCGATCGCCGACCGGCGGGTGCGACTCGGGCTGCTGCTCGCCGAGATCGGCCAGCGCAACGGCATCACGGTCTCCAACGAGGAGATGAACCGCGCGGTTTTCCAGCACGCCATGCAATATGGCGCGCGCCAGAAGGAGGCTTTGGATCTCTTCCGCAAGAACCCGCAGGCGGCGGAATTCCTGCGGGGGCCAATCTTCGAGGAGAAGGTCGTCGATTATATCCTTGAACTGGCTCAGGTCTCCGATAAGCAAGTGACGCCTGAAGAGCTGGCGGCCGCTGTCGACGCCGAAAGCTGAGAACGGCAGACCACCCCTTCCATTTCAATCGGAGCGGCCTCACATAGCGGTGAGGCCGATGTCCGCTACGCCAAGGCTGCCCGCGATGGGGGCCGGTGATGGCGGGTCAGAACCTCACGCGTAGCTGCTTGCGGTGAGGCTGGCTTAGTGGAGAATTGCCCAAACCGGGGCTGCCAAACGGAGCCTCCGGGGCAAGGAAAGGACAAGCTATGAGGGATCGGGATCCGATCGACGTCTACATGAACACGCTCGTTCCGATGGTCGTCGAGCAGACGTCGCGAGGGGAACGCTCGTACGACATCTACTCCCGGCTCCTCAAGGAGCGGATCATCTTCCTGACCGGCCAGGTCTTCGACGAGATGAGCGCCCTGGTCTGCGCCCAGCTGCTGTTCCTGGAGAGCGAGAACCCTTCCAAGGATATTTCTTTCTATATCAATAGCCCAGGCGGCGTCGTGACCTCCGGTCTCGCGATCTACGACACCATGCAATACATCCGGTCGCCGGTGAGCACCGTATGTATCGGGCAAGCGGCCTCGATGGGCAGCCTGTTGCTGGCAGCCGGTGCGGCCGGCAAACGGTTCGCCCTGCCCAATGCGAGGATCATGGTTCACCAGCCTTCCGGCGGTGCTCAGGGCCAGGCGACCGATATCGAGATCCAGGCGCGGGAGATCCTCCGGATTCGCCAGCGGCTGAATGAGATTTATGTCCGGCATACCGGGCAGACGCTGGAGAAGATCGAGAGCAAGCTCGAGCGCGACAGCTTCATGTCCGCCCAGGAGGCGCTGGAGTTCGGCCTTATCGATCTGGTCGTTGAGAATCGACCTGTCGTTGCCGAAGACGGCAAGGTCCTCTGACGATACCGCCATTGCCAGAGCCTGGGCCGGATTTGGGAATACCCGGCCGGTGTCAAGCGCCTTGTTCGATTAAGCGTTCGCGGCGTAGTCTGAATTTTGGTGGCCCCGGCGCGGTCCGGGGAAGGAGCCTGTTGTGAGCAAATCCGGCGAGTCTAAGAACACCCTCTACTGCTCGTTCTGCGGCAAGTCCCAGCACGAAGTTCGCAAGCTCATCGCCGGCCCGACCGTCTTCATCTGCGATGAATGCGTCGAACTGTGCATGGACATCATCCGCGAGGAGAACAAGACCCACCTCGTGAAGTCGCGGGACGGGGTGCCCACCCCGCGCGAGATCTGCAAGGTCCTGGACGATTACGTTATTGGCCAGGAACATGCCAAGAAGGTCCTGAGCGTCGCGGTTCATAATCATTACAAGCGCTTGGCCCATGGCCAGAAGCATAATGACGTTGAAATCGCGAAGTCCAACATCCTGCTGATCGGGCCCACCGGCTCGGGCAAGACGCTGCTGGCCCAGACCTTGGCCCGCATGCTGGACGTGCCCTTCACGATGGCCGATGCGACGACCCTCACCGAGGCTGGCTATGTCGGTGAGGATGTCGAGAACATCATCCTCAAGCTGCTCCAGTCGGCTGACTACAACGTCGAGCGGGCGCAGCGCGGCATCGTGTATATCGACGAGGTCGATAAGATCAGCCGCAAGTCGGACAACCCCTCGATCACCCGCGATGTGAGCGGCGAGGGTGTCCAGCAGGCTTTGCTGAAGATCATGGAGGGCACCGTCGCCTCCGTGCCGCCGCAAGGCGGGCGCAAGCATCCCCAGCAGGAGTTCCTGCAGGTCGACACGACGAATATCCTCTTCATCTGCGGCGGCGCTTTCGCCGGGTTGGAGAAGATCATCGGCGCGCGGGGCAAGGGCTCGGGCATCGGCTACGGCGCGACCGTGCAGTCTCCGGAGGAGCGGCGGACGGGCGAGGTGCTGCGCGCGGTCGAGCCCGAGGATTTATTGCGATTCGGCCTTATCCCGGAATTCATTGGTCGTCTGCCAGTAGTAGCGACCTTGGAAGATCTGGACGAGCCGGCGCTCATCGAGATTCTGACGAAGCCGAAAAACGCCTTGGTTAAGCAGTATGGCCGCCTGTTCGAAATGGAAGGCGTAAAGCTTTCGTTCACCGAAGACGCCATGAAGTCCGTCGCGGCGCGTGCCATTCAGCGCCGAACGGGTGCCCGCGGATTACGCTCGATCATGGAGCAGATACTCCTCGGGACAATGTTCGAACTGCCGGGCCTCGGGAACGTCGAGGAGGTGGTAATCAATCGCGAGGTGGCTGAGAATCGCGCTGCCCCGCTATTCACCTACGGTAAGGAAAGGGCCGAGGAGAGCGCGTAAGACGGCTAACGCTCAACGCTTCGGTCCTGCGGTCTAGTCACCGCTGCCGCGCTTAACTTGATCGGGGGGCTTCGGCCGCCCAGCTAGAATTACAGCTCTCGATGAGGGTGCCGAGTCTTCGGGCCCGCTTCAGAGGCGACTGTCCTTGAAGGAGGTCATCATGCCTGAAACCCAGCCCGTAGCGGCGTCGCCTCCGAGCGAAAGCCGGATGCCAGTGCTTCCGCTGCGGGACATCGTCGTATTTCCGCACATGATTGTGCCGCTCTTTGTCGGCCGCGAGAAATCTGTCCGGGCGCTCGAAGCCGTCATGACGGAGGGCAAACAGATCCTCCTCGTGGCCCAGAAGAACGCCTCGCAGGATGACCCGTCCGCCGAGGATATCTTTCGCGTCGGAACCGTCTCCACGATCCTGCAGCACCTCAAGCTGCCCGATGGCACCGTGAAGGTGTTGGTGGAAGGCACGCGCCGCGCCCGCGCCGTCGATTTCACCGAAACCGAGAACTATTTCGAGGCCGAGACGGTCGCGATCGATGACATACGCGCCGAGCCCAAGGAGCTGGAGGCGCTGGCGCGCACCGTGGTCGGGCAGTTCGAGCAATACATCAAGCTCAACAAGAAAATCACTCAGGAAGTCCTGGTTTCGCTGAACCAGATCGACGACCCGGCGAAGCTCGCCGACACGGTGGCGAGCCACCTCACGTTAAAGATCGCCGAGAAGCAGGAACTGCTGGAGGTTCCCGCGGTCAGCGATCGGCTGGAGCGGCTCTTCGCCCATATGGAATCCGAGATTGGGGTCCTCCAGGTCGAAAAGCGTATCCGTAACCGCGTGAAGCGGCAGATGGAGAAGACCCAGCGCGAGTACTATCTCAACGAGCAGCTCAAGGCGATCCAGAAGGAGCTCGGCGAGGGTGAGGACGGCAAGGATGAGAATGCCGAACTCGAAGACCGCATGCGCAAGACCAAGCTCTCCAAAGAGGCGCAAGAGAAGGCCATTGCCGAGCTGAAGAAGCTCAAGTCGATGAGCCCTATGAGCGCCGAGGCGACGGTGGTGCGCAACTACCTCGACTGGATGCTGAGCATCCCGTGGAAGAAGCGCAGCGCCGTCAAGAAAGACCTCGTTGAAGCCGAAAAGGTCCTTGATGCCGAGCATTACGGCATGGAAAAGATCAAGGAACGGATCATCGAATATCTTGCGGTGCAGGTGCGCAGCAAGAAGGTGAAGGGTCCGATCCTCTGCCTGGTGGGGCCGCCCGGCGTGGGCAAGACCTCGCTCGGCAAGTCGATCGCGCATGCCACAGGCCGTAACTTCGTCCGTATGTCGCTGGGCGGCGTGCGGGACGAGGCCGAGATCCGCGGCCATCGGCGGACCTATATCGGTTCGATGCCGGGCAAGATCGTCCAGGGCATGAAGAAGGCCAAAACGTCCAACCCGCTCTTCCTGCTCGACGAGATCGACAAGCTGGGCCAGGACTGGCGCGGCGATCCGACCTCGGCACTTCTCGAGGTGCTGGATCCGGAGCAGAACTCGACCTTCGCGGACCATTATCTCGAGGTCGATTACGACCTGTCCGACGTGATGTTCATCACCACGGCGAATAGCCTCAAGATGCCCCAGCCGCTGCTGGACCGCATGGAGATCATTCGCATCCCCGGCTACACCGAGGATGAGAAGGTCGAGATCGCGAAGCGCCACCTGATTCCGAAACAGACGACGGCCCATACGCTGAAGCCGGACGAGTGGTCGGTGCATGACGACGCGCTGCGTGACCTCATCCGCTACTACACGCGGGAAGCCGGCGTCCGTAACCTGGAGCGTGAGATCGCCAAGCTCGCCCGCAAGGCGGTGAAGGAGATCCTCGTCGGGAAAAGCAAGAAGGTCGCTTTCACCCGCAAGAATCTGGAGAAATATTCCGGCGTCCGGAAGTTCCAGTTCGGCGAGGCGGAGGCCGAGGATATGGTCGGCGCCGTGACTGGCCTGGCTTGGACCGAAGTCGGCGGCGAGATCCTGACGATCGAGAGCGTGATGCTGCCGGGTAAGGGCAAGGTGCAGAGCACCGGCAAGCTTGGCGACGTGATGCAGGAGAGCGTGCAGGCGGCGATGAGTTATGTGCGGAGTCGCGCGATCGACTTCGGCATCAAGCCGACGATCTTTGAGAAGCGAGACATCCACGTGCATGTGCCCGAGGGTGCGACTCCGAAGGACGGTCCTTCGGCCGGCATCGCTATGGCGACGAGCATCGTGAGCGTGCTGACGGGAATCGCCGTGCGGCGCGATGTGGCGATGACGGGTGAGATCACCCTGCGCGGCCGCGTGTTGCCGATCGGTGGGTTGAAAGAAAAACTGCTGGCGGCTCTACGGGCCGGTATCACGACGGTTCTGATCCCGAAGGACAATGAGAAGGATCTCGCCGAGATTCCGGACAACGTGAAGAAGGGGATGACGATCATCCCCGTGGCGCATGTCGACGAGGTTCTCGCCCGGGCGCTGGTGCGCAAGCTGGAGCCGATCGAGTGGACGGAGCCTGAGGAACAGCCGGTGCCCGTTACTCCGCCGCCGACACAGGGCGCTTCCCTGCCGCACTGAGGTTGGGCTGAAGGTTTAGGTATTTCCAGAAGAGCGCGCGGGCTTCGGTCCGCGCGCTTTTTTGTCGCCCGCTCGGCGCGCTTGTGCTTAGAGCGTCGCGTTGCCCCAAGGGTGCGGGTTCACGGCACCGCAAAGGGTCTGGCTGGGGCGGTTAGCTCAGCGGTAGAGCGTCTCGTTTACACCGAGAGGGTCGGCGGTTCGAAACCGTCACCGCCCACCAGCCACTAGACAAGTCGAAAAACCCTGGAACGCGCGGCTTGCGCATAGTCGCCTCCGCCGCCGCGCTTTCAGCTCTGCAAGCGCTGTCTCACGCAGGGTCCTCGCGCGCATGCCGCCGCTTGACGCTGCCGCGCCGCCGCTTTAACACCCGCCCGTCGCTGCGGGTGTAGCTCAGTTGGTTAGAGCGCCGGCCTGTCACGCCGGAGGTCGCGGGTTCGAGCCCCGTCACTCGCGCCAGCGGCGAAGTCCAAGCTCCTCCGCCAATCCTTGTCATCCAGACGCCTCGCGGCACACCGCGGGGTGATGGGTCGCCCTCTGGCAAGGCGGCTCTTTGGGGTATAGGTTCCGTTAGCAGTTGCGGCGGAAGGCAAGGCGCGGTGAGACGCGGCTGTGCCGATCGCCGCTTGGTTCATGAGGAGGTCAGGGTGCAGCCCATCCTTGCGCAGTATTGGCCGATCCTCGTTTTCCTGGGCGTCGCCGGCTTTATCGCCGCGGCCATGGTGGGCGGCTCGCTACTGGCGGCGCGGCAGAAGCCCTATGCGGAGAAGCTTTCCGCTTACGAATGCGGCTTCGATGCCTTCGACGACGCCCGTAGGCGCTTCGATGTCCGTTTTTATCTCGTTTGCCTGCTTTTCATTATCTTTGACCTTGAGGTGGCCTTCCTGTTTCCCTGGGCGGTCAGCCTCTCCCATATCGGATTGTTTGGTTTCTTCACGATGTTGGGCTTTCTCGCGATCCTGACGGTTGGTTTTATCTACGAGTGGCGCAAGGGCGCCCTGGACTGGGAGTGAGCGTCGTGGACCTGCCGCATCCCACCGAAGGCGCGCCGCTGCCCGTCGCTTGGAACCGCGAGATGCTGCCGCCTGGTCCCGACCAGGAGGACGTCATCCGCAGCATTACCGGCGAGATCGCCGGGCGCGGTTTCGTGGTCGGCAATATCGACAAGCTGGTGAACTGGGCGCGCACCGGCAGCCTGTGGCCGATGACCTTCGGCTTGGCCTGCTGCGCCGTCGAGATGATCCACGCCTATATGCCGCGCTACGACCTCGACCGCATGGGCATTATCCCGCGCGCGAGCCCGCGTCAGAGCGACGTCATGATCGTGTCCGGCACCCTGACCAACAAGATGGCGCCGGCTCTGCGGAAACTCTACGACCAGATGCCCGAGCCGCGCTGGGTCATCTCGATGGGCAGTTGCGCCAATGGTGGCGGCTACTATCACTACTCCTATTCGGTGGTGCGCGGCTGCGACCGGATCGTGCCGGTCGATATCTACGTGCCGGGCTGCCCGCCGACGGCTGAAGCGCTGGTCTACGGCATCATGCAGCTACAGAAGAAGATCCGCCGCACAGGGACGATCCTCCGTGGCTGAGGCGCCGTCGCCCGCCCCGGCCGAAGAGGCGCTTCCGATTCCCCCGACACCGATCCAGCAGCTTACCGCAAACGTGGGCGCGCTGCCGCGCGTGATGAGGGCTTCCGTCGAGATCGGCGAGGTGGTGATCCATACCGATCGCGACTCGCTGCTCGGACTGTTGGAGACCCTGCGGGACGACCCGCGCTTCGCCTTCGAGCAGCTCATGGATATTTGCGGTGTCGACTGGCCGCAGCGGGCGGAGCGCTTCGACGTTGTTTACAACCTGCTCTCCGTCTCCCTGAACCATCGCATCCGGGTCATCGTGACGACTGACGAGGCCTCGGCTGTGCCCTCCGTCTGTGGTGTGTGGCCCTGCGCGACCTGGTGGGAGCGGGAGGCTTACGACCTGTTCGGCATCACCTTCTCGGGGCAAGCCGATCTGCGCCGCATCCTCACCGATTACGGCTTCGTCGGGCATCCGCTGCGCAAGGACTTTCCCCTCACCGGCTATGTCGAGGTGCGATACGACGAGGAGCGGCGCCAGGTCATCTATGAGCCGGTGAAGCTGACGCAGGATTATCGCCGGTTCGATTTCATCTCGCCTTGGGAGGGCATGACGACGCTCCCCGGAGACGAGAAAGCGCATCGCGAGGGCTGAGAGATGAGCGATACGGCAATTCGCGAGAAGACGACCAAGACGGTCGAGATCGATAGCCATGCGATGAATTTCGGGCCGCAGCATCCTGCGGCCCATGGCGTGTTGCGGCTCATCCTCGAGATGGATGGCGAGGTTGTGGAACGTGCCGATCCGCATATCGGCCTGCTCCATCGCGGCACCGAGAAGCTGATGGAGTATCGGACGTATCTGCAGAACGTCCCGTATTTCGACCGGCTCGACTACGTGAGCCCGATGGCGCAGGAGCACTGCTACTCGATGGCGGTCGAGAAGCTGCTGGGCATCACCGTGCCAGAGCGCGCAGAATGGATCCGCACGATGTTCTGCGAGATCACGCGCATTCTCAACCATCTGCTGAACGTGACATCCTTTGCGCTCGATGCCGGCGCGCTCACGCCGAGCCTTTGGGGCTATGAGGAGCGCGAGAAGCTCATGGAGTTCCATGAGGCGGCGTCCGGCGCACGCATGCACGCCAATTACGTGAGGCCGGGCGGCGTGAATCGCGATTTGCCTGCCGGTCTCGATGAGCGGATCCTCGCCTGGTGCGACGACTTCCCGAATTATCTCAACGATCTCGAAGGGCTGCTGACGAACAACAGAATCTGGAAGCAGCGCACCGTCAACATTGGCGTCGTTTCCGCTGAAGAGGCGCTCGCCTGGGGCTTTAGTGGCCCGAACTTGCGAGCTTCGGGCGTGCCATGGGATCTGCGTCGCGCACAGCCCTACGCGAAATACAATGATGTCGCCTTTCAGGTGCCGGTAAGCCGCAATGGCGATTGCTACGACCGCTACCTCATGCGCGTCGCCGAGATGCGTGAGAGCGTGAAGATTATCCAGCAGTGTATTGCGAAGATGAAGCCCGGGCCGGTGCGAATTCAGGATAACAAGTTCACGCCACCGAAACGCGCTGAAATGAAGCGTTCGATGGAAGCGCTGATCCATCACTTCAAGCTCTTTACCGAAGGCTTCCATGTTCCGGCCGGCGCCACCTACACGACGGTTGAGGCGCCCAAGGGCGAGTTTGGGGTCTATCTGATCGCCGACGGCACGAACCGGCCCTATCGCTGCAAGATCCGGGCGACGGGGTTCTCGCATTTGCAGGCCATGGACAAGATGGCTCATGGGCACATGCTGGCCGATGCGGTCGCGATCATCGGCTCCATCGACCTCGTTTTCGGCGAAATCGACAGGTAATCATGAGCGAAACGAGCATCGCCGCCGCCGCCGAGCCCACCAGCTTCGCGTTCGATCCGCTCAGCGATGAGCAGATCGCCATCATTCTCAAGCGCTACCCGCCGGGACGGCAGGCGAGCGCCGTCATTCCCGTCTTGTATGTCGTGCAGAAGCAGATGGGCCGCCTGACCGGCAGCGCGTGGGTGCCGCGCGTCGCGATGGATGCGGTGGCCGCGTTGCTGGAGATGCCGCCGATCCGCGTCTATGAGGTCGCGACCTTTTACCTCATGTTCAACACCAAGCCGATCGGGCGTTTCCATCTCCAGGTTTGCACCACGACGCCATGCTGGTTGCGCGGCTCGGATGATGTGGTCGCGGCCTGCAAGCGCGCGACGGGCATCCAGCACATGGGCGAGACGAGCGTCGATGGGCTCTTCACCATGACCGAGGTCGAGTGTCTTGGCGCCTGCGTGAATGCGCCGATGATGCAGATCAACGACGACTACTATGAGGACCTGGACGGGCCGCGAACCGAGGCGCTGCTCGCCGCGTTTCGCCGGGGCGAGACGCCGCCGATTGGTTCGACGATCGGGCGCGAGGGTTCCATGAGCGTGGGCGGTCCGACGACGCTGACGGATGAGGCGGCGCTGTGGAACCCGGAACATTATGCGGCGGAACGCCGCGCACGCGCCGAGGCGGAGGCTGCCGCAGCGGCGGCCGCCGCGGCACCGCCGCCGGCCGCACCGCCGCCGGCTGGGGAGTGAGGTCATGCTGAAAGACCACGACCGCATCTTCACCAACCTGTATGGCCAGCACGACTGGCACCTCGATGGCGCGCGTGCTCAAGGCGATTGGGATGGCACGGCGGATTTGCTGGCGCGTGGACGAGACGCCATCGTCAACGAAATCAAGGCTTCCGGCTTGCGCGGCCGTGGCGGCGCCGGCTTTCCGGCGGGGCTCAAGTGGAGCTTCATGCCGAAGGATCGCGGCAACAAGCCGGCCTATCTGCTCGTCAACTGCGACGAGAGCGAGCCCGGCACGTGCAAGGATCGCGAAATCCTCCGCTTTCATCCGCATAAGCTGGTGGAGGGCTGCCTTGTCGCGGGCTTCGCGATGGGGGCGACCGCTGCCTACTGCTACATTCGTGGCGAATATTACAACGAATATGTTCATCTCCAGACGGCGGTCGAGGAAGCCTACACGGCTGGACTTCTTGGGCCTGACGCCTGCGGCTCGGGTTACGCCTTCGATGTCTTCGTTCATCGCGGCGCGGGGGCCTATATTTGCGGCGAAGAGACGGCGCTGATCGAGAGCCTTGAGGGCAAGAAGGGCATGCCGCGCTCCAAGCCGCCATTCCCGGCGGCGATGGGGCTCTATGGTTGCCCTAGCACTGTCACCAATTGCGAGACGGTGGCAGTGGCGCCGACCATTATGCGGCGCGGCGCCAAATGGTTCGCGGGCTTTGGGCGCGATAAGAACCAGGGCACGAAACTCTTCTGCATTTCCGGGCATGTGAACCGTCCTTGCACCGTCGAGGAATCGATGAGCGTTCCGCTGCGGGAGCTCATCGAGGTTCATGCGGGCGGGGTGCGCGGCGGCTGGGACAATCTGCTGGCCGTCATTCCCGGCGGCGTCTCGGTGCCGATGATCACGAAGGAAATGGCCGAAACCGCTCTGATGGATTTCGACAGCCTGCGCGAATTCCGCAGCGGTCTCGGAACGGGCGCCGTTATCGTCATGGACAAGTCCACTGACGTCATCAAGGCGATCGCGCGGATCTCGGCCTTTTACAAGCACGAGAGCTGTGGCCAGTGCACGCCTTGCCGTGAAGGCACTGGCTGGATGATGCGGATCATGAATCGCATGGTCGAGGGTCGCGCCGAGGTCGAGGAGATCGATATGCTCGACCAGATGTCGCGGCAGATCGAAGGCCATACGATTTGCGCACTGGGCGACGCGGCGGCCTGGCCGATCCAGGGCTTGATACGCCATTTCCGCCCGGTTCTGGAGGAGCGGATCGCCCAGTATAAGCGCGACCTTCTGGCGAAACGGCCGCCGATGCCAATGCCGATCGCGGCGGAGTAGGCGGGATGTCAGAAGCCCAGACGTTCATCAAGCCGACCAAGCTCACCATCGACGGCGTCGAGATCGTGGTCGAGGCCGGGACCTCTGTGTTGCAGGCGGCGGAGCAGGCGGGGAAAGAGATCCCGCGCTTCTGTTTCCACGACCGGCTTTCGGTCGCCGCCAATTGCCGCATGTGTCTGGTCGAGGTCGAGAAAGCGCCGAAGCCTGTTGCGTCCTGCGCTTTCCCGGTGGGCGAGGGCATGGTGGTGAAGACCGATAGTCCGCTGGTGCGCAAGGCGCGTCGCGGGGTGATGGAATTCCTGCTCATCAACCATCCGCTGGATTGCCCGATCTGCGACCAGGGCGGCGAATGCGATTTGCAGGACCAGGCCATGGCCTATGGCGCGGATCATACGCGCTATCATGAGAATAAGCGGACGGTGCGGGACAAGGATCTCGGTCCGCTGGTCAAGACCAATATGACGCGCTGCATCCAATGCAGCCGCTGCATCCGTTTCTCGACTGAAATCGCTGGTGTTCCGGAATTGGGTGGCACCTCGCGCGGCGAGATGATGGAGATCACGACCTATGTCGAGAAGGCGCTGACCTCGGAGCTTTCCGGCAACCTGGTCGATATCTGCCCGGTAGGTGCGCTGACCTCGAAGCCCTACGCCTATCATGCGCGGCCCTGGGAGCTGAAGAAGACCGACAGCATCGATGTGCTGGATGCTGTCGGCACCAATATCCGCGTCGATGCGCGCGGCCCGCAGGTGATGCGCGTACTGCCGCGACTGAACGAGGACATCAACGAGGAGTGGATGGCGGATAAGTCGCGCCATTCGATTGACGGGCTCATGCGCCGCCGCCTGGACAAGCCCTGGCTGCGCCTTGCCGGAAAGCTCCAGCCAGCGACATGGCCGGAGGCGTTTCAAGCCATCGCCACCCGTCTCGCGGGCGTGCCGGGCGGCCGCATCGGAGCCTTGGCGGGTGATCTCGCGGATGCCGAGAGCATGCTGGCGCTTAAGGATCTCATGGCAGCGCTCGGTAGCGAGAACATCGATTGCCGTCAGGGTGGCGCTCGGTTCAACACGAGCCGCCGGGACTATTACCTGTTCAATACGACCATCGCCGGGATCGAGCAGGCCGACGCGATCCTGCTGATCGGCACCAATCCTCGCCATGAGGCGCCGATCCTGAACGCGCGCATCCGCAAGCGTTGGCTGATGAACCGGTTGCCGGTCGGCGTGATCGGCTCGGCGACCGATCTGACCTATCCCTCGACGATCCTTGGCGACGGTGCGGCAGCCTTGGACGGGCTGGCCGATGGCAGCCACGACTTCGCCAAGGTACTGGCGAAGGCCGAACGGCCGATGATCGTGATCGGGGAAGCGGCCCTCGCCGGAGCGGACGGCGCAGCCCTACTGGCGGCGGCTTGGTCGCTTGCCGGAAAGGTTGGCGGACTCGGCGCCGATTGGCACGGATTCAACGTGCTTCACCGCGCGGCGGCGCGCGTCGGCGCCTTGGATCTCGGCTTCCTGCCGGGCGAGGGCGGGCAGGATTGGCAGGGCATGGTGCGCGGGGGCGTCGATCTGCTCTGGCTGCTCGGTGCCGATGAGTTCGATGCGGCGCAGATCAGCCCGGAGACCTTCGTCATCTACCAGGGACACCACGGCGACCGCGGCGCGGCGCGTGCCGACGTGGTGCTGCCGGGTGCCGCCTATACCGAGAAGAGCGGAACCTATGTGAACATGGAAGGCCGCGTCCAGCGCACCGCGCTCGCCGTCTTCCCGCCAGGAGAGGCGAAGGAGGATTGGCGCATTCTCCGCGCCTTCAGTGCCGTGATCGGCAAGACGCTGCCCTATGACACGCTTGAGGCGCTACGCACACGCCTGGTTGAGGTCAATCCGGTCTTCGGCACGATCGGCAGTTTCCGCCGCATGGCGACGGGTGATGCCGGAGGGCCCACGGCCCCGGCAGCCGGCGGAATGCGCACGGAGCATTTCGCGCCGGCCATCACCGACTACTATCAGACCGATCCGATCAGCCGTGCGAGCCCGACCATGCGAGTCTGCACCGAGACGTATAGCGCGCCTCTCATGCAGGCGGCGGAGTAGGGCAGGGCGATGGGCTTCTTCACGACAATCCTCGGCCAGATCATCCTGCGCCTGCTGGAGACTTTGGCCGTACTCGTGCCGCTACTGATTCTGGTCGCCTATGCGACCTACGCCGAACGTAAGGCCCTTGCCGCCATCCAGTTGCGGAAGGGGCCGAACGTGGTGGGTCCCTTCGGTCTGTGGCAGCCCTTCGCGGATGCCATCAAGATGGTCATGAAGGAGACGATCATTCCGACCGGCGCCAATCGCGCGCTGTTCATCATGGCCCCGATGATTACCTTCGGCCTAGCGATGACCGCCTGGGCGGTGGTGCCGACCGGCAACCATCTCGCTGTCGCCGATATCAATGTCGGCATTCTTTATCTGTTCGCGATCAGCTCGCTAGGTGTCTACGGCATTATCATCGCGGGCTGGGCGAGCAATTCGAAATACGCTTTCCTCGGCGCCCTTCGCTCGGCGGCGCAGATGGTGAGTTACGAGGTCTCGATCGGCTTCGTGATGGTCTCGGTGCTGCTCTGTGTCGGCAGCCTGAATCTCAATGACATCGTGCTGGCGCAGAACGGGCTGTGGTTCTGCATCCCGCTGTTTCCGATGTTCATAGTCTTCTTCATCTCCGGTCTCGCCGAGTGCAACCGCGCCCCCTTCGATCTGCCAGAAGGCGAGAGCGAGATCGTGGCCGGCTTCTTCGTCGAATACAGCGCGATGAGCTTCGCGATGTTCTTCCTCGGCGAATACGCCAACATGATCCTGATGAGCGGGATGACGACGATCCTGTTCCTCGGCGGCTGGATGTCTCCGCTGCCCTTCGTGCCGTTCACGCTCATTCCCGGGCCGATCTGGTTTATCGCGAAAATCTGCTTCGTGATGTTCATGTTCTTCTGGGTGCGCGCCACCTTCCCGCGCTTCCGCTACGACCAGCTTATGCGCCTCGGCTGGAAGGTCTTTCTGCCGCTGTCGCTGCTCTGGATGGTGATCACCGCGGGCGCGCTCGTCGCCTTCGGCTGGCTTCCCCACGCGTAAGAGGATCTTCGTCGCATGGCCTTCCTCGACCGCACCGCGCGCAGCCTGCTTCTGACCGAGCTTCTCGGCGGCATGTATGTGACCTTTAAATACATCTTCAAGCCGAAGGTCACGATCAACTACCCCTTCGAGAAGGGGCCGATCAGCCCGCGCTTCAAAGGCGAACACGCGCTTCGCCGCTATCCCAATGGCGAGGAGCGCTGCATCGCCTGCAAGCTATGCGAGGCGATCTGCCCGGCACAGGCCATCACCATCGAGGCCGAACCGCGCGAAGATGGCAGCCGCCGGACCACGCGTTACGACATCGACATGGTGAAATGCATCTATTGCGGCTTGTGCGAGGAAGCCTGCCCGGTCGATGCCATCGTCGAGGGTCCGAACTTCGAATTCGCGGTCGAGACGCGGGAGGAGCTGCTTTACGACAAGGAGAAGCTGCTCTCGAACGGTGACCGCTGGGAGCCGGAGCTGGCGCGTCGTCTTGAACTCGATGCACCCTACCGTTAAGGCGGCGTCATGATCTTCGACCAGATCTTTTTCTACCTGTTCTCGGCGGTGCTGGTCGCGGCGGCGGTCATGGTGGTGACCTCGCGCAACCCGGTGCATTCCGTTCTGTTCCTGATCCTGTGCTTCTTCAACGCGGCCGCATTGTTCCTGATCGCCGGAGCCGAGTTCCTCGCGATGATTCTGCTGATCGTCTATATCGGCGCCGTCGCGGTCCTGTTCCTGTTCGTCGTCATGATGCTGGATATCGACTTCAGCCAGCTTCGGGCCGGGGTGCAGCGCTATGCCCCGATCGGCGCGGTTATCGGTGTCATTCTGTTGCTCGAACTGGTTCTGGTGGTGGGCGGCTGGCGTTTCTCCGCGAGCGCCCCGGCCTTGCGGCTCAACCCCGCCGTCGCGGGTATCTCCAATACGGATGCGCTGGGGCGGGTGCTCTATACGCAATACGCCTTCCTCTTCGAGACGGCGGCGCTTGTGCTGATGGTGGCGATGATCGGCGCGATCGTGCTCACCCATCGCGACCGGCGCCGTTCGCGCTACCAGAATATCGCCGAGCAGATCGCGCGGCAGCCTGCCGATACTATGACGATGCTCGATCTGCCGATCGGCGTTGGCGTGAAGCAACTCGGCATTCTGCGGCCAAAGCCCAAGCTAGCGGCGTTGCCGGCTCCGGCTGAGGCGCCGGTTCAGCTTGCCAGCGATCATCGCGTTCCCGAGCCGATCACACGTGTGGAGGGCTGAGGGATGCCTCTGAGCGTCAGCCATTACCTCGTCGTATCCGCCATCCTGCTGGTCATTGGCATCTTCGGCATCTTCATGAACCGCAAGAACGTCATCACCATCATGATGTCGATCGAGCTCATGCTGCTCGCCGTCAACCTCAACCTGGTCGCCTTCTCGGGCGCGCTGGGCGATCTCACCGGCCAGGTCTTTACCATGTTCGTGCTGACGGTCGCCGCCGCCGAGGCGGCGATCGGTCTCGCCATTGTCGTCACCTACTTCCGCAACCGCGGTTCTATCGCGGTCGAGGATGTTAATCTGATGAAGGGCTGAGACCGTGATCTTCGCCATCGCCGTCTTCGCGCCGCTCTTCGGCTCCCTGATCTCCGGCTTGTTCGGCCGCTGGCTGGGCGACCGCGGCGCGATGGGCGTGAGCCTTCTCTTCATGGTGATCGCGGCTGCCGCCGGCATCTTCACCGGCGGCCAGATTCTGACGGGCCTGGTTCCCGCCAGCACCGTCTCGATCGGCGATTGGCTGCATGTCGGGAGCTTCCAGGCAAATTGGGAGCTTCGCTACGACAGCCTTGCCGCCGTCATGGTGGTGATGGTGACGGTCGTCTCCACGCTTATCCACCTGTACTCGGTGGGCTATATGCACGGCGACCGCTCGGTGCCGCGCTTCTTCGCCTACCTGTCTCTGTTCACCTTCGCCATGCTGATGCTGGTGACGGCGAACGACCTGCTGCAACTGTTCTTTGGCTGGGAAGGCGTGGGCCTCGTCAGCTATCTGCTGATCGGCTTCTGGTACGACAAGCCGAGCGCGAATGCGGCGGCGATCAAAGCCTTCATCATGAACCGTGTAGGTGACCTGGGGTTCGCCCTGGGCATCGCGCTGGTGTTTTTCCTCTTCGGCTCGATCCAGCTCGACACGATTTTCGCCGACGCGCCGCTGCACAACGCGGCCACCTACCGCCTGTTTGGCACCAATATGCATGCCTATGACGTGATCGGCGTGCTGCTGTTCATCGGTGCCATGGGCAAGTCGGCGCAGATCGGGCTGCACACCTGGCTCGCGGATGCCATGGAAGGGCCGACGCCGGTTTCTGCCCTCATCCATGCGGCGACCATGGTGACGGCTGGTGTCTTCCTGATGGCGCGGATGTCGCCGCTGCTGGAATACGCGCCCTTCGCGCTGACGGTCGTGACCATCATCGGCGGCACGACGGCGCTTTTCGCGGCGACCATCGGCTGCGCGCAGACGGACATCAAACGGGTCATCGCCTATTCGACCTGCTCGCAGCTCGGCTACATGTTCGTGGCGATCGGCGTCGGCGCCTATCAGGCCTCGATGTTCCATCTCATCTGCCATGCCTGCTTCAAGGCGCTGCTCTTCCTCACCGCCGGCTCGGTCATCCATGCGATGTCGGGCGAGCAGGATATGCGGAAGATGGGCGGCCTCGCCCGGCGCATTCCCTATACCTATGTTATGATGTGGATCGGCAGCCTGGCCATTGCCGGTATCCCGGTCCTGTCGGGCTTCTACTCAAAGGACGCCATCCTCGACGCCGCCTATTTCGGGCGCGGCGGCGGCTATGGCTTCATCTGCGGCGAACTCGCGACCTTCCTAACCGCCTTCTATTCCTGGCGCCTCATCTTCCTAACCTTCCATGGACCGTCGCATGTCGCGCCGGAGGTCGAGCACCATGTCCATGAGAGCCCGCTGGTAATGACGGGGCCGCTTGCTGTGCTGGCGCTCGGCGCGATTTTCGCGGGCATGACGCTGCGCTACAGCTTCATCGGCGGCGGGCAGGGGCTATTCTGGGCGGGATCGATTTCCGACATCCACCACCCCAATCTGCTGACGCAGATCGAGCACACACCGCTGTTCATCGAATTGCTGCCGTCGCTTCTTGGCCTGCTCGGCATCCTGACCGCTTTCGTGATGTATATCGCGATGCCTGGGCTGCCCGCGCGGATGGCGCAGATGTTCGGGCCGATTTACCGGCTGTTTCTCAACAAGTGGTATTTCGACGAGCTGTATGACGCGGTCTTCGTGCGGCCCTACCACGCCGTCGCCCGCGTGCTTTGGCACGTCGGCGATGAGGGCATTATCGACGGTATTCCGCGTGGCGGCGCGGCCCTGGTGCGCGGCTCGTCGGGCGGGGTTGTCCGGCTGCAAACGGGCTCGTTGGCGGGCTACGCTTTCGTCATGCTGATCGGCCTCGTAGTGCTGATCACCGTGTTTCTGATTTTCCGGTGAGCGTGATGAACCAAGCCGGATTCCCGCTGCTCTCATTGCTCACCTTCCTGCCGCTGGTCGGCTGCCTGGTGATCCTGACCGTGCGCGGCGACGAGGCGACGGTCGCCTCCAATGCGCGCTGGGCGGCGCTATGGACCAGCCTGATCGTCTTCGTGCTCAGCCTGGTGCTGTGGTTCGAATTCGACCGCGGTCAGGCGGGCTTTCAGTTCACGGAGCGGCTGAGCTGGCTGCCGACCTATGGCATCGATTACCGTATGGGCATCGACGGCATCAGCGTATTGTTCGTGCTGATAACGACAGCGCTTACGCCCATCGCGATCCTGTCGAGCTGGACGGCGAAGGTCCGGGTGCGGGAATACATGCTGGCCTTCCTGTTCATGGAAACCACCATGATCGGGCTCTTCTGCTCGCTCGACTTCGTGATGTTCTTCATTTTCTTCGAGGCCGTGCTGATCCCCATGTTTCTCATCATCGGGGTCTGGGGCGGCGAGAAGCGGCTCTATGCTGCGATCAAGTTCTTCCTCTACATGTTCACCGGCTCGATGGTGATGCTGCTTGGCATCCTGGCCCTATGGTTCCATGCGGGAACGACGAGCATCCCGGTGCTGTTGCAGACGCCATTGTCGCGCGACATGCAGTTCTGGCTTTTCCTCGCTTTCCTCGCCGCCTTCGCGGTCAAGATCCCTATCTGGCCAGTGCATACCTGGTTGATCGACGCGCATCGGGAGGCACCGATCGCGGGTTCAGTGTTGCTCGCGGGTGTGCTCGCCAATATGGGCGGCTATGGCTTCCTGCGCTTTTCCGTGCCGATGCTGCCCAATGCCGCCGAGTATTTCGCGCCGCTGATGTTCGCGCTGGGGGTGATCGCGATCATCTACACCTCGGTCGTGGCGCTGGTGCAGCGGGATATGCTCAAGCTCGTCGCCTATTCCTCAGTTGGGCATATGGCGATCGCGGTGGTCGGCATCTTCACCTTCACGGTGCAGGGGATCGAGGGCTCGCTGTTCCGCATGCTGAGCCACGGCTTCATCACCGCCGCCCTCTTCCTGTGTGTCGGCGTACTGATGGACCGCACGCGTAGCCAGAGCATGGACGGCTTCGGCGGCGTCGTGCATCGCATGCCCTTCTTCGCGTTGCTCTTTATGATCTTCGCCATGGGCACCGTGGGGCTGCCTGGAACCGCCGGCTTTATCGGCGAGATCCTGGTGATCGTCGGCGCGCTGAAAGTGAATTTCTGGGTGGCCTTCCTGACCGCCATCACGCTGATCATCAGCGCGGTCTACACCCTGGTCTGGTATCGGCGGATCATCTTCGGCGCCTTGGTTCGGCCGGACCTCAAGGCGCTGGTTGACCTGAACGGTCGCGAGATGGCGATGCTGATACCATTGGTCGCGCTGACCCTGTGGATGGGCCTCTACCCCTCCAGCTTCTCGGTGTTTTTCGACGCGACGGTGGGCGCCATGGCGCAGCAGCATGTGGCGGCCATTGCCGGGACGACGCATCTCGCCGCAGCCTTGCCGATGGCGGGAGTGATCCGATGAACTGGCTCGTCGCGCTGCCGGAGATCGCGCTCGCGATCCTCGCGATGGCGATTTTGCTGGTGGGAGCTTTCGCACCGAAGCCCGGCGCCTTCCGGCTCGCCAGCATGCTGTCGCTCGGCGCCTTGCTTATCACCACGGGACTGGTTGCCGTAGCACCTCAGGGCATCGGCTATGGCGGCCTGTTCGTCGCCGACGCCTTCAGCCGTTTCGTCAAAGTGGTCATTCTCGCTTCTGCCGCGCTCGCGATCATCCTCTCGCTCGACTTCAACGAGCGGGAAGACGAGATGGCCAGGTTCGAGTTTCCGGTCCTGATCCTGTTCGCCTCCGCGGGCATGCTGATCATGGTCTCGGCCAATAACCTGATGACGCTGTATCTGGGGCTGGAGCTGCAATCGCTTGCCCTCTACGTCATCGCCGCCTTCGCGCGGGACACGCTGCGTTCCGCCGAGGCGGGGCTGAAATACTTCGTGCTGGGCTCGCTCGCCTCGGGTCTGCTGCTCTATGGCATCTCGCTGGTCTACGGCTTCTCCGGCAGCATGGATTTCTCGCGGATCGCGACGGCGCTGCTGGCACCCAAGCCTTCCGCAGGCCTGATCGTCGGCATGATCTTCGTGCTCACTGGTCTCAGCTTCAAGATCGCCGCCGTGCCGTTCCATATGTGGTCGCCTGACGTCTACGAGGGGTCGCCGACCTCGGTGACGGCACTGCTCGGTTCCGCGCCGAAGGTTGCCGGCATCGCCTTGCTGTTGCGGGTCATGCTCGTGCCGTTCGGCCATCTGTTGCCGCAGTGGCAGTTGCTGATCGAGATCGTCTCGATTGCGTCGATGGTGCTCGGCTCGCTCGCGCCGATCATGCAGACCAACGTCAAGCGGTTGCTCGCCTATTCCGCCATCGGCCATGTCGGCTACGCCCTGATGGGTCTGGCGGCGGGCAACGCAAACGGCGTGACGGACACGCTGGTTTACCTGGCGACCTATGCTTTCATGGCGCTCGGCTCCTTCGCCGTCATCATAGCGATGCGGCGTCAGGGAAGGCCGGTGGAGACTATCGCCGATCTCAGCGGTCTTGGACGCAACGACGGTGCCCTCGCCTTGGTGCTCGCTGTGTTCTTGCTGAGCATGGCCGGGCTGCCGCCCTTCTCGGGCTTCTTCGCCAAGCTTTATGTGTTCCTCGCGGCGGTCCATAGCGGGCTCTGGACGCTCGCTGCCTTCGGCATCATCACCAGCATTTTTGGCCTCTATTATTACCTGCGGATCGTGAAGGTGATGTATTTCGACGCCCCCGCCGGGGTGTTCGATCACCGCGCGCCATCACTCTCTTTCGTCATCGCGGCGACCGGTATCGTGACGACATTCTTCATCGTCGTGCTGGGTCCGGTGACTGCGGCGGCGCAAGCAGCGGCGCAGGCGTTGCTGGGTTGAGCCTTGGGCTAGCCGCCACCGCCCCGGACCAGATAGACGGCTTTCGGTTGGAGAAAGTCGGGGTCGTTTCCTCGACCTCCGACATTTGCCTCGCACGCGCCCGGCTCGGCGCGCCCGATGGGCTGAGCATATTGGCGGAGGCGCAAAGCGCCGGGCGCGGCAGTCGCGGACGCGCCTGGAGTTCGCCGGTCGGCAACCTCTACCTTTCGGTTCTCCAGCGCCCGGCACGGACCACCGCTTCGCCTGCCGACGTCATCGGCGGATGGTCGCTGCTGTCGGGTCTTGCGCTACTGGAAGCGCTGGAGGATTGCGGCGCGGAAGAGGCCCAGCTTTCGCTTAAATGGCCGAACGACATCCTCAGCCGTGGCGCCAAGCTCGCGGGCGTGCTGGTGGAAGGTGCGATCGGCACGACCGTCGACTGGCTGGTGATCGGTTTCGGCGCCAATCTTGCTGTCGCGCCAGAGCTTCCCGGCCGAGAGACGGCGGCCTTGGCTGCCCCGGCGCCGACTCCGGGCGACGTCACGCGGGCGCTGCTGCCGAGGCTCGCCATCTGGCGCCGGCGACTGGAAGCGAAGGGTCTGGAGCCGATACGCGAGGCTTGGCTGGCGCGAGCGCATCCACTCGGCACGGCAATCCGCGTACAGTATGGCGGTGGCGAGGCGCGGGAAGGCTTCTTCGCCGGCCTCTCACCAGAGGGCAAACTTTTGTTGCAGTGCGGCGACAATCTTCACGTCGTCTCCACCGGGGATGTGCTTCTGTCAGGGCAGGGGAATCCTAAGCCATGATGCTCGTGGTCGATGCCGGCAATACCAACATCGTCATGGCGGTGCATGACGGTGCCCGCTGGCGGGGTATCTGGCGCATATCAACCGACGCGCAGCGCACCTCAGACGAATACGCGGTATGGTTGCTGACTCTTTTGCAGCATAACGGTCTCAAGCGGGCCGGCATAAGCCGCGCCGTGATCGGCACCGTGGTGCCGGCCGCGCTCTATCACCTACGCCGTCTTTGCCGGGAGTGGTTCGAGGTCGAGCCGCTTATCGCCTCGTCCGGACTGGATTGGGGCTTCGAGATACGCATAGATCACCCCGCGGAGGTGGGGGCCGATCGTCTATTGAATACGCTGGCCGCCCATCAGATCTATGGAGGGCCGCTGGTGGTGATTGATTTCGGCACCGCGACAAATTTCGATGTTGTCGGTGACGATGGCGCCTTCCTCGGCGGGATTATCGCCCCTGGCGTGAACCTCTCGATCGAGGCGCTGCATCGCGCGGCGGCGCGGTTACCACGGATCGCAATCGGGCGGCCGCAGGCGGTGATTGGGCGCTCGACGGTCCCGGCGATGCGCTCGGGGATTTTCTGGGGCTATGTCGGCATGGTCGAAGGCTTGGTGGAGCGGGTTCGCAAGGAGATCGACGCCCCCATCAAGGTTATCGCGACCGGCGGCCTAGCTCCGCTGTTTGCCGAAGGCACCACGATTTTTGACCACATTGACCAAGACATCACGCTGGAGGGGATGCGTTTGTTGGCGTTGCGCAACCCTGCACCCAGCTTGCCGAGAGACTGGAAGCGCCAGCCCACAGGAGACTGACCACAAGGACTGACCGACTATGGATATTGATGAGAACGACCTCGCCTTCCTTCCTTTGGGAGGGACGGGCGAGATCGGCATGAATTTGAACCTGTACCGTTGTAATGGGCAGTGGCTGGCGATTGATTGCGGCCTCGGCTTTGGCGGCCCCGAGCATCCGGAGGCCGAGATCATGGTTCCGGATCCGAGCTTCATCGCCGAGCGCCGGCAGAAACTCGTTGGCCTGATCATCACTCACGCCCATGAGGATCACATCGGCGCCGTCGCCTGGCTATGGCGCCAGCTGCGCTGCCCGGTCTATGCGACGCCCTTCACCGCCGCCGTACTGCGCCGGAAGCTCGGGGAGGCAGGGCTGCTGTCGGAGGTGCCGCTCAAGGTGGTGCAGCCGGGGCAGACGCTTGATCTCGGCACGTTCCACGTCGAGTTCATCCCGATGACGCACTCCGTTCCGGAGGCGCAGGCTTTGGCGATCACCACACCCTATGGTCTGGTCCTGCATAGCGGCGACTGGAAGCTCGATCCCGATCCGCTGGTCGGGCCGCTCTCCGACGAGCCGGCGCTGAAGGCGCTGGGCGATCGTGGCGTGCTGGCGATGATCGGTGATTCCACCAATGCCTTGGTGGAGGGGCATTCCGGCTCGGAGTCCGAGGTCCGGCGTGCGCTGCCGGCGCTGATTCGCGGGCTGAGCGGGCGTATCGCGGTAACATGCTTCGCGAGCAATGTCGCACGGGTGGAGACAATTGCGCTTGCCGCTCAGGCGGTAGGCCGTCGCGTAGCGGTGGCGGGTCGCAGCCTTCGCAATTTGGAGCAGGCCGCGCGCGAATGCGGCTATCTCTCGACGGTGCCGCCCTTCCTGAGCGAGGACGCGGCAGCCGACATTCCCGACGACAACCTACTGCTCATTGTCTCGGGCAGCCAGGGCGAGGCGCGTAGCGCCATGTCCCGCATCGCGGCCGACAGCCACCCGCGCATTGCGCTGGGCGAAGGCGACACGGTGATCTTCTCAAGCCGGGTCATCCCGGGCAACGAGCGCGCTATCAGCACCGTGCAGGACAATCTGGCTCGCCGCGGCGTGCATCTGATGACCGACGACGACCACATGGTCCACGTCTCCGGCCACCCGGCGCGCGACGAACTCCGTCGTATCTATGAGTTGGTGCGGCCGACCCACGCCGTGCCGGTCCATGGCGAGTGGCGCCATCTTGCCGCCCACGCCGCATTGGCGCGGGAAGAGGGGTCGCGACCCTATATGCTGGAAGATGGCGACATCCTGCGGCTGGCTCCGGGGCAGCCGCGCGTCGTCGATAGCGCTCCGGTCGGACGGCTTGTGGTCGATGGCAATCGGCTGGTGCCGGTTTCCGGCGGCCTCATGGCGGCACGGCGGCGCATGTTGTTCAATGGCGTCGTCATCGGCAGCCTGATGGTCGATTCCAATGGGCGGGTCCGGGGTGAAGCGCAGATCAGCGCACCTGGGCTACTCGACTCGGAAGACCCCGAGACCGCGCGCATGGCGGCGGAGTTCGCGGCCGCGGTGGATGATCTGCCAGGTGCGATGAGGCAAGATGATGTGACGCTCGCCGAGTCTGCGCGGGCTTCGCTCCGCCGCACGGTGGGCCGCAGGCTGCAGAAGCGGCCCTTGGTGGATGTGCATCTGATGCGAATCGCGGTCTAAACCGTACCAAGCCTGAAAGGTCGCGAAAATGGCGTGGTTCACCGGCGTGGTGCTCTACGTTCTCATTTGGTGGTCCCTGCTTTTCGCTGTGCTGCCCTTCAGCAGTCCGGCGACGAGCGAGGCCGATCCGGTTTCCGGCTGGCGGGGAACGCCGACCCGCCCCTTCATCAAGCGCACGATCCTGCGCACGACGGTCATCACGACGATTGTGTGGCTTTGCGTATGGGCCCTGATCCATAGCGGCTGGATCAGTTTCCACCATGGTTGGTTCGCCATGACGGAGGACCAAGGGTGACACGGCGGCAGGCTCTTGCGGCGGCCGTGTGCAGCGGCTAGGAAGTCGCCGCATCGGGTTCGTGGGCGCATAGCTCAGCGGGAGAGCACCACCTTGACACGGTGGGGGTCACAGGTTCAATCCCTGTTGCGCCCACCACGAACCGACCGGCAGCCATCCGAAGCCTTTAGCGCTTTCGCGAAGCGAGGCATGCCCTGTCCCCCGGACCCTCCCATTAGCCCCCCTCAGTCTGACCATTTCGACGGCCGGCGCTTCCGCAATCCCGGGACCTCGTCACGGTCGGGTGGGTTGCTGGCGGTGCTGAAATGGCAGATGCGGCGCGACCGTGTACGATGGCCGGACAGCATCGTCGATCCTCGCTACAATCCACCTCCGGAGCCCAACTCGCCTAGGGATATCGTTGCGACCTACATCGGCCATTCGACGTTCCTGCTCCGCCTCGGCGGCCTCACGATCCTGACCGACCCGATCTTCAGCCTTCGCTGCTCGCCTGTTTCCTGGGCAGGCCCCAAGCGTGTTCGGCCTCCCGGACTGGCGCTCGCCGATCTTCCGCCCATCGACCTGATCCTGCTGTCTCACAATCACTATGATCATATGGACCTACCGAGCCTTCGCGCCCTTCGCAGCCGAGGGGACACGGTCGTCGTCACGACACTGGGCAATGGGCCACGCCTGAGGCGGCTGGGCTTCACGCGCGTGGAGGCCTTGGATTGGTGGGGCAGTACCCAGATCGGTGACGCAAGGGTAACAGCGACGCCGGCGCGTCATTTCGCCGCCCGCACGCTTTGGGATCGCAATCGAACACTGTGGTCCGGCTTCATGATAGAGGCCGCAGAGCGACGATTGCTCTTCGCGGGCGACTCAGGTGCAGGCGGACATTGGGCCGAGATCGGGAAAAGATTGGGGCCACCCGATTTGGCCCTCTTGCCGATCGGAGCTTATGAGCCCCGTTGGATGATGGCCCCCGTGCATATGAACCCGCACGAGGCCGTGCAGGCTCATCAGGCACTTGGGGCACAGCGTTCGATTGGGATGCATTTTGGGACGTTTCGGCTCACGGACGAAGCGGTCGATGCCCCCGTTCAGACGCTCTCCGTTGCACTGAAGGCGGCTGCAATAGAGCCGTCCCAATTCTCAACCCTGGGCTTCGGTCAAAGCATGGTTGCAATAAAAGATGACGCCGACTGAGACAAAGCTAATTTCCTAAAGGTATCGTTCCGCAAGAATTTGCTTGCGGAGACGATTCATTGATAAATCGGACGAAAATTTCTAACAGTATATTTTTTAATACATTTCAATTTATTTTCGTCGTTGACCGGCACACGCGGAAGTAGCACTCTCTTCACAACCTAGGAGTGCACCCCATGCGCATCGTCTTGGTCGAAGATGAACCAAATTCAGTCGCGGCCGTCATGCTGGCTCTCAAATCCACGGGGGCGGTCGTCGAACACGTCGAAACAGGGGAAGAAGCCCTGCTTCTCGCGAAACGATACGATTATGACCTAATGATCCTGGATCTTATGCTTCCAGACATGGAAGGTTATGAGGTCATCCGGCGGCTACGCTGGGCGCGCCTTGATCTCCCAATCCTTGTCTTGTCAGGCCTTACCCGGCCGCAAGCGAAGGTGAAGGGGTTCTCGCTGGGTGCCGATGATTTCCTGGCGAAGCCGTTCGATCAGACTGAGTTGCATGCCCGCGTGCAAGCGCTCGTACGCCGCTCCAAGGGCCTCAGCCATTCCAAGATTCAGATCGGTCCCGTCGTCCTCGATATGGACGGTCACGGTGTCACCGTGAACGACCAGGACGTGCATCTCACCGAGAAGGAATATGCGATTCTCGAGCTGATGTTCCTTCGCAGCGGAACGATTATCGCGAAGGAATCGTTTCTTAACCATCTCTACGGCGGCAACGATGAGCCAGATATCAAGATCATCGACGTTTTCGTTTGCAAGCTGAGGAAAAAACTTCAGGCCGCGGGAGCCTCCAGCGTCATCTCCACCGTCTGGGGAAGAGGCTACATCGTCAAGGAGAATTCCGAAAGAATGCCCGAACGCGGCGAGGTTGTCGCGGCCTAACCGCTCACATTAGCGGCTGCTTTTCAACGACGGAAATGCGTTCTATTTTATCTTCGCGGCCGCCGGACCGGCCGTCGCGGGGATGGGTGGCCGAGTGGTTTAAGGCAGCGGTCTTGAAAACCGCCGTGCGTGCAAGCGTACCGTGGGTTCGAATCCCACCCCATCCGCCAGAGTCTATGTGTCCGACCTTGAGACTTAGGTAACGGATCGTTCCTGAGACATGGCTGACAACCTCGAGTGGAGGCGATTGTCTCATAGAGCAGCAAGCACTCGAAGCTTGGTCGGTGACATTGAGCGGGCAGCAGCATTGGCCGTCACCGAGCCTGAACTCGCCCTTGAAGTCGGCACGCAGAGATCGTCGCAAAAGGGTTTGGTCATCGATCCCCAGTTGTTCCGCGTCGTCCCGGTCGCTCCAAAATCTCATAGGGTCGGGTACGGAAAATGCGTCCATCGGAGTTCGATTTTCTACACGACATCGAAACGAAAACTGCTACCGCCGCGCTCCCGCGGAGAGCCCCCACACGAACTTCGAGTTCGCTTACGAGCACCGCTGGGCAACGCGCGGAGATGCCTGCCGCGATGCGCAAGCCCCACGCCGAAGACCTGTCACAATCGACTATAGATGCGTTCATGCGGGACTGTGGAAAGCCAATGCACAAGTCTCCAGCCACGTTCCTCGCCGGCGAGTGCCGCACCATTGCAAACGTGCATCGGTGGAAATTCCAGGAAACCCCGGAAATTCCAGTCGCGGCGTTTGCGGATCGTAGTTTGGCTCTGCTAACGAAGAGCGGGATCATCTTGTAGGAAGGCACCACGTTGAGATTTGCCAAAACGTAACGTCCTCGACATTGTCGCGATGTGCGCCGACGATTACGCTACCTACACACAAGCATAAGCGGGATTTGTGGCCGGTGTTTGAACAGTCGTCGTTTCACGTTCTTCGATATCGGCAGGCGGAACCTCATCCGGACGGAACCAGAAACCGCAACTCTTATTTTGTCGAAGTCGAGATTGGCGGCGTTGTGTACGAGGTAGGGATTGTGCGGGCCAACGGCCGTGCGCAAGTGCCCGAAAAGCTAAAGGGCCATCCGTTAGCCCAAGACATCAAGGGAGCCGCATTGGAGTTTGTGCTGCAAGATCTTCAAGCCAAGCTGACGGCGACTTGGCCTCGCCGCATGGGGGAGCGATTGGCGCGCGGGGTGCCCCGCGTCAACGAACCCCGCTTGGGTGAATGACATTCACGTGTCTTGCCGCCTCTACGCGCCGCATGCCTTCTAGCGGGCTATACCCAAGCTCAATTGCATTTTTTTGGACGCGGACGGAAGCCGCGCTGCGTCAAGGGCGAGGCTGCGATACCTGCAGTCTTAGGTTGCAATGACGTTTCGGCACTCGCCGCAGACTTCGGGTCGCGGCAGCGGATGCAGCGACGTATAACATCATGCGGCAATGTAAGGCCGCCGCCGTGGAGCATGCCGGTGTCGCACCGGGCCTCAATGTCCCGAGAAAATCCTGCGTCCTCGCGCTACCCTATGCAACCATGGCGGGAATGCTGCGCTGCGTCAAGAAATTCAGTCGCTCGCGGACTACTGGCGGCCGGCAGGCGATATATCACCGATCGGCCCGGCCCGTCTCGGGGGTCGCGTGTTGCCGCCGACCGGATTGTCACTGCAGAGTTCGGTTGAGGTGTGTAGGGCTTTCAGGCGGGGTGCGGTTAACCTGCCCGAGCTTAGACCGCCCGCCTGGGGTCATTCTGGAGTGGAAGATGGATTTGCAGCTTGCCGGCAAACGCGTCGTTATTACTGGAGGCTCGAAGGGCATCGGCCGAGCGGCTGCGGAGACGCTTGCCGCGGAAGGATGCGAGTTGCTACTCGTCGCGCGTGATCCGGCTGCTCTGAACGAGACTGCAGCCGGGATCCGGGAGCGCTTTCAGGTGGCTGTCTCCACATTTGCGATTGATCTTTCCAGCGATGCGGCGGCACGCGCTGTCGCTGAGACGGCTGGGGACTTCGATATATTGGTGAACAATGCGGGCGCGATACCGCCGGGGACGCTCACTGCCGTGGATGACGCCACTTGGCGCAAGGCCTGGGACCTGAAGGTGTTCGGCTTCATCTCCCTCAGCCGGGCGGTGTATCCCATGTTGGCGAAGCGAGGCGGCGGGGTGATCGTCAATGTGATTGGCTCGGCCGGGGAACGATTCGATCCTGCCTATATCACGGGCTCGGCCGGCAATGCCGCGCTGATGGGTTTTACGCGGGCCTTGGCCGGCGGCAGCCATAAGGATGGTATTCGGGCGGTTGGCATCAATCCTGGGCCAGTTCTAACCAAGCGGCTGGAGATGCTGCAGCGTGCGCGGGCCGAGCGCGAATTCGGGGATGCGGAGCGCTGGCCGGAACTGCTGAAGGGCATGCCCTTCGGTCGCCCAGCTTCCCCCGAGGAAATCGGCGCCGCCGTGGCATTCCTGGCGAGCCCGAGATCGGCCTATACCTCGGGCACGATTCTCACGATTGACGGCGGCGGCCGATAGGGCGGGACTAGATCGTCTCCGTGGATTGCGCCTCTCGGGGGTCTATGCGACTTATTTTGGTAAGGCACCGACAACGCGGGAAGAGACAATTTGGCCGAAGCGATCCTGGAGACGGCCGGTCTGAGCAAGGTCTTTGGCGGCTTCTCGGCGGTCAGTGATGTCAAGTTACGGATTGAAACGAATAGTATTCACGCGCTGATCGGACCCAACGGCGCCGGCAAAACCACTTGCTTCAATCTGCTCACGAAATTTCTTCAGCCCAGCGCGGGCACGATCCATTTTCAAGGCGAGGATATCACGAGGTTGAAACCCGCCGACATCGCTCGTCGCGGTCTGGTTCGCAGTTTTCAAATCTCCGCGGTGTTTGGCCACCTAACAGCCGCTGAGAATATTCGCATCGCGCTTCAGCGGAAACGAGGGCGGAGCTTTGACTTCTGGCGGTCGGATGCCGTGCTTCGCCGGTACAATGATCGCGCGCATGAACTGCTTTTCGATGTCGGGCTAGCGGATGCCGCGGCAACCCCGGCGGCGGAACTCTCGTACGGTCGCAAGCGCGCGCTGGAGATAGCGACGACGCTCGCATTGGATCCGGTTCTAATGCTGCTGGATGAGCCAACGGCGGGCATGACGGAGGCGGACGTTCTCCGCATCGTGGCGCTGATCGGCCGCATCAGGGCCGGTCGCAGTATCCTTATGGTGGAACACAATCTCTCGGTCGTCTCCGGTCTCTCGGACCGAATCACCGTGCTGACGCGTGGGAGAATTTTGGCGGAAGGGGACTACCAGACAGTTGCCAATAACCGTGACGTGATCACGGCATATCTGGGAACCGACTATGCTTGAGGTCCAAGGCCTCAACGCCTGGTACGACGAGAGCCACGTTCTCCACGGGCTGGATTTCGAGGTGCGTGAAGGCGAGGTGGTCACTCTGCTTGGCCGAAATGGCGCGGGCAAGAGTACAACGCTGAAGTCGATCATGGGTCTGGTGCCGCGCCGGGAAGGCAGTATCAAGTTTCGCGGCGAGGAACTCGTTAATGCGCGGCCCGATATCGTCGGCCGGCGCGGCATCGGATTTTGCCCTGAGAATCGCGGCATTTTCGCGGGTCTGAGCGTCACGGAGAATCTGCTGCTTCCCCCCATTGTCGCCCCAGGCGGGATGACGATTGACGAGATCCATACCCTCTTCCCAAACCTGAAGGAGCGTGCCCGTAGTCCGGGTACGAAACTTTCCGGCGGCGAGCAGCAGATGCTTGCGATCGCCCGCATTCTTCGCACGGGCGCGAAGCTTCTTTTGCTTGATGAACCAACGGAAGGTCTCGCCCCCGTCATTGTACAACAGATCGGTTTAATGATCGCTGAGATCAAACGCCGTGGCTTCACTGTGCTTCTGGTCGAGCAGAATTTTCGCTTTGCATCCAAACTCGCTGATCGCCATTACGTCATCGAGCTCGGCCAGGTCGTCGATATGATACCGAACCACGAACTCGGAGCCCGCATGGGCGAGCTGCAAAAGAGGCTCGGCGTCTGACGAGCCGCTGACGTCGCGTTGAATAGCAAGGGAGAAGTCAAAATGGACGTAACAAGACGCACGATCCTCGGCAGTGCCGCGGCGGCTACGGCCGCCAGCTTGCCGATTCTAAAGGCCCGCGCTGCCGGAAAGTTCCTGACGATCGGCGTTTGCAGCGATTTCTCCGGCACCTATAGCGATGTTGGCGGCGAGACATCCGTCGCCTGCGTGCGGCAGGCATTGGAGGACTATGGCGCCACCGCCAAAGGCTATAACGTCAAGGTCATCAAGGGTGATCACCAGAACAAGCCCGATGTCGGCGCTGGGCTGGCGCGTCAGTGGTTCGATAGCGGCGTCGATCTGCTCATCGATGTTCCCAATTCCGCCGTCGGACTGGCGATCGCGGGCGTCGCGGCAGCCAAGAACAAAGCCTATATCAACTCGAACGCGGCCACTTCTGCCCTGACCGGGCCTAAATGCAACGCGAATACGATTCACTGGACCTATGACACCTATATGCTCTCGCATTCCACCGGCGGGGCAATGGTGGCGGCTGGCGGCAAGAGCTGGTACTTCATAACCGCCAACTATGCCTTCGGGCAGCTGCTGCGCGACCAGACCTCGGCGGTGATCAAAGCGGCTGGCGGCACGGTTGTCGGTGGTGTCGCCTACCCATTTCCGCAGACGACGGATTTCTCGTCTTTCCTGGTGCAAGCGCAGTCCTCGGGGGCGCAGGTTCTTGGGCTTGCGAATGCCGGCAAGGATACGGTGAACTCGATCAAGCAGGCGCATCAGTTTGGCATCACGCAAAGCGGGATGAAGATCGCCGGTTTGCTGATCTACCTGAACGATGTGCATGGCATGGGCCTGGACATCGCGCAGGGTCTTGTCCTGACCGAGAGCTTCTACTGGAATATGAACGACAAGACGCGGGCCTTCACCAAGCGCGTCCTGCCGAAGACGCCGAACAACTATCCCTCCATGGCGCAGGCTGGCTGCTATAGTGGTACGCTGCATTTTATGAAGGCGGTCGATGCGATCGGCATTGACGCGGCCAATAAGAGCGGTATCGCGATTGTCGAGCAGATGAAAAAGATGCCCACGGATGACGATGCCTTCGGACATTGCTCGGTGCGCGAGGACGGGAGGTTCATGTGTCCATCCTATCTCTTCCGCGTGAAGAAGCCCGGCGAGAGCAATATCCCCTGGGATTACTACGATCTGCTGCACACAACGCCGGCGGACCAGACCTTCGCCCCACTGGCGACTGAAGGCTGTCCTCTTGTGAAAGCCTGAGGGCAGCGCCCGCCATGGTGATGATCTTCGGCAAGCCGCTGCCGTTGTTGTTCGGGCAGCTCCTGCTCGGCATCATCAACGGCTCATTCTACGCGATGCTTTCGATGGGGCTCGCGATCATCTTCGGCTTGCTGAACATCATCAACTTTGCCCATGGCGCGATGTTCATGGTGGGCGCTTTCGTTGCCTGGGGGCTGTTCACCTATCTGGGTATCGGCTTCTGGGCGGCGCTGGTCTGCGCCCCCATTATTGTGGGCGTTTTCGGCTTGCTTCTGGAGCGGGCTTTCATCAGGCGGATCTACAAGCTCGATATTCTCTACGGCCTTCTGCTGACCTTTGGCATGGCTCAGGTGCTGCAAGGTCTGGCCACAAACTACTTCGGCAGCTCTGGGGTTAGCTACAATGCGCCGAACGCCCTTTCGGGCGTGCTGAAGCTCGGCTTCATGTATCTGCCGGTCTATCGCGGCTTTGTGGTGGTTGCCGCAATCATCATCTGCTTCGTGACCTGGTTCGCGGTCGAGAAAACGCGGCTCGGGGCTTTGCTGCGCGCGGCCACCGAAAACCCGTCGCTCGTGCAATCCTTCGGTGTGAACGTGCCACGTCTCATCGCACTCACCTTCGGCGCCGGTGTCGCCCTCGCGGCCCTTGCGGGCGTGCTTGCGGCGCCGCTCTATTCGGTCAATCCGGATATGGGCGCTCAACTTATCGACACCGTTTTCGCGGTCGTCGTCATCGGCGGGATGGGCTCGATCGGTGGAGCGATCCTCACGGGATTCGGGCTTGGCATCATCGAGGGTTTTACCGACGTGTTTTATCCGCAAGGCTCGGCGGTCGTTGTGTTCGTGGTGATGGCGATCGTGCTGCTGGCCCGGCCCGCCGGCCTTTTTGGCAAGGTCGCCTGAATGTTTGGCCTGACGCGACACCAGTTGCTGGGTTTCGCCGTCCTCGTCGTCGTGGTGATCGCGGCGCCCTTTGTCCTGTATCCGATCGTGGTCATGCAGGTGATGTGCTACGCGATCTTCGCCATGGGAACGAATCTCCTGATGGGCTCGGTGGGGCTGCTGTCGCTGGGACAGGCGGCCTATTTCGGTCTGGGCGGCTACGTCGCCGGCTACCTTGTGGAATCCCTTGGTCTGACGCCGGAGGTTGGGATCATCGCGGGCGCTCTCGCGGGGGCCGCGCTTGGCACGGTTTTCGGCTGGCTCTCGATCCGTCGGCAGACAATCTATTTCGCGATGATCACGCTGGCCTTGGCGCAGATCATTTATTTCTTCGCCGTGCAGCTGACCGATTTCACCGGTGGCGAGAACGGCATTCAAGGCATCCCGCGCGGCAAGCTTTTCGATGTCTTCCCGCTGACCAGAGATCTCGCGATCTATGTCGTCGTCGCGGTCATTTTTCTCGCCGCGTTTCTATTCGTCTATCGTGTGGTGCATTCGCCCTTTGGCCAGGTCGTTAAAGCGATCCGGGACAATGAGCCGCGCGCCATTTCGCTCGGCTACAAAGCGACGAACTATAAGTGGGTCATCTTCATCCTCGCCGCGACCCTTGCCGGTATCGCGGGGGGAACGAAGGCCATGGTCATGGGCATACAAACACTTTCGGATGTGGGCACCAGCGTCTCGGGGCTAGTCGTGCTTATGGTTCTGCTGGGCGGGATCGGGACTATTTTCGGACCGATCATCGGCGCTTTGATCGTCGTCGCGATGCAGTATTATCTGGCGCCCTTCGGGGCTTGGGTCGTGGTGATCCAGGGCGCTATCTTCATGATCTGCGTGCTGGTTTTCCGCAGAGGTATCATCGGCGAGCTGGCCTATCGGTTGCGCGCCGAATTATGACGCGCTGCCGGACTACCGCTCCGCGTCTTCTCGCCCGTACAGCAACAACAGCACGAGAATGATCACGCCGTAGATGATGCTGCGCCCGTATTCGGGCATGTTCATCGCCATAAGCACGCTGACCAGCGTCACCAGGCTGATCGCGCCGGCGGCACTGCCGATATAATTTCCCCGCCCGCCCAGGATCGACGCCCCACCGATCACCACGGCGGCGATCGATTGGAAAAGATAGGGGTCGCCCATGCCGAGCGCCGCCTGTCCGCCATAACCGACCAGCACGATGCCGGCCAGGGCGGAGAAGAGGCCGCTCAACGCATAGAGTCCGATCGTGCAGGTCGTGACATCGACGCCCGCGAGGAAACTGGCGCGGGGGCTGTTGCCGATCGCGTAGGTCCGGCGGCCGAAGGTGGTCATGCTCAGGACGACCGAGACGAGCACGATCACCACCAACCACAGCAGCAGCGCGGTCGGGATGCCGAAGAGCGAGTCATGCACCGCCGCTTGAACCACCGGCGGCGCGTAGGAGCCACAAGCGGCGCAGGTCATCCCGCCGCTGAAGCCGAGCGTGAGGCCCTCCATGATGCCGTTCATGGCAAGGGTCATCACCACCGCCGGCACACCGAGCAGGACGATGCCGGCCCCATTCAGCATGCCGACCAAAGTCCCCATGCCGAGAGTCAGTAGCAAAGCGGGAATGGCGCGGGCGTTACTCCCCAACGAGGAGGTCACCATGAGGATGGAGGCGCCGTTCAGAACCCAAGGCACTGAAAGGTCGATACCGCCGATCAGGATGACGAAGGTTTGCCCTGCCGCCACGAGACCGACGAAAGAGGCGATCGTCAGCACGGCGCGAATACCAGAGGGGCTCGCGAAACCCGGCCGCACCGCCTGGCCGATCGCGAACAGCACAATGGACGCCAAGAGCGCGTAGAGGATGCGGCGCCGCGTGGGTGAGCCGAGGAGGCGCAGAAGCAGAGGCGCGTCTTGGCCTGTTGGCACGGGAGTTTCGGGTCCCGGCATTACGGGCTCCGCTGATGACGCCATTAGTAGCGCCTCCGCAATAGATGGCCGATGCCACCGACCAGCACGACGGCCGCGATCAGGAAAACGCCCTCGTAGAAGCTTTGATACAGGGGGTCGATATGCGCGAAGAACAGAATGTTCACGATCATGCTGCTGACGAAAGCGCCGAAGATCGCGCCGATACCGCTGCCGCGCCCGCCGAATAGGCTGACGCCGCCCAACACAGCCGCGACGATCGAGGTCAGCGTATAAGTATTGCCGGCGGTGGCGTCTCCGGCGGTCGCGGTCGCCGCGAGAAACAGCCCGGCCGCGCCGGAGCAGACGCCGCCCAGCACGTAAGCCAGGATACGGACCGACGCGACTGGCACGCCAATGGCGGCGGCGCCGGCGGCGTCATTGCCGATCGCGTAGACGCCGACCCCGAAACGCGTGCGGCGGAACATCCACCACATGACGGCCAAGGCGACGAGCCACAATACGGAGGTCGGCCAATTCGGATTGGCGAGCAGGTTGGTGTAGCCCTGCGGCACCGCACCTCCCGGTTGGGGCAGGACCCGAATCGCTATGCCCTGGAAGATCGAGAGTGTGGCGAGCGTCACGAGGATCGGCTGCAGCCGCCCGAGCGTCACGAGAAGGCCGTTGATCAACCCGCAGACTCCGCCGACAGCCAGCACCAGAAGGGAGCCCAGGATCATCGTGCCGATCGAGCCAGTTCCCGGCTGCCCGGCATGTCCCCAGGCGGAGCCGTCGAGCGTGATCGCGGCGAGCCCATTGGTGAGGTCAATCACGCCGCCGACGGACAAGTCGATGCCGCGTGTCAGCACAACCAGAGTTTGGGCAACGGCCGCCAATACCAGCGGCAAGGTGGAGTTCACGGTCGAGGTCAGCTCGAAACCGCCGGGCAGATGGCGCTGCGCGATCAGAAAGACCACACAGTAAAGAATGACCGCGATGCCGAGCATGGTCGCCGCGAGGAAAAGCCCGGCCTCCTGCGCTAGCCGGTGAACCCAGCGCGGCCTTCTATTGTCCGACACGGCGCGGGGCTCAGGTGGCAATTCGATCACGCACGGCGGCCGAGACGATAATTTCGGCATCGAGTTCCGCGCCGCTCAACTCGGCGGCGATCCGGCCTTCGCGCATCACCAGCACGCGGTGAGACAAATGCGCCAATTCCTCGGCGTCGGAGGAATAGAGCATGATCGCGCGGCCTTCCTTCGCAAGTCTCATAATAAGTTCGTATATTTCATGCTTGGTCGCGACATCGACCCCGCGCGTGACATCGTAGAGCAGGAAGATGTTCGGCTCCGCGAGCAGCCAGCGGCCGAGCAAAACCTTCTGCTGGTTGCCGCCACTCAGCGCGCCTACGGGGTTCGATAGTCCGGGCGTTCGCACCCGCAGCCGGTCGATCAAACCTTGCGCGAGTTGCCTTTCCCGCACATGCCGCAAGATCGAGAAGCGCGCCAGGCGGCGCAGCACGGCGAGGGTCGCATTGTCCCGCACGCTCATCGCGAGGAGCAGCCCTTCGGTCTTGCGGTCCTCAGGCACCAGCGCGATTCCGTGGCGCATCGCCTCCCGCGGATTTCGGATGCGAACCGCTTTGCCGCCGACCTCGACAGTGCCCGCTATCATCTTCTCAGCGCCGAAAAGACTAAAGAAGAGTTCGCGATGACCGTGCCCGGCTAAGCCCCCAAGCCCGAGGATTTCACCTTTGCGCAGCTCCAGCGAGACATCACGCACGCCACGCGCATTGTATGACTTGAGGGCCAGTGCGGGAACGGCCGGCGGCGGCGGCGGGCGCTGGGGATAGAGCGCCTCAAGCCGGCGGCCGGTCATGAGCGTGACCGCGTCATCCTCGGGCAATTCCTTGAAGGTCCCGACATTGCGCCCGCTGCGAAAGACTGTGATGCGGTCGGCGATGTCGCGGATTTCGTTCCAGCGGTGGGAGGTAAAGACCAGGGCCGTGCCACGGTCGCGCAGCCGCCTGATCTGGCCGAAGAGCCACACGACCTCGCGCTCGACGAGGGAGGATGTCGGTTCGTCGAGGAACAGGATGTCCGGTTCGTAGCTGATGGCGCGTACGATCTCGACAGTCTGGCGCTGAGAGAGAGGGATGTCCTCGACCAAGGCGAGCGGATCGATGTGCTCCGCCCCGAGAGCCGCCAGGGTGTCTTCCGCTCGCCGTTCCATGCCGCGGCGGTCGATCAGACCTAGGCGCGACCGTGGTTCGCGGCCGATCATGAGGTTCTCGGCGACGGACATCCAGGGCAGCAGCGTCAGTTCCTGGAAGACCGTCCAGACGCCGAGGCGATGGGCGGCGTCCGGACCTGCGAATTTTACCTCCCGGCCGCCGACACTAACGGTTCCGGTATCGGCGCGCGTTCGGCCGCCCAATATCTTGATGAGCGTGCTTTTGCCCGCGCCGTTTTCGCCGACCAGCGCATGCACCTCACCCGCGACCGCCGACATCGAAGCGTCATTCAGCGCATGGACGCCGCCATAGGAGCGGCTGAGCCCGCGACCCTCGATCGCGGGCTCAGCCTGAACGCCGTCTAACTCAGCCATCCCGATCCTGCTCGCGGGTCGCGGCCTCGGGCGCTATGCGGCCGGAAGGTTGACGTTGAGGGTACCGGGGCAGGGCGTTCCGGAAAGCGCCGCCTCGATGCAGAGCTTGACGATGGCGTTCGGGCCGGAATCGGTGAAGTCGTCAAAGAAGCTGTCCGGCTGGTCGGGGAATACCGTCTCGCCGACTTTCACGGTTTCGTCGGTCACGATGGCGAGCGGCAGATCGATGCTCTTCTTCGGGTATTGGCCGGCCAGAATACGGCGTGCGAGTTCCAGAGAGACAACGGACATAAAGGGCGGTGAGCCGATCGAGATGCCTTTGATTTTCTGGCCCTGATAGCCGATCATGAATTTGCGGAAGCCGTTCTCGCATTCACCGGCGGTTGGCGGCAGCGGGGTCCGCCCGGCGGAGATAAACGCCTTAAGCACGCCATCCGTGCCGCCCTGGCACCAGATGCCATCGATCTTGGGTAGCGAGGGCAATACGGCGGCGGTGTTCCGTTCGGCCGTCGAACTGTCCCACATGCCCGTATAACGGTTGACCACCTTGATGTTCGGATATTGCGCCCAGACGCTATCGGCGCCCTTGTTGCGATCGAGATCCACCTGAGTTCCGGCGACACCCGTCACCATGATGACATTGCCGGTGCCGTTCATTTGCTTGGCCAGCCACGCGGCAAGGGTCTTCCCGAGGTCGAATTGGCTGACATTGACCGAGAGCACGCCAGGCGCCGTCACGAGATTATCGAAAGCGATGACCACGATACCGCGTGACACTGCCTGGTGCAGGATTCCGTTCAGACCCGTAGGGGATGCCGCATCGATGATGATCGCATCGACTTCCTGCGCAATCAGGTTCGAGAGCTGTTGCGACTGCGTACTAACGCTGTTGCCCGAATTGAACCATGTGCCCTTCACATCCGACTTGAAGGGCTCCATCTGGAGCGCGGCCTTGAAGACGTTCTCCATTTCGAGGCGCCATTTATTGCCGATATAGGAATTCGAGAGCGCGATCTTATATGGCTTTGTGGCGGCTGCCAGGGCTGGGGTGGACAATCGTCCGCCCAGGCCCAAACCCAGGAGACCGGCACTACCAAGTTGGACGACAGAGCGGCGCGCGAGTAGTTTACTCACTTCGTTTCCCCCAATAAACCTGCATTTTCGCGCACTATCAACCAATCGCATCGACCTCACAACTCCCCAATTCGCGTCGGAGAGCGATCTTGACGGCTCGCCTTTCGCGCAATCGTCACTAAGGTCGGTCCGGCAATTTCGAGGCGATCGCTGTCATGCCAAACAAGCTGAAGCAGATCTGGGCCAGCGGTGGCGCGGCCATCAATGGCTGGCTTGCCATCCCAAATGGCTTCTCGGCCGAGGTGCTGGCGCAATGCGGCTGGGACAGCGTGACCGTGGACCTGCAACACGGCGTGCAGGATTACCTTTCCATGGTCACCTGCTTCCAGGCCATCCAGGTGCATCCGGTAATGCCCATGGTCCGACTGCCCTGGAACGAGCCCGGCATCATCGGCAAGGTGCTCGATGCCGGCGCCTACGGCGTGATTTGTCCGATGGTCAATACGGCCGAACAGGCGCGGGCCTTCGTCGCGGCTGCCCTCTATCCGCCCGCCGGAACGCGCTCCAACGGTCCGATCCGCGCCGGGATTTACGGCGTTACGACGGGCTACCAGAAGACCGCGAATGTCGAGACCTTGCGCATCCCGATGATCGAGACCGGCGAGGCGGTTTCCAATCTGGAAGCGATCCTGGACGTCGCGGGCGTGGATGCCGTCTATATCGGTCCGTCCGACCTCGGCTTCTCGCTTGGCCTTGTGCCGGTGCTGGACCGCGAGGAAAAGCAGATCCTCGATATCTACGAAAAAGTGGTGCGTGAAACCGCGAAGCGCGGCCTGGCCGCCGGAGTTCACTGCGGCACGGCCGCTTATGCGAAACGGGCGATCGGCATGGGTTTCAAGCTCGTCACGATCGGAAGCGACAGCGTTTTCATTGGGGCGGGGTCACGCCAGGCGATCGCAGAAGTTCGCGGCTGAGGTTTGTGCTGACCGGCCAAAAGCCGTTTTCAACGCCTCTGGCCATCAGGCGGCTCGACCGGTGCCCTGCTGTTAGCGGCATGGCACCGGCGAGAGGCCGCCCCGGCTTTAGGAGTTCGGCTATTTCACGGACGAAAAGCTGGTCGGCGCGAGGAATTCGTTCACGATATTGCTGACGAGCGCGCCGTCCTTCTCCGTCTCCGCGCGCTTGGCGATCCAATCCGCGTCGCTCTGGAACGCCGTCCATTTCGTTTCCCGCTCCGCCATGCTCTCCCATGCCAGCAGATAGGTCAGCGACTGATTTGAGGATCCTACCAAAGTCGTCCAGAAGCCGGCTTGCCGGATTCCATGGCGCTCCCAAATCTTCAGGGTAATTGTCTCGAAGCGTTTCATCACCGCCGGCAGACGACCTGGAACGCAGTGATAGATGCGCAACTCATAGATCATGACGCCATGTCCTTATGTACCATCGCATTATTGCGGCGATCATATGGGCGAAGCTTTCTCGCCTCGTCCGGGCGGATTCCTAACCTCACATAATCGCGACATTCTCTAGCCGAAAAATTCCCAGCCGCCCAGAACCCGCCGGGCCCCGATTGCCGCGGGAGGGTTCGTCGGAAGTTTTCGTCGGGATCGGAGCTTAGTACTCGCAATGTTCGTTGCTTCTTCGCGTAAAGAAGAATTAGAGTTTTCGATCGACGCTCAAGTGCCTGCAGCTGCTAAGGATCGTTTAACCTTGGGCGTTTGAGTGAAGAAAGCTATCGCAAATTCGAAAGCGCTGTTAGGAAATCAATTCGGAACCCTCGGCGCCGAAAACTTTCTTTTTTTTAATGATGGGAATTAAAGATTATGGCGCGACTTGCCAAAGCAACAAAGACCACAACGCCAACGGGACGCAAGCGAGGTCGGCCGCCCGGCAGCGGAACTAAAACCAGCGCTAAGGGCCCGGCGACCCGCGGCGCGAAAAAGGCGGCCGCTCCCAAACGCGCGACCGCAGTTGCTCCTCCTGTCGCGAAATTCAGCAAGGATGAATTGCGCGCCCAGGTCGAGAAACTGAAGCGCGCAAATATAAAGCTGCGCGAAAAGAATAAAGAGGCCGGCCGGTCGGGCCATCCCGCAGCCGCCGCGCGGATCGCTGAACTCGAAGACCAGGTGGCGCAGTTGAAGAAAGGCGCCGCGCCGACGAAGCCCGCGAAACGCGGCCGGAAGCCCTCCTCGACCCCTGCCAAGCGCGGCCGGCGCGGTGCCACTAACGGCAATGGCGCCACCGAGGACTCAGTCGGCGACGAGTAGAGCGGGCTTGTCGCTCGAGGGCTGGAGCCTTTGCCGGGTCCCAGCCCTCTCCGACGTAGGAGCGGTAGGGGCCTGCACGAAGATTGGCGATATTCTCGTCGATCGGGCATAATCTCGCGTTGTGCGACTCGGACAGACGTTGACGAAGTGGTCGCGTCTGCCACGACGATAGCTCAGCTCGAGGGAGTGCGGCGGGAGGTGAGATGGTGGCTTGGGTTTTGTCGTTGGGCGGTTATGACGGGTACGCTCGTCGCTCTGGCTGCCTGCGGGGCATCTGATTTCAACTACACGCCGAACGCGACCCAACAATCGGCGGGCGCCCAAGATACCTATTTCCTAGAATATTGCGCCGGTTCGGGCATGAAAATGAAGCCGGGATACCCTCCGGATGTCAGCGGGGGGCCTGGCGGTCACGCTGCATTCTATCTGGAAGGCGCCTGCCGGGACGCCAGTGCGGGCTACCCCACCTTGCGGATGTGCGATGATTTCCCGGCAGGCGCGGGGCAAGGCGCCGGCGTCAGCATGGATGGTAACTTCAGCAACGCGAACTGGACGGTCACCTCCGATCGCGATTTTTTCTATAATGGCGGGCTCGCGAAAGGCGAGCGGCTCACCGCGGGGGTTTTTCGCCAGGTGCAGCACACCGCGGAAAGCATGGGCATTCTGGACGGCCTCGTGTTTCGGCCTGAATTGTTCAACGACAAGCCGGCAGGAATGTCGGACGAGGATTTCCGCTACGGTCTGTCGGTCGGCACGGATTACGGGCTCACCATGGGGCGCGGCCTCTACTGCGCCCGGGTGCCTGTTTCGCGCCCCCAAATGGTTCGGATGGTGGCGTTCCTGAACGCCAAGAACGCCATGTATAAGACCGGACCGCGACACTTCACGAGTTCGATCATCGAGGATAACTGCGTTCATTTGCCACACAACGCTTTGGCGGCTTGCGACGTGATGAGTCCTTGGCCGACCAACGGTTTCATCCCGTTCGCTCTCTTCGACTTCCCAGTGCCGAAGAACGATTTCGTCAATGTCATGCGCCGGACCAATGATACCAGGATGGACGACCTCCTGGCGCTTTACGATGACCTGCCAGCACGGCGACAATTGCTCGAATTCGGCCGTCTCCCCTCCGAGCCAGGGGCGCTCGCGAGCGCCTATCCGCCCCATGCACCGAACGACGTGTTCGGCACGAAGCTCGACCTGATCTTCTACGACACGCCGGGATTGGGAGCCTACCCTGGCTGGTTCGACCAAATCTTCTCCGAGCCGCGATACATGGATGCGACCGCGAACCTGCATTATTTCGCGGCCCTCTACGCTCATCTGGCGGTGTCGCGGCGTCCCGTCGGGTTCTGGGAAAACAAGGTGGATGTCTCCGACCGCGCATCTTTCGCGGCGTTTTACGCGCGCTACTATGAGCGTCTCGCGACACTACGCGCCGAGATCGAGAGACAGCTTGGCGGCGAGGGCCCCAACCCGGCGATGGGCCTGTCTCGCGATGATGCGGCAGGCGTTGCCTTGGCGGCAGGCTGAGGGATCCGATAGCGCGCAGCGGCGAGAAAGTGGCTAGACTGCCAGCATACCGATGCCCAGGAGTCTCGTGATCGACGCAGACACAATTTCACGGCGGATCGCGCAGGGCACGGGTCAGGTCCTGGCCGACCTCGTGATCCGCGACGTGCGACTATTTGATCTCGTCACGGGCGATCTCATCGAGACAGATATCGCGATCGCGGGCGACACCATCGTCGGCACCTACGGGGCTTACGAGGCCCGGCGCGTGATCGAAGGGTGCGGGCGGATCGCGGTTCCCGGCTTTATCGATACGCATCTGCATATTGAGTCATCCCTGGTGACCCCAGCGGAGTTCGACCGCTGCGTGCTGCCGCATGGTGTGACAACCGCAATCTGGGACCCGCATGAAATTGCCAATGTCCTGGGGGAGGCGGCGCTCGACTATGCCTTGGCCGCGGTGGCGCGCACCGCAATGGATATTCGCGTGAACCTCTCGAGCTGCGTGCCAGCCACAGAATTCGAGACAGCCGGGGCTCGGCTGACGGCTACCGATCTCCTGCGCTATGCGTCTCACCCCAAGGTCATCGGCCTCGCGGAGTTTATGAACTATCCGGGGGTGCTCGCGGGTGATCCCGGCTGCCTGGCCAAACTCGCGGCCTTCTCGGAGCGGCATATCGACGGCCATGCACCCCTTCTGCGGGGGCTGCTGCTCAACGGGTATATCGCTGCCGGCGTTCGCACGGATCATGAGGCGACCACCGCTGAGGAGGCCCTGGAGAAAATCCGCAAGGGCATGACGGTGCTGATACGAGAGGGCTCCATCTGCAAGGATCTCGCGGCGCTGGCCCCGTTGCTGACCATCGCAACCTCGCCCTTTCTGGCTTTCTGCACGGATGACCGGAATCCGCTGGAAATTCAGCACGAAGGTCATATCGATTTCCTGATCAGTAGCGCCATAGCGCAAGGCGTTCCGCCCCTTGCGGCCTATCGTTCGGCGTCATTGACGGCCGCACAGGCCTTTGGCCTCGGGGATCGCGGGATGATCGCTCCCGGCAAGCGTGCGGATATCGTGCTGCTCGACGATTTGGCGGCGTGTTCCGTCTCTTTGGTGATCGCGGCAGGCTGTCCCGTAGATGATGCCCTGTTCGCGCAACGAGCGACGATCGAACCGGTTGGTCTTGACAGCATGAAGGCGGCGCCCGTCACGGCGGCTGACCTGCGTGTCTTGGCCAAGGGCTGGGCGGCGGGCGAAACGGTGCCGGTGATCGGCGTGATTCCAGGCAAGATCATCACCGCGCGCCTGGCTGTGGCGCTGCCGAAAGAGGATGGCGAGTTGCGCGCCGATGCGGCGCAGGATGTGGCCAAGGTTGCGGTCATCGCGCGGCATGGCAAGAACGACAATATTGGACGTGGCTTTGTCCGGGGCTTTGGCATGGCCCGTGGCGCCATCGCCTCCTCTGTGGGGCACGACAGTCACAATATCTGCGTCGTCGGTTCGGATGATGCGGACATGGCGCTGGCGGCGAACCGGCTTGGCGTGCTCGGCGGTGGTTTTGTGGTGGTGCTGGATGGGACGATCCTGGCCGAGATTGCTCTACCGGTTGCCGGCCTCATGAGCGATCGCCCGTTCGAGGAGGTTTGCGTGATGCTCGAGGCGCTGCGGGCGGCGGCGAGGGAACTCGGCGTGACTTTGGCCGAACCATTTCTGCAGGTGGCTTTTTTGGCGCTGCCGGTCATTCCGCATCTCAAGATCACTGACCTCGGCCTCTTCGACGTCGATTCGATGCGACTATTGTGAGACGGCGATGGATCTGAACACCGTCGAGGCGGTTCTGCGTCCTCGCATGCGATCGGAACTCCCCCCGTCAGCGAGCGGCGACAGTTTTCTTGCCGGCGGAACCTGGCTTTTCTCCGAGCCACAGCCTGCCTTGCGGCGCCTGGTCGATCTTTCGGCACTTCGCTGGGAAAGTTTGCGGCGGACGGAGACAGCGCTGCATGTCGCGGCTACTTGCACGTTCGCCGAATTGGAGGCCTTCGAGGCGCCGGTCGATTGGATTGCGGCGGAGCTGATTACCTCCTGCTGCCACGCGTTGCTCGGCTCCTTTAAGATTCGAGGGGTGGCGACGGTGGGTGGCAATCTTTGCCTCGGTCTCGCCGCTGGACCCATGGTGGCGCTTGCGACGGCGCTCGACGGGACATGCGTGATCTGGAGCACCGACGGCGGGGATAGGCTGCTGGATGCCGTCGAGTTCGTGGCGGGCCCGGGACAAACCGCATTGAGGCCTGGCGAACTGCTGCGTGAGATCCTTCTGCCAGCAGCAGCCTTCCGGCGGCGGACAGCATTCCGGCAGGGGTCGCTCACGACTTATGGCCGGTCGGCGGCGCTACTGATCGGAAGCCGCGACGGCGTTGGTTTCACGCTCACGATTACGGCGGCGACGCCGCACCCGGTGCGGATCGTTTTCGACGGATTTCCAGAGTCAGCTGAGCTAGAAGCACGAATCGATGTCGAGGTGCCAGCCTGGTACGACGATATCCATGGCGCCCCCGACTGGCGCCGAAACCTTACGCATCTTCTCGCGCAGGAGATCAGGCTGGAGTTGTCGGCACCTTGAGGCTCGTCATCGACGGCGAGGATCGAGAGGCCACGCCGCAACCGGGGCAGTGCCTGCGCACCCTGCTTCGCGATATGGGAAGATTCGGTGTGAAGCGGGGATGCGACGCTGGCGACTGCGGTGCGTGCAGTGTCTTGCTTGACGGTGTACCGGTGCATTCCTGCCTGATGCCGGCGTTTCGCGCGGAAGGACGGGTCGTCACGACCGTTGCTGGATTGGGCAATCCGGCGGCGCTCCATCCGACGCAGAAGGCTTTCCTCGACGCTCAAGGATATCAGTGCGGCTTTTGCACAGCGGGAATGATCGTAACGGTCTCGGCGCTCGATCAAGGCCAGCTCGCGTCTCTTCCGGAAGCGATGAAGGGCAATCTTTGTCGCTGCACCGGCTATCGGGCAATCTCGGACGCGGTTGCGGGCGTCACGAACGTGATGACCGAACACGCGGTGGCGACGGTCACCGGCAGAGATTTGGGTGCGCCGAGCGGGGTCGCAGTGGTGACGGGGACGGCGCGCTACACTTTGGATGTTGCGGTGCCCGGTCTTACACATCTTAAGCTGCTGCGTTCACCACACGCCCATGCGCGCTTGGTCGCGATCGACACCACAGCAGCCTTGGCTGTTCCAGGTGTACTATGCGTACTGACCCACGAGGATTCACCACAACATCATTTCTCGACGGCGCGTCATCAGGATTGGCGTGACGATCCGGATGACTCTGTCGTGCTGGACACAGTCATGCGTTTTGTCGGGCAACGGGTCGCGGCCGTAGTGGCGGAGACCGTGGCCGCGGCCGAAGCCGGCTGCGCACAGTTGCATGTGACCTACGAGGTGCTCCCCGCTGTTCTGACGCCGCAATCCGCGCTGACACCGGGCGCGCCGGCGGTTCATGACGGTCCTCCTGAGGTGATGCGTGAGCGGCGTATTCGTGATGCCGCCCATAACCTCGTCGCGGAGCTAGCGGGAGGCGTAGGCGATCTGGCCGCGGGCCTGGCGGCAGCCGACGTGGTACATTCGGCTGAATATCACTCTCAGCGCGTTCAGCACGCGGCGATGGAAACTAATGCCGCGATCGCCTTTGTCGATGCGGATGGCATCTTGGTCATGCGGACGAGCACGCAGGTGCCCTATCTGGTTCAGACCGCGCTTGCCGATTTGCTTAAGCGACCACGCGAAACTATCCGTGTGCTTTGCGAGCAGGTAGGTGGCGGTTTCGGCGGCAAGCAGGAGATGCTGATCGAGGATATTCTGGCACTCGCGACGCTGCGGGTGGGGCGGCCGGTGCAGTTGGAGCTTACTCGGGCGGAACAGTTCGCCGCCACGACATGCCGGCACCCGATGACGGTTAGCGTGCGGCTTGGAGCGCGACGGGACGGGACGCTCACGGCGTTGGAGTTGGATGTGCTGTCGGATACCGGTGCTTACGGCAATCACGCCATCGGCGTGTTGTTTCACGGCTGTGGTGAGTCGGTGGCAATCTACCGCTGCCCGAATAAGCGCGTCACCGGACGCGTGGTCTATACCAATACGCCACCTTCTGGCGCGTTTCGCGGCTACGGCTTGAGCCAGACCATTTTCGCGATCGAGAGTGCGATGGATGAGCTTGCGGTCAAACTGGGCATCGACCCTTTCGATCTGCGGCATCGCAACAGGATAAAACCAGGCGACCAGATGGTATCATTCGGCGGATCGCCGGAGGACGTCGAATATGGCAGCTACGGCCTCGACCAATGTCTCGATCTGGTGCGCGACCGGCTCTCTGCCTGCACCGAGCAAGCCGAGAGCACGGATTGGAGTGTCGGTAGCGGGATGGCGATGGCGATGATCGATACGATTCCGCCACGCGGGCATTTCGCGACGTCCAGGATTCAGATCGCGGCCGATGGGCACTACGAACTGACCGTGGGGACAGCGGATTTCGGTAGCGGGAGTTCGACGGTGCATCTCCAAATCGCGGCGGAGGCGCTTGGCTCGCTGCCGTCACGGATACGGCTCGCGCAATCGGACACGGCACTGGGCGGTTATGATTCCGGCGCATTCGGCAGCACGGGCACGGTGGTGGCCGGGCTCGCGACGCAGCGCGCGGCGGAGGCATTGGCGGCTCTGATCCGAAAGCGGGCGGCATCGATGCATGGGCGAGAGGAAGGTAGCTCCGTGCTTCATGCCGATCACGTTGAAATTGCAAGTCAAGAGGTGTCGTTGGGTGAATTTGCCGGATTGGCGGCGGAAGGAGCGAGCGACGGGTCGCGGCGATCTATCGCCTTTAATGTGCAAGGGTTCCGCGTGGCCGTACACCATCCGACGGGGCGGATCCGTATTCTGAAGAGCGTGCATGCCGCGGATGCCGGCAGGGTCATCAATCCCATGCAGTGTCGCGGCCAGGTGGAGGGTGGCGTGGCGCAGGCCTTGGGAGCCGCGCTTTTCGAAGAATTGCGGATTGACGCGTCAGGGGCCGTCTCGAACGCGGCATTCCGTTCCTACCATATCCCGACAATGGCCGATCTGCCGCCGACCGACGTCCTGTTCGCCGATACCTACGATCTCATAGGGCCTGCGGGGGCCAAGTCGATGAGCGAAAGTCCGTTCAACCCGGTGGCGGCGGCGCTGGCGAATGCGGTCGCGGACGCGACCGACGTGCGGTTCCGCCGGACGCCACTTGCCGCCGATATTGTCTGGCGCGCGCTTTCGCAACACGCAGCGGCGGGTTGATCCTGTCGGCTGCCTATCGGTGCCGCGAGGTAAGCGCGGCTGCGACGGCGTCGGAAAGTTGCCCAACCGCAATGCTCATCGCGGCGACCTGTCCTGTGAGATCCGGCTTCGGCGGAACAGCGACAAGCTGCAGGCTTCTGGAAACGCTCGCGCGATCGACATTGGCGAAGGTGACAGCAAGCTGAGCCGTGAGGCGAACCTTGCCGTCCGAATCCGTGTCGAAGCGTTGGATGTTGATTTCTACCGTGGCGTCCGGCAGCGGGGAAATCGCGCCGCTTTCGCTGTACACCGAGGTTCCAGGAAGGCGCTGATCGATTTCGGCCGTGAGCACGCGAATCATCATCGCGCCGAATGATTCACCCCACCAGTTGTTGGCCTCGACGTCGATCCTGTAGTTGCTCGACGAGCGGACGATCTGCTGGCGATCGAGATAGGGCGCAAGACCGATATCACGCAGCATGACGACATGCGGACCGTGCGGGCGCGTGACGCCGGGTACCTGGTCGAGCGTGTAAAGAACCGGGCTAGGCGATGCGCAGGCCGCAGGTAGCAGCGCGATGGCAAGCAGTCCCGAAACGGTGGTCCGGCGCGTGATGACGATCATTGTACTCCTCCCGTGCGGCCGCGTATCAGTGCTTCGGGGTGACGTGTCAGCAGATCCGACAGAGCGCGGAAGGATTGTGCCATGCCATTGAGCTGCGTCATCAAACGGTCAAGCTGCCGGCTGAAATGCGAATTGTCGCCATAGCCTGTATTCGCCGAGGCAAGCACCTGGCTTAGATGAGTGAGCGCCGCTTCCAGACCAGCCGTCAATGCCGGCAATTTCTTCATCGTTGGGCCCATGCCGGCATCCATGTGTTTCACCAATTCCTGCGCGGATTGCAGGGTGACCGAGAGTGAGGTGATGGCCTGCTTGGCTTGCGGGCCATTGGCAAGCTTGTCTAGGCCCTGGAATGTGCCCGATAGGCTGTTTCCGATTTGATCGAAAGGAAGAGCGCCCACTTTTGCCATCAGCGCCGTCGCTGTGTCGGTAAGGCCGGCGAATGTGCCTGGCACGGTGGGGATCACTATGGTGTTCCCCTCGAGCGACAGCTCGGCAGGCTTGGCATTGGGCATGATGGTAAGAGCCACCTGCATCTGTCCGGTGATGAGGTTTGCGCTTTGGATCTGCGCCCGCAAGCCATGCTGCACCAGAAGACGCGTGTTCTCCAACGGGCCGCGATTTGCCGCGATCTGAATGTTTTTGATCCGCTCTGGTTCGATCTCGAAATGGACGGGTGTCAGGATTGAGTCGGTTTTCGGATCGTACATGATGTCGACGTTGGTGACCTGGCCGACCTTTATTCCCTGGAAGCTGACAGGCGAACCCGGCGCCAGTCCAGCGACTGATCCACTGAAGTAGGCGGCGAAGGGAACCCTGCGACGGAACGCGGCTTGGTCGGCCGCGTCCTCATCCGTGTAGAGCGGGAAGTTCCGCAAGTCGGGGCTGGGCGGAGCATCGTCCGCCGACGCGGGCGTATCGAAGGCTATGCCGCCGAGGAGCAGTGCGTCGATCGACTGCACCTGAATGCGCACGCCCTCGGCGCCGAGTTTGACCGAGAGGCCAGAGGCATTCCAGAAGCGCGATTCGTCATGCACGTAGCTGTCAAAGGGCGCACGCACGAAGGCATGGATCGTGACGCTGCGCGCCATGTCACCGATATCCCAGCCGAGGATTTGGCCGACCTGCAAGTCGCGATAAAAGACCGGCGAACCGAGTGTCACGGAACCCACGCGGTCGGCCTTCAGCATGAAGGTTCGGCCAGGAACATCGGTCTGCAGAACTGGCGGAGTTTCCAGCCCCGTGAAATGAGTTTGGCTCTTCGTGCCGGTTTTGGACGGCAATAAATCGATATAGGAACCGGAGAGAAGCGTGCTCAGGCCGGAAATGCTGCCTGCGAAAAACCTCGGCCGCACTACCCAGAACCGCGTCTGGTTCGTGATCAGCGGGGTTGCTTCACGCGTCAACTGCACCGTGACGGCGACGTGATCCATGTCCTTGGTCAGTCGCACCGCGGTCACAGTGCCCAGATCAACTTCTTTGTGTTTGATGTGGGACTGACCCGCGAGAAGTCCCTCAGCGGAATCAAAGGTGATGGTCAGAGTCGGACCGCGCTTCGACAAAGTATCCCATACCAGCCAGAGCCCGATCAGCAGCGTGACAATGGGGATGATCCAGATCAGGGAAAATCTGCGCCTGCCGCGCCGGGGCTCTACCGCGGCTGTGGGAAGAGGATAATCGCTCATGATGTCGTCCTGGAAGATGCGGCCGCATCCCACATCGACCGGGGATCAAAGGCCTCGGCCGCGAAGATCGTGAGAATCACGACGCCGCAAAAGGAGATCGCGCCGAAGCCTGGCTCGATGGTGGCTATTGCACCGAATTGGACCAGCGCCACCAGGATCGATTCCATGAAGATGTCGATCATCGACCAGCGGCCGATCACGCTGACGATACGGTAAAGGCGCGTGCGGTCGAGCAGGCGCCCGGCCCAGGCGAATTGCGTGGAGATCATCAGAATGATCAGGCCCCCGAGCTTGAGCACGGGCACGAGGATGCTGGCGAAAAACACCAGAGCGGCAAGCGGATACATGCCGGCGTCGAGCAATTCCTCTACGCCGCCGAGGATCGTGCTGGGTGCGCCGCTGCCCAGATGCACGACGGTCAGAACCGGATAGACGTTCGCGGGGACATAGAGAACGATCGCGGCTATCACGAGCGCCCAGCACCGCGCCATGTGATTGGGTTTGCGATGATGTAGCCGCGATCCGCATCTTGAACAGGAAGGCCGGGAACCGACGCCGAGGAAGCCGACCTTCCCGCAGGTCTCGCAACTAGCCGGGTGCCGGCCCTCGAAAAGCATGACCGTCGCGCTCGTTCCTCTGGATTCATCTGACAGGCCGCGGCGTTCCATCTCTTCCCAGACTGCCTGGCGGTCGAGCACCGCGTCGGCTGCCACGGTCGTCAGGATCAGCAGGCCAAGCGCATACAGCGCCAGACCTATGTCGATATGGACGATATCCACCAGTTTCACGTAGGCGACGAAAACACCGAGGAGATAGACCTCGACCATCGACCAGGCGCGCAGCCGTTCGATCCAGCCGAAAACGCGGCGCAGATGGCGGGGCGGCCGCGACATTTTCAGTCCGATAAGAACATAGGCCATGCCGAGCAGTTTGAGGAACGGCGCCGCGACGGTTGTGAACAAGACGATGAGCGCGAGTTCCCAAATGCCTCGCTGCTGCAGGCGCTCAGGACCAGTGAAAAGATCGGCACTCAGGCTAATCCCCGCTGTGCTGACACTCATCAAGGGCATCAGGCAGGCAACCCCAAAGAGGGAGAGGGCCGCCATAGTCATTGCCAGAGCACGATTGAGGGAATCGGGATGGGTTCGGCGCAGCATGGTGTGGCACCTGGGGCAAGATGCCGAGGAAGAATCATCGAGTGCCGGAATCGTTTGGAGCAGACCGCAATGCCGGCACATTGCCGGGCGCGGCAGGGTTTGGTGCCTGGGAGGTGTCTGGTCCGCGATTGGTCGCGGATCATTCATTGCAGTGCTCATCGGCTGCGTGCCAAGAAACGGGCGCTATGTCGCCTTGACCGAAGGTGCCTGGAGCTTGGCAAGTTCAGACAGTCATGCCGACTTCGGCCGCGCGGGAATCGCGATCGGATGATGTTCGGTGGCGCCATGATCCGGGTGTCACGCCGGACCAGCGCTTGAAGGCTCGTACAAAAGCACTTGTCTCCGAATATCCCACCATCACAGCGATCTCGCTAACTGGCAGATCCGTTCGTCCCATAAGTTGTCGCGCCGCGCCATAGCGTGCGTCCCGGAGGATCGCGCGAAAACTTGCCCCCTCTGCCTCCAAACGCCGATGAAGCTTGCGCTGGCTTATGCCAAGAAATTCCGCAATTGCCTCGGTTTCGAACTCCCCTGAACTCAACGTCTCGCTTACCCGCCGATGGACAATATCACGAAATTCGTCTGGCGCCTCGGCTAGAAGCTGTTGCATATCCTTGACGAGCAGCTTGCGCAGGACCGGTTCTGCTTGACGGACAGGATGGTCCAGCCACGCGGCCGGAAAGGATACCCCCCAACTGTCGCAATCGAAGCGCAGCGGGCTCTTGAAGAATTCTTTGTAGGGCTTGAGGTTTGCAGGCTTGCGGCGCGAGAAGAACACTTCGGTCGCCGACCAGCGTGGACCGCACAAGGCCTGCAGGATCAGAAAGCTTATCGCCACCGCGCCGTCGCCTACCTGATCGGCGCCTTCGATTTCCGGATGATAGACCCGATAGTTGACCACGGCGAGGGGGCCGTTCACCCGAAGCGCGCTGGTCGCGCCGCGATCGTGGAGCTGGAAATATTCGCCCACGCTGTCGACGGCGGCACCCACGGTCGGGGCATGTTGAGCCGCGAAACCAACTCGCCCGAGGCTGCTGAATCCGCCCTTCTGGCCAACCAAAAGCCCAAAATCATCGCGTTTCGTCAGAGCCGCGCAGCGCGAGGCGAGCCGGCAGAGCGTCGCATAGGGGATGACATTCTCGAAGTCGTTGAAAATATCAGAACGGATGCCGAGGTCCGACAGCACTGGCTCCAACGGTATGCCGAAATGCCCCAACACAGAGGGTATCGGCATCGCGGCGCTCACCCGAATCATGCCCGGCCCGATCATAGTCGCAGCTCGCTGATCCGTTTAACGATACGTCCGAGAAAGGTAACATTTTCGTTATTTTGGTCAAGCCAAAGCTCTAGAAGAGGGCTAAGAGTTCAAGAACTGGTCCGGCGGTCGCCTGATCCTTGACTGTAACGCATTGAAAGAGCGTCCTATGTCGTCGAA
>NZ_LMUQ01000049.1:151099-170322 GCF_009765865.1 Acidisoma sp. L85
AGTCTGGTGCCGGTCCGCAAACCGTGGAGGGCATGAGCCCGGTCGGCACCGTGGAGATGCACCAGGTCCAGGCCGCCTATATCGGCAGCGCGAGTGGCGGCGCTGGGACGCTCTTCTTCAATGGTCAGAGCTATCCCTTCGACATCGGTGGCGTGGGAATTGGCGGCATCGGCGCCTCGAGTATCGAGGCGACTGGCGACGTCTATGGGCTCCAGACCGTCGCGCAATTCGCCGGCTCTTATGGGCAAGGCCGCTATGGCTACGCTCTTGGAGATATGAGCGGCGGCGACATGTGGCTGAAGAACGAAAAGGGCGTGGTCCTCCATCTGCGCGCGAAGCGGGAAGGGCTGATGTTAAGCCTCGGCGGTGACGTAATGGTCATCAAGTTCACGCAGTAGTCGCGCCTACACGGTCTCCAGCCCGGCGGCGAGCCGCGTGATCTGCGCCTCCGGACGTTCGCCGCTCAGCGCCTGCGCGGCGAATTCACCGGTCAGCGGGCCGAGCTTGAAGCCATGGCCGGAGCAGGCACTGATGATCCAGCCGCGCGCGCCGACGGCACGCTGCACGAAGTGCTCGTCCTCGGTCACCGTATAGAAGCAGGCTTTGCGCTCCAGGACCATGTAGCGGTCGAAATCGTGGATCGCGAGGGGAAGCACGCGCATCAGCCGGGCGACATCCTGATCGGTCGCGGTGCGATCTTCATCCGCATCGCCACGGCGCGTGAAGACGTGGTCGCCGATCTTGAGCCGCGTGCCGCGCCGGGGAGGTAGCATGTAGCAACTGCTCTCGTCGCCGATATCGGCCATCACGGGCGCCTCGGACCAGGCATGGGCGAGGTCGGACGGCGGGGCGAGGAACATGACCGCTTGCCGGGACGGTACCGCTTCCGGCCGTAAACTCGGAACCAGCCGGTCGTTCCAGGCGCCGGCCGCCATGACGACGCGATCGCCGCCGAAGACACGGCCATCGCTGGTGACAGTCGCTCGCTCGGGGTCGATTTCACTGACGAGACTGTAGCTGTGGAAGACGACGCCGCGGCCGGCGAGATGAACCACGAGATCCGTCAGGATGCGCACGGGAAAGAGCATCCCGGCGCCATCGGTTTCCACGATCCGCGTGACGGTCTCGAGGTTGAGCATGGGGAAGCGGGCGGCGGCGCGCGCGAGGGGAATGTCGCGGTAGCCGATGTTCATCTCGGTCAGGGAGCGGGACGTGCTGGGGTACCAGGGATTGTCGCCACGCATGAAATAGACTGCGCCACAGGGGTCGTAATGGGTGGCACCGATATCACGCCAGATCTGGTCCCACATCCGGAAAGCCTCGGGCATGAGCGCCGCATAGCCTTCCCATTCGCCATAGGCGTGGCGGGTGATGCGGTGTTCGTCCCAGGAGGAGGCTTTGGGATTTGGGATCGGCCCCTGCTCAAAGACCTCCACGGCGTAGCCGCGCCGCGTCAATGCCCAAGCAGTGGCGAGACCCGCGATGCCAGCACCGACGATGAGGATTTTTCCGCGAGCAGTCATGGCGATCTCCAGGGACGATTCAGACGGTATCAACGATTGGTCAGGCAAGCTTTAACCTCACTCAGGGCTAGCCATGAACGACATGCGCCTTCATCACGTTGTGAGTTATTTCCGGCAGCCCGAATGCAACGGTAACGAAGATGGACATTTCACGCCGGCGGTAGATGCGGCGCGGCTTCCCAGGGAACAACAGATCCTCGCGATGCAGAATTTCCTCAGCCGGGAGAAGCTCTCGCCGCCGCTCAAGCGCATGCTGGGAGCGCTCTATCGGCCGAATAGAAGCAGGAGCGAAAGCTCATTGTACGAAGGTCTCAAACACATCCTGGCGCTGTATTTGCAGAACAGGAGGCATCCAGTTCCGCGACCCGGCCCCCGTCGAGGTGAGATCCAAAGCATAGCAGCTGGCTAGAGTATAGCCGCGTTCCGTTGCGTGGTCGTTGCCGCCGATACTCCCGATGGCACCCATCCCTGCCTTTCGCGCCAGTCACGTGGCAGGTTGGAGAAGCGGTCCAGGCCGAGCTTGTCGATGTCGGCGAAGCTGCAGCGGCCCTCCATCACAAGATCACGAATCGCGTGGCCGGTCGCCGGGGAAAGGCCAAAGCCGACGCTGCTCATCGTTGTCACAATAAGATTGTCGGGTTCGCGCAGACGCTCGATTACTGGGCGGCCATCCGGCGTGTTTTCGATGATGCCGGCCCAACTGCGGATCACGCGCACATGCGCGGCTTTGGGAAACAGTTCGACCAGGCGTTTCGACAAGTTCTGCAGTAGTTGCGTGGAGGGGCGGGCGGTGCTGCCGCCGATCGCAGGCGTATCTTCCAGCCATTCATGCGGGCCGCCGCCATAGGCGAGATTGCCGCGTAGCGTCTGCCGTCCGTAGAGTCCGTTGCCATCGACACCGCCGATCGCCATGAGCGGCAGGGGCTCGGTCACGATCATCTCCGCCCGAGCCGGAGCCATGGGCAGGTAAATGCCGATTGTCTCCAACAAAGCTGCTGTCTGTGGCCCGGCGGCGAGTACCAGATGGTCGCAGTCAAAACGCCCGCGATCGGTTTCGACGGCTTTTATGTGGCCGCCTTCCATCACCAGCGACGAGACCGCCGTATGCTGGAGGATGCGGGCGCCGTGATCCTGCGCCGCCCAGGCGTAGGCCTGCACGGTTCGCTGTGGATTCGCCTGGCCGCCGAAACGGTAATGCACGGCTCCGACAACGTTGTCGCCAGCCAGCGGCACGAGCGAGCGCGTCTGCTTCGCGTCCAATATGTCGTAGTGGTAGCCCATGCCTTTGCAGATATCGCCGTGGTCCTGATATTGCGCCAGCTGCGCCTGCGTCAGCGCGATGATCACGCGCTCGCGACGGTATTCCGTGGGATAGCCGAGCAGCTCATCCATCTGCGGCCATAGCCGCTGCTCCTCGTCGAAGAGCGGGCTTTGGTAATGCGTGCAACCGCCGCCGTTGCGGCCAGAAGCTTCCCAGCCGACGATGCCCTTCTCGATGACGAGAACATCCACGCCCTCGCGCGCCAGCCACCAGGCGGCGCTCAGGCCCGTCACTCCGCCGCCGATGATGATGACGGAGGCCGCTTTTCTGTCGCTCACGGCAGCGTCCTTCAGAAATGCATCATGCGGCCGGCGCGGTCGATTTCGCGCTCGGTGCCGATATCGGCGTAGGGAATCCACTGTTTGCGGATGCCGAACCACACGTTCCAACCCTCCGCCATCTCGGGCGATTCATCGGCCGCCGCCAGCACGCCGAGCGGCAGCGGACGCACCGGCGCGCGGTAGCCGGCAAGTGCGACCTGGGCGAGCGGCACATCGGCGCCGATCGCGAGGAGCATCGCCACCTGTTCCCGGCAGCGGCGCGCCTGACATGGACCCATGCAGGCACGTGTGAGGCGCTTGATCTGATCCTGGTTGACCGGACCGTCTTGCGTGAGTGTCGAGATATCGCGGCGATCGATTGGCGCGCCGAGGTAGCGCGGTGGTTGCACCGTGAGCACGTCGCGCCGCGTCACCTCCTCGCAGGAACAGGCCACGACATCGAGCCCGCCAGCGGCGATGAGCGCGCGCATCCACTCCATGTGATAGGCGTCGGTGTCGGCCGGCGCCAACGGCGTGCGGACTGACGGTTCGGCTGCGGTCACCTCGTGGCCGAGCGAGCGCATTACGCTCCGCGCGATGACGCGGCCATCTACGGCGGCGTCACCGCCCAACCCAGCGCAGTCGCCGGCAAAGAAGACGCCATCGGGTGCGTTTTCCACGGTCGGCACATAGGCCCCGGCATCACTGCGGCGGAGACGGGCGCCTGCCACGTCGGCAAGCTCCACCACGGGAACTGCGCCGATCGCCAATACGATCGTGTCGCAGCTGACGGCCCGCTGATTGCCGCTGCCGACATCGGCGAGTATGGCGCTGGCTACGCCCTCGGCTGTGCCGCGTGCTTCCTGAATTGCGTGGCCCGTAATGACTTCCACGCCGCGCGCGACAAGTGCGGAGACGTCGGCTTGCGGCGCGCTTCGCACCTCAACCAGCGCCGCGACCTCGAGGCCGCGATTGAACGCGAGCGTCGCGGTCTGCACCGCGAGGTCGCCTGAGCCGAGGATGACGAGGCGGTGGCCGTTAAACGCCTCGTAACGGGTAAGGAGGCTGGAGAATCCCAGCGCGCCGATCACCCCCGGCGTCTCGAAACCGGCGAAGCTGTAGACGAGGTCACGCGCGCCAGTCGCAATGATTAGATGTTTGAAACCGCAGAGCCAGGAGCGTGCCTCATCCGCCAAGCCCACAGCCGGTCCGGGAAGCGATTTCAGGTTCGGACCGGCCACAAAGGCGCCCCAGGCATAAGTGCCGAGCCGCACATCGACGCCAAGCTCGAAGGCTTCCTCAAGACCCGGATTCGTCGCCAGCAATTGCTCCGTCATGCGGCCCTGATTCTGCACGGCGGCTGTCCAGCGGTTGCCGAAGAGCAACGGCACATCCATGCCGACGAGACCCGCGCCTAGCGGGTTCTCATCGACCAGCATCACTTGCACGCCCGCGCGGGCGGCCTCGATGGCGGCGGCGAGGCCCGCTTCACCCGCGCCGATCACCAGTAGCTCGACGCTCTCCGCGACCGCCGCATGCTTGGCGCCGATGGCGTGGAAATCTGTGCCGTCCTCGTCGTGACGGGGCGCTTCATCTTCCATCAGACGGCCTCCAAGGCTTGTTCGAGGTCGGCGATCAGGTCATCGGCATTCTCGATGCCGATGGAGACGCGCATCGTGGCGGGGCCGATGCCGACCTCGGCACGCAGTGCTTCTGGCACCGCGTAATGCGTCGTCGTCGCCGGGTGACAGATGAGCGTTTCGGTGCCGCCCAAGCTGACCGCGAAGCGCAGCAATTTCAGGCGGTCGAGGAAGCGGGAAGCCGCCGCCTCATCGCCGCGTGTGCTGAACGAAAAGGTCGAGCCCGCGCCGCCGCATTGCCGATCGAAGACCGCGCGGTCGGGCATACCCTCCTCAAGGAAACCGAGATAGGTGATGCCGGCGATCTTCGGATGGTCGCGCAGATACTCCGCCACAACGCGCGCATTCCGCCCCGCGCGCTCGGTTCGCAGCGACATGGTTTCGACGGACCGGAGCAGCATCCAGCAGCTATGGGGATCGCAATGACAACCGAGCAGGGTCCGCAGCTTTTTGAGTTGGCCCACGAGAGCGGCCGATCCGCTCACGCTTCCGGCGAGGAAGTCGCTGTGCCCACCAGCATATTTCGTGAGTGAGGTGACACAGAGATCGGCGCCTTGCTCCAGCGGCGACTGCAGGAATGGGCCGAGGAAGGTGTTGTCGACCGACACGATCGGCCGCCGCCCCTGGGTCAGCGCGATACGGTCGGCAAGGCGGGCGATAAGGGCGATATCGGCGATGGTGCCGATTGGGTTGGTTGGGGTCTCCACCATGATCAAAGCAAGCGGGCCACGCGCCGTCGCGGCGTTCGCGATCTCGGTGAGATGCGCCTCGTCCGTGCCATCCGTGAATCCGAAGGGCGTGATACCCATTTCGTTGAGATGGGTGTGCAGCAGCATGTCGGTGCCGCCATAGATCGGCCGGCTGTGCATCACGGTATCGCCAGGACGCAGGAAGTTCAGCGCGAGCGTCGAAATCGCCGCCATGCCGGAAGAAAACAGCGCGGCATCCTCGGCGCCATCCAGGGCCGCGACGCGGGCTTGCGCCATGACGAGATTGGGGTGGTCCAGACGGGCATAGATGAAGCCAGGCGCGCCACGCTCCGGCACCGCGCCATCAAAGAAGGCACGGTGGACCTCTTTCGCATTCGCGGCGGAGGGATAGACGAAGGTCGAGGTCATGTAGATCGGCGGCTTGGCGGCGCCGCCATGCTCGGCCGGATCATAGCCCGCGCCGACCGCGAGGGTTTCGAGGCTCAGCCGGCGGTCGGTCTCGGGCAATCCCGCCATCACAGCATCTCCAGCGTCAGGTTCGATCGGGCGTAGGAGCAGCAGGCGAGGATCTCGCCAGCCGCGATCTCGTCTTCCTCGATGCCGCCCTGGTCCTTCATCTCGACCTCACCGCTGATGCGGCGGATACGGCAGGTGCCGCAGATACCTTCCCCGCAGGCATAGGGGATGGCAAGGCCGAGTCGGGTGGCAACGGCGAGCAAAGTCTCCTCGGGTCCCGCTTCCGCTTCCTTGCCGGAGGGTTCGAAGCGGAGGCGGTGGCGGCCGCTCGCGGTGGTTCGGGCTGAGGGCGCGGCGGGTGTGCCGGTCAGTTCGGGGATCGGGACGGCGGTGAAGGCTTCCTTGCGGAAAGCGCCAGCCGGCCCGCCGGCCGCGGCGTGGGCCTGTTCGACCGCCGCCATGAAGCCGACGGGGCCGCAGCAAAAGACTTCTCGGATGGCTAGATCTGGCGACATGGCGGCGAAGGCGGCGGCATCGGGCCGGGTGGCGCCGCCGGTTGCGAGCCAGTCCAGCTTCCAGGTGCCGAGCTCAGCGGCGATGGCCTCGATCTCAGGCTTGAACAGCCAGTCGGCTTGGGTGCGGCCGAGATGGACGTAGTGAACCGGTGTGCGGTCTGTGATGTCGCGCATCCAGCGGGCGATGGCCGCCATCGGTGTGGCGCCGCTGCCGGCCGAGACGAGCAGAAGCGGGCGGGCAGGCGGCGCGGTAAGGCAAAAGGGTCCAGCGGGCGGCATGGCCTTCAACCGCATGCCGGGCGCGAGCTGCGCATGCATCCAGGCGGTGCCGCCGCTTTCCGCGCTTGTGCCGTCCTGCCGTTTGTTGGTGATCGAGATCGAATCATGTTGCTCCGGAGAGGAGGCGATCGTGAAACAGCGCCAGACGGGGCCGCTCGGCAGAGGTAGTTCGAGCGTGACGAACTGGCCGGCATAGAAGTGGACGAAGGCACCGGATTCCGGGGCCATGCGGAAGGTCTTCACCCCTGGCGCCTCGTCCGATATGTCGAGGCAGCGCAGCCGGTCCTCGCCGCCGCGCCAGAATCCAGAAACGCTCATCGCTTCCATGTGGCATGACGAAGAGGCTGGGTCAGGCGCAAAGCGGTATCCAACCAAGTCAGGCGGCGATAGCGGCGCTGCTGGTCGGCGTCCGGGCCGCCTGCTGTTCGTCGAGGAAAGCGCGCGCGGTCGCGCAGTAGTAGTCGGTGAAGCGATGCACCAGGGCTTCCGATATCTCGGAATAGGGGCCAGGCGTATAGGCGGGTGAGTTGACGCCGCGCTGGTTGAGTTCGCAGAGGTCGCGGTCCTGCAGATTGGTGGTGTCCCAAAGCTCGACGAGCTTGGCGAGGTCGTAGTCCACTCCCTCGACGGCATCCTTGTGGACCAGCCACTTGCCGATCACCAAGGTTTCCCGCGCGTTGATGGGTTGGCAGTAGAAGGTGAAGGTGAAGTCGCCGGTGGAGTGGGCGAAGCTGTTCGGTTCAAGCGCCCAGCGCAGGCTGCCGATATCGCCATCGCCAGTCGGGCACATGAGCTTGGCGACGCCCCGGCTGCCATCCATGGTCATCGACACCGCGCCCTCATTGAGCGGAAAGCGGGCGGCTTGCCACCAAGCGCCCTCGGCCGGAGCGCTCGGCAGGACAAGCTGAAGCATGCGGCGGTCGAAATTCGCTTCATGCTCGCTGATCGTCTCGAAATTGCCCTTGGCGAAGATCGGGAAGGTGATCGCGAGCTCGGGGTGGCGGCCCGCGCAGTGGTAGCACTCGCGCGCATTCTCCATCACCAACTTCCAGTTGGCCCGTTCCAGCAGTGTCGCCGTGTGGACGACCTTGGCGTTCTGGAAGTTGTGCACCGCCAGCATGGGGCCGACCGCGCGGCGATAGGGCTCGAAATCCGGCGGGGTCTCGGCGAGGCAGGCGTAAACGGTTCCGGCGACGGTCTCGACATGGATCGGCCGCAGCCCGTGCTGGGCCGGGTCGAAGCCGTCCTGCATGCGGCCGGCGAAGATGAGCTTGCCAGCGAGGTCGTAGGTCCATTGATGATAGGGGCAAACAAGCCGCGCCGCCTTGCCCGAACCCTCGGGGCAGAGCTCCGCGCCCCGATGACGACAGGTATTGTGGAAGCCACGGATTTGGCCGGAGCGGTCGCGGATGAGAATAACCGGCGCGTCCCCGATCTTGATCGACTGGTAACTGCCGGTCGCGGGGAACTCGATCTCGAAGCCGACATGCATCCAGGCGCGCCGGAATAACGCGACTTGGTCGAAGGTGAAGACCTCCTCATCCAGGTAGAGCGAGCGGGGCAGGGAGTGGCCAGGCGGGCGAGCATCGAAGGCGGCGGCGATCCTGGCGTAATCCTGCATGAACCCCTCTTTCCTGTACGTACTCTAGTCCGGCTCTCGTCCGGGCGCCGCCATTGGTCGCCCAGTGGAGGCGCCGTTGCGTCTTCGGAGATGACATCATCGCCTCGGCGGCAAGCAAATCGTATTTGCCGATAGACCCATCGCAATTCGCGCGATCAGGTTCGGCTCTGCGCAATTGGACCTAGCAATCCCTTGTGGAAGCGTTCATACGGGCGCCTCGGCGCTTTTCATCAAGGGCTTTCGTGTTTCGGCCTGCTCGCGCAGCCGGCGCCTTCCCAATGCAAAAGTAGTTTCGGCCCGCATGTTGCGGGTTGCCGGTGCGAGGAGAGACCCGATGGCTAAGGGGAAGGTTAAGTGGTTCAACGCCACCAAAGGTTACGGATTTATCGAGCCTGAGGACGGCACCGCCGATGTGTTCGTGCACATCTCCGCGGTCGAGCGTTCCGGGCTCGGCGGCCTGAACGAGGGCCAGGTGGTCAGCTTCGATCTCGAGCGTGGCCAGAAGGGTAAGATGGCGGCGGTCAATCTCCGCGCTTCCTGATCCCAGGCGGCCCGGCGCGTGACCATGGCGCCGGGCTAGCCGCGCTAGCGGCAAGCTCAAGAGGGAGAGGAGAGTCGAAGCCTTGGCAATGAAGCCGAACTACAACCAGCAGCGTGCCGAGCGTGACCGTCTGAAACGGGCCCGCAAAGAAGAGAAGGCGCGCGAGCAGGAAGATGCCCGCGCCCGCCGTCGCGCCGAGCAGGACGCTCCCGCGACAAGCGAGCCGGCTGCTACCGAAGAACCGCAGGCCTAGTTCCGGCCTGCGGCCGGCATCCCAGGGTGTGACGCCGCGTGCGTTTCACTCGCGGAGGATGAGCCGTGCGTTCGCGAAGATCGCTGACGAGGTCTGGGACCTCGGTTTCGGGGTCGTCGCGGCCGCGAATGGGATCGGCCTTGGCGATCCGCCGGCCGCTCCACCCTCATTACCATCGACAAGCATATGCTGGGCGCTGCGGCCGACATCGATGTCGGCCGGCGTTCGCGGCGAGACTTTGCGGTTGCGCCGGTCATTCTACCTCGTTGCCCTGGCGGCCAACTCACTGGCGAGGCCGCCTAACAGCTCATCGGCGGGGAAGGCGACGAGGCGGCTGTAAATGCGCTGCTCGCGAGCTATGCGCCCGCGGTACGTAGCTCGCTCCCCCTGCCCGGGAGGGCTTTGGGATGGGTTGATACGGGCAACGCCGCCCACTATCGCCGCAAGTACCCACCCCTAGCCTCTCTCTTGCAGCGAGGAGGGTGAAGAGCATGCGCGCCCGCTCGCCCGTTTAATCGCGCCCGGACGTCCTGACTTCGAAGAACGTGAATAAGGGTCGGTGAACGCATCCGTCCGCGAGCGCGCAGCGCCTGCACCCCCCACAACGAAAAACGGCCTTCCCCATCTCTGGGGAAGGCCGTTTCGGGGAGCCGGTAGCTTAGCTGTCTTGGCTCTGCTGGTTCCGGCGGCGGATCGCGGCGCCCAGGATGTCGCCGAGCGACGCACCCGAGTCCACGCTGCCGTATTCCTGCACCGCCTGCTTGTCCTCATCCATCTCCTTGCCACGGATGGTGAGAGCGAGCTTGCGGGCCGCACGGTCGATCGAGACGATCTTCGCATCGACCTTCTCGCCGACGGCGAAGCGGTCGGGGCGCTGGTCGCCCTTGTCGCGCGCCAGTTCGGCGCGACGGATGAAGCCCGTCAGCAGGTCGTCGACCTGAACTTCGATGCCGTTGGCCTGAACCGCCGTCACCACGCAGGTCACGATATCGCCCTTGTGGACGCGATCGAAGATGCCGGCCGCCGGATCATCACGCAGCTGCTTGATGCCGAGGCTGATGCGCTCCTTCTCCACGTCGACGTCGAGCACCTTGGCCTTGATGACCTGGCCCTTCTCGAAATGGGCAATGGCCTGCTCGCCCTGCTCGTCCCAGGACAGGTCGGACATATGGACCATGCCGTCGATATCCGCGGTGATGCCGATGAAGAGACCGAATTCCGTAATGTTGCGGATTTCTCCCTCGACCTCGGTGCCGATCGGATGCTCGTCGACGAACTGCTCCCAGGGGTTGCGCTGAACCTGCTTGAGGCCGAGCGAGATGCGGCGTTTGCCGGCATCCACGTCCAGCACCAGCACATCGACTTCCTGGCTGGTCGCCACGATCTTGCCCGGGTGGACGTTCTTCTTCGTCCAGGACATTTCGGAGACATGAACCAGACCCTCGACCCCGGCCTCCAGCTCCACGAAGGCGCCGTAGTCGGTGATGTTGGTGACGCGGCCCGCGAACTTGGCGCCCGGCGGATACTTCGCCGCGACACCCTCCCAGGGGTCGATCTCCAGCTGCTTCATGCCGAGGCTGATGCGCTGGGTTTCCTGGTTAAAGCGGATGACCTGCACCTTGACGGGCTGGCCGATCTGCAGCGCCTCGGACGGATGGTTGATCCGGCGCCAGGCGATGTCGGTCACATGCAGCAGGCCGTCCACGCCACCGAGATCGACGAAGGCGCCGTAATCGGTGATGTTCTTGACCACGCCGTCCAGGATCATGCCTTCCTTGAGGCCCTGGATGAGCTCGCTGCGCTGCTCGGCGCGCGTCTCCTCCAGCACCGCACGGCGCGACACGACGATGTTGCCGCGGGCACGGTCCATCTTGAGAATCTGGAAAGGCTGCGGCGTGCCCATGAGCGGGCCGACGTCGCGGACGGGGCGGATATCGACCTGGCTGCCCGGCAGGAAGGCCACGGCGCCGCCGAGATCGACGGTGAAGCCGCCCTTGACGCGGCTGTAGATCGTGCCGTTGACCCGCTGGTTCGCGGCATGGGCCTTTTCGAGGTTCGACCAGGCCTCCTCGCGGCGGGCCTTCTCGCGCGAGAGCACGATGGTGCCGTCACGGTCCTCGTAGCGCTCGACATAAAGCTCGACGACATCGCCCTCGGCGACCTCGGGCTTCTGGCCGGGCGGGCCGAACTCCTTCAGGGGTACGCGGCCTTCGCTCTTCAGGCCCACATCGACGATCACGGCATCGTCGGTGACGCGAAGCACGCGGCCCGAGACGACGGAGCCGTCAAAGCCGGTGTCGCGGCCGAGGGTCTCATCGAGAAGCGAAGCAAAATCCTCCTCCAGCGCGGGATCGCGTTCGCGGAGGGCGGCAATGGCTGACATGTTGCGGTATCTGTCCTTGCACGAGGCGCCGAGCCTTGGCGCTTCTGGGTCTGCGCACCACGCGGCGGGGGATTCCACCGGTCGGGACGGCTTGTCCGCTCATTATTCGGGCGAACCGTATGGGTCTTGTCACATCGGCTGTCGTTCAGAACGGATGAAACGAACGACGTTAGAGCCCCGGGCGCGCGGCCCGTGGATCTGCGGGCGGAGCAATACGCTCACATTCCACCAAGTCAAGGAAAACCCGAGGTTTACCCTCGTGAAACCTTCGCGGCGGCGGGTTGTGCCAGCCGAGCCTTGATAAGCCGCTTGGCGGTCGCCAGTGCCTCGTCGGCGGAAAGGTCGCTGGTATCGAGCTGGATGGCGTCCTCGGCCGGGCGCAGCGGCGCTGCCGCCCGATTGCGGTCGGCTTCGTCGCGTGCGGCCATCTCGGCGCGAACGAGGTCCAGCGACGCCACCGTCCCGCGCTGTTGAAGCTCGACCTGGCGGCGCAGCGCGCGTACCTCGAGCCGGGCGGTAACGAAGAATTTGACCGTCGCTTGAGGCAAAACCACCGTGCCGATGTCTCGCCCATCTAGAACGGCGCCGTTTTTGGCGAAGCCGCGCTGGAAGTCGAGCAGGGCCGCCCGCACACCGGGCTCCGAGGCGACCGCCGCCGCAGCAGCATCCGCCACCGGCCCGCGTAGGTCGTCACGTGCGAGGTCTTCACGAACCAAGGCGCGGGCAGACGCGGTCGCCGCCACGCCGTCCGCAGGATTCTCGCCGCGATCGAGCACCCGGCGTCCGACCGCGCGGTAGAGCAGACCAGTGTCGAGATGCGGCACGCCGAGGCTTGCGGCAAGCTGGCGCGCGAGCGTGCCCTTTCCGGAGGCGGCAGGGCCGTCGATGGCGACCGTGATCGTCATGCCGCGACGAGATCCGCGCCAAGGCCGCGCATGAGCTCGACGAAGCCGGGGAAGCTGGTATCGACGAAGGCAACGTCATCAATCCGGACGGTCGTGCGAGCCGCCAGGCCCAGTACCACGCCCGACATCGCCAGCCGGTGGTCCATCTGGGTCAGCACAGTGCCGCCGCCCTCAGGCGGGCCGCCAGAGCCCACGACCAGCAGGTCGTCGCCCTCGATCGAAACCTTGACGCCATTGGCCTGGAGCATCGCCGCCGTGGCCGTGAGGCGGTCGCTTTCCTTGACGCGCAGCTCCGAGAGGCCGCGGAAGCGGCTGGTGCCTGTGGCGCAGGCGGCGGCGACCGCAAGCACCGGATATTCGTCGATCATGCTCGGCGCTCGCTCCGGCGGCAGATCCACTGCGCGCAAGGTGCCTGCTCGCGCCGTGACATCGCCGATGGGCTCGCCGCCCTCGATGCGTTCATTCGCCACGGACAGGTCAGCGCCCATCTCACGCAGCGCTGCGAAGAGGCCCGTGCGCAGCGGGTTGAGGCCTACCCCTTCGACCGTCACGGCGGAACCGGGCACCAGCAGCGCCGCGACAAGCGGGAAGGCGGCGGAGGAGGGGTCGCCCGGCACCATCACATCGGCGCCGCGTAGAGTCGGACGGCCGGTCAGCGTGATGACTCGACCCGCTCCCTGGATCTCGACGCGAAGCTCGGCGCCGAAATGGCGGAGCATGTTCTCGGTATGATCGCGGGTGGCTTCGGGCTCCTCCACCCGAGTTTCTCCTGGAGCGTTGAGACCGGCGAGCAGGACAGCCGACTTCACCTGTGCTGAGGCGACAGGGAGGCGGTAGGAAAGTGGCTTCGCCTCCGCCGCGCCTTCGATGGCGAGCGGCAGCCGGCCACCGGCGCGACCGGTGAACCGGGCGCCGCAAGCGGCCAGCGGATCCGTGACCCGGCGCATCGGGCGGCCCCGGAGGCTCGCATCCCCGGTAAGCACCGTGAAGATCGGATGGCTCGCCAAGATACCGCAGATCAGCCGGGCGGCGGTGCCGGAATTGCCCATGTCGAGCACGTCGGCGGGCTCCCGCAGCTTGCCGCGCCCTTGGCCCTCGACTCGCCAAGAGCCTTGCGACTCGCGCACCGCATCGGCGCCGAGGGCGCGCATCGCGGCGGCAGTACGCAAAACGTCCTCGCCTTCCAGCAGGCCGGTGATGCGGGTGACGCCCTCGGCCAAAGCGCCGAACATCAAAGCGCGGTGGCTGATCGATTTGTCACCGGGAACGCGGAGGCGCCCGGCCAAAACGCCTCCCGAACGGGCGATCACGGGCCTCGCGCTGGCAGCGAGAGTGGGGTTGGACTGGTCCATCGGCATGTCTCGCCTGGCACGGAAACGCGCGGGGTTCGGAGGAAAACGAAGGCGCGGGTTTGACAGCGGCTCCGTGGGATGGCAAGGGCGCCACCTTTCCAAAACCGGCGACCGACGAGGCTCCTGATGCCCAAGCCTGAACTAGGCACCAAGCGGACCTGCGTGGCCTGTGGCGCGCGGTTCTACGATCTCGGCAAGACACCGCCGATCTGCCCGAAATGCGGCACCGAACAGCCGCCGGAGCAACCGCGCCTGAAACGCGGCGGCAACCCGGTCGAGGACAAGCGGGTCAAGAAGGTGGTTCCCGCGGCTCGCACCGAGGAGCCCGACGCGGAAGTCGAAACCGAGGACGCCGTCGAGGAAGATGAGATCCTTGAGGATGCCGCGGATATCGATGACGACGACGATCCTATCGAGGGGGAAATCGAGGTCGAGAAGGACGTTGACGAGCGCGACCAGTAGGCCGCCGCGCCGGTTGGGCGCGGTAAAGACCGAAGCTAGGGGCCTGGACGCGGGATGAGCGTCCAGGCCGCCGACGGAGCCGCGCCCGGGGCGCGCCGGCTCGCATCCTTCGGCGGCTTGGCGGGGCTCAGTATCATTGCCGCTGTGGTGCTGTTCGCCGCTTGCACCGCGCTGATGCTCGAAAACCGGGAAGATTCACTGCGGCGGGATGACCAGATGGCGCGCAATCTGGTCATCCTGGCGGGCCAGACGGTCGCGCGGGAAATCGATCAGATCGATGGTCAGCTGCGTATGCTGCAAACCGCTCTGCAGTATGGCGCCGGCGCTGTCGCCGCTCCTCGTGCTGGCGTGTCGGGGCAGCCGGGGGGTGGGTTGATTGTGGTCGAGCCGGACGGCCGGCTGATCGCTTCGTCCGGCCCGGCATCGGAGGCCAAGGGCTTCCTGGCGAAGGTGCCGCGACTACTCGCCGAGGTCGGTCCTCCGGTCGATGGGCTTTCCGTTGGCGGTCCCTTCAAACCACCTGGTTCGCCGGTCGCGGTATTGGCGCTCATCCGGCGTTGCGCGCCGGGCCAGTGCGGTGGCGCCGTCGCGGTTGTCGCGCCGCTTTCGATGCAATCGCTCAACGCGACCTTCGGGCGCTTGGCACTCGGACGTCGAGGATCGCTTGTGCTGCTCACGGAGGGCGGCACGCTGATTCTTCGGTTGCCGCATTTTCGCAACGCGATCGGACGGGTCGTGGTTTCGCCCGGCGATCTGGAAGGTGCGACCGGAACCCATATCGTGCACCGGGAGCGACGCTCCGGGGTCGACCACGTATTACGCCGCTACAGCATCGGACAGGTCGGTGACCTGCGGCTGGTGATCGCCGTGGGCGTCGCCGTCAGCGAATTGGCGAGCGGGGTCGGGCTGCTCGCCGCCATCATCGGCGTCCTAGTGCTGCTGCTTTCGGCCACCATTGTCGGCCTGACCCTCGTTCTGGTCCGTGAGGTGCGCCGCACCACGGAGGCCGAGCGGGACGCATTGACCGCGAACCGGCAATTGGCCGAACTCGCGCGCACTGATCAGCTCACGGGGCTGCTCAACCGGCGCGGCTTCGACGAGCATCTGTCGCGGGAATGGCGGCGGGCGCGGCGCAATAACAGGCCGGTCGCGCTGCTGCTCCTCGATGCCGACAACTTCAAGCGTTACAACGACAAGAACGGCCATCAGGCGGGGGACGGCGTGTTGCGGCTGGTTTCCCGCTGCATCACGGATGCGATCCGGCGGCCCGGCGACATCGCGGCGCGTTATGGCGGCGAGGAGTTCGCCGTCGTATTGCCCGATACCGAGTTCGAGGGCGCCGGCCTGATCGCCGAGAACATACGCTCCAGCATCGCGGCGCTGGCGCTGGCGCATGAGGGCAATGGCGAAGCCGGTGTCGTCACGGTCAGTATCGGCTTGAGCTACCACGAGCCTGGACGCACCGATAGCGAAGCGACACTTGTGGGTTCGGCGGATGAGGCGCTGTACGAAGCGAAGAATTCGGGCCGGAACCGCGTGGTGAGTCGCAGGGTGGTTTGAGCGCGGCTATTTGTGCAGCGTCGCGGCACTGCCCATCAGACGTTGAGCGATCAGCACTGGCACGATGGTAAGGGCGATCACGGCGAAAACCACGCAGTTTACCTCGGGCAAATGCTGGCCGAGCCGGATCGCGCCGAAGATCCACAAGGGGAGAGTCGTCTGAGCGCCAGCGGTGAAGGTGGTGACGATTACCTCGTCGAAGGACAAAGCGAAGGCGAGCAATGCGCCGGCGCCGAGCGCGCTCGCGATCATCGGCAGAGTGACCAGACGGAAGCTGCGCCATGGTCCGGCGCCGAGATCCATCGACGCCTCAACCCATGAAGGCGGCAGGCGACGCAGCCGCGCAACGACATTGTTGTATACGATGACTGTGCAGAAGGTCGCGTGGCCGATCACGATGGTCCAGAAGGACAGCCCGATGCCCCAGAGCACGAAATAGGAGTTCAGCGCCATGCCGGTGAGGATGCCGGGCAGCGCGATAGGCAACACAGCGGCGAAGGACACGATCTCGTTGCCGTAGCCCCGCATGCGTTGCACCGCCAGCGCCGCGAGGGTGCCGAAGACGGTAGCAATGATCGTCGCGACCACCGCGACCTCTATCGATAGCCAGAGCGCTGCGCGGACCTCGCCGTCATGCCAGGTCGCGATGAACCATTTCACGCTGTAGACCCCGATCGGCCAGCCCTGGATATTCGAATCCGAGAAGGCGTAGAGCAGGATGATCGCGACCGGCACAAACAGGAACAGCAAGATCACGACTACCGAAAACCAGAGAAGTCCGCGCCCGATCATGTGCTGATCCTCACAACGCGTCGAAGGCGCCGAGGCGGCGCGCGATGAGAAGGTAGCCGGCCATCACCAACAGCGGCAGTACCGCGAAGGCGGCGGCGAAGGGCACGTTGTTGGAGACGCCGACATTCGAGTAGACCACGTTGCCGATGAAGTCCGAACTCGGCCCGCCGACCAGCAGCGGCGTCACGTAGTCGCCGAGCGTGAGCGAGAAGGTAAAGATCGCGCCCGCCGCCAGCCCCGGCAGCGCCAGCGGCACAATGACCCGCCGGAACGTGCGGCCACCCGCCGCGCCGAGATCGCTCGACGCTTCCAACAGCGTCGTGGGAATGCGCTCCAGCGCGGCAAAAAGCGGGAGGATCATGAAGGGCAGCCAGAGGTAGGTGAAGACGATCCACATCGCCCAGTTGGAATAGCCGATCGAGGCTGTCGGCAAACCTAGGCCATGCAGTGCCCAGTTGAGCACGCCGTCATGGGCGAGGATGAGGCGCCAGGCATAGACGCGGGCGAGGTAGCTCGACCACAGCGGCAGCATCACCAGCGCCATGAGCATTGCTCGCAAGCGCGGGCTCGCATGCCGCGCCATGACATAGGCGAAGGGCCAGGCGAGAAGCCCGTCGGTGATCGTGACGGCAAGCGCGATGCCGACGGTGCGGAGCGCGATACGGCCGTAGGTCCAGTCGCTCGCCAGAATGCGGAAGTTGGCGAGCGTCCAGCCGGGCAGGATCTGGCCGGAGAGGTCGTCCACAGTATGCAGCGAGGAGACGAACATCGCCGCCAATGCGAGCAGGTAGAAGGCGACGAACCAGATCGCGGGCAGCGCGAGCAAGCTCGCGATGCGGAGGCGTGGGTGACGCCAGAGGGTGGCTGCGAGGGTCGTCATGGCTTCGGCGACGCACCCCTTCCGCGGACGGGAACCATTTCGACGTTCCCTTCTGTCAGCAACCTTAGGCATTTGTGCACGGTGTTGTAGTACTCACAATACTGCTTATCCAGCAGAACGAGCGGCGGCCGCTTACCGTAGTAAAGCACCTGACCATCTCTAGTGATTGTCACCGTCGCCCGCCCGCCCGGTCGCATTAGTGAGGATGGTTGCCAAAATTCCAGGCTACCATCGTGCCTGGCCATGAGTTTCATGCTGGGCAATCTTTCGCCAGCCTCGAACAAATTAGCGCTTCTTCCGGGCTTCAATTCGGGCGGAATTGCTCTGCCGATGTCCTTTCCCGCCTGAGCGACCGCTGCCTCTGCATCTTCGATGATGTTATGAGGAACGTGGAGTTCCAGCGGATCCCGTATCGGCCTGATAACAATGGTTCTATTGGGCCATTCGGGCGATTTCACGAGTTCCATCAAGCGCTCTCGAAGGACGGGTGGCAGGTCGGTGATTGCGGTCATCGGGCTAACTCCAGTGGACTCCCTCTCAGGTAGGGCGACTAGCCTAGCGGCGAGTAAACGCGAGGCGATCCTGTTCTGGGCTTGAAGTAAATTCTGGACCTATGCGACCGTGTGAATGCGACATGCGCCACCCCCAGCCCCTCCCTTGCAGGGAGGGGAGACAGGCCGCGCATGTTTAGCCCTTGATCTGCTGCCAGGCGCGTTGCCACTCGCCGTAGTTCAGGCAGTCCGATTTGCCATTGCCGCAGTTCCGTAGAGGCGTTTTCCAGAATTTTATCTGGTCGAAATAGCTCGCCGGGGCATTCGCGTGATACTGTGCGCAGGAGCCGGCTTGCTGCTTGTCCATCTCCGGGCAGGCGAGCGTGTTGGCCGGCGTCTCGCCGAAGTAGATCGCCTGTTGTGCCTGAACCGCCGGTGTCGTCACCCAGTTGATCCACTCATAGGCGCAGTTGGGATGGGGCGCGTTCGACGACACCATCCAGGTATCGGCCCAGCCGGTGACGCCCTCCTTCGGCAGCGTATCCGCCACCGGCACCTTGGCCGCCTGCAACGTGTTGGTCATGTAGGGCCAGGAGGCGCCCATCGTGCTGTCGCCGTTCTTCATGAGGTCGATCTGGTCGGACGCCAGCGCCCAATATTTCCGCACCAGAGGACGCTGAGTCTTAAGCAACGCCACAACAGCATCCATTTGCGACTGATTGAGTTCATAGGGATCGGTAATGCCGAGATCGGGCTTCGTCTTCGAGAGATAAAGTGCCGCATCGGCGATCTGGATGGGATTGTCGGGAACCGAAACCAGGCCCTCGTTGGCCGGATCGTAAAGCACGGACCAGGAAGTTGGCGCCGGCGTCACCTTTTGCGTGTTGTAGATCAGGACATTCGGCCCCCATTCATAGGACACGCCGTAATGCACGTCCTTGATCGTATTGAAGTCGGGCGCTTGCAAAGCGGGAATCAGGTGTTGCCAGGCGGGGATCAGCGCCAGATTGATCGGCTGCACATTATGCCCATAGATCAGCCGCAGCGTCGCATCGCCTGAGGCCGAAACGAGGTCATATTGGTTGCCGCCGCCCGACCGCATGAGCGCCACCATCTCGTCCGACGAGCCGGCATATTTGCGATGGACGACGCAGCCGGTCGCGGCGGTGAAAGGCTTCACCCAATCATCTTGCGCATAGCCTTCCCAAGCGACGATGTTGAGCGTGCCTTCGCCTTTGCCGATTGCCTGGAGCGGTGCCGCGGCCGTCGCCGCCTGAGT
>NZ_LMUQ01000049.1:170399-234615 GCF_009765865.1 Acidisoma sp. L85
CGCGGGTATCGCGAGCCCCGCCGCAAGTGCGGCGGCGCGTGCGAAACGCCTGATGGACGTGCTCATGATGCGGTTCTCCCTGGTGTTTCGATGATCGGAGCGCTGGCGAGAGGCCATGCCGAGCGGGGCGCCCAATTGGCGTGTACAGCGACTCCGGGCGCCCAACGCGGCGCACCGTCGCCGAAGCCGGCATTCTGCTCGACCACTGTCAGCGCCTCGCCGGTTGCCGTTGTCAGCAGATAGCGTGTCGACATGCCGAGATAACTGGCAGCAGTTACCTTTGCCGCAATCGAGCGCTCGCCTTCGGCTGCGGCGCCGGTTGAGGACAGCCGAATCTTTTCCGGCCGAAGGGCAAATAGGGTGCCGTCTTCACGCAGTATATTCGTGACGCCCACGAAGCCCGCGACAAATTCCGTGTGCGGCCGCTCATAAAGCTCCCACGGTGTGGCGACCTGCTCGATACCGCCGCGATTGAACACCGCGATGCGGTCGCTCATCGTCAGCGCTTCATCCTGGTCATGCGTGACATAGACGAAGGTGATGCCGGTCTGCTGCTGCAGTTGCTTGAGTTCAACCTGCATCTGGTGACGCAGCTTGAGGTCGAGCGCGCCGAGCGGCTCGTCGAGCAGCAAGACGCGAGGACGGTTGACGACGGCGCGGGCAAGCGCCACGCGCTGCCTCTGGCCACCCGAAAGCTGGCCAGGCCGGCGATCGCCGAAACCCTCCAGCCGCACGGTGGCGAGCGCTTCGTCGGCGCGCGCCAGGGCCTCGGCATTTGGGACGCGGCGTGCGCGTAGCCCGTAGGCGACGTTCTCGCGCAGGGTCAGATGGGGGAAGAGGGCGTAGTCCTGGAAGACGGTGTTTACCGCTCGGGCATAGGGTGGGGAGCCCGCAAGATCCTTGCCGTCCAGCTCGATACGGCCCGCATCCGGCTGCTCAAAGCCCGCGATCATTCGCAGCGTAGTGGTTTTGCCGGACCCGGAAGGGCCAAGGAAGGTGAAGAACTCGCCGGATGCGATGTCGAGGTCGAGGCCGGTGATGGCCGGGGCGCCCGCATAGCTCTTGCGCAGGTCGGTGAGCCGGATGATCGGCGTCGTCAGCGTGGCGTCATCCGGCAAGCGGCGCTCTCCCTCCCGCCGCATTCAACCCTTCGGGCGGTGCTCTTCTCTGCCCGAGGCGCCCGCTTTCGTCCAGCACGTCAGGGGCGAAGCAAGCGCTCCGCCCCCTTGTCTTTAGGTCAGTAGCCGCGCGGTGGCGGAGGCGGCGGTGGGCGACCGTAACCCGGCGGAGGCGGGGGCGGATACCGGTGGTAATAGTGGTGATGGTGGTGATGGTAATAGTAGGGAGGCGGAGGCGGCGGCGGCCTGTGGTAACCGGGCGGCGGCGGCGGTCGCCCATAGCCTGGAGGTGGCGGCATTTGAGCGAAGGCCGCTGGCGCTGCGAGGAGCGCGGCGCCGACGCCCAGCAGAAGGCGTCTGAAACCAGTTATCATCATCATCTCCGATCTTGCGCCCGACACTTGGGCTTGAAGCCATTTCCGGCTAGTGAAATGGCGGCAGAGTAACTGCCAAGTGTCGAAGCGATGGCAGGACGTCTCGCAATGTTACGTGGGGAGGGCGCCGTCGAGGCGTGGCCAAGCCCGCGATGCCGGGCGCATGGCCTCATAGGCGGCGGCCAATCTCAGCACACCGGCATCGTCGAAGCGGCGGCCGGCGATCTGCAGTCCGATCGGGGCGCCGCCGCTGGTGTAGCCGCAGTTGATCGAGAGCGCGGGCTGCTCCGACATATTGTAGGCCACGCAATAGGCGATGTGATCGAAGGGCCTTGCGGGATCGTTGAGGGGGCTCGCCCAGTCCGCAGGGAAAGGGGACGCGGTCCAGACTGGCGAAAGGACGAAATCGAAGGCGGCGGTGGCGGCAACCGTCGCCTTGGCCATTGCCCCGATCTGGGAGAAGCCACGGAACACCTCGTTCCCGCTGATCTCGCCACCGCCATCGATCCAGGCGAGGATATATGGCAGGATCATCGCACGCCGCTCGGGCGCCATCTCTGCGAGATCGGCGCGGAAGCGGGTGCGCCAGAAGCGGTCGAGACCCTCCACCATCTCGCGTCGAAGATAAGGCGCTACCGGTTCCACGATGGCGCCGGCCGCTTCGAATAGCTTTGCCGCCGCCTCGGCCGCCGCCATGAGCTCGGGCGCGGCCGTACCGCCGAGGCCGGTGTCGGCGCAGAACCCAATGCGCAAACCCTGAAGGTCGAGCGGGGCTAAGTCCCAGTCGATCGCCGCGGGAGGAAGGCTCATGTAGTCGCGCATATCGGCTGCCGAGAGCACCGACATGGCCAAGGCCGCATCTGCCACGGTGCGGGTGATCGGGCCGGCGACGCGACCGGGGAAAGGCGGGTCGATCGGAATCCGCCCGAAGCTCGGCTTGAGTCCGACGACGCCACAGGCAGCGGCCGGAAGCCGGATCGAGCCGCCGATATCCGTGCCGATATGGATCGGCCCGTAGCCGACGGCGGCAGAGGCAGCGGCACCCGCGCTGGATCCGCCAGGGTTGAGGGCGAGATCCCAGGGATTGCGCGTCAGGCGGTGGAAGCTGGAGAGGCCGGAGGACAGCATGCCGAAGTCAGGCATCGTCGTCTTGCCGAGGATGACGGCACCACCCTCTCGCAGCCGCGCCGCCGGTGGTGCGTCGGCCTCGGCGGGGGTGAGCTCCTTCGCGGCCGTGCCGGCGGGCAGCGGCACGCCGCGGGTCGCGATATTCTCCTTGATCGTCACCGGCACGCCATCGAGCGGACCAGCCGGGGCGCCCTTGCCATAGCGGGACTCGGAGGCCTTGGCGGCAGAGCGCGCGGCATCGGCGTCGAGCGCCCAGGTCGCGCAGATCCTGTCGTCCCAGGCGGCTATTCTGGCGAGGATCGCCTCTGTCGCCTCGACAGGAGAGAGGCTGCGGGCGCGATAGGCGGCGGTAAGGGCGGTGGCGGAGAGGTCGGCGGGATCGGTGCTCATTGACGTAAGCTTAACGCGCGGGCGTGGAGCTTGTCTCCCCGTGGAGCGGTCAACGGCGATGCCGCGCGCGGTTTGTTGAGGCATTGACGGGATCCGGGCGAGCCCGTCCTTTGGCGGGAACGGATCGGAGCGAAATACGATGGATCGGCCGGCGACACAGCGCGTTCGGGTGAAACGCGTCAACGAATTGGCGCGCTACGATCGCGACACATTGGACGCGATTCTTGCCGCGATGCCGATGTGCCATGTAGGGTATGTATTCGACGGTCGGCCCTATGTGACGCCGACGCTGCAATGGCGAATCGGCGACCATATTTATTGGCACGGCTCCGCAGCGAGCCGGATGCTGGAAGCGGTGGAGGGTCAGCCAGTATGCCTGACCGTGTCTCTGTTCGACGGTCTTGTTTTGGCCCGCTCGGCATTCAACTTCACCGTGAATTACCGCTCCGCGATGCTTTTGGGTACTGCGCGCGTCGTGGCGGAGCCTGCGGAGAAGACTGAGGCTCTACAGGCACTGATGGAGATTTTGGTGGCGGGGCATTGGGACCAACTGCGGCCGATGCGCTCCCAGGAGCTTAAGGCAACAACGGTCGTCTCCATGCCGATCGAGGAGTTCTCGATTAAGCTACGCGACGGGCATACGATTGACGATGATGAGGACTACACCTTCCCGGTCTGGGCTGGACTGGTTCCGATCCGGACCGTGATGGGCGCGCCGGAAGCCGACCCGCGCAATCTGGAAGGCGTCGTGGCGCCGCCGGGGCTTGCGGGTTTCGGGGTCGGATGACTTCAGCCTGTGGTGAGGCAAATGATACGTCACCTGTGTGCCGTTTTCGCGATTGTTGGTCTCGCGATTCCGGTCGCGTCGCAGGCACAGCCTGTCAGCGGGTTCTATGTTGGCGGGGAAGGCGGCCTGGCACTTCCGCAACAGCAGAATTTGGACGCTAGCCGGACACATGGCGGCGCCCCTCCCGGTTCCGCGGCTGCGCGGGCGGAAGCTCAGCTCGAAGGCTCCGATGCGGGCGGTAGCGGCAGCGTCGGATGGGGCGCAGGCGATGGCTTGAGGCTGGAGGCTCAGGGGCTTCAGCTCGGACGATCCAATACGGGGTTGGCCCAATAGCGCACGGGCGGGCTCCAGGCCTTACTGGATATTCTGCGCCGTATTGCTGATCGCGTGACCGGCGTTGGCGACGGCGGTGCCAGTAGCCTTGCCTGCGATCGACAAATCCTCACCCGCGCCATGGACGGTATTGCATGCGGTCAGGCCCATCGCGACTCCGGCCAGAAGGAAGACGGCAAGAAGCCCCAATGGGGCGGAATGACCGGAAGCGGCACTCACGGAAACCTCCACACTTGATCTGACATCAGCAGAAACGGTAGCCACCGAGAAAGTGACTGTCACGCGGCTTCTTGGGCTTCCATGCGGCGAGTAGCATCGTCGTTGATCGGCCGTGTGCGCAAGACGTCTCGGCAATATGGCCGCGCACCGATCGCTGACACCAGGGCAGATTGGGTAGCCTTCGCTGCGGACTGGAGGGGATATGTCAGACCCGTTCGATCTCGATCGTTTCCTCCGGGCGCAAGAGCCCGTACTGACGCAAGTGCGCCAGGAATTGGAGGACGGTCGTAAACGCAGCCACTGGATGTGGTTTGTATTTCCCCAGTTGACCGGCCTGGGTCACAGCGCGATGGCTCAGCGCTATGCGCTTGCTTCGCTCGATGAAGCCCGCGCCTATGCTGACCATCCGGTTCTGGGAAAGCGCCTGGTCGATTGCACCGGATTGGTCAACAGGGTCGAGGGCCGCTCTATCCTCGAAATTCTGGGCTCGCCTGACGATCTGAAGTTCCATTCGTCGATGACTTTGTTCTGGCTCGCGGTGCCGGACGAAATTGTCTTTCGCGACGCGCTCGCGAAGTATTTTGACGGCGCCCTTGATCGGAAGACCAAGGAGAGACTGCCCGCGTCGTGAGCAGCTCGCTCGTCTCTTTCGCGAACTATAGTAGCCGCGACTTCGCCATGAGATCGTCGGGGTCCAAGCCGGCCTTGATCATTCGCATCAGCATCAGATCAATTGCTGGTAGCTGATCGAGAAACGCCGTTCGTTTGGATCGTCCAATCCCATGCTCGGCGCTGATCGAGCCTTCAAACTTCCTTGCTAGGGCATAGAGAAGCGTCTCGCACTGCTTCATGAGATCAGCGACTTCGCCTTCCGGCGTGCCAGGCGCCGGCATGACGTTGTAGTGCACATTGCCATCTCCGACATGGCCGTAAGCGAGCGACTGCACACCCGGCATCGCTTCTCCCAATGCCTTGTCGGCCGCCGCGATGAAGGCGGGCAGGGCGGAGAGCGGCACGGAAATATCGGTGCGCAGATGACGCGGCGCTTCCTGGTATTGTGCTTCCACCAGATCCTCGCGGATACGCCAGAGCGCGGCGGACTGGGCTTTCGATTCAGCGACGACGCCATCCAGGACCAGACCCGCGCTCATCGATTGTTCGAGAAAGCGCTCCAGAAGCGGGCGTAACTCGACGAAGCCGCTGGCGGAGGCTTCCAGAAGAACATAGGCCGGCGCTTGCGTTGCGAGCGGCTCGTGTATCGCCGGTTGTTGGCGCAGCACGATATCGATGCAGGGACGCAGAAGAAGCTCGAAGGCGCTCAGAAGATCGGACAGGTCGCGCCGTGCGGCGGCGAAAAGAGTCATCGCGGCTTCGGCGGAAGGGACCGCGAGCAGACAGGTTTCAATCTGCGTCGGCCGAGGAAAAAGCTTCAGCGCTGCGGCGGTGACGATGCCAAGCGTGCCCTCCGCGCCAATGAAAAGTTGTTTGAGGTCGTAGCCCGTATTGTCTTTGCGCAGTTGACGCAGGCCGTTCCAGATGCGGCCATCCGGCAGCACGACTTCCAGACCCAGAACGAGTTCCCGCATCATGCCCCAGCGGAGAACATTGATCCCTCCCGCATTGGTCGAGATCGTGCCGCCGATCTGGCAGCTTCCACGCGCGCCAAGCGACAGCGGGAAGAAGCGATCCTCCGCCTCCGCCGCATCGTTCACGCTTTGCAAGATACAGCCGGCTTCGGCCACCAGGCTGAAGTTGACCCGATCGATCGCACGGACACGGTTCATCCGCTCCAGGCTGACGACAAGTTCGCGGCCATCCGAGGAAGGGATCGCGCCGTGAACGAGGCCGGTATTGCCCCCCTGCGCGACCACTGGCACGCCTCGTTCATGACAAAGCCGCAGAACCGCCGCGACCTCGGCGGTGTCAGCCGGCCGCACGACCGCGAGCGGCTGGCCGACTATTTCGCGCGACCAGTCCCTCGTGTAACGCTCCAGCCCCGCGGACGGTTCCAGAACATGAGCTTCGCCTAAAAGCGCCTGCAATTCGGCGATGATCGTCATGGGATGAATACTCGCGGTGCAGGAGGTCAAATCGTCCGCAGCATGCCGCCATCGGCGAAAAAGGTCGAGCCCACGCAATAGCTTGCGCGATCGGAGCACAGAAACACGAAGAGGTTGGCGATCTCAGCCGCTGAGGCGAAGCGTCTGATCGGCGCGTATTCGTCGGCGACCGATTGCAGATGCGCCTCCCAGTCCCCGCCGGAATCCGCCGTCAATTCCTTCGCCGTCTTGATCCAATCAGGCGTCAGGACGAGGCCGGGGTTGACGGTGTTGACGCGAATGTTGTCGCGGACGACTTCATTGGCGAGGTTTTTCGAGAACATGACGAGTGCCGCCTTGGTGACGTTATAGATCGGCTCGTAGCCGAGCGGCTGGCTCGCGCAGATCGATGCGTTGTGCAGGATAACGCCACCGCCGCGCCGTTTCATTCCGGGCACTAACCCGCGCGCCAGCCTGACCGCCGCCATTACATGCAGATTCCAGTAGAAGTCCCATTTCGAGTCGGGAGCCTCCATGATCGTCTCGTTGCTGCCGGTGCCCGCGTTGTTGATGAGGATATCGGCGCCGCCAAACTCTGCTTCCGCGGCACCCACGATCTGGGTGGCGGCTTCGGCCAGCGAAACATCGCAGGCGACCGGCACCACGCGGACGCCATGGGTCTCGCGGATCGTCTCCGCGACCCGATCGAGCCTCGCTTCATCTCGCGCGGCGAGTACGAGATTCACGCCCTCGGCCGCGAAGCCTTCGGCGATTGCAAGACCGATGCCGACGCTGCCGCCTGTGATGACCGCAACTTTGCCCTTAAGTCCGAGTTCCATGGCGCCGTTCGTCCCCTCGATGTGTTCTTGGCGACTAGGCTACACGCGCGGCAATCAGACTAGAAGTGACTCGACCGCCGTCATCGAGCCTCGATACAACGGTGCGGCGTCCGTCTAGCGATACAATCTCCGGTTGAGGCCGCTTTGCACGCAGCAAGGGTCAAATTGACAGGGAAACTTCACGCCTCTGGCCAGGCGCGAGGGATAGTGACGGCTGGACGGGGATCGCCACACCGTTGACCCTTTCCCCTTGCGACCCCAGGCGTTCGGTCGCTAGGAGTGGACGGCCCTGGAACCCCAGCCCCATTCGGAACGAGGATATCGCCCTGTCGGTTGTCGCTGCTCTCCATCATGCCACTAGGTACCGGTACGACCAGCCCGTGGAACTGGGGCCGCAAACAGTGCGTCTCCGGCCCGCGCCACACTGCCGCACGCGGATCCTCAGTTATTCGCTGACGATCACCCCCGCGAACCATTTTATCAACTGGCAGCAGGATCCCCACGGCAACTGGCTGGCGCGGCTAGTCTTTCCCGAGCGTACGCGGGAGTTCAGCGTCACGGTCGATCTCACCGCCGAGATGGTGGTGATCAACCCCTTCGATTTCTTCATCGAGCCGTATGCCGAGATGTTGCCGTTCAGCTATCCCGACGATCTTCGCCGGGACCTGGCCGCCTATATGGATGTCGACGAGGACGGCCCGCTGCTCGATGCCGCTGTCGGCGATCTGCCCGTTGAAGGGCAGAAAACGGTCGATTTTCTTGTCGCGCTCAATGAGCGCCTTTCGCGGCGCGTCAGCTACGTCGTCCGTATGGAGCCGGGGGTTCAGACCCCTGACGAGACCCTGTCTCAGGGCTCAGGCTCGTGCCGGGATAGCGCCTGGCTGCTGGTCCAGATGCTGCGCCGCCTTGGCTTCGCCGCGCGCTTTGTCTCGGGTTATCTGATCCAGCTCAAGGCCGATATCGACCCGATCGAAGGCCCCCTCGGGACCCAGACGGACTTCACCGACCTGCATGCCTGGGCCGAAGTCTATGTGCCCGGCGCGGGATGGATCGGCTTTGACGCGACCTCCGGCCTGCTCTGCGGTGAAGGACACCTGCCTCTGGCGGCCTCGCCGCACTACCGGTCCGCTGGCGCCATAAGCGGCGTGGCGAGCGTGGCTAAGACCGATTTCGAATTTGAGATGACCGTCTCGCGGCTGGTTGAACCGATCCGCATTACACGGCCCTTCGAGGTCGCGGACTGGAATGCGCTCGATCAGCTTGGGGACCGGGTAGAGGCCGACCTCCTGGCCCATGACGTCCGCCTCACCATGGGCAGCGAGCCGACCTTCGTCTCGATCGACGACCGCGAGGCGGCCGAATGGAACACGGATGCCTCGGGGCCGACCAAACCCGTCATCGGCGAAAGGCTGATCCGGCGGCTTGAGGATCGGTTCGGCAAAGGCGGCATGCTGCATTACGGCCAGGGCAAATGGTACCCGGGCGAGCCCCTTCCGCGCTGGGCGCTGGGGCTTTTCTGGCGCCGCGACGGCCAGCCGGTCTGGCGAGGGACCACGCCTGAGGCAGATGATGCGCCAGCCGCGACAGTCGCCGACGCATTGGCGCTCATCCAGCGGCTCGCGAACCGCCTCGGCGTTGATGCGAGGTTAGCGCTTCCGGCGCGGGAGGATCCGCTCAACGCGATCAAGGCTGAGAGCGATCTGCCGCCGAATGTCGAGCTGAGCGACCCGAACATCGATGATGCAACATCTCGCGCAAGCCTCCGTCGTGTGATGGAGGGCGGCTTGTCGAAGCCGGTAGGCTACGTCCTGCCGCTTCGCCGCGCCTTCACCGAGGCTGAGGGTCAGGGCTGGCTGAGTGAGGCGTGGCAATTCAGGCGCGGGCAGCTCTACCTCGTCTCGGGCGACTCTCCGGTCGGATTACGTCTACCCCTCGACGGCCTTCCAGTGCTGAAGCCTGAAGACTATCCGCATGTCGTGCCCTTGGACCCCTACGAGAATCGCGGCCCGTTGCCGAGCCTGGATGCAATCTATGAGGCGCCGTCACCCGCGTCGTCCGCCTCGAAGGAACACCAGGCCAAGCCGCCGCCGGTGCGGACAGCGATCTCGATCGAGCCTCGGAACGGGCTGCTGCATATCTTCATGCCGCCGATCTCACGGCTTGAGGACTATCTCGAACTCGTGGCGCATCTCGAAGTCGCCGCCGAGGGCAGGCCGGTCCGGATTGAGGGCTATACGCCGCCGGGCGATCCAAGGCTGATCGTCCTGAAGGTTACGCCTGATCCGGGCGTTATCGAGGTGAATATCCAGCCGGCCAGTGACTGGCGGGAAGCGGTCAATATCGTGACCGGCGTTTATGAGGATGCGAGGAGCTGCCGGCTCGGCGCCGACAAGTTCATGGTGGACGGTCGTCATGTCGGCACCGGCGGCGGCGCCCATGTCGTTGTCGGTGGCTCGTCCCCAGACAACTCGCCGTTTCTCCGGCGGCCCGATGTGCTGAAAAGCATGCTGCTGTATTGGCAGCGCCATCCTTCGCTGTCGTACCTCTTCTCGGGGCTCTTCGTCGGGCCGACCAGTCAGTCGCCGCGCGTGGACGAAGCGCGGCACGATGCGCTCTATGAGCTGGATATAGCGCTGGCCGCGATCCCGGCGCCGAGTGAGGCAGAGCCACCGACTCCTTGGTTGGTCGACCGCCTGCTGCGCAATCTGCTGATCGATGTCGGTGGCAATACCCACCGCACGGAAATCTGCATCGACAAGCTTTACTCGCCCGACGGCCCGGCCGGGCGGCTCGGCCTGCTCGAATTCCGTGGCTTCGAGATGCCGCCTGACGCGCGCATGAATCTGGCTCAGCAGCTTCTCATCCGCGCGCTGATCGCGTGGTTCTGGCGGGAGCCGCAAACAGGCCGGTTGGCGCGTTGGGGCACGGCTTTGCACGACCGCTTCATGCTGCCGCATTTCGTCTGGAACGATTTTCTGGGCGTGATGGCTGATCTCAAAGCCGCCGGCTACGATTTCGATCCGCATTGGTATGAAGCTCAACGCGCGTTTCGATTCCCCGTGCACGGTGCTGTCCAATATGGAGGCGTTACATTGGAACTCCGGCATGCGCTGGAGCCTTGGCATGTCATGGGGGAGGAAAGCTCCGGATCGGGCACCGTGCGTTTCGTCGACTCTTCGGTCGAGCGGCTGCAGGTGATGGCGAAGGGATTCAATGCGGAGCGGCATTTGATCACCTGCAACGGCAGAGCGCTGCCCATGACATCGACCGGCGTTTCCATGGAGGTCGTGGCCGGCGTTCGCTACAAGGCTTGGAAACTGCCGAGCGGGCTTCATCCGACTTTAAAGGTCAATGCGCCTTTGACCTTCGATATCGTGGATCTTGGGAATAGCCGTTCCTTGGGTGGCTGCGTCTATCACGTGGTCCATCCAGGAGGCCGCAGCTACGACACCTTCCCCGTCAATGCCTATGAAGCGCAGTCGCGTCGCAAGGCGCGGTTCGAGGAGCATGGGCATACGCCCGGCATCATTACGCCTCCGTACGAAGAGATCACGGGGGAATTCCCGATGACACTTGATCTGAGGACCCATGTTGGCGGCTGAAATCCCGGGTGCCACAAAACGGCGAGGAGACCTCGACGCGGCGGCTGCGATTCGGCTGTCCGAGTGGCTGCGTGGCTATCGGCCCATACAGGGAATACCCGACGAACTCTTCGATCCCACCGGGCGGCCGCGCGAATACTGGCTGAACTTCCTCGGCGATCTCGCAGAATACACGCCGGACGAGCTCAAGAGTCGCTTTAGCCTGGCGACGCGGCATATCCGCGACACCGGCGTCTCGCATCGCGTTTATGGCGAGGAGAATGAGCGTAGCTGGCCGCTCAGCCCGGTTCCTCTGATCATCGGCCATCGCGAATGGGCGCAGATTGCGGCGGGGGTGGAGCAGCGGGCGCGGCTCATGGAAGAGCTGCTGCGAGACATTTACGGCGACGGCAGGCTCGTAGCGGATGGTGCTATTCCAGCCGCCGCGCTGACCGGCAGCCCGGATTTCATTCGTGCCATGCGCGGTGTCGCGCCACCCGGCGGCCGTTATCTTCAGCTTTATGCCGCTGATCTCGGTCGAGGCCCGGACGGACGGTGGTGGGTGCTCGGAGATCGGACGCAGGCGCCGTCCGGTGCGGGGTACGAGTTGGAGAACCGCTTGGTTCTCTCTCGCGCTTATCCCAACCTCTACAACGCGATGAATGTCGAGCGTCTCGCCCCATTCTTCGCCGCATTGCGCAAAGGCTTGGCGCAGGCTGCGGAACGCAAAGATCCGCGTATTTGTCTCCTGACGCCAGGGCCCTATAGCGAGACCTATTTCGAGCAAGCGCATCTCGCGCGCTACCTGGGTTTTCTGCTCGTCGAAGGCGACGACTTGGTTGTTCGCGATGGCCGCGCTTATGTTCGGACCATCGCGGGCCTCAAGCGAGTGGACGTTATTCTGCGGCGTGTGGATGCCGATTTCGTTGATCCGCTGGAACTGAACAGCGCGTCTCGTCTTGGCGTGCCGGGGCTGCTTGAGGCGATCCGCGTGGGCGGTGTGGCCGTGCTGAATATGCCGGGCTCTGGCGTTCTGGAATCCAAAGCTCTGCTGGGGTTCCTCCCGAAGCTTTGCCGCCGGCTGCTGGGCGAAGAACTCAAGATGCCGAATGTGGCGACCTGGTGGTGTGGACAGCCCTCTGAGCGGGCAAGGGTAGAAAGAGACCCGGACTTGGCGATAGGTCCCGCCTTCAACGTGCAACAGCCTGACGAGTTTCTGACAAAGCCAAGGCTGGTCGGGGATCTATCGGCGGAGGAGAGAAAGGAACTCTTCTCTCGTCTCGACGACCGCCCCTGCGATTTTGTCGGCCAGGAAGTCGTGCGACTGTCGACGACGCCGGTTCTTCGAGACGGCAGACTAGAGCCCGCGCCCTTCGTGCTGCGGGTCTTCGTGGCGGCAACGCCGGACGGATATTGCGTCATGCCCGGAGGGTTTTGTCGCACTTCGGATTTTCCGGATGTGCGCGCTATTTCGATGGGCGCCGGCGCGCGTACTGCTGATGTCTGGGTCATCACTGAAAAGCCGGTCGAGCGCGTGACGCTGCTCGCCAACAAGGACGACGTGAAGGTCAGACGGATCATGGGCCAGTTGCCCAGCCGCGCCGCTGACAATCTGTTTTGGCTAGGGCGCTACCTGGAACGCGCGGAGGCGACCCTGCGCCTTGTGCGCAGCCTCTGCACGAGCTTGATGGATTCGGAGGCGGCAATCCACGGCGCCGGCGAGACTTTGGTTCGGCTCGAGGAGTTGCTGATCGCCTGGGGCGCTTTGGATGAAGATGCGGCTGGCCGCAGGGCATTGGACGCGGCCCGCGATGCCTTGCACGACCTGAAGGCGTTCGGCTCGGTCATCTATCTGGTGCGCGCCGCCCGTCGCACGGCAGCGAGCATGCGGGAACGACTTTCACCCGACTTCTGGACGTTGCTGCTCAACCTGGAAAGCGGTCTGGTCGATCCCGCGCGTCACCTGCTGTCAGAAGCGGACGCGCTGCAACAGGTCGAAAGCGCGCTACAGAGCCTCGCTGCTCTCTCCGGTCTGGCACAGGAGAACATGAATCGCAGTGCGGGTTGGCGGTTCCTCGATATGGGACGCAGACTCGAGCGCGGCATCAACACTTGCCGGTTCACGCGAGCGCTGTCGCATGAGGCGGCGACAACGGATGACCTCGACCTGCTTCTTGATCTGGCTGACAGCCAGATCACCTATCGGGCGCGCTACCTCGTGGGTTTATCGCTGACGCCGGTGCTTGATATGGTGATGCTCGACCCCTTCAATACGCGTTCGCTGGCTTTCCAGATCGTGACGTTGGCGGAGCATCTCTCGTCTCTGCCATCTCTGCTTGAGGATGGAATGATGGAAGAGCCCGCCAATATTCTGCTCACCTTGTCCAGCGAAGTGAAAACTCAGAGCGCGGCGGATCTCAATGCCGCGAAAATGCGAAAGCTTGAACTTGCATTGATGCGTCTTTCGGACGCGGTTGCAGCGCGGTATTTTCTGCAGGGTGCCAACGCCGTTCCGACGATCAAGCTCGCTGGCCTGGCGTGATTTACAAACTTCGACACAGGACGACATATAGCTATGCCACTTCGGTAAAGTACGCGCGTTGCGTTCTGCGGTTGACGCCGCGATCCTCCTCCACCCAGACCGTTTTGCAAACCTCAATCACTGTTTCTCCCACTCCGTCCGATCGGTTTGAGCGTATCGGACCATTTGGCGAGCGGACGGTGTCGATTGTGGTCGACGAACCTCATCGCTCATTGATCATCGAAGCGAAGTCTCGTGTGGATGTTCACGCGCCTGCCGAGACGCCGGGTTTCAGCGAGTCTTGGGACGCGGTGAGGACGCGCAGCCTCGCGACGGTTTCCCTCGAGCCCGATGGTCCATCCGGGTATCTCTATCCCACGGCGCGAACACCGTTGGTTCCGGCCATTACAGACTATTCGCGGGCAAGTTTTCGACAAGGTAGAGCGATTGTCGAGGCAACCACGGATTTGATGAGCCGCATACATTCCGACTTCGTCTATGATTCTGAGGCCACGGATGTTTCCACGCCGGCGGCGGAGGCCTTTCGCGTTCGGCGTGGGGTTTGCCAGGATTTTGCCCATATCATGATCTCGGGCCTTCGAGGGCTTGGTCTGCCGGCCGCGTACGTCAGTGGCTATTTGCGCACTTTGCCTCCGCCGGGCGGCGTGCGGCTCGAGGGAGCGGACGCGACCCATGCCTGGGTGTCGGTATGGTGTGGCGAAGAGAATGGCTGGATTGCATTCGATCCTACCAACGCCATTGTCGTCAAGAACGATCACATCGTTCTGGCGATCGGACGGGACTACTCGGACGTAGCGCCCATCGACGGCATTATCTTGGCGCCGGGTAAGCAGACTTTGAAAGTTGGAGTCGATGTGATCCCTGAGAGCGAATTCGAGGGAGCATCTATGGTGGTTTCTTAGCCACAGCAGCGGTTAGACCAGCGGTCCTACAGTGGTTTCCGTCGAACCCGCATTCCGGAACGCGGGTTGCCGCGCAGCCCGGAGGCGGATGTGTGACACATTCTCGCATATGGGAACATCACCCGGTCGCAGATAGCCTGAGAGTCCGCTAGTGCGCGCATATAGCGCTGCCTGTCGCTGGAGACGACGCGATTACGCCCCGCGCGTTTACCATCATACAACCTCTTGTCTGAAATCGAGAGGCATTCGGCGGCATCTTTGCCTTCCTGCGAAAAGGTGAGGCCCAGGCTGATTGTGACTGAAAGGCCGGGAGCTAGCCCCTCCCAGTCATAGGTTTGGACCGCGCTCCGAATTTTCTCGCAAATCTCTCGTCCATACACGGCGGAGCGCTTTAGAAGCACGATCGCGAATTCCTCGCCGCCCATCCGCGCAACAAGATTTCCTTCTTCCTCCGGGTCCATGACGATGCCACGCATGAGCCAGGCGATTGTCTGCAGCACAAGATCTCCGGTGACATGAGAATAGCGGTCGTTGACCAGTTTGAAGTGATCAACGTCAGCAATCGCTATTGCATAGCGGGGCCGGCTCTCAGAAAGTTCCGCGAGCACCGCATCCAGACGGCGCCGATTTCCCACACCCGTCAAGGCATCCTCCAGCGTTTCACGTGCAAAACGCTCAGTCTCCTCGACAAGCTTCATGTTTTGCGCTTCGAGCCGGCTGGAGCGTCCTTCTTCCTCCGCGACGAGAGATCGCATTTCCTCGATCTTGTCATGCAAGATCGAATATTGCATGTGACGGCTCGCATCTTCGTTGGTGTGCCGGCAAAAGAGCTCGTGAAAGCGGGCGTGTGCGGAATAGGCGGCCTGGAAGTCGCCCTCTTCTTCCAGCACCTGCGACAGACGGTGGCAGGAGAAGACCGCGAGTTCCAGAGAGGGATAGGCGATGCAGCGCTCTATGCTTTCTTGAAGCGCCGCAATGGCGTGTGCTCGGTCGCCCTGTTCAAGAAGCAGCAAGGCATGAACATGACCGCGTTGCACAAGACTACGCTTCGATGGCTCTCCCGCTGCGGCGTCGGTGTCCCGCATTGCTTCCTCGGCGGCTAACCGGTCGCCGGCGAGCAGCAGAAATTCGACAAGGTTGTAACCCGGGAGACGTTGCATCTCTCCATCCGCATGGTCACGCGCCAAAACCGCCGCAATTCGGCTGTGCTCGATCGCCGTCTGCAAATAGCTGTACCGCTCTTCGGGAGAAACCACTGCGAAACGGTAAAGATAGTCGGCGTGCAGCGAGCCGAAATTGGAGATACACTGCGCGATTGCCTCAACATCGCCGGAAAGCCGGGCCTGCACCACCGCCTGTTCAGCCAATTCCACTGCGGCGTCATAAAGGCCGAGGCGGGAGCATATGATGGCCGGCACGATCAATGCGGTGGACAGAGCAAGTGGGTCGCCGGTTGCGCGCGCCAGTCGCAGCGCCGCCAATGCCTGATCGGCGGCGGCGGCGGTCTCAATTTCCTCGGCCAGGAGATGCGCGTAGTAGGACCGGCCGAGAGACTCCTTCGCGAGGTCGCCAAGTCTTGCCGCGTCCTCGATCGCGCCCGTCGCCGCGTCGCGGGCGGCATCGTGGCGGCCATCCTGGAACTCGATCCGAATGAGGCGGAGTTTTGCGTTCAGCCGGAGGGTGGCGTCGGATTCGCCGTACGTGCCAATTACTTGCAAGGCTAGCGCCCTTGCCTGCGGCACTAAGCCCAGACGGGACGCGCGAATGCAATCCTGGAACAGAATGGACCCGGCCGTCATCGCGCTTTCGACCGCCACCTCGGAAGGGTGCGAACCCGTCATTGCATTGGCACCAATAGCTGTCCCGTTACCTGGGAACTAGAATCTCTTGCGGCGACGCAAGCCGCGCTACCTCCGCAAACGAGGCGACGCGTTCAAAACCATTCGGATCAAATCGCTTTGTCGATGATTGGACGTCTTGTCCAGCGCACGGCGCAGATGACACCGGGCGGTGTTATAGCTGATACCTAGTGTGCTGGATGCCGTGCGAAGTGTTTGGCCACGCGCGAGGAGCACAGAAACCTCGAGCTCTTTGGGCGAAAGCCCGTAGATTTTTCCGATCGACCAACCGTCCACCTGGTCATCGAGCTCGTGTTCCTGGACGACGATCATGACGCGGCCCGCGAGTAATCCGTTCCCCGGCACCGGCTCCGTCTGCATCTCCAGTCGCAGGATTCTCACCTGCAACGGCGGACAACCCGACGGACGCGGCAGATGCAATGAGGTTTCAGCTCCGCCTTCGGCGGTCAAAACGCGCTGGATCGATTGTTGCAGCATGGAGTTTGCCGCGGGACTGGACGCTGTGATGATGTCTCCAGCCAAGCCCAATCCGTCCCGTACCTGTAGCAACCGGGTGGCGCCGATATTCGCGAATCTTAGGCGGCCGTCTTGAGCGACGATCAAAACGTTCGAGGCGAGGTGATCGAAGGCCAGACGTAGACTGGTCGCGTCGCTTTTCGCGGCAGCCGCCTCGTGTTCGAGCGCGATTGCCCGGCCAATATAGGGAAGGAGCGTCCGCAGCACCCGAACGTCGCTCGGAGCAAAATCCTCTCGATGGAAAGGGCGGCCTACGATCAAATGGTAGCGCTGGGTATCGCTGACGAACGGCGTCGAAATAAGGCAGTGGAAACGCCCTTCGGGGCGTACAACGTAGTCGAAGAAAGGCGACCGCGCGAAATCGTGGTCTCGCTGCAATGCGGCTCGGTCGACTACCGTTCCCGTATCGAGGTCGCGAAGCCAAATAGGAAGCAGGCGCTCAGCCGAGGCATTTTTCAGCCTCTGTGCGTAAGCGGGATCGACCCCTTGTACGACAGTGTCATCAACGCGACCATCGATCTGCTGTTCCGAAAAAAGCAGCGAATAGGAAGCGCCCACCGCGTCACAGACCGGCTGGAATGGGATGTCGGACCCGTCGATCAGGGCATCACTCAACCGCCCGACAGCGAGAGACAATGATGGCAGGCCGACCAGGGCACCATTCCCTTGTTCAGATATGATCGACTATCCTAGCTTAGGACGAGGTTCTGCCGTTAATCCATTTGGACTAGTGTTCAAAAAAACTTGTTCGTAGGCTTTAATCGATACATCTTTAGCGTGCATAATGACGCCGATGTATTGGAATACAACAATAAGCCGTTGATTGTGTTGCTCTACCTTAGCACTGCTTTGCGATGGCTTGCTCGCAGAGCTGCATATTTTGCGGCAGCCTCGGTTAAACTCGAACGGCGAGGCCATCGGCCGAGTCGGTCATTTCACGAGGAAGCCCATTGAGTCAGAATGACGAACTTGCCCGGGTCAAAGCCCGGATCAAGGCGCTCACCGAGCGGACCATCGACCGAGGCTGCACCGAGGCGGAAGCGATGACTGCCGCCGAAATGGTTGGCCGCCTGCTCGAACGCTATGCTCTGACGATGCAGGAGGTGGACGTCCGGCAGGAGCCCTGCATCCAGTTAGAGGTACCGTTCGGCGGCCAAAGGCGGCGGCCAATCGATGCCTGTGTACCGGCCATCGCCCGCTTCTGTGACTGCAAGGTCTGGATCACTCGAGTGGAGCGGCAGGCCCGCTACGTCTTCTTTGGCTTCGATACGGATACCAGCCTGGCAGCCTATCTCTTCGCGGTGATCGATCGCGCCATCAGGAGTGAACTCTCGGATTTTCGGGCCACCGCGACGAGCTTTGCCGGCACCGCGCTTCGCCGAGCCACGGCGAGTTTCCAGCACGGCATGGCGGCGCGGATCGCCGAAAGGCTCGAGGCGTTGCATGCCGAGCGCGAGGCGTCGGTTTCCGCACAGAGTTCGACCGGCACGGCGCTCATCCTCGTTCGCCACCAGACAGTGGAGACCGCCTTCCGTGCCCGCAAAATCCGGTTGCAGGCGCTTCCCGGCTTGGTTCAGCGGCGGAACTCCGCTTTTCGGGCCGGGCGGCTAGCGGGTGAGCGGGTCAACTTAAGACGGCCGATCGAGGGTCGTGGTCGGATCTTGGTTCAGTAGTGCCAAAACGCGATCTCCAGCGAGGAAGAGTCTATGCTTGGGAGGCTCGTCAGGTCGCGCCGCGTGATCCCAGCTTGGTTGCATTTCTCGCGGCCCAGGGGATGGTTGACGCCATCTGGGCTGAGATGGGGCTACGGTATCCTCCGAGGGTAGAAGCCTTGCCGGCACAGGCGCGCACCCGGATTGCCGATGCGGACCGCCTCACGCTTCGGCTGCGCCCGCAGTCGCCGTCGTGGTGTTTGTTGCACGAACTCGCCCATGCCATGAGCACGACTCAAGATGGAAATTCAGATGGGCATGGAGAGCGCTTTGTTGGGATCTACCTTCAATTACTGGTCCGTTACCTGCGTCTCGACGAAGCCGAACTCCGGCGAAGCCTTACGGAAGCCGGAATACTTTTGATGGAAGGTGCCCGCCCTGTCTTCATCGATCCATAGGCCATTTTCTTGGAGCCGCTGGCCCCACATCCTTAATCTCCCATGTTGTCAACAAACCACGAGCATCCCTCGTAAGTAGAGCGGCGCATCACAATGCTTCCTCTCGGAACATTCCTCGGGGGCTCGATTATGGCGACAAAAGCAGTGCGTTTTCTGGGCCTCGCGGCAGTGGCTTTACCTTTGGCGCTGGCTGGATGTGGGATGTTCGGCGCGTCTTCGCCCGACGCTAGTCCAACCGGATCAGGCGCCTCCCAAACCACTGGGCTCGGGAGCAATGGGCCGGCCTCGAATTCCGGCGGGACGGGTGCTGGAAACGCTGCACAGGGAGGCGCGGGCTCCGGTGGCGCGGGAGCAGGAGGGGCGAGCGGTGCTGGTGGAGGCGCCGGTTCGAAGTAGCAGGATTGCGCAATAAGGGGGCTAGTCATCATCAAGTGCGGCATCGCTCCTGCCGCGCGACCAAGCCCCTCATTTTGACTAAATTACCCATTAAAGAGGATTTGCGCAGCAGTGGGGCGCGTGCCACCTACTGCATCGCCTGCTAATTTTTTAGGCAACTAGAAACTTCGTCCAAGAGGTCTGAGCAGGCCGGGACGTGTGGAAAATAAGGTCTCTTCATGCGCGTCACGATCGAATTGCGGTCCCTGGCCGGCCTGCTTCATGAGCCGGATTTGGTAGCGATCGACTCGCCGGAAATAGGTTGAGCCCATGACCATTCCTCAAAGCAAGTCGCCACGCATCCTGTTTGTCGCTTTGGTCGACAATATTGGACTCGAGCGCGTGGTCGCCGGGTTGGACGGCCAGGGCGCCGTTTGCGCGCTGATGAGCCCGCCCGACTTCTACTGCACTCAAACGCGATCCGTAACACGCTGGTTCGCGCTGCCGCGGCATCGTGGTCTCTGGCTTGGTGCTATTTTCACGCGCGTGCATCTTGAAACCGCCGTGCGGGCGTTTGAGGCCGACCTCATAGTTCCGCTGGATGATATCGCCGCCAAGCTGCTTCGAATGCTGGCCGGAAGTCAGGTGATTACGGGCCGTTTGAAGACGCTGCTCAAGACATCATTCGGTGCGCCAGAAGGCTATGCCGCTGTGTGCAGCCGGGCAGGGTTGATGCAAGTCGCCACGGAACTCGACATCCGCCAGCCCCGGACAGCGATCGTTCCCGATGTCGAGGCGGCGTTGCTTGCCGCCGAGGACTGGGGCTATCCAGTCGTCTTGAAGGCTGAGCACACGAGCGGCGGCTCCGGCGTAGAGATCGTCGCTGATCCAGAGGAACTACGGACAGCGTTCCTATCACTGGTAGGCCGTCGCAGCCTGCGCAATCGCATCCGCGGGGCGGTGCGCCAATCGATCTGGAACCTCGCCGGCATGACGAGGATCGCGCGCATGCCGCCGGTGCTTCAGGCCATGGTTCCCGGAGTGCCGGCTATGCGCAGCGTCTCCACTTGGCAGGGGCGTGTGTTGGACGGGGTGAGCTTCGTGGCCGAGAAGATTCACCCGGAACCGACCGGCGCGAGCACGATGGTTCGCAATGTCGACAATGCCGAGATGGAAGAGGCGGCGCGGCTGATCGTGGCAAAGCTTGGATGTTCGGGCTTTGTGAGTTTCGATTTCATGGTGGATGCCGAAGGCGGCGCTCGCCTGATCGAGATGAATCCACGGCCGATCGGCACCACGCATCTGGGACAATTATTCGGACACGATCCTTGTGCGGCGCTCGTTGCCTGCCTTCTTGACGATGAATCGGCCCACGCGCCACAGCCACGCGCTGTGGCCAAGGGCACCATCATCGCTTTGTTCCCGAAGGAAATGGAGCGAGATCCAAGCAATTTGGAAAGGCTTAGGGCGGCGGGGGTAAGGCATGATGTACCCCTTGGTGATCCTGCGGTCGTCGCGAATTACCTGAGGCGGCTCACTAAGATCCACCCCGACGCCGCAGCAGGAATGGCCGATGCTCTAGCATCGGTCGCTGCGCGCGTTGCGGCGCCCGGCGTTGTCGCGGCGGTAGGTCTGGGCTCGGCCGTCGTCACCGGCGGCTTTGCCTGAAGAGAAAGCGGCGACGAGGATTCCGCGCCACAATGGGCGTGCGAAAGCGGCCGGACAGGACGCTGGACGGCAAACAGCCGCGCGCAACCTATAGATCAACTACTCTGATGGTTTGACTGACCGCATGATTGTAAATTGACAACCAGGGCGATGCGGCGCCATCATCATCATGGCTGCAGAAGTAATAAATAATGTGGGTGAGAAGATTAGTAGAGAAGAGAATATTTGAAGGAAATCTCGCGTGGAGGGCCGGCGAAAGCAGCTGATAGCAGAATATGCGCTTAGTATGCGCTTATTTGATTCCTCACTTCCACGATATTTAATTCGTCGATACTTCGCAGTGCCGCCTTCGATCTGGTCAAGCCTTTCTAAGGCTGCCTCTCGATACTATGTAGTTGCGGTCGTCTTCTTGTTCGCCGGCTGTAGCGCACCCCTCGGCGTTCACAGGCTTACACTCATCGAGAGCTATAAGCAGCTCAATCGAAGCGCGCTATCCGGCACCACGTTGAGTGACTCCACCTTGATTGTGCTCCGGCGGCGGGGCCTGCTGAAGGCATGGAATACCGATCCAGCCGCCACCATCGCCCGCCTCCGCGCCGAGGTCGTGGGTCAGCCCGGTCGTTGGGCGGACCTCTTCGCATTGGCTGAGCTGAGCTATTTTGAAGGCGAAGCGCATGGGTCACGTGACGAGTTTCTCGCTGCGGCCCTCTACGCTTACGCATATCTTGCCCCCGGTGCGGCGGAGGCTGATCAACCGAGCCCGTATGACGAACGCTTCCGTCAGGCTTGTGACATCTACAATCTCGGCCTCACTGCGGCCTTCGGCCCGGCCGACAAACGCCCTGTCCAAATCATTCCGCAGCGCCGAACCCTGCCTTTTGGCGCGATCGATGTGGCGGTAGACCAAAAACAGCTTCAGTGGCACGGTCACGAACTGGCGAGCTTCGTGCCGACGGCGACCCTGGCCGTTTCCGGGCTGCAGAACATCTACCGTGACCCCGGCCTCGGGGAGCCCATGGCGGCTCTTCCGAAAGGCGGTGCGATTTCGTCCAAAGGTTTCCAGGTTGCTCCTCGGCTGCGGATTCCGACCAATATGATGTTGGTCCTCGATGATCCCCGCCGCCAAATCGCGCAGTCAGAGCTGCAGGGACGACTGGTCGTCAGCACCATTCTCGACCAGCCTGATGTCCAACTTGGACAAGAGACGGTTCCCCTGGAATACGACCAGACCGCCGCCCGCGCGGTCAGCATGGTGGAGGCGGCGGCGTGGCAAAAGGAATATAGCGGTTTCCTGAATGGGCGACTGTTCGAGCGGGCGCCGACACAGCTCGTGGCAATCGAGCCGCATGAGTTCGGCCGCATGCCCGTCATCCTGATACACGGTACCGCCTCCAGCCCATTCCGCTGGACAGATATGGTCAACGATCTGCTCGAGGTTCCGGCGATCCGCGACCATTTCGAGTTCTGGCTGTTCTCCTATGCGAGTGGCAATCCGATCCCCTATTCGGCAATTCAGCTCAGAGCATCGATCCAGCAGGCGCTAGCCCAGCTCGGCGGCGTTCAGGCGGATCCGGCGCTTGGTCGAATCACCCTCATTGGCCATAGCCAGGGTGGTTTGCTCGCGAAGATGCTGGTCATCAACCCGGGCGACGATCTATGGAACCGTATTTCAAAGAGACCGCTGTCGTCACTTAAGCTCACTCCCAAATCGCGTAAGCTTCTGCGGGAAACGCTGTTCCCGAAGCCGGTGCCCGAAATACAGCGCGTAATTTTCATCGCTACACCGCAGCGCGGAAGCTATGTCGCGGCATTCTCCATCACCCATCTCATCGGTCGGTTGGTGACGCTTCCCTTGGCCGTCTCCGAGGCCAGCAAGGAACTGGTCACTGGAAACGGTGCAAATGTCATCCTAGGTCAGAGCGTTCTGAGACTCGGCAGTGTCTACGGCATGTCGCCGAACAGCCCATTTATCAGGTCTCTGTCAGCGATTCCCGTCGCGCCCGGGGTCCACGTGCATTCGATCATTCCAGTCGCGACCTCCGGCCCTCTCGCCGAGGGAAGCGATGGAGTTGTCCGGTATTCCAGCGCCCATATCGCAGGCGTGGATTCTGAACTCGTGGTTCACTCGAGCCACTCGACCCAATCCAACCCGGCCACAATCGCCGAGGTTCAGCGCATTTTGTTGCTACAACTGGCGGCCTCGCCGGCCTCGGTCGCCGCGGCGCCCTGATCGGGTGCGAAGGGTGAAAGGCCATGATCGGCCAAGAAACTTCGGTTCGCGTTTGGCGCGTGGCGCTTCCCGATGCGTGATGGTTGCCACCGCGCTGTTCGGTGCTGGCGCATTCTATTACTCGACGATTGAGCCTGATTGGCTGCGAGTGATGCTGGCCGCCCTATTCGTCGTCGTGATCGGCTTAACGCTTCTGATGCGGCCGCTCAGATTCGGTTTGATGGCGTGGGGGACTGCGACACTCGCCCTAGCGATCTGGTATGCTGACGACCGGCCGCTGAACATCCGGGACTGGGCACCAGAATACGCCGTTCTCGCTACTGCGTCCCGCGACGGGCGGACAGTTCACGTCAACCACGTTCGTGATTTTCGGTATCGTTCGGAGAGCGACTACACACCGTCCTACTATGACGCCGCTTATGCGCTGGATGACCTGAAAACCGTTGACCTCGTCACCTCCTATTGGGGCGGTGACGCCATAGCACATGTCTTTCTGAGTTTTGGTTTCAAAGACGGTCGTCATCTCGCCTTTTCCATTGAGACGCGACGACAAAAGCGGTTCGCATATTCGACGATCGCGGGTTTCTTCCATCATTTCGAGCTGTTCTATGTGGTGGCGGATGAGCGTGACCTAATCGGGGTCCGCACCGACATCCGGCACGAAAGGGTCTATCTCTACCGCCTGAACATCTCTTCCGATTCCCGAGAGCGGCTGTTCCTGAGCTATATCGCCCAGGTGCAGAAGCTGGCTGTCGAGCCTGAGTGGTACAATACGATCACCGACAACTGCACCACCGGCATATTAGCGCGTGCTGACGCGACCACACGGGTGCGATACGATTGGCGTATCCTGCTGAGCGGTTACGCAGCCCAGCTTGCCTACGCCCACGGGCTGCTGAACGACCAGCCCAGCTTCCCGGTCCTGCGGCAGGAGAGCCTGATTCGACGACCCCGAGCCTCCTCAATCGACGACCGCTACTCCGAGGAAATTCGGTCAAATTTGCCTCTGGCTGACGCCAAGCCATGACAGCCACCCGCGAGCATGTCATTGAGGTTCGTGTTGGAGCGGTCCGCGAAAGGCGTCCGATGACGGGCCGGAGAACACAGTGCTGAACGAGCAGCGGGCGCTGCCAAAATTGGAGCCGGAGAAGTAGATGTCCGCAGCGGAAACAATGAACGCGCACGCTCCTGGGATGAAAACGATTCCAGGCGGTTCGTTCGTCATGGGGTCCGACCGGCATTACCCCGAAGAGGCTCCGGCCCATCGGGCGCGCGTCGAGAGCTTTCTGATGGACAGCCACCTTGTTACGAACCGGCTGTTTGGCGCGTTCGTCATGGCTACGAAATATGTGACTGTCGCCGAGCGTCCCCTCGATCCTGAGGCTTTTCCGGATATCCCCAAATCTCGGCTTGCGCCCGGCTCGCTGGTTTTCCACAAGCCCAAACAGCCTGTTCCGACAACAGACACCCGCAAGTGGTGGAGTTGGAAGGCCGGAGCCTATTGGCGTCATCCCGAGGGTCGTGGCAGTTCGGTCGCCGCGCGCTTGGATCATCCCGTGGTTCATATCGCTTTCGAGGATGCCGAGGCCTACGCGGCCTGGGCAGGAAAATCGCTCCCGACCGAAGCGGAATGGGAGTTCGCGGCCCGCGGTGGCTTGGAGGGCGCTGAGTTCGTATGGGGCGACGAGTTCGCTCCTGATGGTCGCCCGATGGCGAATACCTGGCAGGGGATTTTCCCCTCGGAAAATCTCCTTCTCGATGGATTTGAAGGAACCTCGCCCGTGGGTGCCTTTTCCGCAAACGGTTACGGTCTCTTCGACATGGCTGGGAACGTTTGGGAATGGACCGTTGACTGGTATTCGGATCGGCATACCGAGGACGCCGCGAAGCCGTGTTGCGTCCCGCTCAACCCGCGAGGCGGCAGCGCGGAAGCGAGTCTCGACAAGCGTCAACCGAGTGTTGCCGTTCCGCGCAAAGTCGTGAAGGGTGGTTCTTTTCTCTGCGCACCGAACTACTGTCGGCGCTACCGGCCCGCCGCGCGTCACGCACAAATGATTGATAGCGGCATGAGTCATGTCGGTTTCCGCTGTATTTCTAGGTAAATGAGATTTTGGAAGGAACTGCCACTATGGCCGAAGAAAAAAAAGAACCGGGCCTCCTTAATCGCAGGGCAGTGTTATTGGCGGGGAGCTCGATTGTCGCGGCCAACGCGCTGTTGCCTGCCGCTCAAGCCCAGACAACAGCAGCATCTTCTTCGACCGGCGCGGTGGGAAGTGGCGGCGGAAAGAAACCCAATATCGTCGTCATCTACGGAGATGACATCGGGATTACCAATTTGAGTTGCTATTCCTTCGGGATGATGGGTTACAAAACGCCGAACATTGACCGTATTGCCAATGAAGGTCTGAAATTCACTGACTACTACAGCGAGCAGAGCTGCACAGCCGGGCGGTCAGCCTTTATCACTGGCCAGAGTGTGTTTCGAACAGGCCTCTCCAAGGTCGGCATCCCTGGCTCGAACATTGGTCTCAGCACGAAGGACCCGACGATCGCCGAACTGCTGAAGCCCCTTGGCTACTCGACCGGGCAGTTCGGGAAAAATCATCTCGGCGACAAGGATGAGTTTCTGCCGACGAATCACGGCTTCGATGAGTTCTACGGCAATCTCTATCACCTGAATGCGGAGGAAGATCCGGAGCAGCCGGACTATCCGAAAGATCCGGCATTCCGTCGGCGCTTCGGTCCGCGAGGTGTCATTCATTCCTTCGCTGATGGCCGTATCGAGGATACGGGACCGCTGACGAGGAAGCGCATGGAAACGATCGATGACGACATCGCGGCGCGATCCGCGGATTTTATCGACCGCCAAGTCAAGGCCAATAAGCCGTTCTTCATGTGGGTGTGCTTCACCCATATGCATCTTCGCACACATGCGAAGCCGTCGAGCGCTGGCCAAGCAGGCCCGGACCAAAGTATCTACCATGACGTGATGATCGATCATGACAAGAACGTGGGCACGGTGCTGGACAAGATCGACGCGCTTGGAATCGGCAACGATACCATCGTCGTTTACTCCACCGACAACGGACCGCACGCGAATTCTTGGCCGGATGCGGCGACTACACCTTTCCGAAGCGAGAAAGACACAAACTGGGAGGGCGCCTTTCGCGTTCCCGCCGTTGTGCGTTGGCCCGGGAAGATCAAACCGGGCAGCGTGTCCATCGATATCTTCCATGCGATGGACTGGATGCCGACGTTCCTGGCTGCCGCAGGTGAGTCAGACATCAAGGACAAGCTGCTCGCAGGTTATACGATTGGCGACCGAAGCTATAAGGTTCATCTCGATGGCTACAATCAGCTGCCATATCTCACTGGGCAGGCCGCGCAGAGCGCCAGGAGCGAATTTTTCTACTTCTCGGATGACGGAGACCTTATGTGCCTGCGAACCGGCAACTGGAAGTTCGTCTTCGCTGAACAGCGGTCACCGGGTACTTTGGAGGTCTGGGCTGAGCCGCTGACGATGTTACGCATTCCCAAGATCTTCAATCTACGCACCGACCCCTTTGAGCGAGCGGACGTGGACTCCAATACCTATTGGGACTGGTATTTGGATCATGCGTTCTTCATTATGGAGGCGCAGGACCTCACGGCCAAGTTTATTGCCAGTTTCAAAGATTACCCGCCAAGGCAGAAGGCTGCATCATTCTCGATCGACCAGATCCTGGCGAATATGCAATCGGCGTCGTCCGACTGAGTTGCTCCTTTTAATAGCTAGGAGCGCCAGTCATCACTGACACCCTCTCGCCGCGAGATGCCATTGCGGAGCTGCAACAGCGCGTCCACCGCGATGTCATTGGTCAGCGGCGTATGGTGGCTCGGCTGGTGATGGCGCTCCTCGCAAATGGCAACGTGCTTATCGAGGGGCTGCCTGGACTGGCGAAGACGCGCGCCGTGAAAAGTCTCGCTCGTGCTTTGGAGTCCGATTTCTCCAGGGTGCAGTTTACACCTGATCTTCTGCCGTCAGACGTGACGGGTGGAGAAATCTACCGCGACGAGGGTGGTCACGGCAGCTTCGAGTTCCGCAAGGGACCGATCTTCGGGAATCTGATTCTGGCCGACGAGATCAATCGGGCCCCCGCGAAAGTGCAGTCTGCCCTGTTGGAGGCGATGGAGGAGCGGCAGGTCACCGTCGGGGGCACGCGGCACAAATTGCCGGACCTGTTCATGGTTCTCGCGACGCAGAATCCTATTGAGCAGGAAGGCACATACCCGTTGCCGGAAGCGCAGATGGACCGCTTTCTCATGCATATCAAGGTCGGCTATCCGAGCGCTCTGGAAGAGGTCGAAGTGATGCGGTTGGTCCGGGGCGAAACTGCCCATGCGGCAAAGGCGCCCGAGATTCCCTTGGCTCAAAGCTATGTCTTCGCGGCACGGACGAAAATCGCTGCCATCAAGTCGTCCGAGATTATCGAGAATTACATCGTGGCGCTTATCCGGGCGACGAGGACGCCAAAGGATTTCGGTGAGAAACTGCCGCGCTGGATCGCCCTGGGCGCGAGTCCGCGCGGATCCCTGGCGCTCGATCAATGCTCCCGCGTTTCTGCCTGGCTGGACGGTCGGGATTATGTCATTCCGGAAGATGTGCAAGCCGTTGTGCCGGAATGTCTGCGCCACCGATTGTCCTTGAGTTACGACGCGACGGCCGATGGTGTGACCGCTGATATCGTCATCGAGGAACTGCTCCGCCAAGTGGCCGTCGCGGTCTGACAGATGCAACCCGATTGCGCAGGCGTCTATCTTACGCTGCGTGACATGGTTCGCTTGCGGGGGCAGGCGAGCGGCTTCAGTCTTCTCCCTCGGCAACCTCCGGGCAGTGTGCTCGTCGGCCGCCATGCCTCGGCCCTGCGCGGACGCGGCCTGAACTTCGAGGAACTGCGAAGCTACCAGGACGGCGACGACGTCCGCATGATCGATTGGTTAGCCACCGCCCGCCAGCGCTCGCCGCGTATTCGTGTCTATACCGAGGAGCGGGACCGTGCGGTGATTCTGATTGTTGATCAGCGTCGCTCGATGTTTTTCGGCAGTCAGCTTGCGATGAAATCCGTGGTGGCGGCGACAGCAGCGGCACTGGCAGCCTGGCGCGTGCATGCGGTCGGTGACCGGATCTCGGCGGTCGTCTTCAACGATGAAACGGCAGTCCTCGTCCCGCCACTGCGAGGGCTGGCCGCGGTCGAGCGTGTCCTGGGTGAAATCGCTCGCAAGAATGGTGAACTCGACGCGCGGGGCGGGCAGAATAATCCGGCTATGCTCAACGAAGCTTTGAGCAAGGTGGCTAGGATCGCCAAGCATGATTGCCTGGTCGTGATTTTGTCCGATGCCTATGGGGCCGGCGAGGAAACAAGAAAACTCGTGAGCGACATGAGCGTTCACAACGATGTCGTTGCCGCCTTCATCTATGATCCGGTTGAGGAAAACCTCCCGGAGATCGGGGAGGTCGTTCTCGCTGAGGGCGATTTGCGGCTCGGAGTGGATACCAGGTCGGGGCGCTTGCGCGAGCGCTACGCGCGGAACTTTGCCGAGCGGCGCGAGAGGGTAGCGGCCTTCGGCAGACACCGCGCTATCCCGATCTTGCCGCTCCGGACTGACCGTGACGTTGCAAGCCAGATCCGCGCCGCGCTTGCGCCTGGCATTCGGAAATGAGGAACGATCTAGCCAGCCTAAGTAATCTTCGAGACCTTGCGCTGCCGCAGCCGGTTGCGTGGTGGCCGGTGCAACCCGGTTGGTGGATCATCTTCGCAGGGTTGCTGGGGATGGCCGCTTTCGGCGGCTTCAAAGGACTGCGGGCCTACCGTGCCGATGCCTATAGACGGATGGCGTTAGTAGAACTCAAGGAATTGCGGCGTCGCCCGCCGGGCGCCCTGGCGCCCGTTCTTGCAGCACTCATCAAGCGAACGGCTTTGGCGGCCTTCCCACGCGATCAAGTCGCAGCCCTAACCGGCGACGAGTGGCTTAAGTTCCTTGATCGAACCAGCCGCCGCAATGTCTTTTCCGGTGACACCGGCTCGGCTCTCCTGCGCGCCAGTGTAGATCCCAAGCGTGTGCTTTCGGAGGACGAAGCCAAGCAGGCATTTGCGGCGGCCGGTTATTGGATCCGCCGACATCGGTGCGGTCGAATGCCATGATCGTTTTCGCGGATCCGTGGCTCGGACTCGTGCTGCCACTTCCGCTGTTGGTGTGGTGGCTCGTGCCGCCCCGCGCCGAAGCCCAGGCGGGCGTGAGAGTTCCCTTCCTCCGCTCCGTGGCAGCCCTCAGCGGACAAACACCTCGCGCCACTGGCGTCATTGCGCGACGCGGCTTTTGGGGGATGTCTCTTCTCGTGCTTTGCTGGGCATTGGTCTTGATCGCGCTCATGCGCCCCCAGCGGATTGAGCCGCCGCTGCGACATGATCAGCCCACCCGGGACCTGCTGCTCCTCGTCGACCTTTCGGCGTCGATGGATACGAAGGATTTCACAAATGCCGCCGGGCAAACCGTGGATCGGGTCACTGCGGTCAAAGAGGTCCTCAAAGAGTTTCTCGGCAAACGGCAAGGGGATCGTGTTGGTATCGTGGTTTTCGGGACCACGCCTTTCCCGCTTGTGCCATTTACCTCAGACCTCACTCTTGTGCGCGAGCTGTTGGACGAGATGCAGGCGGGTATGGCCGGGCCGCGCACCGCATTGGGCGATGCGATAGGTCTCGGCATCGGGCTCTTCGCGAAGAGTTCCATGAAGCACAAGACGATGGTCGCTTTGACCGATGGCAATGACACGGCAAGCCACGTGCTGCCGGGTGATGCGGCGCGTATCGCGCGGGATCGCGGCATCACAATCCACACCGTCGCGATTGGAGATCCGCTTGCCATCGGCGAAGACATGCTCGACGAACCTGTACTTCAGGATGTGGCGCAAGCGACGGGAGGCGGTTTCTACCGAGCCTTGGATCGCAAGCAACTCGATCAGATCTACACGCGGCTCGATCAGGTCGAAACGCACGAGGTCGAGACGGTTTTGGCTCGGCCTCGCGTTGACCTCTACTGGTGGCCTTTGGCGGCCTTGCTGATCGTCACCCTAGTTGGCCAAGGGGCGCGCCTCATTCCCTGGTCCAATTTGCGTATGGCGCGCGCGGCGGCATGAGCGGCGCTATTGTCTTTTTCGAAGCGTTCCACTTCCTACGCCCCTTCTGGCTGGTAACCCTACTGCCTGCGCTGGGGGTGTGGTGGTCCTTTCGTCATCGCGCCGACGGAATCCAAGCTTGGCGCCGCGTCATCGCACCGGAGCTGCTGGTTCACCTCATCGCGCCTGGCACGAAGAAAGTCTGGTTGCGACCAATCGATGTGCTGCTGATTACCTGGCTTGTCGGCATCGTCGCCGTGGCGGGACCGGCCTGGACGCTCGCGCCGCCGCCTTTCGCGGAAGACTCCCCGCCGGTCATGATCGTGCTGAAGGTGACGCCTTCGATGTCGAATCACGATCTTCCTCCGAACCGTCTGGAAAGGGCGCAGGAAAAGATTGCCGACTTGCTGAGGCTTCAGCCGAGCCAAGCAGCTGGTTTAATTGCCTATGCGGGTTCGTCTCATCTCGTCTTGCCGCCCACGCATGACGCCAGCATCGTGGTTAGCATGGCGCAGGCACTGGCGCCCGATATCATGCCTAAACCGGGTGACAATCTCGCCGGCGCCATCGAACTCGCGAGCAAGGTTCTAGCCGATGGCGAAAACGGTGGCTCCATCCTGGTTTTGGCCGATGACGTGGCGCCAGGACAGATCGCGAAGCTGCAAGCGTCCGAGCAGGGCAGGGTGCCAGTCAGCTTGCTGGCTATGGTGCCGCGAAACCAGGAAACCGGTCCCGCGCTTCGCCTCGCGGCTCGCGCGATGAAGGCGCGCCTGATGGTGGCGACGGTTGATGCCTCGGATGTGGCGGCGATCGGCAAAAGACTCGCGACGACGGGCTATATCGTCTCTCGACCAAGGGAAGCGCGGCGGTGGCGCGATATGGGATGGTATCTTGTGCCGCTGCTGGCAATCGTCGTGCTGCTTTGGTTCCGGCGCGGTTGGGTCGTGGCAGGATGAGACGGGAGTTTCGCATTTGGGCGCCGCGACATGCGCCGCTTATGATTGTTGCCGCGACCATCATTGTTCTGCTGACGGCAATGCCCTTTGCCGGAGAATGGCGGGACTTGTGGGCCACACCGGACCAATGGGGCGCCTGGCGGCTGACGCGGGGCGAGAATGCCGCCGCGGCCGGCGCATTCCTCGATCCGGTTTGGCGCGGAGTTGCCCTCATGCGCGCCGGGCGGTTTCAGCAAGCCGCCGATAGTTTCGCGCAGTCTGACAGCGCGACGGCTCGCTATGATCGTGGCAACGCTTTGGTGATGCTAGGCCAGTATCCGGATGCTGTCGCCGAATACGACAAGGCCCTGGCGCTTCGCCCCGGCTGGCCGGATGCCTCGGCAAACCGGCACCTGGCCCAGCTACGCGCGGAGAGCTTTGCTAAGCTGCAAGGCGAGCCGGCGGATGAAGCGCACGCGCCCACGGACGAGGCTTACCGCTCTAACCGCAAGCGGGAAGCGCAAGAGAAGTCCGACGCTGTCGCGGCAGACGCCATGAGCGATGATGCAATTCGTTTCCTCTGGCTGCGCCGCGTGGAGACGAAGCCGGGTGATTTTCTGCGAGCGCGGTTCGGCTATCAATTGGCGCATTCTGCGCCGGAAGCTGCGCCATGAGGGGGCCGAGGCTTCTCCTCTTCCTGACCCTCGCCCTGACACCCTTGGCCGCGGTTGCACAGGATCGCATTCTGGTGCGCACGGAACTCGATCCGAGGGCCGTCGTTGTCGGCCAGCAAGCGCGGCTGTTAGTGGATGTCTATTTCCTGAACGACATGCCCCACCCGCCAAGGGTCGGGGTTCCGGCCATGGGGGGCGCCCAGGTTTTCCGCTTCGAGAGTCAGGCCACGACGGTGAGCCGACAGATTGGCGGAAGCAGTTATGTCGGCCAAAGATTCGAGTTTGACGTTTATCCTCGTCGGGCAGGGATTTTAACCGTTCCTCCGGTGGCAGTGACGCTGCTGGGCCAGGGTGGCGCGACGACGGGCACCGTGATCGGTTCCGGTCAGCAGCTTTTGGCCAAACTACCGGCGGGGTTCGACGCGTCTCAGCCTGTCATCGCCTCCCCGGAGGTGACGCTGCGGCAGCGCTGGAGTTCTTCCGCAACGAAGGGCCGGATCGGCGATGCCGTGACCCGCACAGTCACCCGCACCGCTGCAGCGGTGCCGGGCTCATCCTTCGGTGACATCCTCGCCCCGGTGCCGCAAGGAGTAATGGCTTACCTCGATCCGCCCATTATCGACGACCGGATCGAGCGCGGCGAGGTTACCGGTATTCGCACAGACCGCGTGACCTACGTCTTCCAGCAGTCCGGGAACCAGGCTCTACCCGGCATTTCCCAGAAGTGGTGGAATGTCGACGACGGTCGTGCGGAAACGCTCGAACGTCCGGGCTTGTCCGTAGCGATTTTGGAGGGAGAGCCTGCGCCAAGCCCCAAGGGTGGCCGAGCGCTGGGACCAAAGACGATCCTGGTTCTTGCTATCGCGCTATGTCTGGCGCTTCTGGAACTGGTCATTGTCCTGTGGCGCTTCAGGCGGGCAAAATTGCTGTCGGACCCCTCACGCAGTGAAGAAGGAGCCTTCCGGCAGCTCCGAAAGCAATGCCGTCTCGGCAAAGCTCTGGAGGCTTATAGGGCTTGGAGGATTTGGAGAGACTACCGACCAGCTTCTGACATGAACGCCGCCATCCGCTCAAGTGTCACAGAGCTTGAAAGCGCGGTCTTTGGACACACTGTTTGGACACGCTCGGCGGCAATGCGGCTGGAATTTGCTGTGCATGACGTGAGGATTAGTCGCGGGGCGCGAGGAAGGCGATTGCCCGGGCGGCGCAGATTGCCAAGCCTCAATCCGATTGAGGGCAAAGAAGCCATTTGAAACGGATCCGGGGGCAGGGACGGAGTTTTACGACCTCGGATTCCGACGATTCAGATTGCGTGACGAGTGCTGGGTAACTCCGATTCAGAGACTGGAGACTTAGCCATGACGAATTACAATTGGGGCCGACGGCTTTACCGCGTTATCCCGCCAGCCAATCCGAAATTCATCACCCTCGATGGGAGGATGATCGATGGGAGCGCTGGTTATGCCGATGTCTCCGTCGCCGACGTCTTCCAATTGACCTCACATGGTTGGATGAAGGTCATGGAATCCGGGCCGACCTCCGCGCGGCCTCAACCTGGCCCGGCCTGTGATATTCCCGGATTCATTGTTATCGTCACTGTGGGACAGCCCTATTACGATACGACGCTGGGGCGAGCGGTGTATTGGAACGCCGCAAAGTTCGCCTGGGTTGACGAAACAAACAATGTTGTCTGAACGCGCATATTGCGCGAAACCTGGCGATAATGTCGGACATAAGACCGAGTTGCTGCTAGCTTCGAGTGTCAGCGGGCCGGGGCACCTAATCCAATCGAACGATGCGTTGGACGACATTATCGCCCAGCTTAGTCTTCGATGATCGGGTCAGCAGCAACACCTAACGTGGCTCCCATACTTTTGGATTGAAGACCCCCGCTGGCGCCGCCAGAGAGCAGAGGGGCGTCTTTTCCTGTTCATCACCGTAGTCGCGCTTAAGCCGATCAACGTGCGCTTTGCGGGAGCAATTGCTCGAGCCGGCCGACGAAGGAGACAGAATGACAGCCAACCACAAGCCTCAGCACGACTATGTCATAGAGGCCATCAACGACCTTCTCGCCGACGAAGAGGCAGAGGTTTTGGCACCGGCTCAAAACCACCACCGCGGCGCGCGCCAAACGCCGCTCTATTCCGACGGACAGCTAGCGCTGCCGCGCTCCGGCTTCCCCGCCGAGTTCTCCCCCACAGAGACGGGGAGAGTGATCTCAATCCGCGAGGCCCCGCGCCAGGGGCGCCGCTAGTCGCGGTCAGACCTGCGGCTGGACGCGCGAGACGTCTTCGAGCGTGCCACGCGTTTCGATGCGAAATATCCAGGTGACGACGGCACCGGCCAGCGACGAGATGATCAGCAGGACCAGCAACATCTGCGTTCCGATGCCCTTGAGGAGAAAGGGAAAGAGGAAAGCCGTTGCGACGGCGCCGATCTTGGCGAAGGACGCGGCAAAACCCGCGCCATAACCGCGGATATGCGTGGGGAACACCTCGCCGGCGAGCAGATAGGTCTGCGCGTTCGGACCCATATTGGTCATGAAGTTGAACAGCATGAAGCCGGCGAAAAGCAGCGTCATCTGGGCGGTGCCGGCCATATCCTGCGACAAGGCGGCCAATCCCAAACCGACGGCGCAGCCGATAAATCCGATGATCTGCAGGCGAATACGTCCGGCGCGTTCGACGAGGAGAATCGCCACCAGCACGCCAACGACCAGCAGAACGTCGAGGAGTGCCGTACCTTTCGCGGAAAGCTGGACTTTCGTGACAAGGCCGCTGACGGACTGAGCGGTTCCCGCGCTTCCAATGGTCGCGGCAAGGATCACGGGCGTAAAAATTCCGATGCCGTAGGTCGAAAGGTCCTGCAGGAACCAAGGAAGAGACGCGAGAAAAGTCGCACGGCGATGCGGCGCATTGTCGAACAATACCGAAAGACCACGCGCCGGCTCGATTCGTTTTCCCTCCCCTTCGTGGTGATGAGGGTCAATGAGTTCGACGAGCTTGGGGTATTGCGGCTCGCGCCTGAGCAGTTTGTGGGTCTCGGTCGCGGCCTCGGCCATGCGGCCGCGCGACACCAGCCAATGTGCACTGTCGCAAACGAAGAAGCGCCCGATGACCACGAGAATGGCGGGGAGAATGGCGGCGGCGAACATATACCGCCAGGCGTCTACTGCAGGGTAGATGGACAGGATGAGAACGCCGAGCCCGGCGCCGCAAATGGCGCCGACGGCCTGGAACGCGAAAGCGCCGAGAACGAGGCCGCCCCGGCCACGGCTCGGGACGCTTTCTGAAATAACGACATGAGCGGTCGGGTAGTCGCAACCGAGCGCCATGCCTATTCCGAAGAGGCATATCGCAAGCCAAATGAAGCTCTGAGCGAAGGTCAATGCGATCAGGAAAACAGCAAAGATCGCCATCTCCGCGATGAACATCCGTTTCCGGCCGAACACATCCGCGAGGCCGCCGAGGAGCGTCGCCCCGATCAGGATGCCAAAAAGCGCGGCCGCGGTGACCACGCTGTTTTGCGCGGCGCCTAAGCCAAAAGACCGGTCGATGAGCGGCAGCGCCACGCCCGTCATGAATACGACCAGCCCCTCGAAGAACTTGCCCGCAATGGCCAAGCTCCAGATGCGCCACTGCATCCTGGTCATCGGCAGCTTTGTGAGCTGCGTGCCGTCGGACCAAATGGGAATTTCGTCGATGTATTGTTGCACGGTCTTGCCCGCGACGATCTTGCCCGCCTGGGTTCTCGTCGGCTTCGCGCTGATTTCGTTCATCGTGAACCTTTTAGGCTGAAAACATCTGGGACCTCATGTTACGCCGGACGCTTGCCGCGGCCCGCGACAGAACGGTGAAATTTAATCCGGCCGTCCCGGCGTCGGGGCGGATTTCGGCTTTGACCAACTAACGCCGCCGTGCGACCATCCTTTGAGAATGCGTATTCGGGCGTCTGCCGCGCACTTGGCGGCAGCGCTGCGAGGTGTTGCGGTCGCGGAGGGATCAATGCCCTACGAGTATCCAGCGCAAGCCGGTACCGTTCGAATTGTTATGCGAAAACGATACTGGGTTTTCGAGTTCTCAGGCGCGCATTGCGGCCACTGGCGTACAGCCGATGAGGCTGCCGCGAGCGTCGCCCGCCATCGCACGGGAAGCGCGAAATGGGACCGGGAGCCCGAGGAGGTGCCGGACGACCTTCTTGATTGGAGACCTCTCGGCGAGTCCATCTGAACAGAGTCCAGATACCGCCGATCGCGGTTCTAGAACATCTTCATTCGCCGAAGAACGAAAAGTAGGCCGATAACAGAAAAGACCATGACGCCGATCGTGCATAGGAAGCCGAAGGGCGTGTGCGTGAACGGCAAACCATCGACATTCATACCGAAAATGCCAGAGATCAAGGTCGGCGGAAGCAAGACAGCCGAGATGATGGAGAGCAGCATGAGGCGCTTGTTCGTCATTTCGGTCTGCCGCGAATTCAACTCGTCCTGCAACGCTCGAGCTCGCTCTTGCAAGGCGACGAGGTCGGCACAAACACTGTCCACCCGGTGAGCAACCTGAGCGCTATCCTCCGCCGCATCCTCGGTGAACCAATCCGGACGTTCGGCGAGCAGGCTGTGAAGCATGAAGCGGAGCGGCGTGGCCTGGCGATGGAGCTGCACGGCTTTACGTCGGACCGAACCCAGAGACTCGAAATCGCCGCTGTCGCGCTCATCCAGCAGGCCGTCCTCGACCTCGTCCAATTGGCCCACCATGCGTACCGATACCGCCCCCAGGGCGCCGGCAAAGCTGTGGATGATGCCGTTGAAGAGATGCAGTACATCGGGGAAGCGTCGACCCGACAGAATGGCATTGTGCAATTCCGCCATGGTCTGCAGGGGGCTCCGTCGGGCGGAGATGAAAGCGTGGGGTGCCATGCAGAAGCGCCAGGATAACATGCGCCGAGGGTCGAGTTCATCCGCGCGCTCGAAGTCCATGACGACGCCGGCAATGACTTGACCGTAGGTTTCCATTCTCTGCCGGTCGTCGACGCCGAGTAGCAACTCGCGTGCCTCATCGGGAATATGCGCAAGATTTGCGAGAGCCTTGCGGGCGCGGCCGTCGATCAGATCGAAGTGTAGCCAGACCCAGCTTTCCTGGCGTTCCAACTCAAGCATTGCGGCGGCGCCGTCCAGTGGATCGGCGCGGCCATCATCATTGAAACGGTAGCCCCAGACTAGCCCGTCCACCGGCGGCAACAGGGGAGCGGCGGTTACGCTGGCCAATGTGCTTACCCCCGGCATACCGACCTCTCCATTCCACCCGGCACGGCATCCCCCCGGACATGGACACTCCGATATGCGCCTTTGTCATGTTCGGCTTCGCCAGGCAATGCGACGCACTATGCGGTGCCTGCCCGTCGCGACGCCGCCGACGACGGAGGTTTCCCGGAAGCAGAGACAATTTGTAACCAAAAGGAGTTCCAGCGGCGCGGGATCCGCCGCGCACATCGCCGCCGCGCAGGGCGGTTATGCTGAGGTCACCGCCAGCGAGCCTGCAGCTTAGCGACGATATGGAATATATTGACGAGGTGAGGGTAAAAATATGCAATCACCGAAGAGACTGATTATCTGCGGCTTAGCAGCGCTTGTTGTGGCCTCTCCCGTCGCCGCCATGGCGCAGATTGAGAATTCCTACAAGCCGCTGGTGACGAGCCCGCCAGGGCCACAAGACCCGGCGCATTTCAACATGGGCAATCCAGGAGCGCCAGCCATCACACCGCCGGCGTTTTCCAACAGTAACCAGTCGGCTCCGCCCATTAATGGCGGCTCGTTGACGACGGCGCCGTCGCCGCCGCCCATGCCGTTTCCGCCCCCCGGCACCCCTGGCGGCTTCCAGAGCGCGGCGCCGAAATAGCGGCTCCTCCGCGCCAGGGGCGGGGCACCGGCATCCTGGGTGCCTTACCGGCTCACTGTACTTGGGTCCCCTCTGGCCTGGGTGCGGGATCGAGCCCTCTGCTCTTGAGGAAGTCGTACAACTCGAGCGCCAAAACCTGGGCGCTTGTCGTCGGCAGCACAATGCGACCGACCACGACGCGCTTATTCGGGATCCCCTCATCGTCCCAGGATGCCCTGAGGGACGACAAGGTCAGGGTCACATTGCCATGGGCGAGGGTGAAGCCACTCACCTCGGTGGCGTAGAGTTCCACCCCATGCAGGTCGTCGACGATGACTGGCCGGTGTCTCTCATCTGCCATTGCGCGCTCCTTCACACTACCCGGTAGAGGGTGTCGTGTTATGGAAGCCCTAGCAAGCTTGCGCGAGACCTGGTCGCCTGACCCGGAAGGCAAAGGGCCCAACGGCGCGGACAACCGTCGCGGAAAGCGTTCGTCAGCCGAGGCTGGGCCTTGAAGCGTGCGAATACGTCGTGTGCGGAGACGGTTGCCGATCCCGGGAAGAAGCCGGAGTGGCGATGGATGGCGTCAGTGACGTGGATTCCCCGCGAGGGCTTGGCGCCGAGGGGGTTGATCGATCAGCCGGGCGTCTGTCTTCGATGACCTCGGAGGGCTCGGGCTCCCTGAACAAATAGGTTTGAGCGGGCGGCAGAGCTTTGGGGTCGACATGCTGGACCAGGCTTAGCGAGCTTTCCTCGAGCGAAATCGCAGGCCGCTGAGTCTTCATCCAGCTCTGAATGAGAGAGCACAAATCCTGAGCCTGCTGAGCATCTATTCCCAGGTATAGCGGCAGAGCGAGCGCCTCGTCTTGTCGTTTTGGCCAAAGCGTCAAAACGAACCGTCTTGGTCCTGGGATGGTTGTCAACCGGTCAGCTTTCTTCACGACGCCCGTTCCCGTTCGAATGAGGCGATCCCGTGACGGATTTGGGGTCGGGTCGCCTAAACTTACCTGAACCTACGCCGGCTCTTCGCGGTTCGCTGCTCGGCTCTTGTAATTACGAAACGATCTCAAACGACGGATCGTCATGCTACTCGTGGCTTAGTCAGCGAACTCAGCCTACCTCTGGGGTTCAGCGCTTCGATTGCCGGGCAATCGTTGCCGGCGACGGCGCGGGCTACCGGAATCGAACCGGTGTCGTTGGTCGAGATGACCGCCGCAGGACCACTTTGCCAAACCCGCTTAGCCGCCGATGGAAGGTCTGCCGCCCTTTCTGGCCTACAGGAGAGCTGCGTCGTGCGCTCACCTGCCCCTCGCACCTAGCGGATCTCGGGGGAGAAAGAAATCAGACTTGGGGATCTCATACTAACGACTCACCCACCTACCCACCTCATCAATCAAACGGGGCGATTGTCGCGCCGGAAAGGCAGAGCCGCCGCAAAGACGATAGGTTGCCAAAGCTGATACAAAACCGGTGCGCTGCTGCTAGATCGCGCGCAACCTTACGCCTCTGTTGAAAATGTCGTTCCTATCAGTTCGTCTGCGGATCGCATATTGTGCGGAGCGCGGACCTCAACACAAAATGAGGTCGGTCAAGTTGACACAGGAGGGTCTTTGAACGTGCAAATATTCCGGACGACGCGTAGCCGTGTCGCAATCCCTTTGTTTGCTGGGTTAATTGCGGCTGCGATTTCTGGGCAAGAGGCTAGCGCACAGCCTGCCACGGGTTCAGGCGCGGGCATGTTCGGGATAGGAAAACAGACTTGCTCGACGGCGTTGCAAAGTCACTATGCGGCTCTATCGGTCGGCTGGGCGCTTGGCTATTTCAGTGCAATCAATGTCGTCAACGCCAGAAACCACGCGGTCGGTCGAAGCGTCGGCGACAAAGGTATTCTGGAACGAGTGAAACAGGAATGCGAAACGAATTCCTCCGAAGCTTTCGCTCTCGCCATATCAAAGGTCTACGACCAGCTTGAGAAGGCGGGGCAGTAGGCGCAAAACTACCGCGGGTACCAGCGATGGCGGCGAGCCTCCATCGCGGAAGGCAGCCGCCGAAGCTGATCGGCGCGAGACGGCGCTGGCTGGCGCTGATGAGGTCGCCACAGCACACATCCCGGCCCGTCAAACCGGCAACCGATGCTTAGTAACGATAGCCGTAGCCATAGCCGTGGTGGTGCCAGTGATGGTGCCAATCGTGCCAGTGGGCGCGCCAGTAATAGTGGTGCGGATAATGGCGCCAGTAGACCTTCTCTATCGCCGCATTGGAATGCGGTGCGGCGGCCTCGATCGCCTCGCCATTCGGGGAAAGGAGGGCAGCGGTCGCAGGCTTTGCTTGAACTGTGACAGCAAGCAGGCCGCCGATAGCCAGTGCCGCAAGGAGACGCATAACGGTTTCCTCTCAATGTGGAAATACGAATGTCGTCTCAAGATATGGCCACAAAACTCTCAATCAGCGGCGAAAACATGGCTGGCTTACTCTTTGTCTTCACGAAATCTGGCGCGGGCGGCGACGATTGCGCCGCTACAGGAAATTTACTGACCGCGAGGAATATCGATATCTGAGATACCTATGGCACGGTCGTCGCCTGAGCACCGCTTGTGGCGGCGCGTTAAAGTATTTGCAGTCGATCGCTTTCATCGAAGAGGTAGACTTCTTCGAATTTGAACGCGAGAGTCGAGCGTGGACGCGCGATATGCGGCTCAAACGTGAAGAGGGGCACGCTGTCCAACCGCTCACCGCATTTGGCATCCATGAAGGCCCGCCGTCGCACATCACCGCCGATGCTGTGGCCGAAATTCCCTAGGAAATCGAGGTTTTCATAACCGCGCCGGGCAAGTTCATCGGCGATGATACTGTGCAATTCGCGAAACGTCATCATTGGCTTCGCCGTCTCGCGCAACAATGCGTGCAGTGCGGCCTCTGTTGCCATGCCCTCCGCCTGCTCGGCGCCGGCCGCTTGCGCGTCCACCAGCTCGCCGTTTCGCAGGAAATAGCTGCGTGCACAATCGCCCCAGTAGCCATCGACCTCGGGGGCGAGGTCGATCGTAACCATGTCATCGGCACGAAGTGGCACGTCGCGGGGAAGGTAGACATCCCCTTCGACCGATGCGTGTAGCGCGTCCCCCGCAAGAATATACGCCGGCGTGCCGTACCACCAATAAGCGGTGGCGCCTGCCTCATCCATCAGCTTGCGGCAGGCCGCGCCCAGGCTCGCCTCTGTCGCGCCAGGCCGGATCTGGGCACGAATTGCCTTAAGGACGTCACGCGCCAAAGCCTGGGACCGCTTGTAGGCAGCGAGGTCAGCAGCTGAAAGCATCATCCTACGTCCACATCGTTGCTCACGGCGCTTTCGGCAGATCGGCGGGGATATAGGCATTGCTATAGTAGGTGGCGGCCGGCTTCACCTCAGGAATTTGACCAATGCCCTTGATGGCCTCGGCAAGGTCGACCCATTGCTTGTCGTCCTGAACAAAGTAACCTTGCGGGCCCGCGAGGCCAGACAGTGTCTCCTTCCAGCCAATCACTGCGTAGTTTGTGCTGCCGGAGGCGGGATACGCTTTCTGGAACAGTGCTGCCGCTTCCTCAGGATGCTGCGTGCTCCATACTGTGGCTTCCGCCGTCGCGGCGAGGAAGGCGCGGGCGGCATCCGCGTTCTTTTCCAGCCAGGCCGGGCTCGCCGTGTAGGCCCAAACCGGAATATTGGGCACACCGATGGCATCACCGCAGGCGAGCGTCGGCTGCTTGTGGATATTATCCTGAATCTCAGCGACGCCGTAAGAAGCAACGTTGGTTGCGACATCGAGCTTCTTCGACAGCAGAAGCGGAATATCGTCATCCTGGACGATGATCTGGTGCACGTCATTCTCGCTAAGACCTGCTTTGCGAAGCACGAATCCCATCATCACGCGCGTCCAAGAATCAGTGAAGATGCCGATCGATTTGCCACGCAGCGCCGATATCTCTACGGGTTCGCCGGGTCGCCCTATGAGGCACCATGTATTATGCTGAACGAAATTCGCGATCGAGATGACGGGCACGCCCTGATTGGCGGCGAAGATGAGGTCGGTCGTCGCCTCGAAGCCGATATCGGCTTTGCCAGTCGCCAGCATTCGCGCGGTCGTTTGCGCATCAGGCGGGAACAATGCCTCCACCTTCAGCCCATGCTTCTCATAGAAGCCCTTCTGCATCCCCACAGCCACGGGAACCATCCCGAAATCGGGTACGGGCCAGTCGTAGACGAAGCGGAGGGTCGTCACTGTCGCGGCTTCCGCGGTTCCTCGAATGAAGCTGGCAAGCGCGAGGGCCGCAACACCTAGGCAAAAGAAGAGCGCTCTCGGCTTCATCTGTCTCTCCCGTTCTTCTCGATCCAGAACCGAAGGTTACAGATCGGCCAACGTGGCGCAAGCCGTTACGTGGTTGCGGATCGCGGCCAGAGTGTTGAGCCGGTTATCCAGCCTTTGACCCTGCGCGATCGCGATGGTCAGGCAATTTTACTCAACTCATCCAAATTCACCTGTCCGTTCTGGCTGGTGAACGACAATGAACGTTCAGCGCTATCCTGCTGCGATACGCCGCTGATGCGATGATCTCCACTGTCATAGGTCGCGAGTTCGCCGGCTTGCTCGATCAGAAGGCGTTGCTTTTGCGGGAAGAAGGCATAGCGCATGCCGTTCTGCGATCCACTGGCCGAGGGTTGGCCGAGAGCTTCTGGCCACCACGTCTCGCCGCCCGCCATGGGCTTCATCGGCTTCATAGGTTCCATCGCCGGCTTCTCCTCTAACGCGTGAAAGCGGTGACCGCCGTAGATTTGGGGCCGCCCGTCAATTTGTAGTGGTGGGCAACGCACCAACCCGTGAACACCCCGGAGGTGGGCAGGACTTCACTTCTTTCGTGAAGAGACGGTTCGCCTTGAGGCTTTCACCCCATGCACTCTAAGCTGGTTCGCTGACCGAACGGGCGGCTTCCCCACAACAGAAGAAGGGTTTTTCAATGGCAGAGAAGTTGGTTGACGTGTTGAAACAGGATGTGACGGTTCTCCATACGTTTCCAGTCACAATTGGGGACGCCGAGAGCGAAGTTGCGGACACCGATTTTCAAGCAAAGGCCACTCAGGCTGCGGCTCACGCGCAGTTGGTTCCCGAGTGTGACTTCGGAGAGCTTACGACCCGGATGCATGTAAGCCGGGGCGGACCTTTGAAGCCTTATGGTGACGACCGCGACTTGCTGATCGAAACCAAGCAGAGTCTTGAGCAGGGGGTTCGCGAGCACGCTTACCTTCTATGGGAGCAGGACGGTTCCCCCGCAGGGCGCGCGGACGACTACTGGCACCAGGCGTATGAACAGCACATTCGCGAGCGCGCCTATGTTCTGTGGCGGCAGGAAGGCTGCCCGCAAGGACGAGCGGAGGAATACTGGCACCGGACACTGAATTTCGAACGAGATTGATATGCCTCCGGGACGGACGGTCGCCGGTTGTCGTTCCGGTACGAGTTGATAGGGGCATCTCCCGATGCGGAAAGTTGCAGTGTCTGTGCATCCAATCTTGTGCCTCCCGAGTAGCTGATGGCGATGTGAGCCGGAAGAAGTATTTCGGAGTGAGCACCCCCTAGGGTACTCACTCCTTCTTCGGTTGCTCCGGCGATTTGCCCGCGCTCCGATTGGCGAAGTGGGGCGTGTCCAGCAAACACCATCAAGCATTGTCGAGATTTTCGCCGCCCCCGCAAAATCTCACCGCACGACTGCATCCAACTTTGTGACTCATTGCGACTATGTGTGCGGCCGACGTGGTCGCGACAGTGAAGGAATTTTGCCATGAGCAGAACAATTCGGTTAGCAGTCTTCGCCGTGGGCGCCGCGCTCGTAGCGCCCGTCGCAATCTCAATGGCGCATGCGCAATCATCCATGATGGCGCCGAATACCGTGTCGGTTGGCGGTATGGCGATGTATCCGAGCAAAACGATCGTCGCCAACGCGGTGAATTCACAGGATCATACGACACTCGTGGCCGCGGTGAAGGCGGCGGGCCTTGCCGGTGCGCTCAGCGGTGCCGGGCCGTTCACAGTATTCGCGCCGACCAACGAAGCCTTCGCCGATCTTCCGGCGGGGACGGTCGATTCACTTGTGAAACCCGAGAACAAGGCGACACTGACCAAGATTCTCACCTATCACGTCGTTCCCGGTGACTACAACACCACCAAAATCCGGAGCATGATTCTGGCTGGTGGCGGAAAGACAGAATTGAAAAGCCTTGAAGGCGGGACACTGACATTCATGATGAATGGCTCCAGCAATATCATCGTTGAAGACGAAAAGGGCGGCATGGCGGATATCACAATCGCCGATGTCGGCCAATCCAACGGTGTTATTCAAGTTATCGACAAGGTTTTGATGCCCGGCTGAGAGTGGTGGGGAGAAATGCTTCGCACGAAGCATCCCTTGGCGTCCCGTCTCGCTAGGTCTAGCAGGCCCCGCGCGCCACTGACGCGATCACTTTAGGGGCTGCGTGACGCTCGAAGATATAAACGGAATGGTTGAGTGCTTTCACCAATGCGGACGCCCCGGCGCTTATAGCCGTGGGCGTCTTGCTGACCGATGAAGCCCTCTGTCGAGGGGTACTAGTCAGCCGACCGTGCGAGTGACACCATAGCCCGCAGCGACTGGCGAGGGGGCCCGCCCTTCTGATCCCATGTTCTCTCGACCGCTCGCAATGGAGGTGACGTGGAGGTTGTTGCGCGTGAGGATGGGCGGTTTGAGTATCAGGAGCAGGTCTACGCCCTCGCCGAAGGTTTTCCTCAATTCGGATTGCCTGGCTGGAGTCTGCCTCTACGCATCAAGAATATCGCCCTGTATCGCCACTACGCCACCTATGGATCCATGGAGGGCGATTTGCGCCCTCCGGTTTCCGAGCCCCGCCTGGGCGGCGTCGCGGAGATCGACGGATGGATCAACCGCGTCGGAGTCCTGGGCCAGCCCAAAACGGAAACGACCGAGTTTTCGGTTTCTATTTACTCATACGACGGGGCAAAGCTTGGGACGTCCGATTGGGATCGGCGCGCTCGTAAATCCTGGCCGGTATCGGTTTTGCGACTGACCGAGCCGCATGAGGAAATCCTGCCCTGGAGTCTCACCGCCTACCTGCCCCGGCAAGTCTTCGAAAAGATCGCCGACGCGGTCTCCACCAGACGTCTTGAACGGTTGCGGCTGGAGACGAGGGTCGAAGGCTTTTACGTTCTCGACGTCGAGCGCCCGAATGGCCAGGGGGAAGGATGGGCGGCCTATCTCCCGCCCGCGGATGAGGAGGGTCAAGCGGCGGTCCTCCATGGTTACATCTCGGACTTGACCGTCGACGAGAGCCGCCTGGACCTGAAGCTGGACGATGGAGGCCCCTCCGTGCCGACCTCCGAACCCACCCCCGCCCCGGCGGCTCTACCAGGGCGAGCGCGGGTAAGAGTGACGCAGAGTATATTCTGGGCTCTCGTCGGACTGGTTATTGGCGTTGGCATCGATTTGATCCGCTAGAGGCTGCTAGGGTCCGGGCCGGATTTCAGGCTATGGCTGGCTGTCGCCGCTCCCACACCAGAAAGCAACAAAGCGCGGTGAGAGGCGGCACCGCGCCCAGCAAAGCCACCAGCGGCCATCCTCCATATGCGAAGGCGAAGGGCGCCACGGCTGAGCCGACTGCCGCTCCCAGGAATGCCACAGCTATGAACATCGCATTGATTCGGCTGCGCTGGGCCGGCGCTAGATCGAATAAGACTTTCATCGCGAAGGCTTGGTGAGCCTGGGCTCCGCCGTCCAGCAATATCGTCGCAATGCTCAGGGTGAGAATGCCGATCCAGCCATCGGAGGCCGAGCCTGGCCAAGTCAGGAGAATGCCGGCCGACACCATCATCAAGGCGATAGCGGTTCCTGTGAACACTTTGCCCGCATCAGCGAGACGCCCCGCGATGGGCGCCGACAGCGCACCCGCCGCGCCGACAAGAGAAAAGAGCGCGATGCCGGGCTGCCCAAAGCCAAAATGCGGCGATGATAGCTCCAGAGGAATAGCTGTCCACAACACCGAGAATGCGAACATCACCGATGTCTGATACACCATGCGCCGACGTAAGACGGGCGTATTTCTCACCAATGGGAACAGGGACCTCAATACACCGAGATAGTTGTTGCGCGTTTGTGGGTGATGGTCGGGCAGGCGACGCCAAAGTACGATGGCAATGCTCGCCATCGCAAAAGCCGCGACAATGAAAACCATTCGCCAGCCGATGGCGCTCGCGATGAGGCTGGCGATAGGGCGGCCGAACAGGATTCCCGTCAGTAACCCACTCACAATCGTCGCGACCTGACGCCCGCGTTTTTTTGGGTCCGCGAGATGAGCGGCGAGGGGCACTGCCATATGCGTCGTGACCGAAGTCAGCCCGATAATGAAGCAAGCAATCAGGAAAAGCGGCGCAGATCGAGCGAAGGATGTGAGCAGAAGCGTGGTCGCGCCAAGACTCAGCGTGACGACCATCAGCCTTCGAATCTCAAGAAAATCTCCCAGCGGCACGACTAGAAGCAAGCCGCTGGCATAGCCGATTTGCGTGAGGGTCACGACTAGCCCGAAGGCCCCTCGGTGAAGGCCGATAGCCGGGCCGATAAGGCCGATCAAAGGCTGTGCAAGATACATGTTCGCCGCGCTGATGCCGGCGGTCACGGCAAGGAGCAGGGTCAGGCCCGCGGAAAGACCTGAAGCTTTTCGATCGGCGGACGGTTGCATTGCGGAACTATCTCGGGGCCGAGAGAGTGGATGTCAACGGCTGGGGAAATTCCGCCGAGTTTTCCGTGAATCATAATTGTCGCCCAATCAGGCACGAGCGGGATCGGACCATTGACAATCCGAAAGGGGCGGCTTTCTCTCTCCAAGAACACTCTGATTTCCAACAAGCTATTACCGCTACTCGGCCAATTTGAGGACCAATTCCATGGGACCAATGCTGTGCGGCTGCCTGATCGGCATCGCTCTGGCGGCAGGCTACACGGCCCATGGCGCGAGCGCGCAGAACTACATCGCTGCTTGCGGCTCTCGCCTCAACTTCGACACCACCGCGATCAAAAGCAATTTCGCCTACCGGCTGGCGCTGAGCAACACGATCAACGCGAATAACTTCGCGGCCGAAAAGGCGAGTGGAACTATCGCGGTGATCACGCTTGGTGCCGCCTCGAGCTACAAGGATCTCGTCAAAGAAGTCGGCGTGATGAAGGAGCTCTACACGAAGGAAGTCGGCCAAATAAGCGATCTCTCTATCCTCGAAAGAGCTGTCCAGAGGGGCGGCTGGGACGCCTATTCGAAATGCGTCGCGGGTTCGAGCCGTCGCCCCATATTGGCCTGGATTTCAAATCTGCTTCCGGATGACAAAGCTTCGACAGAGGCCGTAACGGTGACCGTGAAGACGAATTTGCCGGGCAAAGCCTTCGTCGCAATCACCGGTGATGAGCCCCACCACGAAAACCGTCTCAGCATCGAAGGCCAGCAGGACGTCGTTTTCGTCCACCCGAGAGGTGAGGCTCTAAACTTAAGCTTCGATCTTCAGCGGCCGAACGGCGCGGCCATCGGCTCGGCGCAGGTATTTTTGGCGGAGGACGTTCACGTGAACCAGGTTCCGAAGAAAACCGTATTGACGGATTACGGGGTTTGCCGAGCCGGTAGCCATAGAGGCACGCACGGCAATGCATCGGAGCCAGTTCTCGCCTTCAAGGCCGCGCCCGACTCAACCTTGCTGGACGACCGCAGCTTCGCGGTGGATGAAAACCCGCTAGCTGGTTCTGGCTGCGATAAGATGGCGAAGACGTCCTATGTCGGTTTTGGCCGGGCGGACCCTCACGGCTGGCATCAGGCAAGCACGGGGAGGGAGACCTTCAAGGTCTATTGCCAAGGCGATCAGCATAGCGTGGTGAACCCGGCATGCGCGAGTTACCACGTCAGCGTCACCCAACTGGGATACGAGTTGGTGAGAGTTCAGTAGCGCTATACCAAAGCGGGCTCAACCCCGACCTCCTCAGCCGCGAAACCCCGCTAGCGGGTTTAAGACTTAGGAGTATGCTTCTTCTTTTTGTACGACCTTGTGGCGCGATGAACCGTTACCGTCTCAGGTGGCGCCGATGGTGAGCCGCATGCTTCGACATCCAGGGACTGCTGAATGGGAGATTGAGCCGCGAAGTTGTTGAGGTCCTCAACAGTCGCCAGCGCCTGCGCCTTATCCAGCTGAGATTTGCTGAAATCGCAATACGAGGCGCCCGACTTCAGATCCTGTTGCGACTGGGCATTAGCAAGCTGGGTGATGTACGCGTCGAAGGAGCTTCGTGACCGGGCGCTTCCATAGGCTCGGGTAAAGAAAAGCGCCAGGACTTTGCGTTGATCTCGAAGATCAGACTGAAACTTGGTGACGAAGGTCCCGTATTTGTCTTCGCCACCGCAGGACAGCGCGGTTTGCATGAGTTGCGTCTGCAGCCCGACCGCTGCGAAAGCCGCGACCTCTTCGGGCCGTCCGCAGATGGGTGCTCTGTCTGTCGGTTTGGAGGGAGGGGGCGGCACAAACTGAACCTGCTGAACGGGAGGAGGTTCAGCTTTGCATGAGGCCAGTAGGATTAAAGTCGACGCAATCACGAGCTTACGCACTGGCACCTCCCGTTTCTTATAAGATCAGGTGCCAGATCCTTAGGCTTTTAGCTACTGCGCCGAAGGCACTATGCAATAGCCCCTCCCTGGACGGGCAGAGGTCGGGGTGGGTCGCCAGTCGGGCGAACCCACCACTATCCCCTCCCAAGCAAGAAGGGGTGGAAGCGACGTGGTAGAAACTACGCGATCAGAACCGCTCGCCCACCATCTCCTCGCTCTTGGCCCAGAGTGCCTTCGCATGCTCTGCATCGAGGGCATAAGCGCGTACACCGCCGCGGATGCCTTCCCCCTCGCTGAGTTCCGCCACGTGGCAGTCCTCGCAATAGAGGCCGCCGACCTCGTCGGCGGAGGCGACGATGCCGCTCCAGACCGAGGTCGCCGCGCCCTGCGGAACCGTCTTCCAGTCGAAGGCGGGCTGGCCCGAAGTCGCGTTCGCCGCGTTTATCCCGTCGATCAGCTGTTGTATGGCTTCAGGACTGAGGTGACGGCCAAGTTCGGTCTGGATGCCGCCGGGGTGGACAGCCGTGGCCCGCACACCCTTCGCCTTGTGTCGCCGGTCGAATTCGACGGCAAACAGGATATTGGCGGTCTTCGAGCGGCCGTAGGCGCCGAACTCGGTATACGGTGAGTTCTCGAAATTCGGGTCGTCGAGATTGACGTCCGAGAATCGATGGCCCGCCGAGGACAGGTTGACCAGCCGGGAGCCGGGATTGAATAGCGAGGCGATGCGGTTGACGAAGACGAAGTGGCCCAGGTGGTTCGTGCCGAACTGCGTTTCGAAGCCGTCACTGGTTTTGCCGAAAGGGCAGGCCATGACGCCGGCATTGGCGATCACCAGGTCGAAGCGCTTGCCCGCCGCAACCAGTGCGTCGGCGCAGGCCCTCACACTTGCCAGCGACGCAAGATCCAGTTCAACGAGTTCGAGACCGCCGACTCTGGTTGCCTGTGCGCGAACCTCCTCGGTGGCGGCATGGGCCTTCCGCAGGTCGCGCGCTGCGCCGACCACCTGGGCGCCATGGGCGGCCAGAGTCCGGGCGGTCTCAACCCCCAACCCGGCCGAGACACCCGTGACCAGGATTCGCTTGCCGCTCAGGTCCACACCCTCGAGCACCTCGTCAGTGGTGGACGTCGCTCCAAATGCTTTTGCCATAACAGTCTCCAGTTCTTGGTTAGTTTCGGACCAGATGGGTCCAGGCCTCCGCTCGCTCGCCAGCTTGGCATTCTCATTGCCATCAGCTCGGCCACCCGTTAAACGGAGGATGTCTCCGGATCATATACGGAGGACTCCTCCTTTTAGCAAGAGGCCGGCACCATGACCGTTGAGCTGGAGGGCCTGACTCCCAGGATCGAAGGAGGGTCAGACGGGGAGGAGGCTCTGCCTCCGCGTAGATTGCGGGCGGACGGGCAGCGGAACCGCGAGCGCCTGACGGAGGTGGCAAAGCTTGCCTTCGCCGAATTGGGCGCGGATGTCAGCCTCGACGAGATCGCCCGACGGGCGGGGGTGGGCATCGGCACGTTGTACCGACACTTCCCGACGCGCGACGCGATCATCGAGGCGGTCTACCGGCGCGAGGTTGAGCAATTGGCGGGGTCGGCGGCGCGTCTTCTCGCGTCCTTGTCTCCCGGTGAGGCCCTTCACGAGTGGATGCGGCTTTTCGTTGACTATATCGCCACGAAGAAAGTCATGGCCTCGGCGATTGGCGCGATCGTCGCCAATACACCGGAACTCTACGCCTCCTCGCTTGGGCAGATCACAAACGCCATGGTTCTTCTCGTCGACCGCGCCAGCGTCGCTGGCGATATCCGCCCCAACGTCGATCCGAACGACCTTCTGCGCGCCCTCGTCGGCTTCACCTACGGCAATACCAGCCCGGGGTGGCAGGCCAGCGCGTTACGGCTAATCGATATTCTAATCGATGGACTGCGACCGCCTCGACCTGCCGATTGAGGATGCAGGAGACGAGAGATCCACTTACGCTCAACTCGCGGCGCCGAGAGGCCTCAGCCGGGTGTCCGAGCACAAGGAGATGCACCGTGCAGATAAACAATGTAGCCGACCTCATCGTCGAGACTTTGGCTCAGGCCGGGGTCAAACGCATCTTTGGCGTAGTTGGTGACAGCCTCAACGGTCTCACCGAGGCATTGCGACGCCGGAATACGATCGATTGGATCCATGTCCGCCACGAGGAGGTAGCGGCTTTCGCGGCATCAGCGGAGGCGCAGATTACCGGTGAGCTGGCGGTCTGCGCCGGATCATGCGGGCCTGGCAATTTGCATCTCATCAATGGCCTGTTCGATGCACATCGCAGCCGTACGCCGGTCCTCGCGATAGCGGCGCAGATTCCGTCCGGGGAGATCGGCGGCGGATATTTCCAGGAGACCCATCCGCAAGATTTGTTTCGCGAATGTAGCCACTACTGCGAGCTCGTTTCGGACGTGGCGCAGCTCCCCTATGTTTTGGAAAACGCTATTCGCGCGGCCGTCGGTCAGCGTGGCGTCGCTGTTCTCGTGATTCCCGGCGACGTCGCACTTCGTTCGGCGCCCGCTCGCGGTATTTCGCCGAATGGCGGGCTTGTGCCAGTGGCACCTGTCGTCACGCCCGCCCAGAGTCAGCTGGCCGCGCTCGCACGGCTCCTGAACGACGCCAAGAAGGTGACCCTGTTCTGCGGCAGGGGCTGCGCGGGGACGCACGACAAGCTTCTGCAGCTTGCCGAAACGCTGAAAAGCCCAATGGTACATGCGCTCGGCGGGAAGGAGCATGTCGAGTTCGACAACCCCTATGACGTCGGAATGACGGGGTTCATTGGCTTCTCCTCCGGCTACGCGGCGATGCATGCTTGCGATGTGCTGCTGATGCTCGGGACCGACTTCCCTTACAAGCAATTCCTGCCGACAGACGCGAAAATCGCGCAGGTCGATATCCGCCCCGAGAATCTCGGTCGCCGCTGCAAGCTCGATCTAGGTCTCGTGGGCGATGTCGGCGCAACAATCGACGCGTTGTTGCCGATGTTGAAGGCTAAGACCGAGAGAAAGTTCCTGGACGACAGCCTGACGCACTATCGGAAGGCCCGCGCCGGCCTCGACGAACTCGCCCGCGGGACGCCAGGCCACAAACCCATTCATCCGCAATACCTCGCGCGCGTGCTCAGCGAAGCGGCTGCGGAGGATGCCGTGTTCACGGCGGACGTCGGCACACCAACGATTTGGGCGGCACGCTATCTCGCTATGAACGGGCAGCGCCGTCTCGTTGGATCCTGGGTTCACGGCTCCATGGCCAATGCGATGGCACATGCGATCGGTGTGCAGGCCGCTCAGCCGGGGCGTCAGGTCATATCGATGTCAGGCGATGGTGGCTTTGCCATGCTGATGGGCGACTTGATCACGCTGACCCAGATGAAACTGCCGGTGAAGGTGGTAATCTTCAACAATGGCGTTTTGGGATTCGTCGCCTTGGAGATGAAAGCGTCGGGTTTCGTTGAGTCGGGCGTCGATCTGCAAAACCCGGATTTTGCCGCCATGGCGCGCGCGATGGGCATTCACGCGGTTCGCGTCGAGGACCCTGGCGACCTGCCGGGTGCGGTTCGCGACATACTCGCTCACGATGGTCCCGCTGTCCTCGATGTCGTGACGGCGAAGCAGGAACTCTCCATGCCGCCGACGATTGGCGTGGAGCAGATGAAAGGATTCAGCTTGTGGGTGCTTCGCGCGGTAATGAGTGGCCGTGGAGACGAGGTGCTCGATCTCGCGAAAACCAACCTGCTTCCACGTTGAGCAACGCTCACGCCTGCGGGCGATAGCCTTCTATCAGAAGCTTTGGAACGATCAGGCCGGCGGCCATGGCCACGAGAATGATCATCGCCGCCGTCCCATCGCCGATCGCGGTGGACACCAGATCCGGCGATCCCGCGTCACCGGCAGCAACAAGCTGAACCAGAGCGCCCGCCATCCGCAGCAGGTAGATGCCTGGAATAAGCGAGACCACCGCGGCGAAAGCGCAGCCCGAAAAGGGAAGGTGCAGCCAATTTGCGATCGGTGTCATCAGGACGCCGACTAAAGCGCAGGCTCCGAGCGCGCCTAGCGCGGGTGAAGTATGCGCGACACCGATCAATACCCACCTCAGCGCATGGGCCGCCATGCCGATTACCACGGGAATTGGCAACATCCGCCACGGCATCGAGAAGAAGGTTCCGTAGGCCATAACCGCCACGCCGGCGGACAATACATCGATGAGGAGAGACACCGAAGCCGGAGGGGTATTGACCGGGAGGTTCGCGCCGCCGATCGCCAATCCGAAAAGCAGGCCGGTGCAAATCATCAGAATCGTCATGCTGGCATAGCCGATCCGCGCACCGCCCAATGGCAGGCGGCCGCGGACAAGATCGAGTGCCCCGTTCAGCAAATGTGGTCCAGGGACGAGGATCATGCAGGAACAGAGGGCGACCAGACTCGACATTGAGCCCGGCGCATGCCGCAGGGCAAAAGCACCCGCCAGCCCCGCCACCAGTGCCGCCATGAAAGGCTGCACAAAGAGATTCTTCGTCACGAGGGCGAGTCCCCGGCGGATAAGCGCGCCTATCCCCGCCGTGGCGGCCACCAGGAGAATTTCAGGCCAGTGTCGCGCCCCAAACAAGATGGCGAGCGCTGCCGCACCCGCCGCCGCCAGCACCGCGAAGCGCCAGACCGATATCGGCGACAACCGGGAAACCGCGCCCAATGCGGACTCGGCGGAGGCGATATCGCGCCTGCCATCGCATATCTCATCGACCACAGACATCGTCGTGGTGACTTTGCGCATGTCCACTGCCACCGGCGCGCCGGGCACCAACTCCAGCCGCTTGTGCTGGTCGTCGTCGAAAGCGAGGATGGTCGCACCCCAGCCCGGCAAGACCGTGACGCGCATCCCGAGCCTCATGCCTACGCGTTCAGTCGCATGGACAAGACGCTCAGTTGTCTGGCCGCTCATGAGCAGCAACTGCACGATCTGGGAGAGGAGGGTAAGTTTCTGCGCCGTCAGCGCTTCTCTCGTTTGACCGGCAACCTCCCTATCCTGCCTCTGCACTTGCAAAACCCGATTCATTGTAGCGAGGGCTTAGCTCGGATAGACCGGCTTATAGGCACTGCTTCGGATAAGAGCCGCTACGTCATCGGGCCGCGCAACCCGGGCGAGTTTATTGTCGAAAATGTAGTTCGCGATGGCGGTCGCGACATGGAGCGAGGCCTCGAAGATCTTGCTTTGAGGCGGGTAGATGAGGCCGGTGGCCAGACTCTCTTCGCCAACCTGCTCGGCGACCGCCTTGGCGGCGACTATGAACATCTCCTCCGTCACGCGAGACGATTCCGTTGCGTAGACGGCCATGCCCATCGCGGGAAAGATATAGACATTGTTGCCCTGGCCGGGAACCAGAGTCTCCCCGGCGAATTCGACGGGCGGGAAGGGGCTGCCGCTGGCGAAGATCGCCTGGCCATTGGTCCAGCGGTAAGCCTCCTCCGCCGTGCATTCCGAACGCGATGTCGGATTGGAATACGGAAAAATGATGGGTCGCTTGTTGATCGCGGCCATGGCCTCGATCACCTGCTGATTGAAGAGTTTCGGCACGGTGCTCACGCCGATGATCCCGGTCGGCCGCAGCGCTTTGACGGCATCGACGAATTTGTCGAGGGGCGCGTGGTCCTGCGCGAATGGCTTCTGGAAATCCGCGAGGTCTGTCCGCGATTTCACCATCAAACCGTTAATGTCGAAAAGCGGGTTGCGCAGCCGCGCCTGATTGATGTCGAGCCCTTCCAGCGCCATCGCCTGCGAGATCAGCTCAGCGATGCCCGTCGCCGCCGATCCGCCGCCCAGGAACAGGAAGCGCTGCTCCGTGAGTTTCCCGCCGGAGATGCGCAGGGCCGCGTAAATCCCAGCCAGCGCTACCGCCGCCGTCCCCTGGATGTCATCATTATAGGTGCAGATCTTATCGCGGTAGCGGGCAAGGATCGGAACCGCGTTGAAATTCGCGAAGTCTTCCCACTGGATGCAGCATTTGGGGAAGCGCATCTGCACCGCCTCCACGAACTCATCGATGAAGCTCGTATAATCCGCGCCGCGAACCCGTTCCTGGCGGAGGCCAAGATAGAGCGGATCGTCGATTAACGCCGGATTGTTGGTGCCGACATCAAGCACGATCGGCAGGCAAAACTGCGGTGGCACGCCGGCGCAGGCGGTGTAAAGCGATAGCTTGCCGAGCGGTATGCCCATGCCTCCGACCCCGAGATCACCAAGGCCAAGGATCCGCTCGCCATCCGTCACGACGATGAAGCGGACATCCTGCTCCGGCCAATTGCCAAGCAGCTCCGCGATCCGGCTGCGGGCGGTGATCGGCAAATAGAGGCCACGCGCGGCACGGAAAACATGGTCGAACTTCTGGCAGGCTTCGCCGACTGTGGGCGTATAGACAAGCGGCATGAACGTCGCGGGATCGGACATCACGACGGCGTAGAAGAGCGTTTCGTTCCGAGCTTGCAGATCGGACAGGAACAAATACTTCTGCAGATCATTATCGAGATGCGTCAGCTCAGCATGCGCCCGCGCAACTTGAATCTCGAGCGTGTTCGGCACCGGCGGCAGCAGGCCCTCAAGGCCATGCGCACGACGCTCCACCTCAGTGAAGGAAGTTCCCTTGTTGAGGCGCGGATTGTGAAGAAGCGCATATCCTGTGTCGCCGGCTTGGGTCATGTCGATCGCCTTCGAAGAAATCCGTCTGCTACAAATGAATAGGGGTGTGTGTTCCTATTCCGCGGTGGCAACGTAGGGCTTCGTCATCCTGATGGGGTCCACCACGCGATCGAACTCCTCCGCGCTGACGAAGCCGAGTTGCAATGCGGCGTCTCTCAGCGTCAAGTCGTGGTCCATCGCATGATGGGCAATTTTCGACGACTTATCGTATCCGATGACCGGCGCGAGCGCGGTCACCAGCATCAAGGAACGCTCGACGTATTCAGCGATCTTCTTGCGGTTGGGGCGCGTCCCCTCCACCAAAAACTTCCGGAAGTTGGTGGAACCGTCGGTGATCAGCGTGATCGACTGCGTGATATTGGCGATGATCAGCGGCTTGTAGACATTCATTTCGAGGTAGCCACCCGCGCCGCCGAAACCAACTGCCACGTCATTGGCCATCACCTGCACCGACAGCATGGCGAGCGCCTCGGCCTGTGTCGGATTGACCTTGCCCGGCATGATCGAGGAACCCGGCTCGTTCTCCGGGATCAGTAATTCGGCAAAGCCGGCCCGCGGCCCGCAGGACAGCAGGCGGATATCGTTGGCGATCTTGTAGAGCGAGGTTGCCAAGGTGCGAAGCGTGCCGGAAAGTTGAACCAGCGCGTCATGCGCGCCTTGGACCGTGAATTTATTGGGTGCGCTGACGAAAGGCAGTTTGGTGAACCTGGCGATCTCGGCGGTGGCGGCCTCCGCGAAGCCCGGCGCGGCGTTGATGCCCGTCCCGACCGCTGTACCTCCCAAAGCAAGCCGGTAGACGCCCTTGAGCGCGTCAGTGAGCCGCTCCAGATCGTCGTCAAGCATGCCGACATATCCCGACCATTCCTGTCCGAGCGTGAGAGGTGTCGCATCCTGCATGTGCGTGCGGCCGATTTTGACGATATCGACCCACTCATCGGCCTTGGCGGCAATCCCATCCCTGAGCGCCGAGACAGCCGGTATCAGCCGGCCCGTCACACCCATCGCAGCCGCGATATACATCGCCGACGGAAAGCTGTCGTTCGAGGATTGCGACATATTGACGTGGTCGTTGGGATGAACGGGTGCCTTACTGCCCAGCGCGGTTCCGGCCAGCTGACAGCATCGATTCGACAAAACTTCATTGACGTTCATATTGAACTGCGTGCCGCTGCCTGTCATCCAGACATGGAGCGGAAACATATCCTGATGCTGCCCACTCAACAGTTCGTCGCAGACCTTTACGATGAGATTAAACGCGTCAGTCTTCAACCGTCCCCCGTCGTGATTGGCGACCGCCGCACAGCGCTTCAGGATTGCATAGGCCGCGATCATCTCGCGCGGCATAAGATCCTGGCCAATGCTGAAATGTTCCAGCGATCGCTGCGTCTGTGCGCCCCACAGCTTGTCGCTCGGAACCTCGACGGCACCAAGGCTGTCGGTCTCGGTCCGGAATTCAGTCATAATGTCTTCCCCCCAAAGAACTGTCTCGGCACCGATCCTGCAAGGGCGGCGCTGCGGACGCCAGCCGGACAGACCAGTCTAATATTGCAAGTCCAATTCGGCGATTGTAATACTTGCCGCGAATGCGATCAACTCAGCTCTCGCTGTAAGACAAGCCATGCCTAGTCGGTTCGCGTAAATATCTACCTCAGACGGATCCCGTCGCGACCAGCGCCGCCAGGCCGGCTGCTACCAAGCCCAATCCTGCCCCCACAAACGCAATGACTCGTATCCGCGTTATGACCGATACACTTGCCAGCACGATCGCAATCTGCAGCGCGCTGGTGACGATCTCAAACCACTCGTATCGGTGCAGCGCCAGGTCGCGCGCCTTGGTCTCGGCGACCGCACGCGCCAGGATTTGCTTCTGGCCGTTCCCCCGGTCGCTGTCTTCTATCAGGCGGTTGGCCTCCGCTCGAGCCGTTTGGGCCGCCTTCGCCGTCTGCGGCGTCGGCGGTAGCGCGTCCAGCAAGACGGCGCTCTGGTTCAGCACCAGCGCGCGCGTCTGTCGCGCCTGATAGAAGGCATATTCGTCGCTGGCGCCGACATGATGAGCAAGATAGGCGTTCTGGGAACTGCGCTCGCTCATGTCGCATACCGCCAGGACGGCAGCCAGGACGCCAATCAGCAGAGCGATGCGCCGCCCATGATGATCGGGGGCGCCATGAGCGAGATGTTCGTGCCGCTCCAAGGTCTCTTGCGTGTCTTGAACCAGTTCACTCATGTCCTGTGCTCTAGCATGATTTAGCAGCCTGTCCACGCGCGTGACATAGGCAAGCTCGAACCGTTCGAGATAGCGGCCGTGCCCATCAATTCTCGGTGGGCCACGATTTTGTGCTGAGTTCCTCCGCCGCCTGCGGCCATCTCTTTGTTCCCCACGGGGCGTAACGGGCCCGTGGCTAGGCTCAGCAATGGAGTGAATGATGGACAGGATCGACAATCCCAGTGACACCGGCGGCCGGCTGATCGCTGCCAGCAAGGTCAGCGGTACGGCGGTTTACAATACGGCTGGCGAGAGCCTCGGCAGCGTCTACGACGTGATGCTCGACAAGGCTTCAGGGAAGGCCGACTACGCGATCCTCAGCTTCGGTGGCTTTCTGGGGATCGGAGAGCGCTATCATCCGCTTCCCTGGAACCAATTGACCTATGATCCGCAAGCTGGTGGCTTTGTGGTCAACATCGACCGCCATCGACTTGAGGGTGCCCCGACTTTCGACGCCAGCGATTTGGGCCAGTGGAGCGATACCCGCAGTACGGACATCGACACGTATTACGGTACGGGCGCCGGCTACGGAAGACCGCCCGGACTCGGAGATGCGGGGCTCGGGGCGACAGGCGCCGTCCGATAGGTTGGTTCTCAACGTCAATGGCGCTCGGTGCTTTGTGCCGGGCGCCGTGGGCCGCTGCAATCGTCCACCGAGCCAGTGCAGTCTCACGACGGATTATATCCTAGCGCGAACCGTGCCTCATCCGGCGCGAGGCCATTGGAAGTTGTCGAATGGTAGCTGAGACGCCGATCCTCCCCGCGCATATCGAAGAAACCATCCGTGCCATCGCTAAACTCCATGCTGATCATCACCAGGAAGCGGGCACGCTCCAGCGGGTGGTAGAACGTCTGACGGCGTGGATCGGTCGTCCGCGGTTTATCGCGGCCCTGACGGCGATCGTCGCGCTCTGGATCGCCAGCAACCTGCTTGTGAGCCTATCGGGCTTGCGACCTTGGGACGCGCCGCCATTCAATTGGCTTCAGGGAGGCTTGGGGCTTCTGGCACTCTACGTGACCGTGTTGATTCTGACGACGCAAAGGCGTGATGACCAGCTTGCCAGCTACCGGGAGCAGCTAACCCTGGAACTCGCCATTCTAAGTGAGCAGAAATCCGCGAAGATAATTTCACTGTTGGAAGAGCAGCGCCGAGACCATCCTCATCTTGAGAACCGGGTCGATACCGAGGCGGCGGCGATGGCGGTGGCGGCTGACCCGCAGACTGTGCTGGACGCAATCAAAGACAGCGCGGCGGCCTCGCCGGCAGCGGACCGGATGAACGCTCAGGCGGTTTAAGCACCCGGTAGCGATGGCGGGCCCGGGCCGTGCAGCGCCCAGAACATCGAACGCCGGAAAGGATTTCGCGTCAGCGAGCATTCGTGACATGTTGTCGGAGGGGGGTGACACAATAACACGGAGCGTGGGTCGATGACCAAAGCGCCCACAAAACTGCCGCTCGCGGCTCTGCTGCCACTATCGACAGCGGCTTTTTCAACTCTGCTCACTGAAATGATGCCGGCGGGCCTGCTGCCACAAATGAGTGCGGATCTGCGGTGTTCACCAGCTGCCGTAGGTCTTCTGGTTTCTGTTTGCGCCATCGCCTCCACGGTAGCCGCAATTCCTATCGTCGCCGTCACGCGGGGTCTGCCCCGCCGCCCTCTTCTCATTGCTCTGCTGGGCGGCTTTGTTGTCGTCAATGCCACGACCGCATGGTCCTCGACGTACGAGCTGACGGTTGTGGCGAGGGTTTTTACCGGTCTTCTCATGGGCACGCTCTGGCCGCTTCTGGCCGGCTACGCTTGGCATCTGACCACCAGAGACAAAGCGGGCCGCGCCGTTGCGGTCGCCTTGGCTGGCAGTACCGTCGCAATGTCATTCGGCCTACCTCTGGGGAGCGTGGTCGGAGGCTTGATCGGCTGGCGCATGATTTTCGCGATCTTATCGCTTGTCCCATTGCTGCTGATCGGCTGGGTCGCTTGGAAGCTGCCGTCGGTTCCTGGCGAAACCGTCGAAGAGCGTATCTCGCTCCTGCAGGTCGCAATCCGACCGGGATTTCCGATCGTTCTTGGCGCCACCTTGGTAACGGTTTTGGCCCATTACACGCTCTACACATATATGGCGCCGCTGGCGGCAAAATTGCAGCTGGTGGGTGGCACAGGAACAGCGCTGCTCCTGTTCGGCGTTGGAGCGCTCGTCGGCATCTGGATAGTCGGCCGAACGGTCGACGAACATCTTCGCCGAACCGCTTGGGGTGCCATGCTGCTAACAGGAATCACGATGCTCTCCTTGGGTGTCTTGGCCCGCTTCGCGGTAATAGACTATGTCACGATCTTTCTATGGGGCGTGTCGTTCGGTGGCGTGCCGACCTTCTTCCAGACGGCCACCAATAACACGGCTGGGCCGCCTGCGGATGTCGCGGCGTCAATGCTCTCCACGATCTACAGTTTTGGTATTTTCGGCGGTTCCGCGCTCGGTGGTTTGCTTTTGGAAGTCGAAGGTGTGCTGAGCCTTTCTTGGGTAACGCTGATCATCATAGTTTCAGCGATTGCTCTTGTGGCATTTGGCCACCGTCAGGCGTTCCCGAGAACAGATCGCCGACCGCGCGAGGCGAGCTGAGGGGCTGCGGAAGCTGCGCTGATTAGGAGCCGTGACATGCCTGGAATCAATCGCATCCTTGAAACTTGTCTGTATGTCGCCGACCTCGACGCATCCCAGCGTTTCTACGAGACACTCTTCGGATTTCAGCCAATGTTGCGCGATGACCGGATATGCGCCCTTTCCGTGCCCGGACGAGGCGCATTGCTGTTGTTCAAGATCGGTGCTTCGCTCAGTCCAAGCCGCATGCCTGTCGGAACAATCCCGCCGCATGGCGGTCAGGGCAACCAGCACCTCTGTTTCGCCATTGATCGCGCCGACATTGACGCCTGGCAAACGCGTCTCGAAGATGCAAATATCCCGACCGAGAGCCGGATCGACTGGTCGGAAAACGTGACCAGCCTCTATTTCCGCGATCCAGATCATCACTCCATCGAACTTGGCACGGCCGGCCTGTGGCCCAATGATCCTCAGGACGATCGATAGTGCGAGCCATCGGAGCATGGTTTATGGCCGTTCGAACTGATCAGCCGGAAGGAATGTCATATCGACACGCGCATCGAAGACCGTCCTCGTTGTTGGAGCCTCACGTGGCTTGGGCCTCGCCCTCGCGCGCGAATGGCTGTCGCGCGGCTGGACCGCGATTGCGACGATACGAGGGACGGAGCGGACCGGCCTGCACGAAAGCGCCGAGGCATCAAACGGTCGCCTCCTCATCGAGCAACTGGAGATGACCAATCACGAGGCTGTGAGGGCGCTCCGCGACCGCCTATCCGCCCATCAGTTCGACGTCTTGTTCGTGAACGCCGGCGTCGCTAACGGCGCCGAGGACTAAACCAAAGCGCTGCGCCTCAGCTCATACGCAACATCGGCCTATTCGCAGCGTCGGCGCGAGATGCAGTGACGTGATCGTGCAACGTTCGGGGGGGACGACATGTTGCAGTTCCGCCGTCGCCCATCAACTGAGGAGAAGACAAACACACAGGGATGAGCAATGAAAACGTCGACGATGCTGAAGGCCTTCTCGTCCGCCTGCCTGGTTTTGGGACTCGCGGCCTGTGACATGGGCACGAGCGCCAGGGAACCCAATGTAACGACTCCGACGCCGGACGCTTCGCCGGCGGCCTCTACCCCGACAAACCCTGTCACCGGCACTCTCCCAGGGACCAATTCAAGCGGCGCCTCTCCCACTGCTCCTGGCGGCGGCGCGAGCGGCGGTTAAGTTGCAGGCCCCTCAGCGCTTGCGGATGCTCCGGAACTGAATGCCCTTCGAAACGGCGTGGGTGGCGGCCGCAATGGCTTGATTTGCTTGGCGGACCCGAGGCGATTCGAACGTCCGGCATTTGCTCGAGGGGCAATAGGCAAGGCTTTGGGACGTTTGCGGGACATTCCTGTCCCCCTCCAGATGCGGCATGATACAATACCGACGAGAGTGAGACGCTCGCTAGCGGCGTCTCCCCCGGCTCTGCCGCAGCCCATTATTGCGGCAGCGCAAGATTTGTTCACGCGGGCTTACTATGGCGATCGGAGGAGGATTTGCTGTAGTTTCTAGCGGAGGCCGCTTTGATGACGCCTCATTGCTGGTGGCTTTCGAGGTTCCGCTAGAGGCGCAGTCGAAGGAGACGGGCACTCCATCAGAACTGGAACGGGAAGCGTGCGTCGACAAAACCTGGGCGTGTCGCGGACGAATTTAATACTTACTCGGAGATGAAAAGCCGGAGTAGGCGCGATAGCTACGTGATGTGGGTATGGGATTTGGATCAAAGGCCTCTGCGAGTTCACCCCAGCGACGCTCAATTTCGCTCGCGCGTGCCTCGATTTCGTCGAACTCTCCATCTATTGCTGTGCCGCTGATTTGGGCTCGCGCCAATTCCCTGGTCATGCAAGCAAGTTTGTTCAACGTCACAGCTATCGAGTAGAGACTAACGGTGCCTTCCATTGTCGCTCCAATCAAAATGATCCTCGCTCGCAGCCACAGCAGCGTTGAGAAGAGGGCGCAGATGCATGGCGGGCCTGTCAGTTATCAACCCGCTCACAGTGCTGATAAGAGTGAGTCCTAACAAAACTAAACCGCTTCGACTGTGAGTAATCTCACACTGCCGCCGGTTCTCTTCGAAAGGCGTAGCCCGTTGTCGTGATCCTAGAGCAAGGCTTGCTGGCTGCTTTGTTTCTGCGGCATAAGCGTGATCGAAAAGGCAATCCCGCTGTGTGGTAGATCACTGCGCGGCGATCCGGAAGTCGCGATCCTGTCTCCGCAAAGACAGGAGGTGGCGAAATGCTTCCGTATATCAAGGCGGTCGGGGCAGTGATGGGATTAGTCGCTATCTGGGTCGCAATGGTGCAATTTGGGGCGTGATGGTCCGAAGGTTGTGCGCATCCTCAGCCTGGTCTTTTAGTAGGCGAGCGATTAGCGAGAGGCGCGGCTAGTAGTCGCAAAACCCGCGCGGGATTATGAGTGCAAGCGCAACAACCGCCATCGCTGCGAAATACAACGCTGCAACGGTTATTATTCGCACCCAGAGAGGATCCCTTATGAGTTCAAAAAGTTGTTGTTAGGCCACAGATGGAGCTGGAAGCGGGGTGCTAGTTCCGCTCCCAGCGGCGGTGACAAAAATGCCCGCTCAAAAGGTATCCGACTGTGACTTACATCACAGCGCCGCGTTCCAGAATTACCGACTCTGTCTTCGTGCAGGTGGGACGGAGCGATGTGCTTCCCGGCGACATCTCCGTCTTGGGACGCGATCAGTCAGCAGCCAAGAGGCCTTCACTCGCTAATCGAGCGGATTCGTCAGCGGTCAGCGTTTCGGGGCGTGAGAGACGGCGCATAAACCTGCCGTCCAAGCCGTAGACTGCGCCGTCCCGAAATGTGCCGATCTTCCGATTGGCGGCCTCGGTGAAGACCTCGCCGTTTATGACCCGGACAACTTGATTGGGGTGACCATATAGAATGAATTCTTTCATCAAATTCTTTGTCCCGTTGAAAATGCGGCGCTAGGGTTCAACCCCGTGCTCGAGGCTCTGCATGGCCTGTGCCAGACCCAACTCGAGAGGCCGCCGAATTGCTTACGGCCGTGATAAGGGGTCTTTTTGCCAAGCGATCCATAAGTCAAGCTTAGCCAGGTGCGGTTGTTGCAAGCGAACGCCAATGAGGGTTCCTTTGCCGGAGAGTGGCGCCTTTCGCACGATCAAGCGGTTGCAACTAGCGTTATCATTTAATCACGCTACTACAACCGGAGAGAGCAGACAAGACCAAAGAAAACACGGAAAAGTATATTTTGGCTATCTTCTCGTCGATGGACAATGGCCTCGGATGTTGAGTTCGAAGAAGCGGCTTTTGGAAGCAGAACTCGAAAGCTTTTCATCGGGAGGCTCTCATCATTGCTTTCCGCCTCTGAATAGGCGACTCACGCTCAGTTGCGAGTATATATTCGTCCGTAGGCGACGCCCATTTTATACGCTCTCTCCGGATCATCCGACACCCGCGCTTCAGCGAACATGCGATCTCCCCATACTTCCTCACGCACCACGTCGAAGCCGGCGTCGCTTAGCATATCGACAACGCACAAACGGTTGGGTGACCAGAAGTTCGTGATGTCGCCGGCGAGTGAGTCGCCCTTGTAGTATCTGGCCATAGCGAAATCTGGGCTTGGGGAGTTGTCGCAGTGGGTTTCTAGGAAGAGAGTTCCACTGCAGAGCGCGCGCAGCTTGTGAAAGGCTCTCATCATGTCTGGCAAATGGTAAAGAACGCCTAGAAAAAGCACTATTCCAAATTGACCCAGACGCTCAGTGTCCAGGTCAAATATATTGGCGTGCTCGTAGGCGAAGCTTCGTCCCGTTAGCGTCTCCATGACACCAAACCCATGCCTATCCTTCGAACGGAAATCCACGGCTGTCACCTCGCCGCCTTTTTCAGCAGCCCGCAGCGTAAAAAAGCCGTCTGACGCACCAATATCCAATACACGTTGACCGCTGACGCGGTTGTCGATCCGGAGCTTGTTCCAAAGGTCCTGTGGATCATAAGACCCAGGAGTAACGAGGCCGGGGATAATTTCAAATTTATGATGCCAGCGACGAACTTTCCCAATAAGGGCCTTGGCATCGTCCAGCGAAATCAATTCGTTCATTGATGGTAACCTTTCGCAGATCCCGGCCGCCATGATGGCGCCTCTCCAAGGTCACGGCTAGATGTGACGACCTTGTTTCTTTCCGCGATGCGACTGAATGGGCGATTACATCTATCGGTCGGGGTTTCTAAGAGACCGTTTGAAAATGCTTGTGGCGGCTCGGGGAGGGATGATTCAAGCTCGGGATGTGGACCCGAGAGAACCGAGGCCGGATGGCCGAAAT
>NZ_LMUQ01000050.1:0-33572 GCF_009765865.1 Acidisoma sp. L85
CAAGCGCATAGCCTGCCCGTCAGGCGTGTCCATGCGGGACATTGGCCGATCCCATCCCCTCCAACTCGCCAGACGCGACACTCGCCTTGGCGTTGTCGAGCACGGCCATGACCCCCTCGGAGGTCATATGCGCCGTCAGCATCCCCAATGCGCCGCCCAGCAATGCCGATGCGATCGCCACCGCATCGATGTTCTGCTTGGTCATATAGTCGATCGCCTGGTCGACCACGGCCCCGGCATGCCTCAGGTCGGGCGTTGCGCTCTCCAGAGACTCGCGGTCTTCGAATGGCTCGGTCATGTCATTTCCTTCACGTCGGCGCGGCGGTCTGGCGGGACATGCTCGGCGAGGGCCTGCTCGATGGCCTGGCCCTCCTCCTGCTCCGCCTGCGCCGCCCACATCTGGGCATAGATGCCGCCCCGCGCCAGGAGGCTCCAATGGGTTCCGCGCTCGGCGACGCGCCCTTCGTCGAGCACCAGGATCTCGTCGGCATCCACGATGGTCGAGAGGCGGTGGGCAATGGTGATGGTGGTCCGGTCCCGCGCCACCGCCCGCAGCGCGGTCTGGATATCCTGCTCCGTCCGCGTATCGAGGGCGCTCGTCGCCTCGTCGAAAATGAGCACGCGTGGATCCTTCAGGATGGTCCGGGCGATCGCCACGCGCTGCTTCTCGCCACCGGAAAGCTTCAACCCACGCTCGCCCACCTTGGTCTCGTAGCCGAGCGGCAGCGTCAGCACGAAGTCATGCACCTGGGCAAGGCGCGCGGCCCGCTCGACCTCCTCCGGCGTGGCGCTGGGCCTGCCGTAGGCGATGTTGTAGCGGATGGTGTCGTTGAACAGCACGGTGTCCTGCGGCACCACGCCGATCGCCGCGCGCAGGCTGTCCTGCGTCATCTCCCGGATATCGATCCCATCGATCCGCACCGCGCCCTCGTTCACGTCGTAGAAACGGAACAATAGCCGGGTGATGGTTGATTTTCCGGCACCCGTCGGCCCCACCACAGCGAGGTTGCCGCCCGGCGGCACGGAAAAGCTCACCCCTTTGAGGATTTCCCGCTGCGGGTTGTAGGCGAAATGCACCCCATCGAAACTCACCGTCGCCGCCTTGCCGGCGGGGCTCAGCGCGCGCGCGCCCGGCGCATCCGCGACCTCGGCGCCCACCGCCATGAGCTTGAACATCTGCTCGGTATCGACCAAGCCCTGCTTCACCTCGCGATAGACGAAGCCCAGGAAATTCAGCGGCGTATAGAGCTGCATGAGGTAGGTATTCGCGAGCACAAAGCGCCCGACCGTCATCTTGCCCGAGACCACGCCCTGCGCCGATAGCAGCATGATCGCCGCCAGCCCCATCGCGATGATGATGGACTGCCCGATATTGAGCATGTTGAGCGTCACCTGCGACTTCACCGCCGCCCGCTCATAGCCGGCCAGCGCGCGGTCGAAGCGCGACGCCTCATGCGCCTCGTTCCCGAAATATTTCACCGTTTCGTAGTTCAGCAGGCTATCGACCGCCTTGCTCTGCGCGTCGCTGTCCATCTCGTTCATCGTCCGGCGAAAGCGCACCCGCCAATTCGTGAAGGACAGCGTGAAGACGATATAGAGCGCCACCGCGCTCAGCGTCGCCGCCGCATAGCGCCAGTCGAACAGCCGCCACAGGATGACGGTGACCAGCAGCAGCTCGAACAGCGTCGGAATGATGTTGAAGACGGCGAAGCGCAGCACCTGCTCGATACCCGTCGTGCCCCGGTCGATCGCCCGCGACAGCCCGCCGGTCTGGCGGTCGAGGTGGAAGCGCAGCGACAGGCGATGCAGATGCTGGAAGGTCTCCAGCGCGATCCGCCGCACCGCATGCTGCTGCACTTTCGCGAAGACCGCGTCGCGGAACTCCCCGAAGGCGGCGGAGGCGATGCGCAGCAGGCAGTAGCCGAGGATCAGCGCCAGCGGCACGGTCAGCACCGCCGCCGGCTGGCCGTGCAGATGCTTGGGCGCCAGCCGGTCGATCGCCTGGCTATAGACGATGGGAACGTAAACCGTCGCCACCTTGGCGAGGATGAGGAACAGGACAGCAGCGAGCACCCTCGCCTTCGCGCCCATGTCGCCCTTGGGCCAGAGATAGGGCAGCAGCTTGCGAATGGGGTGGCCCGCGCGGTCCGCCTGCGGGGTCTTGCGGCGCGTGAGGGACATGGCGCCAATGTGGCGTCCCGCCGCCCGCTTGGGAAGGTGGGCTCGAAAGGTGGCTGCATGACGATTGCCCTCGCTGGCCTCCGCCGCCATCTGGCAGCCTGCCGCAATGCTGTCCTGCCGGGCGAGCGCGTCCCGCTCCGCATCGGCACCGAGACGGTCGGCTGGCCGCGACCCGACCTCGCCGCCGCCTTCGCCGACGCCGCTGGGTTGACCCCCGACCCGGACGGCGGCGTCACCCTGCCCAGCACGCGGGCGGCCGAGTTGCCGGCGCTCGCGGAGGGCCTGAGCCGCGACGGCTGGTTCCGCTGGCGGCGCGAGGCTTTCGACGTGCGCGCGTCCGAGGGCAGCCCGGTGCTCACCCAGATCGACCGCGGCGCCCTGCCGAAGTTCGGCGTTTACGCCGAGGGCGTGCATATGAACGGCCTGGTCCGCCGTGCCGACGGCCTGCATGTCTGGGTCGCGCATCGCGCGGCGGATAAGTTGCTGGACCCCAACAAGCTCGACCACATCGTGGCCGGCGGCATCAATGCCGGCATGGGTCCCGATGACACGCTGATTAAGGAAGCCGCCGAGGAAGCGGCGATCTCAGCGGAACTCGCCGACTACGCCCGCCCGGTCTGCCGCATCCGCTACGCGATGGAGCGCCGAGAAGGCCTCCGCCGCGACCTCATCCATTGCTATGACCTCGACCTGCCGGAGGATTTCGCGCCCCAGCCGGTCGATGGCGAGGTGTCGTCCTTCGCCCTCTGGCCGATCGCCCGCGCCATGGAGGCGGTGGCCGAGACCGATGACTTCAAGTTCAACGTCACCCTGGTCCTGATCGACCTCTTCCTCCGCGAGGGCCTGCTCGGCGACGGCACCGAAGCGCGTGGGTTGCGCGAGGCGCTGGACGATCCGAAGGGTCTGGCGATCTAGTGACCATAAGCAGAACGTCTCAAAAGGACACGACAATGAAGATCTACGATTGGCCCACCGGCCCCTATCCGGCGCGCGTCCGTATCGCTTTGGCCGAGAAGAACCTCCAATCGCGCGTGGAGTTTGTGACCGTCGATCTCTGGAAAGGCGAGCACAAAAAGCCCGCGTTTCTCGCCAAGAACTACTCAGGCACGCTGCCGGTGCTCGAACTCGAAGACGGCACCCTCCTCGCCGAATGCACGGCCATCACCGAATATCTCGACGCGGTTGCTGGCCCGCCCACGCTCACCGGCAGGACACCGCTCGAAAAGGGCTTGATCCACATGATGAGCAAACGCGCCGAGCTGGAACTGCTCGACGCCATCAGTGTGTATTTCCACCACGCGACACCGGGGCTCGGCCCGCATGTCGAGCTTTACCAGAACGCCGAATGGGGATTGCGTCAGCGCGACAAAGCCTTGAGGGGGATGCGGTATTTCGACGGCGTTCTACGCGGCCAGCCGTTCATCGCCGGCGAGGTCTTCTCAATGGCCGACATCACGCTCATCGGCGGCTTGATCTTCGCGGGGCTTGTGGACGTGGCGTTGCCCGTGGAATGCGAGGCGCTGAGAGCTTGGTACACAGAGATGCAGGAGCGCCCGAGCGTGAAGAACCGCGTGACGATGTCGGAGAAGGCGGGGGCGCTTGTTTGATTGGGCGATCCGGAAACGGACAATCGGCGCTACAGCCCATACTATGCAACGCAACTTAAGGCGCGGGCTTGACCTCAGGCGGTGACCAATCGCCTCTCTTCACGACGTCCCTGGGCACGTATGTCCGGAACGTCAGCGAAAACAGCTTCCCGGGGGATGACGGAAGCCAGTTGGACTCCGGAACACCGGAAACGGGCCTCGGTCCAATGGCGATGCTCAGGGACCCGTCCGATGCGCTTTTCAGGGGCGAATAACTGTTGAAGTTGAATCGATTGAGCGGGTTCGGCACCACACGATAATCTGGCACGCCGACAAGTATGATCGACCAATACGCGTCGACCACACTGCTCGGCAGCCGGTCCGCCGGAAAATGGATGACGTAGCTTTTGCTCCCGTCGAGCGGCTTGTCATCGGCATCCCGGGTCGCGGCGAAGTAGATGACCTCATCGGTCACGTTGGCCCAGATACCCGCATAGTCGACGGCTGCGCGTAGGCGGAAGTCTTTGCCGTAATTTCCGGTCTGGGCGCCCCCAATCCAGTGATTGCGAAAGGGTGCACTCTTCGTGAAGGCATATTGCTCGAATTCGGGAACAACATGATCACGCAGCTCGCCGGAAAGCGCGGTCCGCGCCTGCGGGCCGGATGCCGCATAGGCGGCGACAGCCCTCACTTTCTGCTGCATCTCGGCTGCGGTAGGAGACACGTCGAGTGCGCTGGCGAAAACCGCATCAACATTGTCGAAGGCCTCCACGCCGGCCAAAGATTTGTTGTCGAACATTGCTATGGTGGGCGACGCCTCGATACGCGGCGTTCCGATCACAGTCACCTTGAACTGCTTTTGCAGCGCGATCGCTCCGGCGGGATCGCCCTTGAGTTCGATCCGACCGAGAAACTTGGCCTTTGCCGAATGCAACTCAATGCGTGTCGCGTCAGCCGGGATGACCACTTTCGACCCGGGCCTCGTGAAAGCGAATTTGCCATAGGGCTTAGAGGGAAAGGTGCGTTCATTGATATTGGCGATGACCTCGCCCCACTCGTCAAGGATTTGAGCCGTGTAATAGCGCTCTTTCACCTTTGGCACTTCGAGGACGACCGCTGAATTGTCGTCGACGGCGAACCACGCCTCAAGATAAGCCACGTCGAAATTCGGGTTCACAAAATCCGATGACCCCAGCGGATTGTATCTGATGACGTTGTAGGAGAAGCCAGCAGCCTTTTCGTCCATTCGCTCTTGCCGGATGACCAGCAGCCTCGAGAGCAGATAAATGTAGGCGTCCGAGACTGTCCCTTCGTCCGGTTTAGCGACCGAATGCGCCATCACCCCGCTCGTCTGTGCGTTCGCGGCGCCGGAAGCCACGGCGAGCACGGACAGCGCGATTGCTCCCGCTCCCAGCTTCGCGAAACCAGCAAAACCTCGGATCGAAACGCGATAGCGATCGGCTAACGACATCTAATTCACCGCCTCAGCCTTTGGAAAAACCCAGGTCCCGTCTATAATATTTTCACGCGGGCGATAGAGGCGCACGAGATAGTTCCAGCCCTTCGTTGTCGGTAGGCAGTTGGCGACCTTCCCGTCACAGCCGCCAAATTGGATGGTGATGGAGCCATCCTCATTTGGCTTGGCGGTGATATTGTTGAGCGTATAGGCATTGAGCCGGTTCGGTTCGAAATACCCTTTGGCGTTGTAGACGCTTACCGACCAGACCCGTCGACCGGCACATTCTTGACGGTGACCTTGTAGATGGTCGTGCCATCATTTCTAGCGGGAACCTCATTGAGGTAGAAAGCATCCTTTTCCGGATTTCCTCCCCAGGCCGAGGCCGATCCGATCAGGCGGCGCACGGGTTCGACGGAATCTTTGGTGCCGAACATGTGCTTGGTGTCGGGTAGCGTCGATGCGAGAACCAACAGTGCCTCACGCACCTTCGCCTGGCTTGCCTGATCCCAATGCGGCACCTCGAATTTACCTGGGCCGCCGGGTCGCTCGATCTTCAAAGCGTCCTGCAAGGCGTGAACCGCATCCACATCCTTCGGGTCGGATGGATCGATCAGCGTCCTCACGCCAATCAGCACGTAGCGCGTGCCTATCTTCTCCTTAGACAGGATATAGGTGCCAGCACCATAGTCGACCTCGGGGGTATACTGATCCTCATCGATAACCTGCATCGACATGAAACGCTTGCCCGCGTTCGGCATGGTGACGGTGACCGGACCGGCGTCGAGATCGAATACCGCGGCGGAATATAGCGTGTCGCGATTTAGTCGAATGATGGTTTGATTGTCGATCGCGGCCGGTTCCCGACGATGAACGAATTTTCCCAGTCCCCCGTCCTTGACCACATTGCTGAAGTAGAGGTCGCTCTCGGCACGGGGAAAATTATCGGGGGTGACGGGAATCGCGCTGCCCGAGGATTGCGCCAATGCACCGCCAACCAACCCGAACGTCATTACCGTGGAAATTAGGAAGGTTCTGGCTCTCAACGGTGCCTCCTGTCCAGACGTCCAGGAATATCTAGCACAAGACTAGGTCGCTCCTAAACCGCCGGTTTGGTCTGCGCTATTGCCCTACGGGGGGCAAAGCGTTCCCCAAACACCCTAAGGCGGCGCCCAACCTGTCATCACCCCGAGTTGCAGCGTCACGCGCACGCGCCCCTCCTCCGTCACCGGCAGCCGGGACAGCGCCGACGGGAATAGCGCGCGAGGGGGGATCCGGCGGTCGCGCTCGTGGATGGCATTGGACTCGCCCGCCGCCTGAAGGTCGCGCAGCAATGCCAGGGGATCGGCGTAGAGAAGCGTGATTTCCTCGCCATCCGCCACCGGCAGGCCGAAGCCCGCGCGCTGCAACAGCCCCGCGAGATCGCGCAAATCCGGGAATGGCGAAACGCGTGGACTGGCGCCCCCGCGCAATTCCGTCTCCGCCTCGGTCAGCGCACGCCGCAGGCCGTCCAACGTGCCGAGTAGCGGCAGGCTCGCCAGAAACAATCCGTCCGGTTTCATCGCGCGCCGAAGCTGGATCAGCGCGCCCGGAAGATCATTGACCCAATGCAGCGAGAGATTGGCGACCACCAGATCGAAACTGCCGAGCGCGAAGGGCAGAACCTCCTCGTCCGCCGCCACGAACGGCGCGCCGCCAAGCCCCGCCATGGCGAGCGAAAAATCCATCGCCACCGTCTCGATACCCCGCGCCCGCAAACGCGGTGCCACAACACCCCGGCCGCCGACATCGAGCGCGCGTTCGAAATGCCGGGTGGTGTCGTCGAGCCGGTCGAGCAAGCGGTCGGCGACGTCCGAAAGAATATCGGCGACACGCGACACTCTCCCCGCCGCCCGCTCGCGCTGCCGCCGCACGGCGGCACGGTCGAAGATCGCGTGATCGGACAGGCTCTAGTCCTGCCGCACTAAATTGCGAAAAGCACTGACCTTGTAAGCCACCTCGTCACGCTCGGCGAAGGCCGAGCATCCACGCCTCCCTGCTCGCGGGACAAAGATAAGGCGTGGATCGTCGGCCTTCGCCGAAGATGACGTCAAACTGGCATCGTCACCGAACGTCAATGCGCCGGTCGCGGCGAAGCATGATGTGTCGCGATCTTCCACCGTCCCTTTTCGCGCACCAGCACATGCGTCATGCGGAACGGCAGCTCGACCTCCTTGCCGTCGTCCTCGCGATAAAACATGACCTCGCCGGTCGCGCCCATCGCTTCCGGCCCCAGCCGCACGATATTCGGCACCGCGTATTCGCACCGCTTGTAGGACGGTGGCAGCAGCGTGAAATAGGTCCGCACCCCATCCGGCGTGTCGTAGAACGCCGCGGTCGAGCCATAGAACGCCGTCTTCTCCGCGTAGAGATCGCCCAGCCGCTGAAGATCCCGCGCCTCGAAAGCCGCCTTCCATTCCTTCTGCACCTCGACTGCCGCCTGCACCCAATCGTCCGACATCGCTAAACCCTCTTCGCGCTCAGGAGACGAGACTGCGCTGACCGTCGGCCAGACAAAGCTCAGTCACGCGCAAGCCGTGGTCATTGATCCGCGACGGAAAACGATCGCGCAGCCCTTCCTCATGCACCGGAATCACCCGCTGCAAATTGCCGCCGCCTTCCTTCACCATCTGATCTGTCGTGAACAGCAGATTCGTCTGGCTGCCCACCGCGAGTCCGACCGGAATATATTGCGTGGGCGCCTTGGGATCCTGCCCCTCCAGATTCTCGAAGCTGTAGACGAGATCGCCCGCGAGCACCCAGCTATCGCTGCCTTTGCGATCGCCGTTGCGCACGGTGACGAACTGGCAGCCCCAGGTATGGGTATCGTCCGCCTTGCGGATATCGATGCCGGGCAGCACATCGTCCCTGTCGCCATCGAGCAACTCCAGACGACCCTGCCGCGCCAGGTCCACGACCCGCATCACATCGCCCGGATCGGTCGCGATATTGAGCCAGCGGAAACGCTCATCCAGCGCCATCGCCCAGACCCATTTCGAAAGCTCCCGCTCCTGCAAATAGAACTTCGCTTTCGGGAAGGCATCCGTATTGCCCATGTGGTCGAAATGCGCGTGGCTGAGGAAGATATGCTCGACCTCCTCCGGTTTGACGCCCGCCTGCTTCAGGACCGTCTCGGGATTCTGCCAGGCCTCGACCCCGAAGCGCCGCGCCATCTCGGCGCCCACGTCTTTCTCGTTGTACCCGACATCGACCATCGCGACCGTGCCCTGACCCTTGATGAGCACATAGCAATAGGGAAGCTTGCGATAGCCCTGATTATGCGCGCCGTAGACGATGCCACTCACGTGGTAGCTAGGCACATACGCGTATTCCAGCACCCAGATCGAATAGTTTGCCATTGTTTCCCCCTTAGGCGCCGCGCATCGTCGGCGCGTCACTCGTCAGTTTTGCCGGCACGTGTGCAGCGCAGCAGCCTTGCGAAAAGGCCACGATCTCGAAACCCGGCAACGCGCCGCCGGCCCAGCGCAGATGATCGATCGCCGATGACAGCGGGCGGCTGATCGCGGTCTGCGCCTCCTCCGTCAGATGCAGATGCCCGCGCGCGCGTTCCAGCGCGACGCCCAGCGCATGCTCGGCCTGCATCAGATGGCGATGATGATGCGTCGCGCGCGGCGGCGCGGTCAGCGCATTAAGCGTATCGGCGGCCCCGCGATGCGCCTCGATGGCGAGGGCCAGCATCGGATGATCCTGTCCGCTGCGCCCACCCGTCGCGGCCACCAGCAGCAGTCCCGCGAGTTGCGCCGCCGCCCGACGCATACCGTCGAAAGCGACCCTCGCCTCCAGCACATAGGCCGTCGTCGCGTCGTCCAGATCCGCCGTCAGGATTTCGGGCAGATCGTCGGGAAGATCCGGCAGCGCATTGCCGAGAACGGGCAGTCCCGCGCCATCCTCGATCCGCCGGGCGCTCGCGAAATTGCGGGGCTCAGGCGGCATTGCGGCCACCATAGCGGCGCACGCGGATATCAGCCTGTTCCTTATGCCCGGCGAAATTCTCGATGGCGCAGAGCCGCGAGCAATATTCGCCGATCATCGCGCTCGCCTCATCCGTCAGGACCTCCTGATAGGTCACCGTCTTGATGAACTTGCCGACCCACAAGCCGCCCGTATAGCGCGCCGCCTTTTTGGTCGGCAGCGTGTGATTGGTGCCGATCACCTTGTCGCCAAACGCGACATTGGTGCGCGCGCCGAGGAACAGCGCACCGTATTGCGTCATCCGCTCCAGGAACCAGCGCGGCTCCCGCGTCATCACCTGCACATGCTCCGAGGCAATGCGCTCGGCTTCCGACAGTAATTCCTCGTCGGTATCGCAGAGAATAATCTGCCCATGGTCACGCCATGCGACAGACGCCACATCCGCCGTCGCCAGCCGCGCGAGCTGCCGCGCGATCTCCGCCTCGATCCCGTCCGCGATGCGCTTGGAGGTGGTGAGCAGAATCGCGGGCGAGGTCGGCCCGTGTTCCGCCTGTCCCAGCAGATCGGTCGCGCAGATCTCCGCATCCGCCGTATCGTCGGCGATGATGAGCGTCTCGGTCGGTCCCGCGAAAAGGTCGATGCCTACACGGCCGTAAAGCTGGCGCTTGGCCTCCGCCACGAAGGCATTGCCGGGTCCCACAAGCATATCGACCGGCTTTATGCTGTCCGTGCCGAGCGCCATCGCCGCCACCGCCTGAATGCCGCCGAGCACATAGATCTCATCCGCGCCAGCCAGCGACATGGCGGCAATCGTGGCGGCCGGCGGCTTGCCGTTCAGCGGCGGCGTGCAGCCAATGACGCGCGGCACGCCCGCCACCTTCGCCGTCAGGATGCTCATATGCGCCGAGGCGACCATCGGGTAGCGGCCACCAGGAATATAGCAGCCGACACTCGCGACCGGGATCAGCTTATGGCCGAGCTTGATCCCCGGCAGCGTCTCGACCTCCAACTCCGTCATCGTCGCGCGCTGCGCCTGAGCGAAGCGGCGGATCTGGGTCTGCGCGAATTTGATGTCCTCGATCACCTGCGCCGGCAGGCTATCGATCAGCGCCTTGATCTCATTGCCGGAAAGCCGGAATTGCGCCGGCTCGTATTTGTCGAACTTGACGGAAAGCTCACGCACCGCCGCGTCGCCGCGCTCGCTCACATCGTCGAGGATCGCCTCAACGGTCTGTCGTGTCTTGCGATCCGCGTCCTTCGCGGATTGCTCGCTCGCGCCGTGCTTAAGCTGGCGGATCATAATCGTACTCCTAAGGCGCGGTCAGGCGCGGTCGCTCAGTGGATATGCCCGCCGCCATTGACGTCAACGATCGTTCCCGTGATCCAGGATGACCAGTCGCTGATCAGAAACAGCGCCAGCTCGGCGACATCGCGTGGCTGGCCGAGGCGGCCGAGCGGAATTGTCGCCAGTATCTCGGCGCGCTTCTCGTCGGTCAGCTTGCCCTGGAAGATGTCGGTGTCGATCATGCCCGGCGCGATGGCGTTCACACGAATGCCGTCCGGACCCAGTTCGCGGGCCAATGCCTTGGCGAGGCTATGCACGCCTCCCTTCGACGCCGCGTAATGGGAACTACCGAACAACCCGCCGCCCCGCAGCGCCGCCACTGAGCCGATACAAACGATATTGCCGCGCTTCGCCGCGCGCATCGGCGGTATGACCGCCTGGCACATATTCATGGTGCCGCCGAGGTTGATGCGCATGACCGCGTCATATTCCTCCGCCGCGATATCCATGACCTTCGTCGAGCGGCTGATACCCGCGAAGTTGAGCAGGCTGTCGACCTGCCCGAAATCGCGCAGCACACGCTCGACAGTGCAATTGGCCGCCGCGCGATCGCCCACATCGCAGCCATATCCCATGTGATGGCTGCCGAGTTCGCGCGCCGCGGCTTCCGCGTCTTCCGCGCGCAAATCGATGATCGCGACGCGCGCGCCATGCTCGACGAGCAAGCGCGCGGTCGCGAGGCCGATGCCTCTGGGCGATGCCGCCCCAGTGACGATCGCGACACGGTTTTCAAGCAGCTTCATGGGACAATCCAGTGAGGTGGGAGAGCGCATGTCGCGCCCTCCCAGTGAAGCAAGCGGAACGCATCAGCCGTTGAAGGGCTTAACCTTCGTGAGCTTGTAGAGGTCGGCGGGCGGCGTGCAGTTGTTGCAATCGATGCCCGGCATATCCGGCGCCTGTTGGAAGTTGTCGTTGCCGGGTAGCGGCTGGATGGTGGCGCCCGGCGTGGGCTTGCCCTCAAGTGCTGAGACCAGCGAGGCTTCCGGCAGCCACTTCTCGTTGAAGACCTGGGTCACGAAGCTATCGGGAACCTTGCTGGCCGGAAAGGCGTTGCAGCCATTCTCGATCCGGTCGCCGGTGCAGATCTTCACTTCTTCGGCGGTCGTCCAGGGCAGCGGATACAGCACGTTGTGGAAGGGCAGTTTCCGCCCATTCACCAGCTGCTCCATCATGAGCTTAAAGGCAACGCCGGAAGAGGCCGGCGGCGAGCCGGAGGAAACGCCGTTGAAGCCGCGCTTCTGGTAGTCGGGGTTAGCGAGCGCAAGGCGGAAGCCGTTGGAGTTCTCGCCCGTCAGGAACGGAAGCTTCTGGCGGCCGGAAGCGATCATCGCCTTGATCGCGCCATCCTCGCCAGCCTGCGCGAAGATGCCATCGACATCCGGATGTGCCGCAAGCGCCTTGGCGGTCTCTAGCTGCGTCGTCTGGTCGTCCCAATTCGCGTAGTAATCGGCGACGATGTGGATGTCCGGGTATTTCTTGAAGACGCTCATCGCGCCGTCGACATGGCGCTTATCGACCATGTTGCCGGCGACGCCACGGCTCAGGAAGATATTGCCTTTGCCATGCAGCAGGTTGACGAGATACTGCGCGGTATTCTCGCCGAAGCCGCTGCCGAGATAGCTCACGCTATAGGCGCAGGGTTCCGTGACCATGCCGTCATAGACCCAGATCAGCACGCCCTTCTTGCAGCCGCGCCGGATCGCCTTGTTCAGGCCGCTCGACGAGATCGGAAAGCTGATGATGCCATTGGCGCCATCGGCGATCATGCTCTCATAGGCCGAGATCTGAGCCTGTACGTCGGTACCGGAAATGACCTCCTTGAGATCGACGAGCTTGTCGTAAGGCGGTGTCGCGGCCAGCGCCTTGACGATATTCGCGGCTTCGCTCTGCCAGGCGTTTCCGCTGTAGCTGAGGCTGAGATAAATCTTGTATTTCTTGGCGTCAGCCGCATGTGCGGCGCCGCCGAGCCCGCCGAGAGCGAGCCCCGCGCCGACCACGAGGCCCAAAGCCAGCCTCTTGAGTGAACCCGTCTTGAACATGTTCGTCCCTTCGTTCTTGGTTATTTGGAATCGCTTGCAACGAGCGGCGCCGGCTGTCGCGGCGCCGGGCGCTGCATCAGCCGGCTGAACCAGAGCGGCAAGTCCTCCCGCAGCGCCCCGATGGCGACCAGGATGACCAAGCCGTAGATGATCGTCCGCCAGCCCTCGAGAATCTGGACCGAGGAAATGATGGTGGAGAAGGTCGTCAACAGCAGTGACGCGGCCACGGCGCTCACGTAGTTGCCGCGACCGCCGAGGATCGATGTGCCGCCGACGACGACGGCCGCCACCGAAGGCAACAGGTAGGATTGCCCCATGGTCAGTGTCGCGCCGCCCGCGTACCCAACCAGCAGGAAGCCCGCGCCCCCTGCCGCCGCCGCGCTGATCGCATAGGTCGCGACCGTCAGCCGCCCGACCGGCAGCCCCGCCACATGCGCCGCCGTCGGGCTGGTGCCAAGCGCGTAGAGCCGCCGGCCAAAGGGCGTCGAGGATTGCAGCAGCGTGCAGAAGATAACGAAAATCACCATGAGATAGATGATCGGCGGCAGATCCAGGATGCGGCCGGTGAAAAGACTGGCGAGGGCGGGGGAGGCGTGGCCGCGCGGCGTGCCCGCCGTGATGCCCAGCGAGGCGCTGTAAACGATGATCCCCATCGCCAAAGTCATGATGAAGGGCGGGATACGCAGCCACGCGACCCCCGCTCCACTCAGCGCGCCGACGCAGCCCGTAACGACCAGCGCCGCCGGCAGGATCCAGATGAACGACCAGCCCGATTGCGTGGTCCAGGCATAAGTCAGGATGCCGCCCAGCGTCACCAGCGAGGGGATCGAAAGATCCAGCCCGCCGATCAGCACCACCATCTGCTGGCCAAAAGCCACCACCATCAGGAAGGCGGAAAGCACGATGATCGCCGAGACCTGGTGCAATCCGCCAAGGCTCGGGCTGATCCAGCGCGAGGCGATGACGAGCAGAACCGTCAGCCCGAACAGCACCAGCGGCGTCACCACCTCACTGCCCAGGGCGCGGCCGGAGGTGCGGGTATCGATCAACGGCGGCGGCGCGGGATTGGCTTGGCTCATTCCGGCATCCTCCGCGCCAGCCGCGCCGAGAAGGCCGCGATCAAAACGGCGGCGATCATGATGAGGCCCTGTCCGATGCCGGTGTAGAAGGACGAAACGCCCACCGAGAACAACACCTTCTGCAACAGCATCAAGGTTGCGGCACCGATCATCGAACCGAGCAAACCGCCTCGCCCGCCGGTAAAGGTCGTGCCGCCGATCGCGATGGCCGCGAAAACCAGCAGCAGATAGCTCGTGCCCGCACCCGGATCACCGTTGGAGGTCACCGCCGTCAGCATCATCCCGGCGACGCCGTACAGCGCGCCCGCAAGACAGAAGGCGAAGAACTTCACGCGCCGCACCGGCACGCCCGCCAATTGCGCCGCCGTCTCATCGGCCCCGAGTGCGTAGATGCCGACGCCCCAGTTCGTCCGCTTCAGCGCCGCCCAGCCGAGCAGCACGGCCAGGACAATGATGAACGGCACCGGCACAAAGCCGATATTCCCGGTGAGATTGTCGCTGATGAAATCAGGCACGTTCCCGCCCGGCGCATCCAGCACCAGCAGCGCCGCACCGCTGCAGATGATCATCGTCGCGAGCGTGCAGGCGATCGATTGCAGCCCGGCATAAGCCACCAGAAAACCATTCACCGCGCCGACCAGAAGCCCGACGCCTACCACCATGGCGAGGGTGAGCAGCGCGCCCATCGGGCCGTCGGAGGAATGCGTCGCGGTCAGGACATCGGCCAGAGCGATCACCCCGGCGACCGAAAGGTCGAAGCCGCGCATGAGCACCACCAGCGTCCCACCCGCCGCCGCCAAGGCGAGCGGCAGGCCATTGCTGAGCTGGTCGCTGAACTGCGTCGCCGACAGCGCGTCACTCTGGAACAGCGCGTAGATGACCATCAGCAGGATATAGATCGCGATGACCATCGCGGTGCCGCTGCCGAGCAGGCGGCCCAGCACCGGCCGGCGAAACCGCGGCACTTGTGTTTGGGAGACAACGGCACTCATGCCGCGAGATCCCCATGTCCGGTCGCCAAACTGACCAGCCGGTCCTCCGTCAGCGCCGGGCCGGCCAGTTCGCCCGCGATCCGGCCGCCATAAACGACCAGACAGCGATGCGCGAGATGCACCAGCTCGGCGAGTTCGGTGGAGTAGACCAGCGCGGAGCCGCCCCTCGCCACAAAGTCCCGGATCGCCCCGTAGATCACCTGCTTGGTGCCCACATCGACGCCGCGCGTCGGGTCGAAGAGCACAAGATTGCGGGCACCGGAAACCAGCACCCGGGCGAGCAGCGCCTTCTGCTGGTTGCCACCCGACAGCGCCGAGATCCGCATTCCCTGATAGCGTTTCGGCAGATCGACCTGCAGCCCGACGGCCGCCACGGCCTCCGCTTCCATCCGCCGGCTGATCAGCCCGCCACGGCGCACCCGCTCCAGAATTGGCAGCGACACATTGCTGGCGGTCTTGAGGCCGAGGAAGATGCCCTCCGTCTTCCGCTCCTCCGGCAGGAATCCGATGCCGGATTTGAGCGCCGTCGCCACCGAGCGCAGATCGGCGGTCTTGCCGTCGATGCTCACGGCGCCCGCGCTTATCGGCTCCAGCCCGGCCAGCATACGAAAGAGCGGCCGCTGCCCTTGCCCCTCCAGAGCCGCGACACCAACGATCTCGCCTTCTCCGACCTCGAAGCTCACCTGATGCACGCCACGGCCCGAGAGCCCGCGAACCGATAGCCGCGGCGTCGTCTCCCGACGTTTCGGAACCGCGTGCGTCGCCTCATCCTGGGACGTGCCGACCATCATGCGGAAGATCTCGGAATCCGGTGTGCCCGTCAGATCGACGGTCGCGATGGACCGGCCATTGCGCAGCACGGTGCCGCGCCGGCAAAGCCGCCGCACCTCGGCCAGCCGGTGCGAGATATAGAGGATGCCGACACCCTGCGCCGTCAGCCGCTCGACGATCTCGAACAGCCATCCCGGCTCGGCCAAGGCGGCCGTCGGCTCATCCAGCACCAGCAGCTTCGGCCGGTGGCCCAAAGCCCGCACGATCTCGACGCGCTGCTTCTCGGCGAGCGAAAGATCCGCGATCAGGCTGCGAGGATCGACGGTATCGATGCCGAACTCCTGCAACAACGCGGAAGCCGCCTGCTCGTTTCGCCGGGCGGAGGCGATGCCGCCGACGCCCTTCAGCAGATGCGGCAGCATGAGGTTGGTCGCGACACTCAGATTGGGCAGCAGGCTGAGTTCCTGGAACGCCGTCGAAACACCGGCCGCCCGCGCGCCGAGCAGATTGCCCGGCGTGAAGGGCCTGCCAGCGACTTCCAAGGTGCCGCGATCCGGCGTCACGATGCCGCTGAGGATCTTCACAAGCGTCGATTTGCCGGCGCCATTCTCGCCCAGCAGCGCATGCACCTCGCCCGCCGCCACATCCAGCGTGACATGCGCCAGGGCCACCGTCGCGCCATAGGCTTTCGTCAGACCCTCGGCGCGGAGATAGGGCGCCGCCCCATCCACACTCGCCCGCGTCCCGGTCATCTGAGCGTCCAAAGCCAATATCTGCCTTCCAGTCTCGCCGATGCGTTCAGGCAGGGCGCGGCGTCAACACGCCCGCTTCCTGTATTTCCTGCATGGCCTCGTCAGTGAATTCCGCGCGTGGCCCATCACCGGCAATCACGAACATGAGGATGGCCTCCTCCTCCGGATTGCCCGCCGTCACATTCTCGAAACGGCGCGCGACGCCAGGCGGGAAGGACACCACATCGAGCGGCCCCAGATCGACATGCTCGACGGCGCCCTCCTCATTCTCCCAGCTACAGCGCCAGGTTCCCGTCATCGGGATGAAGGTCTCGTTGGTGTCGTGATTGTGCATCATCGGCCCGCGCCCCGGCTTGGCACGGCAGTAACCAAGATTGAACCCTTCGGAGATCTTGATGGCGGCTAACTTCGCCGCAACGTCGCCAACCGGAGAGGTCACGGCGCCACCGCTATTCTTCGGCGGCTGGAAGCCGATGACGTTGTAAAGCTTGCGCTCAGCGCTCGGCATACGGCTATCGGGCAAGCCCCCGTCAGACCCCTGCAAGTCGCTGAAGCGGGCAACGCGCTGCAACATTTTCTGCCGCGAAACGCCAAACCTATTGAGAGTTTCAGCCACCGATCCGTTTCCCCATGGCAAATGCCGTGCTGGCTTCGTTATTCCGTCTCATCTCAGCATAGAGCGCTGAACAAACGCGTCAATTTGCAAAGCTCCTGACCTCTCCCCGCTGTGGAAAGAGCGGATCGGCCTCCGGCCCCGCCACCACGCCGCGATCATGCAACGCCCCGATCGCCGCTTGCGGTAGTCCCAGGACCTCGCTCAGAACCTCGTCGGTCTGGGCACCAAGCAATGGCGCGGGCTGCGTTTCCCCGCGCGTCATGTCCGACAAACGAATGGTGGCGCCAGCAGCCCGATGGCGCCCCACACCCGAGGTCTCGATTTCGTCGAAGATCGCGCTCGCCGTTGAAACTCGCGCATCATCGGCGATCAACTCGCGCACCGAGCGGTATTGACCCCAGCACACGCCACCGGCATCGAATTCGCTCGCGATCTCGGCCAGGCTCCGCGCCTCCACCCAGCGCTTGACGAGGCTCGCAATGATGTCGCGGCCTTCGTAACGATCGGCCTCGCGGCTGTAATCCACGCCAAGTGCCGCCTCGATGCTCGCGATCGCCTCCGCGATGCCGCAGGTTTCGGCGAGAGCGCGCCATTGCCGCGCGGAGACCGCGGCGATCATCACACGCTCGCCATCGGCGGTCGCGAAATCCCGGCCGAAAGCGCCGTAAATGTCATTGCCGATCGACCGGCGCTCCTCGGCGAGCAGCTCCGCCTCCGCCAGCACACCGAGATGCGACATTGCGCTGAAGGCGACATCAGACAGCGCCAGGCGCATTTCGCTACCCTCGCCGGTCGCGCGGCGCCGCAGGATAGCCGCGGTCAGACCAAAAGCCGCCTGATAGGCACAGGCCAAATCCCAGGCCGGCAACGCATGGTTCACCGGCTTGGCGCGTGTGCCATCGCCGGTCAGCATCGGATAACCCGTGGCGCAGTTGACGGTGTAATCGACCGCCGTCGAGCCATCCGCATTGCCCTCGATCGTGCAGCTGATGAGATCGGGGCGCGCACCGACCAGCGCTTTATGCAACAGCCAAGGCGTCGGCACGTTGGTCAGCAGAATGCCGCCCTCCGGCCCCGGCGCCGTCACCAGCGCGCGCAGCAAGTCCCGGCCCTCGGGCTTGCGAATATCGATGGCGACCGAGCGCTTGCCCTTGTTCAGGCTCGTCCAATAGAGGCTGCGTCCACCCGGCATCATCGGCAGCCGGTTGTAATCGATGCCGCCGCCGATCAGGTCGAAGCGGATGACATCGGCGCCGTATTGCGCGAGCGTCAGCCCGGCCAGCGGCGCCGCGATAAAGGCCGAACTCTCGATCACCCGAATCCCGGCCAGCAGCGGATAGGTCATCGCGCCGCCTCCACAGACGCTCGGGTCGGGACCAGGCAGGAACGGATGAAGGTGAGAAACACCACCCCGTCCTGCTTGAACCCCTCGGTGCGCGTAGTGACAATACCTTGCGTCGGACGCGAACGGCTGGGCCGTACCTCCGTTACCTCGGATCGCGCATAGATCGTATCGTCGGGAAAAACCGGCGCGGTCAGCGCGATTTCCTTCCAGCCGAGATTTGCCACGGCATTGAGGCTCACGTCATCGACCGTCATCCCAAGCACGATCGCGACGGTCAGCCCGCTATTGACCAGCATCTGTCCGAATTCGGTGGCGGCAGAGAAATTCGCGTCGCAATGCAGCGGATGCCGGTTCATCGTGAGCAGGCTGAACTGCGTATTATCCGCCTGGGTAATCGTACGCCCCGGCCAGTGCTCATATTGATCGCCGACCGCGAAATCCTCGAGAAAGCGACCCGTCAGCGGCCAGCGGCGTTTTTCGGTAGGGGCTTTTGCCGACATTCCTCAGCCCACCGCCGCAATGCGTTGCGCGCGCTCGATCACCGGCTTGTCGACCAAAGCCCCCGCCACCCGCAGCGCGCCGCGCGGATCAGCCGCGACCGCCGCCAAAACCTCGGCAGCCCAAGCGCGTTCCGCCTCGCTCGGCCGAAAAGCCTCGCGGATCGGCCCGACCTGGCGTGGATGAATCGCGAGCTTGCCGCCAAAACCCATCGCCCGCGCGCGCCGCGCTTCCTCCGCCGTCAGTTCCACATTCTCCACATTCGGCGTCACGCCATCCAGCGGCGGCGCGATACCGGCAAGGCGGGAGCGCAGCACGATCTCCGACCGCGCCATCAGCATCGGCTCCCAGTCCGAAGAACAACCGAGATCGGCGGCATAATCCAGCGAACCGAAAGCCGCCCGCGCGATCCCAGGCGCCCGCAGCAACTCCGCCAACGCCGCCATGCCCCGCGCGGTTTCCACCAAAGGCACCACGAACGCCGCCGGGCAAGCCGCGACGATCTGGGCGATCACAGCGACGGATTCCGCCTTCGCCAAAACCACGCCATCCGGCGGCGCGACGCGCAGCATCGCCAAATCCTCCTCGAACCAAGCCGATCCTTCGGCATTGATCCGAACCAGAACCGGACAGCCGGTAACGCCGTGGCTCGCCGCATTCGCCCGCGCCGCCGCCTTGTGATCGGGCGACACGGCATCCTCGATATCGATAATGACCGCATCCGCGCCCGATTGCGCCGCACGCAGAAACCGCTCGGGTCGATCGCCCGGAACGAAAAGCGGCGCGGTGATGGACTGCATCCGTGTCAACCAAGCACGAAGGGATCCGGCGTTTCCTCCGCCGTGCTGATCCACACGCTCTTGCTGCGGACGTAATCGAGGATGGCTTCCGCGCCATTCTCGCTGCCGACGCCCGAACGCTTCGCGCCGCCGAAGGGCGACATATAGCTGACCGCCCGATACATATTCACCCAGACCATGCCGGTGCGCAGCCGCTCCGACATCCGCAACACGCGGTTCATATCTTGCGTCCACAAACCCGCCGCCAAACCGTACGGACTGTCATTGGCGATCGCCAAAGCCTCCGCCTCATCCTCGAAGGGAATGCAGGCGAGAACTGGTCCGAAGACCTCCTCCTGCGCGATCCGCATGTCGTTGCGCACATCGCCGAAAATCGTCGGCTGCACGAACTGGCTTGTATTGCCGCCCGCCGGATGCGGTGCCGGCCCGCCGCCGAGCAGGCACTTCGCACCTTCCTGCTTCGCGACATCGATGTAGTGCAGGACCTTCTGGTATTGCGGCGGCGTCGTTACCGGCCCGATCTGCGTCGTCCGCTCCATCGGATCACCCAGCTTCGCCGTGCGCGCGAAATCCACCACCCGTTCGACGAACTCGTCGTGGATCTTGCGCTGAACCAACAAGCGCGATCCGGCGACACAAGTCTGGCCCGTCGCGCCAAGAATGCCGCCGACCACGCCCTTCACGGCATTCTCAAGCTTGGCATCACCGAAAACGATGTTCGGTGACTTGCCGCCCAGCTCCAGCGTCACCCGCTTAAGCCCGCGCGCCGCCGTCTCGTAAACCCGCTGGCCGCCCATCTCGCTGCCGGTGAAAGCGACTTTCGCGACCTTGGGATGCGCCACCAGCGGCTCGCCGACTTCCGCGCCGAAGCCGGTGACGATATTGATCACGCCCGGCGGCAGCCCCGCCTGTTCCGCGAGTTTGCCAAACTCCAGCGCCGAGGCCGAGGTGAATTCCGACGGCTTCAGCACGAAGGTATTCCCCGCCGCCAACCCCGGCCCGAGCTTATAGGCCGCCAGCAACAGCGGCGAATTCCACGCGGTGATGGCGACGCAAACGCCCAGCGGCTCATGCCGCGTGAAGTTGAAGGTATTCGCCTTGTCTATCGGGATGACGGCGCCTTGCAGCTTATCGGCCAGGCCACCGAAATAATGGAACCACTGCGGCACGTAGCGCGTCTGGCCCAGCATCTCGGACAACAGCTTGCCATTGTCCCGCACTTCGATCTCGGCGAGGTGCTGCGCATTCTCGGTGATGAGGTCGCCGAGGCGACGCATGATATGGCCCCGCGCGGTCGCATTCATGCGCGACCACTCGCCATCCTCGAAGGCGCGGCTGGCGGCCTGCACGGCGCGATCCGCATCCTCCGCCCGGCCACGTGGAATATTCGCCCAGGCCTCACCCGTGTACGGATTGAATGTCTCGAAGGTCTCGCCATTCGCGGCCTCGACCCATTCGCCGCCGATCAGCATCTTGTAAGTTTGCATTGTCGTTCTCCTAGCTCAGGCGGCCATGGCGAGGCGGTTGTCTTCGCGCAGCATCACCGCGGCTTTTTCCGCGATCATGATGACCGGGGCGTTGGTGTTCCCCGATACGATGGACGGCATGATCGATGCATCGATCACCCGCAGCCCGTCGATGCCACGCAACCGCAGCCGGTCATCCACCACCGCGAGCGAATCATTGCCCATCCGGCAACTGCCGACCGGATGATACATCGCCTGCGCGAATTGCTTGAGATAGCCGAGTATCTCCGCGTCGCTCTGCTTATCGGCGCCGGGCACCGCCTCACCCGCCACATGCTCGGCCATGGGCGAGGCCGCGAAGATGCGGCGCACGATGCGGATACCCTCGATCATCGCGCGCTGGTCTTCCTGCGCGGTGAGGTAATTGAAGCGGATATCCGGCGCATCGAAGGGATCGGCGGAGCGTAAGGTCAAGGCTCCGCGCGAATGCGGCCGGATATGGCTGCAGGATGCCGTGACCGCCGCATGGCTTTCGGCGACGAAGCGGCCTTCCTTGGTGATGATCATGCTGAAGGGGCGAAACTGGATCTGCAAATCCGGCGTTTCGACATGCGGGCCAGACCGCGCGAACGCCGCCACCTGCGCCGCCGCCGAGGTCAGCAGCCCCGAGCGCTTGAGCACAAACTCCGCGACATGCGGAAACAGCTTCCAGGACGTGCGGGCGCTCGCCGAGTTGAGGATCAGCTTGTTGATCGAGAACGCCGGATCAACCTTGGAGAGGTAATGCGCGTAAATGTGGTCCTGCAGATTGCGGCCCACGCCCGGCAGCACATGCACCACGTCGATGCCGTGCCGTCTCAGCTCATCCTCCGGCCCGATCCCGGAAACCAGCAGAAGCTGCGGCGAGTTTATCGCGCCGCCGGACAGGATGATCTCGCGCCCCGTCGCCTCCTTCAGCTCGCCGCCCCGGCGATAGCGCACGCCGGTCGCCCGGCCGTTCTCCACCACGATCTTCGCGACATGCGCCTCGGTTTCGATGGTGAGGTTCTGCCGGCGTTTTGCGGGATCGAGGAAGGCGCTGGCGGCGGAATGCCGCACGCCGTTCAGGATATTGTATTGCACATAGCCGATGCCGTCCTGCTCCGCGCCGTTGAAATCGGCGTTGAACGGCAGCCCGATGGCCTGCCCGGCCTCGACGAAAGCACGCGACGCGACATGCGGCTTGGCGAGGTCACTCACGCCCAATTCGCCGGTCGCGCCGTGGAACTCATCGGCGCCGCGTTGCTGCCGCTCGCTTTTCTTGAAGTAAGGCAGCACGTCGCTCCACGACCAGCCGGCATTGCCCGCCTGCCGCCACAAATCGTAATCGCGTGGCACGCCCCGCATATACACAAGGCCATTGATCGCGCTGCTGCCGCCCAGGGTCTTGCCGCGCGGGCAATAGACCTGGCGGTTATTCAGCCCAGGCTCCTCGGAGGTGTAATATCGCCAATTCACCCGCGCATTCGAATAGAGGCGCGGCGTGCCCGCTGGGATTTTCAGCCAGATATTACGGCTCGCGCCGCCGGCTTCCAGCAGCAGCACCCGAGACTTGCCATCCTCCGTGAGCCGATTGGCAAGCACGCAGCCCGCCGACCCTGCCCCGATGATGATGTAGTCGTACATCCGATGCGACGCTCCCCTGTAGCCGTCAGGCGGCGCTGTTGGCTTGGCCAGTCCGAAGGACCTGTCCTAACGTCAGACGCTTGTTCCCTCTCTAGAAGCCGCCCATCATCAAGACAATTATCATTATGACTCGAATTCTTTAGCTAAAACGATCATTCGGCCACCGGCCCTTGCCGAACCGGCTCGTTCCGCACCGGCGCCGGGAGCTTTGCTTTCCATGAAAGCCGGAATGAGATCAGCGAGCTTTCGCGCCGCCGGGGACAAAGCTTGCCCGCGCAAAGTCACGATAGCGATCTCCCGCGTCATCACCGGCTCGACGATCCGCAATTCTTGCAAGTCTGGTCCCGGATTAGCGGGCAGCGCGATCTTGGGGAGGATCGCCACTCCCAGCCCGGCATTCGCCGCCGCGATCAGCGTCTGCACCTGGGTGAACTGATAGTTCGTGGAGAGGGTTAGGCCGTGGGACGCCACCGTCCGCTCGATCAGCGCGCGGAGTGCCGTGGCGGGGTTCAGCAGCAGCACCGGCATCCGCGCCAGCTCCTCAAGCCGGATGCTGGACCGCAAGGTCTGGAACAGCCGCCGCGGCACCAGGGCATAGATCTCTTCCTTCAGGATGGGCCGGAAGGCGAGATCGGGCTCGTCCAGCACCGGCCCAATGCCGAAATCCACCTCCCGCTTGCGTAGGCTCTCGAACAGATCGGAGGAGGTGAGTTCGCGCACGCTCAGCCGCACATCCGGGTAATCCTTCCCGAAGGCCGCCAGAACCAGCGGCAGCCGGGTGCTTGCCACGGTCGGGGAGCAGGCGATCGAGACATGGCCGCGGCGCATATCCACCGCCTCCTCGATCTTCCTCAGCCCGGCTTCGACTTCATGCAGCGCCCGGCGCACGCAGCCCAAAAGTTGCTCGCCCTCCGCCGTCAGCCGCACCGAACGGGTGGTGCGATGAAAAAGTGCCACGCCAAGCTGACCTTCAAGCTGCTTGATCTGCGTGCTGACCGAGGATTGCGAGCGGCGCGCCTGATCGGCGGCGGAGCGGAAGCTCGCATGCTCGGCCACCAGCAGAAACACCTGAAGGAGCTTGAGATTGACCTTCATGATCGGCTGCATCGGCGTTCCACACGTTTGGTTGATCGCTTAATCCAACCAATCTCCCGTTTATTTGCATTTGTCCAACCATGCCTTGCTCTTTTAAGCCTGCAAGGCGGCGCCCGGTCGAGGCGCCGCGGGGGAACGGGCTTGAACACAACAGAAACAGGCTCCGCTGATGGCCTTCTGAAGGCCGCCGCCGGCCTCCTTGGCGGCTCGGGTTCCGGCAGACAGGCGCTGGAAGGCATCCGCGTGCTGGATATCGCGACCTTCGTCGCCGCGCCCTTCTGCGGCACCATCCTCGGCGACTTCGGTGCCGAGGTCATCAAGATCGAGCAGCCGAACGAAGGCGACTCACTGCGCCGCTTCGGCACGCCGACGGATTGCGGCGATACGCTCGTCTGGCTCAGCGAATCCCGCAACAAGAAGACCGTCACGCTCAACCTGAAAACCGCGGAGGGCGCCCAAATCTTCCGCGACCTCGTCGCCAAATCCGATGTCGTGCTGGAGAACTTTCGTCCCGGCACGCTGGAGAAATGGGGCGTCGGCTTCGAGGCTTTGCGCGAGATCAACCCCAGCCTCGTCATGCTGCGTGTCAGTGCCTACGGCCAGACCGGACCCAAGAAGAACGAACCCGGCTTCGCCCGCATCGCCCATGCCTTCGGCGGCCTCACCGCGCTTGCCGGTGAGGCGGACGGGCCGCCGGTCGTGCCCGGCTCGACCTCGCTCGCCGACTATATCTCCGGCATGTGGGGCGCCATCGGCGTGCTCCTCGCTTTGCGCGATGTGCAGAATGGCGGCCCCGGCCAGTTCATCGATGTCGGCCTCTACGAAAGCGTCTTCCGCCTGCTCGATGAACTCGTGCCCGCCTATGCGAAATTCGGTACGATCCGCGAGCGCATGGGCCCGGATACGATCAATGTCGTGCCGCATAGCCACTACCGCACCGCGGACGGCCACTGGGTCGCCGTCGCCTGCACCAATGACCGCATGTTCGCCCGTCTTGCCGATGTCATGGGCCGGGGCGAACTCGCCGCCTCACCCTTCTACGCGACGACCGTCGCTCGGGTGGAACGCCGCGCCGAGGTCAATGCCATTGTCGCCGACTGGATCGGCCTCCTATCGCAGGCGGAGGTGCTCGACCAATGCCAGAAGGGCGGGGTGCCCTGCGGCCCGGTCTATTCAATCGCGGATATCTTCGAGGATCCCCAGTACCGCGCCCGCCGGAATTTCTTCGAGACCGAGGATCCGCGCATCGGTCCGGTGACTTTGCCATCACCCGTGCCGCGTCTGTCGGAAACACCGGCGGTCTTCCGCCATACCGGCCGCGCTCTCGGCGCCGACACAGCCGAAATCCTTAGCGACCTTCTCGGAATCGATGAAGACAACCTCTCGCGGTTGCGCGCCGTCGGCGCTATCTGAAAGGCTACATCCTGTCCGGTCCCGCCATGTCAGCTTCCGAACCCGTTGTCATTCCGCAACTTCCGTCGCTGCGTCTCGACGGTAAGCGCGCGCTCGTCACGGGGGCGGGACGCGGCATCGGCGTTGCCTGTGCGGCGGCGCTGACCCAGGCGGGCGCGCATGTCACGCTGCTCTCGCGCACCGGCGACGAGATCGAAGCGGTCGCCGCCGCCCTTCGCGCCGAGGGTGGCGCCGCGGATTGCCTGGTCGCGGATGTCACCGAATCCGCCAGCCTCGGCCCACTGCTGGACGCGCGGGCGCCTTACGACATCCTGGTGAATAATGCCGGCACCAATCGGCCGATGCATTTCCTGGAAGTGACTCTCGAAGACTTCGACGCCGTCGCCGCGCTGAATTTGCGCGCCACCTTCTTCGTCTCGCAACTCGTCGCCCGCCGGCTGGCGGCGGAGAAGCGGCCCGGCTCCATCATCCATATGTCGTCCCAGATGGGCCATGTCGGCGGCACGCATCGCACCGTCTATTGCGCGACCAAACACGCGGTCGAGGGACTGACCAAAGCCATGGCGATCGACCTCGGCCCGCTCGGCATCCGGGTAAACACGATCGGCCCGACCTTCATCGAAACACCGCTCACCCGGCCGTTTTTCGCGCAGGAAGGCTTTCGCACCAACGTGCTGAGCAAGATCAAGCTCGGCCGGGTCGGCCAGGTCGAGGATCTCATGGGCGCCGTTGTCTACCTCGCCTCGGACGCCTCCTCGCTGATGACAGGCACCGCAATGATTATCGATGGCGGATGGACCGCCGACTAGGCTACGCCGAAGTCTCATCTGGTTGCTTCCGTCATGGCATGTGAAGACATGCCGTGCCTCACAAGCCATGGCGGTCGAAGAATGCGCCTACTGATCCTCGCGGACGACTTGTCCGGCGCCGCCGATGCCGGGCTCGCCTGCGCCCAGGCCGGGCTTGAAACCCGTGTCATCCTAGGCGGCAGAGACGGCGATGCGGAAGTCCTCTGCGTCGACGCGGATACGCGTCATCTATCGGCGCAGCATGCGGCGGCCATGACCGCCGGCCTCCTGTCGCGCCATGCGGTCGAGGGTGCCGCGATCTACAAGAAGATCGATTCCACGCTGCGCGGAAATTGGGCGGCGGAACTCGCGGCTCTCCTCAAGATCTCGGGCGACGCGGGACGCGCCGTGCTTGCCCCGGCTTTCCCGGCCATGGGCCGCGTCATGCGGAGCGGACAGCAATTCGTCCACGGCACACCGCTGGGCCAGACCGAAATCTGGTTGCACGAGAAACGCGGCGGCTCCGCCTTGCCGGCCGAAATGCTGGGCGCGCTTGGGATTCAGTGCCGCCTGATCGATCTGCCGACCGTGCGCGGCCCGGCGTCGGACCTCGCGGCGGCGCTGGAGACTGCCCCAGGCGTAGCACTCTGCGACGCCGAAACCGAGGCGGATCTCGCGGCCATCGCCCTCGCCAGCGTGCGCTCGGCCGAGCCCCCAATCTGGTGCGGCTCCGGCGGTCTGGCGCAACCTTTGCCGGCTGCCCTGGGACTTGATGGCGGCTACGCGGCCTGGTCGAGGCCGCCGCCCGTCATCCGCCCCATCCTTTTCCTGGTCGGCAGCCGCTCCGCGCTCACCACCACCCAGCGCACCCATCTGCTGGCCGGCGGCGGTGTAAGGCACATCATTCTTGAGGCCGGGCAGGAGACCGAGGCGACGCGTGCGGTTGAGACGGCGCTGGCCGCTGGCAAGGATCTTCTGGTGACTTTGGCGGAGGCTGGGCACGAGGCGATGCGCGGCGGCGAAACAGCCTGTCAGGGCCTCGCCCGTTTCGTCTCGCCCTGGAATGCCGCAATCGGTGCTTTGGTCGCGACCGGCGGCGAGACCGCGCGGGCCGCATTGGAACAGCAAGGGGCGAGCGGCCTGCGCCTGATTGGCGCGGTGGCACCGGGCGTTCCGCTCAGCATTATCGATGGACCCTGGCCGCTGCCCTGCATCACCAAGGCTGGCGCCTTCGGGGAGCCGGATATCCTGTCCCGCGCACGGCGTGTACTGCGGTCAGGCGCTTTGCCCAGAGAAGGTTCCAGCGATGACTGATGCCCCGGCGGATACCCGCCCCCGGATCGCGATCACCATGGGCGACGGTGCCGGCGTCGGCCCCGAGGTCATCGTGAAAAGCCTTGCCCATCGCGATCTCTACGAGCGCTGCCAGCCGTTGGTGGTGGGCGATCTGTCGCGCCTGAAGGCGGCCGAAGCAGTCGTGCGGAGCGGTCTCCGCTTCACCGCCATCAAGGCCGATCAGGTCGATGCCGCGGCCTATGAGGCGGGCACCGTGACCTGCCTCGACCTCGGCCTGCTCCCGGCCGACCTGCCCTGGGGCGTCATCTCGGCCAAGGCGGGCGATGCCGCCTACCAATACATCAAGACCGCCGTGGATCTCGTGCGGGAAGGCGTGGTTGACGCCATCTGCACGGCGCCCCTCAACAAGGAGGCGCTGCATGCCGGCGGCCACAAATATCCCGGCCATACCGAGTTGCTCGCCGAGCTGACAGGCACGCCCGAAGTCTCGATGATGCTGACGGCCCCCGGCCTCCGCGTCATCCACGTGACCACGCATATGGGCTTGCTCGACGCCATCGCGCGGATCGAGCCGGGCCTGGTCGAGCGCACCATCGCGCGCGGCCACGCGGTCCTGGAGGCGGCGGGGCTGTCGCGCAAGAAGATCGGCGTCTGCGGCATCAATCCCCATGCCGGGGAGAACGGGCTTTTCGGCGGCGGCGAGGAAGAAACCAAGATCGCCCCCGCCATCGCCGCCTGCCGCGCCCGCGGCTGGGACGTCGAGGGACCATTGCCCGCCGACACTTTGTTCTTCCGCGCCGGGCGGGGCGATTTCGATCTCGTGGTCGCCATGTATCACGACCAGGGCCACGGTCCGGTGAAGGTGCTGGGGATCGAGGCCGGGGTGAACATCACCGTCGGCATGCCCGCCGTCCGCACCTCAGTCGATCACGGCACCGCCTTCGACATCGCCGGCAAAGGGATAGTGGACGAGCGCAGCCTGCTCGAGGCACTACGCCAGGCTATTGCGCTGGCACCCCATCGCGGCGCGCGGCCGGCGTTGTAGCGGGTTCTCGTCGCAACGCACCGACTTAGAGCGGGACGCTTCTGGCTGAAACCGTGCTCATTTCACATCGTCATGCTCGGCGAAAGCCGAGCATCCACGCCTTCGCGTGCCATGACGAGATCTTCTGGCACCGGTTTGGCTTTTGCATCGCCACGCGATCCTAACCCGCGAAAAGCGCCTCACAAGCCGCGGCGATCGCCAGCACCCGGCCATCGCCACCGCGCGGCCCGATGATCTGCAAAGCCGCAGGCACACCCATCACCGCCAACCCGCTCGGAATGACGCAGGCCGGCGCCTGGGCGAGGTTCACCGGGTAGCTGAACCCCGCCCATTGTGTCCAGCGCGTGAGCCCCGAACCCTCCGGCACTTCCGCCCCCGCCGCGAAGGGCCGCACGGCACAGGCCGGCGAGATGATCGCATCATGTTCCGCCAGCAGCACATCGACGCCAGCGCCAAACACCGCGCGGCGGCCATTCGCCTGAATCAGCCGCGTCGCACTGACCGCGCGCCCCTCCTCGGCGATTTCGAGCAGACCTGGATCCACCTCGGCCAGCGCGCCAGGCGGCAATCCCGCCAGCCGGGCCGCCGCGCCGGTGAACCATAAAGTCTGGAACAGCCCGAGCAGGTCCTCATCCGGCGGCAAAGCGATCGGCCGCAGATTTGCCCCCGCCCGTTCCAACGTGGCGCAAGCAGCCGCGAAATCCCGCGCGACTTCAGGCTCCACAGTCCCAAAAGGCGGCTCGTCCCAAACGCCTAGCCGAAGCCCGACGAGGGAAGCCGCAGCTTCGCCGACCGCAGGCTTGAACGGCAATGGATTTTGAAACCAGTCGCGGAAATCGCGGCCTGACATGGCGTCCAGCATCAGCGCCGCATCGGCCACGCTGCGCGCCATCGGCCCGATATGCGCGACGGTGCCGAAAGCGCTCGCCGGATAAGCCGGCACCCGGCCGAAAGTCGGCTTATGCCCGACGATGCCGGTGAAGGCCGCCGGGATCCGGATCGACCCACCACCATCCGTGCCGAGATGCAGCGTCCCCGCCCCGGTCGCCGCCGCCACCGCGGCGCCGCCCGAGGAGCCGCCGGGCGTCAACGCAGGATCATAGGGGTTGCGCGAAATGCCGGTGAGCGGCCCGTCGGTCAGCGCCTTCCAGCCGAATTCCGGCGTCGTGGTGATGCCGATGATGACCGCCCCGGCCTCTCGCAGCAGGGCAACCGCCGGCGCATCCTCCACACTCTCCACTGCCGGAGCGCGGGAGCCGTAGCGCGTGGCGTGGTTCTTGATCCAGACGATGTCCTTGATGGTCGTCGGAACGCCGTCTAGCGGGCCACGCGGACGGCCGCCCTGCCATCGCCGCTCGGACTCCCGCGCCGCCGCCAGAGCTTCGTCGTGCAGAATGCGCGTAAAAGCGTTGAAGGCTGGTTGGATCGCCTCAGCCCGCGCCAGCGCGGAACTTACGGCCTCGACCGGCGAGGCCTCGCCACGCCCGTAGAGCATGGCGAGTGTTGCGGCATCCGCCCGGGAAAGCGGGTCGGCATCGGCAAGCGGATCGCGCACCGCTTCCTCCGTGAGTGGCTCAGGTGTTCATGGCGTCGAAGAAGTCCTGGTTCGTCTTGCTGTATTTCAGCTTGTCGAGCAGGAATTCCATGCCGTCCGTCGAGCCCATCGGGTTGAGGATACGACGCAGCACCCACATCTTTGACAGCGTCGCGCGCTCCACCAGCAACTCTTCCTTGCGGGTGCCCGACTTCGTGATGTCGATCGCCGGGAAGGTCCGCTTGTCGGAGATCTTGCGGTCCAGGATGATCTCGGAATTGCCGGTGCCCTTGAACTCCTCAAAGATCACCTCGTCCATGCGGCTGCCGGTGTCGATCAGCGCTGTCGCGATGATGGTGAGGCTGCCGCCTTCCTCGATATTGCGCGCCGCACCAAAGAAACGCTTCGGCCGCTGCAGCGCGTTGCTGTCCACGCCGCCCGTCAGCACCTTGCCGGAACTCGGCACCACCGCGTTATAGGCACGCGCCAACCGGGTGATGCTGTCGAGCAGGATCACCACGTCGCGCTTATGCTCAACCAGGCGTTTCGCCTTCTCCAGCACCATCTCCGTGACCTGAACATGGCGCGTCGCCGCTTCGTCGAAGGTCGAGCTGACGACCTCACCCTTCACGCTGCGAGCCATGTCGGTCACTTCCTCGGGCCGCTCGTCGATCAGCAGCACGATGAGGAAGACGTCGGGGTGATTGGCGGAGATAGCGGTCGCGATATTCTGCAGCATAACGGTTTTGCCGGTGCGCGGCGGCGCCACGATCAAAGCGCGCTGCCCTTTGCCGATCGGCGCGATCAGGTCGATCACCCGTGGCGTATTGTCCTTGGCGGGACCTTTCGCGACGGATTGGAAATTCTCCATCTCCATCTTCAGCCGCTCATTGGGATAGAGCGGCGTGAGATTGTCGAAATTGGTGCGGTGCCGCACCGCCTCGGGCGCCTCGAAGTTGATCGTATTGACCTTGAGCATCGCGAAGTAACGCTCGCCGTCCTTCGGTGCGCGGATCTGGCCCTCGACGGTATCGCCGGTGCGCAGGCTGAAGCGGCGCACCTGATGCGGGCTCACATAGATGTCGTCGGGACCCGGCAGGTAGTTCGACTGCGGGCTGCGCAGGAAGCCGAAGCCGTCGGGCAGGATTTCCAGCGTGCCTTCGCCATGGATCGCCTGGTCGTTCTCGGCCAGGTTCTTCAGGATGGCGAACATCATCTCCTGCTTCCGCAGCGATGAGGCATTCTCCACGTTCAGCGACTCTGCGAGACTCAGCAGGTCCGTGGGGGATTTTGTTTTAAGTTCGGCGAGATGCATCGTGACCCTTCGGGGGCGGCGGCGGACCTGAGACTCAGGCCCAGGGGGGATTTTGCTTGCGGAAACGCGCGTTGGGGAGCAGCGGAAGACCGTATTGGAAGAAGGCGGCGGCCCGGATTTCGGCCAAAGGCGCCGGGGGCCCAGGAAGGACCACAGCTCGCCGGCGCGCTATCAGTTGGACCCGGACGCCGCCTAAGTCAAGGGAGGGCGCCATCGCCGCCGCCGAACCCTGAACGCGATGAGGCCGAGATTGCGGGGTCCCCGGTGAAGCTGGTATCGTCGCTATGACGGTCGGATGGCGATATCACGCCGGCCGCGTCATCTCGCCCGACCCACGTCTCAGACTAGCTTTCATGAGTTTCTGAGTAATTAACCAGCCGCGGTAACAAAAATAATAATCCGCGCCAAGGAGGAAAACCGATGGACCAACTAGCTCCCGCAGGCCTGCTGCAGAAGCCGCCTTTCGCGGCGCGATACGAGAACTTCATCGGCGGCAAATGGACGCCGCCGCGCGCCGGCCGCTATTTCGACAACACCTCGCCGATCACCGGCCGGGTCATCTGTGAGGTCGCCCGTTCCGACAAGGACGATATCGAGCTGGCGCTCGACGCCGCTCATGCCGCCAAGGACGCCTGGGGCAAGACCAGCGTCGGTGAGCGCGCCAGCATCCTCATGAAGATCGCCCAGCGGATGGAGGACAACCTCGACAAGCTCGCTCTCGTCGAGGCCTGGGACAATGGCAAGCCGATCCGCGAGACGACGGCCGCCGACCTGCCGCTCGCGATCGACCATTTCCGCTATTTCGCGAGCTGCATCCGCGCCCAGGAGGGCTCGATCAGCGAGGTCGACAACGACACCGTTGCCTATCACTTCCATGAGCCGCTTGGCGTGGTCGGGCAGATCATCCCCTGGAACTTCCCGATCCTCATGGCGGTCTGGAAGCTGGCCCCGGCGCTCGCCGCGGGCAACTGCGTGGTGCTCAAGCCGGCCGAGCAGACCCCGGCCAGCATCCTGGTGGTGGCCGAGCTCATCGCCGACCTCCTGCCGCCCGGCGTTCTGAATATCGTCAGCGGCTACGGCCTCGAAGCTGGCAAGCCGCTCGCGTCCAGCCCGCGCATCGCCAAGATCGCCTTCACCGGTGAGACGACGACGGGCCGTCTCATCATGCAATACGCCAGCCAGAACCTCATCCATGTCACGCTGGAGCTGGGCGGCAAGTCGCCGAACATCTTCTTCGCCGATGTGCTGAACGAGGATGACGCCTTCTTCGACAAGGCGCTCGAAGGCTTCACCATGTTCGCCCTCAACCAGGGCGAGGTCTGCACCTGCCCCAGCCGCGCGCTGATCCAGAAGTCGGTCTACGACCGCTTCATGGAACGGGCGATCAAGCGGGTGGAGGCGATCCGCCAGGGCAATCCGCTCGATCCCAGCACGATGATCGGCGCCCAGGCCTCCTCGGAGCAGCTCGAGAAGATTCTGAGCTATCTCGACATCGGCAAGCAGGAAGGTGCGAAGGTTCTCACGGGCGGTTCGCGCAATGTGCTGGAAGGGCCGCTCTCGGAAGGCTTCTACGTGAAGCCGACGATCTTCGAAGGCCACAACAAGATGCGGGTCTTCCAGGAAGAAATCTTCGGGCCCGTCGTCTCCGTGACGACCTTCGAGGATGAGGAAGAGGCGCTGTCGATCGCCAACGACACGCTGTATGGCCTCGGTGCCGGGGTGTGGACGCGGGACGGCACGCGCGCCTATCGCTTCGGCCGCGGCATTCAGGCTGGCCGCGTCTGGACCAACTGCTACCACGCCTATCCGGCCCATGCCGCGTTCGGCGGCTACAAGCAGTCCGGCATCGGGCGCGAGACGCATAAGATGATGCTCGACCACTACCAGCAGACGAAGAACATGCTGGTCAGCTACAGCCCGAACAAGCTCGGCTTCTTCTGAGCTAGGCTACTGCGTCAGCTCCGATCTAAAGGCGGGGCTGACGCGTCGGCTGTTCCGGCACACCCGCGCTTCAAAATGCCACTGTCGATCATTAGCTAGCTCGGCCGCGACGCGTTTAAAAAAGCTGTGGCTGTCCCAAGGGTGCGGGCGAGGCGAAGTGAACCGCTGCTCTTTTCACTAAATCGATCACGGCAATCTCGGCATCCGTCTCACCCGTCAACGGGATACTGGTCGCGCCACCGTTGCGGTATCGAAAGTGTGGCTGCGGGAAGCGCAGCCATGAGAAACTCAGAGCAGAATTTTGGCTATCGAAGGCCGCGAAGATCCGACCCGAATGCCCGAGGATCACAAGTGAACCAACACGCTTCGTTATGAGGTTGCCAACATCACCCTGAAACAGATGCCCCGCACTAGCCTGCAGGCTGTCGTAGAAAAAATGGAGATTTCGCAGCGAACTCGGGAGTGAAGCGATTTGGGTTTGGCTGGACCCGTCCCGCGTTAACGGCGGGCCGGATGCGACACTCGATCGCCGCCCGTCGTCCCTCAGCGAAGTCTTGGTCTCGAAGCGAGAAAAGGTCTCAC
>NZ_LMUQ01000050.1:33675-54133 GCF_009765865.1 Acidisoma sp. L85
ATCGTCTCGCCAATTTTGCGTATAGAGATGGTCATGCACGCTCCATGCAAAGTCGCTTTACCTTGCACGGATTAAGCCGCTCGGCTTACCTAAACCTTAAACGCCCCGGGGCCTAGCGCTTAGGCGACGACCGTTCTCGCAACCTGCGCTGCGTCTCACGCGTCGTATTCATACTTATGAATAGATGATCGACCGCACTTCGGAGGCAAAGCTGGAATTGGGATATTTCTTGAGGGCATCGTCAACTTGATCGGTAAAGTTATTGATGAGCGTTGTTTGTCTGTCTGCAAAAAACTGCTGATGCTTAAAATGCTTGTCCGTATTGATGTGATCAGGTTCCGTTTGTATGTTTCTTTCTTCAATCAACGCCGTCCTCTCGTTGAACTCCTTGCATATTGGCGCCAGGATTTTAAGAAGAGCTGATTCGGGCTGAGTTTTTGTCAAATTAAGAAGCTTATTGAACTTCGCAGCATTTCTTTTGTTTTGTCCGATCTGCACCAGGAGATTTTTCTCCCTGGAAAAGGCTGGAAGCCGCCGTGGAGCAGGCGATCCATCTACGCGCGCAGGTTTCGGGTCACTTCTATCCGCGTTCTTAACGAGATCTGCAAATTTCTCCGCGCTTTCCGTCGTCGCTCTTCCGGTCGGCGCGCTGACATAAGCCGAAGGCGGAGGAAAACGCGCGACGACCATAACTCTAAACTCCACGAACCACAGTGCGTTTCTACCCAAGATTGATTGAGAAACCCTGGACCCGACAAGATATCGTCCTGTCGATCCGCTATCTCGACGACCCATCCGGCGCCCCAATCCCTCCCGTCCCGATTGACCTTTAACGAAAACTCCACCTAGCTTCGCGCCTCAAACCCCGGAGGTCAGGATGCGCGACGACCACACACGCCTCGGTGCTCTCCCCGTCTCGCGCCGTCAGGCAATCCTCGCCGGAGGTGCCGCCGTCGGACTCGGTGTCCTCGGCCTGCCGCTGATCGGCGAGCAAGCCTTCGCCGCGGGCAAACTGGTGGCGCTGGTCCATACCCAGGCCGCCGGAGACGATGGCCCGATCGACGACATGATCGCCCATCTCAAAGCGCTGTCGAAAGAGAAGGACTTCCCCATCCGCGCGATCTACGCGGCGGACCCCTCGACCTACCAGTCCATCCTGACCACCCTCGCCAAGGCGGGCGCCGGCATCATCGTGACGACCTTCAACGAGATGGCCGATCCGCTGAAAGCCGTGGCGCCCGCCTATCCGGACACCAAGTTCGTCCAGCTCTATGCGGACCCCTTCAACCCGACGATCCCCAATATCCTCACAGTCGAATACCAGGCCCATTACGGCATGTATCTGGCCGGGCTCTTCGGCGCGAAGATCTCGCAGAGCCAGAGGCTCGGCTATATCGGCGGCGTCAGCCTGCCGGGCCTCAACGCCGACCTCAATGCGATGAAGGCGGCGGCCGCCAGCGTCAGCATCAACGCCAAGGTCAAGGGCGCCTTCGCCGGCTCCTTCCAGGACCCCGCGAAAGGGCGCGAAATCGCCAATCAGCTATTTTCCTCCGGTGTCGATTTCATCCAGACCGATGGCGCCGCGACGGATGCCGGCGTGATCCGCGCCGCTGGCGAGGGCGGCAACCGCATCGTCAGCGCCGTTTTCCGCACCCAGTTCAAGCTCGGCCCCAAGACCGTCGCGGCCTCCGTGCTGGTGAATTTCGGCCAGTCGCTCACTGACCAGGTGAATTTCGCGCTGTCCGGCACCTTCGCCGGCGGCCATCATGTCAGCAATCTTGCCGATGGCATCATCGACTTCGTGCCCTCGCCGCTGTTCATGGCGAATGGCCCGGCCGATTACGTGATGCGCGCCAAGGCCGCCTGGCCAGCCGTCGATGCCGCCAAACAGGAGATCATCCAGGGTTCGCTGAAAGTACCCTTCGACACCAAGCTCTGAGGCCCGGGCAGCCGGTCGTGTCCGCCGACCCTCCGGCGCTGGCCTGTAGCGGATTGACCATCCGCTTCGGCGACTTCGTGGCACTGCAGGACGTCACGCTGACCCTCGGCCGCTATCGTATCCATGCCGTCTGCGGCCAGAATGGCGCCGGCAAGACAAGCTTCGCGCGGGCCTGCGCCGGGCTGATCGGCTCCGCCACCGGCACGGTCGAGATCGCCAGCCGCCCCCTGCGGATCGGCCATGTCGCCGCGGCGCGGGAAGCGGGCGTCGAGCTAGTGCATCAAAGCTTCGCCCTGCCGCCCTCCTTCACCGTCGCCGAGGCGATGGAATTCGGCCTCAGCGGCAGCACCGGGGCGATTTTCTTCCGCCGGACCCTCAACCGCCGCTGGGCCAAGCACCTCAAGGCCCTCGGCGTCGAGGCAAAACCGAAAGATCGCATCCGCGACCTGCCAGTCGAGACCCAGCAGGCCGTCGAGATCGCCCGCGCGCTGGCCGGTGACGCACGTCTCCTCATCCTCGACGAACCGACCGCCGTTCTGGCGCCCGGCGCGGTTGACGCACTCTTCGCCCGTCTCCGCCGCCTGCGGGACAGCGGCGTCACCATCATCATCATCCTGCACAAGGTCCGCGAGGTCCTGGCCATCGCCGATACTGTTACGGTGCTGCGCGGCGGCCGCCTGGTGGATGGACCGACCGAGGCCACTGAGGTCACGGCGGAGAGCCTCGCGCGCTCGATCATCGGCGCGGCGGCCATCGCGGCCGAGGCACCGGAGGACCAGGCGGCGCTGGTCGGCGCATCCATTCCGCGCGGCACCCACGCCCAGCCCGCCGCTGCGGTGACCGCACCGCTGCTCTCGATCGCCGGTGCCGCAACCGCCAAAACCGGAGACGGCCCGGCCTTGCGGCAGATCGACCTCTCGGTCGGCGCGGGCGAAATCCTCGGCATCGCTGGGGTCGAGGGCAACGGCCAGCAACCCCTGGTCCAGGCCATCGCCGGGCTTATCCCGCTGACCGCCGGACGCCTGACCCTCGACGGCACCGATATCACCGCCATGCCCCTGGCCGAGCGCCGCCGCCGTGGTCTCCGCATCATCCCCTTCGAGCGCAATACGGAAGGTCTGAGCCTCTCCAGCGCGCTATGGGAGAATTGGGCCGCGCGCGGGCTGCTCGGCCATTCGGCGCTTAGCCTGATCAACCCGGCCAAGCTGCGTGCCGAGGCGCGAGCCGCCTTCACCACCTGGGATGTCCGCTTCGAGACCGTCAACCAGCCTGCCCGCTCGCTCTCCGGCGGCAATGCCCAGAAGGTCATTCTGTCGCGCGAGATCGACGAGGCGGCGCGGCTGATCATCCTCGCCCAGCCGACCCGTGGCCTCGACATCGGCGCCACCGCCTTCGTCTGGCATGCGATGCGGGAGGCGCGGAAGCGCGGCCTCGGCCTCATCCTGATTTCCTCCGACCTCGACGAGCTTTTCGACATCAGCGACCGCGTCATCGTCCTGCAGGGCGGCAGCATCGCCGGAGACTTCACCGCGCCCTATGACCTGCATGCCGTCGGCACCGCCATGGTGGGATCGGCGGCGGCATGAAGGCGGCATCGCTCACCGTCCTCCGCGCCATCGCGTTCGTCCTGCTGGCGCTCATCCTCTGCGGCGTGATCTTTGAGGCCGCCGGCTTCTCGGCGCTCGACATGTTCTCGAGCATTCTCGGCGGTGCCTTCCTGGCCGATGGCGCGCTGATCCAGGATCTTCGCTGGGCCTGCCCGCTCTTCGTCTCGGCGGCGGGCGTGCTGGTCGCTTTCCGCTGCGGCTATTTCAACGTCGGCACGCAAGGGCAGTTCTACCTCGGCGCGATCGGCGCCGCCGTTGTCGTCGCCTTGCTGCCCGGCCTGCCCGGACCCTTGGTCATCCTCCTCGCCCTCCTGCTCGGCATTGCCTTCGGCGCGCTCTGGGCCTTTTGGCCGGGCTGGCTGCGCATCCGCTCCGGCACCGATGAGGTCATCACCACGCTGATGGGCAATTTCATCGCCGGGCTGCTGCTGATCTGGATCACCAGCGGCTGGCTGAAGGACCCCGCCGGCAGCGGCCAGGTCACTGCAAGCCGCCCGGTTCCGGCAGCGATGCGGATCAGCGATTCGAGCGGCGTCTCGCCCACGATCCTCGGCATCACGCTGCTGGTCGCCATCGGGATCTGGGTATTGATGAACCGCACGGCTTTCGGCGTGCTCGGCAGCCTGGCGGGCCGCAACCCCGTGATGGTGACCTGGCAGGGTGCCAGGCTCTCCCGCCTCGGCCTCGGCGCCTTCCTGATCAGCGGCGGCACGGCGGGCCTCGCGGGTGCCATGGAGGTTTTGGGACCGGACGGCAGGCTGGTCAGCGGCTTCTCCCCCGAACATGGCTTCACCGCCGTGCTCATCGCCCTGGTCGCCAATCTCTCCGTCAGCGGCACGGTCATTGTCGCGCTGTTCTTCGGCGGCCTCGCCTCCGCCAGCCTTTTCCTTCCAGTGATCGCGGGCCTGCCAGCGGCGGCCATCGACATGGTCAACGCCGCCATCGCCCTCTTCATCACCGCCCGCGCCTGGCCGCGCCGCCTTGGCGGGGTACGCCGGTGATCTCCCTGGTCGTCGCCGTGCTGCGCGAAGCGACGCCGATGATCTATGTCGCCATGGCCGGCATGTTGGCGCAGCGCGCCGGGGTGTGGAATCTCGGCCTCGAGGGCCTGATGATCACCGGCGCCTGCGCGGGCGTCGTAATCACCGAACGCGTGGGCTCCGTGCTCGCGGGCGTCGCGGGCGCCGTGCTGTTCTCGGTGCTGCTCTCCGTGCTGCTCTGGGTGGTCATCGAGAAGCTACGCGCCAATCCGATCATCGCGGGGCTCGGGCTGACCGGCCTTGGGCTTTCCGGCACCGATCTCGCGATCCAGGCGATCTATGGCAGCGAGGCGGCCGTCACGGCGCCCGCCGGCATCCCCACGCTTGGCCCCGCCTATGGGATTCTTGGCGTGCTCGACGTGCTGGTGCTGCTGATGCCGTTCACGGTGCTGGCGCTCTGGGTGCTGCTCCGCCGCACCCGTTTCGGTCTGCGCCTGGCGGCCTGCGGCGAGCATCCCTTCGCCGCCCGCAGCGTCGGCGCCGATCCCGGCCGCATGCGGCTGCTGGCCCTGGTGTTGGGCGGCGTGCTGGCCGGGCTGGGCGGAGCGGACCTTTCCCTCGGCGGCCTGCAAATCTTCAGCATCAACATGACGGCGGGGCGCGGCTTCATGGCCTTCGCCGCCGTCATCTTCGGCGCCGCGCACCCCTTGGGCACGACCCTCGCCGTGCTATTCTTCAGCCTCGTGGAATATCTCGGAATCAAGGCGCAGCTCGTTTTCGGCGAAAACGCCCCGCGCGATTTCATCCTGATGCTGCCTTATCTCGCGACCGTTCTCGGCATCTGGATCAGCGCTCGCCTGCGTGGCGGCGCGGTGGTCAATTCCGCCGAATTGCGGGATTCCTGAGCGTCCCCAGAACCGGCCCGAAGGCATCTCCATGACCAGAAGAATCATCATCGACACCGACCCCGGCCAGGACGACGCCGTCGCCATCCTGCTCGCCCTCGCATCCCCGGCGGAGCTCACGGTCGACGCCATCATCGCCTGCGCCGGCAATGTCCCCGTCACGCTGACCGGCACCAATGCCCGCAAGATTTGCGAGCTCGCCGGCCGCCCGGACATCCCCGTCTACGCCGGTTGCAGCCGCCCCATGGCCGCGCGCCCCCTCGTCACCGCCGAGCATGTGCATGGTCAAACCGGCCTCGACGGCCCTGACCTGCCCGAGCCTCGCATGCCGCTGCAAGCACAACACGGCGTCGATTTCCTGGTCGACCGCTTACGCGCCGAGCCGCCCGGCTCGCTCACCATCTGCGCGCTCGGCCCGCTGACGAATATCGCCATGGCGCTGGTCAAGGCGCCCGACATCGCGACGCGCATCCGCGAGATCGTGCTGATGGGCGGCGCCTATTTCGAGGTCGGCAACATCACCCCGGCGGCGGAGTTCAACTTCTACGTGGACCCCCATGCCGCCGCCATCGTGCTCGGCAGCGGCGTGCCGATCGTCATGAAGCCGCTGGACGTGACGCATCGCGTGCTGACGACCGACGCACGGCTAGAGCGGATCGGCGCATTGCCCAATGCCTGCGGCCGCGCGGTTGCCGCGATGCTCAACTTCTCCGAACGCTTCGACCTGGAGAAATACGGCACCGCCGGCGCACCGCTGCACGATCCTTGCGTGATCGCCTATCTCATCAAGCCCGACCTGTTTCGCGGCCGGCACATCAATGTAGAAGTGGAGACCACCAGCGCTCTGACGCTCGGCATGTCAGTCGCCGACTGGTGGCGCGTGACCAATCGCGCGCCGAACGCGCTATTCATCCGCGACGTGGACGATCATGGGTTGTACGCATTGCTGGAGGAACGCCTCGCCCGGCTGCCGTAAGGTTATGGCAGGTATTCTCTGGTATAAACCCTGCTCATTCCACCCCGTCATGCTCGGCGAAGGCCGGGCATCCACGCCTTTCTTGCATCACGAAGGCAAGGCGTGGATGGCACGCCTTCGCGTGCCATGACGAGTGTTTGGGTCGCGGTTCAGTATCGGATCATCACGCTCTCAGAGGGGTTAGAACTTGCGCCGCGTATCACCCCGGAAACGGCGACGTGCTCTTGAAACTCGGCAAAGCCTCGATCTTCGACCACCAATCCGCGAAGCCCGGAACAGCGAACACGGCATCCTTGTCCGGAGTCACCGAAACATAGGCGATGATCGGCGCGAGATAGAGATCCGCGAGGCTGAGCTCTCCCGCGATGAAGGGCGAGGCACCCTTTGTCTTCATTACCAGCTCCAAAACCTTGCGGCCGTTCTCCAGCCCGGCGCTCCGCATCGCCTCGCTCTTGCCGCCGACGAAATCCGGAAACAGATGATACCCCGCAACACCGCCGGCCAAAGCGCCATAGCCGTATGAGTCGATGATGCCGACGATCATATCCATCCGCGCGCGATCCTTGGGCGTCGCCGGAACCAGCGATTTACCGGGCAGGACGTCGTTCAGATAACGCGCGATCGCCACGGTTTCGAGGAGACGCATCCCGTCATAATCGAGCACCGGAACCTTGCCGAACGGATGGCGCTCCAGGTGATCCGGTTTCTTCGGATCGCCCTCCAATACGTTGAGCGGCACCTGCTTGAAATCCGTAAATCCCTTCTCGGCCAGCAGCATCTTGACGGTACGGACATAGGTCGAACCGTCGAAGCCCCAAAGCGTCATTTCAGACATGGCTACATCTCCCCAATCTCGTTGAAGCAATCACCCGCCAGCAGGCAAGGCCGCGACACCTAAATGCGCCGCCGCCGCCGCAACGCAACGCTCGAAAACATCGAGCGCGTCGAAAGCCAGCGTCACCCCATTTTCCGGCAGCAGCATCGCTAGACCGCCGCTCAACACCGCGCCCGGAACCATCAGGTTGTCGGGCAAGCCGAACCCCTCCACAGCAAGCCCCGCCATTGGGTCCGGCAAAGCCGCCACCTGCGCACGGCTGCGATCGGTGAAACTGACCGCCGTGTTGGAATAGCCGAAGATTGGCTTGCCGCGCCCCATGAACCAGCCGATTTCCACCAGCGTTCCCGCATCCGCCGAGGCACCGCGAAACGGCGTCAGATTGGCGATGATGATGTCGGCGGCTTCCATCATCTCGACATCCTTGCGGAAGATCGCAAGCCCGGCCGCGCTTTCATGCATCTCGGCAAGGGCGGCGATATCCTCGTTCAGCGGCGGCAGGCCACGAATACCGTAGCGCTCGCAGATCACGATTTTCCTACGCGCATGTGACGCGGCATCGGGCAGAAACACATCGGGTCCCGCGAGATAGGCGCTCACCATCGCATTCGGCCTCTCTTAGATTCGTGTCAGCCTACGCTGGAGATAACACCACTAAGTCATGCCTTTGCTCGCGTGACGAAGGCAAGGCGTGGATCGCACGCCTTCGCGTGCCATGACGGTGGTGGCCGCCGAATCGTTCGATACACCGTGCCGATCCCCATCAAAACGGCTTCACGATGACCATGATGACGATGATGACCATGAGCACCGTCGGCACCTCATTCGCCATCCGGTAGAAACGCTGCGGCCGTGTGTTGCGATCGTTGAGGAAATCCTTGCGCCATTTCGACACTGCGCCGTGAAAGCCGAATAGCAACACCACTGACACCAGCTTCACATACCACCAACCCTGCGACCACAAGGCGCTGCCCAGCACCACTACGAGCAGCACGCCGAACAACAGAGTCGCGAGCATCGCCGGATTGATGATCTGCTTAAGCAACCGCCGCTCCATCACCTTGAAGCGCTCGCTTTCCGCCGAGCCCGGCACCGTATCGCAGTGATACACATACAAACGCGGCAGGTAGAACATCCCCGCCATCCAGGCGATCAGGCTGATGACGTGAAACGCCTTGAGCCAGGGATAGAGCGCCCCCAGCATCGTTACGCAGCCACCTTGGCCAGACCGAGCAGCCCTGGAAGCTCCGCCATCGCACGGAAAATCCCCGCACCTTCTGCCGCCAGAATCTCGCCCGAAGCATGCGGACTGAAGCCGAGACAGGTCATCCCCGCCGCCCGCGCCGCCCGTGCGCCCGGCACGGAATCCTCGATCACCACACAATCCCCGGGCGCCGTGTGACCCGCCGCCGCCGCCGCGAGAAACAAATGTGGATCGGGTTTTCCGTTGAGGCCGATGCGCATCATATCCTCGGCGCTATGCTGCCGGTCTCCCACCAGCCGAGACAGGCCAGTCCGCCCAAACTTCACCGCCATCTCGTCATGCGTCGAGTTAGAAGCAACACGCCACGGCATCCCCGCCCGCGTCAGCGCCTCCAGAGCCGCGGCCGCCCCCGGAATCGCCTCGACGCTGGTCCGCAGCGCCTCGATCATGACGGCGCCGAGCGTCTCGCCGAAATCGAGTGGCACCGGCCGGCCCGTCACCGCCTCGGTCTGCTCGATGATGTCGCGCAGCGAACTGCCGAGGAACCGCCGCTCGCATTCCTCTTCGGTGATCGGCCAGCCCAGGCTGCGAAGCTCGGCCGAGACCACGCGGCTTGCCAGCCCCTCGCTGTCGATCAGCACGCCATCGCAATCGAAGATGACGAGCCGGATCGGGTGGCGACGTTCCGCCAGCAATTGCTGCGCCGTCTTCATCGTCAGTGGACCCTTTCGGCAGTGAAGGCATGGCCGGACCGCGCGAAAGGGCAGTCCTTATGCGAGGCGGGGCAGCGCCGGCCACCACCGCTGCTGCATAACCCCGGCCCACGCTCGCGCGCTTCGACCGCAAGCCGAGCAAGCGCCGCGATAAACCCCGGATCGGAATTCTGCACCGGCGCGCGAAAATAGCCGAGAACATGATGCTTCTCGGCAAGTTCCCGGTATTCGATGTCGAGTTCCACCAGCGTCTCCGAATGGTCGGAGACGAAAGCCACGGGAACCACAACCACCGCCCGGCGGTCCCGTCCGGCCTCGATCACCGCATCATCCGTGCTCGGCCCCAGCCATTTCTGCGGCGTCGCGCGGGACTGATAGCACACCAGTCCCTCGATGTCGGGCTCGCGCAGATGGCGCCGCAGCGCCGCGACATAGGCCTCGATCTGGAACTGATAGGGATCGCCGCGCGTGACGATCGTCTCGGGCAGCCCATGTGCAGAGAACAGCACGCGCAGCGGCGTGCCGGGCGGCAGCGCGGCCCGCGCCTCATCGATGGTCTTCTGCACCAGCGCCGCCGCATTCGCCGTGATGGCCGGATCATCGAACCAGCAGCACAGAGTCGTTGTCGGCCGCACCAGGCCGCCCTGAGCCGCCGCCTCGCGCCAAGCGGAGAGCGAACTGCCCGTCGTCGTCGTCGAGAAATGCGGATAGAGCGGCAGCAGCAAAATCTCGTCCGGCGCCCAATCCTTCACCGCGCGCACGGTTTCCAGGCTGAACGGATGCCAGTAGCGCATGGCGATGAAGCAGCGCGTCTCCCAATGCGGCATCAACGCCGCTTCCAGCGCCGTCGCCTGGGCTTGGGTCAGCGGTAGAAGCGGCGAGCCGCCACCCATCAGCCGGTAGTTCTCCTTGGCGGCGGGCACGCGCTTGCTCGCGATGTAGCGCGCCAGGAATGGCCGGATAAAGGGCGGCACCCGCAGGATGGCGGGGTCGGCGAAGAGGTTGAGCAGAAACGGCCGCACCGCCTCCTGATTGTCAGGACCGCCGAGATTGAACAGCACCACCGCGACCTTCGGCCACGCGATCAGCCGCTCTGGCCTCAGGGAGGAAAGCACATCCACGGTGTCAGGCTCCACGAACGAGATCGACCAGCGCCGCCACATGCTCGGGCGGCGTCGGCGGCATCACGCCATGACCGAGGTTGAACACGAAGGGCCGCCCCCGCATGGCACCCAATATCGTATGAGCAGCCTCCGCCAGCGCATCGCCACCGGCGAGCAAGGCAAAGGGATCGAGATTCCCCTGCAACCCCAGACCCGGCGGCACCAGCCGCGCCGCCACACCTGGATCGCTGGCCGTATCCATCCCCATGGTATCGACGCCAGCCCCGGCACCATAAGCGGCGATCATGGTGCCCGCGAGACGCGGGAAACCGATGACCGGCACCTGAGGGTGCCGCGCCTTGATGATGGCCGCGATTTGCGCCGTTGGCTCCACGACATAGCGCCGGAACAGGTCTGGCGGCAGCAGCCCTGACCAACTGTCGAAGATCATCACCGCTTCGGCGCCAGCCTTGATCTGAGCCAAAAGATAGGTGGAACTCGTTTCCGTCAGCCTCTCGATCAACCGGCCGAACATGGCGGGTTCCCGCGCCGCCAAGCCGCGCGCGGTGGCAAAATCCTTCGATCCGCCGCCCTCGATCATATAGCAGGCGACCGTAAACGGCGCCCCGACGAAGCCGATCAGCGCGGTGCCGGGGCTTTCCTCGGCCAGCTTTTCCCGCAAGCGGCCGATCGTTTCCAGCACCGGCTCAACGCGCCGCAGAAACCCGTGCTCGTCCAGCGCCGAGACCTCATGGGCCAGGCGAAGGGGTTCCAGCACCGGCCCATGGCCCTCGGCGAAGCTCAGATCGCGCCCCAAGGCCCAGGGCAGGATGAGGATGTCGCTGAACAGGATTGCGCCATCCATCCCGAAGCGCCTGATGGGCTGCAAGGTTGCCTCCGTCGCCCGTTTCGTGTCGAGGCAGAAGGAAACGAAGTCGGCGGTTTCGGCGCGCAACGCCCGGTATTCCGGCAGGTACCGGCCAGCCTGACGCATCAGCCAGATAGGCGGCGGCCAGACGGCCTCGCCGCCGAGGGCGCGCAGCAATGTCTTCGATCGAGGAGTCATCCACTGCGCCTCTACCTTATTGAAAGAGATCTAGGAATGAGTGTGGAGGTAGATGGGGGTGTGAGTCACAGGGTACCCGCCCGTCTTCGCATTTGTCCCCAGCTTCGTCCCCAGCTGACACGGCACGAGATGACGCTCCGCACTCACAGAGTCTTGACCGCCCCGGTACGGCGCCCGTCCGCCACAAAGCTGTGCGAGCGTACCCACCGGAACCTCGGTTCTCCCCGCTTGGAGGCCGAATTGAGCCTTGGGGGCTGATCTATCCCCAGCTTTCTCGTTATGGTTACAAGATGTCCACTCATCGGTTGAACCTGCACCTGGTTTCGGATGCCACCGGCGAGACCCTGAATTCGATCGTCCGCGCGACGACGGTCCAGTTCGAGCACCTCACCATCCTGCCGCATCGCTGGAGCCTCATCCGCACCCGCTTCCAGCTCCATCGCGTGATCGACGGTCTTCAGGCGGAGCCCGGTCCGGTGCTCTCCAGCCTGGTCGATAAAGGGCTGCGGTCGGAACTCGACATGGCCTGCCACAAGCTCGGCGTGCCGGTGGTCCATGTGCTGGACCAGGTGATGACCATGCTGCAGGACCATCTCGGCGAGCAGGCGGCCGCCCGGCCCGGCCGGCAATACACGCTGGACGCCGATTATTTCCGCCGTATCGATGCGATTCACTACGTTCTGGCCCATGATGACGGCCAGGCGCAGGCCGGTATCGCTGGGGCCGATGTGGTGCTGGTGGGCGTTTCCCGCTCGTCCAAGACGCCAACCTCCTTTTATCTGGCCAATCGCGGCATCAAGGCGGGAAACATTCCCCTGGTGCCGGGCATCGCGCTGCCCACCGTCCTGGAGTCCCCGAACTGTCCCGTGGTCGGCCTCACCCTCGATGCGCAGGCCTTGATCGATATCCGGCGCCACCGCCTCAAGATGCTCGGCACCGAGAATGTCGGGCCGCAGCATGACGGCCAATACACCGATCAGGAGGCCGTGACGGCCGAGCTGCTCTGGGCCAAGCGCCTCTGCACCAGCCGCGGCTGGCCGCTCATCGACGTGAGCCGCCGCTCGATCGAGGAGACGGCGGCGACAGTGATCCAACTCATCGACGCCTGGCACGACCGGCGGAACAAGGCAGCCGCCGCGAAAAACCAAGCCCCGCCCGCGTCAGCCTGAAACTCGTCATGGTTGGCTCGCCACCCCTCGTTCTCGCAAGCGGCTCAGCCGCTCGCCGGACCATGCTGACAGCCGCTGGCCTTGATCCCGTTCTCGCACCGGCCGCGATCGATGAGGAAAAGCTCAAGCGCCGAACCAAAGCGGGCGGTCTGGACGCGGGTGAGGCGGCATCGCGGCTGGCCGAAGCCAAAGCGCGTGCCGTGGCGGCGTCGCATCCGGGCAGCCTCGTGATAGGGGCCGATCAGATGCTGATCTGCGATGGCGACCGGTTCGACAAGCCAGCCGACATGGCCAGCGCGCGCCGCCAACTGCTATCGCTGCGGGGCCGCACGCATTCGCTGCCAACGGCGGTGGTGTGCCTGCGCGACGATATCTGCCTCTGGCGCCACCTCGAAACCCCCCGTCTCACCATGCGCCGGTTTTCGGACGACGACCTCGACGCGGTTCTGGCCGCCGAAGGCGAAGCCGTTCTCGGCAGCGTCGGCGCGTATCGGATCGAAGGCCCGGCGATCCGGCTGTTCGAGCGCATCGAGGGCGACTGGTTCGCCATCCTCGGCATGCCCCTCCTGCCGCTACTCGGCTATCTGCGCGACAGCGGAACGATTCCGGGCTGACGTTCTATCGGAGACTGTTGAGCCGCGCGGCTAGAGCAGGTTATTTCCGGCTTGAACCGCGACCCAAAGATCCGTCATGGCACGCGAAGGCGTGCCATCCACGCCTTGCCTTCCTCACGCGAGCAAAGGCGTGGATGCTCGGCCTTCGCCGAGCATGACGTGGTGCAGTGAGCAGGGTTCAAACCGGAGACACCACGCCCGCTAACTCCCCGAACCAGCCGGACGCCGCAGCCGAGGCTTGGCGGCGGGCGCCGTTGCGTCCAGCAGCGCATGCATCGCCGCCACCGTCTCCGGCGGCAGCCGGTGGATTGAGCGCGCCAGCCGGTTCGCCAGCGCCGTCTGCTCCGGCGACAGCCCGGCGGTATTGACCGTTACCCGTGGATGCGACAGCCGCGCGAGCCGCGCCAAATCCTCCGCATCATCCCAGATCAGACCGAAGAACTCGCAGACCTGATGGACCAGCCCGGTGCTCGGCCGTCCGCGCCGGCCATGCTCCAGCGCCGAGAGATAAGCCGCCGAAACCTGCAACTCGCCGGCAAGCCGGGCGAGCGTGACGCCGCGCGCGGCCCGCAGGCTACGCAGCCGGGCGCCGAAAGGCGTCACCTCACCCGGCGCAGCAAAAGCCGCACGGAGCCCGTATTAGTCTGCGAGGGATGGGTCGCCGCCAGAATGAGGGCGCGCAGATGCGGCAGGTTGATCCAGTGGGGCAATTCGCGCCGCAATACGCCGCCCTCCCCGGACCCTCGGCCCGTCACGATCTCGACACAGCGCAGGCGGTCATGCCGCGCATTCTGAATGAAGACCGAGAAGGCCAAAAACGCGCTTTGTGCCGTGCGGCCGTGGAGATCGAGTGTGCGCTGAGGCCGCATCCGGCCAGCCCGCAACTTCTCCCAGGACGAGCTATCGAGACCCGCGGCAGCGCCCCCAACGGTGATCGCCTTGACCGCCGGCTTGCGCGCGGCCGCCGGCGGCCGGGCAACCGCCTCTGCCGCCCGCGCAACCGGTGGCGGCTGCGATGGCGCAGCTTGCGCCGGGGCAGCTTTGGGCAATGAGGCGGCAGGGGACCGGCCACGCAAAGGCCGAGTGCCGATCGAGCGGGTAAACGTCGCCCACTCCTCCCGCTCATGCTCAGAGAGTGGGCGATGCCGCACCGGCGCCTCCCGCGGGCCGGGCGCCGAACAATGCCGAGCCGATCCGCACATGGGTCGCGCCACAGCCAATCGCCGTCTCGAAATCGCCCGACATTCCCATCGACAAGGTGCCAAGCCCATGCCGCCGCGCGCATTCCGCGAGCCAGAGGAAATGGGGCGCCGGATCGGCCTCGGCCGGCGGAATGCACATGAGACCCTCCAGCGCCTCGCCAAAACGGAGAAGCATCGCCGAGATGAAGCGGTCAGCCTCGGCGCGGGCGATCCCGCCCTTCTGCGGCTCGTCGCCCACATTCACCTGCACCAGGAGCCGAGGCAGCTTGCCCTCCTGTTGCGCCGCCTGTTCCAGCGCATCGGCGAGGCGTGGCCGGTCCAACGTCTCGATAACCTCCGCCGCCGCCACCGCGGCCCGCGCCTTGTTGGTCTGCAATGGCCCGATGAGCCGCAATTCCAGCCGCGGAAACTCCACTCGCAGCGCCGGGAACTTGGCCGCCGCCTCCTGGACACGGTTTTCGCCGAATACGGAATGGCCCGCTAGCAGAGCCGCCCGAATGCTGGCCTCCGGGTGAAACTTGGAGACGGCGACGAGGCTCACGCTGCCGAGCGCGCGGGCGGCCTTAAGCGTTGCGGCGTCAATGCGCTGCCTGAGATCGGCAAGCGCTGTCTCAATTTCGGCATTGTTGGCGGAGATCTGCATTCACCAAGGGTTGTCGGCCTTGCGAGGCGGGTCAAGGCGGAGCCTCGCGATGTCTTTGCAAAGGATTGCTGTCTTGTAATCTTAACACACGAGCTTACAGAGCTGTGCTAATAATCTTTAACTATAGTTAGATAATAAAAATCACCAACAAAAAAGCGTAATAGGACGTGGCCGGGGTTCAGCCGGTCGCGGCCAGAGGCGTGCCCAACCTCACGGGCTTGGTCCGCGGGTCTCATAAAGGAAGAGCGAAGTCTATGCGAAACAGTCTGCTGGCCACCGCCGCCCTCCTGGCGCTCGGCCTAGGTGCCGCAGGGGCGGCTCAGGCCCAGGTGTCGAATCCCGTTATGACCATGGCGCCCGGATCCGTCACCGTCCGCCTAGACGGCCGTATCTCCTGGTTTGCCGGCGTAAGCGGCTTCAGCGGCCAAAGCTTCGAGGGCACGAAACTCTCTGGCGCCGGTTTCGGTGGCTATCTCCGCCTCTTCCCGGGCTTCGACGGCGTCGCGGCGAACGGCCTGCAATACGGCGCGCAGAGCGAACTCCGCGTGAATATGGGCGGCACCGCCAACGACGAGACACTCTATGTCTTGCGGGCCTTCGGCTATCTCGGACTAAAGCAGGCGGGTATCGTCCGCTTCGGTCAGCAGGAAGGCGCGCTCTACCTCTACGATAGCGGTCGCTTCGAGGGTAACGATCTCTCGTTCGATGACGGCGGCTGGAACGGTGACATCCAGAACTGGTTCGTCAGCAAGGCGGCAACGCCGGTCTATCCCTTTACCTGGACGAACAACGAACGCGCGACGGACAAGATTGACTACATCTCGCCTGACTTCAGCGGCTTCGGCTTCGGCGCCAGCTTCGAGCCGAACAACGTCGCCGAGAATGACAGCCCCGCGGTGGTCTCCCAACCGACAGCGGTGGACATCCGCCGCAATACGCTCGAGGTAGGCGGCCGCTACAAGGCGGTGATGGGGCCCTTCGGCCTCTATACCTCCGCCGGCTACCTCACCGCTGGTCATGTCAATGACAGCGATGCGACGGACGGCCAGCCCTACAAAAACATGAATGTCGGAAGCTTTGGCCTTGAGCTGAGCTATGCCGGCTTCACGATCGGCGGCAACACCAAATTCGGCAGCATGAATGGCCAATTCGAGCCGGAGCCCTCGGGCGGCACGAACGCTCTGGGTTGGATGGCCGGCTGGCAATACGCCATCAAACATCTCAGCTTTGGCGCAAGCTACTTCGACTACCAAAGCACCGGTGACTTCACGACGCCCGCGCTGGAAGGCCAGCGTCGTGAAACCGGTGTCGCGGCGGGCGCCACCTATATTCTCGTGCCCGGTGTGAAGCTCTTTGCCTCCTACCTCTATGGCACGCGCCATCAGGGTGACTTCAACTTCCAGACCAGCAAGGTCGGTCCCGACTTCAACAACATGCAGGCTCAGGTCTTCGCGCTCGGCACCTGGATCTACTGGTAACCACCCCGGCCATTGCGGCCGAGAACGACTGAGAAAGAGGCGGCCGGGTAACACCGGCCGCCTCTTTCTTTTTGTGCGAACGCAGGCTCCCGTCTCTGCATGCGGCGCCCAAAGAGGCCGGAAATGCGCGAGCAGCGCATTTTAAAACGGTCTCTGAGGATAACGGCGGCCCGGCTCGGCCAGTGTGGCCTGAGGACAACGATCGCTTCCGGGGCGGCCAGGTCCCACCGGCCACCTGATCTTTTTGCACCTGCACACTGCGCAAAAACTCATGGGCGGCGTTGTGGCGTTTTAGACACAGTGTTTCGTAAATGTCATTCCCGTTCCTCCTAGACCGTTGCGGTCTTTGCCACCGTCGCGCCATTATCCGCCCGCTGCTTCCAAGCCGATCTTCGCCTCTGCTGGCGCAAGCACCGGATGAAGCTTGAGGCGAAGTGTCATGACGGCCGGGGAAACCTCCGGCGAAATAGGAGGAATGAATGCGCAAGCTCCTGCTGGCCACCGTGGCTACGCTGAGTGTTTCAGCTGGCGTTCTCGCCACTCAGGCTGAAGCCCAGAGCACGTCGGCTGCTCCCGGCACCGTAACGGTCCGGTTGAACGGCCGAGTTAACTGGTACGCCGGCATCGAGGGCTCGTCGCTCGACACCCAGGCCGACGGCACCAAGACCAGCACGACCAATTTCCTTGGTTACCTCCGCCTCTATCCGGGCTTCGACGGCGTCGCCGCGAACGGCCTGCATTATGGTGCCGCGGCCGAAATTCGTATCAACGGCGGCTCCAGTGCCGGCGCCGAGACGCTGTTCGTCCATCAGGCCTATGGCTACCTCGGCCTGCCCGAGCTTGGTCAGGTCAGCTTCGGCCAGGAAAACGGCCCGGTCGTCCTCTTCGAAACCGGCACATTTGAAGGCTTCAACGACGGCGCCTGGTGGGGCGATCTTCCCGCCATTATCCCGTCTGCGGCCGAAGTCGTTTATCCCTTCGTCGATAACGGTGGCTTCAGCCAGGAGACGAACAAGATCGTCTACCTGTCGCCGACCATCGCGGGCTTCCAGTTCGGCCTTGGCTTCGAGCCGAACCACACTCCCGAGAACTCGACGGATGCCGTCACCTCTTCGCCGAACATCTCGGTCTCCGGAGGTTCGACCACGGCTCAGCCGCGTAACCTGATCGACGTTGGCGGCCAGTACACCCAGACTTTCGGCCCGGTCGGCCTCCAGATCGGCGCGGACTATATCAACGCCGGCACGACCAACTACACCGGCGCGCCGCAGCCTGGCGTGACGCCCACCAGCTTCCACCAGATGAGCATCTTCTCGGGTGGTGTCACGGCGACGTTCGCCGGCCTGACGATCGGTGGCAACTCCGTCTACGGTGCCTTCAACCAGGTCACGGGTTACAACTTCCAGCTTGAGCCTGCTGGTGGTGTGAACGCCCTCGGGTGGTTGGTTGGCGCGCAGTATACCATTGGCCCGGTCGTTGTCGGCGCCAGCTGGTTCAACTTCAACACGACGGGTGATCTCCCGAATGGTGTTGACGCCGGCAGCGGTGCCACGATCACCGCCGCGGGCCTCACCACCGGCCAGCAGGTCAACAACGGCTTCGCCGCCGGCGGCACCTATACGCTGGTTCCTGGCGTGAACCTCTTCGTCGACTACGACTACGGCTGGCGCAAGCAGGGTGGTTATGACTTTGCCACCTTCGCCGCAGGCACCGAGCATAACTACGTCCAGTCGCAGCTCTTCGGCGTCGGCACCCAGATCCAGTGGTAAGCTGACCCCGCATCCTCTGCGGATTGTCTAAAAAGGGTGGCGGGACCGAGGTCCCGTCACCCTTTGTCTTGTCGGGCGCTTTGGTTCTCGCTTGGCAGGCGAGGCTTCCAAGGCTACAGAGCACCCCCGCGCGTTCGCGCGGACCAAAGTTCCGGGCGCATGCGATGAAGTCGATACGGGCCACATTTCTTGACGTTGCGCGGGTCTCCGCCGCGGCTGGTCTTCTGGGCACGCTGGCGCTTGCCGGCTGCGGAGGAGAATCCAAACCGGTCGATCCCAGTGTGCTCAACGGCGACCAGACCGTCGGGCCTGGTTACAAGAATACCGGCGGCGGATTGTTCGGCACCTCTGGCCTGACTTTCGGCGTCAACAAGAACCCGCACGGCAATAGCAGCGGCAGCGGTGGCGCCGGTATCGGCGTCAACGCCTATCTGTGGCGCGGCGCGCTCGACACGCTTTCCTTCATGCCGCTCTCCTCGGCCGATCCCTTCGGCGGCGTGATCATCACCGACTGGTATCAGCCGCCCGGCGACACCGGCGAACGCTACAAGGCGACCGCCTATATCCTCGGCCAGGATTTGCGTGCGGATGGCGTGCGCGTCGCTGTCTTCAAGCAGGTGAACACGAACGGGCAGTGGATCGATTCCACCATCGCGCCCGGCACCAACGAGCAGATCGAGGACAAGGTTCTCGCCCGCGCCCGGCAGCTCCGCATCCAGAACGCCGCCAACTGACACGGCCGCCGGGCAAATTGCCGCGGCGCGCCGGACCATATTGCCGCCATAGGGTAAGTTGGCGGATACACGGCGCATGAACGACCGACCCGAAACGGCCGCCGCCGAAGTGCCGCTGCCCCCCCGCTACGACTTCCGCGCCGCCGATGCCGTCTGGCAGAAGGCCTGGGAGGACCGCGCCTGCTTCGCCGTCGCCGACCGGCCGCAGGATTCCCGCCCGAAATACTATGTGCTCGAGATGTTCCCGTACCCCTCGGGCAAGATCCATATGGGGCATGTCCGCAACTACACGCTGGGTGATGTCGTTGCCCGCTACCGCCGGGCGCGCGGCTTCAATGTGATGCATCCGATGGGCTGGGACGCGTTCGGCCTGCCCGCCGAGAATGCGGCGCGCGAGCGCGGTATCCATCCCGCGCAATGGACCTGGGACAATATCGCGGCCATGCGCGCCGAGCTGAAGCGCATGGGCCTCTCGCTCGACTGGGCGCGCGAATTCGCCACCTGCGAGCCGCGCTACTATGGCCAGCAGCAGCGCCTCTTCCTCGATTTCCTCGCCAATGGGCTGGTCGAGCGTAAGGAGAGTTGGGTCAACTGGGATCCCAAGGACGGCACCGTCCTCGCCAATGAGCAGGTGATCGACGGGCGCGGCTGGCGTTCCGGCGCGCTGATCGAGAAGAAGAAGCTCTCGCAGTGGTTCTTCCGCATCACCCGCTTCGCGCCCGACCTGCTGTCGTCGCTCGACGAGATGGACCGCTGGCCGGAGCGTGTGCGCCTTATGCAGGCCAATTGGATCGGCCGGAGCGAGGGCGCCCGCGTGCGCTTCCCGCTCACCGAGCCCGCCCAGGGCGTCTCCGAGATTGAGGTCTATACCACCCGCCCCGACACGCTCTTCGGCATGTCCTTCATGGCCCTGGCGCCCGAGCACCCCATATCGCTTGCCCTGGCCGAACAAAATCCTGACGCCGCCACCTTCATCGCGGAGTGCCGCCGCCTCGGAACCACAGCCGCCGCCATCGAGACGACCGAGAAGCGCGGCTTCCCCACCGGCCTGACCGTGCGCCATCCTTTCGACCCCGATCGGCGCGTCCCGGTCTGGATCGCCAATTTCGTGCTCATGGATTACGGCACCGGCGCCATCTTCGGCTGCCCCGCGCATGACCAGCGCGACTGGGATTTCGCCACCGCCTACGAGCTGCCGATCCTACCCGTGGTGCGGCCGCCCGATGGCCCCCAGACCGGCGGCGAGGCTTATACCGGCCCCGGCCGCCTGATGAACTCGGGCTTCCTCGACGGGCTGGATGTCGAATCCGGCAAGCGCGCCGCAATCGACCGCCTTGTGGAAATGGGCTGGGGCGAGAGCGAGACCAATTGGCGCCTGCGCGACTGGGGTATCAGCCGCCAGCGCTACTGGGGCTGTCCCATCCCCATCATCCACTGCGCCGCCTGTGGCGCCGTGCCGGTCCCCGCCGATCAGCTTCCCGTCGTTCTCCCGCAGGACGTGACCTTCGACCGTCCGGGCAA
>NZ_LMUQ01000050.1:54253-103439 GCF_009765865.1 Acidisoma sp. L85
CGCTTCTGCAGCCCCGAAGCGCCCGAGCCCACCGATCGCGCCGCCACCGACTATTGGCTGCCCGTCGATCAGTATATCGGCGGCATCGAGCATGCGATCCTGCACCTGCTCTACGCTCGCTTCTTCACCCGCGCGATGCGCGAGACCGGCCGCCTTGCCGTTACCGAACCCTTCGCCGGCCTCTTCACCCAGGGCATGGTGACGCATGAGAGCTACCGCGCCCCCGATGGCCGTTGGCTCTACCCCGACGAGATCACGCGCGGCCCCGATGGCGGGATGGTGCTGACCGACACGCGCGAGCCGGTGACCGTCGGCCGGGTCGAGGCGATGTCGAAATCCAAGCGCAACACGGTCGATCCCGGCGCCATCATCGACCGCTACGGCGCCGACACCGCGCGCTGGTTCATCCTCTCCGATAATCCGCCTGAGCGGGACATGGAGTGGACCGAAGCCGGCGTCGCCGGCGCCTATCGCTTCACCCAACGCCTCTACCGCCTCGCCGAAGGCATCGGCGCGCTCTCGCCGGTCTTCCCGGATGAGCCGCCCACCGATGCCACACGCACGCTGCGCCGGGCCACCCACCAGGCCATCGCGAGCGTCACGGCGGCGCTGGACTCCTTCAGCTTCAACGTCGCGGTGGCGCGTCTCTACGAACTGGCGGCCGCGCTGGCGGACGCCGAGAAGTCGGCCGCCGCCAATCCCGCCGATGCCAGCCTCGCGGCAGCTCGCGCCGAGGCGCTGGATGCCGCCATCCGCCTCTCCGCGCCGATGATGCCGCATCTCGCGGAAGCCATGAACGCGCTGCTGCGGCCGGATGGCGAAACCCTCGTCGCCCAGATGCCCTGGCCCGAGGCCGATGCCGCGCTCGCGGCGGTGGCCGAGGTCACGATCGGTGTGCAGGTGATGGGCAAGCTGCGCGGCACCGTCACGATGGCGCCTGGCAGCCCCGCTGACCAGGTGCTGGCGGCAGCAGAGCGCGAGCCCAATGTCGCCCGGCTGCTCGAGGGGAAGCGTGTCGTCAAGCGCATCCATGTGCCGGACCGCATCGTCAATTTCGTCGTCGCAGGGTGAGACGGATGGCACAGCCGCGAAAAATGGTCGGATTGGCGGGGCGCCGGGGCTTCCTGCGGCTCGGCGGCCTGGCGGCCACCACCGCGAGCCTCGCGGGCTGCGGTATCCATCCCCTCTACGCGCCGAACGCCTTCGGTGGCGACGGTGCGAATGCCGCGGTGCAGCAGCATCTGCGCGAGGTGCAGGTCGGCTTTATCCCGGACCGGGACGGCCAGCTTCTCCGCTACGCCCTGCAGGACCGGCTTGAGGCCGGCCAGACGGCGGAGATTACGCGCTATGACCTCGTGATCCGCTACAACATCAGCAGCATTGGTCTCGGCCTGCTTAACGACAACACGACGACCTATGCCCGCATCATCGCCGTCGCCGCCTGGAGCCTGAACGCCCAGGATACCGACCACACGCTGCTGACGAAATCCGTGTCCCAGGCGGTCGATGGCCTCAACAGCTTCGACAACCAGCCCTTCGCGCAGGATCTCGAAGTCGAGACCGTCCACAAGCGCCTCGCCAATGCGCTGGCCGACCAGATCACCCTCCGCCTCGCGCATTACTTCACCGCGACCGGCCGCGCGCAGGAGCAGGGCAAGCCGGCGTGACGGCGGACGGCTCGGCCGCCCACCGATGAAACTCGACGCCCGCGACTTCGCCGGGTTGCTTCGTGACTCCTCCGGCCTCCGCGCCCTGCTGCTCTACGGCCCCGATTCCGGCCTCGTGCGCGAACGGGCGGAGGGGTTGGCGAAATCGGTGCTGGGCAGTCTCGACGATCCTTTCCGCTTCGCTGAACTCATGCGGCCGGACGGTTCCACGCTCGAAGGCGAAGCCGCGGCGCTTTCCTTCACAGGTGGCCGCCGCGTGGTGCGCGTGCGGGAGACCGGGGACAACCTGGCGCCGGCGCTCGCCCGTGCCTGCGCGGCGAAGGACGGCTCGCTCCTCATCCTCGAAGCGGGCGAGTTGCCGCCCCGCTCCAAGCTGCGCGCCTGGGCGGAGAAGGAGCGCAACGTCGCCGCGCTCGCCTGCTACGTGGAAGAGGGCACGGCGCTCAAGACGACGCTACGCAAGCTCTTCGACGCCCAGAATGTTCCGGTGGCCCCCGACGCACTCGATTGGCTCACCGATCACGCCGGGGCCGACCGGGGGTCCGTGCGGGGCGAGGTCGAAAAACTCACGCTCTATGCCGGCGAAGCCGGAACGGTCGATCTCGCGGCGGTCCAGGCCATCGTCGGCGACCAGGCCGAGCTGTCAGCGGAAGACGCGCTTTTCGCCGCGACCCGGGGCGCGGTCGCCGAGGCTGATCGCGCGGCGGCCACGGCACTCGCCGAGGGTGGCTCGGCGGTCGGGCTGGTGCGCGCGGCCCATGGGCACATGGATCGCCTGGCCCGCGTCGCCGCCGCCCGGGAGTCCGGCCGAACCGCCGCCGAGGCGGTCAAGATGCTGCGGCCGCCGCTCTTCTTCCGCCGCGAAAGGGCAATGCTGGAGGCGGCGGAGCTGTGGCGCTTGCCCGCGATCGCGGCGATCCAGCAGGCCCTCCGCGAAGCCGAACTCCAATGCAAACGCACGGGCCTACCTGCGGAGGCAGTCGCCCACGCCGCCATCCTCGCCATCGCCCGCCGCGCGGCAAGGATGCGCGCCCGTTGAGAGTTTGGGGCGGCATGTCTCTGGTTTGAACCGTTCTCAACGTCCTCACGTCATGCTCGGCGAAGGCGGGGCATCCACGGCTTCTCGCATGACGAAGGTAAGGCGTGGATGGCACGCGGGGGGCCGCCCCGCCTTCGCGTGCCATGACGAACCTTCGGGTCGCAGTTCAATCATAGATCATCAAACGGCCTACCGCGCCCGCTTGCCTGCCGGCGCGCCGGAAATCCAGCGGATCGACCAGCCCGTCAGATAGATCAGCGGCGAGGCCAGGATGAACGGCAGCACGATCGGCAGCCCGGCGACGAGCCCCACGCCATTGTCATTGCCGAACTCGGTCAAAAGCACCGCGATAATCCCCGAGGCGACGAAGAAAAAGGCGGCCAGGGTAAAGAGGCGATAGAGCAAAGTGCCCATTACGGTATCTCGCTAATCGGCGTTTGGAATGGCCAGAACGCTAAAGCACCATCGCAAAAATTGGAACGACTAACCCGTCATGACGAGAAGGCGCAGTCCGAGCCGCCACCTAACCCGCGTCGAAATCCGCCACCCCGCGCCGCTCACCCAGCAGAAACGCATCCGCCACCAATTGCAGTGGCCGGAGATCATAATCGGAGGCCCCCGCCGCCAGCAGCGCCGCGAACCGCTCGTAAATCGCCGGATATTCCCGCGACGGCGCCTCGATTGTCGGAACCCCATCCACCGCCAGACACCGCCCACCCTCGGTAAGCGTGAGATGCACCCCGCTCTCGGTCTCTGCCTCGATGGTCCAGCTCTGCTCGCCCTCCTTTCGCCAGTCGAAGACCGCGGTGAGGCGGCTGCCGGGCAAAGCGTCGGGCGTGTCGAAGGTCAGCTCTGCGCCGATCGGCGTCTGATGGTTGCCAGCAATCTCCAACCGCGACGCCGAAACATGCAGCGGCGAGGGCGTGATCGCGGTCGCAATCGACAAAGCATTGATGCCCGGATCGAAAACCCCGAATCCGCCCGGCTGCCAGATCCAGGCCTGTCCGGGGTGCCAGCGCCGCACATCCTCGCGCCAATCGATATGCAGCCGCCGCAGCCGCCGACCCTTGAGGAGCCGCCGCGCCTCCTCCAGCGCCGGGTTGAACCGCGAGTGCCACGTCGCGAACACCACCTGCCCGGTCTCCGCCGCCACAGCCGCCAGAACATCGGCCTCGGCGAGCGTGGCCGAGGGCGGCTTCTCCAGCAGCACATGCTTGCCCGCCCGCAGCGCCGTTATGGCAAGCGCCAGCCGCCCGGTCGGCGGCGTGCACAAGGCGACCGCCTCGACCTCAGGCAGCGCGGCGAGGAGTGTGCCGAGATCAGGGAAACTCGGCAGCCCATTCACCGTCGCCCCTCGGCCGCTGACGATGGCGACCAACTCGAAATCCGAATTGCCCGTGATGGCCGGGACATGCTGGTCGAGCGCGATTTTGCCGAGGCCCGTGATGGCGATGCGGGTAGCTGTCATCGTCTGTCTCCAAGGAAAGGGGCGAGGCCGAGGTCATGCAAAGCCCCGGACATCGCGGCCACGGCCATCCGCATATCCGCCGGGGTGATCGCGCCGATGGCGCCGACCCGAAAGCTCGGCGCCTCGGTATTCCGGAAATTGCTGATCAGCACGCCGCGCGCCTTCAGCGCATCGACGAAACGCTGCAGATCCCACTCGGGCGTATCAGGCGCCCGCACATTCAGCACGATCGGCCCCTGCAGCGCCGGTGGGAGGAAGAAGCCCATGCCGATTTCCTCCAGCCCACCGCGCAGCGCGGTCATATTGGCGCGGTATCGCGCGAGCCGCGCAGGTGGGCCGCCCTCAGCTTCCAATCGATCCAGCGCCACCGCCAACGCCGCCATCGACTGCGCCGAGGGCGTGAAGCGGCTCGAACCAAAGCCGTTGACGCGCCCGTTGTCGTAAAGGTCGCCAAGGTCGAAGGACCAGCTACCCGCCTTGCCGCGCGCCTCCTCCAGCCGCGCGGTGGGCGAAACTGAGACCGAGAAACCCGGCAGCGCCTCCAGGCATTTGTTCGGCGTGAACACCAGCGCATCGATCTCCGGATGATCCGCGACCCTGATCGGCAGCGCGCCGAAGGCGGAAACCGCGTCGAGAATCATCCGGCGCCCAGCCGCGCGAACCACCGCGCCGATCGCCTCCGGATCATGCAGAATGCCGGTGCTGGTCTCGCTATAGATGAGCCCGACATGGCTGAGGCCCGGATCGGCGGCCAGGGCTTCGGCCACGGCCTCCGGCACGATGGGCCGGTCGAGCGGCGCGGGGAGGGTGACGACGCGCCGCCCGATCTCCCGCGCGAGGCGGATCATCCGGTCGGCATATTGGCCGGTCTCGGGGATGAGGATGCCGCCCTCCGGCCGCACGAAGCTGCGTATCGCCGCCTCGATGATGAAATGGCCTGAGCCGGGCAGGGGTAGAGCCACATGCGTTCCGGCGTCACCGCCCGCCAGGTCGCGCAAACGCTCCAGCAAATGCGCAATGCGTGCGCGTTCCTCACTGTCCCAAGGCGCGATATCAGCATTGGCTGCCGCTCTCACGCTGGGATGGGTCATGACTGGGCCAGGTATCAGCAGCAGCATAAGCGTATCGTTCTCCCCTGCCGGGCATGATAGCCGGAGGTGCGAAATAGGGCAGGGTTTCCGGGCATCGATCAGGCGAGTCCGGGCATCGCAGTTCCGTGCGATTGCTGGTAGAGGGGAAATATGTCGATGCCGTTCACTCTGCCGTCCTGGCTGCCGTGGTGGGTGCCGATCCTGGTCCTCGTCCCGGCGATTCTCTACGCCCTGCTGTTCCTCCTGATGCCCTTCAGCGTCATCGGCGTGAAGGGGCGGCTCGATGTCATCGAGGCGCGGCTGGATGAGCTTCAGGGTGAGATCCGCACCCTGTCGCTACGCCTCGGCGAGCCGGTGCGAGGTGGCTACCGTCCGGACGAGGACGCCTACGACCTCACGCCCGTGCCCTCCCGTGCGCCCAACCCGTCCTACGCGCCGGTCGCCTATTCGCGGCCTCCGGTACCGCCCGCCGCCGACAGCGACCCCTATACCTACGACGACAACGACAACGGCAACGGCCGGGATCGCTCGTCGCGCGCGAGCCGCCCCGCTCGGGATCAGCCGGGGCGGACCTCGCGCACGGAGCCCCGCTTCGACTGAGCCCAGAAACGCGCGCCCAGGAGGCTAGTTTGCGTATCAGCGTCATCCAGATGAGTCCCGGCGCGGAGAAGGCCGCCAATATCGCGCAGGCCCGCGACCTGATTCAGGGCGCGCTGGCGGATGGCCGCCCGCGTATGATCTCGCTGCCCGAGATGTGGTCCTGCCTCGGCGGCGACCGGGAAACCAAGTTTCGCGAGGCCGAGGATCTTCCGCCCCCCGGCTCGAACGAGCCCGGCGGTGAGGCCTACGAGTTCCTGCGGGAAGTGGCGCGCGCCAACGGCATCCATGTGCATGGCGGCTCGATCGCCGAACGCGCGGGCGACCGCCTCTACAACACCACCCTGGTCTTCGACACGGACGGCAGCGAAATCGCCCGCTACCGCAAGATTCACCTCTTCGACATCACGACGCCGGACGGGCAGGGCTACCGCGAAAGCGCCGTCTTCCGTGGCGGCAGCGATATCGTCACCTTCAAGCTGCAGGATGTCACGGTCGGGCTCGCCATCTGCTACGACCTCCGCTTCCCCGAGCTTTTCCTGAAGCTGCGTCGCGCCGGCGCCGACATCATCATGCTGCCCGCCGCCTTCACCTTGCAGACCGGCAAGGATCACTGGGAGGTCTTGCTGCGGGCGCGCGCGATCGAAACCCAGTGCTGGATCGCCGCCGCCGCCTGTTGGGGCCGCCATTTCGACGGCTCCGGCGAACCGCGCTTCACCTATGGCCATTCGCTGCTCTGCGACCCATGGGGCCAGGTGGTTGCCTTGGCGTCTGACGGGGTCGGCTGGGTTACCGGCCGCGCCGAGCGCACCATCACCGATAAGGTCCGGCGCGACATGCCGGTGCTCGACCACCGGAAGCTTGCGTGAGCGCGACCCAGGCGCTCAACCGTTCGGCCCTTCAGCGCGAACAGATCCTCGGCGAGCAGCGGCTCGAACGCATAGCCATCGTCGCGGCACCGACACTCCTGGCGCAGGAAGCCGGCGAACGCCTGATCAATCTCTACGGCAATGTTCCGGTGCTCGACGCGCAGGTTGTGGTGGCGCTGGGTGGCGACGGCTTCATGCTCGAAACGCTGCATCGCGTCTTGGGGCGGCCAATCCCGGTCTACGGCATGAATTGCGGCTCCGTAGGCTTTCTGATGAACAGCTTCTCCGAGGAGGGGCTGGTCGAGCGCCTCACTTGCTCCCAGGCCGCCGTCCTTCATCCGCTGCGGATGCATACGGTGACGCAAACCGGCTCAGTCGAGGAGGCGCTGGCCCTCAACGAGGTCAGCCTGCTCCGCCAGCTGCGCCAGACGGCTAAGCTTCGCGTCTCGGTGGATGGCCGGGTGCGGCTGCCGGAACTCATCTGCGACGGGATCCTGATCTCCACCCCCGCCGGTTCAACCGCCTACAATCTATCGGCGCACGGGCCCATCGTGCCGCTTTCCGCCAATCTTCTGCCGCTCACACCGATCAGCGCCTTCCGCCCACGCCGATGGCAAGGCGCGTTGCTGCCCAGTTCCGCCGATGTGCTGTTCGAGGTGCTGGAAGTGGAGAAGCGCCCGGTGGCGGCGGTGGCCGACAGCACCGAGGTGCGGAACGTCGTCTCCGTCGCGGTCAGCGAGGAACGCTCGATGTCCGTGACCGTCCTGTTCGACCCCGACCACGGCCTCTCCGAGCGCATCCTCGCGGAACAATTCGCCGCATGAGGGACGACGCCGCGCTGGCCGGCGAGGCGGCAGCCGGTGCCGAAACCGCGCTGCGCGATCTGCTCGACCTCATGGCCCGCCTGCGTGACCCCGAGCACGGCTGCCCCTGGGACCGCGCGCAAAGCTTCGCCACCATCGCGCCCTATACGATCGAGGAAGCCTACGAAGTCGCCGAGGCGATCGAGGGCGGCGAGCCATCCGCGCTGCGCGACGAACTCGGCGATCTGCTGTTCCAGGTCGTCTTCCACGCCCGCATGGCGGAGGAGCAGGGGCTGTTCTCCTTCGCCGATGTCGCAAGCGGCATCACCGCCAAGATGCGTCGCCGCCATCCGCATGTCTTCGGCGATGCAGGCCCGCGAGATGCCACAACGCAAAACGCCGCCTGGGAAGCCCAGAAGGCCGCCGAGCGCGCCGCAAAGCCCGGCGCCCCCAGCGCGCTCTCCGGCGTAGCCGTCAATCTGCCCGCGCTCACCCGCGCCGAGAAGCTCTCGGCCCGCGCCGCCCGCGTGGGCTTCGACTGGCCTGATCTCGACCAGCTTTTCGCCAAGCTCGACGAGGAAGTGGCGGAGCTTAAGGCGGAAATCGCCGGGGCGCGGCAGGACCGGCTGGCCGACGAAATTGGCGACTTGCTCTTCGTGGTGGCTAATCTCTGCCGCAAGCTAGGCCTCGACGCTGAGGCCAGCCTGCGCGGCGCGAATGCCAAGTTCACCCGCCGCTTCCAGGGTATCGAGGCCCGTCTTGCCGCTACCGGTCGTGTAATGACGGATGAGCCCCTAGACGTGCTCGAAGCGCATTGGCAGGAGGTCAAGCGAGGCGAGGGGGCGTGATCCCGCCAGCGGGCATGGTAAAGAGCCCGCATGAGTGATGCTCCTCCGCCTTCCCCGTCCCGCCGGCCGCGCCGCCGTTTCAGAATCCTGACCTGGATTCTTCTCCTGATCATCCTGGTGCCATTGGCGGCCGCCGGGATCTTCATCGCGAGTTTCGATCCCAACGCCTATCGAGGCCGTATCGCCGCGGCACTCTCCCAGGCGACCGGGCGGCAGGTGACGCTTGCCGGGCCGCTCTCCCTGGCGCTGACGCCAGTGCCCAGCCTGAGGGCACAAGACCTGAGGCTGGCGAACCTGCCGGGCGGCTCCGCCGCCGAAATGGTCCAGGTCGCGGAAATCGAAGCCTCGATCTCGCTTTGGCCGCTGCTGAGCCACCGCATAGCGCTGACGCGGCTCGTCCTCCATCAGCCGCGTATCTTGCTGGAGCGCGTCGGCGGTCAGCCCAACTGGATCTTCCATCCCAATCCGCCGGCGGCATCGGCTGTTTCGGCTAACAGCTCAGGCGCCGCCCAGCCCTGGCACCTCTCGCTGCGGTCTTTTCGGCTGATCGACGCCGGCCTGGTCTGGCGTGGTGCTGGCGGTGATGAGAGTATCGATGTGGCGGATGCCTCCGTCACGTCGAATGCGGATGATGGTCCGATCACGCTGCACGGCGCGATACGGTGGCGGGACGTGCCGGTCACCCTCGAAGGAACCACCGGACCGATCGACGATCTGCTCGCCGGTAGCGCCACCGGCAACTGGCCCCTCGACCTGACGCTGAGCGCCGCCGGCTCGAAAGCGAACCTTCAGGGCAGCGTCGCCGACCCAATGCACGCCACCGGCTATATTCTGACGCTACGTGGGGAGATCGCCGCGCTCGAAACCCTGGGGCCGCTTCTGCCGCCGGGCCTGCTCCCAGCAGGCACGACGCTGCCGCCGCTGCATGGGGTCACCGTCTCCGCCATGCTCGACCAGGATGCGAAGGGTGCCCCGCGCATCAGCCGGATCGCGGCTCAGGCCCAGGCCTCCGACCTCGGAACGCTGCTCCCCGGTCTCAAGCTCGACAGTCTTTCCCTCATCGCACCCGCGATGGATCAGCCGGTAACGGTCAATATCCTCGGCGAACGTCACGACTTCGCCTTCACAGTCTCCGGCACGCTCGGCGCCATCGCCGCGCTGCGCGGTCCGGCACAGACCGCCTATCCGCTCGATCTCGTCCTGAGCGCCGGGCAGTCCAACCTGCATGCCCAGGGCACGCTGGCCCAGCCGCTCGTCCTGAAGGGCGCAAATGTCGCGCTCTCCGCCCAGGTCGCCAACCTCGCGACGCTGTCCCCACTCTTCGAGGCGCCCTTACCAGCCGCCACGGCCCTGACTGGCTCCGCTAATCTCGCCGATGCGCCCGAGGGTTTCGCGCATGGTCTTGCGCTTACCCGCCTGAGCCTCAACGGGCCCGAGGGAGATCTAGGCGGCGAAGTCGCCGTCACCTATGGCGGCCGGACCGCCGTCAACGCGACGCTACGCTCCACCCGTCTCGACCTCGACGCGTTGCGCGCCATGGGTCAGCCGCTTGTCCCGCTGTCCGCCATGCCGGCAGCCCCGCCACCTCCGCCACCGGCAGCGCCGGCTCCCGCGCATGCCGAGCCGCGGCGCGTGATCCCGGACCTGCCGCTTCCGGTCGCCGCGCTCCGTAGTTTCGATGGCGATCTGCGGCTTGGCTTCGTCAGCCTGAGGCTCGGGGGAGCCGAATACCGTGCGCTCGTCACCCGGGTGACCCTGGACCATGGGAAGCTCGCGCTGATGCCATCCTCCGTGGTGGTTCCCGGCGGTGCCATGGTGGCAGCCGGAAGCCTCGATGCCTCGGGCGCGGTGCCGCAGGTTTCGCTCTCGGCCCAGGCGCCGAACATTGCATTGGCCCCGGTGCTGGCGGCCCTCGGGCTGGGTGGAGCCGGGCAGGGCTTCGGCCAGGTCTTCGCCAGCCTCAACGCGAGCGGTGCCACCACTCGCGCGCTGGCCGCCAGCCTCAGCGGTCCGCTCGGCATCTCCGTCGTCAATGGTGTGGTCGATGGGCAGATGCTCGCCCGCGTCTTCGCCCCGGCGTTCAAGGCCGCGCGCGTTCTGCCGCCGGCGCTGCTCGCCGCCGCCGGTTCGCTGCCGCTGCGGTGCCTCGCCCTGCGGCTCGACTCCACCGCCGGCCACGCCAACGTTGCCGCCTTGGTCTTCGACAGTAGTCTGCTCCTGCTCCAGGGAACCGGCACGATCGACCTGGGTTCCGAGACCCTCGCTATTGCGCTGAACCCCGAGCTGCACCTCGGCCGCAGCAACCTTAAGGTTCCGCTGACGCTTGCCGGGACCTTCGCTCAGCCGCGCATCTCGGGCGGCGATGTGAGCGTCAACGATCAGCATACCGCTGGTCTGAACGGGTTGCTCCAGTCTCTGCTGAGCGGTGCGCATTCCGCCCCGCCGACCTCCAGCGCCTGCGCCCCGGCGCTCGCCCTCGCGCGTAACGGTCAGCCGGGTCCGATGCCGGACAACAATCCCGGTGGCGGCATCCTCAACAAGCCGATCAATCTGTTCGAGCAATTGCTGCATGGCCAAGGCGGCTAGGCCATGAAACGCCTCTGGCAGCGGGCAAGCTACGGCGCGAGCGAATACGGCTTCGCGATCCTGCTCGACGGCCGCCCGATGCGCCTGCCGAGCGGCGAAACCCTGCCGCTGCGCCACGAGCCCCTGGCCCGCGCCATCGCCGAGGAATGGGACGGGGTTGGCCAAGGCAAGCCCAGCTTTTCCCCCGCCGATCTCCCACTGACCCAGCTCGCCGCCACGGCGCTGCTGCGCGTCGCGCCCGATCCGAAACCGGTCGCCGAGGCCGTCGCACGCTATGCGACAAGCGACCTGCTCTGCTATCGCGCCAGCCAGCCGGAGCTGCGGCAGCGGCAGGCGGCGGAGTGGCAGCCCTGGCTCGACTGGGCTGGCCGTAGCCTGGACGCCTGGCTGCGCGTGACGGAGGGCATTGCCCTGCTCGATCAGGATCCCGCCGCCCTCTCGGCCTTGTCCCGCGCGGCGCACCGGCAGGACGCCGATGCCCTTGCCGCGCTCGGCGTCATGGTGCCGATCCTGGGCAGTCTCGTGCTGGGTCTTGCTACGCTGGAAGGCGGTTTGGCGGCGGCGGAGGCCTATCGCCTGTCCTGTCTCGAAGAGCTGTTTCAGGAAGAGAAATGGGGTGAGGACCGTGAGGCCAGCCATCGCCGCGCCGTAGCGGAGCGGGACATGCTGGCCGCTGCGCGCTATGTCGCTCTGACGCGTCCTCTTCCGGAAGTCCCCCCGTTATGAGCAGCAAGCGCTTGATCATCGCCGGCCGCGTGCAAGGGATCGGCTACAGGGACTGGATGGTGAACCAGGCGCACGCCTTGGGCATTGACGGCTGGGTCCGCAACCGCGCCGACGGCACCGTCGAGGCGCTCGTCAGCGGCACCACGGACGCGGTCGAGGAATTGGCCCGCGCCTGCCGGCGGGGGCCACGCCTCGCTCAAGTCACCAGCATCACGGAAGAGAAGGCGGAACCGCCGCAGGAGCCGGGCTTCTTTTCCCGGCCATCACGGTAGCGGTTATGAGGTCAGAACCACTGGACACGCGTGGTCCGTGAGAGCGGGATGTCTTTCGTTCGAGCCGCGCTCATTCCACCATGTCATGCTCGGCGAAGGCCCAGCATCCACGCCTTGCTTGCTTCACAAAAAAGGCGTGGATGGCACGCCTTCGCGTGCCATGACGGATCTCTCTTGGTCGCGCTCTCAGGCTTCCGGCGCTGCGGCGACGATCGGTATTTCGCGGCTCTCACTATGGCTTTCGCGCTGCTCGCTCGAAAGCTGCTCTTCGGGTGAGCCAAATTCCTGCTCGTCCGTCGGCGGCTGCTCCTCGCCATTCGCCTGGCGCCGGGGCTGTCCATTCTGGTAGCCGGCCGGCTGATTCTGCTGCGCCTGCTGGTTGATGGCGCTCACGATGCGGAAGTAATGCTCGGCATACTGAAAGTAGCCTTCGCCCATCACCCGGTCGCCGGAGCTTGTCGCGTCCCGGCCGAGTTGCAAATACTTCTCGAACAACTGTTGAGCCGTTCCCCGAATGCGAAGATCAGGCCCATTGCTGTCGAAGACGTGATTGCGGTTGAGGGGGACGCCGCCGCCGCTGCCGCCGGAGTGATGCCGTATCGGGCCTCCGTTGCCGCCGCCTCCGCCGCCGCCAGTTCCGCGATGGCCACGGCCACGCATCCGCTTGATATTCATGAGTACGACATGTCGCTTTCCTATTCGCAAACCGCTCGGGCAGCGCCCGGGAGGGCCAGTCCGCCCAATCGACTTTACGCTTCGAACAAGGGTTTCTGGATCTGGCGCTATGGCTCGTTAGCCGAAAGCCCTGCACCGGATGCCAAATCACGGCGGGAGTTGCTCAACCCCGGCGCCATGCACAAACAAGCTAGACTGCGCCCCCCGATAAGCCAACTTCTTTTTGCAGGCGACCCAAGATCGTCACGCGGGGATGACCCGCAAGATCCGGGCGCGTTCCCTCGACAGCCAAACCGTAACCCTTCGCGAGCCGCGCCAAAGCCGTTTCCTGGCCGAGCCCGAACTCGAAGACCGCCTTTCCTACAGGCGTGAGGAGCCTGGCGAGGTCGGCGAACAGGCGGCGATAGGCGTCCAAACCATCCGCCCCGCCATCCAGCGCCAGCACAGGCTCGTGCCGCGCCACCTCAGGTTCCAGCCCCGCGATGTCGGCGGCCGGGATATAGGGCGGGTTGCTCAGCACAAGATCGAAGCGCCCGCTCAGGGCCCCCGCCCAGTCGCCCACCAGGAAAGCGGCGCGGCCGTTCAAACCCAGCCGCTCGGCGTTCCGTGCCGCCACCAGCGCCGCGCCCTCGGCGCGATCCACGCCAAGCCCCCAGGCCGCGCGGAACTCCGAAAGCGCCGCGAGCAGCAGACAGCCGCTGCCGGTGCCGAGATCGAGAATACGGCTCACCGCGCTTCGACCAGGAAAGCAGCCGAGAGCCGCCTCGATCACCGTTTCCGAATCCGGGCGTGGGATCAGCGTGTCCGCCGAGACCAGAAAATCGAGGCTCCAGAATTCGCGATGCCCGAGGATTGTGGCGGAAGATTCGCGCGCGGCCCGACGCGCGATGAAACCGGCAAACCGCGCCGCGACTTCAGGCGTGACCGCCTCGTCCTGACGGCGCAACAGCGTGGCGAGGTCACCCCCCAATGCATGTGCCAGAAGGATACGCGCCTCCCGGTGGGGCGCCTCGATACCGGCTTCGGCGAGAAGCGGCGTCGCGTTCCGCCAAGTCTCGCCGAGTGTCGCGGTCACTGATCCGAATCGGCGAAGGCCGCGAGGCGGGCCGCCTGATCTTCCTCGGTCAAAGCACTGATGATTTCATCCATCTCGCCGAGCAGCACGCGGTCGATCTTGTAAAGCGTAAGATTGATGCGGTGATCGGTGACACGGCCCTGCGGAAAATTGAAGGTGCGGATGCGCTCGCTGCGATCCCCCGTGCCGACCTGGCTGCGGCGATCGGCCGCGCGCGACGCATGCAGGCTGGTGCGCTGCTGCTCGTAAAGCCGGGCACGCAGGATCTTCATGGCCTTGGCGCGGTTCTTGTGCTGGCTTCTCTCTTCCTGCATCGCGACCACGACGCCGCTCGGAACATGCGTGATCCGGACCGCGCTTTCCGTCTTGTTGACGTGCTGGCCGCCGGCACCGGAGGCCCGATATACATCGATGCGCAGATCGCTTTCGTTGATCTCGACATCAACTTCCTCGGCTTCCGGCAGAACCGCGACTGTGACTGTGGACGTGTGGATGCGCCCCTGATTCTCGGTTGCCGGAACACGCTGCACGCGATGCACGCCTGATTCGAACTTCAGCCGCGCGAAGACATTGCGGCCGGTGATATTCGCGATGCCTTCCTTCAGCCCGCCCAGTTCCGTATCGGCATATTCCAGGATCTCGAAGCGCCAGCCCTGCAACTCGGCATAGCGCTGATACATGCCGAAAAGCTGCGAGGCGAAAAGCGCCGCCTCGTCGCCGCCGGCCGCCGGCCGAATTTCCAGGATGGCCGAGCGCGCATCGGCTTCATCTTTCGGCAGCAAGGCGAGGCGGATCTCGCTTTCCAATCGCGGGATTTGTGTGCGGAGCGTTTCGCTTTCCGCTTCCGCCATCTCGCGCATTTCGGGGTCGGCAAGCATGGCCTCGGCTTCGGTGACCCCGCGCTCGGTTTGCCGCAGCTCGCTGATGAGCGTGACGACCGGTTCGATCTCCGAAAGCTCACGAGACGCGCGGACGAATTCCTCACCGACCACACCCGAGGATAACCGGTCGCGCAACTCATCCGCGCGCAAAAGAATACGGTCGAGCTTTTCGGCGAGACTCATCTCAGCGCGTCCACCACGCCGTCGAGCGCCACTTCGCTTTGCGCGCCCGCCGCGAGATCCCGCAATTGCACAACACCGCGCGCAACCTCATCCGAGCCCAAAATGACGGCGGCGCGCGCCCCGATTCGGTTCGCGCGTTCCAGCCGGCGCTTGAGATTGCCGCGATAGCCGATATCCGCGCGAATCCCCGCCGCGCGCAGACGCTGAACCAATGCGAAGGCGGCACCTTCGTTTTCCTCGCCGACCGGAATCACCGAGACCGGTGCCGCGGCGGCGGGCGGTTCCGCGATGAGCATTGCCATGCGATCGACACCAGCCGCCCAGCCGACAGCGGGCGTGGGCGGCCCGCCCATTTCCTCGATGAGGCCGTCATAGCGGCCGCCGCCCAGAACGGTTCCCTGAGCGCCAAGGCTCTGCGTGACGAATTCGAAAGCCGTGTGATTGTAGTAATCCAGACCACGAACGATGCGCGGGTTCTCGATGAACGGCGTGCCGAGCGTCGTCAGATGCTCGCGCAGACGGTCATAGAAGCGCGCGGCCTCGACGGTCAGATGCGGTATGATGGTCGGCGCGTCAGCAACGATGCGGCGGTCACCTTCATCCTTGCTGTCGAGGATGCGCAGCGGGTTACGCTCCAGCCGCTGTTTGCTGTCGGCTGAAAGCGACGCCTCGTGGATGGTGAAGTAATCCACCAATGCCTGGCGATAAGCGTTGCGGCTTGCGATGTCACCGAGGGTATTCACCTCGACCACCACATCCTCAGCAATGCCGAGCGCGGTCAGAATGTCCCAGCCGCAGGCAATGACTTCGGCATCGGCCAGCGGCTCAGCTGGGCCGATCAGCTCTAGTCCGATTTGACTGAACTGCCGGTAGCGGCCTTTTTGCGGCCGCTCGTAGCGAAACATCGGGCCGGCGTAGAATACCTTTTGCGGCAGGGATTGCGTGAGTCCGTTGCTGACCAGCGCGCGACACACGGCGGCGGTATTCTCCGGCCGCAGTGTTACGCTGTCACCGCCGCGATCGGTGAAGGTGTACATTTCCTTCGTCACGACATCGGAAGTCTCGCCCAGCGTGCGGGCGAAGATGCGCGTGTCCTCGAAGATCGGCGTTACCCATTCCTCGAAGCCATAGAGGGCGGAAATCCGGCGCGCGGTGTCCATGACATGCCGGTGGCGCTGTTGCTCCTCGCCGATGAGATCGCGCGTGCCGCGGACGGGTTGGAGCTGCATGGGATTGGGCCTGGGGTGGAGGAGAGAGAAAAGAAATAGCCCCTCCCTGGAAGGGAGGGGTTGGGGTGGGTTGTTCGGCGTGGGCTTGGCGAGTGTAACCCAAGCGAACCCACCCCCGGCCCCTCCCTTACAGAGAGGGGAGCAGCGGCGTCGCTACTCTGCCGCGATGGCGGCGGGTTCGGCGGCGCGGATCGCGGCGGCTTTGGCCTCGACCATCTCGACCACGTGGTCGATCATCGCATCCTTGTCGATCGTATGGCTCTGCTTGCCGGCGGCATAGACCATGTGCCGCCCGGCGCCGCCGCCGGTGATGCCGAGATCGGTCATCGTCGCCTCGCCCGGCCCGTTCACCACGCAGCCGATGATGGAGAGCGTGAGCGGCGTCTCGATATGCGCCAGCCGGTCCTCCAGCGCCGCCACCGTGCGGATGACATCGAAGCCCTGCCGCGCGCAGGACGGGCAAGAAATGATGCGCACGCCGCGATGCCGGATGCCGAGCGACTTCAGCATCTCCCAGCCGACATGCACCTCTTCCTCGGGCTCAGCCGAAAGCGAGACGCGCAAAGTGTCGCCGATCCCGGCCCAAAGCAGCGAGCCAAGGCCGATCGAGGATTTCACCGTGCCGGTGCGCTTTCCGCCCGCTTCGGTGATGCCGATATGCAGCGGATGGTCACAGACTTCCGAGAGTTGCTGATAGGCCGCGACCGCCAGGAAGACGTCCGACGCCTTCACGCTGATCTTGAACTCGTGGAAGTCGTGGTCTTGCAGAATCTTGGCGTGTTCCAGCGCGCTCTCGACCAGCGCCTCCGGATTGGGTTCGCCGTATTTTTCGAGCAGATGGCGCTCCAGCGAGCCGGCATTGACGCCGATGCGGATCGAGCAGCCATGGTCCCGCGCCGCCTTCACCACCTCGCGCACCCGTTCGGCGCTGCCGATATTGCCGGGGTTGATGCGCAGGCAGGCAGCGCCGGCGACCGCGGCTTCGATAGCGCGGCGATAGTGGAAATGGATGTCTGCGACGATCGGCACATCGACCTGCCGGACAATCTCGTGCAGCGCCTTGGTGCTTTCCTGATCCGGGCAGGACACGCGCACGATGTCCACGCCGGCCTTCTCGGAAAGCCGGATCTGGGCGACGGTGCCATCGACATCCGTCGTCAGCGTATTCGTCATGGTTTGCACGGTGATGGGCGCATCGCCCCCCACCTTCACGCGCCCAACGCTGATTTGCCGGGACTTACGACGCTGAATTTGCTGATAGGGGCGGTAGCTCATAATGCGCTCCGTTGCGGGCTTTGCGAGACGATGACCGCGATAGTCATCCGTTCGTATGTCCCGCTGAATTGGTAACCGAAGGATTAGCGTCAGGTTTCGCTGGCGTGACGTCCGGCGCGGCAGCCGCAGGGCCGAGCTTGGTCTTCAGGCTTGCGGCATCCAGCGGCAGATTGCGGACGACATGACCCTTCAATGGGCCAAGCGGCGTGCCGCCCAGCGCGATCGTCGTGACGGTCGCATTGCCGGTGGTGAGGGTCAGCTCCGGCTGATCCGGCACCGTGTAGCTTTCGCCGGAGTGCAGCACATGCTGATAGATCACTCGCCCCGTGCCGTTCTTGATTTCGATCCAGGCATCGCCGCTGGCCTCGATGACCAGTTGCCCCGCCGAGGCCGAGAGCGCCGCCGAACCATCAGGGGCGGCGGGCGGCGGTGTCGCCTCCGCCAACGCGCCAAGCGCGGTCGGTGGCGTTGAAAGCCGAGCCGCCGGTGGTGGCGCTGGCATAGGCACCGCGGCGGCGGCCGAGGAGGGCGACACATCCGCGTCATTCGGCAGAGGCGGCCCAGGATCCGGCGTGACAACGGGCTTCGGACGTACCGGTGCCGGCTTGACCAGAGCGAACTTCGGCGCCGGCGGTGGCGCCAGAGGCTCCAGATGGGCGGGCAGGGAGTCGATTGAGGAAGCCATGCGTTCGCTGCGGCCGGAGTAGTGATACCAGCCAATATACCCCGCGATCACGATCACGGCACCCACCAAGACGAGCGCCCCAGCAGGGACTCCGCGCTGTGGCGCGGGAGCCGGGAAAACCAGGTCGGTCTTATGAGTGACCTCCTCCCGCTCGGCCTTGAACCGCCGGATCGCCTCGTTGGCGTCGAGGCCCAGCGCGATCGCGTAGGTCCGCACGAAGCCGACCGCATAGGCCGTCCCCGGCAGGTCCTGCAAATCGCCACGTTCGATCGCGTGGATGAAGGCGGGCTTGATCCGCAGCGCGTTGGCGACCCACTCCACCTCATAGCCAAGGCGTTCGCGGGCTTCTCTCAGCTCTGTCCCGATACGGGAGGTGCCGGCGCCGGGGCCACGGAAATCGTCCTCAGATCTGCCCCGATCGTCTGGAACCGAGCGTTTGGGTCTCTGAAAGGCTGCCACTCTCTCTCATTCCGTGCAGCTGCACCAGGAAGCGGGACAACGCGCGCAGATCGGCGTCCCGGGTCAACAGGCAAGTTTCGAGGGTGAGAATGCCCCGTTTTGGCGAGCGCGTCGACTCGCCTCACGCTTATTCTACTGCCGGCCGACCGCGCCAGCGCAGGGTTAATGGGCAAGCCATTCTCCCGGCGCTGGTCTGGTCGTGTCTCCGCCGCTACTCCGCGGCGATTTCCTCGCCGGTGAGCGCGCCCGTGTCGGACCGCAGACTGCGGCCATCGGCACGTCCGGTCGCGATCGCGCGCAGCCGGTTCATCACGCTGCCCGTGCCCGCCGGGATCAGGCGGCCCACGATCACGTTCTCCTTGAGGCCCTGCAAGCTGTCGATCTTGCCGGCGGTCGCCGCCTCGGTCAGCACGCGCGTGGTCTCCTGGAAGGACGCGGCGCTGATGAAGCTGTGGGTCTGCAGGCTGGCCTTGGTGATGCCCTGAAGCACAGGCATCGCCGAAGCCACGCGCTCGCCCGCGGCGATCCGCTTGTTGTTCTCGGCATCGAACTCCGTCCGGTCGACCTGCTCTCCCGTGAGGAAGGTCGTGTCGCCCGGCTCGGTGATCTCAACCTTCTGCAGCATCTGGCGAACGATCACCTCGATGTGCTTGTCGTTGATCTTCACGCCCTGGAGCCGGTACACGTCCTGGATCTCGTTGACGAGATAGTCGGACAGTGCCTCGACACCCAGCACGCGCAGGATGTCATGCGGCACGCGCGGACCGTCGACCAGCGGGTCGCCGAGACGCACGAAGTCGCCTTCCTGCACCGAGACGTGCTTGCCCTTGGGAATGAGATACTCGCTCTCTTCCCCGGTCTCGTCGTTCTTCACGATGACCCGGCGCTTCGCCTTGTAGTCCTTGCCGAATTCCACGCGGCCGTCGTTCTCGGCGATGATCGCGTGATCCTTCGGGCGCCGCGCCTCGAACAGCTCCGCCACGCGCGGCAGGCCGCCCGTGATGTCGCGCGTCTTGCTGCCTTCGCGCGGGATACGCGCCAGCACGTCACCGGCCGCGACCGTCGCGCCATTCTCGATCGAGAGAATGGAGTCCGGCTGCAGGAAGTAGCGCGCCTCGCCACCATTCGGCAGCTTGATGACCTCGCCCTTGGCATCCTTCAGCTGGAGGCGCGGCCGCAGATCGACGTTCTTCGCCGCCTGCTTGTAATCGACCACGATCTTCGAGGTCAGGCCGGTGACTTCGTCCATCCGCTCGACCAGCGTGATACCCTCGATCAGATCGGCGAACTCAACCACGCCGTTCTTCTCGGTGATGATCGGCAGGGTGTAGGGGTCCCACTCCGCCAGCTTCTGGCCGCGCACCACCGGCTGGGTATCGTCCGTGAGCAGCCGCGCGCCGTAAGGCACGCGGAAGCGCGCACGCTCCCGTCCGTTGCTGTCGGCCAGCACGATTTCGCAATTGCGGCTCATCACCACGGGCACGCCCGAGCTGTTGATAACCACGTTGCGGTTACGCACCACAACCGAGCCTTCATGGCTCGCCTCCACGCTCGACTGCTCCGCGCCACGCTGCGCGGCACCGCCGATGTGGAAAGTGCGCATCGTGAGCTGCGTGCCAGGCTCGCCGATGGACTGCGCGGCGATGACGCCCACCGCCTCACCGGCATTGACCCGGGTGCCACGCGCAAGATCGCGCCCGTAGCAATGGCCGCAACAGCCGATCTCGGCCTCGCAGGTCAGCACCGAGCGGATCTTCACCGCCTCGACACCCGACTTTTCGATGAGGTCGGCTTCCTCTTCCTCGATCAGCGTATTGTTCGCCAGCAGCACCTTCGCCGTCACAGGGTCCAGCACATCCTCGCAGGAGAAGCGGCCGAGGATACGTTCGGAAAGCGACGACACCACCTCGCCGCCATCCATGACGGCGCGCACGGTGAGGCCCTTATCGGTACCGCAGTCTTCCTCGACGATGATGCTGTCCTGCGCGACGTCCACCAGACGGCGCGTGAGATAGCCGGAGTTCGCCGTCTTCAACGCGGTATCCGCGAGACCCTTACGGGCGCCGTGGGTCGAGTTGAAGTATTCGAGAACCGACAGGCCTTCCTTGAAGTTGGCGATAATCGGCTGCTCGATGATTTCGCCCGAGGGCTTCGCCATCAAGCCGCGCATGCCCGCGAGCTGGCGCATCTGCGCCGGCGATCCACGCGCGCCGGAATGGCTCATCATCCAGACCGAGTTGGTCGGCGTGCCGATCTCCTGCTTGGAGATCTCCTTCATCATGGCGCTGGCGACGAGGTCGGTGCAGCGCGACCAGGCGTCCACCACCTTGTTGTAGCGCTCGCCGGCGGTGATCAGACCGTCCTGATACTGCTGCTCGAATTCCTTCACCTCGCCCTGGGTGCTCAGGATCAGTTCCGGCTTCTCCTTCGGGATGATCAGGTCATCCTTGCCGAAGGACAGGCCCGCCTTGGCGGCGTTGCTGAAGCCCAGGCCCATCATGCGGTCGGCGAAGATCACGCATTCTTTCTGGCCGCAGTGGCGGTAGACCGCGTCGATCACGTCCGACACGTTCTTCTTCGTCAGCTGCTTGTTGATCAGCGTGAAGGGCACGTTCTGATGCAGCGGCAGGATCTGCTGGATCAGCATACGGCCCGGCGTGGTCACGACAACGCGGCGCACCGGCTCGCCGGGACCTTCCTGCACCAGGATCCGCGCGCGGATCTTGTCATGCATCTGCACGCGCTTGGCGGCCAGCGCATGCTCGATCTCGCCGATCGTCCCGAAAGCCGGGGCGTCGTTGTCCACCGCGACGCGGAATTCCGGCGTCTCCAGCGACAGATAGTACAGGCCGAGCACGATGTCCTGGCTCGGCACGATGATCGGCTTGCCGTTCGCGGGGCTCAGGATGTTGTTCGTCGACATCATAAGCACGCGGGCTTCGAGCTGCGCTTCCACGCTCAGCGGCACATGGACCGCCATCTGGTCGCCGTCGAAATCCGCGTTGAAGGCGGTGCAGACCAGCGGGTGAAGCTGGATCGCCTTGCCTTCGATCAGCACCGGCTCGAAAGCCTGGATGCCGAGGCGATGCAAGGTCGGCGCGCGGTTGAGCATCACGGGATGCTCGCGGATCACCTCTTCCAGAATGTCCCAGACCTCGGGACGCTCTTTCTCGACCATCCGCTTGGCGGCCTTGATGGTCGTCGCGTGACCGTATTTTTCGAGCTTGGCGTAGATGAAGGGCTTGAACAGCTCCAGCGCCATCTTCTTCGGCAGGCCGCACTGGTGCAGCTTCAGCTCCGGACCCACCACGATGACCGAGCGGCCCGAGTAATCGACGCGCTTGCCGAGCAGGTTCTGGCGGAAACGGCCTTGCTTGCCCTTCAGCATGTCGGACAGCGACTTCAGCGGACGCTTATTGGCGCCGGTAATGGCGCGGCCACGGCGGCCGTTGTCAAACAGCGCGTCAACGCTTTCCTGCAACATGCGCTTCTCGTTGCGCACGATGATATCGGGCGCGCGCAGCTCGATGAGGCGCTTCAACCGGTTGTTGCGGTTGATGACGCGGCGGTAGAGATCATTGAGATCCGAGGTTGCGAAGCGGCCGCCATCCAGCGGCACCAGAGGCCGCAGCTCGGGCGGAATCACCGGCACCACGTCGAGGATCATCCAGCCGGGCTTGCTGCCGCTCTCGGCGAAAGCCTCGATGAGCTTAAGACGCTTGACCAGCTTCTTGCGCTTGGCCTCGCTCGTCGTGGTCTTGAGATCGACGCGCAGCCGCGTCTTCTCGGCATCCAAGTCGATGTCGTTGAGAATGCGCTTCACCGCCTCGGCACCGATGCCGGCACGGAAAGCGTCCTCGCCAAACTCGTCCTGCTTCGACATCAGCTGATCTTCGTTCAGCATCTGGTGCAGCTTGAGATCGGTCAGGCCAGGTTCAAGAACGATATAGCTCTCGAAATACAGAACCTTTTCTAGGTCCTTCAGCGTCAGGTCGACCATCAGCCCGATGCGCGAGGGCAGAGACTTCAGGAACCAGATATGGGCGACGGGCGAGGCAAGCTCGATATGGCCCATGCGCTCGCGCCGGACCTTGGCGAGCGTGACTTCCACGCCGCATTTCTCGCAGATGATGCCGCGGAACTTCATGCGCTTGTACTTGCCGCACAGGCACTCGTAGTCCTTGATCGGTCCGAAAATCCGCGCGCAGAAAAGCCCGTCCCGCTCCGGCTTGAAGGTGCGGTAGTTGATGGTCTCGGGCTTCTTGATCTCGCCATAAGACCAGCTCCGCACCTGCTCGGGCGAAGCGATCTGGATCTTGATCTCGTCAAAGGTCATCGGCTGACCGGTTTGACCGAGAATCTTCATAAGTTCGTTCATGCAGATCCTACCTTCAGGCCGCGCCGCACGCCGGGATGAGCCGGCGGCAGGCGGAGTCCACGCATCCAGTCGTCACGGAATCGCGGCCGAAGCCGCGTCCCGTCATCAATTGGTCAGTTGCCCCGTGCGGGTGCGATGCTCTTCGGTGTCGAGTTCGACGTTCAGAACAAGGGATTTCAGCTCCTTGGTCAGCACGTTGAAGCTCTCTGGCACACCGGCCTCGAAGTTGTCCTGATCGCGGACAATCGCCTCGTAGACCTTGGTGCGCCCGGACACGTCGTCCGACTTCACCGTCAGCATCTCCTGCAGCGTATAGGCGGCGCCGTAAGCCTCGAGCGCCCAGACCTCCATCTCGCCGAAGCGCTGCCCGCCGAATTGCGCCTTGCCGCCCAGCGGCTGCTGGGTCACGAGGCTGTACGGGCCGATGGAACGCGCGTGGATCTTGTCGTCCACCAAGTGGTGAAGCTTGAGCATGTAGATGTAGCCGACAGTGACCTTGCGCTCGAAGGGCTCGCCCGTGCGGCCGTCGGTGAGAACCACCTGGCCGGAGGATTCGAGACCCGCGAGGCGCAGCATGTCCTCGATGTCGGCCATCCGCGCGCCGTCGAAAACCGGCGTCGCGATCGGAATGCCCTTCTTGAGGTTGTCGCCAAGCTCCGTCAGCTGCGCCGAGGACATATTCGCGATGTCGTCGCGGAACACCTTGTCGCCATAGATGTCCTTGAGGCGATCCAGCAGCTCCTGCTGATGCGCGCCCGTGCGGCGATACTGCTCAACGAGATCACCGACCTGCTTGCCCAGCGCCGCGCAGGCCCAGCCCAGATGCGTCTCCAGAATCTGGCCGACGTTCATGCGGCTCGGCACGCCCAGCGGATTGAGCACGAGATCGACATGCGTGCCGTCCTCGAGGAACGGCATGTCCTCGATCGGCGTCACGCGGCTGACCACGCCCTTATTGCCATGGCGGCCGGCCATCTTGTCGCCGGGCTGAAGCTTGCGCTTCACGGCCACGAAGACCTTGACCATCTTCATCACGCCGGGCAGCAGCTCGTCGCCGCGCTGCAGCTTGTCGACCTTATTCTCGAAGCGCTGCTGCAGGCGATGCACGCTGGCATCGAACTCCCGCTTCAGCGTCTCGATCTCGGCCATCACGGCGTCGTCCTGCACACCCATGTGGCGCATCGTGCCGCGCGGGTGTTCGGCCAGGACTTCCTCGGTCAGCACGGTGCCGGCCTTGATGCCCTTGAAGCCGCCGGACGCCTTACGCTCCAGCAGCTTCTCCTTCATGCGGTTGAGGAAGCTGCGCTCCTGAATCGCCTTCTCGTCGTCGCGATCCTTGGCCAGACGCTCGACCTCGGCGCGCTCGATCGCCATCGAACGCTCGTCCTTGTCCACGCCACGGCGGCTGAAGACGCGGACATCAACGATGGTGCCGGAAACGCCCGGCGGCAGGCGCAGCGAGGTGTCGCGCACGTCGGAAGCTTTCTCGCCGAAGATGGCGCGAAGCAGCTTCTCCTCCGGCGTCATCGGGCTCTCGCCCTTCGGCGTGACCTTGCCGACCAGGATATCGCCCGGGTTCACTTCCGCGCCGACATAAACGATGCCGGCCTCATCCATGTTCCGCAGCGCTTCCTCGCCGACATTCGGGATGTCGCGCGTGATCTCTTCCTGGCCGAGCTTCGTGTCGCGCGCCATCACTTCGAACTCTTCGATGTGGATGGAGGTGAACACGTCGTCGCGCGCGATGCGCTCCGAGATCAGGATGCTGTCTTCGAAGTTGTAACCATTCCACGGCATGAAGGCGCAGAGCACGTTGCGGCCCAGTGCGAGCTCACCGAGTTCGGTCGAGGGACCGTCCGCGATGATGTCGCCTTCCTGCACGCGGTCGCCCACGCGCACCAGCGGCCGCTGATTGATGCAGGTCGATTGGTTGGAGCGCATGAACTTGCGCAGCCGGTAGATATCGACGCCGCCGGTCGTGCCATCCACGGAAGCCGCCCGCACCACGATACGCGCGCCGTCGATCTGGTCGATCACGCCGCCACGCCGCGCGATGATGGTCGCACCCGAATCCCGCGCCACCGCCGCTTCCATGCCAGTGCCCACGAGCGGAGCATCGGCGCGGATGAGGGGCACGGCCTGCCGCTGCATGTTCGAGCCCATCAGCGCGCGGTTCGCGTCATCATTCTCAAGGAACGGAATGAGCGCGGCGGCCACGGACACGAGCTGGCGCGGTGATACGTCCACCGCCGTCACATGATCCGGCGGAACCAGGCGGAAGTCGCCCTGATGACGAACGGAAACCAGATCCTCGGCGAAGCGGTTGCCATTCACCGGCACATCCGCCTGGGCGACGATCAGCTTCTCCTCCTCCATGGCAGAGAGGTATTTCCAGCCTTCGCTGATCTCGCCGTCCTTCACCAGGCGATACGGCGTCTCGATGAAGCCGTATTTATTCACCTTGGCGTAGGTCGCCAGCGAGTTGATCAAGCCGATATTCGGGCCTTCCGGCGTCTCGATCGGGCAGATGCGGCCGTAGTGCGTCGGATGCACGTCGCGCACCTCGAAGCCGGCGCGCTCGCGGGTCAGACCCCCCGGCCCGAGCGCGGAGAGGCGGCGCTTATGCGTCACTTCCGAGAGCGGGTTGGTCTGGTCCATGAATTGGCTGAGCTGCGAGGAGCCGAAGAACTCCCGCACGGCGGCCGCCGCCGGCTTGGCGTTGATCAGATCGTGCGGCATCACCGTGTCGATATCGACCGAACCCATGCGCTCGCGGATGGCGCGCTCCATGCGGAGCAGGCCGACGCGATACTGGTTCTCCATCAGCTCGCCGACGGAACGCACCCGGCGATTGCCGAGATTGTCGATGTCGTCGATCGAGCCGCGGCCGTCCTTCAGCTCGCAGAGGATCTGGACGGTCTTGAGCACGTCCTCCTTGCGCAGAATGCGGACGGTGTCTTCGGCATGCACGCCGAGACGCATGTTCATCTTCACGCGGCCGACGGCCGATAGGTCGTAGCGGTCGGGATCGAAGAACAAGCCACGGAACAGCGCTTCCGCCGTCTCGCTGGTCGGCGGCTCACCGGGGCGCATGACGCGGTAGATGTCGATCAGCGCGTCGTCGCGGTTGCTGTTCTTGTCCACCGAGAGCGTGTTGCGGATCCAGGGACCCTTGCTCTGATCGATCGCGAGGGTCGGCAGGCTTTTGACCCCGGCCTCCTCGAGCGCCGTAAGCTTCGCCTCGGTCAGCTCCTCGCCGGCCTCGACGAAAATCTCGCCGGTGTCGTCATTCACCAGGTCGATCGCCATGTAGCGGCCGAGCAGGTCGAGCCGGCTGGCCAGAACCTCCTTGGTCTTCTCGCCGATACGGCGGGCGAGCCGCTGCGTCATCTTCTCTTCAGGCTTGGCGACGATCTCGCCGGTCTCGGCATCGACCAGGTTCTCGAACAGCTTCATGCCGCGAAACGCATCGGGGTCGAAGGGACGCGCCCAGCCCTTGGCGCCATGCGTATAGACGACCTGGCCGTAGAAGGTGCTGAGGATCTCCTCGGCGCCCATGCCCTCGATCTCGCCGATATCCACGGTCTCGCCCTTGGCGGCGCGGGCGGCGCGCAGCGCCACGGTCTTCTCGCTGTCGAGCGCATAGAGCAGCGTGCTGACCGGCAGCTTCCGCTTGCGGTCGATGCGGACGTAGACGAGGTCCTTGCTGTCGAACTCGAAGTCGAGCCAGGAGCCGCGATAGGGGATGACGCGCGAGGCGAACAGGAACTTGCCGCTGGAATGCGTCTTACCCTTGTCGTGGTCGAAGAACACGCCCGGGCTGCGATGCATCTGGCTGACGATGACGCGCTCCGTGCCGTTGATCACGAAGGTGCCGTTATCCGTCATCAGGGGCAGGTCGCCCATATAGACGGGCTGCTCCTTGATATCGCGGATCGAGCGGCTGCCGGTGTCCTCGTCCACATCCCAGACGATGAGGCGCAGCACCACCTTCAGCGGCGCGGCAAAGGTCATGCCGCGCTGAATGCATTCCTCGACGTCGTATTTCGGCTCTTCCAGCTCGTAATAGACGAATTCCAGCCGGCCGCGCCCCGCGAAGTCGTCTATCGGAAAGACGGACTTGAAGACCTCCTGCAACCCGGTCAGGGTGCGGCTGTCGGGCGGCACGTTCATCTGGAGAAAAGCTTCGTAGCTCGAACGCTGCACGTCGATGAGATTCGGCATCGGAGCGACTTCGGGAATCCGCCCGAAGCTCTTGCGAATCCGCTTGCGTCCGGTGAAGGAGTTGTTCAAGCCACCTGAAATCGCGTTCATGCCTGCCCTTAGCCCTCGATTTCCCAACCGCCCCGGACAAGTGCCGTGCGGTGTCCGTAGTCCTGCGGCGCCCAGTTTCGGTCTCGCGGGCGCCACGACCGGCCGCGTGCCCCATCGCCTGGCGCACCCTGCCGTCTCTCTCTCAGCTACGCGGTCCTAGAACCGCGGACGGGGTGGAAATCACGTTGATTCCCACCCCTCACGCTCAGTCTTGTGCCACCCGGCGCCCGTGAGGACCCCGGATGGGTCGATTACTTGACCTCGACAGAAGCCCCATTCTCTTCCAGAACCTTGCGGATCTTCTCGGCTTCGTCCTTGGTCACGCCTTCCTTGACGGGCTTCGGCGCGGCCTCGACGAGATCCTTCGCCTCCTTCAGGCCAAGGCCCGTGATGGTGCGAACTTCCTTAATCACGTTGATCTTCTTCTCGCCGACCTTGGCGAGGATCACGGTGAACTCGGTCTGCTCCTCGACCACCGCGGCAGCGGCGGCAGGGGCAGCGGCGGCGGCGGCCACCGGCGCGGCGGCGGAAACGCCCCACTTCTCCTCGAGCAGCTTCGACAGTTCGGCAGCCTCAAGCACAGTGAGGCTGGAGAGCTCGTCCACCAGCTTGGTCAGATCGGCCATGTTTATGTGTTCCTATTATGTAAACTTCGGTCGGTTCAATGCAAGCCGGTTCTTTACCGGCCTGGCATTCCAGAGGATCGGCACGCCTGTTGTCAGGCCGCCTCGTCCTTCCTGGCATAGGCCCCGAAGACCCGCGCGAGATTGCCGGCCGGCGCCTGAACGACGCTCGCGATCCGCGTGGCAGGGGTCTGAATCAGACCCACCAGCGAAGCACGTAGCGCATCAAGCGACGGCAGTTCAGCGAGCGCCTTCACCCCAGTCGCATCAAGCGCCTGGGTTCCGAGCGCGCCGCCGATGACGACGAACTTCTCGTTGGTCTTGGCGAACTCGACAGACACCTTCGCCGCCGCCACAGGGTCCTTTGACCACGCAAGCGCGATCGGTCCCTTCAGCAGGGTCTTGATGCTATCGAATCGGGTCCCATCCAGGGCGAGGTTGGCCAGACGGTTTTTGGTTACCCTGAAGGTCACCCCTTCCGCCCGCATGCGCCGACGCAGATCCGTCACTTCAGCAACCGTCAGCCCATTATTCCGGGTAACGACCACCATCGACGTTTCCGCGAAGACCGCCGCGAGGGAAGCGACGAACTCCTGCTTCTCCGTACGGTCCATACTAACTCCGCCACAAAATCCCTCAGGAACTTCCCGAGGGCCGGGTTACCCATGGGCAGACGGAGCCGAAACTCCGCACCTGCCCGGTTCGCCTGTCCGATCAGCCGGAACCGCCAAAGCCTCGCCTCGGGCGCCGCGCCTCGCGCCGCCCGTTGTGATCCCTGGCTTCCCCGTCTCCCATCCGCGAGCCCTGGCGGCTCCTTAAGCGCGCCGTCCCGTCACCGGGCAGCGAGCACGTCTGGTCTTGGACAGGTTCGGAGGGGTCCCCCCCTCCTGCCCGTCCGGGCCTCGCGACCCGGACGAATTTCTTGCCGCTAGCTGGCGGTGAGGCTTGCCACGTCCACGCTTATGCCGGGCCCCATCGAGGAGCTCAGCGCGGCCTTCTGGACATAGGTGCCCTTGGCGCCCGCAGGCTTCGCGCGCGTCACGGCATCGGCCAGCGCCCGGATATTCTCCAGCAGCTTTTGCTCGTCGAAGCTCGCCTTGCCGATGCCGGCATGGATGATGCCCGCCTTCTCGGCGCGGAACTCAACCTGGCCAGCCTTGGCGGCTGAAACGGCGCCCTTAACGTCCATCGTCACGGTGCCGAGCTTCGGGTTCGGCATCAGGCCACGCGGCCCGAGGATCTTACCGAGGCGGCCGACGAGGGCCATCATGTCCGGCGTCGCGATGCAGCGATCGAAGGCGATCTCGCCGGCCTGGACCTTCTCGGCCAGATCCTCGGCGCCGACGACATCGGCACCAGCGGCCAGTGCTTCCTCGGCCTTGGGGCCGCGCGCGAAGACGCCGATGCGCAGGGTTTTGCCGGTGCCGTTCGGCAGGCTGATGAGACCGCGCACCATCTGGTCCGCATGGCGCGGATCGATGCCGAGGTTCATCGAGAATTCAACCGTCTCGTCGAACTTGGCGCGGGCATTGCCCTTCACCAGCTTGACGGCCTCGGCGAGGGAATAGGTCTTCTCGCGGTCGAAAGCGGCGTAACCGGCGGCGAGGCGCTTGTTCTTGGCCATCGGATCAGCCCTCCACCACCGCAAGGCCCATCGATCGGGCGGAACCGGCGAGCATGCTCACGGCGCCTTCCACATCGTTGGCATTCATATGGATCATCTTCGTGGCCGCGATCTCGCGCAGCTGGCTCATGGTCACGCGGCCGACGGTCGCGCCCTTGCCGGTGGTCGTCGAGCCCTTCTTGATGCCCGCAGCCTTCATCAGGAAATAGGTATTGGGCGGGGTCTTGAGGATGAAGGTGAAGGTGCGGTCGCCATAGGCCGTGATGACGACGGGGATCGGCATGCCGGGCTCCATGCCCTGCGTCGCGGCGTTGAATTCCTTGCAGAACTGCATAATGTTCAGGCCGCGCTGACCGAGCGCTGGGCCGACGGGCGGAGACGGATTGGCCTTCCCGGCCGGTATCTGCAGCTTGACGTAGCCGACGACTTTTTTCGCCATGACCCTCGATCCTGTCTGTGGGACGGATTAAGGACCGCGGTACATGCGAAGCCGGTCGCCCGAGCTTCTCCCGCGTTCCGATGAGACGCGGCTGATAGAGGATCGCCCCGCGCGAGTCCAGCGACACCTCTTGACGAACGCAGGTGAGCAGCCATGCACGTTCCACCGCAATCCCGCCTTCGCCGAGCATGACGAGGCGCTCGGGGGCGCCGGGCAGCTAGGCTGAGGCCCGCTAAGCCGAACGCTCCGCAAAAGCCTCCACCAGCGCGCGGATCTCGGCGGCCTCGGTCTGCTCCATCACCTTCCGCGCCAGGCGGACACAATCGTCGATCGAGACCGTGCGCACGACCAGCTTCACCTTCGGCACCGAACTCGCATTCATGCTGAGGCAGCGGAGACCCAGGCCCATGAGCAGCGGTGCGAGCTTGGGGTTCCCCGCCATCTCGCCGCAGACCGAGACCGGCTTGCGCAGCCGCAGCCCTGCCTCCGCGGTGAACTGCACCAGGCGCAATACGCCCGGATGCAGCGGATCGTAGAGCGACGCCACCTCCGCCCCGGCGCGGTCGGCCGCCATCGCATACATGGTAAGGTCGTTGGTGCCGATCGCGAAGAAATCCGCCTCCAGCGCCAGGGCATCGGCCGAAAGCGCCGCCGCCGGCGTCTCGATCATAATCCCGAGGGGCGGCTGCCGCTCCGGCAGATCAACCTTGCGGCGCCGCAGCCGCTTCAGCACGCGCGTATAGATTTCGCGGGTCGCGCGGACCTCGGCGATATTGGTGACCATCGGCAACAGTATACGTACCGGTCCGACAGCCGCCGCGCGGATGATGGCGGCGAGTTGGGTCTCCAGCAGCTCAGGATGGCGCAGCAGCATGCGCAACCCGCGCAGGCCCAGCGCCGGGTTCAGCCGAGGCGGCCCGTCGCCAATGCCGATGGCGGCCAGCGCCTCGATCTCCTTCTCGCCACCCCAGTCGAGCACACGGATGGTCACCGGATCGCCACCCATCGCCTCGATTACCGCGACATAGGCTTCGGTCTGCTCGTCCTCGCTGGGGATCTTCTGCCGGTTCATGAACAGGAACTCGGTCCGCAGCAGCCCGATGCCATCGACTCCCGCTTGGGCGATGAGCGGCAGTTCCAGCGGCACTTCGAGATTGGCGTGCAGGTCGATGATCTGGCCGTCCGTGGTCTCGGCCGGCAGGCGGCGCAGTTGTGCCAGCTTCTGCCGTTCCCGCGCGAAAGCCGCCGAGGTCCGCCGCGCCGCCGCCATCGTCGCGGCCGACGGATGGATCACCACCTCCCCGTTATTGCCGTCTACCACGAGGGTATCGCCGATATGCACCATCGCCGTGACACCGGCCGCGCCGAGCACCGCGGGAATACCAAGCGCTCGCAGCATCACCCCCGTATGGCCGTCAGCACCGCCCTCCGCCGTCACCACTCCCGCCATCCGGGCCGGGCTGAGCAGAGCGGCATCGGCGGGGCGCAGGTGGTCCACCACCAGAACCGTGCCCTGGGCGAGTTTCGCGAAACTCTGGAAGGGCGTCTCGGTGAGGTTGCGGATGAGGCGGCGACCGATTTCGCGAATTTCGTCCGCCCGGCGCCGCAGCCCGTCGCGGTCTTCGTCGGTGCCTTGCAGCACGGCCTCCGCCAATGACTCAGTCTCGGCGGCGACGGCGGTTTCCGCGGAAAAGAGATGTTCCTGGATCAGGCGGCGCACGGCCCGCAGCAGGCGGGAGGGGCCGATCATGCGGAGATAGGCGTCGATCAGCGGCTCCAGCTCCGTCCTGCCCTCATCGGGCAAGACCGTAAGCTGAGCGCGAAGCTTGCCGAGCTGGCGGCGCGACCGGCTGACCGCATCGTCCAGCCGCGCGATTTCGCCGGCTGTCTCATCCTCCGCCACCATCCGGGGCGGCAGGTCGGGGGTGTGATCCTCGAAGAGATAAGCGGGGCCGATGGCGATGCCTGATCCGACCGCGATGCCGGTCAGGCGATGCTCGACCGACGACCGCTCGCTATGAGGCGCGCCATGATGAGGGGGGCTGGGTTCGGCGGTCCCGGAACCGGCCGGGCGCCGGCTGTCAGTCTTGCTCATGGAAGCCGGCCTCGATCAACGAGGCCACGGCATCCAGTGCTTCCTTGGCGTCCCAACCCTCGGCGGTCACCTCGATGATGCTGCCATGTCCGGCACCGAGCATCATGAGACCCATGATCGAGCGGGCCGCGACAGTCTGGCCGTCGCGCGACACCTCGACCACGGCGCCGAACTGCTCGGCCGTCGTCACCAGCTTGGCGGCGGCTCGGGCATGTAGTCCACGGCGGTTGGGAATGCGTATCTGGCGGCGCAGGATCGGCTCGCCACTTGGGCTCGTCTCCGGCGCGCCGGCCTCGCTCATTTGCCGCTGCCGGCCCGCAAGCCCTGCAGCACATTCGAGGCGCAAGCGATGTATTTTCGTCCCGCGTCCTGGGCACAGACGACGGCGCTGGCGAGGTTCCGCTCACCGCGAACCTTGGCGAGCTTGACCAACATCGGCAGATTCACGCCTGCAATAACTTCGACATCTCGGCGGTCCATAAGAGAGATCGCAAGGTTACTCGGAGTGCCGCCGAACATGTCGGTCAGCAACACGACGCCATCCCCGGCATCCACCCTGTCGATCGACGCCCTTATGTCGCGGCGCCGGTCCTCCATGTTGTCGTCGGGACCGATACACACGGTCTCCACGCCCCTTTGGGGGCCGACGACATGCTCCATGGCCAAACGCAACTCCTCGGCAAGATGGCCGTGAGTGACGAGCACGAGCCCGATCATGATGGTTTCAGTGGCCTCCCTTGGCCCCTAGAGCGTGACCAATATGGTCATGCTCTCCGTAAATGCGAAATGGATAAGCGAATGCTTCTCCAGCGGCGGTCATGCGGCGGCTGATCCGGCCATCTCTGACTTTTGTTCAAGGCGATCAAGCTCGCGATGCACAATGATGGGCTTCCAGCCGCTCTCCCTCAGAACCCTAGCAAGCGCTTCTATAAGGAATACGGAACGATGGCGGCCGCCGGAGCAGCCAATGGCCAAAGTCACGTATTTTTTGCCTTCCTGCACAAAACGCGGCAGCAGCAGTGAAGCCATGCCGTTAATCGCTTCCTGAAAGGCTGCACAGTCAGGATCCGAGGCTACATATGCTCCGACCGCTGCCTCAAGACCAGTGGAAGCGCGCAGCGTCGGGTCATAGTGAGGATTGCGCAGGAAGCGGGCGTCGAAGACCATATCGGCCTCGGCCGGCAAGCCGCCACGATAGGCGAAGGACATCAACGTCAGGTTAAGGCCCTCGGAGGCAGCCACCCCGAAACGCTCGCCGATGATCTGCCGCAACGCCTGCGGCGCCAGGTTGGAGGTGTCCAGCATCAGGTCCGCGCCGATCCGCAACGGCTCGGTCAGCGCACTTTCCGCCGCGATGCCATCTCGGACCTGGCCGCGTGGGGCCAGCGGATGCCGCCGCCGCGTCTCGGTATAGCGGCGCAGCAGCGCGCCCTCGTTGGCGGTAGCGAATACCAGTTCGGGGGCAAGCTCGGGATTCGCCCGCAGCCGGTCGAGCGCGGCGAGGATCGTTTCCGCCACGAAACCCCTGGTGCGGGCGTCGATGCCGATGGCCAGCGGCCGGTCGGTCTGGGACAGCAGTTCGTCGAGCAGCGAAACCGGGGGATTGTCGATCGTCTCGTAGCCAAGGTCCTCAAAGGCATGGAGGATCGAGGATTTGCCGGCGCCCGAAAGACCGGTCACCACGACGATGCGACGTCCGGTCATGCGGCGAAGGCGCCGACTGTCATGCTCGCACGGCCGAGCAGGCAATCGAAGGCGAGCGCGAGCCGGGCCGCTGCCGAAGCGCCGCGCGGATCGAGCCGGAGGCGCGGCAGGCCGAGCATAGTGTCGCGTTCCGGTCCGGGCAGCCGGGGGACAGACGGCCCGAGTTCAGCGACCAGAACCGGGCGAATTTCCTTGAGAAAGGGCAGGCGCATCAGGCCAAGCCCCGCGACCTCGAGAAGTCCCGCAAGTGTATCGGGTGCGCGGGCCAGACCATCAGCACCAATATCAACCTGATCGTCAGCAACGAGCATGAATCCACGGTCGAGGAGACGGAGGAGGAGGTCCGACTTGCCCGAGCCAGAGGGTCCTGTGAGCAAGATCCCCTTATCCTCGCGCCCGGCACAACTGGCATGCATCAGCATTAGTTACTGAATGTGACGGCTTCGGCTTCGGTTGTGAAGTGAAAAGCCCGGACTGCCAAAGACTTGGCGTTCGCACCGCGTTTCATCCCCATCGTCTCAAGCAGTGAAATGGACCACATTGGGGAGGAAATTTCCTCAAACAAATCAGCTATGTAGCGTGCCAGCCTAGACTCGAATCAGAAAATCTCGCGGCTGTGCTCCACAGGCTTATCCACAGCTTCGGCGAGTTTCGTTTCCAGCCTCTCCCAAGCCTCTTCGATGGCAGTGAGAAGGGCGGAGCGACCCAGATCCGGGGCAATCGGCGCGCCGATCTCGAGCCGGATCACGCCAGGGCGCTTGAGGAAAGACCGGCGGCCCCAATGGCTGCCCGAGTTGGTCGCGACCGGAATGATCGGCGCTTTCGTCGCCGCGGCCAGCGCGGCCACGCCCGGATGCAGCACCCTTGCTTCGCCCGGACGGCCCCGCGTGCCTTCCGGGAAGATGATGATCCGCCGTCCCTCGGCTGCTGCCGCGGCGCCGGCGCGCATGAGATGCCGGATGGCGGCGCCGCCGCCCGTGCGGTCCACCACGATCATGCCGGCTGGTGCCATAAGGGCGCCGAAACCGGGCAGGCTCAGCAACTCGCGCTTCAGCACGTAGCTCGGGCGCGGCAACAGCATCCAGACACAGGTATCGAAGGCGGATTGGTGGATTGATGCGATGACCGCCGGGCCGTCCTTCGGGATGTGCTCGATGCCGGAGACCACAACGCGGATGTCGCAGAGACCGCGGAGCAGCAGCAGGACACTGCGCGCCCAGGCGGCGCCGACGCCGACCAGCCGGTCGGGATGCCCGCGCCTTAGCAGCCAGATGCCCTGCACCGTGAAGGCGGCGGTGACCAGGAAGAACAGGAAGTTGAACAGCAACGACGCCGCCCAGAGGCGCACCTGCCTCATGCGTTTCCGGCCTGCCGCAGGATCTCAACCCCGCGCGACGCATCGAGCTGCGCCAGCAGCCACTTGGTGTATTCGCCGAGCAGCAGCCGCCAGATCTGGACTTTCGCGCCGTCATAGATCGCCGGCGGCTGCACGCGCATCGGGTAGAGCCTGACCCCCGGCATGACGCGTGACAACTCGAGCAGCGCGCGCGGCATGTGATAGCCGGCGGTCACCACGATCAACGAATGGATGCTGTGGCGCTGAGCCCAGGCCGCCGTTTCCTCGGCATTGCCGAGTGTCGTCAGCGCCTGATGGCCGACCGTGACGTGGGTTCCCTCGGGCGGCGGCGCCAGATGGGTGGACCGCGCGACATCGTTCAAACCGACGCCCTCCGGCACGCCGGAAATCAGCAGCCGGTCCGCGCGTTGCTCCGACAGAAGCTGAAACGCGGTCTTCAGCCGCTCCCCGCCGCCGGTCAGCACGACGATGCCGTCGGCATGCACCGGCGGCACCGAGGGCGAGTAGGTATTGAGCAGGAACCACAGGAAGCCGCCGCACCAGCACAGCACGATGGCGCCGAGCAGAACGCCGATCGCCCGCCACAGCAGGTTCCGCCGCCGGGGGGTCGCGGGTTTCGCGGGCTTTACGGGTGGCGGCCTGGCGGCCTTCGCGCGGCTGGGCGGTTTGGCCGAGGCACGCGTGGCTGCCTGACGGTGTGGCATCGTCAAGGCAGCCGCCTCAACCAGCGCCGCACCGTGCCCTCGGCCGTCACGAATCCGATCGCCGCCGCGGCGAAAGGCAGGGCCGGCAGCGCGATCCAGAGCGGCAAAGGCAAGGCAATCAGCGGCTGGTCGGCCGTCGGCACGCTGCCGCCCTCCGCGAAGGGTGCCGCGAGGAAGGCGAGCCACAGCAGAACGGGCAGCGCGGCGGCGGCGCCGCCCGCGCCTCCCAGTCCCGCCAGCCGCATCGCCCGCCGGGCAAAGCTGCGCGCGATATAGGAATCGGTGGCGCCGAGGCCATGGACGATCTCGATCGCCTCCCGCCGCGCCGACAGCCCCGCCCGCGTCGCGACCGCGACGACCGCGATGGCGACGGCCACCACCACCATCAGAGCCACCGCCGCGCAAGCCTGGAGGCTGCGCGCCAGGGCGGAAAGCCGCGTCGCCCAGACATCGGCGCTTTCCACCGCCGTATCGGGCGCGACGGCGGCGAGGCGCTCGTTCAAGGCGGGCGGCGTCGCGCCCGCCGCGACCAGCTGCACAGTGACCACCGCCGGCAAGGGCAGCGCCAGGCTATCGCCCTGCGCGCCGAGCCATGGCCGCAGCAAATCGCCGAGATCCGAAGCGCTCATCGGCGTGGCGTTGCTCACCCCGGCATCCGCGCGGAGAATGGCGAGGACGGCGTCTAGCCGCGTGCCCTTGCCGCCTTGGGCCGGTTCCGTCGGGCTGGGTACCTGCACCGTGAGTTCGGCGGCGGCACCCTGGCGCCAATGCTCGGCGAGCGTTGCCGTCGCCAGGGCGCCGGCGAAGGCGAGGGCGGCCAGGAAGGCCATGGCGGCGACCAGCAGCGGCAGCAGCCGGTCCGAGATCGCGCGGCGGAGCCCGAGATCGTCGAAGCCCGAAGGCCGCAGCCGGCGATCCTGCGCCGCTTGGCGCCTGGCGGAACCGCGCGGCGCCTTAGCCATCCGAGACCAGCCGGCCGTGATCGAGCCGCAGGGCCCGCTCGGGATGCCGGGCGACCAGCGCATCATTATGGGTCGCGACGATTGCCGTGGTGCCGAGGCGGTTGAGCTCATGGAAGAGCTGCATCAGCCGCTCCGCCTGCGCGTCGTCAAGGTTGCCGGTCGGTTCGTCGGCCAGCAGAAGCCGGGGCCGGCCGATCACCGCACGGGCGATCGCTACGCGCTGCTGCTCGCCGCCCGATAATTGATGCGGCCTCGAATCGAGCTTGCCGGCAAGCCCCACCCAGCGCAGCATCTCCGTGACATCGGCCCGGATCTGGCCCTCGGGCCGGCCGGCGATGCGCAATGGCAGGGCGACATTCTCGAAGGCGGTGAGATGGGGCAGCAAGCGGAAATCCTGAAAGACCACACCGATGCGGCGGCGCAGGCGCGGCAGCACGCGACGCTCCGCCCGGCCGATATCGACACCCTGGACAAAGAGCCGGCCACGGCTTGGCCGCACGGCCAGGTAGATCAGCCGGAGCAGGCTGGTCTTGCCCGCGCCGGAAGGTCCCATCAACCAGCGAAAGCCCCCTTCGGGCACCTGAAAGGTGAGGTCGTGCAGAACCTCGACCGGGGTTTGCCCGCGCCCGTATCGCAGCCCAACGTCTTCGAGCCGTATCATCGGGGCGGCCTAGGCATGGCGCGGCGCGGCCACTTTCAGCGAAAGGTTGCAGAACGACCCGGTAACCCAGGTTGCGATCAGGATTGCACGCGGAGCGTCACTTGGCCACAATCCGCCCCCTCGCCCAGGGAGCGCCTTATAATGAAGATGTGTCGCAGCTGATGCGCCTTGTCTGCCCGGAATGCAGCGCAGCCTATGACGCGCCGGACACGCTGTTCAGCCAGTCACGGGACGTCCGGTGCAACCGCTGCGGTTTTCAATGGACCGTGATGGCTTCTCCAGCTGCGGCCCCGGCGGTCATGGAACTAACATCCGAGGTCGCCCCGCCCAAGCAGGCGACCGAACCGGCACCCGCACAGGTTGAACGCGTTGTCGTTCCGCCCGCCCCCGTTCGGGTCGAGGCCGCGCCTGTTAGTGCCGATCTCGTCAAGGCCGAACCGGTCAGGACGGAGCCCGCAAAGACCGAGCCGGTGAGGAGCGGCGTCATCAAGGCCGGCGTCATCAAAGCCGGGGACATCAAGACCGGAGATATTACGGGCGGTGGGGTGGCGCTTGCGCAGATCGAGATCGCCAAGATGCGCCCCGAGGATCTGGCGCGCGAACGGGCGCGCAAATCCTCCGCGAAGGCCGATCAGCGAACCGCCGGCCCCTCGCTTCGGCCGCAGATTGCTGAGGGGTCGCCCGAGCGGGTGGTGACGGATCGGCGAGAACCCGCGCCCTCCGGCCTCCGCGCGGCAGCCGCGGCACCTCGCTTGGCCACCCCGGCGGCAGGACCCTCGACGCGGCGGCTTTTCTCGGAGGTGGCTGAAAGCGGGAACCCGCGCGGCCCGGACGCCGAGGAGCGCCTGCTCTCCGCCGAACTGGACTATCGTTCTCCGAGCCGGTCGAGCGGCGGCTGGGTGCCGGTGGTTTTGCTACTTGCCGTCATCCTCGCGGCCTTCGCCGCCGTCATCCTGTGCAAGGAACAGATCGTGACCGCGCTCCCGGCGCTTGCCGGTCTCTACAGGGCGATCGGGTTTTAACCTTTCCGCGTAGATCAGCACGTATTCAATCTGAACTATGCTCGCCCCACCACGTCATGCTCGGCGAAGGCGTGCCATGACGGATCGTCAGCGCGTCGGGCGGGGCGGATTCTCGGCGTAATCATAGAAGCCGCGCTTCGCTTTACGGCCGACCCAGCCCGCCTCGACATATTTCACCAGCAGCGGGCAGGGGCGATACTTATCCTCCCCTAGCTCGCTATGCAGCACCCGCATGATCGAGAGGCAGGTGTCGAGCCCGATGAAATCGCCTAGTTCCAGCGGCCCCATCGGCTGATTGGTGCCGAGCTTCATCGCCGTGTCGATCGCCGCCACGGATCCCACACCATCCGCCAGCGCGAACACCGCCTCGTTGATCATCGGCACCAGGATGCGGTTGACCAGGAAAGCCGGGTGGTCCTGCGCCACCGCCACCGTTTTGCCCATGCGTTCGGCCAGCGCCTTCACCGTCTCGAAGGTCGCGTCGCTGGTGGCGATGCCCCGGATGACCTCGACCAGCTTCATCACCGGCACGGGGTTCATGAAATGCATGCCGATCACCCGCTCGGGCCGGTCCGTCGCGGCGGCCAGCCGGGTGATCGAGATCGAGGAGGTGTTGGACGCGATCAGCGCCGCCGGCTTGAGATGCGGCACGAGCCCCTTGAGGATCGCGAGCTTGACCTCCTCGCGCTCCGTCGCCGCCTCGATCACCAGATCGCAGCCGCTGAGCCCGGCATTCTCCGTCGCCGTCCGGATGCGCGCGCGGGCCGCGCCCCGCGCCTCCGCCGTCAGTATGCCCTTCTGCTCCTGCCGCCCGAGATTGCGGTCGATCGCCGCCAGGGCGCGCTCCAGCACCTCCGGTGCCACATCCAGCAGCGTGACGCCGAGCCCGGCCACCGCCGAGACTTGCGCGATGCCCTGCCCCATCTGGCCCGCGCCAATGACGCCGATGGTCTCGATCGCCTTTGCCGTCATCGCGTGCTCCCGTTCAGCGCATCATGAGGAGGATGGCGACGATCGCGATCGCCAGGCCTTGCAGCAGAACGCGGAGCTGCATGAGCCGGTTGGACCGGCGCGGATTGCCGCTGCCCTTGATCATGCCGCCGACACCCGCGACCAGCGTCGCGACGACGCCCATCATGGTGAGGATCAGCAGGACCGTCAGAAATGTCTTCACGGCCGGAGCTTAAAGCATAAAGCCAGGGGGCTGGCAGCCCGGTCACGCCTGCCGTAACGAGCGTCACACCCGCGCGGCCAAAATACTGCCGCAGTCGCGGCGCGTCTGTCCGCCATCGTCCTTGGGAACATTACGCTCTTGACCCTGTCGCTTGCCCGTTTCGCGCCCCGCCTCCCGTTCGTTCCGCGTCTGGCGCTGCTGTCCCTCATCCTCTGCCTAGCGGCACTGCCGGGGCGGTCCGCTGGGGCAGCTGACAGCGCCGCACCGCCTGCGATCAGCGCCGACCAGGCCCGCCACGTTCTCTCCGTGCTCCAGGATCCGGCGCGGCGGCGTGACTTCATCGATACGCTGCAAGCGATCGCGGCTGGCTTGCCGCCAAGCGCTGCCGTGGCCTCTGCTCCCCCGGTTCCCGCTGCGGCGAAACCACCCGAGGCTCCGCCCGCTGCAAATTCGGCCGCGCCGGGGCCGCCTGCCGCCAATGTGGCGACCCCCGCACCACCGGCAAAGCCTGGCACGCCACCGGCCGCCGCGCCGCCGGCGCCCGCCAAGAACACCTCGCTCGCCGACCACCTCAAGATCCCCCTGCAAGCGGATAGCCTCGGGGCCGAGCTGCTGGCGGATGCCTCGTCGAAGGTTGCCGCCGTCGCCAATGGCATGCGGCACGGCCTAGATTTTCAGGAGCAAGCGCGCGCCCTTGGCGCCTGGGTCGGGATCACCTGGCGCGATTCCTGGGTGCGGGCGCAGATCCCGCGCCTGTTGTGGGAAATCGCGCTCATTCTCGGCTGCGGCATAGCGGCCGATTACCTCCTCGGCTGGGCGCTGCGCCGTCCGCGCCGTGCCCTGCTGAGCTGGGCGGAAGCCCGGCTGCGCATCGCCCGCGCGTCGCGGGCCGAGGCCGGGGTCGATCTCGAAACCCGGCGGCAGCGTGTGGCTCAGCGGCTGTTCCTCAGGCGCCTCCCGGCGCTCGCCGGCTATTTCGTGCTGGAGTTCCTGCCGACCCAGGCTTTCGCCCTGGTGGTCTTCATTCTGTTCAGCCTCATCATCCCGAATAACCAGGTCGACCGCCTGACAATCGGCGCAATCGCCAATGCCTATCTCGTCACGCGCCTCATCATGTCCGGGCTCCGGGTTCTGCTGACGCCCGATAGCGACGCGCTGCGCTCCTTCCGCCTCACCAGCCCGCAGGCTGTTTCCGTGCTGCAATGGCTGCTGCGGCTGGTAGCGACGGTGACGGTGGGCCACGCCATCATTCGCGTCTGCCTCGTCTTCGGCCTGTCGCTTTCGGCGCAGGCGGCGCTCGTCAAGCTCGTCGTGCTGGTGGTGCATCTTCTGGCACTTGCCATGATCATCCAGGAACGCGCCGCCATCACCGCCTGGCTGCGGCCTCTACCGGGCGCAAAGGGCGCCAGGCTACGCGGTGCCTTCGCCCGGAGCTGGTATCTCGTCGCGGTCTTCTACCTCGTCGCGGTCTGGATCGTCCGGGTGCTAGACATCCCAAATGCCTTCGAGGAAGTGATTCGCTTCATTGTCGTGACCGCCGTCGTGCTCGGCGTCGCTCGCTTCCTCACTTTATCCGGCCAAGGTCTCGTCGGACGGCTGGCGAGCCCGGCGGAGGAGGACGAGCCGCCGCGCTCCACCTTCCGCATCCGGCTCCGCCGCTACGAGGCGCTGCTGCGCGGCGGTGTCGCCGCCATCATCCTGGTCTTCGCCGTCTTTGCTTTGTTGCAAGGCTGGGGCCTCGACCCCTGGGGCTGGCTGACCAGCGGGCCGCTCGGCGGCCGCATCGTCAGCGCCTTGGTCAATGTTATCGCCACTTTCATCGCCGCCCTGGTCGCCTGGGAACTGGCCAATGCGGGTCTCGGCCACCGCATCGACCGGCTGGAGCGGGAGGGCAAGCGCAGCCGCGCGGCGCGTCTCCGCACCCTGCTGCCGATGCTGCGCACCGCTCTCATCGTGGTCTTCGCCATCGTCCTGTTCCTTGTGGCGCTCAGCGAGATCGGGGTGAATATCGCGCCGCTGCTGGCCGGCGCCGGGGTGATCGGCATCGCGGTCGGTTTCGGTTCGCAGAAACTGGTGCAGGACCTCATCAACGGCCTCTTCCTGCTGCTTGAGGATGCGGTGCAGGTCGGGGATGTCGTCTCCCTCGCCGGGCTGACCGGCGTCGTGGAGCATCTCTCGATCCGCAGTATCCGGCTGCGGTCGGAGGACGGGTCGGTCCATCTGGTGCCCTTCAGCGCCGTCAGCAGCGTCACCAACATGACGCGGGACTTCGCCTATGCGGTCGCCAAGCTCACGGTGTCCTACAGCGAGGACCCCGACGAGGTGATGGGCGCGCTGCGCGACATCGTGGCTGAGATGCGCCGCGAGCCGACCTGGCAGCCGCTGATCCTCACGGATATCGAGATGCAGGGCGTCGATAATTTCGGCGAGCGCGGCCTCACCATCAACTGCCGCATCCGCACCGGCCCGTTCAGCCGAGGCGCCGTGGCGCGCGAATTCAACCGCCGCATCCAGATCCGCTTCGCCGCGATGGGCGTAGAAATGTCGGCCCCCCGCCGCCCGGTCGAGGCGACGCCAGCGGCTCCGGAGCGGGAAGCAGCTCCCGCTGGCATTCGCGTTGCGCCGGCGGGTTGAGTTGGCGAGCAGAGACCGGCGTCACGTCATCTTCGCGAAAGCCGGGCATGACGATAGCGGCAGCGAACCAGGCCGATTCCGCGCGTCCAACTGGAAACGATTTCTAAAGGCTTCACGCCTCTGGTGCGATCCAGTATTGCGGGCGCCGCTTACCATTGACGTCGGCGTGATCGGCGCCGGCACTACGCCGGGCGAGGATTGGGTCGATTATGTGGGTGCAGACGAAGCTTGCGGCGACCGCGCGATTCAGCAGCCGCCGCGCACCTTTGGTGGTTCTCCTCGCCCTGCTCGTGGCGATCGGCTGCGCGATGTTCACCGCGCGGCACCTCAGGATCGACACCGACACGGATAACCTCTTCTCGCCTCGCCTGCCGTGGCGCCATGCGCAGATCGCGATGGACAAGCTCTTCCCGCAATATAACGACCTGATCGTCGGCGTGGTGCAGGGTGCCACCCCCGAGGAGGCGGATGCGGCCGCCAGCGCCATCGCCAAGGCGGCCGCCGCCGACCCCGCACATTTCAGGACCGTGCGCCGGCCGGATGCGTTGCCCTTTTTCAAGACCGAGGGGCTGCTGTTTCTGTCGCTCGCTGACCTCAACGCCTTGCTGAACAATCTCATCCAGGCGCAGCCCTTCATCGGGCAACTCGCGGCCGACCCTTCGATGCGCGGCCTTCTCACCGCGATTGGCCTGATCGGCCAGGGCGCGGCGGCGGGGCAGGTCAATATCTCGCCCTATGACACCGCCTTGAATGGCTTCCATAACGGCCTCGTCGCGGCCTCAGGCGGCAAGCCGGAGCCGCTGTCCTGGCAGCGGCTGCTCGGCGGCGGCCTCAGTGATCGCGCCGGGCCCTATCGCTTCGTGCTCATCCAGCCGGTGCAGGATTATAACAATATCGAGCCCGGCGCCGCCGCCACCGACGCGCTCCGCCGCATCGCCGCGTCCGTGCCCGATATCCGCGACGGCCGCGCCTCCCTCCAGCTCACCGGCCAGATCGCCCTCGCCGACCAGCAATTCGCCTCCCTGACCCAGGGCATCGTCATCGACAGCGTGGTGACGCTCATCCTCATCATACTGTGGTTGGTGCTCGCGGTGCGCCGCGTCCGCTACATCGTGGCAATTCTGCTCACGCTGGTGCTGGGACTTTTCGTCACCACCGGCTTCGCGGCGCTAGCTATCGGCACGCTCAACCTGATCTCCGTCGCCTTTGCCGTGCTGTTCGTCGGCCTCGCGATCGACTTCGCGATCCAGATTTGCGTGCGCTACCGCGATGAGCGCCGGACCGACGTCGATACCGCCACCGCGCTCGCGGTGACCATGACCAAGGCGGGAACCTCGGTGCTACTCGCGGCACTCGCGACCTCGGCTGGCTTCCTCGCCTTCGTGCCGACCAATTTCATCGGCGTCGCCGAACTCGGTCTCATCGCCGGCGTCGGCATGCTGATCGCCTTCGCCTGTTCGGTGACGTTCCTGCCTGCGATGATCACCCTGCTGCGCCTGCCCGCGGAATCCGGCGAGGTCGGTTTTGGCTCCCTCGCCCCAGCGGACACCCTGCTGCGGCGCCACCATCGCGTGGTCCTCGGCGTCTTCGCGGCCCTGGCGGTGATCGCCGTCATCCTGCTGCCGCGGTTGAACTTCGATAGCGATCCGCTCGACACCCAGGACCCGCATAGCGAGGCGATGCGCACGCTGCGGGAACTCATCAACAACCCTGTCACCAACCCTTATTCGATTGACGTCATCGCGCCCTCGGTCGCCGCCGCCGCCCCGCTCACCGACCGGCTCGGCAAGCTCCCGCTGGTTCACGAGGCGATCAGCGTGACGAGCTTCGTGCCCTCGGATCAGCAGGCCAAGCTCGAAACCATCGCCGACACCGCGCAGATCCTGGCGCCCACCCTGAGCCCCGGTCCCGCCGCGCCGGTGACGCCGGGCGATATCCGCATCGCGGCGCGAACCGCCCAGAAGGAAATCGAGGCGGCCCGCAGCCATCTGCCGCCGACCAGTCCGCTGCTGCGGATCGGCGACGACCTGACCAAGCTCGCCGGCGAGTCGGATGCCCAGCTCATGGCGACGAATACGGCTCTCATCCGCTTCCTGCCGACCGAACTCGACAGCCTGCGCACCGCGCTCTCGGCGCAGCCGGTCACCTTCGCGACCCTGCCGCAGGACCTCAAGCAGGACTGGGTGACGCCGGACGGCCAGGCGCGCATCCAGATTCTGCCGCAGCCTAACGCGCGCAACAGCGCCGGGCTGCGTGCCTTCGTCCAGCAAGTGACGGCCGTGGCGCCGGGCGCCGGCGGTGCTGCGGTCACGGTGATCCGCAGCGCTCAAACCATTGTCGGCGCCTTCCGAGAGGCGGCAGTGCTGGCGCTGTTTGCGATCGCGGCGATCCTGTTCATCATGCTGCGGCGCCCGGTCGACGTGCTGATGATCCTGGCGCCGCTGGTGCTGTCGTCGCTGATGACGGTGATCGTCATCGTGCTGCTGCCGCTGCCGCTGAACTTCGCCAATGTCATCGCCTTGCCTCTGCTGCAGGGCGTCGGTGTTTCCTTCAACCTTTATTTCGTGATGAACTGGGCGCGTGGGGACCGGAGTTTCCTCGCCTCCTCCACCGCGCGGGCGATCCTGTTCTCGGCCCTCACGACCGGCACGGCTTTCGGATCGCTCGCTTTTTCGCATCACCCTGGAACGGCGAGCATGGGCAAGCTGTTGCTCATCAGCCTGGGCTGCACCCTGGTGGCGACCTTCGTTTTCGAGACGGCTCTGCTCTACGCCGTGCCGCCGCCGGGCGCCCCGCGTAAGCGCGATACGAAATCTGAGGAATATATCAGAGAATCTTAAGATCGCCGGTGATTTCGTTGCGGGATCGTATTATACCGTACGGATGGGCATCAATCAGTCGCAATACCTCCCCAGCCGCGTTCTAGGCGGCCTACGTCATGCGGCCACCGCGGGGCTCGACCTTTTGCTGCCGCCGCAATGTCCGATCTGCGGCAAGCTCGTCGATGGGATGGGCCGGCTATGCGCGAACTGCTTCGGGCAGACGCATTTTATTTCCGCGCCGTTTTGCAGTTGCTGCGGCGTTCCCTTCGCGACCGCCGGCGAAGGCGGCGCGCTCGCTCTCTGCCCAGGCTGCCTATCGCATCCCCCCGCTTTCCGCAGCGCCCGCGCGGCGCTGAGTTACGACGAACAGGCGCGCCGCCTCATCCTGCCGTTCAAGCATGCGGATCGGACAGAACTCGCCCCCGTCCTTGCCGCCATGATGGCGCGCGCGGGAGCGGAGCTGCTGGCCGAAACCGACGTGCTGGTGCCGGTGCCGCTCCACCGCACCCGATTGCGCCATCGGCGCTACAACCAGTCGGCCCTGCTCGCCGTCGCCCTCGCGCGGCGCTGCGGCAGGCCCTGGCTCGCCGATGCCCTGAGGCGCCAGCGGCCGACACCCGCGCTCGGCGAATTGGGCGCGGCCGCGCGGGCCGAGGCGGTGGCCGGCGCCTTCACCGGCGCACCTGGACGAATGGTCTTCGGCGGCCGAAAGGTTCTCCTCATCGACGATGTCATGACCTCCGGGGCGACCGCGTCCGCCTGCGCCACGGCGCTGCTGGCGGCGGGTGCGGCGCGGGTTGATGTTCTCGTGGCGGCCCGGGTCCCCGATCCGCGCGGGGGCTGACCCGCTTCCGTTGCCGACGCGTCCCTCTTGCCGATTTCCGCCGGTTATCCGATGTCCATCTCTCACAGCGAGAGGCGACCATGGCCGACGTCGAAATCTACACCCAGCCCTATTGCCCGTTTTGCAGTCGCGCCGTGGCTCTCCTGACCTCGAAGAAGGTCTCGTTCCGCGAGATTGACGCAGCCCACGGCACCCGCGAGCGTGAAGAGGCGAGCCGTCGCTCCGGCGGCCGCACCACCATGCCGCAGATCTTCATCGACGGCCGGCATATCGGCGGCTGTGACGATCTCGTCGCCCTGGACCGTCGCGGCGGCCTGGATGAGCTTCTGGGCGTTTCGGCGAGTTAGCGCGCGGCGCTACCGCGGCCCGGTCGCATGATGGCCTGACATCTCGCTGCCGGCTGAGCGTGGCAGGCGCAAAGCCAGCGGCGCAGCCGGCAGCATGATGGCCGCAACAAAGAGGAACGCCACCGAATAGTCGGCGAGGCCGGGATGGGCGCGCCCGCCGAGTGCTGCTGCCCCTGCAAGAACCGCCGCGCCGACCGTAACGCCCAGGGTCAAGGAAAGCTGCTGCAGAGTGCTATAGAGGCTGGTCGCCTGGCTCATGCGGGCAGCCGGGATATCGGCATAGGCGATGGTGTTGTAGGCGGTGAACTGCAACGACCGGAAAAACCCACCCGCCAGCAGCGCGGCATAGAGTGCGGGCGCCGGCCAGGCCGGCCGGAACGCCGCGACCAGCGCCACAAAGACCACCGCGATCCCGCCATTCGCCGCGAGAACCGTGCGAAACCCGTAGCGATGCAGCAGTGGCCGCGCGACCGGCTTCATGATCAGCGCGCCCGCCGCGCTGACGAAGGTGATCAGCCCGCTCCGCAGCGGCGACAGCCCGAAGCCAAGTTGCAGCATGAGCGGCAGCAGGAAGGGCAGCGCGCCGATCCCGATGCGGAACAGCGAGCCGGACAGCACGGAGAGCGCGAAAGTCGGAATCCGCAACAGGCCGAGATCGAGCAACGGATGCGGATGGCTCCGCGCATGCAGCAGATAGCCGAGGCCGGCGATCAGCCCCATCGCCATCAGGCCCGCGGCCGGCAGCGGTGGCAGGGCGCCTTTCCCGAACGAGGAACCGCCGATGATCAGCCCGACCATCGTGGCGCTGGCCAGCACCTGCCCCCAAAGGTCGAAATGGCCCGGCGCGCCCGGACCGTCGGCTCGGATGAACAGCGACACCATGGTCACGCCGGCAATTCCAATCGGCACATTGATGCCGAAAATCCAATGCCAGGACAGCGTGGTGACGAGGAGCCCGCCTAGCGGAGGGCCGATCACGGGACCCAGCAAGGCCGGAACCGTCAGCCAGGACATTGCCTGTAGCAGCTCCGATTTCCGCACCGATCGCAGCAGCAGCAGCCGGCCGACCGGCACCATCATCGCCCCGCCGATACCTTGCAGCACCCGCGCGGCCACCAACTCACCGAGCCCGCTCGCGGCACCGCAGAGAACCGAGGCAAGGGTGAAGACGACGATCGCCGCCCGGAAGACCTCGCGCGCGCCGAGGCGGTCGGCGATCCACCCGCTTGCCGGGATGAAGGCGGCGAGGCTGACGAGATACGAAGTCACGACGATATTCATGCTGACGGGCGAGACATCGAAAGACCGCGCCATCGCCGGCAGTGCCGTCGTTACGACCGTCGAGTCGAGGTTCTGCATGAACAGCGCGCTGGCGACGATGAGTGCCACCATCCGCATCCCTGGTCCTGAGACTAAGCTATCGCTGTCGGTGTCGCGCCCCGGGGCAGGCGGTGGCTGGCTGTTCAGGGGCAAGCCGGCGCGGCCGCTCAAGGCAGCAGGATGGTGCTGCCTGTCGTGCTGCGGGATTCGAGGGCGCGATGGGCGTCGGCCGCGTCCTTAAGGGCGAAGCGCTGGCCGATCCGCACCTTGACCGCGCCACTACGGATCGCCCCGAAAACGGCGGTCGCGGCTTGGTCGAGGTCCTCCCGCTTCGCGGTATAGGTCGCCAGGCTCGGTCGGGTGAGAAAAAGGCTGCCCTTGGCGCCCAGAGTCGCGATTTCCAGCGGCGGAACCGGGCCGGAGGCGCTGCCATAGCTCACCATCATGCCGAGCGGCGCCAGACAGTCGAGGCTCGCGAGAAAGGTGTCCCGCCCCACGCTGTCATAGACCACGGGCACCATCGCGCCTTCCGTCATCGCCTTGACGCGGGCGGGCAGGTCCTCAGTGGTCAGGATGATATCGGTCGCGCCATGCGCTCGAGCAAGTTCGCCTTTCTCGGCCGTCGAGACGACGCCGATGACATTCGCGCCGAGATAGCGCGCCCATTCGCAAAGAACGAGCCCGACGCCGCCCGCCGCGGCATGCACCAGGATCGTGACCCCCGGGGTCACGCGAAAGGTGCGATGGATCAGGTAGTAGGAGGTCATGCCCGCCATCATCATGGCTGCGCCATCGTCGAAGCTGATGTCGTCCGGTAGCCGAACCAGGCGGTCCGCCGGCATGACCCGCCGCTCAGCGTAGGCGCCAAGCGGGGGCGACGAATAGGCGACGCGATCCCCGGCGGCGAGAGACGTGACGCCCGCGCCCACCGCAAGAACGGTACCAGCCGCCTCGATGCCGGGCGTGGCAGGCAAGGGCATCTTGTAGAGGCCGCTGCGAAAATAGACGTCGATGAAGTTGAGACCGATGGCGACGTGTTTGATCAGAACCTGGCCGGGTCCCGCCTCCGGCGTGGGCACCTGTTCCCAGACCAGCACTTCGGGGCCACCGGCCTCGTGCATACGGATGGCATAGCTCATGTAGGCATCCTAGTAGCCGCCGCAAGCTGGGCGGAAATACGCGGCGCCGGCACCGCCACCCCCTCCAGCGCCAGAAGATGGCGCTTCGTCTCAAGCCCCTCGCCGGCACTGTAGCCACCGATCGCGACGCGGCCGGCGACCGCCGAGAGCACGCGGTGGCAGGGGATGAGGATCGGGATAGGGTTATTGGCCATGGCGCCACCGATCGATCGCGCGGAGCCGCCGGACCGTATTGCCAACTCCCGGTAGCTCAAGGTCTCACCCCATGCGAGGCGGCGCAACTCTTCCCAGACGCGGCGGCGATAAGGCGTGCCATGGGGCGCGACCGGCAGGCTCATCTTGAGCCTTTCGCCATCGAAATAACGCTGCAGCCAGTCCCGCGCCGTCAGCAGCAGTGGCGTTGCCGTTTGGTCTCTGCCCCAGCCCCAATCGAGCGCGACGATGGCACCATCCTCTTCGGAAAGGGTGATCGCGCCGATCGGCGTGTGCAGCGACAGTTGCGGCAAAGCCCGATCCTCGCGGTGGCTTGTCATGCCAATCCTCCGTGCCGCGCCTGTCAAGCGGCATCACGGGGCGTAGACGGATGGAGCAGAGC
>NZ_LMUQ01000050.1:103512-122352 GCF_009765865.1 Acidisoma sp. L85
GCGGCATCACGGGGCGTAGACGGATGGAGCAGAGCAGCGAGAGCGGCGGCGGTATCGACCGGCAGTGAGCAGACGCCGCCTCGGCACAGGACCGCGCTCGGAACGCTTCGGCCTTTCAGGGCGGCGGAGGCGGCGTCCGGCGAGCGACCAGGCTTGTCACTTGGCGAGATATGCAGAACGAGAAGGGATGGATCGCCGGTTTTCGCGGCGGCCATGAGGAAAGGCGCGGCCTCAGCCGGGTCACGCGCGGTCACGACGACGAGCCCGCCATGTTCGAGAGTGTCGGCGGCCTGGAGCAGCCCCGGCATATTCGGGAAGCGCGCCGGCGTGCCGCTGAAGGCACGGATGAGGCGGTCGCAGCGGTCGCGAAAGCGAGGCTCGCCGGTCAGGTGGAACAGTCGGGCGAGCGCATCCGCGAAGAGACCGCTCCCCGAGGGCACCGCCTGGTCTAGCGCACCACGGGGGCGTCCCGCGGCCGCTGGCAGGTCGGTGGCATCCGCTGCCGTGGTGAAGACCGAACCATCCTCGCTGCCGAACCACCGGTCGATGACTGCGACAAGGTTTTCGGCTTCCTCCAGGAACCGTGCGTCGCCACCTGCCTGGTAGAGCGCGAGCGCGGCACCGGCCATGGCACTCTGATCGTCGAGAAGTCCGGCAGCTCCCGGTTGGTTTTGTCTCCAACTATGGAGATATCGGCCATCGGACTGCCTCATGTGGCGTTGGAGAAAGGCGTAACTGGCTTCGGCGAGGTCCAGCCAGTCGGGCTCGTCGAAGACCCTTGCGGCGCGGCAAAGGCCGGTGATCGCGAGCGCGTTCCAATCGGTTAGAACCTTGTCGTCGAGTGCCGGCCGAGGCCTTCTGGCGCGGAGGCGGAACAGGGTTTTGCGGGATGCGGCGAGGCTGGCCGCCTCGACGGGATCGGAAATGGCGCGCAGGCGGCGGAGGATTGTGTGGCCCTCCCAGTTGCCGCCTGGGGTGACGTCATAGACAGCTTTCAGCATCGGGCTCGCCACACCAAGCGCCGCGTCGATCTCAGCCTCGCGCCAGACATAGAAGGTACCCTCATGGCCTTCGGAATCGGCATCCTCGGAAGCCGCGAAAGCGCGACCTCCCGCCTCATCCGCGATGGCCATGTCGCGTGTGAGCCAGGCGACGATCCCCCCAGCGGCTTCGCGATAGGCAGGGTCTGGACGGTCGGCCTCGGCGAGTGCCAGCAATTCGAGGAGCTGACCGTTGTCATAAAGCATCTTTTCAAAATGCGGCGCGAGCCATTCGGCATCGGTCGAATAACGCGCGAAGCCACCGCCGAGGTGGTCGTGGATGCCGCCATCGGCCATGCGCCGCAGCAGGAGGTGAAGCGCCGGGCGACCAGCAGCTACAGCGGGGTCTCGGGCGGCGTGGTGCAAGGCGTTCTGCCAGAGGAAACGGAAGATCGGCGGATTGGGGAATTTGGGCGCGCCGCGCATCCCTCCGCCCGTCATATCCACCAGGCCGAGAAGCCGATGCGCGGAGTCGTCGATGAGGCTCTGCGGGATGCCGTCACCAGGATCGCTCGCGACGCTGTTCTGCAAGGCGCGGGACAGGCCCTGGCGATTCTTGGTGACCGCTTCGGCGCCTTCAGCCCAGGCGGCGGCGATGGCCTCCAGCACTTGCGGGAAGGAAGGGCGGCCGTAGCGTGGCGTTGGAGGGAAGTAAGTGCCGCCCCAGAAAGGATCGCCCTCGGGGGTGAGGAACATGGTCAGCGGCCAGCCACCCTGTTCGCCGAGGGCATGCAAGGCCGTCATGTAAATACCGTCGATGTCCGGCCGCTCTTCGCGATCCACCTTCACCGGGACGAACAGCCGGTTCATCAAGGCCGCGATTTCCGGGTTCTCGAAACTTTCATGGGCCATGACATGGCACCAGTGGCAGGCGGCATAGCCTATCGAGAGCAGGATCGGGCGGTTGGTCTCCCGCGCCTCCGCCAGAGCCTTGGCCCCCCAGGGGCGCCAGGCGACCGGATTGTCGGCGTGCTGCAGGAGGTAGGGGGACGTCTCGTGCCGGAGGAGATTCTCGCTGGTGGTCATCGCGCGTTCCCTCCAAGAGGCGGTCTTGCCCCATTGTTGCTGGCGGTGGAGATAGGGTGGCAAGGCGATCGGCGCCACCCGAGGAGAGATCATGACAGAGACCGCCCAAGAGGCGACGCCCTACTTCGAGGCGCATCTTTTCGTTTGTTGCAATCGGCGACCCGAGGGTCATCATCGCGGTTCCTGTGCGGCCCGCGGCTCCGAGAAACTGCGCGATTATATGAAGGCGAGGGTCAAGGAAGCCGGGATCCCGCATAGCCGTGTGAATCTGGCGGGTTGCCTGGATCGCTGTGAAGAAGGGCCGTGCCTTGTGATCTACCCGGCGGGGATCTGGTACCGCATCGAAACGCGCGAGGATGTCGACGCCATCATCGAGCAGCATCTCATCCTTGGTCACCCGGTAGAGGCGCTGCGCTTGCCGGGCAGAGCAGATTGAGCCGGACGCCGCGATGCGGACGATTTTCGCGCCAATGACGCTGGCGGGTCGCTCCGCCGTTTCCGCAATAAGGCTAAGCGGGCCGGGCGCCGGCGAGATCCTCGCTGCGCTGGGTGGCAGCCTGCCGCCGCCGCGGCGCGCGAGCCTGCGCCGGTTACGCGATGCGGCGGGCGAGACGCTGGACCGGGCGATGGTCATCTGGATGCCGGGGCCGCACAGCTATACGGGTGAGGATGCGGCAGAGCTGCATCTGCATGGCGGCCGCGCGGTGCTCGAGGCCGTTGCCGATTCTTTGGCCGCCGCTGGGGCAGCCTTCGCGGAACCGGGCGAGTTCAGCCGCCGCGCCTTCCTCAATGGGCGCCTCGATTTGCTACAGGCTGAAGCGATCAGTGATTTGGTCGAAGCGGAGACCGCCGGGCAACGCCGCCAGGCGCTTCGTCAGCTGGAGGGCGGTCTTGGTCTGATCTACGCGGATTGGTCGGAGCGGCTCGCGACGATCCTCGCGCATCAGGAGGCTTTGATCGATTTCCCGGACGAGGATCTGCCTCCGGAGGTCGAGGCCGCACTGCTGGGGGAAATCAAGGCATTGCGTGAGGCGACCGGGCAGCATCTCGCTACGGCGCTGGCCGGCGAGAGGATGCGGGAAGGTCTCGTCTTCGTGGTGCAGGGCCCGCCCAATGCGGGGAAGTCGACCTTGGTCAATGCGCTGGCCGGCCGTGAGGTAGCGATCGTTGCCGCGAGCCCGGGGACGACGCGTGACGTGCTCGAGGTTTCGATGGTGATTGGTGAGGCGCCGGTCACCCTGATCGATACGGCGGGGTTGCGAGAGACCTCGGACCCAGTTGAGGCGGAGGGTGTGAGGCGCGCGCGCGTCAAGGTCGCTGACGCCGACCTCGTGTTGCGGCTGATCGATCCTTTGACAGCGTCCGCTTCGGAGCTGGAGATACAGAATCCGCTGGCAGTAGAGGGGGCTGGTGCAAGCCTCGTGATTGGCACGAAGAGCGACCTCGCCGTTGCAGCAGGCGCGATTGATCTTGCGGTGAGCGCCCGGACAGGCGACGGCATGGCGGCACTCCGCGAACGGCTGGCACGCATCGCGCGTGCGATGACGACCTCCGCCGGGCCGGCGCCGCTGACAAGGCAGCGACACCGGCTTCTGGTCGCCGAGGCACATGAGAGGCTGTCCTCCGCTCTCAGGGAAACCGCGCCGGAGCTACGTGCTGAAGACTTGCGCGGCGCGCTCCTGGCATTCGGCGGTTTGACCGGAAAGATCGGTGTCGAGCAGCTTCTCGACCGCATCTTTGGCAACTTCTGCATCGGGAAGTAGCGCCGCCGTCTCCGGAGGGCTAAGACCGCGCGATGCGACAAGATGACTCTTCCCCCCGCGCCGGAGTAGGCGAGAGCTATGACGTGATCGTCGTGGGCGGTGGTCATGCCGGCTGCGAGGCGGCGGCGGCGGCGGCCCGCATGGGGGCGCGCACGCTGCTGCTAACCCACCGCATCGAGACGATCGGCGCGCTTTCCTGCAACCCGGCGATAGGCGGCATCGGCAAGGGCCATCTGGTGCGCGAGGTCGACGCGCTAGATGGGCTGATGGCGCGCGCGGCGGATATGGCGGGCATTCATTTCAAGGTTCTCAATCGCAGCAAGGGTCCGGCGGTTCGCGGCCCGCGCGCCCAGATGGATCGGGCAGTCTATCGCCAGGCGATGAGTGGCCTGCTGGCGGCGCAGCCTGGATTGACGATCCTGGCCGGGGAGGTCGCTGATCTCAGCCTGTCCTCCGATGGACGTATTGCGGGCATCGTCACGGCGGATGGCCGCTGCTTTCGCTGCGGAGCGGCGGTGCTGACCACGGGCACCTTCCTGAACGGCATGATCCATATCGGCTCCAGACACGCCGCCGGGGGACGTGTTGGCGAGGCCGCGGTATTGCCGCTCGCCAAGCGGCTGCGCGGGCTGGGTCTTCCGATTGGGCGCCTTAAGACCGGCACGCCTCCGCGGTTGAGCCGGGCCAGCATTGATTGGGAGAGCCTGCCGGAGGATAGGAGCGAGGACCCGCCAGAGCCCTTCAGCAGCCTGGCGTTGTCGCTCACCAATACGCTCATCAGCTGTCGGGTGACGGGTACGACGCCGGAGACCCATGCGGTAATCCGCGCACATCTTCATGAATCTGCTGTCTATGGCGGCCATTTGTCAGGTCGTGGCCCGCGCTACTGCCCCTCGGTCGAGGATAAGATCCATCGCTTCCCCGATCGGGAGCGGCATCAGATTTTTCTTGAGCCTGAGGGGCTGCCGGGCAATCCGGATGGCGGAACCGTTTATCCCAACGGGATATCGACGAGCCTGCCCGAGAGTGTTCAGAAGGAAATGCTTCGGACGATTCCCGGTCTTGAACGCGCCGAAATTCAGCGCCCTGGCTATGCCATTGAGTATGACTATGTCGACCCCTTGGCGCTTGACCCAACGCTGGAGCTCCGCGCGCTCCCCGGGCTGTTCCTGGCGGGGCAAATCAACGGCACCACCGGCTATGAAGAGGCGGCGGGACAGGGGGTGCTGGCCGGGCTCAACGCGGCTCGACTTGCGGGCGGTGGAGATACGATCCTGATCGACCGCTCCGTAGCTTATATCGGCGTCATGGTGGATGATCTGACGACCCAGGGCGTCGCCGAGCCGTATCGGATGTTCACCTCGCGCTCCGAATATCGGTTGAGCTTGCGGGCGGATAACGCGGATCTGCGCCTCACGGGGAGAGCCCTGGCCTGGGGCTGCCTCGGGACCGAGCGAGCAACGGCCTTCGCCCGCTATGCGGTGGCCCTCGACGCGGCGAGGGCGATGCTGAGCCAGCAAATCCACTCGCCAACGGCGTTGGCGAGGGTCGGTGTCGCCGTACGGGCCGACGGGCGTGCGCGCAGCCTCTTCGAGATCATGGGCAATCCTGACCTCCCTGCTGAAGCATTGGATCGTGCCTTCCCGGAAATCGCGGCGCTCGGCCCCCGGATCCGCGCGACGATCGAGACTGAGGCGCGATACGCGGTCTATCTGGCGCGGCAATCGGCCGAAATCCATAGCTTCCGCAGGGAGGAGGCGGTCGCGATCCCGCCCGGCCTAGATTTCGCGACACTTGGTGGATTGTCCGCGGAAATGCGCGACAAGCTTGTGCGGGCCCAGCCTGCTTCGCTTGGCGCCGCCTCACGGATCCAAGGTATAACCCCCGCGGCCATGGTGGCGATCCTGGCGGGGTTGCGCCGCGCAGACCCGGTTGTTTCACGTGAAACATAATAGCGTGCCGATGGCGGACTCCTCACTGCGCGCGCGTATCGAGCCCCTCGTCGATCTCGTGGAGCGGTGGAACGATACCATACGACTCGTAAGTCGCAGGGATATTCCGGAGCTTTGGCGGCGGCATGTCGAGGACTCTCTGCAACTTCTTCCCTTCGTGCCGCCTGAGGTGAGACGAGCCATCGATCTCGGCTCCGGCGCGGGCTTTCCCGGGCTCATTGTCTCGGTCGCATTGGGTCTCCATGTCGATCTAGTGGAAGCTGACCAACGCAAGGCCGCCTTCCTCCGCGAGGCGATCCATCGTCTCGGAGCCGATGCCACCGTGCATGCGGAGCGAATCGAAGGTCTCGCCATCCCGCCCGCGGAGCTCGTTACCGCCCGCGCACTCTCTGCCTTGCCCCAGCTTTGTGGCTACGCAGCCCCCCTCCTCGCCGCTGGAGGCCTATGCCTGTTCCTGAAGGGCGCGGGCGTCGAGGCGGAGATCCAAGCCGCCGAGGCCGCATGGCACATGACGGTCCAAAGTTTTCCGAGCCGTACTGATCCCTCGGGCAGGATACTCGCGATCACCGATCTGCGGTCCAAGAAAGAGCGTGGGGCATGAGTCTTTCCGCGCGGGCGCGCGCCCTGATTGAGGCCGACCGATCCGAGGTCGTAGCCGATGCGAAAACAAAAACTCCCCCGGCCCATCAAGAAACGCGGGTTATCGCCATCGCCAATCAGAAAGGCGGCGTCGGCAAGACGACGACGGCAATCAATCTTGCCACAGCCCTGGCCGCGCGGGGCCGTTCGGTGCTGCTGGTTGATCTCGACCCCCAGGGGAATGCCTCGACAGGTCTTGGCTTGGACCAAGCCGCGCGCCGCCGCGGCATCTTCGCGGTGCTCGCCGAGGGCCTCCCCGCTGTGGAAGCGCTTGTGCCGACCGCCGTGCCAGGGCTCTCGCTCTTGCCGGCCGAAGCCGACCTCGCGGGTGCGGAAATCGCTCTTGTTGGTCTCGACTATCGCGAAAAGCGGCTTCAGAAGGCCTTGGCGGCAGAGGAGAGGCCCTTTACCGACTACGTGATCATCGATTGCCCCCCTAGCCTCGGCCTCCTCACCTTGAACGCGCTCGTCGCCGCGCGTCACGTCCTGATCCCACTGCAATGCGAGTTCTTCGCCCTCGAAGGCGTTAGCCAGATCACCCAGACAATTGAGGGGGTGCGGCGGCGGCTCAACCCGCAACTCGAGCTCCTCGGCATCGTGCTGACGATGTTCGACCGCCGTAACAATCTCTCGGAACTCGTGGCGCAGGATGTTCGCCGGTTCTTTGGGAAACAGGTCTATGAGACCATGATTCCAAGGAATGTCCGGGTGTCCGAGGCACCGAGCCATGGCAAGCCGGTGCTGCTCTATGATCTCAGGTCCCCCGGTGCCCAGGCCTATATACGGCTCGCCGCGGAACTTGCGGAACGGCTGGAGATGACCCAGGAGAAGCCTCGTGATCGAGTCCGGCCATGAATAGACGCCGTGAAGCCCCTCGCCTTGGACGAGGCCTCGCCATGCTGATGGGCGACAGCGCGGCGTCGGCGCCGGACAGCGTCATCCAGGTCATCCCCATCGACCTTCTGGCGCCCGGGCCTTTCCAGCCACGCCGGCAGATCGATCCCGCCGAACTCGCCGAACTCGCGGCGTCCATCCGCGAACAAGGCGTGCTACAACCGGTCCTGGCCCGTCCGACCCCTGGCGAGGACGGCAAGTTCCAGATCATCGCGGGGGAAAGACGCTGGCGTGCCGCGCAACAGGCAGGATTGCACGAAATTCCCGCCCTCGTGCTCGCCCTCGACGATCGTGAAGCGATGACGGCCGCTCTCGTCGAGAACTTGCAGCGCGAGAATCTTAACCCGATCGACGAGGCGGAAGGCTACCGCCGGCTCGTCGAGGATTTCGCCCTTACCCAGGAGGTCGTGGCGGATCGCGTGGGGAAGTCGCGCAGCCATGTCGCCAATACCTTGCGGCTCCTCAAGCTTCCAGCGCCGGTGCATCATGAGTTGCGGCGTGGCACGATCAGCGCTGGTCATGCGCGGGCGCTTCTTCTCCACCCGGATCCGGCGCGAGCAACCCTCGCGGTGATCGCCCAGGGCCTCAACGTGCGGCAGACCGAGGCGCTGAGCAGCCGCAAGGACCCGACACCCGCAGGCGAACCACGTCCCAAAGATCCGGATACGCTCTCGCTCGAACGCGATCTGACCGAAAAGCTCGGACTCGCGGTCGATATCAGGCGGCGTGGAAGGGGTGGCAGCATCGCACTCCGCTACGATACTCTGGAGCAGCTGGAAGGCATCGTCCTGCTGCTGACCCGCGTCTGAGTCGCCCGGAGATATCGTGATCCACTACGCTTTGCAGTGCCCCAACAATCACCGGTTCGACGGCTGGTTCAATAGCAGCGCGGGCTTTGAAACTCAGGCGGCGACCGGCTTGGTCGCCTGCCCGAACTGCGGCGATACAGGGATTACACGAGCACTGATGTCGCCTGCCCTCGCTAACAAGGCAGCGCGGCCTGCGGCACCTCCGTCCAGAGAGCCAGGCTCGGCCGTGACACCAGCGAATGAACCCGTGCACCCGACCTCACAGCCCGTTGCCTTGCCGGAAGGCCGGATGCCGGACGAAATGCGGGCGGCACTGCAGCGGATGCGTCGTGAGATCGAAACCAAATTCGACTATGTCGGCCCAGGTTTTGCTTCCGAGGCGCGACGCATTCAGTCTGGAGAGACGCCACCCCGCGCGATTTATGGTGAGGCAACGTCGGACGAACGGGAATCTTTGGCCGAAGAGGGAATCGCTTTTGCCAGCCTCCCCTGGGTCGAGCGAGCGGATAGCTGAAGGCTGGAGCTTTTAACAATGGAAGTGGTTCGGAAGAAGCTCTAGCTCTCTATTTTTGGCGAGCATCTTCTACCCGACCGAAGAGCAAGGTCGAGCAGATGATGCTCTAGACCGTTATTCCTTTTTCGCGCGCCCAGCTCGCCAATGGCTCGCGCAGACTTGCGGCGCCTGCATGCCGGTCACGAATCGCCTGCAAGACGGAGGTGAAAGCTCGCAGGTCGGCGCGGCGCAGTGTGGCCTTCACCCGCAACAGCGAGGACGGCGCCATCGAGAGCGTGCGGAAACCGATTGCCGCCAAAACCAATGCATCCATCGGGCGTCCCGCGGCCTCGCCGCAGAAGGATAAAGGCACGCCCGCGGCCGAGGCGGCCTGCACAATCGACTCCAATACATCGAGCACCGGCTCGGAGATGAGGTCGTAGCGCCCCGCGAGATTGGGCGTGCCGCGATCGGCGGCGAAGAGGAATTGCAGCAGGTCGTTCGATCCGACCGAGACGAAATCGGCCTCGCGCATTAAAGCTGGAAGCTGCCAGAGCAGGGCTGGGATCTCCAGCATCGTTCCAGCCGAAATGCGCGCGGGCACTACGCTCGCCCGCGCCAATTCAGCGTCCAGCAATGACCGTGCTGCGCGGAACTCGCTGATCGTCGCGACCATCGGAAACATGATGGAGAGCGGACGTCCCTGGGCCGCCTTGATTAGCGCTCGAAGCTGGCGTCGCATTGTAGAGGGCCGGTCGAGGCCGACGCGCAACGACCGCCAGCCCATGGCCGGATTTTCGCTCGTCGGTACATCGGCGCCGGCCAGGAGCTTGTCCCCACCAAGGTCGAGGGTTCTGAACAGCACCGGACGATCGCCCATGTGATCAAGCACGCGGCTGTATTCAGCTATCTGGTTGCGGAAAGAGCGCTCGCTCGGCAGTTCCATGCCTGACGCCTCACCGCTGGACCGCGACTGGCTTGGCTGACTCTGCGCCAATTGAGCGATCTCGGTGCGGTAGAGGCCAATGCCGGCGGCACCCGTCGCTTCAATCTGGGGCAGTTCCAAGGGCAGCCCCAGATTGAGCAGCAGGGACAACGCCACCCCGTCCTTGGTGACCGTTGGCTTCTGCACGAGTGCGGCTGACCCCACCTCGCCCGAGCGGGTGGCGGATACGGCACTCGCATAAGCCTGCCGAACCGAATCCTCAGGACGCAGGATGAAGAGCCCCTCCTCGGTATCGAGGATCGCATCATCCCCATCGCGCGCCGCGTCCATGACGCCCCGCACATCGGACAGCGCCGGTAACCCCATGGAACGCGCGAGGATCGCCGCATGGCCCGCGGCGCTGCCCTCCTCCAGCACGAAAGCGGCAATGCCGCGGCGATGCCAGTCGAGCAGTTCGGCCGGTCCCAGCCGGCGGGCGACGAGAATTGCCCCCACGACATCGCCGCGATTGGCATTCCGCTCTACCCCGCCATCCACCAGGCCGAGTTGCGTCATGAGGCGATTGCCGAGATCCTCGATATCGACAAGCCGCTCCCGCAGGTACGGATCGGCGATGCGGCGCATGCGGTCGCGCAGCTCAGTCATGATCCGCATAACCGCCGCCTCGGCCGAAAGGCCGGTGTCGATCAGCGCCGCGACCCGCTTGAGCCAGCCGCCATCCATGGCGATGAGGCGATAGGCGGCGAGAATGTCGTTGGCGTGGCCATCAGTCGCGCTGCCGATCAGCTCGTCGAGACCACTCTGCACGCGTTCGCTGGCGGCAATCAGGCGCAATTGCTCTTCGGCTGGATCGGCGGCCAGCAATTGGCGCTTCGACAGATAGGCGTCGAGCCGCACCACAGCTCCGATGACGACGCCATCCGCCAGCGCGAGACCCTGGAACCGCCGAGGCAAGGCATCGCCGAACCCCTCGCCCCGAATCTCGATCGCACCCTGCGCCGCCAGCATCTCGGCCAGCAGCATGGCGACCGTCTCCAGCGCCTCCATCTCCAAATCGGTGAATTCGCGCTGCAAGCGGCTTTGGATAGTCAGCACGCCGATGATATGGCCGGATCGCCGTATGGGGAGCGCCACCAGCGAGGCAAATGCCTCCTCGCCCGTCTCCGGGCGGTGCGCGAAAGCGTGATGCTCGCGCGCGTCGGTGAGATTGAGCGCGCTGCCCATGGCGGCGACAAGGCCGACGATACCCTCGCCGACCCGCATCCTGGTGCGGCCTACGGACCCCGGCTCCAGGCCGTAGGTGGCGGCGAGTTCGAGGAGTTCTCCCGGCCGGATCACATAGAGCGAGCAAACCTCGCAGGCCATTTCGACGGCCACGAGGGCGACGAGCTTCGGCAAGGGCGTGGTGCCCTGGGCCAGGCTCTCCCGCAGCCGCGCGAATAACCTGCGCGATGCGGTGATGGCAGTATCAGACCGCGTTGCGTTGTCCATGTCCGGCCAGCACAAACTCGGCTTGGGCCAATAGGCGCGCAATCACCTCGGCGACTGGCAGTTCCTCGCGAACGAGCCCCACGGATTGGCCGGCCATGACGGAACCTTCGTCGATATCGCCGTCGATCACCGCGCGGCGGAGGGCGCCGGCCCAGAAATGTTCGATCGAAAGCTGCGCTTCCTCGCGGGTTGTTTCCCCCGCCTGAAAACGCCGCGAGGTGTCCGCCTGATGCGCCATGAAGCGCCGTGTTCCCGCATTGACGAGGCCCCGCACAGGGATCACCGGAAAGCGCTCATCGAGCTGCACGGAGGGTAGCGCATCCCGTGCATTCGCCCCGAAGAACGCCTTCTTGAAGCGCGGGTGAGCGATGCTCTCATGCGTTGCGGCGAAAAGCGTGCCGAGCTGGGCACCCGCCGCGCCCATTTGCAGAAGGCCAACGATCGCGTCGCCTCGGCAGAGGCCCCCGGCGACGAAGACCGGCACCTGGGTGATCTCCGGTAAGATCTCCTGCGCCAGGACCATGAGCGAGACCGGGCCGATATGCCCGCCCGCCTCGGAGCCCTCGATCACCAGCGCATCCGCACCGAGGCGTACGAGGCGCTTGGCGAGGACCAAGGCCGGGGCGAAGCAGATCAGCCTGGCGCCGCCATCCTTCACCGTCCGCACCGCGCCACCGCTCGGCACACCGCCCGCCAGCACGACATGACCGACACCGGCGCGGATGCAGACAGCGATGAGATCGTCCAGCGCCGGATGCATGGTGATGAGGTTCACGCCAAAAGGCTTGTCCGTCAGCGCCTGCGTCGCTGCGATTTCTTGTTCGAGCAAAGCGGGTGGCATCGAGCCGCAAGCGATCACACCGAAGCCGCCGGCATTCGAGATCGCGGAGACCAGGTTGCGCTCGCTGACCCAGCTCATCGCGCCGCCCATGATGGCATAACGCGTGCCAAGGAAAGCCGCGCCGCGGCTGCACAGAGACGCCAGCGCCGGCGACAATGCGGGCCCGGCCTCGTTCAGCACCGGCGTGACGGCGGCGTCCAGGACGGGGAGATCAGGCGGCATCGAGACCATACGCCGTATGCAGCGAGCGCACCGCGAGTTCCGTGTAGTCAGCCGCGATCAGAATACTTACCTTTATTTCGCTTGTGGAAATGACTTGGATATTGATCCCCTTCTCCGCCAGCGTCTTGAACATCCGGCTCGCGATACCCGCATGGCTGCGCATGCCGATGCCGACGACGCTGATCTTAGCGACGTTTGTATCAGCCAAGATCTCCCAATAGCCGATCTCCTGCCGTGCGTGAGACAACGCCTCCTGAGCGCGCGGCAAATCCGAGCGGCCGACGGTAAAGGTCATGTCCGTCGTGCCATCTTCCGCGACGTTCTGCACGATCATATCGACATTGACGTTGGCCGAAGCGAGCGCGCCGAATACCGCGGCGGCGATGCCCGGACGATCCGGAACCCGGCGTACCGTCAGCTTCGCCTCGTCGCGCGAATAGGCAATCCCGGTAACGACTTCCTTCTCCACGATCTCTTCCTCGTCAACGACCAGCGTGCCCGGACGATCCTCGAAACTCGACAGGACCTGGACCCGCACCTTTTCCTTCATCGCAAGTTCCACGCTGCGTGTCTGCAAAACCTTGGCGCCGACAGAAGCGAGTTCGAGCATTTCCTCGTAGGAGATGCGTGACAGTTTCCGCGCCTTGGCGACGATGCGCGGGTCGGTGGTATAGACGCCGTCAACATCCGTATAGATGTCGCAGCGATCCGCGCCCAGCGCCGCGGCCAATGCGACCGCCGATGTGTCCGATCCGCCACGGCCCAATGTCGTTATGCGATGGTCAGGGCCGAGACCCTGGAACCCCGCGACCACGGCAACCTGGCCGAGACCCATGCGGCGGATAAGCTCGGCGCCGTCGATTGACGCGATGCGCGCCTTGCCATGCGCGCCATCCGTCTGGATTGGCACCTGCCACCCGGCCCAGGACCGTGCCTCGACGCCGAGATCCTGCAAGGCGATGGCGAGCAAGCCCGTGGTGATCTGCTCGCCCGTCGCGAGAACGACGTCGTATTCCCGCGCGTCGTGCAGCGGCGACAGGCTTTGGCACCAGGAGACGAGCTGGTTTGTGGTGCCCGACATAGCGGAGACCACGACGGCGACCTGATGACCGGCCTCGACCTCGCGCTGCACCCGGCGGGCGACGTTGCGGATACGGTCGAGATCGGCGACGGAGGTACCGCCGAACTTCATGACGATGCGGGCCATAAGTCCTTCCAGGATGTGCGCCCATGCCAGTTTGCTTGAGCGATGCGAGATCTAGCCGCCGTGCCACGGGCACGCTTAAGATACCGCCAGCGCCGCAGCGCGGCGGCCTTGCGGCGGCACACATAGCCGCGCGGCCGGACGGGAGCAATCATGCAAGAGAGCGGTACGATTTCTGAGACGGAAATCGCGCAGTTTGACAAATTAGCGGCCGAATGGTGGGCCCCTCGGGGGCCAATGCGCGCATTACACGAAATGAACCCTCTTCGCGCAACCTGGATCGTGGATCGCGTAAACCGCCATGGCATGGTGCCCGGCACGTTGCTCGATGTTGGCTGCGGCGCGGGCTTATTGGCGGAGGCCTTGGCGGCGAAGGGCATTCCGGTGCTCGGCCTGGATGCGGCACCCGCCGCCATCGCCGCGGCACAAGCCCATGCCGAGGGACGGGACCTGCCTCTGAGTTACCGCCTCGGGCGCGTCGAGGAACTGGTGGCGGAGGGGCAGCGCTTTCCCGTCGTCACGGCGCTGGAGGTGATCGAGCATGTGCCGGACGCTGAGGCCTTCGTCGCGGCGCTTGCGGACCTTGTAGTTCCGGGCGGCCTTCTTTTCGTTTCCACGATGAACCGCAGCCTGCGCGCGCTGCTCACCGCCAAGATCGGCGCGGAATACGTCGTGAGGCTGCTCCCGCGCGGCACGCATGACTGGCGGCGTTTCGTCCCGCCTAAGCGCTTGGCGGCCATGCTTCACACGGCGGGGCTGCGCGTTACCGATAGCGCCGGGCTGAGCTTCGACCCGATGCGCGGCCGATGGCGCGAAAGCCGGGATCTGTCCGTCAATTACATAATGGCGGCCGCGAAATAGACCTCACGCGGCTTTGCGAGCCGCACAGGACGCGCGCAGCGCGGTTTCCGTCTAAATTGCCCCGAGCGATTGACACAGCCCGAACCAGCGCGGGAGAGTCAGACAAAATCCACGATCTGTCTGCCAGGGGAAAACGCATGCCAAGCATAGTCTCAAACGCAACAAGGATCGTGGCGTGAACCGAATCATTAACGACCCCGAGCAGGTGGCCGATGAAGCCATCCATGGCGTGGTCGCGGCTTTCCCCGAGATCCTCGAGAAAACCGACAATCCCCGCGTTCTCCGCGCGACACATCGGCGGGGGACGGGCAAGGTTGGCATTGTGACGGGCGGCGGCTCGGGCCATGAGCCTGCCTTCCTGGGCTTCGTCGGTGCCGGGCTGTGCGATGCGGTCGCCTGCGGCGAGATCTTCGCCTCGCCCACCGCCAAGAGCTTCCACGCGGCGTTCAAGGCGGCCGATGCGGGGGCGGGCGTGGCCTGCCTCTATGGCAACTACGCCGGCGACAACATGAATGTGAAGATGGCGGTGAAGCTCGCCGCCAAGGATGGCGTCGAGGTTCGCACTGTCGTCGCCAATGACGATGTGGCTTCCGCCGCGCGGGCGGAGAAGGAGAAGCGGCGCGGCGTGGCGGGTGAGGTCATGATGTGGAAGGCCGCTGGCGGCCTCGCCGATGAGGGTGGCGATCTGGCCCAGGTCATCGCGGTGGCGCAGAAGGCGATCGACAATACCGGCAGCATCGGCATCGGGCTCTCCGCCTGCACCATCCCGGCCGCGGGCAAGCCCAATTTCACTATCGAGCCCGGCATGATGGAAGTCGGCATCGGCCATCACGGTGAGCCTGGCGTCGCTGTGCTTCCGGTCAAGCCGGCGCGCGAGATGGCAGAGCTTATGCTCGACAAGATCATTGAGGATCTGAGTTTCGGGCGTGGCGATGATGTTGCCGTGCTGGTGTCCGGCCTTGGCGCGACGCCGGTGATGGAGCTCTATCTCCTCTACGGCCATATCGACGAGATGCTGAAGGCACGCGGCATCGGCATTCGTCATCGCTACGTCGGCAACTACTTCACCTCGCTGGAGATGATGGGCGCCTCGATCACTGTGACCCGTCTCGATAGCGAGCTGGACCGGCTGCTCGCCAAGCCGGCGCGGTCGATCGGCCTGACGGTGACGGGATGAAGGACATGGACTCTGTAACGCTGAAGGACGCGGGGCCGATCCTGTTCGACCTCACGGCGATCATCGTGCGCGAACAGGGCCGCCTCAGCGAGATCGACGGCCAGACCGGCGATGGCGACCATGGCGTGAACATGGGCAAAGGCTTCCGCATGGCGGGCGAGCGCTTGCAGGCGAAGCCCGGGTTCACCCTGCCGGAGGGTCTGGAAGCGCTCGGCGACACGCTGCTGAGCGATATCGGCGGCTCCATGGGGCCGCTGTATGGCACGTTCTTCACCGACATGGCCGAGGCTTTGAACGGCAGCGATGTGGTGGACGGGCCGCGTTTCTCGGCCATGCTGAAGGCCGGGCTCGACGCGGTGCAGGGCCTGGGCGAGGCCAAGCCCGGCGACAAGACGCTGGTCGATGTCATCGTGCCGGCGCAACAGGCTTTCGATGCGGCGCAAAGCGGCGGCCAGAGCTTCATTCAGTCGCTTGAGGCGATGAAGAAGGCGGCGGCCGAGGGGCTGGAGGCGACGCGCGGGATGGTCGCCAAGGTCGGCCGCGCCAGCCGGCTGGGGGAGCGCTCTCGCGGCACCCTCGATGCCGGCGCGGCTTCCTGCGAAATGATTTTGTCGACGCTGGCGGACGGGCTGATCGCCCGCCTCACGTCGCAACCCCAGGCATAAGGGACGAGCTCCATGAGCGACACGACACGCCGCAACGATCTGCCCGCGATGATGGACGCAGTCGTTGCCTATGCCCCCGGCGACTATCGCTTCGAGAAAGTCGAAGTGCCGCGCGCCGGTCCTGACGACATCATCATCGAGGTCGAGGCGGTCGGCATCTGCGCGGGCGACATCAAATGCTTCCAGGGCGCGCCATCGTTCTGGGGCGACGACAAGGGCCAGCCGGTCTATGTCAAGGCGCCGATGATTCCGGGCCATGAATTTCTCGGCCGCGCGGTCGAGGTCGGTGCCAATATCGAGCGTGAAGGCCGCTTCAAGGTCGGCGACCGGCTGATCTCCGAGCAGATCGTTCCCTGCGAAAAATGCCGCTACTGCCTGCATGGCGAATACTGGATGTGCGAGGTCCATGACCTCTACGGCTTCCAGAACAACGTCAACGGCGCCATGGCGCGCTACATGCGGTTCCCGAAAACCTCCCGCACCTATCACGTGCCCGAGGGCATGGCGCTGGATGCCGCCGCTCTCATCGAGCCCTTCGCCTGTTCGGTCCATGCCGTGAACCGCGCCAAGATCGAGCTCGATGATTTCGTGGTTCTGGCCGGGGCCGGGACTTTAGGGCTCGGTATGGTCGGCGCGGCGCGGCTGAAGAACCCGACTACGCTGGTGGTGCTGGATACCAAGCAGGACCGGCTGGATATCGCCAAGAAATTCGGCGCGGATATCGTGATGAATCCGCTGGAAGTGGATGTCGTCGCAAAAGTCAAGGAGATGACCGGCGGCTATGGCTGCGATGTCTATATCGAGGCGACGGGCCATCCTTCCAGCGTGCGCCAGGGACTTCAGATGATCCGCAAGCTCGGCCGCTTCGTCGAGTTCAGCGTGTTTGGCGAAGAGGTGACGGCCGATTGGAGCATCATCGGCGACCGCAAGCACCTCGATATCTATGGCGCTCATCTTGGGCCCTATTGCTATCCGTTCACGATTGCCGCAATCGCGGATGGGCGTCTGCCGACCGAAGGGGTGGTGACGCATACGCTGCCGCTAAAGGATTTCCAGAAAGGCTTCGACCTCATGAAGAAGGGCGAGAAGTCGATCAAGACGATTCTGATTCCGTCCTGAAGTTTCGCAGGCCGGGCGGCGACGCTCGGCCTGGTTGTTGCGCCTGCCGTCTTGCTCTGTCGCAAAGGCGCGCGGTTCCGTGCGTCAATTCAAAAAAGCAAATGGGAAGAATGTAGATGAGTAATAAAGAAAAAAGCCTGTTCGATGCTTTCGTGCGGCAGGGCCTGGGGCGGCGCGAGCTTTTCGATCGCGCAGCCAAGCTTGGCCTGGGTGCGGCCGCGACGGGTTCGCTGCTGAACGCGATGCAGAGCCGGGCGCTCGCCGCCGATTACGACTGGATGGCCAATAAGGGCCAGACGCTGCGGCTGCTGCTCAACAAGCATCCCTATGCGGATGCCATGCTGCAGAACCTCAAGCATTTCGAGGAGATGACGGGCCTCAAGGTCACCTACGATATCTTCCCGGAGGATGTGTATTTCGACAAGGTCACCGCCGCGCTTTCGAGCAAATCGACGCAGTATGACGTGTTCATGACGGGTGCTTACCAGACCTGGCAGTATGGCCCGGCTGGCTGGCTGGTGGATCTGAACGAATTCATCAAGGACTCCAGCAAGATGGCGCCCAATTACGATTGGGAAGACATCCTGCCGAACCTGCGCAGTTCGACTGCGTGGAGCGGCAAGCCTGGCGAGCCGCTCGGCACCGCCAATGCGAAGCAGTGGGCACTGCCCTGGGGCTTCGAGATCAACGACGTCAGCTACAACAAGCAGATTTTCGACGCTCAGAAGATCGATCCGCCGAAAAACCTGCCCGATATGATCGAGAAGGGTGCGCAGATCTCCAAGAACGTGCCCGGCGTCTATGGCGTGGGCACCCGCGGCAGCCGCAGCTGGGCGACGATTCACGCGGGCTACCTCTCGGGCTTCACGAATTACGGCGGGCATGATTTCTCGACCGATGGCGGCACGCTGAAGCCGACCATGAACAGCAAGGAAGGCAAGGACTTCACCAAGCAGTGGGTCGATATGCTGCACAAGGCAGGCCCGAAAAACTGGACGCAGTACACCTGGTACGAAGTCGCCAATGACCTCGGGTCGGGCACCTCGGGCATGATCTATGACGCCGATATCATCGGCTTCTTCCAGCAGACGGGCACCAAGGAAGCTGGCCATATCGGCTACGAGGCCTTCACGCCAAACCCCGATGCCAAGGCGCCGACGCCCAACATCTGGATCTGGTCGCTGGCGATGAGCGCATTTTCGCAGAAGCGCGATGCGAGCTGGCGCTTCATGCAGTGGGCCAGCGGTACCGAGCAGCTGACTTTCGGCGCGACCAAAGCCAATCAGGTCGATCCGGTGCGGCAGTCGGTGTGGAAAGACCCCGATTTCCAGTCGCGGCTCAAGGCGACCTATCCGGGCTTCCTGGAGGAATTCCAGGGTGCCGCGCCGGGCGCCAAGATTTACTTCACGCCGCAGCCTTTGTTCTTCAACGTCACGACCGATTGGGCGGCGGCGCTGCAGAAGATGTATGCCGGGCAGGTCTCGGTGGATGATGGTCTCGACCAGCTCGCCGCCAATATCACTCAGCAGCTGAGCGACGCCGGCATTACCAACTGATACGCCTGGGAAGGGGTCCGCGGTCGCGGGCCCCTTCGCGTTACTTTCTCAGAGACCGTTTGAAAATGCTTGTGGCGGCTCGGGGAGGGATGATTCAAGCTCGGGATGTGGACCCGAGAGAACCGAGGCCGGATGGCCGAAA
>NZ_LMUQ01000051.1:0-321 GCF_009765865.1 Acidisoma sp. L85
CTGCGGCGGGCGGCGGAAGGGGCGGGAGCCACTCCCTGGCATTTGCCGGACCTCGATCTCGCTGAGGAGGATCGCGTGCTCGCCTTGGTCAAGCCGTCGGATGGTTCGCCCGGCTTGCGGATCGCCGCTGCCCGGGTGCTGGCGCGGCAATTGCGCACGGCCGTCGAGGATCATCAGCAGCGGGTGATCGCTGCGGCCGGCCGCAGTAGCACCTGCCCATTCGATCTGCATGCGCTGCTGCCCGTGCCCTATGCGCACCTCCGGCAGGGACCCGACGACCCCGCGAGCATCGCCTGGCTCCGGCGGCACTGGGGTACGATC
>NZ_LMUQ01000051.1:331-1453 GCF_009765865.1 Acidisoma sp. L85
CCGGATGGTTCGCCCGGCTTGCGGATCGCCGCTGCCCGGGTGCTGGCGCGGCAATTGCGCACGGCCGTCGAGGATCATCAGCAGCGGGTGATCGCGGCGGCTGGCCGCAGTAGCACCTGCCCGTTCGACCTGCATGCGCTGCTGCCCGTGCCCTATGCGCACCTCCGGCAGGGACCCGACGACCCCGCGAGCATCGCCTGGCTCCGGCGGCACTGGGGTACGATCCAGCCGCTGCGCCATGTCCGCCGGCGTGAGGATCCGCCCGATCGCCGGCGGCGGCACTCGGCGCGTCTGCAATATGATTTCTGGTCGGCGGATTGGACGCCCTGGGCGGCGTTTGCGAGCCTCGGCCAGCGTTGGCCGGCTTTGGTCTTCGACCTCCGCCCCGATTATCGCGATGGCTGACGTCGAGCCGACGACCGGCGCGGCCAGCGATCCGCTCTGGGATGATTGGGAGGCGCCGCCGCGGCGGCCGAGCAGCCCGGTGCTGCATCTTGATGGGTTCGACGGACCGATGGACATGCTGCTCGACCTCGCCGAGCGGCAGCGGATCGATTTTGGCCGCATGTCGATCCTGGACCTCGCCGAGCAATTCGTCGCGGCCATGGCGCGGCTCGCCGATCGGGTGACGCTCGAGCAGCGGGCCGACTGGCTGGTTGTGGCGACACGGCTGGTGCTGCTGCGCTCGCGCTTGCTCTTCCCCGACAGTCCGGAGGCCGCGGCGACAGCGGAACAGGATGCGGCGGCCGAGCTGCGTCGCCTCAAAGATATGGTGGCGATGCGAGCGGCTGGGGCCTGGCTGCAGCAGCGGCCGCAGCTTGGCCTGGATGTCTTTGTCCGGCGGCCACCGACCGTGCCGCGAGAAGGCGGCTATGTCGCGCTGATGGAAGCCTGCCTGGTGGTGCTGCGCGGCACGGAAGGGCGGCCGGAAGAGGTGCCGCTTTACCGGCCGGCCATTCCGGATCTCTGGCGCGTGGTGGACGCCTTGGTGCGGATCCAGTTGCTGCTCGTCGAGCACCCGGCGGGCGGCGACCTCGCGGCCTTTTTGCCGCCTGTCGCCGAGGAGGCTACGGACCGCCCGCTTCGCGCACGGGCGGCGGTGGCGAGCACCTTTCTGGCGGG
>NZ_LMUQ01000051.1:1463-2514 GCF_009765865.1 Acidisoma sp. L85
TGCCGAGGAGGCTACGGACCGCCCGCTTCGCGCACGGGCAGCGGTCGCCAGCACCTTTCTGGCAGGCCTGGAGCTCGCGCGCGAAGGCACTCTAACCTTGGCGCAGCAGGTTCCGTTCGAAACGCTGCAGCTTGCGGGCGTTTTATCCAGCGCTGAGGGACGTGTTCCGGCTTGACGATCGCCCCGCCGAGCTTGGTCCGCTGCCACACAAAAAACGATTTCCTCGCGAAGGGGTTCACGGCCGGCCTGAGATGCTCACTGGAAAACGGCCGATGACGAGTCGGTTTTCCGCGACGGCTTAGGCGCCGATGAGGTACGTCATCTTACCGATCTCGACGCCCTGCTGCCGCACCAGACCATAGGCCATGGTAACATGGAAAAAGAAGTTTGGGATGGCGAATTGCGTCAGATAGTCACCGCCGCTCTTGAAGACATGTGGTTCGCCGCGCGTCGGCATGGTGATGCTGCGGTCTCCGCCAGCATTGATTTGCTCGGGCGTGAACCTATCCAAGTACGCAATCACTTTGGCAATTCGACCTTTCAGATCTTCGAACGTGGTTTCAGTGTCGGGGTGGCTGGGAGGCGCTTCGCCGCTAAGGCGGGCAGCGCAAGTTTTTGCGGCGTCCGCCGCGCTCTGCACTTGGCGGGCGAGGTTGAACATGTCGGGTGCCAGCCGCGCTTCGATCATTGTGGTGGGGTCGATGCCGTTCGCCACTGCATGGGCCGCCGCCTTGTCTAGGACATTGGACAGGTTTTGCAACATGCGGATCATCATGGGGATGGATGCTTCGTAGATTGAGAATGCCAAGAGAGCTACTCCGTTACGGGCCGAGGGTGTAGGCTCAAACCTTGCTCTTGCAAAGGCAAGAGCTGCCAATCATCTTGGACCGCCGGCCAGCAGTTTGTTTGTGCCACGAGGGGCCTCGTTTACGGCGATGACCATCGCGGCGAAGCGTCTCAGAGACCGTTTGAAAATGCTTGTGGCGGCTCGGGGAGGGATGATTCAAGCTCGGGATGTGGACCCGAGAGAACCGAGGCCGGATGGCCGAAA
>NZ_LMUQ01000052.1:0-17966 GCF_009765865.1 Acidisoma sp. L85
GTTTCGTCCATCCTGGGCGCCATCAACTTCATCACCACCATCCTCAACATGCGCGCGCCGGGCATGACGTTGCACAAGATGCCGCTGTTCGTCTGGGCGCAGCTCGTGACCGCCTTCCTGCTGGTGCTGGCATTGCCGGTGCTCGCCGGTGGCGTGACGATGGAGATCACCGACCGCAACTTCGGCACGGCCTTCTTTGAGCCGGCAGGCGGCGGCGACCCGGTGCTGTTCCAGCATCTGTTCTGGTTCTTCGGGCATCCCGAGGTCTACATCATGATCCTGCCTGCCTTCGGGATCATCAGCCACGTCGTCAGCACCTTCTCCAAGAAGCCGGTCTTCGGCTATCTCGGCATGGTCTATGCGATGATCGCCATCGGCGTGGTCGGCTTCGTGGTCTGGGCGCACCACATGTTCATCTCGGGCATCTCGGTCGATAGCCGCGCTTACTTCATGGCCGCGACGCTGGTGATCGCGGTGCCGACGGGCATCAAGATCTTCTCCTGGATCGCGACGATGTGGGGCGGCGCCATCGAATTCGACACGCCTATGCTGTGGGCGATCGGCTTCATCTTCCTGTTCACGGTGGGCGGTGTGACGGGCGTGATCCTGGCCAATGCCAGCGTCGACCAGATCCTGCACAACACCTACTACATCATCGCCCATTTCCATTACGTGCTGTCGCTGGGCGCGGTCTTCGCGATCTTCGCCGGCTTCTACTACTGGATCGGCAAGATGACCGGGCACCCCTACCCCGAATTCTGGGGCAAGGTGCATTTCTGGCTCACCTTCATCGGCGTGAACCTGACCTTTTTCCCGATGCACTTCCTCGGCCTCGCCGGCATGCCGCGACGCTACCCCGACTATCCTGACGCTTTCTGGGGCTGGAACTTCGTCGCCTCGATCGGCGCCTTCATCTCGGGCGCTGGCGTGCTGGTCTTCTTCTACGTCGTCTACAAGACCTTTACCTCGAAGCAACACCTGCCCGCGAACTACTGGGGCGAGGGTGCGACGACGCTGGAATGGCACGTGCCCTCCCCGCCGCCGGCCCATACCTTCACGGAGGAGCTACCGCGCTTCAACTGATGGCCAGCATGATCGACAAGCGATTGGCGGGTCCGGCCGAGGCGGCGCTTCAAGCAAGCGCCTTCCCGGCCGGCGCCGAATTGGAGGACTGGATCGCGCTGCTCAAGCCGCGCGTGATGAGCCTTGTCGTGTTCACCGGGGTCATCGGCCTGGTGCTCGCGCCGGGGCATCTCAACCCGGTGCTGGCGATCACGGCCATCCTCTGCATCGCGGTCGGCGCGGGCGCGGCGGGCGCCATCAACATGTGGTACGACCGCGATATCGACGCGGTGATGCGCCGTACCGCCAACCGGCCGATACCGGCTGGGCGGATGGACCCGGCATCGGCGCTGGGCTTCGGCATTTTCCTCGCTTGCGCCTCCGTCCTGATGATGGCGATCGCGACCAATCTGGTGGCGGCGGGCGTGCTGGCCGGTTCGATCGGCTTCTATGTGTTCATCTATACGATGTGGCTGAAGCGGCGGACGCCGCAGAACATCGTCATCGGCGGCGCGGCCGGAGCCTTCCCGCCGGTTATCGGCTGGGCGGCGGTGACGGGCACCATCGACCTCGTGCCGCTACTCATGTTCGCCATCATCTTTTTCTGGACGCCACCGCATTTCTGGTCGCTGTCGCTCTATGCAAGCGGCGACTACGAGCGGGCGGGCGTGCCCATGCTGCCGGTGGTCTCCGGCCCGCGCAGCACGCGCTGGCATATCCTCGCCTATACGCTCGTGCTTTTGCCGGTGGCGGCGTCGCCCTGGATTGTTGGTTTCGTCGGCCTGCCCTATCTCGTGATCGCGACCGTGCTGAGCCTGATCTTCATCGGCTATGCGGTGCTGGTTCTGCGGGACGGGCAAGGCGCGGGTGGCGCGAGCCTGACCGATAACCGTCCGGCTCGGCGCGCTTTCCGGTATTCGCTGCTTTACCTGGCGCTGCTCTTCGCGGCGCTCGCGCTATGCCGGCTGATCGCTTGACCAAATCCGTTGTGGCTGAGGTTCCGGCGGCGACGCCGCGCCAGGCCTTCGACCGCCGGCGGAAGCGCGTGAATTGGGCGATCGGCGCGATGCTGGTGCTGTTTTGCCTGCTGTTTTATGCGATCGCCATGGTCAAGCTTTCGCACTACGGCTTATCGTGGATCGAGTAGACATGCCGCGGGCGGCGGCGCTGAGAGAGGCTTGAGGGAATGAGCAGCGAAACCGACCACGCGGCGATGACGGTCGAACCATCCGGGATCAAGAATCCCTATTTCTTCGTGCCGCATAGCTTCTTCCCCGTGCTCATGGCCTTCAGCGCCATGTTCGTGCTGATGGGGATCATCTTCGCCGCCCATTACGGCAGTTACATCCTGCTGGTGCTCGCCGTTCTCTCGGTGCTGTCCATCATGTTCTTCTGGTGGCGCAAGGTCGTCGCCGAGAGCGAGCATCCAACCTGGCACAGCGCCTTTGACCTCATCAGCGTGCGCTACGGCATGACGCTGTTCATCTCCTCGGAGGTAATGTTCTTCGTCGCCTTCTTCTGGGCTTTCTTCAACTTCGCGCTCTTCCCGGAGCGGGTCGCCGGAAGCACCCATGCGATCTGGCCGCCCGAAGGCATTCACACCTTCGACCCCTTCAGCCTGCCCTTCCTCAACACGATGATCCTGCTGCTGTCCGGCACGACCGTCACCTGGGCGCATCACGCGCTGATCGAGAATGACCGCAAGTCGCTCACCATCGGGCTTGCCGCGACGATCCTGCTCGGCCTCAGCTTCACCGGCTGTCAGGCGATCGAATACAGCCACGCGCCTTTCCATTTTTCCGGCGGCGGCATCTTCCCTTCGGTCTTCTTCCTGGCGACCGGTTTCCACGGTTTCCATGTGATCGTCGGCACCATCTTCCTCATCGTCTGCTGGTTCCGTGCGAAAGCCGGGCAGTTCACGCCGCAGCGCCATTTCGGCTTCGAGGCTGCCGCCTGGTATTGGCATTTCGTTGACGTGGTGTGGCTGTTCCTGTTCGTCTGCGTTTATCTCTGGGGCGCCAGCAAGGTCACCGTTGCCTGAAGGCAATCGCCTAACCGTCACTGCGCTTCCCAAGGCGGCGCCGCGATCCGGCCCGCCTCGTTCGCCGGCACTGCGCATCGCCGGTTTCGCGCTGCTCTGCGGACCGGTCTTCGCGATACTGATGGGGCTCGGCGCCTGGCAGATCGACCGGCTGGCCTGGAAGGAACGCATCCTCGCCACCATCGCCGCTGCCGAACGCGCGCCACCGGTGCCGGTGCCAGCCACGCCTTCGCCTTTCGAAAAGGTTTTCCTCACCGGCACTGTCGTTCCCGGCTCCGCCGCGCTGTTCGCGCAGGACGTGCGGGATGTTGGCGCCTCGACGGTCGAAGGTGGCGACCTCATCGCGATCCTGCGGCCGCCGACGGGGCAGCCGGTTCTCGTCGATCTTGGCTGGATGCCGGACGGTTCCCTCGCGCATGCCGATCTGCCGCCTAGCCTGACCGTCACGGGCTTTGCCCAGGCGCCGCAGAGCGCCAATGCGTTTACGCCCGATGACGACGTAGCGGGCCGCCGCTTCTACCTTCTCAATCCAGCCCTGATCGGCAAGGAACTCGGCCATCCTGACCTCGCGCCCTTTGTGTTAGTCGCCATGGGCCAGCCACCCCCACGCGGCTGGCCTCAGCCAGCGACGAGCCTGCCGCGACCCCCGAACGACCACCTGCAATACGCGCTGACCTGGTTCGGCCTTGCCGGCGTGTTGCTCATTCAATTCAGCTACTGGACCTACAAGGTGCTGCGCCCATGACGACGACCGCCCGTGCCGCCTATGACCGCCTCACCGCCCGTTTCGCCAGGATCGCCACGTTGCAGGAAGCGAATGCCGTGCTGACCTGGGACTCCTCGGTCATGATGCCGCCCGGAGGAGGCGCCGCCCGTGGCGACCAGCTCGCGGTGCTCTCCGGCCTCGCGCATGAATTGATGACGGCGGACGTCATGGCGGATGATCTTGCCGCTGCGGTGGACACGCCGCCGGATGACATTTGGTCGGCGGCCAACCTGCGCCTCATGCGCCACCAGCACCTACGCGCCATCGCGCTTCCCGCCGATCTGGTGGAGGCAAAGGCACGGGCGGGCGCCGCCTGCGAGATGCTGTGGCGGCAGGCGCGCCCCGAATCGAATTTCGCCCTGGTGGCTCCGGCATTGACCGAGGTGGTGCGGCTGTATCGCGAGTCAGCGACGGCGCTCGGCGAGGCGCTCGGCCTCGCGCCCTATGACGCGCTGATGGACGGCTTCCAGCGCGGCATAGGCTCAGCCGACGTCGAACCTGTCTTCGCCGCCTACGAGGCGTTCCTGGCCGAGGCCCTTCCCCTCGCGGAGGAGCTGCAATTGGCGCGCGATGTGGCGGAGCGGCCGCCGCTGGTGCCAGTGGGTCCCTTTCCGATCGCCGGGCAGGAGACGCTGTGCCGTCACCTCTCCGCTTCGGCAGGACTCGATTATGCCCATGCCCGGCTCGACCGCTCGGCGCATCCCTTCAGCGGCGGCACGCCAACCGATATCCGCATAACCTCGCGCTACGACGAGACCGGCTGCCTCCAGGGCCTCATGGGCGTGATGCACGAGACCGGCCACGCGCTCTATTCCGCCGGGCAACCCGCCGCGCACCGGCGCCAGCCGGTCGGTGAGGATGCCGGCATGGGCGTGCACGAAACCCAGTCGCTGCTGATGGAGAAGCAGGTTTGCTGCGGCGATGCCTATCTGTCCTGGCTCGCGCCGCAGCTTCAGGCGGCCTTTGGCAATCAGCCGGCCTTCACCGCGCGCAACCTGTCGCGCCTGCTGGGCCGGCTGGAGCGCGGGTTCATCCGGGTGGAGGCCGACGAGCTGACCTATCCGGCCCATGTCATCCTGCGCTTCCGGCTGGAGCGAGCACTGATTGCCGGCGACCTCTCCGTGTCGGATCTACCCGGCGCCTGGAACGAGGGTTTCCGCGCGCTGCTCGGCCTCACGCCGCCCGATGACCGACGTGGCTGTTTGCAGGACATCCACTGGTACGACGGCGCCTTCGGCTATTTCCCGAGCTACACGATGGGCGCGATGGGCGCCGCGCAGATCATGGCGGCGATCCGGCGGAATTTGCCGGATATCGATGACGCCATCGCGCATGGCAACATGGCGCCATTGCTCGGCTGGGTGCGGCGGGAGGTTCATGGACGCGGCAATCTGCTGGGCTTCAACGACCTGCTGCGGGCCGCGACGGGCAAGCCGCTCGACCCCACCGACTTCCAGGCTCATCTCCACGCGCGCTATCTCACGCCGGCCTGATCGCCGCCCCCTTGATCCGGTTCCGTGGCTGCGCTACCCACGCCCCGCGGACCTGTGCCCAGGTAGCTCAGTTGGTAGAGCATGCGACTGAAAATTGCAGTGTCGGTGGTTCAATTCCTCCCCTGGGCACCATCCTCCTTTGCAACAACAAGCCTATCGCTCGCAGCCGGGCGCCGTGCCGGATAGTCTGGGCGCGCCCCATGCGTTGGCGGCTAGAGCCGGTTGTCCCGGCACGAAGTCCTGCCGCACCATGCGAAAGCTGGTCGGACTGTCGGATCCCGGCCGGTCGTAACGCACGATCCAGAAGTAATCGTAGTTCGACCCCCACCAGTCCTTCGGCACGCCTGGCAGGCGGTCGAGGTGGAGCAGCTGGCGCAACATCACCGGCTCGCCGGGGAAGCGTGTTTTGAGGTTGGAATGGGCGATGTGGTCATGCTCCCAGACCATCACGATCGTCTTCCCGGTCCAACGCGGGTTGGTCAGCACGTCATGCGCCGCTCGCCGGGTCGCCTGATTGAGAGCGAGCGCAAAGTCCTCCGGGGAGGCTGGAAGCACGGAATAGGTGATGAGCGGAAGTCCCCAGCTTGTCGCGGCGGGCGTTGCCGTTTCCAGCGTGTGCAGGGAGACCGCGAAAAATGCCGCCGGAGGTTGGCTGGCCGGGAAGAGCGAATCTCGCGCATCGCGGCCGAGATATTGCTTCACCAAGGCAAGTGACCGCTGGGTGCCAGCCGGACAGAGACGGAAGTTGTCGGCCTTCTCGGCGTGGCGAAGGATGATGATTTCCGCTGGCTGTGCCTCAGCCCGCAGCATTGGCGCAGCGCAACAGGCCGCGACTAACAGCAACCCGGCGAGACACGACCGCATCATGCGCCAGCCCTAAACTCTGCTGATCACGGTGTAGGACAGGTAGACGAACAGGGTCGCGCCGAGGAGGACGAGCAGACTCACGAGCGCCGTGTCCATGCGGCCGCCGCTACCGGGGCGTATGTCAACGGCGTCGATATTGAGGGCAACGCGGCGAAAGCGGATCAAGGACAGGACGATCATCGTGCCGCCAAGCAAAATCAGCAGCAGCCCCGCGACATTGCCGACCACCTGACCGAGAATCCCCGGTTTCCAGGCGCCATTCACGCCCGTCATGATTTCCAGGAACAGATCGAACTTCTCGACCAGGAAGCCGAAGGCCATGACGGCGATTGATGTGCGAACCCAGGCCAGGAAGGTCCGCTCATTCGCAGAATGGTCGCTATAGCGCTCGATCAATGGTTGCATCCTTGGCCGCGCGACGATCCGCCGTCTGGTTGCCTCGACGGGCCAAGGCATATCGCATCCTCAAGCAGCTTGCCACGTGCTCACGCCGCGGTGCCGAAGATGTCTTGTTGGTTAGCCCTCGCGTTTGGCGAAAGCGAAGGTCAACAGCGAACTGGAACCGCACTGTTCAAGCTGCGTACCGCATACAGCGCATTTGATCGAATGCTCGGTACCATCGGCGGGTCCCATCAGTCGCCTCGCATAGACGGCGTGACAGCCGCCGCACTTCACGTCCGTCGAGTCATCCGCGCCAAGCCTTTGCGCCATGCCTTACCCTCCCGTCTTCACGCGGGACTCACCCGTCAACGACGACCAAGTCTAGGCTTTGCCCTAGTAGCCGCAGCGTTCGGGAACAGCCCTCCGTCAAAGCCGAGGATACCAAGCGCGGCCCGCGAATAGCTACCAACCTGGAGGAAGAAGACCCGTCAAAGACCGGAATTTGCCCGTAAAGCTGATGTACGATCCGCCAAGCGTGGTAGTCATTCCGGATAATATGGAGCGCTAGTAAATCTTTTGGATCGTGGAGAGCGATTTTACCTGTCCGGCGGCTCGCCGGGCGACCCGCCCCCCTCACGTCTCATCACTTTGGCCGAGCAGCGGCAATACCAGAAGCCGAGTTCCGCCGCCGCTCAGCGAGGTGGTGGTGACCCTCATCAATCGAGATGGAATACCTCCTCCATGCTGGCCCACCACTCGCCCTCGGCACGGGTGGGAAGCGGGCGCTGGCAAGGGATGCAGATCTCCCACCATTTCTGCGTGATCGGATCCGCCGCCATCGCCGCCATGTCCGCGCCGAAATCCGTGCCAAGATATTCCCAATAGGCAAAGAGCAGGTTCTCAGGCTCCCGCAGGAAGATCGAATAGTTGCGGATATTGCTGGCGGAGATCCGCGCCAGCACCCCCGGCCAGACATCGGCGTGCAACCGCTTGTATTCCGCGATTTTTTCCGCGTTCAGCCCAATGCACATGCCCATGCGCTTCGCCATCTGCGTTCCTTTCGGTTTCTAGCCAAGACGATAGACGCACCGCGCATTGCCATTGAAGGGCTGTTCCACTTCGGTCTGGTGCAGCCGGCGACCGGCACGCCTGTGCCCCTCCCCCTTGGCTCGCCGATGTGCATGGGCTTCACTTGTGCCGCAAAGTTCTAGCTGGGAGTTCGGTCATGGCTCGTGAGCTGGCGTCGCCTGAAGCGACAGCGAAACCGCTGCTGCGCAATTCCTGGCGGGATGCCAAGGCCGTCGCGTTGGCGCGAGGGGATCTCGCGGCGTGTTTTCGTATGGCGGCGCGGCTTGGGCTTCAGGAGGGGATCTGCAACCACTTCTCGGCCGTTGTGCCGGGCCATCCCGATTTGTTCCTGGTCAATCCCTATGGCCTCTCCTTCGCGGAAGTAACCGCGTCGAGCCTGCTCGTCTGCGATTGGGAGGGCAATGTCCTGGAAGGCGACGGCGTGCCCGAGGCGACGGCGTTTTACATCCACGCGCGCCTGCACAAGCACAAGCCGCAGGCCCGGGCGGCGTTTCATACCCATATGCCCTATGCGACCGCGCTATCGATGATCGAGGGGCCGCCATTCGTTTGGGCAGGCCAGTCGTCGCTGAAATTCTACGGGCGTGTCGCGGTCGATGAGAAATACAATGGCCTCGCCTTGGACGAGGCGGAGGGGGATCGCATCGCCGCTTCTGTCGGCGACGCCAATATTGTCTTCATGAAAAACCATGGCGTGATGGTGCTCGGCGCGTCGATCGCCGAGGCTTGGGATGACCTCTACTACCTTGAGCGGGCCGCACAGGCGCAGCTTCTGGCGATGAGTTCCGGCCGCCCCTTGCTGCCGATCCCGGACGAGATCGCAAGCCGTGTCGCCACCCAAATCGCCGTAGGTCAAGGCGAGAGCGCGCGTCTCCACCTCGAAAGCGTCAAGCGCATCCTCGAACGCGAGGATCCGGCCTTCCTGGCTTGACGTTGCGCCAAGGGAAGGCCGGAGCTTCGAGGCTCAGTAGGGAACGCGGTCGGCCTTGTTCTTGTATTTCTTCCAGACCTCGACGGCCTCGGCTTGCATAATCTGCTGGCTCGGGATGGAGCGCTCGGTCGCCGGCTTTTTCAGCTCCGAGAAGATCATGCTGTCATCGAAATCGCCATATTTCAGCGCATCGGCATTGGTCGAGGCGAAGTAGATGTTTTTGATGCCGGCCCAATAGGCGGCCGCCGCGCACATCGGACAGGGCTCGGCGCTGGTATAGAGCGTCGCGTCGCGCAGCTTGAAATTGCCCTCTTTCTTACAGGCATTGCGGATCGCCTCGATCTCGCCATGCCAGGTCGGATCGTTTTCCGCGACGACGCGGTTGCGGCCCTCGGCGAGAATCTTGCCGTCCTGCACGATGACGCAGCCGAACACACCGCCGGCACTGTCGATCAATGCTGTTTGCTCGGAGAGTTCGATGGCTCGTGTCATGAATTTTCTGTCGTCTTCGGTCATGGACTACCTTTCCGATTGGATTTTCAGGACGCGCCGCACATAGGAGATCTTCTTATTTGCCCTAGTACAGCAGCATGAAGATCAGCACTTCCGCTGCGTACAGCGCGAGCAATGTGCAGACACCCATGACCTCTATGAGCCAGCGCCGCGCCGGGTTCGGCTGCAGCCACCAGCCCAGGAATTTCACCGCAATATTCATCAACGGCCAGGACACCAGGGAAACACTGATCGCATTGCCGATGAAAGTCGCGATCGCGACATGCTGGCCGCGCAGAAACGGGCTGAGGAAACGAATTTCCAGCATCACCACCGGAAACAGCACGAGCAGAACCAGCGTCGTTTGTTTCCAGGCTGGCGCCGGCGCCCGGTCCGGCTCGCTGGGGAACCAGCCACCGAAAGGACTCGCCATCCTCTGACTTTTCCAGTGAGAGACGAGCGGATCGGCAGTCTGGAGAAGGGCCTTTCTCTCGGTTGAGCTAAGCCAGGCCTCGAGCTGAGCGGGCGTGGAGTAGCGGACAAGCGTCGTCCAATACGGCACTTCCGCCGACAAAGGCGCCTGTACCAGCGTTCCCATATAGCCCGGGAAAATCGCTTGCTTTGCCTGGACGCTCTCGGCCCAGGCCTGGAAGGATCCTTCTTTTCCTGGTTCGACGACAGAGGTGATGACTTCGGTGACGCAGGACAGCGAATGAAAGTCGGGAGCCACTTCTTCCTGCGGCTCGGCCTTGGCCGAACCCTGCATGCGGGCGAGGTCGGCGAGCAGGCTGATGCGCTGGGCGGATTTTCGCCAAAGCTCGAGCATTTCGGCCGAGCGAAAACGCTGGATGACATGCCAATCCGGCGAACCCGCGAAGGCGGGGATAATCTCCAGGCTCACGAAACCGGAGGCGGCCGAGGCGGCCCGCGTGAAGGCGGATTGCCAGGTCGCGAAGAGATTGTCGTTGCCCGAAGCGACGGTGACCTTCGTCGTGACGCCAGTTGCGGAAGGCAAAGCCATTCCGCTCATCCAAGAAAATCCGGGCAGATTCGCCCAGTCTGGTCTCTGCAGAACTCGGTCAAATTAGTCTTCCGCCTTTATTGAGGACGAAATTTAAATTGCAATGGGAGCAAGCTTAACTAATTTTGCGCGGCAAGGGTAGAGTTAGCCTTCGACCCAAGACGGCTATTTTTCCGGCTGTTCAAGGCGAGCGGAAAGCGCCTTCATCATCATCCGGTCCCGCCAGGCCACACGATCTTCCCATTGGTCGAGCGGCAACAGAGCGCGGCGCGCTTTCTCGACTTGCCTGACCAATTCGGGCGTCCAGGGATCGTGCTGGCCGCGCTCCGCGCCCATGCGCTCATAGGCCGGGCCTATCTTGGCCGCATGAGCGGCAATTCCGCCGCGTGTATTGAGATCGGCTGTTTCGAAAGGCCCGATCACCGACCATCGCCGGCCGGGCCCATCCCTCACCACCTGGTCGATTTCGTCGACCGACACGACACCATCCCGCACCAGGCAGTATGCTTCGCGTAGCAGCGCGCCTTGCAGGCGGTTGAAGACGAATCCCTCGATTTCCTTGCGTAGCCGGACCGGCGAAAGTCCGGCAGCACGGTAAATTTCGCCGCAGCGCGCAGTTGCCGCCTCGCTCGTAAAAGGCGCCGGCACGACTTCGATGACCGGAATGAGGTAAGGCGGATTGCCCGGATGACCGACGAGGCAACGCGCCCGGCCCGGCAATTCCTCGGCGAATGACGAGGGCTGCAAAGCCGAAGTCGAGCTCGCCAGAATTGCCTCGGCGGGGGCGACACGATCGAGAGTGGCGAAAAGCTCGCGCTTGAGGTCGAGCCGCTCGGGCGCGCATTCCTGCACCAGAGCCGCGTCCGCGACGGCCTCCTCAACGCTCGGGACAATCGTGACCCTGGCAAGAATCTCGTCCGGCGTTTCGGCGATGAGAGCGTAGGTTTCGAGGTCGCGAAGCCGCTGCGTGATCTCGCCGGGCGCCGCTTCACGTCGCGCGGAGTCAGGATCCTGAAGCCTTGCGGAAAAACCCGCGCGCGCGAAAACGATGGCGAAAGCCACCCCGATGCTGCCCGCCCCGATGATCGCGATCGCGCTGCCGCCTGGTGTCTCGGCGAGCATCTTGGCTGCGCTAGCCAACGTAGTCGGACATGCCCGTGATGACGCTCTCGACTTCCTCGACACTGCTGCGCTTCGGATCGATATCCTCGGCCACCACCTTGCCGCGTCGCATGACCACGATCCGGTCGACCACCTGAAACACATGGTGGATGTTGTGGGCAATGAAAATGCAGGAGTGTCCCGAGTCCCGCGCGCCTCGCACGAAGCGCAGCACGCCCTGGGTTTCAGCGACGCCTAGATTGTTGGTCGGCTCATCCAGGATGATGAGGTCGCTGTCGAAATGCATCGCGCGTGCAATGGCGACCGCTTGCCGCTCGCCACCGGACAGGGAGCCGATGGGCGTGCTGGGCGGAATGTCCTTGCTGATACCCACCTGTTTCAGCAGCTCGCGCGCCACAGTCTCCATGGCGCCGTGATCCATCCGGTTGAGGAAACGCGGTCCCTTCAGTGGCTCGCGGCCGAGGAACAGATTGCGCGCGATGGAAAGCTGCGTGACCAGAGCGGAATCCTGGTAGATCGTCTCGATCCCGAGCGCGATAGCGTCCGTCGTGCTCTTGATATCGACCTTGCGGCCACGGACGAAAATCTCGCCGCTCGTCAGCGGCACGGCACCAGACAGCACCTTGATGAGCGTCGATTTGCCCGCGCCATTATCGCCCAGCAAGCCGACAATTTCGCTCTCGCCGACCGTCAGGGTCGCATCGGTGAGCGCCTGCACGCGGCCATAGGACTTGCTGACATGCGACATGCGGATGAGTGGTTCGGCCATCGCCTAGGTTCCCGCGTTGTGGCGGCGTTCGAGGCCGGAATGCAGCGCCATCATGCCAAGTATAATCGCACCGATGAAGATGTTGTAGGCCAGTCCGGGCACGCCGACAAAGACGATGCCGTTCCGCATGACGCGCAGGATCAGCACACCCAGAACCGTGCCGATAATCGTGCCGCGTCCGCCGGTCAAAGCGGTGCCGCCGATGACGACCATCGCAATCACCTCAAGCTCATAGCCGGTACCGCTATTGGGGTTGGCAGCCGAGGTGCGGATGGAGCTTATGATTCCGGCGAGCGAGGCCATGAGCGAGCAAAGAATGAACAGGCCGACCTTTGTCCGATCGACATTCACGCCGCGCGCGCGGGCGGCATTCGCATTGCCTCCGGCCGCCTGGATCCAGTTGCCGATCTTCGTCTGCGTCAGCACATAGCCGAGCAGAAGGGCCGCGCCGACGAACCAGAACACCGACATATAGACGCGGAATGAGCCGATATAGAACTCACCCGCCAGCGCCTGAGCGAGCCAGCTACCGCCCGCACTCCAGGTGCGCTGCGGAAAACCGTCGGTCATGAACAGGGCCGTTCCGCGCACCACCAGAAGCATGCCGAGCGTCACGAGGAAGGACGGGATTTTTAGCCTCGTCACGAACCAGCCGTTGACGAGGCCGACAAACGCCGCGACCAGCATCGAAATGACGAAGGCGACTTCCAGGGATGTGGCACCACTATTGCGCAGCGTCCACATCAGCACTGGAGAAAAGCCAAACAGCGAGCCCACCGAAAGGTCGAATTCTCCCGAGGTCATCAGCAAGGTCATCGCCAAGGCGATGAGGCCGAGTTCGACGGTGAAAGCCAGCGTATTGCTGATGTTGAGGGGCGAGAGGAAGTCGTCATTGATCGATCCGAATACGGCGATCTCGACGATGAGGAGGATCAGCGGTCCAAGCTCGGGCTTGGCGATCAGGCGTCGGACAAGGCTATTTTCCACGTGAGATCCGCGATCCTCTTGGAATGAAGGAGGAGGCCGCGCCGGATAAGGGCGCGGCCATCGTCAAGAAAAGGGGCGTTCGCGCGACGATGCGATCGCCCCTCACACTCACTTGGCGGAGAGGATCTTGCTGTAAATATCAGCGTTGGTTTTGTCGTATAGCGCGCCCGTGATGATATTGAAGCCCGGACGGATGCCGCTGGATGCCATCGCGGCGAGAGAGAGCGCCACATAGCTGGTCGCCTGCGGATCCTGCCACTGTGCCGCGACAACATAGCCGTCGAGCACTTCCTGCGTCGTATCCAGTGAGTCGCCCCAGCCGATGACTGGGATTTCGCCGGGTTTGATGCCGACCTGATCGAAGACGCGCTTGATGCTGCCATTCACCAGATCGCCGAGGCCGATGATCGCCTTGATCTTCTTATGATTGGCGGTGAGGTAGTCGGACATGCGGCTGATGATCTCGGCCTGATCAAGCGTCGAATCCGTCACTTCCCAGGTAATGCCGAGCGGTTTGAGCACACTCGCGGCGCCCTGCTCCTCCTGCACGCCATAGGTGGCGCCGGGAACCTCGACCGGCATCCAGACGAAATCGCCAGCTTTGATGAGGTGATGATCAACGAGATATTGGGCCCAGCGCTTGCCGAAAGTCACATTGTCGCCACCGACATAGGCGTCGAAGCTCGCGGTGGGGTCTGGCGTATTGAAGTTGATGATCGGGATATGAGCCGCATTCGCTTCCTTCGCGATCTGCACGAGGCTGCCGGGATCCGGGCTGCTCGTTACGATGCCGTCCGCCTTGGCAGCGATGGCGGCACGCTCGGCTTCCTGCTGGGCCGCGACATCGCCATTGTGAAAGGACGTCTTGACGGTATTGCCCGTGTCCTTCGCCCATTGCTCCGCACCGGCGAGGAAATAGGTCCAGACCGGGTCAGCCGGTGAGCCGTGGGAGATCCAGTAGAATGTCTTGGCCTGGGAGGCGCCGGGAATCGCCACCGAAAGAAATGCAGTGCAAGCAATGACCGCTAATTTTCTCAGCATCTAGTCGCCTCCCATTATGAGCCGGCCATACCGGCCGGCGACATTTATTCCGGCTTATCATTGCCGATGAGAGGGAACGGTATCGCCTCCGTCTGGAAGATACAATCAGTATGGCAAGCGGGCGTGTGGTCAGCGGGCGGAGTTCGCCTGAACTCCGCCCTTGATGATCAGCTGACGAGGCGTTCTTCCACCACGACGGTATCCACGATTGTGTTGTGCTCATACATCCAGCGAGCAAGCAGCCCCGCTACGATTGCGCCGGCGATCGGCGCGAGCCAGAACAGCCAGAGCTGGTCGATGGCAGCGCCCCCCGCGAAGAGCGCCGGACCGGTGCTGCGCGCCGGATTGACCGAAGTATTGGTCACCGGAATGGACACCAGATGGATCAAGGTCAGGCCAAGACCGATCGGGATTCCGGCGAAGCCCGTTGCCGCGCCTTTGGAAGTCGTGCCGATGATGATGAAGAGAAAGAAAAACGTCATAAGAAATTCAGTGAGGAAGCAAGCGCCGAGCGAATACTTGCCGGGGCTGAGATCGCCATAGCCGTTCGAGGCGAAGCCGCCCGGAACCCAGCCTGGCTTGCCGGATGCGATGATATACAGCACCGCCGCCGCCAGAATTCCCGCGAGCACCTGGGCGACGACATAGGGCACCACATGCTTGTTGGCGCAGCGGCCGGAAGCCCAGAGCCCGAGGGTGACGGCGGGGTTGAAGTGGCCGCCGGAAATATGGCCGACGGCATAGGCCATGGTGAGCACTGTAAGCCCGAAAGCAAAGGCGACACCGACGAAGCCGATACCTAGGCCCGGATAGGCCGCAGCCAGCACCGCTGCTCCGCACCCTCCGAGAACCAGCCAAAACGTGCCGAAGAATTCGGCAATGACACGGCGCGACATATCGGAACCCATGAGGTCCTCCCGAATTATTTACCGCACCAATACGCTCGTGAAATATTCCTCTCAAGTTCTTCATCAGGCTTATGCGAAAGAGTTAGGAGGCACCGAGAGTACTACGTTGCATAGAGGCCGACGTCTGCTCGTGGACGAGATCCTCTTCAACTTCCCTCCTCATCGGAAGATATGGACCCCTCGATTGGTCGCATTGTCGTGCTCGGCAAGGACGGGACCGCCCGCGGCCGAGCATGACGCTGGCAGGCGAGGCGAGTGCCAACGGAGTAGTTTTACTCCGCGACCAAGATCAGCGTTGCGAGCGGCGGTATGGTCACGGTGAGGGATGCGGGCCAGTCGCCGTGGGGCGCATCCTCGGCCCGAACGAAACCGCCATTGCCCATGTTCGACCCGCCATAGATGCCGGCATCGCTGTTGAGGGCTTCGCGCCAGACACCCGCGACCGGCGCGCCCAATCGGTAGAATTCGCGCGGCAGCGGAGTGAAGTTACAGATCGCGATCACCGGCTTATCCCCGAGATCGCCCTGTCGCAGATAGGCGAAGACGCTCTGTTCGCGGTCATCCATCACCACCCAGCGGAAGCCCTCGGGATCGCAGTCGTGGCGATGGAGTGCGGGCTGCTCGCGGTAGAGCGCGTTGAGGTCGCGCACCAGCGACTGGACGCCGGCATGGGCCGGATCGTCGAGCAAACCCCAGTCGAGCGAACGGTCGTGGTTCCACTCGCGCTCCTGGGCGATCTCACCGCCCATGAAGAGCAGCTTCTTGCCGGGATGGGTCCACATGAAGCCGAAATAGGCGCGCAGATTGGCGAATTTCTGCCACCGGTCCCCCGGCATCTTCCCGATCAGCGAACCCTTTCCGTAGACCACCTCGTCATGCGACAGAGGCAGCACGAATTTCTCGGAGAAGGCATAGACCAGCCCGAAGGTCATGCTGTCGTGGTGCCAGCGGCGATTGATCGAGTCCTCCTCCATGTAATGGAGGGTGTCGTGCATCCAGCCCATGTTCCACTTGTAGTCGAAGCCGAGCCCGCCCTCGTCGGCGGGCCGTGAGACGCCCGGCCAGGCGGTGCTTTCCTCGGCGATTAGGACCGAGCCGGGGCAGCGCGACTTCATCTCGCGGCTGAGTTCCTGGAGGAAGGACACCGCCTCGAGGTTTTCGCGGCCGCCGTAGATATTCGGCACCCACTCACCCTGTTTGCGGCTGTAGTCCCGATAGAGCATCGAGGCCACGGCATCCACGCGGATGCCATCGACATGGTAGTGCTCCAGCCAATGCAGCGCGCTGCCGATCAGGAAGCCGCGCACCTCGTTGCGGCCGAGATTGTAGATGTAGGTGTTCCAGTCCTGGTGGAATCCCTCCAGCGGATTGCCGTGTTCGTACAGCGGCGTGCCGTCGAAGCGGGCCAGGCCATGCGCGTCGGTCGGAAAATGCGCGGGCACCCAGTCCAGAATGACGCCGATGCCGGCCGCATGGCAGCGATCGACGAGCCAGGCGAAGCCTTGCGGCGGCCCGAGGCGTGCCTGCGGCGCGAATTGGCCGAGCGGCTGGTAGCCCCAGCTGCCGCCGAAGGGATGCTCCATGATCGGCATCAGCTCGATATGAGTGAAGCCCATGCCACTGACATAAGGCACCAGCTTCTCCGCAAGCATCATCCAGCCGTTCTCGCCCTGCTCCTCCTCCTGCAGCCAGGACGCGGCATGAACCTCGTAGACGGAGATCGGCGCGTTCGTGGCGACGCTTTCCGCACGGCGCTTGAACCAGTCCTGGTCGGTCCAGCGCAGCCGCTCATCGACGATGACGGAGGCCGTGGCCGGGGGCGGCTCGGCCAAAGCGGCCACTGGGTCGGCCTTTAGCGGAAGCAGGCCGCCGTCGGGTCCAAGCAGCTCGTATTTATAGGTGGCGCCGGCGCCAAGGCGGGGGATGAAGATATCCCATACGCCCGCGCTGACATGATTCCGCATGGGGTAGCGGCGGCCATCCCAGCGGTTGAAGCTGCCGACGACGGACACACGCCGAGCATTCGGCGCCCAGACTGCGAAACGCACGCCGCGCACGCCGTCGATCTCCGCGAGATGCGCGCCGAGCGCCTGGCCGATTTCCCGGTGGCGACCTTCCGCCAGCAGATAGATGTCGAAATCCGTCAGCGTGGGCGGGAAGGAATAGGGATCCTCAGTCTCCCGCACCACGTCGCGTGCGGTGATCCGCAGATAGTAGGGAACCGGCGTCGGCAGCAGACCGCACCAGAAGCCGGCTGGATCGATTTGGCTCAGCCGCGCCAGAACTTGCCTGCCGTCGCGCGCCAGCACCTCAACCGAAGTCGCGTCCGGGATGAAGCAACGCACGGCGATGCCGCCCGCGACCGCATGTGGCCCAAGCACCGAGAACGGATCGCCATGCCGCGCGTGAACAATGGCGTCGATCGCTCCTGGATCGGGAAGCCCGATACTTCCGCTATAACCATTCATGCGACTACCCCGACACTCAGCACGCGTTCGGCAATGCCCTTGAGGCCGCGCAACGGAATCCGCAGCCAGTTGGGCCGGTTCGCAGCCTCGTAACGGATCTCGTAGGCAGCCTTTTCCATGAGGAACAGGTCAAGCAGCGGATCCTCCGCCTCGATCGGCACCCAGGGCCGCTCGGAGGTTTCCAATGCCATGCGATAGGCGTCGAGGAAAGTCTTGGCCGCACGAGCGCGGAAATGCTCCAGCAGCGCGGCATGGCGTTCCGCCGCTTGCGGCGCCAGGGCGGCACGGCTGAGGGCAGCGGCGGCGGCGGCATAGTCGAAGCTCCGCAGGATCCCGGCGGCATCGCGCAGCCCGCTCGACTTCAGGCGCCGCTGTTCAGTCGGCCGCGCAGGCTCACCCTCGAAATCGACGATGAAGGCGTCGTTCTGCACGACCAGCACCTGGCCGAGATGGAAGTCACCATGGATGCGGGTGCAGAGCGCGCCCTTGCCCAAAGCCGCGAGGCGATAAGCCGCCTTCTCCAAAGCC
>NZ_LMUQ01000052.1:18094-75471 GCF_009765865.1 Acidisoma sp. L85
CGACCGCACTGTCAGCCCAGCCGGCGAGCGTCGCGTCATCCGCGATGCTCGGGGCGAAGTCGGGCTCGTCGGTCGGCTCTGTCAGGACCGCATGCAACTGTCCCAGCCGCGTACCGATAGCGGTGGCGAATTCGGTATAGGCCGGGAAGGTATCCTCGTGATCCCTGTCATCCTGCCCGGTGACGGCGATCTCCTCGACCGCGCGGTTGAGGAAGTCCTGCGTCCAGGTCCAACCATCGCCCTGGTTGCGCACGAAGCTCTGCGCCAGCATGAGGGTATGCGGCGTGCCGTCCGGCGCCATGCGCACAACCTCGCCGAATAGCGCGGGGATATTGGCAAAGCCACGCTCGGTCAGATAGCGCGTCATCTCGCCCTCAGGGTGAACGCCGGCGGCGACGTGCCGCAGGATTTTCAGCACAACGAGATCGCCGATAACGAGCGAGCTATTGGATTGCTCGGCGGAAAAGCGCCGGATCTCCGCATCCTCCGCAAGGTCGAGTTCCGCCGCGCGCGAGGTTGGAACGAAACGGATCTCACCCTCGGCCAGCGGAAGTGTGTCGCCCAGCTTCAATTGCTGAACGACGCCACGCGCAAAGGCATCGACTGCGAAGCCATCGGTGAGTACACCCATGCGGCGCCCGGCCCTGACACGGGCCAAGGCGAGTTGTTGGGCGAGCGGTCCGCTCGTGCCGCTTTCCCAGGCGATCGCCAAAGGCAACACGTAGCTTTCGAGACGGCCCTCAATAGCCGTCTGCACCTCGGCCAGCACGACATCGGGCACACCGGGCAGCTTCACAGTATTTGCGACTGTCAGCGCGCCGAGCTGCTCACCCTTTGAGGCAAACCAGCGCCGCTTCGGGATATAGGCCGGCAGCGCTTCGCCTTCGAGAACCCGCTTGCCGTTCATACCGAGCACTTCGGCGATGTCGCCGCGAATAACGATGGTGGCGAGGTCGGGCAGAACTTCAGGCGCTGGCCGATGCCACGCCGGCAACTCCGCTTCCTGGGCCAGCAAGAACCAGAAGAAGCCGTAAGGCGGCAGCGTGAGCAGGTAGCTCAGCTGGCCGACCGGCGGGAAAACCGAACCGCCGACGATATCGACCGGCACGCGCCCCTCGTAAGCGGAGAGATCGAGTTCCACGGCCTGAGCATTGCGCGCGAGATTGCAGACGCAGAGGATGGACTGCGGCGTCTCGCCGTCGATTTCCCGCAGGTAAGCGAAAATCTTACGGTTGCCGGGATAAAGGAAACGCAGCGTGCCTCGCCCGAAAGCGCCGAAATTCTTTCGCACCGCGAGCATCCGGCGCATCCAGTTGAGCAGCGAATGCTGGTCGAATTCCTGCGCCTCGACATTCAGCGCCTGGAAGCCGTAGAGCGGATCCATGATCGCCGGCAACACAAGAGATGCCGGATCAACGCGTGAAAAACCACCGTTCCGATCGTAGGACCATTGCATCGGCGTGCGTACGCCATCGCGGTCGCCGAGATGGATATTGTCACCCATGCCGATCTCGTCGCCGTAATAGATGACCGGCGTGCCAGGCATCGACAGCAGCAACCCGTTCATAAGTTCGATGCGCCTGCGGTCGCGCTCCAGCAGTGGCGCGAGGCGACGACGGATGCCGAGGTTGATGCGCGCGCGGCGGTCGCGCGCATAGGTTTCCCACAGATAGTCGCGCTCGCTATCGGTGACCATTTCGAGCGTCAGCTCGTCGTGGTTGCGCAGGAAGATCGCCCACTGGCAATTCGCGGGAATGTCCGGCGTCTGCCGCATGATGTCGGTGATTGGGAAACGGTCTTCGCGCGCGATCGCCATGTACATGCGCGGCATCAGCGGGAAATGGAACGACATATGGCATTCGTCGCCATCGCCGAAATAGACTTGCGCGTCCTCCGGCCATTGATTGGCCTCGGCCAGCATCATGCTGCCCGGCGCATGCGCGTCCATCGCGGCGCGGATGGTTTTCAGAATCTCATGCGTTTCCGCGAGGTTTTCGTTGTTGGTCCCCTCGCGCTCGACGAGATAGGGCACGGCGTCGAGCCTTAGTCCGTCGATGCCGAGATCCAGCCAGAAGCGCATGATCGACAGCACTTCCTCCAGCACCGCCGGATTGTCGAAGTTGAGGTCGGGCTGGTTGGAATAGAAGCGGTGCCAGTAATAGGCCTGGGCCTTCTCGTCCCAGGTCCAGTTGCTCTTCTCGGTATCAACGAAGATGATACGTGTGCCGGCATATTTTGTATCGGTGTCGGACCACACATAGAAGTCGCGCTCAGGCGAGCCCCGCGGTGCCTCGCGCGCGGCCTGGAACCAGGGGTGCTGGTCGCTGGTGTGGTTGATGACGAGTTCGGTGATGACCCGCAAGCCGCGCTCATGCGCCGCAGCGATGAACCGCTTCACATCCTCTAGCTCGCCGTATTCCGGGTGCACGCTGCGATAATCAGCGATGTCGTAGCCGTCATCCTTACGCGGCGATGGGTAGAAGGGCAGCAGCCAGATGGCGGTGACGCCAAGCTCGGCGATATAGTCGAGCTTTTGCAGCAGGCCCGGAAAATCGCCCACGCCGTCATTATTGGCGTCGAAGAACGACTTGATATGCAGCTGATAGATCACCGCGTCTTTGTACCAGAGCGGATCCTCGATCAGCGGTGTTGTCGGATTCACGTCCATGATCAAACTGTCTCCGGCCGCACACGCCAGGCGGCGAAGGGCATGGCAGCGTCAAGCCCGACACGCTGCCATTTCCCGGTCCAAGTGAAACGATCGCCACGCATGAGGTCGACCACGGAAAGCCTGCCCTGATCCGGCAGCCCCCACTTATAAAGCGGCAATTCGATGTTCGCGCCAGTGCCCTGACCATCCCGGGGGTCGAGATTGACCGCTACGATGACCACGTTCGAACGGTCGGGCGTGGCCTTCTCGTAGAACAAAACCTGGTCGTTATCAGCCGGTAGGAAGGTCAGGCCGAGCTGCGATTGCAGCGCTGGGTTCTGCCGCCGGATGCGGTTGAGCTGGGTGATCTCCGCCACGATGTTCCCCGGACGCTGCCAATCCCAAGCCCGGACCTGATACTTCTCCGAATCTAGATATTCCTCGCGGCCGGGCAACGGCGTCGCGTCGCACAGCTCGAAGCCGGAATAGACACCCCAGAGGCTCGAAAGCGTCGCCGCCAGTACTGCCCGTGTCAGATGGCCAGGACGGCCATGGGTCTGCAGGAAGACCGGGTTGATGTCGGGCGTATTGACGAAGAAGTTCGGGCGGAAGAAGTCGCTCATCGGCGGCGCGCTGAGGGCCGTTAGATACTCCTCCAGCTCGCGCTTACCGTTGCGCCAGGTGAAGTAGGTATAGGACTGGGTGAAGCCGAGCTTGCCCAGACGGTTCATGATCTTTGGCCGCGTGAAGGCCTCGGCGAGGAATTGAGTGCCCGGATAGGCCGCACGCACCTCGGCGATCATCCACTCCCAGAAGGCGAAAGACTTGGTGTGCGGGTTATCGACACGGAAAATCCGCACCCCCTGCTTCGCCCAGAACATGACGACTTCGGCGAGGCCGACCCATAGCTCAGGAATCGCGCCTTCGGCGTAGAAGTCGACATTGACGATGTCCTGATACTTCTTCGGCGGGTTTTCCGCATAGCGGATGGAGCCGTCCGGACGCCAGGCGAACCAGCGCTTGTGCTGTTTCAGCCAAGGGTGATCGGGCGAACATTGGATCGCGAAATCCAGCGCGACCTCCAGCCCATGGGCCTCCGCCGCCTCGCGCATCCGCAGGAAGTCATCCAGCGTTCCGAGTTCGGGATGCACCGCGTCATGCCCGCCGGCTTCGCTGCCGATCGCATAAGGGCTGCCGGGATCGCCTTCCGCCGGTGTCAGGGTGTTGTTCGGGCCCTTGCGATTGCTGCGGCCGATCGGGTGGATGGGCGGGAAATACAGTACATCGAAGCCCATGTCGCGGATGCGCGGCAGATGGCGAATGACGTCGGTGAACGTGCCATGGCGTTCAGCATCGTCACTCATCGAGCGAGGGAAGATCTCGTACCAGCTGGCGAAACGCGCCTCCAGCCGATCCGCATCGATGGGATAAGGCGCGCTACGCACCGCGCGTGGGCGCTTGTCGGTCTGCGCCATCAAAGCTGCCGTCTCGGTCGAGAGCAGAAGGCGAATCTGTTCCGCGGTATCGCTCGTCGCAAGTTTGGCATCGAGCGCGGCAAGCGGCGGACCCGCGGCCCGCACGAGATGGACGCCCTCGAGCAACTCCACTTGCACATCGATTCCGGCGGCGTGTTTCTTGGTGATCTCGTCGCGGAAGGTCGCGAAAGCGTCCCGCCAAGCCTCTACGGCAAAGACGTAGCGGCCGACATGATCGAGCGGGAACGTGCCCTCCCAGCGATCGTTGACCACGAGGTGCATGCGTGTCTCATGCCAGTCCGCTTCCTCTTCGGCTCGCCATAGAAGAGCAACGCCGAGCTGATCATGACCGTCGCAGATAATATCGGCCTCAACCGTGACGATGTCGCCCGCGACGCGCTTGGCGGCGAAACGGCCGTCATCCACCGCGGGTGCGATCTGCTCGATCCCGATACGCGGCGAATTCGCGGCTTCGAGCGCCGACTGAATCAGCTGCGGGCGAACCCGCTTAGCGCCCGGCGTCGCGGTCAGCGCCAAGGTCCGCACTTCACCGGGATCAAGCGTGAACTGTGTCTCCAAAGCGACGCCTGGCGCCGCGAAGCGGCCGCCTATGGTCGCCAGCAACGGGCGCAATGCCACCGGCCGCGCGCGGTCAAGTTCCGCATTGACCAGGGTGAGAATGGCCGTCTCGGCGTAGCGCGGGTCTTTGGCGCTGCGCAGGAAAGCGAAAGGCGCGGCGTCGGGGCCGCTGATCAGCCGGGGGATGCCCGAGCCGCGCACGTCATTGGCGGTGCGGATCTCCGCCAACAAGGCCGGATCGGCTGCGGGTGATTCGGGCAGATCGCGGCGCGCGTCCATCTCTTGGGTCGCGCCCCATTCGAAGCCCATCGGCATCATCCAGCCATCGGCCACCGCCGAGGCGAAGCGCAGCGAGCGGCGTTGCGCCCAGGGCAGCAGCGCAAGGTCGCTGACCAAGGCCGCGAAGCGCGGCTCGTACGGCGCCTCCACCGGCGCGATGACGGGAGCGATCCGATGCAGTTCCTCGAGTTCGTTCCAGAACCAATCGGCCGCGAAGTCCCACCAAGGCAGAGAGGCGAAGACGAAATCGATGCCGGTGCCGATCAGCCCCGCGCGCTCCTCCCGGCTCAGGCCTGGGGTCCAGCCGAGCAACAGAGCGTCCTTGTCCTTGCGGAGTGCCGCGATCAGTGCCCGAGCCTGATGCGTGGGCAGACCTTTCAGCGCAATGCGAAAGCCGGCGATTCCGGCGCGCCGCCAGGATTGTGCCTGGGCGTACCAAAAGGCGCCGACGGCTTCGGCGTCAGCTTCTCCACGTAGCACGGCCGCATCGCTCTCCGGGCCAAGCGCCCTCGGATCAAGTCCACTGCCGGATGGCGGGGCATAGAAAATGTCGTTATGCGCCTCCGCGACGCCCTGCGCCGCGAGCCTTGTAGGTAGTAAGTCGAGTAGCGGCACGAGGTCGCGCGACCTGCATGCCTGGGCGAAAGCTGCCAGCGCGCCGGCGGCATCGCCGCTCGATTGCAGCGCGGGATGAGGTCGGGCGAAGTCGGTGGGCAAGAAAAGTGAGGGGCCCGCGAAAAGGGGCGCGCTGAGCACATGGCTAAAGCCGAGGTCCCGGGCGCGGTCCAGCCATGCCGCCCAGTCCGCAAGTGGCCCTGCCAGGAGTGGGTTGAAGTAATAGACGCGTGGCGGTCCCACCGCCTGGCTGCGCGAGGCTGTGGCTTCGGCGGTCACGCGTTGGTCCATGGCTCTTCTTCCCGTCTGCAATCGTCCGGCGCCTGCTCTGTGCTTCGCGCCGAGATATGAGTCGGGTATCGCGCGCGGCAAGGCGATAGAATCGAAGACATTGCGCCTTCCGATGGCCGGCTCATGGATTATCGAGCGATGTCAGCGAATGCCGAGCCGAACGGGAACAAGGCTCTTAACGGCAAGGTTTCGTTGCGCTAATGAACAGGTCGCGCGTTTTTATGAAGTTCGCGCGGAGGATTGTTGCCGCCCAGACTTGTAACAGAGGGGCTGACGATGACGCGCTGCGCTTTGGTCGTGATCGCAAAGGATGAGGCGCGTTACCTGCCCGAATGGGTAGCCTATCATCTCGCGATCGGCATCGACCGCATATTTATTTATGACAATGACAGCACCGACTCGACACCCGCCCTGGTGGAGCGATTGGCACAAAGCTTCCCGATCGAGCGGATCGTTTGGCCGGGGGCGGGCCGGGCTTCGCCGCAATGCTCGGCCTACAATGATTCCCTCGCCCGGCTTTCCGATTTCGAGTGGGTGACGTTCATCGATGTCGATGAGTTCCTCGTGCCATGGGGATTCGATGGCGTGAAATCATTCGTCGCCGCCATCCCGGCGCATATCAGTATGGTTGCGATGAATTGGCGCAATTTCGGTTCGTCGGGCCGAAGCGATCCCAATTACGAGAACGTCCTCAAGACCTTTTCACGCAGCGGCCCGGAAAGCTGGACCTATCAGTGCCGGGTGAAATCCGTCGCGCGCGTGAAGGCGATCAAGGAGGTCTTCTGCCACGACGCCGATCTGCATTTCGGTGCGGCCACGCTGTCAGATTTTCAGTCCTACACGCACACGAGGCGCGGGATAGTAGATCGCGTCGTCTACAACGGCGTACAGATCAACCACTACCAAACCAAGACCTTTGACGAGTTCAAGCAGCGCATGAAGCTTGGTAACGTGAACAAGGATCCTACGCGCGCTGACAGCGTTCGCAACGGCGACAAAAGCCGATTCGATATGCTGGACCAGAACCAGGTGATCGACCGGCGTGTAGATAGATTCTTGCCTTCCTTCGAAATTCATTTCGAAAGGGTCAAGCGAGCCCTCGGCAGCCTGATGGAGCGCCCGAGCGTCTCAGTCCCGCCGGAGCTCATGACGCCAGCGAATGCGCTGCGTGTCGGCTAATCTAGTCCTGCTTTTTGTCGACAGCGATGAGTGAGACATTCGCCCAAGTTGTTTCCATGCGTAGCCCGCCAAAAATGATCTGGCCGTTATAATAGCCGGTGACTGTCCAATGAGATGGGTCGCGGCTCATCCCTTCTGGTCCGGCCGCAATGGCGGCTTTCATGCGTGGAAGCAGATCAATGCTAAGTTTCTTGGTCTCTCCATTGGAGAGAAACGGCTGCCCATGCAGCGGCAACGGATCGTCGATGCCGAAGGGTGCCGTGCGTGCGAAGAAATTGGGACGCGGCACTTTAGCGAGATGCTCACATCGCGCAGCGCGGGGATCGGGCTGGAGGCCGCAAGCCTGGCTCAGTTCAACTTGATAGAACAGCGTCTGGCGATCCACGGGATCTCGTAAGATAAGCGCGATCACCGCCGCTCCCTGAGCGACCGGACATTCGCGGTGGGGCACGCTTAGCCGCGCGCTGTAGCTCAGGGTGGCGACACTTATCAGACTCGCTAGATTGTTGATTTTTACCGAGCCGGTCTTTGCCAGATGGGCGTTCGTCTCAAATTTATTCTGCGCCTCATTTGGATGAGCGAAGAGGTCCGATTCGCGCGGTCTCCCCTCAGATGTGTTGCAGGGGAGTGCGGCGCCATCCTGCGAGAGACTGTACCTCGCCTGACCATCCGGCTGTTGCTCGACCGTGACGCTGGCCTCCGCGGCATGCGAGACGAAAATCGTGTCGGCTCCTTTCTTCGACCGCTGGAACGAGGGCAGGTCGCCGCCAGGGATATTCCACGCGATCACGCTCCAGGCGGCGTTTAATCCGGTTGCGGTGTAAGGACGAGGTCCGCCAGGCGCGGGCGGTTGGCGCGAGTCGCGAATAGAGAAATCGAAGGGCGGCTTGAACATCGACCGGGACGTGGCTGAAGCGACCGAGACGCCCAACAAAGTCGCGGCTGTCGTGACCGACGCCACCGCCAAAGCCTTCCAGCGATGATGATCCAATCCCATCGCCGCATCCTGGCGTGCCTCGATTTCGTTGCCAAGAGCGAATGTTTCGTGGCCGATTCCCAGGAACGAAAAGGGCCGGCGGAATTGCTCCCGCCGGCCCTTCTCGGTTCGGTCCGCCCGGTCTCAGGCGCTCTTCGCCATGATCTCTTCCGCGACATTGCGAGGAACAGGATCGTAATGGTGGAACTGCATGGTGAAGGACGCGCGGCCCTTGGTCATGCTGCGGAGGTGGGAGATATAGCCGAACATCTCCTTCAGCGGCACATGCGCCCGCACGATGACCGTCGAGCCAGAGCTCTCCTGGTTCTGGATCATGCCACGGCGGCGATTGAGATCGCCCACCACATCGCCGACATGATCGTTGGGGGTCGTGACCTCCACATCCATGATCGGCTCCAGGATGATCGGGCCGGCCTGTTTCATGCCTTCGCGGAAACAGGCTTTCGCGGCGATTTCGAAGGCCAGCGCCGAGCTGTCCACGTCATGATACTTGCCGTCGACGAGTGTGTATTTGAAGTCGACAGTGGGGAAGCCGGCCAGCACGCCGGTCTCGCACTGGACCTTGATGCCCTTCTCGACCGCCGGGATGTATTCCCTCGGAACCGAGCCGCCGACCACCTTGTTTTCGAAGGCGACGCCCGCGTTGCGCTCCTGCGGCTCGAAGATGATCTTGACCTCGGCGTATTGGCCGGAGCCGCCGGACTGCTTCTTATGAGTATAGGTATGCGTATGCGGCTTGGAGATTGTCTCGCGATAGGCCACCTGCGGCGCGCCGATATTCGCATCCACGCCATGCTCGCGGCGTAGACGATCGATGATGATCTCGAGATGCAGCTCGCCCATGCCGGAGAGGATGGTCTGACCCGTCTCCTGGTCGGTCTTCAGGCGAAGTGACGGATCCTCACTGGCGAGCTTCTGCAGACCCAGGGTCATCTTCTCGATGCCTTCCTTGGTCTTGGGCTCCACCGAGATGTCGATGACGGGCACCGGGAAGGCCATGCGCTCCAAGATCACCGGGTCGTCATTCGAGGCGAGGGTATCGCCCGTCGTGGTGTCCTTGAGGCCGACGAAGGCGGCGATGTCGCCAGCCTCCACTTCCTTGATCTCCGCGCGCTTGTCGGCATGCATCTGGAACATACGGCCGATGCGCTCGCGATGGTCCTTCGTGGTGTTCTGCACCATGTCGCCGGATTTCAGCGTGCCAGCATAGACCCGCACGAAGGTCAGGGTGCCGTATTTGTCGTTGATGATCTTGAAGGCGAGGCCGGCGAAGGGCGCCTTGGGATTGGCCGGAATCACGCGGCGCTTGGCCAGCGCCTCGGGGGTATCCTCCTCGCCTTCCTCGGCCGCGACCTTGATGCCGGGCACGTCGATCGGCGACGGCAGATAGTCTAGCACGGCGTCCAGCAGCGGCTGCACGCCCTTGTTCTTGAAGGCGGTGCCGCAGAGCACGGGGCGGAAGGCGCCGCTGATCGCGCCAGCCTTGATGCAGCGCTTCAGCGTCTCGACTGAGACGTCACCCTTGTCGAAATACTCCTCCATCGCGACGGTATCGACCGACAGCGCGGTATCGAGCAGAAGCTGGCGATACTCCGCCGCCTGCTCGACGAGGTCCTCCGGGATCGGCTCGTCATGGAATGCGGCGCCGAGTTCCCCGCCCTCCCAGATGATGGCCTTCATCTCGACCAGATCGACCACGCCCAGGAAGCCGTCCTCGATCCCGATCGGGAGCTGTAGAGGCAGCGCGATGATGTCGAGCTTCTCCTTCAGCGTCGCGAAGGCGCGGAAAAAGTCGGCGCCCGTGCGGTCCAGCTTGTTAATGAAAATGATGCGGGGGACGTTGTAGCGGTCCGCGAGACGCCAGTTGGTCTCGGACTGCGGCTGCACGCCGGCCACGCCCTCGATGATGAAGATGGCGCCGTCCAGCACTCGCAGGGAACGGTTAACCTCGATATTGAAGTCGATATGGCCGGGGGTATCGATGATGTTGATTCGATGACCTTTCCACTCGCAGGTCACCGCGGCGGAGGTGATTGTGATGCCCCGCTCCCGCTCCTGGTCCATATAATCAGTCGTGGTGTTCCCATCATGCACCTCACCGATCTTGTGGGAGACGCCCGTGTAATAGAGAATCCGCTCGGTCGTGGTGGTCTTGCCGGCGTCGATATGGGCGGTGATGCCGATGTTCCGCAGATGGGATAGCGGCGTAGTGCTGGTCACGGTCAGCCTCCATGCAAGAAAAGCGCGGCAAGGGCATCATCCCCGCGCGCCTGGTCACGTTCCAGCCCATTGCCGGTGTTGTCGTCGAGAGCTTTTGCGCCAAGACGGCCATTTTAGCAAGCGTGCGCGGCCCGGCGCGGGCGAGGCTGTGACCCGAAAGGGTAACTTGCCTGACCGAAATGTTGCTGGCCTGCAATTAACGGATCGTAATGTTTTACCGCTATAGTTTGGCCGCGAAGGCATCATAAAAGCCTAATACGACAAGCATTTCGGTTGGGTCCGCACAAGAAACTAGTGTCGTGGGGGCATCCGTACAGGCTAGTCTAGAACCGGCACCGGCGCTTCCGCGCCGCATTGGCTGCGGATGTCCAGGTTCCCGCCAGGTGGTCGGGGGCCGCTCATCACAGAATAAGGTGATCGACCCGTGGATGGTCAGAACGAGATGGAATTGAGGCCCGACCGCGGAGATGGTGGCACAACCGGCCACATCGACGAAGCGTCGATCGGCAAGGACCCCGGCATGCACAGCTGGCTGGTCGGCGCGCTGGCGATTGCGCGCTATCACGGCGTGGATCTTGATCCGACAACCTTCCGGATCGACCCCGCCGAGCCCAATCCCTCCCCCGCCGCTTTGGTGGAGTGGCTGCGCGAATGCGGGCTCTGGGCCAAGGCCGTCCGCATGAAATGGCAGCAGCTGATGCGCCTCGAATCGGCCGGACCCGTCATGCTCCTCATGAAGGATTCGGGCGCGGTCCTGATGGTCGAGGTCGACCCCGCCCGCAATGTGATCTTCGTCAAGGAGCCGTCGCTCGGCGGTGGCGGCGTGTCCGTGCCGGTCGACGAGTTACGCCTCTCCCAGGTCTGGGATGGGGAAGCCGTGCTCATCCGCCCCGCGCGCGGCGATAGCGAGCAGGAGGCGCCACTCAGTTTCGGCTTCCTCGCCAAGCTTGTGATGGTCGAGCGCTCGATTCTGCGGACGGTCGCTTTCACATCGCTGATCATCACCTTCCTGATGATCGTCCCGATCCTGATCGTCTTCACCTCTGTGCAGCGCGTGGTCGAGTATCACAGCATGAGCACGCTCCTGCTGGTGTCGATCATTCTGGTCATCGCTGTCTTGCTCGACGCGGTGTTGGAGCATGCCCGCGGCAGTCTCTTGCAGGTCGCCTCGACGCGAATCGATGCCAAGATTCAGCTCTATATCTTCCGCCGCCTGCTATCCCTGCCGCTGGATTATTTCGAGCGGACCCAATCCGGTCTCATCAGTCACGCGCTTGGCTCGGTCTATCGCATCCGCGACTTCATTACCGGCAAGCTGCTGACGACCTTCATCGACATGACCATGCTGCTCGTCCTGTTGCCGATCATGTTCTATATGGAGGCGACGCTCGCTTGGACGGTGTTGGTGGCGGCGGGTTTGATCATGGCGGTCATCGCCTGCTTCCTGCGCCCCCTCCGTATCCTCGCCGGCAAGGTATCGAGCGCCGAATCGCAGAAATACTCCATTCTGATCGAGAGCATTCACGGCATTCGCACAGTGAAATCGCTGGCTCTTGAATCTACCCGCTACGCGCAATGGGACCAGGACGTCGCCCATGCTGGTGATTTGCGATTGCAGGCCGGCCGGCTGGCGCTGTGGCCCTCGACACTGACCCTGCCGCTGCAGCGCTACACGCAATATGGCGCCATGCTCTTGGGCGCCTATCTGGCCCTCACCTCTGGCGATGCTACGGCCATCGGCTCGCTCATGGCCTTCTCGATGCTGTCGATGCGGGTCGCCTCACCGCTCGTCAGTTTCGCCAAGCTCATCCAAGAATTCGAGGAAGTGCGCGCGACAATGGGCGAGGCGCAGCTCGTCTTGAACAATCCCCCGGAAATCAAGGGGATCGACCGCGGATTGAGGCCAACATTCGCTGGCGCGATCGAGTTCGACAGCCTTTCCTTCACTTATCACGGCTCGCGCCGTCCGGCCCTGGATGACGTCAATTTCTCGGTTCCTCCCGGCACGATGCTCGGCCTCGTCGGGCGCAGCGGCTCGGGCAAATCTACCATTACCCGTTTGCTCCAGGGAATCAGCCGCGACTATTCAGGCTTCCTCAAGATCGACGGTGTAGAACTCCGCTCGATCAACCTGCGCCACCTCCGCCGCAACTTCGGCGTCGTGCTGCAGGAGAACTTCCTATTCCGTGGCTCGATCCGCGACAACATCATCAGCGGACGTCCCGGCCTCACGATGGAGGATGTCGTGCGTGCCTCGCGCCTCGCCGGCGCCGAGGAATTCATCGAGCGGATGCCGCAGGGCTACGACACCTTCATCCAGGAAGGTTCGCCAAATCTCTCCGGCGGGCAGCGGCAGCGTCTGGCGATTGCCCGCGCGCTTATCACCGATCCGCGACTCATGATCCTGGACGAGGCGACAAGCGCCCTCGATCCGGAGAGCGAGGCTCTGGTCAATGCCAATCTCCGCCGTATCGGCGCCGGGCGGACCATGGTGATCGTCTCCCATCGCCTTGCCTCGCTGGTCGATTGCGACGCCATCGTCGTGATGGATCAGGGCACGGTATTGGACTGCGGTACCCATGCGGAGCTCGTCGAGCGCTGCGCCGTCTATCGCATGCTGTGGCTACAGCAGAACCGCCACATGGTCGAAAATCAGGGGAATACCCGTCATGGCTCGCCAACTCCTGTCCTCGCCCAAGGGGACTGATCCTCAGGGCAACGCCCTGGCGGTTCTGGAATTCCAGTCCCCTACGGCAGCCCTGATCGCCACGCCTATCCCGCGCTCGGCGCGATACATTTCTGCGTTGGTCGGCACGGCGGTGATAGGCTGCCTGGTCGCGGCGACCGTCGTGAAGATCGACAAGGTCGTCACCGCGCAGGGTAAGCTGGTCTCGACGGTGCCGACGCAGATGATGCAGCCTTTGCAGACGTCGATCGTCCGCAACATCTACGTGCGTCGTGGTCAGATCGTGCATAAGGGGCAGCTCCTCGCCGAGCTTGATCCGACTTTTGCCATGGCCGATAGCCATGCGGACCAGGAGCAGGTGGATAGCTACACCGCTCAGATCGAGCGGCTACAGGCGCAGATCGGCAACAAACCCTATGTGCCGAGCTCAGCAAATGCGCAGTCGGAGCTGCAGCTCGAGACCTATAACCAGCTGCAGGCCCAGTACCTCTACGGGGTCAAGAACTTCGACCAGCAGATCGCCGGCCTCCAGGCGACATACGAACACGCCCAGGCGGATATCAATCAATACGGCAAGCGCCTCGAACTCGCGGCGAATGTCGAAAACATGCGCAACCGGCTGCAGCAGATGCAGGTGGGCAGCCGGCTCGATTCGCTCGCCGCGGCGGATAACCGGCTGAACATGGCGGGCAGCCTCGCGGACGCGCAGTCCGCCGCCAAGCAGGCGCTTGGGAATATCGCTTCCACCGTCGCGCAGCGGGGTGCCTTCATCCAGCAGTGGTTCTCGAATCTGTCGCAACAACTGCAGCAGGCGTCGAACTCCCTTGCGACCGCGCAGCAATCACTGACGAAGGATACCAAGGTCCATCAACTCGTCGATCTGCGCGCCGATCAAGATGCCATGGTGCTGACCATGGCGCGGGTATCGCCGGGTTCGGTGCTGCAAAGCGGCCAGCAGTTCCTCTCGCTCGTGCCGCTCAATGCACCACTCCAGGCGGAGATCGATATCGACGGTACCCAGTCGGGCTATGTCGGCGTCGGGGATCCCGTCACGATCAAGCTGCAGAGCCTGCCCTTCCTCATGTATGGGTCGATCAAAGGCCATATCGCATCGGTCAGCGCCGATTCCTTCAATCAGCAGGACGTCCAGAGCGGTGATGTGCCGAGCGTCAGCGGCACCGCGCCACAGACCCTCTTCTACCAGGCCCGCGTGGATTTCGATGCCAAGGAGCTGCATGACACGCCGCAGAACTTCACGCTCGAACCTGGCATGCCGATCGACGCGGATGTGAAGGTCGGTCGGCGGACCATCATGGAATATATGATGAGACGCATCCTGCCCGCCTTTAGCACCGGAATGCGCGAACCCAATTAATCCTGCGCGATGCTTGGCGAGAGGTTGGGCGCTCTCCTCTCGCTACCATCGTGCGAACCCTCGGAAAGCCGGCTTGCGAGGCGAAATTCGAGCGGTTCGGCGGAGGTGGAGGTGGTGTCGATCATCTCATCGACCGATTTGCGGACTCGGTGGCGCGTCGGACACGCCCGTCTCTTCGGGCGCGCGAATGGTGGGGGGTCGCCTCGGCTGGCGTCCGTGGCGGCCGATCCCTCGCAGGGATAGCGCCAACCACAAACCGGCTCCGCCGGAGAGCGGCGTGGATGAGGTTCCGCTCCGCACTGGCGGGCACATCGTGACGTGGCGAGGCGATCGACCTAAAATCAGACGGAGCGCAGCGGTGCTCCAGGACCGGCGGATTGGAAGGACTGAACTAAGTGTTGGGTTGGCTCAAAGGCAGCAGCGCGGCCCGCCTCCTCGCCAAGGGCGAGGCGCTGATCGAATCAGGTGATCGGGAAGGAGGTTTTCGGCTCGTCGCCCGCGCCGCGCAGACCCGGCTGCCGGCCGCCGAATATCGCGTCGGACTTTGCTACCTTCAGGGCAAAGGCGTGCCGCCGAGCCGCACCGAGGGCCGGCGGTGGCTCGAACTCGCCGCGACCGAAGGCCATGCCGAGGCGCAATCCGCCCTAGCGACCTTGCTCGTCAATGGCCAGACCGAGGATGGCCCGATCACCAGCGGCGCGGGCATCTTCGCCGATGATCGCGCGAGCCAGCCGGATTTCATTACGGCGGAACGCTGGGCGCGGCGCGCAGCCGAAGCCGGCTCCGCCGACGGCCAGGCGCTGCTCGGCTATATAATGAGTGTCGGGCCGGACTCGATCCAAAATCTCGAACAGGCGGAGAGCTGGTACGGCCGCGCCGCAGAGTCCGGCAGCGCCCAGGGCATGCTCGGACTTGGGCTCTCACTGCTGCGCCGTGCCGGAACCGACCCGGAGCTGCAATCCCGGGGCGTCGGCCAGATCGCCGCCGCAGCCGACTTAAAGCTGCCGATGGCGCAGTATCTTCGCGGCGTCCTGCTCGAGCATGGCGTGGGCCTGCCAAAGGACCCGGCGACAGCCGTCATCCTCTACAAGATGGCCGCCGAGGCCGGAGTTCGCGCGGCCATGGCGCGTCTTGGCCTCGCCCTTATCGAGGGTCGTGGCGGCAAGGCCGATCCGGTCGGCGGCGAATCATGGCTGCGCCGCGCAGCCCTTGCGGGCGATATCGAAGCGGCAACCCTCATCGGCGACATCTACGCGCGCGGCGGCGACCTGCCCCCGAATTACGCCGAGGCGGCGATCTGGTTCCAACGCGCGGCTGAAGGCGGCCATGCGACGGCGGCCCGGGCCCTTGGGATGCTCTACCTCACCGGCGCAGGGGTTGGCCGCAACGCCGAGGAAGCGGCGGTCTGGTTCGAACGCGCTGCTGCCGCGGGCAACCAGCGCTCGCAAGTCGACCTCGCCAATCTCGTGCTCGAGGGCAATGTGCGCGAGGCGGATACCGACCGCATGCGCTCCTGGTTCGAGCAGGCGGCGGAAAGCGGCGACCTCATGGCCGCCTTTAATTTCAGCGTCTGCCTTTCGCGGGGCTTCGGCATCGAGCAGGATCCCGAGCGAGCGGCCTTCTGGATGCGCCGGGCGGCAGATGGCGTCGTCAATGCGCAATACCACTACGGCCGCATGCTGGCGGACGGCACCGGGGTTCCGGCGGACCCGGCCGGGGCGCGCATCTGGTTCGGCAAGGCCGCGGAATTCGGCATGACGGAGGCGCAGGTCGCGCTGGGCGAGATGCTGGTGAATGGGCGTGGTGGCGCACGCGATCACTTCGAGGCGGCGAAACTCTTCGAGAAGGCGGCCGCCAATGGGCATGGCGGCGCGATGTTCGGCCTAGGCGCGCTTTACGGCGGCGGTCATGACCTGCCGACGGATCGCCGCCTTGCCCTCCGCTGGTTCCGCGATGCCGCGGAAAGGAGCCATCCGCAAGCGCAGCTCATGCTCGGGCGCTACCTTCGACGTGGCCTGGCTGGCCCCGCCGATCCCGTTCAGGCCGAGCTGTGGTTCACCCGCGCCGCACAGAATGGCGTCAGGGAGGCCGCCGCTGAACTCGCACTGATCAATGCGGATAAAGCAGCCGCGGCCGCAGCGGCTGTGCCGCCCCCTGAAAGCAATGCTGCCGCCGAAACGGTCAAGGGTCCGCAGCTTATTCACAATTAGAACATGGCGATGACGTTCATGTTCGCGCTGCGCGATCCTAGGACCGAAACCTTGATTTTCTCGCGCTCAAGGGCAATCGCGCTCCATCCTTTGCGGCGCTAGGAAGGGCCATGCTCCACACGCAGGCCCGGCGATCCACCCGATGAGCGGCGTCCACGGCGCGCATAGCCTGCATTGGCTCATGGCCGATGGCGAGAAGAGCCGGCCGCAACCGATCGACCTCGCGCTCGATGCCTGGACCAAGGGCCAAGCCGCGCTCATGGCGGGGGATTTGCCCAGTGCTCGGCGGTGGGCGGATCGCGCTTATCGGCTGGGGCCTGACGATACCCAGGTCAGCTTCCTATTCGGCCTCGTCCTCGTGCGGCAGCACGACCCCCGCGCCATCGAGGTCTTCCGCGATCTCATCCGAAGATCGGATACCTTGCCCGCCCATGGCGGATTGATCGCGGCGACACGGATGGCTGGAACGCCGAAAGCAGCAGCCGAAGCAGTTGCCGCCCTGCTCATGCGCTTCGCCCCGCCAGAGGATGCGGGTTTCGGCGATACGGTTACGGGGCTCGCCCGGGCGACCGGCCGGCCAGGCTGGTGCGGCGCCGATGGCAGCGGCAATGTCGTCGCCGTCGCGGAGGGAACACCGCGTTTCGCCCTCGATGGCCGGCCGGCCCGGCTGGCGAAGACGGAGACCGGCTACCTCCTGCCCGCCGCCGCGGCTGGCGCCTTCAGCCTGTCGGTCGAGACGGAAGACGGTGCCCTGCTCGGAAGCCCGATCGACCTCATGCGCCGCCGCCGCAGCGAGGGCTTCGTGGAGGCCAGGGATGGCGGGTTGCTAGGCTGGGCCTGGCTCCCTGCCGATCCCAACCTGGCGCCCGCCCTCCGCATCGAAAGCGCGACGCGTCGTTTCGCGCCGATCGGCATCACGCCCGAGGGCATGGCGCAATTCCCCAATCTGGACGGCCTCACCCGACCGCTCGCCTTTCACCTGCCCGCCGAGGCGCTGCCGTCGCGGCCCGGCCTGCTGCATGTGAGGGACGTCTTCGGTCGCGATCTCACTGGTAGTCCCCTTGCGCCCAGCCTCTGGGCCGAAGCAGCGGACGCCGGGGCGCGGCTGCTTGCCCATCGGACGCCCCTCGCTCTGCCCCCAGCGCGGCGGACCGCACCACCTGCTCTGCTCCCGATCTCCGCCGCGACCTGGGTCCCCGAACGTCCGCCGCCCACCGGAACGCGGCCTCGCCAACTCGGTCCGGCAGTCGTCATGCCAGTCTATGGCGGCGGGGCGGAAACCCTGCGCAGCCTCGAGCGCGTCCTCGGCACAGTACCTGCGGGCACGCCCGTCATCGTCGTGGACGATGCCTCGCCCGAGCCGCCGCTCGTGCGGGCGCTGGATGAACTGGCGCGACAGCGGCGCATCCGCCTCATCCGCCACGCCCGCAACGCCGGCTTCCCGACCAGCGCGAATGACGGTATGCGCGCCGCTGGGCGGCGGGATGTCGTGCTGGTCAATAGCGATGCGCTGGTGCCGCCCGGCTGGCTCGAAAGGCTGCGACGTGCAGCCCATTCGGCGCCCGATATCGGCTCGGTCGCGCCGCTCTCGAACGACGCCACGATCCTGAGCTATCCGCGACGTGACGAGCACCAGCCGCCGCCGGACCGGCGCATGCTCGACCGTATCGATCGCCTTGCGGCGCGCGCGAACGGCGAGGCGGTCGTCGAGATCCCGACCAGCGTCGGCTTCTGCATGTATATCCGCCGCGACTGCCTCGAAGAGGCCGGCGGGTTCCGCGAGGATCTCTTCGCACAGGGCTATGGCGAGGAGAACGACTTTTGCCTCCGTTCCCGCCATCTCGGCTGGCGGCACGTCGTGGCGCCTGGGATTTTTGTCGCCCATATCGGTGGCCTGTCCTTCGGTGCCGCGCGTGAACACCTGCTCAGGCGCAACCTTGGCATCCTCGACGCGCTGCACCCCGGCTATCGCGACCTAATCACTGCGCATCTCGATGCCGACCCGCTGGCGCCCGCCCGCCATCGCCTTGACCGTGCCCGCTGGGAAGCGGAACGGCGCAGCGCCTCGGTCATCCTGATCACTCATGACGAGGGCGGCGGAGTGGAGCGCCAGATCGGCGCCCGTGCCGCTGCTTTGACCGCCGAAGGGCTGCGACCGATTATCCTGCGGCCGAATGACAGCGGCGGCTGCATCATCGAACTGCCGGATGCGCGAGCGAATGTCTGGCGCCGCGACTTTCCCAATCTTCGGTTCCAGCTACCCGAAGAACTAGACGCACTCGTGGATTTGCTGCGCGGTGATCATGTGCGGCACGTCGAACTGCATCATCAGCTCGGCCACGATCATGCAATCCTGTCCTTGGCGGAACGCCTCGGTGTTCCGCTCGATATTCATGTGCATGACTATGCCTCGGTCTGCCCGCGTGTCGCGCTGGTCAGCGAGTCGCGGCGCTATTGCGGCGAGCCGGATGAGGCGCAGTGCGAAATTTGCGTCGCGGATCTCGGGAGCCGGCTACGGGAGCCGATTGGCGTCGGCGCGCTCAGGCGACGCACGCGCGAGGATATGGCGACCGCCCGCGCGATCATCCTGCCATCAGCCGATGTCGCGACGCGGCTGCGGCGCTACATTCCCGAGCTTCACGCGCAGGTCCGCCCTTGGCAGGACGATGCAGCGATCCCGGCTCAGCGTCCGCCGCCGCATAGCCCGCCCGGGGGCCGACGGCGGCGTGTCGCGGTGGTGGGCGCGCTCGGCACCGAGAAGGGCTATGATGTCCTGCTTGGCTGCGCCCGGGACGCCGCGCGACGCGACCTGCCGCTGGAATTCATCGTCGTCGGCTATACCCATGACGATTCGCGCCTCATCGACACGGGCCGCGCCTTCGTCACCTACCGCTTTCCACAGGACCGGGCGGCCGCGGAAATCGCGGCTCAAGCGCCGGATATCGGCTTCATACCCTCGGTCTGGCCGGAAACCTGGTGCTTCGCGCTCAGCGATGCCTGGGCGGCGGGGCTGCGGGTCGCGGTGTTCGATATCGGCACCCAGGCGGAGCGTGTGCGGGCCACAGGACGCGGATGGGTGCTGCCGCTGGCACTGCCTTCGGCTGGCATTAACAACTCCCTGCTAGCACTCGCGGGTCACCCCGGCTGACAGGCTTGCGCTGAAAAGGGATGCGGATTGGCGCGCTGAAGATTGGGAAAGCTTGGAGAATTGCATGCGGCGCTTGTGGGCAAGGCGCGGGCCGCAGTGTAGATCAATGCGTCACTTTGCAGTCTGCGGCATTGTCCGTAAGGCGGAGCATCGCCATCGCGATGCGCTGTCGCGGAATTACCATTTTTATGAGGCATCGAAATGTCCCAGGCCGAAAGGCAAGTTCCCTCCCGGACCGCGGAAGACCGGATCCAGGAGATTAAGGCGTCCGCGCACTTGATGACGCTCGACACAGGGCTTTTTTGCCTGGTGAATGGCTCGACGCCACCGCCGCAGGGCGTGCTCGCCGGTGTGCGCATCTCGGCGGTTGACCCGGCGGATCGGCGTGTCGCGATTACCGGCTTTCGCAGTGACGGATGGCTGGATGGGGCGGGTGATTCCGCTTTGATCCGGGTTCAGAACGGACCGGCCCAGATTTTGGTCACGATCTACCAAAGTGCGACAGGACCTGAAAATCCACCAAAGCTGCGTGTTCTGCGCCTCACCGATTCGGTTCCGACCAAGGAGGCGCCGCAGGCCGGACCCGTGGCTGGCGCCGCGCCGGCTCCCGTCATGGTGCTGAGCGGGCATCACGACGTCGTCGCGCATATGCAACGGGCGGGCGATGTCGGCCGGCCCTTCGGAGAGTGGCTCGGTGACCAAGGCGGCCGCAAATGGATCGAAGGCTTCAGTATTACGCCACCTGAGGGGCTAACGCCCGCTGACATCACCTATCAGGCCGTGCTCGGCCGCGGCTGGCTGTCGCCGTGGTCAGAGGCTGGGCAGTTCTGCGGCAGCCGTGGCATGGCCCTCCCGATCCTCGGCGTGAAGATCAAGCTCAGCCCTAAGGCCGCCGAGCGCTATGCCCTGAGCTACGAGGCGACCTTCGTGGACGGCTCGGCAGTGGGTCCGTTGGATTCGGACGAGAGTTGCGAAACCGCAGCCCTCGCGCCACTCGAGGCTTTACGCATCTCGCTCGTTGCAAAAGCGAGCGGCACCGCCTCGGTCCAGGCCGTGCCCGTGTCGGCTGACCCGGCGAAGGCCGCCAAGCCGCAGGTTGTCCCTAAGCCCGCAGTGGTTAAGCCAGCCCCGGCACCAACGCCCGCTTCAACCGCCGCCGAGGCCGCGAAGAAGGTACCCCCACGCCGCCGCTGAGATCACGCACCGTCTGACGAGGCCGACTTGCGATTTCTCATCGTCCACCAGAATTTCCCGGGGCAGTTCTTCCACCTCGTGAGATCCCTGACGGAGGCGGGCCACGAGGTCATCTTCCTGAGCGAGCCCAATGCGAACCATATGCCGGAGGTTCGCAAGGTCTCTTATGTCTCGCCGCGCATCTCGGAAGCGGTCGTGCATCCGCATGCGCGGGAGTTCGAGCTTGCGCTGCGGCGCGGGGAGGCAGCCGCCACCGCGGCGCGCCAGATCAAGGCTCTCGGCTTTACCCCCGATATCATCATCGGTCATCATGGCTGGGGCGAGTTGCTGAACCTGCGCGACGTCTTCCCCTCGACGCCGCTGCTTGGCTATTTTGAATTCTACTACAATGTCGCCGGCCAGGATGTCGGCTTTGATCCGGAATTCGTCATGCCGGAGCAGAGCTTCCCCGGCGTGCGCGCGAAAAATGCCGTCAACCTGCTTGCGCTCGATCTCAAGAACTGCATCGGGCAGACGCCGACGGTATGGCAGCGGAATACCTACCCGGACTGGGCAAGGAGTCGCATAGAATTGCTGCCGGAAGGCGTCGATCTCCAAACTTGCAGTCCCACTCAGCGTGCGGCTCGAATCTTTACAATGCCGGATGGCTACAAGCTTGCGCCCCGCGCGCCGCTCGTCACCTTCATCGCTCGCAACCTGGAGCCCTATCGCGGCTTCCATAGCTTCATGCGCTCCCTCCCGCATCTGCTGGACGCCAATCCGGAACTGCATGTGTCGATCGTCGGCATTGATCGCACGGGCTATGGCGCACCGCCCGCCGACGGCACCACTTGGCGCGTGCATATGGAAGCTGAACTCGCGGGCAAGCTCGATCTGTCTCGCATTCATTTCCTGGGCCAAGTGCAGTTCGAAACGCATGTCGAGCTACTTCGCCGCTCGGACGCGCATGTGTATTTGACCTATCCCTTCGTCGCCTCTTGGTCCCTTCGCGAGGCGATGGCAATCGGCTGCGCCATCGTCGCGAGCGACACCACGCCGGTGCATGAATTCATCACGCATGAGGAGACGGGTCTCCTCACCCCGTTCCACGACCCGGAGGCATTGGCCGCTTCGGTTTTGCGCCTATTGCAGGACCGCAAACTCAACCGCGACTTGCGGCTTCGCGCGCGCGCCTTTGCCGAGCGCGAACTCGATCTGCGCGATTACCTTCGCCACTACGGCGATCTCATCGAACGACTGACTGGCAAGACCTTGGCGCGGAGCGCGAGAGAGAAGAAGAACTAGTGAAAACCGGCGCCGGCCAAGGCTGCGGACGTCATCCTCAGAGGGGCAAGACTACATGTCTGCTCGAGACGTATTTGTTAGCACTTGGTACTCAGCTCCCAACAAGCACGCTTTGCGAGCATTAAGAGACGCGCGCCGTACCGCCAGTTTCTGCGCCGATGTGGGTGGTAGCTAATCGACCTCACCGCAAATTTGTTGCCAGCGAAACCGTTTGGAAAGTGTTGTCTGGTACGGTCCACGCCTGCAACCAAATAGCGAGACGCAGACTTCGGCATCAGGATTGTCAGCTAGCAGAAATTCGCCCACATCGATTTCGTCCGAAGAGCGCCGGGCTGGAGCTCATGTTTTGGCTTGATATCACCGCAATGCAGAAACTGCGCGATGCCTGGATCAAAGCTGGAAAGACGTTGCCGATAGCCCTTAAACCTCAAAACGTCAGGCAAGTATCGGAGTAACCGCATATTGAGCGGCGCTGTGACGACTACGGCGCCGCTCGCTGCGACGAGGAGTCATGAAACCTCCTGTCAGCGGCTACCGCGCCTCAGCTCGCATTGCCTCGTGTAATCGCCGTCTTCAACGTTTGACCGACGGACGCATTCGGCGGAGCCTCGATGCCCGGGGTTGGGAAGACATCTTCCCAGCCGCCGCCTAGCGCGAGATACAACGCGACCAAGTTAGTCGCGACCTTTGCCGTGCTGTCCTGGTAATCGCGCTGAGTCGTCAACACGGCCTGCTGCGCATTGAGCACATCGAGGTAAGTCGCGATGCCCTCGGTGTAGCGCTGCTGCGCCAGGCCGAGCGCCTGCTCATTGGCCTGAACCGCCTTGCGCAACACGCGCCGCCGCTGCTGCTCCTTGTCATAGGCGGTCAGCGCATTGTCGACATCGGAGAAAGCCTGCAGCACTGTCTTGTCATAGGCGATCATCATCTCGCGCTGCTGCTGGCGGCGCAGATGCAGGGTATCGACAAGCTTGCCGCCCTCGAAGATCGGCACGGATACAGCGCCGCCCAGGATGTAGGTCCGCGCCGCGAGGTTGAAGAGATTCTCGGTATTGTCAGCCTGGAAGCCGAACGAGCCCAGAAGATTGAAACTCGGGAAGAAGGCCGCGACCGCGACGCCGATATTGGCCGTCGCCGCATGAAGATTGGCCTCCGCCGCAACGATATCGGGCCGCCGCCGCAACAGCTCGGATGGCAGACCGATGGGAATCTTCGGTGGCGTCGGCGGCACGACCTCGGTCTGCTGCAATTCCGACCGCAATGCGTTCGGACCTTCGCCGAGCAATAGGCTCAAGGCATTGATCTGCGCGGCCACCTGCTGCTCCGCCAGCGGCAGCGTCGCCAGAGTCGTGTCGAGCTGTGCCTGCTCCCGCGCCACGTCGAGTTCGTTGGTCAGGCCGGCGGTTGCGCGCTGCTGCGTGAGGCTGAGAAGATTCTGCGCCGTCTTCACGTTGTTCTGCGCGATGATGAGCTGCGCCTGGGCGTTGCGGAGCTGGATATAGTCGCGCGCCACCTCGGCGATGGTCTGGATGAGAACGCCACGTCGCTCCTCCTCGGTCGCTTCGAGCTGGGCGTTTCCAGCCTCAACCTGGCGTCGCACCTTGCCCCAGAGATCGACCGACCACATGGCGTCGAAGCCGTACTGGTAGATCGAGAGCGGGTTGATGTCGCTGCTGCCGGAGGATTGGCCCGTCGAGCTGGCGGACGGCGCGCCGCCACCGAGGGAAAGCCCGTTATCGCTCGGCTTGACATAGGCGCCCACCGCGCTGCCGGAGGCCGTGGGGAAGAACCCCGCCGCGGTAACGCCCACGCTGTAGCGCGCCTCCGCCACCCGGATGGTCGCGGTCTGCACGTCAAGATTCTGTGAGGCTGCCCGCTGCTCCAGCGAATTGAGCTCCGGATCGCGAAAACTCTCCCACCAGGCGATGTCGGCGGGCTTCGCGACAGGTTGACTGGCAGCAGTGAGCGGTGGCCGATTTGAGAACCAGCCGAGAGGGTTAAGGGGCGATACGGGACGATGGTAGTCTGGCCCAACCGTGCAACTGGCAGCCGTCAAAGCAACTAACGAAATACCTGTCCGAGCAATTGCCCGACGGAAGGAGCCTCTGTGCCCTTTGCCCGCTGTAGCCACCACCAGCATTTGCTCCCCAGCTCCGTCACGCGACATTCAATACCTCGCCGCGCACCCTTAGGGCAGCGCAGTGCTTCCCTGCGGCGCGGCCTGGAGACGCATCCTGGAGCCAGGGTTAGGACCGATGACCGAACCGTTCGGTTATCGTCTTGTATGATAGGAACGTCCCCGTCATTGTCAAACGGCGCCGGGCGCGGATGGATCACAATGAGCGGGTTAGACGACAGCATTTCCGACAGCCTCTCGCCTGAGCGGCGGCGGGCGATCCTGGATGGCGCGGGCCGGATTTTCGCGCGGGATGGCTATGAAGGTGCCAGCATGGCCCAGATCGCGCGGGAGGTCGGAGTCTCCAAGGGGACGCTGTATAATTACTTCCCAGGGAAGGCGGCCCTGTTCAGCAGCTTCGTCGCCGATGGCTGCGACGAGCGGGTAAAGCCCATCTTCGAGACCCCATCCGAGATCGAGGCGCCGGATGAGATCCTCCGCCGGCTCGGCATGGTAATCATGGAGATGCTGCTGTCGCCCTTCCGGCAGGCGATCCACCGCATGGTGGTGTCCGAGGCCGGCAAATTCCCCGAACTCGCCCGTGCCTTCTTCGAGGCCGGGCCGCAGCGCGCCCTGAGCTACCTATCGCAATGGCTGGCGCAGGAGGATGCGCGCGGGCGGCTGGTGGTGCCGGATCCGGCCTTTGCCGCCGAGCAGTTCTTCGCGCTGTGTCAGACCAAGATCGTCATGCGCGCGCGGCTGAGGCTGATCGAGACGGCCGACCCGGCGGAGGTCGACCGTGTCGTCGAAGGCGCCATTAGCCTGTTCCTGAAATCCTACGCCCCACCGGGGCGCTGATCCGCCGGACACGCGGCAGTCTTTGAGGGCCTGCAATCTTCGAGCGCTGGGCGTGATGATCTAATACTGAACTGTGGTCTAAAGCTCCGTCATGGCGCGCGAAGGCGTGCCATCCACGCCTTCTTCGTCTCGCAAGCAAAGGCGTGGATGCTCGGCCGCGGGCGCCCGCCTTCGCCGAGCATGACGTGGTGGAGTAAGCACGGTTCGAATCGAAGACATCCTCGCCCGAGCCACCGAACTTCAAAAGGTCGTCCGCCGCCTCAGGCTAGTCTGAGAGCCGCATCGACGGAGTATCTACCGGCGCCGCTGACATACAGCACGAAAAGGCCGCCTATGATGCTGACGTTTTTGTAGAAATTGATCATGCTCTCGATATGCTCCGGTCCCGTCACCGACCAGTAGTGGTGACCGATGAGTGCTGTGCCGAGTGTGTAGAGCGCCATTAGAAGCGCCAAGGGTCGCGTCAGAAAGCCGATGATGATCGCTAACGCGACGAAGACCTCCATGATGACCGCAATTGCCGTGGCGAGAACGGGCATCGGCGTGCCGATATGCGCGAAATAGCCCTCGGTTCCGCTGAAATTCATCAACTTTCCCCATCCGAAGATGAGAAAGAGTGCCATCAAAAGAATCCGCCCCACGAGAAGAACTTCGTTTCGAACTTTACTCGCGCCAAAATCATTCATCACGTTGATACCCTCATCATTTGAAATCCTTCGCGCCGAACGCGTTGGTATGCATGACGACATTCCTCCGCGCGAAGCTGGGAGCACCAACGTCGACGAGAATGATCGTCTGTATCTTTCTATCGGCCATTCAAGCGAATCCGCCTGGCCCGACTCGCCAGTTGTTGGGCGGCAAATCTAGCCTCCAATGCCAACGGCTGCCAGTCTTTCTCGTTCGCCCGTAAAGCCGGCCTGTCGGTCTGTCTGTCCGGGCGAAACGGCCGGCTTCTGATCTTCCTGCACTCCAGAGACAGGTTTCGAGTGAAGTTCCTGCAAGGAATTTGTCCCTCGCCTAGCCCGGCTTTTCGTGCGACGACTGGTACTTGAGCGATTCGCTTCTGGACGGCCAACATAAATTGCGGGGAAACCGAGGAATGCGCGACAAGTGGATGCTGTTAATTGCGCTGGCCACAATGGCCGGCCTCAGCAGTTGCGCGGCGCCTCCCGCCAATCAGCTCGCATCTGGCTGCCCCTATTCGGGGGCGGATCAACCCACTCTCAGCCAACGCATGGCCCTTGACTGCGAGGGGAAATACTACCTGAAAAAGGGAAAGTACGACCACGCGATCAAGAATTTCGACGAGGCGATACGGATCGATCCGACCCACGCGCAGACTTATTATAACCGAAGCCTAACATATCGCGCTCTCGGCGAAACGGCCGATGCCGATGCGGATCTGGCGAAGGCGCGCCAGCTCGATCCGTCCATTCCTCAGAATTAGGGCGTGATGATCTAATAGAACGGCGCCCCAGAGATCCGTCATGGCACGCGAAGGCGTGCCATCCACGTCTTGCCTTAGTGAAGCAAGCAAAGACGCGGATGCCCGGCCTTCGCCGAGCATGACGTGGCGGAATGACTAGGTTTCTACCCAAGACATCCCGGTCTGGATGTCGGAAACTCACGCTCCTAGCGATCGCCCTGCCTGTCAGTCGATCGTTCAGGCTCGTGCCTCGCGATCCGCTTCAAAAAGTTCCGACAGCTCTTGCGCTGCCTGCTGTGTGCTCTGGATCAGTTGCTTTTCGTCGCCAGCAATAGCCTGCGTCTCGAACATGCTGCGCTCGTCGTGTTCGCGGAAGAACTCCACCGCGCGCTGGGCGGCTTGCGGCGGAATATCGAGCGCCTCCAGAACCATCTCGCTGAGGCGCAGGCTGGAGAAAAACGTTTCGCGGATGATGCCGGCAATGCCCATCTCCATCAATCGATAGGCGTGGCGTCGATTGCGGGCGCGGGCGAAAATCGCCAAGTGATCAAAATGGCGCTTGGCGATTTCGACGACACGCAGCGTTTCCTCCATATCATCGAGGGCGACTACCAATACGCTGGCCGTCTCCGCACCCGCGGCGCGTAAGACTTCCTCGCGCGTGGGATCGCCAAAATAGACTTTGGTGCCGAATCGCCGCACGACACTAACCTGCGCCGCATCCTTGTCTAGCGCGGTGAAGGCGATGTTTTGCATGCGGAGCACCCGGCCGACTACCTGCCCGACGCGGCCAAATCCGCAGATGATCACCGGCGCTGAGGATGCGTCGATCCGGTCATAGACTGGCTCTGGGCGCCGATCGAAGCGTGGCATCGCCAGCCGCTCCGAAGCCGCGAAAAGAATCGGCGTGACTACCATCGAAAGCGCGACAACGAGCGTTGCCAGATCAGCCTGATCGCGTGACAGCGATCCGGCGGCCACAGCCGCGCCGAACAGCACGAAGCTGAATTCGCTCCCCTCGGGCAGAGCCAGGCTGAAACGCAGGGAACTCTTAAGGCTGCCACGTTTCACAAGCCCGAGCAGGAAGGTGACCGCGATCTTGACCGCCACCATCACGGCCAGGGCGGCGGCGACCATCCCGGGATGCTCGATCGCCAGATGAAGATTGGCGGACATGCCGACCGAGATGAAAAAGAAGCCGAGCAGCAGGCCCTCGAAGGGTTCGATATTGGCCTGAAGTTCGTGCCGGTATTCGGAGTCCGACAGCAATACGCCGGCCATAAACGCGCCCAGCGACATCGAAAGCCCGGCCCAATTCGCCAAGGCCGCCGTTCCGGCGACGAGCAACAGTGCTGTCGCGGTAAAAACCTCGGGTGTCTTGGCGCCGCCCATGAACCGGAAGACCGGACGGACGAGGAAACTGCCGCCGACCAGGATGATGGCGATGACCGCAACCGCGCGGCCTACTTCCAGCCACGAGACATGGGCAGGGACATTGCCGCCGGCTAGCAACGGAACCAGCGCGACCAGAGGAATGAAAACCATGTCCTGGAACAACAGAACCGCGAAGCTGTCGCGCCCGGCAGTGGAGGAGAGCAGCTTCCGCTCCCCCAGCATCGGCAGGACGATGGCGGTCGAGGACAAAGCCAATCCTGCCGCAAGCACAATGGCGCCTGTCCAAGGCACCCCGGCCCAATGGACCAAACCCGCCAGCAGCAAGGTGGTCGGAATCATCTGACCCAGCCCGAGACCGAGAACGGCCTTGCGGAGGATCCAGAGCCGATGCGGTCGTAGTTCGAGGCCGATCAGGAACAGCAGCATAACCACGCCGAGTTCGGCGACGGTGCCGATCTGGCCCACATTGGTCACGAGCTGGAGTCCAGCCGGGCCGATGATGATTCCGGCGATCAGGTAGCCAAGAATACTGCCGAGACCGAGCTTGCGGGTGATGGGAACCGCGATGGCCGTCGCCGCCAAAAGTGCCACCAGCGTTCCGAGCATCTCGCCTCCTCATGCCCACGAGGCGGGCTGCTAAAGCGCGATGCCTATACCGGCCGAGCGCTCAGCCTTGTAAGGCGCAACAATAGCAGCCGTCAGTCGTCAAAGCTTCAGCCTCTATGGGCAGGCAGGCGGAAGAACTCGGCAATCGGCTCAGCGAGCAGCCGCCAAAAGCGCAGTCCGCCCCGGCGTGCTTGGCGCGCGACAGAACTAAGTGTGGTGCTCTTGTTATTCGTCATCATGATCTCCTGAGAGGTTTTGGAAACCCATCGAAGCGGATGAACTCCAAGATCGATCGGGCGTGGAATTTACCGGCGATAGGTGCCGGCGGCGATCGAAGGCAGGTCGCCACGGCTGAAGCCCAGTTCGGCGAGCTCACGGTCCGTGAAACTGGCCAGTTCGCGAGCCTGCTGCCGGAACTCGCGCAACTCCTCGCGGCGCGTGACAATGTTCGTCATGGCGGCTCTAACGCTACGGCTCATAGAGGCGAAGCCAAGAAAATCGACCGCGATGGGCGATTTAGGCGCTACGCGGACTAAGCTTTCAAAGGTCTGCATATCAGGGTACTCCGGTTGATGTTGCAATGCAGCATAACCCTCCGGAGGCCGCTTGTCTACTTTAAAGCGAACTCAAGTCGCTATAACGATGTCGCGAGCCTGCTCTGCTTCCTGCGAGTGACCGAGCGATGTGATCTGGTTCGGAAGCATCAGCTTCGGGGGCTGGGCAAACCCATCACCACCCGGCCCTCCAGGACCGGGACCGCGCGCGTCGAGGCCGCACGCGCCGGGCTACGCGCTCCGAAGCGGCTCCGCATTGCCGAGATCTCGGCGCATCAGGGTGACGCATACCCCCGCATCGACTTCCCGCCCCGCTTCGATCCAGCCGAGTCGCGCGTAGAGGCGCTTCTCTGATGCGGTGAAGAGCCAGAGGGTTGGGATGGCGGCTGTTCTGGCCGCTGCCTCGACCGCCGCCACCAGCGAGGCCGCGTAGCCACGGCCGCGATGAGGGGGCGCCACATAAACGCTCGCGAGCCATGGGGTCAGGTCCGGACGCGCGGGCAAATCCTTGTGCACGAGGCTCGCCGTGCCTGCGGGCTCCTTACCCACCAGCAGCACGAAGACCTGCTCAGGCCCTACGGCTGCTACCTGGGAGGAGACACGCGCCAGCGCCGCGGCCGCAGTCTCCTCGTCCGGGAATGCGAGGGTCTGCCAAGCCGCGACCACCGTCGCCAGATCAGGCCGTTCCGCCAAGGTGACGATGCGGACAGCCGGACCAGTCGTCACGCGGGGCGGAGGGCCGCCAGGAAGGTCTCGGTGAAGCGCTCCGGAGTTCCAGCCCATACTTTGTCGCGCAAAGCATGCCATCGCTCCTTGCGCTCGCCAAGTTCCATGTTGAGCGCCTGATCGATGGCTTCCGCGACGCCATCGGCATCGAAGGGATTGACCAGCAGGGCCTCGCCCAGCTCATGCGCCGCGCCGGCGAATTGCGACAGGATCAGCACGCCGGGATCGGCGCTCGACTGCGCCGCGACGAACTCCTTGGCGACCAGATTCATGCCGTCGCGCAGCGGCGTCACCAGCCCGATCTGCGCCATCCGGTAAAACCCCGCCAAGGTGGTGCGGTTCATCGCGCGGGTCATGTAGCGGATAGGGGTCCAGTCGAACTCCGAGAAGCGGCCGTTGATGTCGCCCACAAGCCGGTCAAGGTCGCGGCGGAGTTGCTTATATTGGTCGACATCCTCGCGCGAAGTCGCGGCGACCTGCATCATCAGGACGTGGCGGCGATGGGCGGGGAAACGATCGAGCAGTCGCGCGAAGGCCCGAAAACGTTGAGGCAAGCCCTTGGAATAATCCAGGCGGTCGGCACCGATCACCAGCTTGCGCTCGAACAGACTCTCGCGCATCCGCTTCACTTTGGTGCCGCGCACCGATCGCGCGGCGGCTGCCGCGAATTCCTCAGCGTCGATCCCGATGGGATCCACGACCACCTGCACGCGCCGCCCCTCGAAGACAAAATTGCCGTCCTTATCAGCGCTAACGCCGAGGAAGACATGGACGCATTCGAGGAAAGCCTTCTTGTGGTCCTCGGTGTGAAATCCGACCACGTCATAGGCGCAGATGCCGGCAATGAACTCCCGCGCGCGCGGCATGATGGCGAGCATGGCCGGCGGCACGAAAGGAATATGCAGGAAGAATCCGATGCGATGTCCCGCGCCATGCGCCCGCAACGCGGCGCCGAGCGGAAACAGGTGATAGTCATGCACCCAAACCAGATCGTCATCCTTCAGCAGCGGCAGGAGCGACTCGGCGAAGCGGTTGTTGACCGCCGCATAACCCTCCTCCTCCTCGCGCTTGAACTCGAACAATCCCATGCGGAAATGCAGCAGAGGCCATAGCGCGCCGTTCGAGAATCCGACGTAAAAATCATCGTACTCGCGCTCGGTGAGGTCGATCGTCGCGTAAGTAACGCCCTGAGCCTCATGGAGCGCGGGCTTGGCGCCCTCCTCAACATGGCCGCGCTTGCCGCTCCAGCCGAACCACATGGTGCCGGGGACGAGGCCGCTGCCCAGCGCCACCGCCAAACCACCCGCGCGAGGATTTTTCTCGTGCGGGATCTGAACGCGGTTTGAAACGATTACGAGGCGAGCCATAGCATTTCCTTCCTGCTTCGCGACGAGCCCGTCACGCAGCGGATTAGCCCGACCCGGAGACAGGTCCGCGGGGCGTAGCCGATCGGCACGTTGTCGCAATCAGCCACGCGTCATGCCACGGGCCAGCGCCGCCGTCATCTCGCCCAGCCATTGCCGCACCTGGGCGGGACCGCCGTCAAAGTCCCGCGCCACATGCAACCCATAGCCGCCGAGCTCGGCGGCCGCCGCCATTCCTTCCTCGTCGGTCACATCATCACCGATGAAAACCGGAACGCGGCCGGCGAAAGGCGCGATGCGCATCAGCCGCTGCACCGCCGGCCCTTTGCCGACGCCCGCCGGCCGCACCTCATAGGCCATGAGCGCCGTGAGGATCTCGACCTCGCCCGGGGAACTCGCGACCAGCCGGGTCAGGCTTGCCAGGACCTCCGGTCCCGCCTCGGGCGCCTGGCGGTAATGCACCACGAAGCCGACACTCTTTTCCTCGATATGAGCACCCGGCCAGCGCGGCAGCTCGGCCCGCAGGGAGGCGAGCCAGGCCTCGCGCTTCGGCAGCCGCCCGGCGGCCTCTTCAAGCGTTCCATCCGGCAGGCGGATGCGGGCGCCATGCTCGGCCGCGTAGACCAGTCCCGGCAGGGGGAGAAACGCCTCGATGTCCCGCGCGGGCCGCCCGCTTACCACGGCGAGCGCGCCACCGCAGAGAACCCGCAGGCGATCCACCAGCCCCGGCAATTCAGGCGGTATCACCACGAGATCGTGCCGGGGCGCGATGTCGATGAGAGTGCCATCCAGATCGAGGAATAAAGCGGTATCGGGCGCCAGATCGGTCGGTGTCATTCTTCGTCCGCAGCTAGAAACCCACCCTTAAATAGAGCAGTGGCGAGGGAGCGCCAGGGTGAGAGAGGCGCGGAGGCACCGGCGACACCTCAATCGCCTGCGCGAAAGGCATCGGCCACCTGTCGCAAGGCGCCGCCCGCACCGACCAGCCACAGATCGAAACGGACGCCGGCGCGGCCCCAGCCCGGATGGGCGCCGAGCAGGATTTCGGCGGCACCAATCAGCCTCGCGCGCTGCGATGGCCCCAGAGCGTAGGCGGCGACATCAAGCGCCATCCGCGACTTGACCTCGATAATGCTGAGTATCCCGTCCTTCTCGGCCGCGATGTCGATTTCACCCGCTTCCGTCCGCAGCCGGCGGCCGAGAATGACCCAGCCAGCGGCGAACAGCGTCTCCACGACGAGATTTTCGGCGGCCACGCCATTCCGTTGCGCGGTGCGGCCACGCGCCACACGCGGCCCGAGCACCGGCGAGGGGGTCGCCGCCATGCGAGTGGCTTTCCGAATCCGCGTGGTGCTCATGGCTCATATTCATTACGATATTACAACGTAAAGCAAGACGTAGCTTCGGGTGCCGAGGCAACGGCATGCTGCCACCCCTTGCGCTGGGTGCGGGGGCAACGGAGAAGACGAGGGCGACAGGGGGTAGATTCGCAAATGAAGACAAGACGCAAGCTGGGCCTCGCGGCCGCGACGCTGGTGATTCTCGTCGCCGCGGCAGCGGGAGCGGCTCAGCTTTGGGCGCAACGGACGGCGAAGCAGCGGGTGGACGCCACCATTGCCAATCTGCCGCAGGGCGAAACTGGTCACTACGACCAGCTGCACTACAACCTGTTCAACCAGCGCCTCCACCTCGTCGGCCTCGTCATCACGCGGGAAGGCCAGACGGTATTCTCCGCCGGCCGCGTAACCCTGCTGGAAGCCTCGGGCGCTGGCACGACCGACGATCCCTTCAGGGTCGGCTCCGCCAACATCGCCGACATCACGACGACCCAAAATGGTCACCACCTCACCATCGACACCCTGACCGCCGAGGATGTCTCGGCCCTGGGCGCCGGCGTCTCCCCTCCCCTCGGCCTCGCGACCTGGCCCAGCCTGCCGGAGGGCGGCACGCTCCTCGCCGCAAGGCGCATCACCGCCAGCGGCATCCACGACGACACCGGCAGCAGCATCGTAAAACTGGCGGTCGCGGATTACCGCGCTGGCCATCTTCGCGCCGGCTCGCTGACCGCCTTCGCGGATGCCCGCGGCGATCGCGTGGCCTCGATCGCGGTGGATCAGCTCGACCTCGATGGGCTCGACCGAGTCTTTGACGCGCAGCGGTATGCCGCAGGTGCGCCAAGCTGGCCGGAGCGCCGCCCGCTCATCGGCCACCTGGCGATCAAGGGCGTCTCGATCGCTGATATGGAGAAGGGATCAGCGAGTATTGCCGATATTGGCCTCGATGGCCTCTCCGGCCGGCCCTTCGCGGCGGCGCCCGGCTCGGCCGAGGCCAAGACCATGAAGGCGGCGATGGACGACGCTCAGGCCATCGCGCTCAAGGGTCTTACGCTGCACGGCATATCCCTGACGGCGCCAAAGCAGGAGATGGCGTTCAACCTGCAGCGCTTCGCGCTCTCCGGCTACGGCGACGCGGTGTTGGACCGCATCGGCTTCGAGGGTCTCTCCGTTAAAGGAACCCTCAACCGGACTGTGACGATCGACCGTTTCGCCCTGCGCGGCATCAATGCCGCCGCCCTGCTCAAGGAATCCCCGGATATCTCGAATTTCGACCTCATGATGCGCGCGGGTTCGGGCGCCGTGAGGGTCGCCGGGCTCGAACTGGCGGGTCTCGCCACCACCACCGCGCCCGGCGTGACCTCCTCCCTCACCTCTCTTGAGGAGACGGTGGACAATGGCACCCCGCTCAGGGTGCAGATGACGATGCGCGGTCTCAGCCTACCCGCGGGCATCGCGCCGGGCCCGGACAACCCGCTCGTGGCGCTCGGCATCGATCCGCTCGTGCTGGATGCAGATGAAGTCTGGGTAACCGACCTCGCCAAGCGGGAGGCCACTATCGAGCAGGGCCGCGTTGCGGCCCGGGGTCTCGCAACCCTTGAGGTCACCGGCCATTTCACGAATCTGCCGATCGGCACCACCTCAGTCGAGGAGGCTTTCGCGCAGATCGAACAGATCGCGACCACCAAGATGATGATCCGTTTCACCAATGACACGCTGATCCAGCGCGTCCTCACCATGGTGGCGAAGCAGCAGAGCAAGACGGTGCCCGAGGTGAAGGACGAGGCCAATCTGGCCGCCTCGGTTCTCGCCGGGACATTCCTATCGGAGCAGAAGGACGCGGCGGAGCAGATCGCCGCCTTCATCGACCAGCCGAAGACCCTGACGATCACGGCGGACCCAGCCGGACCGGTCGTGCTGTCCAAACTGGACGGCCCGGATTCGCTCATCGCCCAACGGGCGCTGCACCTGCATATCGCGGGGGATTAGAGACGCTTTGGTAGCGGTTGGTTTCCTCGGGCGCCTCCGTTTACGGCCCACGCGCCATCTCGTCATGGCACGCGAAGACGTGCCATCCACGCCTTGCCTGTATCACGCAAGCAAGGCGTGGACGCTCGGCCTTCGCCGAGCATGACGGTAGCGGGTGGAGAGATGTTCGAGATTTGGCCTTGAGATTGGCCCGCGCGTTCGGGCCCTTGCGTATTCGCCCTAAAGGCTCGCTTCCGCTGCCCGGCGTAGCAACCGCCGCAAAAGGTTGGCCTCGTGGTCCGTAAGACCCGCCAGTATCTCCGCCTCCGCCTTGCGCTGAACGCGGGCTAAAAGCTCGCCCAGGGACGCATCCTCGGGAACCGCCCCGCCGACAGCGGGCTCGTTCCGGACGAACATGCCGTAACCGCCGCTATGGAAGGCGAGCGGCGCGTGGCCGTCATGGTCGAATTCCTCGACCTCGCCGACGATGATGTAGTGGTCGCCTGCTTCGTGGCGAAAGGCGGTGCGGCACTGGAAGCGCGCGGCTGCGCCCACCAGCAGCGGCACTTCGGAAATCCCGCGCTCGATCGCCACGCCCGCGAATTTGTCGGTGCCTTGGCGCGCGAATTTGCCCGACAGTTTCTCCTGATCCATCGCCAGCACATGCACGGCGAAACGCTCAGCCTGCATGAAGGAGTCGAGGTTGGTCGAGTTCTTGCCAATGCTCCACAGGATCATCGGCGGATCGAGCGAGACGGAGTTGAAGCTGTTCGCCGTCATGCCGACATCCGCGCCGCCGACATCACGCGTCGTGATGACGGTGACACCGGTCGCGAAAGCACCGAGCGCGTTGCGGAATTCTCGCGCGCGGTCCTGTACCTGAACTGGGAGAGCCTCGGCCATCAAGCCCTCACGGCGGCACTTGCAGCGGAGACCCCCAGCGCAGAGAGCGCCGTCGCCACGATATCCTTGGGCGTGAGCCCAGCCTCGGCGAGCTGGCCGGCAGGGGTGTTGTGGTCGATCAGCTTGTCGGGGATGCACATCGGCCGCACCTTGATGCCGCTGTCGAGCAGCCCTGTGGTCGCCAACAGATACAACACTGCCGACCCAAAGCCGCCGGCCACATTGTCCTCGATGGTGATGAGAACCTCGTGGTGGCGGGCAAGCTGGGCGACCAGCGCGGTGTCGAGCGGCTTGGCGAAACGCGCATCGGCGACCGTGGTGCTGAGACCCCGCGCCGCCAATTCCTCGGCCGCCTTCAGCGCGTCATGCAGGCGCGGGCCAAGTGCCAGGATGGCGATCTTGGAACCCTCGCGGATGATGCGGCCGCGACCGATCTCCAAAGGCGTCCCGCGCTTGGGCAGCGTGAGCCCCAGGCCCTCGCCGCGCGGATAGCGGATTCCGCTCGGCCGGTCGTCGATCAAAGCCGAGGTCGCGACCATGTGCATCAGCTCGACTTCATCCGACGGCGCCATGATAACGAAGCGCGGCAGGCAGCCAAGGAAACACAGGTCGTAAACGCCGGCGTGCGTATGGCCATCGGCGCCGACCATACCGGCGCGATCCATGGCAAAGCGGACGGGCAGCGACTGGATCGCGACGTCATGCACTACCTGGTCATAGGCGCGCTGCAGGAAGGTCGAGTAGATCGCGACGAAGGGCTTCATCCCCTCGGTCGCCATACCAGCGGCGAAGGTCACGGCATGCTGCTCGGCGATACCGACGTCGAAGGTCCGGTCCGGAAACTTTTTGCCGAAGCTGTCGAGCCCGGTGCCGCTCGGCATGGCGGCGGTCACCGCGACGATCGTGGAATCCGCCTCGGCCTCGGCGATCAACGCGTTGGCGAAGACCTTGGTATAGCTCGGCGGTCCCGGCGGCGCCTTGGCGAGTTCCCCGGTGATGACATTGAAGCGGGTGACGCCGTGGTATTTGTCGGCCGAGGCCTCGGCAGGCGCATAGCCCTTGCCCTTCTGCGTCACGACATGGAGCAGCACCGGGCCGCCCTCATCAGCATCGCGCAGGTTGCGCAGCACCGGCAGGAGGTGATCGAGGTTATGCCCGTCGATCGGACCGACGTAGTAGAAACCCATCTCCTCGAACAGCGTTCCGCCGGTCAGGATGCCGCGGGCATATTCCTCGGCCCGCTTCGCCGTCCGCTCGATCGAGCGCGGGAAGCGCTTGGCCATGCGGGCCGCGAGGTCGCGCAGGTTGAGGAAGGATTGCGAGGAGATCAGCCGCGACAGATAGGCGCTCATCGCGCCGACCGGCGGGGCGATCGACATGTCATTGTCGTTGAGGATGACGACAAGCCGACTCTTCATCGAGCCGGCATTGTTCATCGCCTCGTAGGCCATGCCCGCGCTCATCGCGCCGTCGCCGATCACGCAGATGACCTGCTGCTCGCGATTCTCGCCCTTGAGATCGCGGGCCACCGCCATGCCGAGGCCGGCGGAAATCGAAGTCGAGGAATGGGCAGCGCCGAAGGGGTCGTATTCGCTCTCGCTGCGGCGGGTGAAGCCCGAGAGGCCACCCGGCTGGCGCAGGGTGCGGATACGATCACGCCGGCCCGTCAGGATCTTATGCGGATAGGCCTGATGGCCGACATCCCAGATCAGCCGGTCGCTCGGCGTGTCGAAGACCGCGTGGATCGCGACGGTCAGCTCGATCACGCCCAAAGCGGCGCCGAGATGGCCCCCGGTCACGGAGACGGTATCGACAGTTTCGGCGCGTAATTCCTCCGCCAACTGAGCGAGTTGCTCACCTGAGAAGTTTCGCATGTCGGAAGGAACTGAAACGCGATCCAGCAGCGGTGTATGCGGGGGCATGGGCGTCAACTCCGTCTCGAGACCACGAAATCAGCCAAGGCGATCAGATGGATAGCGCGGTCGCCGAAGCCGGCCAGATGGCCGGCCGCTTGTTTGGCCAGCATCTCGGCATGAGTGCGGGCCTGCTCGATCCCCATGATGGAGACCATGGTAGCCTTGCCGACGGCAGCATCCTTGCCGGCCGTCTTGCCGATGACCGCCTCGTCGCCTTCGGCGTCCAGGATGTCATCGGCGATCTGAAAGGCGGCCCCGAGATCGCGCCCATAAGCGGTGATCTGGTGGCGCTGCATCTGCTGCGCCCGCCCAAGGATAGCGCCAGCCTCGGCGCTGTATTGTATCAGCCGCCCAGTCTTGAGCGCCTGCAAACGCGTGACCTCGGGGGCCGTCAGCGCGCGGCCCTCGGAAAGCATGTCGATCATCTGGCCACCAACCATGCCTCGGCTACCTGCCGCGGCGCCCAAAGCCGCCACCAGCTCGATCCGAGCCGAGGGGTCGGAATGGGTGTCCTCATCGGCCAGAAGCTCGAAAGCCCGCGTCAGCAGCGCGTCGCCCGCCAGAATTGCGGTCGCCTCGTCGAAAGCCTTGTGGCAGCTCGGCCGGCCCCGCCGCAGGTCGTCGTCATCCATCGCCGGCAGGTCGTCATGCACGAGGGAATAGGCGTGCAGCATCTCGACCGAAGCGGCAACGCGGGTCGCGCAGGCCTGCGAGACGGAGAACAGGCTCGCCACCTCCATCACCAGGAAGGCCCGCAGCCGCTTGCCGCCGCCGAGCACGGCATAGCGCATAGCCTCGATGAGCCGCTGCTCCTGCCCGTCCGGCAACGGCAGCAGCACGTCGAGTGCACGCTCGACCTCCTCCGCCCGGCCGCCGAGGACCTGCTGCAGACGGGACCCTTCGTCATTGGCGACGTGAGTTGTGCTCATCTCAGGCCACTGGCCGCGTGGTGAGGGTGCCGTCGGCCCGTTCGACGATCGCCTGGATGCGCAGCTCCGCATCGGCGAGCTTCGATTCGCAGTGACGGCGGAGCGCGCTACCACGCTCGAACGCGATGATCGCCTCCTCCAATTTCTGCTGGCCGCTCTCGAGTCCGCGCACGATACGCTCGAGTTCGGCCAGGGCCTCCTCGAAGGACAAGGCGGCAACATCGGCCAACACGCCAGGGGCGGCCCCGGTCACGGCTGGGGGTGCGGCGGAGGCGGACATCAGCGGCCTTCCCGCCGCGAGTCCGGCATTAAGAGAAACATGAACATTGTCGTAATCCTTTTGACAGATTCTCGCCAACCCCTGGAAGAGTTAGACGAGACTCGCCCTATCACGGGTCTGCTAGCCGTAAGCTTTCAAAGCGGCAACCGGATCGTGGCGCGAAGACCCCCCAGAGGGCTGTCTCCGAGCAAAATTTCCCCGCCATGTGCCCGTACGATGTCCCGCGCAATCGCGAGGCCAAGGCCCGTGCCGCCACCGGGGCTGCCCGGGGACGCGCCGCTCTCGAATGGGCGAAAGACGCTTTCGCGGCGCTCCGGTGGGATCCCCGGCCCGTCATCATCGACCGTTATCTGTGCCGCCCTGGCACCATGCTGGGCGACACCCACCACCACGTGACGCGCGTGCCGCCTCGCGTTATCCACCAGATTATTGACGGCGCGGCGCATGGCATCGGCCCGTAGCGGCAGGGTGAGGTCGGGCGTGCCGTGGAAGGTCACGCGTCCATCGGCCCGCCGTGCGGCCGCCACTACCTCCTCCAGCATCGCCGAGAGATTGGCGGGTTCCGCCCGCTCCTCCCCCTCGCCACGGGCGAAGGCGAGGTAGCCTGCGATCATCCGTTCCATCTCCTCCACATCCGCCGTCATATCCGCGACTTCCGGCGCCAGTTCCTCGGTTTTGGGCAGCATTGCCAGAGCAAGCCGCAGACGGGTGAGCGGCGTGCGCAGGTCGTGGCTGACCCCGGCCAGCATGTCGGTGCGCTGCGAGAGGAAGCGGAGAATGCGGTCCTGCATGCGGTTGAAGGCGGCGGCGGCCTGCCGCACCTCCCGCGCGCCTTCTGGCCGGATCGGCCCCCGGTCCCGCCCCATGCCGAAGGTCTCGGCCGCGCGGGCAAGGCGGCGGATGCCGCGCACCTGATTGCGCATGAAGAGCCCGGCGATCAGCAGGAGCAGGATCGAGGTGCCGAAGATCCACAGCACGAAGACATAGATCGACCCGGCATCCAGCCGTTTGCGCGGAACCGTGACGTTCACCACACCGACCGGCAGGCCGATCCGCACCAGAACCGATTGCGGGTCCGAGGTCCAATCCATGTCGAAGGGGCGGCTGACATGCTGGTGCAGCGCTGCCGCCAGGTCGTCATCCATCGGCCCCAGGATATTGATCTGGTGCCGCATGACGAGCTTCTTGCCGGGCTCGAAGCTCATCCGAAGATCGAGCTGATGCTGCGCCTCGGCGATGATGCGCTGCTGAGCGCGCGTGTCCTGGGCATGGGCGATCATGTCCAGGCTGAAGGCGATCTCGCTCGCGATGCTGAAGGCGAAGCGGCGGGAGATCAGGCCGAGATGGCCGCCGTAGAAAAGCTGCAGCGTGACGGCCTCGAGCAACAGCACCGGCAGCACGATGATGAGCAGGCTGCGGCCGAAGAGGCTGCGCGGCAGAAATTTCCGCAGCACATGCTCGGGGGTTTTCATGGCTGGTCGAGCTGAAGAGGGCGCGGCCTTCGCGGAGGATGGCGGGCGTGCCGAAGCCATCATCCTAGACGCCCGGCTTCAGCACATAGCCGCGGCCGCGTACCGTGTGCAGGAAGCGGGGCTCGCGGGTGTCGACCTCGATCTTGCGGCGAAGGCGGGTCACCTGCACGTCGATCGCCCGTTCCCCCGGCTCATCCATTTCCAGCGCGGCGGCGATTTCCTCCCGCGACAGGATCTCGTTCGGCTTGGCGGCGAGCGCTGTCAGCAACGCCACCTCGCCGCCGGTCAGCCGAATGGGACCCTGCGGACCCCGCAGCTCGCCCCGCTTGGGATCGAACTCCTTGTCGCCGAGCCGCACCGCTGCGGCGTCGGTTCCGGCAACGGCGCCCAGCCCACCGGCCCGCCGCAAAAGCGCTCGGGCGCGCAATACCAGCTCGTACGGATCGAAGGGCTTGCCTAGATAGTCGTCGGCGCCCGATTCGAAGCCGGCGATACGATCCTCGGGCGCGCCGCGCGCCGTCAGCAGCAGCACCGGTAGCTCGGCATCGCCCCGCCGCCGCAGATCATCCACCAGAGCGAGACCCGATTCACCCGGCATCGTGACGTCGAGGATCATCAGATCCGGGCGCAGCGAGCGCAGGTGATCGCGCGCCTCAGCCGCATCGGCGGCGGCGGTTACGCGAAACCCGTGATCGGAAAGATACCGCACCAGGAGCCGCCTCAGCCGCGCATCGTCATCGACGACAAGGAGATGGACGGGAAGCGTCGCTTCCTCGGCCGCGACCATCACGCGCTCCGCGCGCGCGGCTCCCGCGCCGGGGTTTCGACCAAGGCTGGTCCGGATTCCCCGGTCAGTGCGCGCAATACGCGGCGGAAGCCTTCCACCGCCGGGCCGCCGGCTTCGCGATAGGCGCGCATCAGCACGTCCCTCTGACGCTCGAACAACCGGCGCTCCAGCGCCTGGCCCTCGGCGGTGAGGCTGAGCAAGCGCTGGCGGCGATCCACCCGCCCCGGTGCCTGAACGACATAGCCTTCCTCGACCAGCGTCGTTAGAACACGCGAAAGGCTCTGCTTGGTAATGCCGAGGATGGCGAGGAGGTCGCTGACCGTGATACCCGGCGTGCGGCCGATGAAATGCAAGGCGCGGTGATGGGCGCGGCCGAGTTCGGAGCCTTCCAGCACCTCATCCGCCGCGCGAGTAAAGTCCCGGTAGGCGAAGAAGAGAAGATCCTGGGCGAGGCGAAGTTCCTCCTCCCGCAGGAACAGCAGGCCGGCACCTGCGGCAGGATGAGCGGGCTGGGGCATGGCTGGCATACGGTCATTTTACGACAGCTTCGTTGACTTAACAAGCGATTCGCCATTAGGTTTTGTCCATCCCAAGCAACAATATTGCGGAAGAACAGGGTTATGGCGCTAGTTCCTTTCGACGACCGAGACGGCATGATCTGGTGGAACGGCGCGCTGCGCCCGTGGCGAGAAGGCAAGTTGCATGTCCTCACCCACGGCCTGCATTACGGCAGTGCCGTCTTCGAAGGTGAGCGCGCCTATGGCGGCAATATCTTCAAGCTCCGCGAACATAGCGAGCGGCTGAAGCGTTCCGCCGAAATTCTCGGCTACGAGATCCCCTATACGCTAGAGGAAATCGACGCCGCCTGCCAACAGACGCTCGTCGCCAACCACCTGACGGACGCCTATGTGCGGCCGATCGCCTGGCGCGGCTCGGAGCAGCTCGCGGTTTCCGCCAAGCTCACCACGATCAACCTCGCGGTGGCGGTCTGGGCCTGGCCGAACCTGTTCGGCAATGACCGCATGAAGGGCGTGCGCCTGGGCAATGCGACCTGGAAGCGCCCGCATCCCGAGACCGCGCCGACCGCCTCGAAGGCCGCCGGCCTCTATATGATCGGCACCATGTCCAAGCATCAGGCCGAGGATGCGGGTTTCGACGATGCATTGATGGTCGACTGGCGCGGCCGCGTGGCCGAAGCGACGGGCGCCAATATCTTCTTCGTCATGGACGGCGCGCTGCATACCCCGACGCCCGACTGCTTCCTCGACGGCATCACCCGCCGGACGGTGATGGGCCTGGCGCGCAAGCACCAGATCAAGGTGGTGGAGCGCGCGATCGAGCCCTTCGAAATCCCCAGCGCGACCGAGGTCTTCCTCGCGGGCACGGCGGCCGAGGTCACCCCGGTGCGCCAGATCGACACGCATCACTTCACGCCGGGTCCGATCACCGAACGGCTGCTGCGCGATTACGAGGCGCTGGTGCAGCTACACCCAGACGAAGTCGCCGCACGCGCGGCGTAAGTTTGGCTGAGGATGAAGGGCGCGGTGCCATAGGTGCCGCGCCCTTTTCAGCTATGGGCTTCGATCCGGCGATTCTCGCCCGTCCGACGATGCCAATGGGCGGCATTGTCACCCGCATGGTCGGCGGTCGCCGCATCGCCTTGGTCCGGCACCCGCCGCTGCTTGGCGGCAACGGTCTCTGCTACGGACGGTTGGATCTGCCCCTCGCCAATCCCGACATGGACATCCCCGACCTCGTGGCCCGGCTAGAACCAATGCGCGGCGCCACGATCTGGACCAGCCCGCTGTCTCGTTGCCGGTTAGTCGCGGAGGCTTTGGCTCTCGCTTGGGGTGGTGCGGCGGTGCGGGTAGACGCGCGGTTGATGGAGATGAGTTTCGGCGAGTGGGAGGGAATGCGGTGGGATGAGGTGCCGCGCAACGAACTCGACGCCTGGGCTGCGGATGTCGTGGGTTTCGCGCCGCCGGGTGGGGAAAGTGGTGTTGCGTTGGTGGAGCGTGTGACGGAAGTTTGGGGAATCATCGAAAGCTGTGCGGGAAACCAAGTCGTGGTGAGCCACGGCGGACCGCTTAAAGTCGTTGTGTAGGGCGGAATGTCTTTGGTTTGAACCTTGCCCACTTGACCACGTCTTGCTCGGCGAAGGCCGAGCATCCACGCCTTGCTTGCGTGACGAAAATAAGCCGTGGATGGCACGGGGTGCCCCGCACGCCTTCGCGTGCCGTGACGAGTGTTTGGATTGCGGTGCCAACTAAAGATATGACGCCTAAGACTTCGCCGTTCAGCCGCGTGCAGCCCCCTCAGCTCCGCGCCTCCGCCTCTCCGTAGGTCATCGGCGGCTTCGCCCCGGGATCACCCGGCTCCGCATGCTCGAGTGCCGCGAGTGCCATGATGCGTTCCTCGCTCGCCTCGTCGAAGGGAATCTCGCCCGCCAGCACGCCGCCGCGCATCACCAGGATGCGGTCGGAGATTGTCAGCACCTCGGGCAGATCGCTGGAGATCACCAGCAAGGCCAGCCCGTCATGCGCCAACTCGCGCATCAGCGTGTAGATTTCCGCCTTGGTGCCGACATCCACGCCGCGTGTCGGCTCGTCCACGATCAGCACGCGCGGCTTGGTGGCCAGCCACTTCGCCAGCACCACCTTCTGCTGGTTGCCACCCGACAACAGACCCACCAATTGCTCGACCGACGGTGTCTTGATGCGGAAACGATCGACATAGCCGCGGATCATGCGGCTTTCATCGCCCGGCCGCACAAAACCCAGGCTAGAAATATGGCCGAGTCCCATTGCGGATAACGTCAGGTTGGTGCCGACACCGAGGCCCAGAACGAGTCCCTGTTGCTTGCGGTCCTCCGGCACCATGCCGATCCCCATGCGCATCGCGTCACCCGGCTTGCCGATGGTGATGGCTTTGCCGTCCAGCGTGATGCTGCCATGGCGCGGCGGCGGCGCACCGAAAATGCCGAGCGCCAGCTCCGACCGACCGGCGCCGATCAGGCCCGCCAACCCAACAATCTCGCCCTCGCGCAAATCGAAGGAAATGCCGTTGTAGCGCTTGTCGTCACCAAGATCGCGCACCGAGAGAACGATGGGCCGCTCCGCGCCCGTCGGCCGCACGCGCTGCACGCCGGCAAGATCGCGGCCGACCATCAGCCGCACCACCTCATCCTGATCCGTCTCGGCCAGTCGCACCGTGCGCACATGGCGGCCGTCACGCAGCACCGTGACGGTATCGCAATTCTCGAAAACCTCCCGCATGCGATGCGAGATATAGAGGATCGTAACGCCGTTCGCCTTGAGGTCGTGCACGACACGGAACAGCACCAGCGCATCGGCTTCCGACAGGCTGGATGTCGGCTCGTCCAAAATCAAAAGCCGCGGGTCATGGACGAGGGATTTGCAAATCTCGATGAGTTGCTGCTGGGCGATGGTGAGTTCGCCGAGCCGCTGGTCGGGGTCGATCGCGATGCCCATGCGAGCCAGCGCCGCCTTGGTGCGCGTCCGCATCTCAGCGCGCGCCACCAGCACACCCGCCGCGCGCGGCTCGACACCGAGGAAGACGTTCTCGGCAACACTCAGATTGCCTGCGAGCATAAGCTCCTGAAAGACGATGGAGATGCCCTTGGCCGCCGCATCCCGCGTGCCGGACAAGGTGAGCGGCTCGCCATCGAAAATGAGGCGTCCAGAATCCGGTTTCAGCGCGCCGGCGATGACCTGCATCAGCGTCGATTTACCGGCGCCGTTCTCGCCCATGATGGCATGGACCGTCCCAGTCTCGACCTCGAAGGTCACGTCGCGCAGCGCCTGCACGCCGGGAAATCCCTTGGAGATCGATTGGACGGAGAGGAGAACGGTCATGCTCGGCGGCCTTTCGGCAGTGGAAGGCCCTTCGCCACGCCGGCCCGAAACCGCCGGCGTGGCGAAGACGTCAGCGAATCACTTCGCTTTTGCCAGGAAGCTGTCGACATTGGCCGAGGTCACGACATCGGTGCCGGTGTCGGTGATCTTCGGCACGGTGCCGCCATTCGAGAGCGTGTTCAGCTCATCGATCGACCCAGTGCCCATGGCATAGGGCCGCTGGCCGACCAGCACGGTCGCGAGGCCTTCCTTGAGCAGCTTGAGCTGCGGCGTCAGCGTATCGAAGGACACCACGACGAACTTGCCCGCCTTCAGATCGGCGGCGCGGTTCTTCAGCGCCTTCGCATAGGCCGCGGGCGCGAACATCGGCCAGCCGCCGGAATAGAAGATGCCGTCAAGCTTGGGGTTCTTCGCCAGGATGTCCTGGATCACCTGCACGCCCTTGTTCGAATCATCGTCGCAGGCATAAGGCGAACCCGTGACTTCCTTGAAGTTCGGCCCAAGCTTGGACTTGAACCCGGCGATGCGGTCATTGAGGTTCTGCGCCGAAAGGCCGCCGGTCAGCACGGCATAAGTGCCGCCATTCGGCAGCGCCTTGGCGAATTCCTCGCCCGCCGTGGCACCCGCGCTCTCGTTATTCGTGCCGACGAAAGCGATGCGCTTCGAGGTCGGGGAATCCGAGTCGAAGGTGATGACCGGAATGCCCTTCTTGAGCGCGGCGGCGATCACGTTCTTGATCGAGTCCGGATTGTTCGGCGCGACCGAGATGCCGGCGACATGGCGCGTGATAAGGTCACGTATGATGCTGATCTGCGCCGCGTCATCGAGCTGCGCCGGGCCGGTGAACAGGCAAGTAGCGCCGATCTTCGCGGCCTCGGCTTCGCAGCCCGTCTCGGCATCGGCATAGAAGGGCACGCCGAGCGCCTTGGGCACTAGGGCGAAAACCTTCTTCTCGGCGGCCTGCGCATGGCCGGCGGCGCCTGCCAGACCCAGCCCCACGGTCATCACGGCGGCGGCACTCAACAATAGGTTCTTCATTAGGTTCTTCCCCGATAGGACTTGGTTTTTGGATAGGCACGTTACCGCGTTCGCCAGAATCCCTTGCGGACCTGGTCGATGAACACCGCGAGCACGATGACGGAACCGACAAAGACGCCCTGCCAATAAGCATCGGTGCCAAGCAGCACGAGCCCGTTGCGCAGCACTTCCAGGATCACGGCACCGATAAAGACGCCGAGGATTGTGCCCTCGCCGCCGGTCAGGTTGGTGCCGCCGATCACCGCGGCGGCGATCACGCTGAGCTCTTTGCCGAGCCCCTGATTGGAGATGGCGGAGGACAGGTAGCTCACCTCGATGATGCCGGCGACACCGGCGAGCACCGCCGAAATCACATAGACGCTGATCTTGAGGCGATCGACTTCCAAGCCAGTCAGCCGCGCCGCCCGCTCATTGCCGCCGACCGCATAAAGCTGGCGGCCATAGACGCTGCGGCTGAGCACAAGGCTCGCGATGACCGAGAGCACCACGAAGATGATGAAGGGGTTCGGCAGGCCAAAGATAGCGCCGCCGCCCAGGTTAAAGAATGGGCTGTCATCGGGCCGGAAGCCGTCGATCGAATGGCCGCGGGTAATCACCAGTGCAAGGGCGCGCGCGATGCTCATGGTGGCGAGCGTCGGCACGAAGGGCGGCATGCGCAGCTTGGTGACACAAAGCCCGTTGAAGAGGCCAAAAGCGGCGGCGATCAGCAGCGCGAGAACACAGGCGGGAATGGTGCCCATACCGGCATTCATCAGGGCGGCGGAGGAGACAGCGGACAGACCCCAGACGCTGCCCACCGACAGATCGATGCCGCCGGTGATCATGACCATCGCCTGCCCCAGCACGACGATGCCGACGAAGGAGAAGTTGCGTGAGTCATTGAGGAAGTTGTCGGGTGTCGCGAAATCCGGCGCGAACACCGACAAGCCGATGACCATGATGATCAGCGCGAGGATAATGCCGGTTTCGCGGGAACGCAGCGCGCGGCTGACGAAGGACCGGCGGCCCTGATCTTCCGTGGCGCCGCTCATTGGCGTGGCCCTGCCGAGGCAGGTGCGACTGCGGCGTCGCGATGCTTGCAACGAGGCTGTTGGCCCACGTCCGTCCTCCCGACTCTTGTTGCGCCGGTTCAGGACCGGCCTTTTCGCACCACGGTCGTTGCCATGGCTTAGCCGGAAGTCATTCGCCGTTTCACGGAAGCACGTCTTGCCGAGGCGGACGGTATATCGCCGCGACAGATCGCGGCAAGTGCGGAACGCGGTTATGTCTGAGGATTGGAACGTTCTCAGCGATTCAAAGGGTTAAACCGCCGAAACTTGCCGAAAGTGCAAGTAGTGTGGTGCATTCCGCGACCTGTTCCACAGCTCCCAGCACGTCCCCGGTATGACCGCCCAGGCGCCGCCAGGCAATCGAGGTGACGAGCCCCGCCGCGATGATCGCCGCGACAAGCATCGGCTCGACCATGGCGACTGGCCGCAGCAGCAGCGCGAAAGCGACGGCGATCGCGGCGGCGATGCCGATACGAATCGGCTCCGGCCGCTCCAGACTGGCGCCAAGACCACCCGGCCGCACCGGGCGAAGGAGCAGGAAAGGCACCAGCATCCCGGCTCGCCCGATCACCCCGGAGAGAATCAGCGCACCCGCCACAAGGCCCGGCGTATTCGCCATGGCGATGGTGGCTAGAGTGCCCCCTCGCAATGCAACGGAGAAAATCAGCGCGAGCGCGCCGAAGCTGCCGATGCGGCTGTCCTTCATGATGGCGAGTCGCCGCTCAGGCGTGGCGCCGCCCATGGCGTCTGCGAAATCGGCCAGCCCGTCCTCATGCAATCCGCCGGTCACGAGCGTGGTCGCGGCGAGCGCCAATAGCGCCGCGAGCCAAGGTGCGAGCCCCAGCCGCGCGGCGACCAGGAACATCGCGGCGCCGATCGTCCCAACGACAGCACCCACCACCGGCCAGGCCCAAACGGCGCGGCCGGACGGCGCCCCTTCGACACCGCGCGGCAATGGCAGTCGCGTCAGCAGCCCGAAGGCGGCGACCAGCTCCGCTACGCGGCTGTCGATCTGGCTCCGGATATCCGCCATCGCTCAGTCCCGGTCAGTCACCCCTGCCTGATCGAAAGTCGCCATCCCCGTATGGCAGGCGAGCGCCGCACGGAGGATCGTCACGGCCAGCGCTGCTCCGGACCCCTCGCCAAGCCGCATGTCGAGATCGAGGAGATGCGGTCGGCCCAGTTCGCGCAGCAACCGCCGGTGGCCGGCCTCGGCCGAGACATGGCCGATCAGGGTGTGATCCAAGCCCCCCGGCAGCAGCCTTGCCAAAGGCGCGGCCGCGGCGGAGCAGACGAAACCGTCCAGCAGCACCGGCACGCCACGGCGGCGGGCGGCGATCACGGCACCCAGTATCGCCGCCGTCTCGCGCCCGCCGAGACGGCGCGCGACCTCCCAGGGATCACCCAGCGCGGCTGCATGCAGCGCCAGCGCCCTATCCACCACCATCGCTTTGCGGCTCACGCCTGCCGGGTCGAGGCCCGTGCCGCGTCCAGCCCAATCGGCGCCACCGCCGCCGAAAAGCGCCGCCGACAGAGCTGCCGCCACCGTCGTATTGCCGATGCCCATTTCGCCCAGGCACAGCAGATCGAGCCCCGGCGTCACCGCCGCGAAGCCCGCCGCGAGGGCGTCGCGAAATTCGGCCTCGGTCATCGCTGGGGCGAGGGTGAAATCGGCGGTCGGCTTGTCAAGCGACAGCGGATGAACCGCCAGCGCCGCCCCCGCCTGGCCCGAAATCTGGTTGATCGCGGCCCCGCCCGCCTCGAAATTCGCCACCATTTGCGCCGTGACCGCCGCCGGAAACGGCGACACGCCCTGGGCGACGACGCCGTGATTGCCCGCGAAGATCACGACCTCCATCTGATCGAGGCGCGGCACCGCGCGGCCCTGCCAGCGGGCGAGCCAGGCCACGCCTTCCTCCAGCATGCCCAGGCTCCCGGCGGGTTTCGTCAGCCGCGCCTGCCGGGCGGCGACCGCACGGGCCGAGGCTTCGTCGCCCTGCGGCAATCCCTTGAGGAGATCCGCGAGGCGGTCGGGAAGAATGGTGGTCATGGCGTAGCATCCTCGCGCGCGATGAGATGGAAGAAACTGCCGGAAACGCGGCCTCGCCTGCCGCCCGCCTGACCGAGATCGGTTCCGGCGGCGTCGCTCAGCCTGGCGAAGGGCGCGTCCGTGCCGGGCTCCGAGACCGTTGCATAATGAAACTCATGACCCCGCAGCGCCGCCCCTGCGGCACCCAGCGGCCCCACCGCCTCCAACACCGCGCGGCGATAGCCGAGATGCAGCTTGCGCCGCGCGAAGCTGGTGGCGTGGTCGAGCAGCCCCGCCATCGCATGCGCCTCGCCGTTCGCATCGGTAAGGCTGCGGCCGAGCACCATCATGCCTCCGCACTCTCCATGAACGGGGCGGGTGGCCGCGAAAGCCGCAAGCCCTGTCTTGAACCGCGTGGCGGCGGCGAGTGCCGGGGCGTGCAATTCGGGATAGCCGCCGGGCAGCCAGCAGGAATCGGCGAAAGCAGGCGGAGGCTCGTCGGCCAGCGGCGAGAAGAACAGGATCTCGGCGCCCATCCTGCGCCAGCCTTCAAGCAGATGCGGATAGAGGAAAGTGAAGGCTGCATCCCGCGCCACCGCTATGCGCTGGCCGAACGGGAGCGCGGGCAAGGTCGCCACCTCCGCCGCAATGGGCACCGCCAGCGCCTGGATAGCGTCGAGATCGAGCCGCCGTTCCGCCAGCTCCCCAAGATGGGCGAGCCGGGTGTCGAGATCCGCGAATTCGCCCGCCTGCACCAGCCCGAGATGGCGCTCCGGCAAAGCCAGCGAGGGGTCGCGCAACAGCGCGCCCAGAACCGGCAGACCAATCTCGGCCATCGCGGGCCGGATGCCCGCCTCATGCTTCGGGCTGCCGAGGCGGTTGAGGATGACGCCCGCGATATCGACACCCGCCTCAAAACCCATAAACCCCCGCGCATTCGCCGCCGCCGTCTGGGACTGGCCGGAGACGTCCAGCACCAGCACCACCGGCAATCCCCAACGTGCCGCCAGATCCGCCGCGCGACCGGCGGCGCCCTTGGGACCCGCGCCATCGAAGAGTCCCATCGAAGCCTCGATGAGGACGAGATCGGCGCCCGCCGCCGCCTCGCCCAACAGCGCGTCCAGCAACTCGGGCGGCATGGCCCAGCTATCGAGGTTGAGCGCCGGGCGGCCGGTCGCCGCCGCATGGAAGGCGGGGTCGATGTAATCCGGCCCGGATTTCGCCACCGCGACCGCGAGCCCATGGCGCCGGAATGCCGTCGCCAGCGCCAGCGTCACCGTCGTCTTGCCGGAACCCGAGCGTGGCGCCGCCAGGATCAGCCCGGCGGCCAAGGCAGCTCCCCGGCGATGCCCGCGACGAGATCGGCGATCCGCCCGCGCATAGAGACGATGCCGCCGATCACGATGAGGGTCGGCGCTTCCTCGTCACCCGGTCCCACCGCCGCCGCGACATGGCCGAGATCGGTGACGGTGACCTCCTGCGTCGGCGCCGTGGCATTGCGGATGATGGCGGCGGGCATCTCGGCCGCCATGCCGCCCGCCATGAGGCGACGGGCGATGGTGCCGATGCGGCGCGCGCCCATATACAGGATGATGGGCTGGCCCAGCGCCGCCATCGCCTCCCAGTTGAGGCTTGCGTGCTGCGACTCGGCGCCGTGACCGGTGGCGAGGATCACCGCCTGGTTGATGCCGCGCATCGTGGCCGGGATCAGCGCGGCGGCGAGCCCCGCGACGCCCGCCGTCATGCCCGGAATGACCCGAAACGGAATCCCGGCCTCGGCCAGCGCAAGAACCTCCTCGCCGCCGCGCCCGAACACGAAGGGATCGCCGCCCTTCAGGCGCAGCACGCGCTTATCGGCCTGCGCCAGTGCCACAAGAGCCTCGATGATGCTCGTTTGCTCGGAGGAAGGACGGCCGCAGCGCTTTCCGGCATGAATCCGGGCGGCATCTGGCCGCGCCAGAGCCAACACGCGGTCGCTCACCAGCGCGTCATGCAGCACGACATCGGCCTGGGCGAGCCCGGCGATCGCGTGCAGCGTGAGGTGGCCGACATCGCCGGGACCGGCGCCGGCGAGCCAGACATGGCCGGGCCGAAACTCGGGAACCTCGCCCATCAGCCGGCGCAGGGCATCCGAGACCGTCATCGTCCTTTCCCGCCGTCGCCGGCGTCTCTAACTACGGGGCTGTGGATGCGCCCCCTCTCCGTCGCGGCTGGACCACCGGCGCCTGCGCCACCGCCGCCACACGCGCGGCCGCCGAAGGGCTGCTGACCGGCCAGTTCCCCGATCCCGTTACCATAAGCCTGCCACGCGGCGGCACCGCCGCCTTCGCCTTGGCTGAGGCGCGGCTGACGGCGGGCACCGCCATAGTCGGCATCGTCAAGGATGCCGGCGACGATCCGGACGTGACCCATGGCGCCCTGATCCGCGTCACGCTGTCCCCCGGCGCACCCGGCACCGGAATCCTCTTCCACGCGGGCGAGGGCGTCGGCACCGTAACCCTGCCGGGCCTGCCGGTTCCGCCGGGCGAACCCGCGATCAACCCGGTGCCCCGGCAAATGATCCGCACCACCCTGGCCGAGTTCGGAGCCGACTGGGTGGTGGAGATCGCCATCCCGGGCGGCGAGATTCTGGCCGAGCGCACGCTGAACGGGCGGCTGGGGATTCGCGGCGGGCTCTCGATCCTCGGCACCACGGGCATCGTCATCCCGTATTCCTGCGCCGCCTGGATCGACAGCATTCAGCGCGGCATCGACGTGGCACGCGCCACCGGCCTCACCCATGTCGCGGCGGCCACCGGCCGAACCTCGGAGCTTGCGGTCCAGGCGCATCACGCGTTGCCGGACCTCGCCCTCATCGACATGGGCGACTTCGTGGGCGGCACGCTGAAATACCTGCGGCGGCATCCGGTGGAGCGGCTGACCCTCGCCGGCGGCCTCGCCAAGATGACCAAGCTCGCGCAGGGACGGCTCGACCTGCATTCCAAACGCGGCGGCGTGGACTCCCTGGCGCTGGCCGCGTTCGCGACCGAACTCGGCGCCACCGCCGAGGTGGCGGCGGCGGTGGCGGCGGCGAATACGACCGCGCTCGCCTTCGAGGTCGCGCCCGAGATCCCGCTGGCCCAAGGCATCGCCGCCCGCGCCCATGCCGTGGCGGCGGAGGTTCTGGCGGGTGCGCCGATCGTGCTTGAGGTGCTGATGTTCGACCGCCAGGGCAACCTGGTCGCCTCTCACGGCGACCCCCTAAAGCGGCGGACATAGCCGGCGTCGTAGAGGGCGCTTTCGCGAAACCCTTCCGCATCCAGCGCCACGCCGACCAGGATGAGCGCCGTGCGCGGGATCGGGTCCGCCGCGTGCAGCATCACCAGCCGGCCAAGCTTTCCCCGGATGACCCGCTCCTCCGGCCAGGTGGCACGGGCCACGATGGCGGCGGGACAATCGACCCCGTAATGCGGCAGCAACGCCGCCACCACGGCGTCGAGCGCGTGGATCGCCAAATGGATCGCGAGTGTCGCGCCCGTCGCCGCGAAGGCCGCCAGATCCTCGCCGGGCGGCATGGCGGAGGCACGCCCGCCGACCCGCGTCAGCACCACGCTCTGCGCGAGCCCCGGCACCGTCAGCTCTCGCCCCAGCACGGCGGCGGCGGCGGCGAAAGCGGGAACGCCGGGCGTCATGGTCCAGGCGATGCCGCGCCGGTCGAGCCTGCGGGTCTGCTCTGCCACCGCGCTGTACAGGGAAAGATCGCCGGATTGCAGCCGCGCCACATCCTGCCCGGCGGCATCGGCAGCGACGCATTCGGCCTCGATCGCATCGAGGTCGAGCGATGCCGTATCGACGATGCGCGCGCCCGGCGGGCAATGCGCCAGCATCTCGGCCGGGATGATCGAACCGGCATAGAGGCACACCGGGCATGCGGCGATCAGCGCCGCGCCCCGCAGCGTCAGCAGATCGGCGGCGCCAGGACCGGCGCCGATGAAATGGACCGTCATGCGGCGCCTGGCCCCTCGGCCAGCGCAAGCGTCACGCCATCACGCGCGATGCGCGGCAGGATCAGCCGGCTATCCGGCCCCGCCGCCGCCAGCGCCGCGGCCTCGGCGACCGAGGCGAGACCGACCTCGGCTTCCGCGCGGACTGAGCGGGTGAGGCAGCGGCCTTGCTCGCCCTTGAGTGCCGCATGGTCGATCCAGCGGATGGGCAGGCCCAAGGTCGTGGCGGCCTCGGCAATACCGGCTTCCCTGCCGCGGAACTCGGGAGCGGCCAGCACATCTAACCTTGCCGCGATCCGTTCCGCAGCGTCTTGCGCCAGCGCGACGATGGCGGCGGCGCTTACCTCCCGACGGCAACCGATGCCGACGACGATCACGGCTTCACCACGCGATACTGGGTCACGACGCGCGCCGGGGCGAAGCCTTGCAGACTGCCGATCGGCTCCAGACGCTCGATGCCGATGCGGGTAAGGCACCCTCCCCAAGCCGCATGACAGGCGGCGACCGCCTGCTCGGTTTCCAGCGTGACCGCGTTGATCACGAGCCGCCCGCCCGATGGCAGCACATCCCAGCACGCCACGCGCAAAGCCGCATCGCCCGCGCCGCCGCCGATGAAGACGGCATCCGGCGGCGGCAGCCTCTCCAGCGCAGCCGGCGCGGTGCCCTCGCGCACCACCAGTCCCGGCACACCCAACGTCCCGGCATTGCGCTTGATCCGCGCCGCGCGATCCGCCCGCGCCTCGACGGCGATGGCGCGCATCGCGGGGTGGCGCAGCATCCATTCAATGCCGATGGAACCGGAGCCCGCGCCGATATCCCACAACCGCTCGCCACGTCGCGGGGCCAGCGCCGCGAGTGTTATCGCCCGCACCTCGCGCTTGGTGATCTGTCCATCGGTCTCGAACCAATCCTCCTCGAGGCCAGGCGACAGCGGCAGGCTTGGCCCGCCGGCGACTTCCAATGCGATGACATTGAGCGGAGCGAGCCCGTCGGGCGCCGTCTCCTCCGCTCCGAAGCCGCGCCGACCCTCGAGCGGGCCGCCCATCGCTTCGAGCACCGTAAGCTGTGTCGCCCCGAACCCCCAGGCGCGCAGATGCGCCGCCACGATTCCCGGCGTCGTGCCATCCGCCGACAGCGCGAGGATACGGGCGCCGGGTTGCAGCAGCGGACGCAGCGCCGCCACCGGGCGCCCGCATAAGGAAATGGTCGCGGTGTTCTGCATCGCCCAGCCCAGCCGGGCACTGGCAAGCGTGAAGGCGGATGGCGCGGGCAGGCACAGGATCTCCGCCATCGGCACCTCCGCCGCCAGCAAACTCCCCACGCCAAAGCAAAAGGGATCGCCCGAGGCGAGCGCCACCACCGGCTGCCCGCGCCGCGCCAGGATCGCGGGAATGCCCTCGGCCAGCGGATTAGGCCAGGCACGCGCCTCGCCCCGGATCAATGCTTTCGCCAATGCGAGGTGCCGCCCCCCGCCCATCACCAGCGCCGCCGCGCCGATCGCCGCGCGCGCGGTGGCGGAGAGCCCCTCGACACCATCCTCGCCGATGCCGACAAGGGTCAGCCATGGTAGAACCGCCACCACTACGAACCCTCATTCTCGGCGGGACGACCGAAGCATCCGCCCTCGCCCGCCTGCTCGCGGGCGATGCGCGCTTCGCGCCCATCCTGTCCTTCGCGGGCCGCACCCTGGCACCCGTCCCGCCACCGATCCCCCATCGCCTCGGCGGGTTCGGGGGAGCGGCCGGTCTCGCCGCCTATCTGCGGGCGGAGCGCTTGGCGGCGCTGGTCGATGCGACGCATCCCTTCGCTGTCCGCATCTCTGCCAATGCCGAAGCGGCGGCTGGCGCTACCGGCATTCCGCGGTTGGTGTTGCGGCGCCCCGGCTGGACGGCGATCCCGGGCGACGACTGGCGCCGCGTCGACACTGTGGCAGAGGCGGCCGAGACACTTGGTGCCGATCCGCGCCGCGTCTTCCTGACGATCGGGCGGCAGGACCTGCTGCCATTCCGAGCGGCGCCACAACACTCTTACCTGCTGCGTTCCGTCGATCCGCCTGACCCGGCCCTGGTGCCGCCCAGAGCCACCGCCATCGCAGCACGCGGGCCATTTTCCGAGGCGGCCGAGCGGGCGCTGATGGCCGGGCATGCGATCGAGCTCGTAGTCACCAAGAACTCCGGCGGAGATGACGCCAAACTGCGCGCGGCGCGAGCCCTCGGATTGCCCGTCATCATCGTGGACCGCCCGCCCATGCCGTCGGGCGAGACCGTCGCCGATGCCCCGGCCGCGCTGGCTTGGCTGCTGGCGCATCACGCGGCGGCCGACCCGCGCGGGGTATAAACCCAGTCGCGCATCCCCTTGCCCCGCGCGAGACGGCGCGTCTCCGCCGAACCCACCAGCACCAGGGTGCGCATATCAGCGCCCGCCGAATCAGCTTGCGCCAGCGCGACGATCTCCAGCCGTTCGTCCGGCCTGCTGACGGCGGTGGCGAAGACCACCGGCGTCTCGGGCGGCAGCACCGCGCGCAGGCAATCCAGCGAGGCGCCGAGCTGCCACGGCCGCGCGCGGGAGACCGGGTTGTAGAGCGCGAGCACGAAGCCGGCTTTCGCCGCCGCCTCCAGCCGCCGCAATATCAGCGGCCAAGGCTTGAGATTGTCCGAGAGCGAGACGACAGCGAAGTCATGACCCAGCGGCGCCCCCAGCCGCGCCGCCGCCGCGAACATGGCGGAGACGCCGGGCACCACCGTCACCTCCAGATTCCGCCAAACCGGTTCGCCCGCCTCGATCGCCTCGAAGACCGCGCTCGCCATCGCGAAGACGCCAGGGTCGCCGCCCGAAACGATGCCAACCCGGCCGCCCGATGCGGCAAGCGCCAAGGCGGCACGGGCGCGGGCAAGCTCCTCCCGATTGTCCGAGCCATGGCGGACCTGGCCGGCGCGCGGCGGCACACGGTCCACATAGGCGGAATAGCCGAAAAGGTCGGTGCAGGCGTCCAGCGCGGCCCGCGCTTCGCCGGTCAGCAGCGCGTCATCGCCCGGCCCGAGGCCGATGACATAAAGGGCGCCGGATGCGCAGCTCACCGCGGCCTCTGGCGGCCGGGAACCAGGATGAGCGAGAAATACGGCGCCGTGTCGTCCAATTTCTCCGTCAGCAACTGGATCCGCGAGCCGGTCATGGTGCCGCGCTCGACATAGACCGCGCGATTCGCCCGCCCCGCCGTTTCCAGCGCCGCGCGCACCTTGGGCAGGTTGCGCCCAAGCTTCATGATCACCGCCGCGTCGGCCCCCGCGAGATGCCCGGCCAGCGCCTCGGCCGTCATGGTGCCGGGCAACACCGCCAGCACATCGTCGCCATGGGTCATCGGCAGCCGCGCTTCGGCCCAGCAGCCGCTCATGCCCAACACCCCCGGCACGATTTCGGTCGCGAAACGGTCGCGCAGCCGGTCGAAGAGATACATCGAGGAGCCATAGAAGAACGGATCGCCCTCGCAGAGCAGCGCGACATCTAGCCCTGTCGCCAGCCGCTCGGCCAAAGTCTCGGCAGCGGCGGCGTAGCAGGCGGCCATGGCATCGACATAGCGCCCGTCATGCGGCGAGATCTCGGTCGTCATCGGATAGTCGAAACGCAATTCCTCGGCCCGGGGCGCGATCATCCCCTCGGCGATGCCCCGCGCATGGCCGATGCGGCCGGCCTTGGCGAAATAGGCGACGACCGGCGCCGCCCCCAGGATGCGCGCCGCCTTGCGCGTGACCAGCTCCGGGTCGCCGGGTCCCATGCCGAGGGTGAAGAGCGTGCCGCTCACTCTCGCTCGCTCGCCACCGCATTGACGGCCGAGACCGCCATGGCGCTGCCACCCCGCCGACCCTCGACGATGACGTAGGGAAGCTTGGCATAGGCCGCGAGCGCCGCCTTGGATTCGGCGGCGCCCACGAACCCTACCGGCAGGCCGATCACCGCCGCCGGTGGAGGCGCCCCGGCATCGATCAATTCGAGCAGGTGAAACAAGGCCGTCGGCGCATTGCCGATGGCGACCAAGGCGCCACCCAGCCGCTCGCCCCAAAGCTCCAGCGCCGCCGCCGAGCGGGTATTGCCGATCCGGGCGGCGATTGCTGGCACCTCGCACGCATCCAGGGTGCAGAGGATCTCGTTCATGGCCGGCAGGCGCGCGCGGGTGATGCCATTCGCGACCATCTTGGAATCGCAGAGGATCGGCGCGCCGGCCAGCAGCGCCGCGCGGGCGGCCTTCGCGAAACCGCCGCCGAAACGGATGGCCTCAGCCACCTCCACCATGCCGCAACCATGGATCATGCGAACCGCGATGCGCGACTCTTCGGGCGTGAAACGCGAGAGATCGGCCTCGGCCCGGATGATGGCGAAGGACCGCTCGTAAATCGCGGCGCCCTCGCGGATGTAGTCGTATCTTGTCATGCGGCGGTCTCTAGCACCGCTGGTGTTTCAATCAGACTGAGGCCCCGCAACGCCGGAGGGTCCGCGGCGCGCCCGTCCGTAAGGAAATCGAGGCGGCCCGCGCGCCCGACCAGCATCAGCGGGGCGGGGCCGGGGGGAGCGCAGCCCCTGGGGCAGCCGGAG